>NZ_BAAHXF010000002.1:0-1535000 GCF_054657015.1 Magnetospira thiophila
ACGACGCGGCTTTTGCCCATGCGGTGGAACTGGCCTTCACCGTGCAGCCGCCGGAACGCAGTCTCAACACCATCTATCCCTTCGCCTTCGAGAAGCAAACGGCGTTGCGCAAAGCCTTTGCCCGCTGGGTGGTGGACGAGAAAGGCAACCGGGGCCTGAACAGCCACATATTCAATGCCCCGCACGACAGTCTGGGCGGCTTCCTTGATCGCTCTCACATGGTCGGCATCAACATGAACGAGGCGCTAGACGATCCGGTGGTCGGTCCGCCGGTGGTGGCGCATATCGCCTCGGCCATCTATCGGGCGGCAGGCCATGCCAAGGGCTTCACCATCTTTATCGACGAGGCGGCGAAGCTGTTGCAGAACGACGGCTTCCGCAATCTGGCCATGGAGATGTTCCGCGAGTACCGCAAGCTCAACGGCTCGGTCGGTCTGGCCTTCCAGGACCCGGCGGCCTTGTTCAAGTCGCCGGGGGCAGACGCCTTCATCGAGAACACCTCGACCTTTTTGTTCCTGCCCAACAGTCAGGCCAGCGAAGCCTCGTTGCGCCCATTCAAGCTGAACGACGAACAGATCGCCTTCGTCTGCGGCGATGGGGAAGAGCGGCGTCCGGGCGAGCGGCGGGCCTTGGTGATCAAGCGTGACGCGGCCAGTGGCTTCGACGAGAGCGCCATCATCGACGTGGACCTGCGGCCCCTGGGCGCGGCGCTGCGCTTCTATCAGGCCGGACCGGACGCCAACCGGCGACTGGCGGCCCTTCAGGCACAATGGGGGGCGGCATGGCCGGATCATCTGTGACCCACTGGACCCTGAAGCGGGACCTGGCCTTGGTCGGTCTGCGCCGCAAGGGCAAGAGCAATCGGGAGATCGCGCGCAAGCTCAAGATCGCCCCCGCGACGGTGAGCCATCGGTTGTCCTTCCTCGGGGTGAGGGGCTGGGACGACGGCTACTTCGAGCTGCTGGTGGAATGGATCGGAGAAGTTGAACGACGGTCAAAAAAGACCCTGCCGCTGCCGCTGCTGTTGCTGCTCGCCGTCGCCGGTCCGGCGCGGGCTGAATATCCGGTCATCGACACCACCGCCATCGGCAAGCTGACCGACCAGTTGAGCAAAATGCAGCAGCAGATCGACAAGCTCACCGAGCTGTCGAAGAAGGCTCAGGAACAGCTCAACGCCCTCGGCAAGATGGGACAGATTACCCTGCCGCTGATCAATCTGGCCAAGGTCGGGCGCGACCTGCGGCAGGATGCCCAATGTCTGGTGCCCGATCTGAGCAAGCTCATGCCCTCGGTCGAGTTCGAGGACATGGACTTCACCTCCATCTGCGAGGCCGGAGACGCCTATCGGCAAACCCTATGGATTGATCCCAAGACGATCACCGCCAAACCCTGGGAGGACCAGGAAAAGGCGCGCAAGGCGGTGGAGGTGCGGCGCGACAACATGATCGTTGATGCGGCCTCCAAGGGCCTGGGTCAGGGCGACGTGGCAGCGCAAGGAGCGGAAGCCCTGAACAAGGCGGCGGGCGAACTGGAGACGGCGGCCGACGCGGCCAAGGATCAGAATGACCGGCTGGCGGTCATCGCCAAGGGGCAGGTGCTGATGGCCCGGGCCATGGCGCAACAGACGCAGATCCTGGCGCAGTTGCTGAAGGTGCAGTCGGCCTACGTGATGAAAGCCGGGGTGCCGCTGGACAGCCGTTTGGCCGGGGACGGAGAGGAGAAGGACGAATGAGCGCTCCGTCAGTCCAACATGTTGCGCCACTTGCGGGCCAAGCGGACCGTCTCGCGATCATCTTCGAAGAGCATCACTTCGACGGTGTGCAGTCCACCGATGGGCCGATTGGGGTTCTTTTGGGGCTTGGGCTTGGCCTTGGTCTCCGTCACGGGATTGTCTCCCTGGCGGGCCTGAATGAACAAGGTCAACGCAGCCACCGCCAGAATATAGGCCCCCGCGTAAAGGCTGTACTCGTCGTAGGCGAAGAACACGTACAACGCGCCAAGAACGGAGCCGATGAATCCCACAAAGAGGGCGATGGCAATCACGAAGACGACCGCTCGCAGAACAGCCGCACCCAACCAGGCCATCAACGCTCTCAAAACATCCATCGCATTTTCTCCTGGAGGATCGGGTCATGACCGGTAACTGCTTCACCTGCGAGATTGTCACCGAATACGTCAATCTGGCCAATCAGTTCACGCAGGATTTGAGTGCGGTTCTGGTCGATCCGATGCAATTGCTCTTTCTGTCGTTGGTCGGTCTGTGGGTGGTGATTCACGGTCTCAAGATGATCCTCGGGCAGGCCGATCTCGCAGCCTTTGGTAAGGAGTTCATCTTCGTATTTATAGCATGGATTTTGCTGACGGGCCAGGGTCCGGATCTTGTCAACAACATCTATCAGGCCTCTTTGTCGGTGATGGGATCGGCCGCGAGCGTCGCCCTGTCGGTCGGCGAAGCGGGGCAATCCTCGGTGCAACCGAGTGGCCTTGCGGGCATGACGGCCCTGGTGGAGAAAGCCGAGACCGGGATCATGCAGGTGCTCGGCCTGGCCGGTCAGCTGGCCCGCAAGACTTCGCTCACCAACACCCTGCCGATCTTCTATGCCATCGCGCTGGTCGTTCCGTACTTCCTGCTGCTCATCGTCTACTTCAGCCAGGTGGTGGTGTCGATCTTCCGGATCATGATGCTGGCCACCTTCAGTCCCTATCTGATGCTGGGCTTTGGCTTCGGCTGGGGGCGCGGCATGGCGGTCAGCGGCATGCGCACCTTGATCTCGTCGTTCATGGTCCTGTTTGCTTCGACCGCCGCCCTGGCCGTGGTCATGTACGGCACGACGGCGCTCAATGTCGGCGATCCGGTCACCTTCGACCAGGAAGACCTGTCGATGAACAACACGGCGTTGCTGCTGGCCATGGCCCTGGGCTGGATGGGCACTGCCTTCATGACCGAAGCCACCGGCCTCGCCAACTCCATCTCCGGATCGGCCCTCACCAACACGGCGGCAGGTGTCCTGACGGCGGGGATCGCTGGCACGGCCTTCTCCTTCGCCAAGAAGGGCCTCGTCGCCATGCCGGGCGGACCTGCGGCGATGGTTCTCGGGAAGGCGGCCAGTGGTGCCGCTCAGGCCACCGGCTGGACCGCCGGGGCCGCAAGCCATCCTATCGCGGCCTTCGAGCAGGTCTCGACCCGCGCCGCTGAAATCCTGAACCGAGTCCGCAACATCAACGCAAAGCCATGAAGGAGGCGACCGTCATGAGGAATGTTCTGCTGGTGCTTTTGCTGCTGCTCCTGGCCGTCGTTGGATTGGGCGGCTGTGCCGTCACCCCACAGGTGGAAATGCCGACCAACGAGGGTTCCGGGGCCGATGAGATGCGCCAAAGCCCCTGTGCCTGCCTGCCCCTCCAGTTTGACGGAAGAGGCTTCAAATGGATGAGCTGACCCCCCTGGACGAGAACCGGACGGTGAGCCATGCGGCGGTGTTCAGGGCCGATCCGTACAGCTTCGGGGTGGCCCATCGGCGTCTGGCCTGGCTGCTGCGCCTGAGCGTGGCGATGAACGTGGCGCTGCTGGGTGGGCTGTCGGTGACGGTCAGCGCCTTCGCCCATCTGTTGCCCTTGAAGACCACCGAGATTGCCCTGGTGCGCACCGATCCGGACGACAACCGGCTGTACCGCATCGAGCCGGTGGAACGAACGGTGCAGGGACTGGACGTGCTGCTGGAGAACATGGCCCGGCGCTATGTGCGGATGCTGCTGGAGATCGACACGGTGACCCAGACGGAGCGCTTTCGTCAGGCCTTCACCATGACCGACCGGGCGTTCTACGAGCGCTTCCGCCGCGAGCGTATCGACAGCGGCGCGGTGCAGGATGCTCTCGATGCCCGTCTGACCCGTTCGATCACCGTGGAAAGCGTGGACCGCATCGATTCCTTCGGCGGCACCTACAAGTATGCGGTTGACCTGGTGCAGACCGACCACAAGGACGGGGCGGAGATCGAGCGCAAGAAGCTGCGGGCCTATCTGAACCTGACCCTGCGTCCGCAGACCGTGCGCGCGGCGGACAAATACGAAAACCCTCTGGGCATCACCGTCCTCGACCTGGTTCTCAAGGAAAGGGCCAACTCATGAATAAGATTCCTTATCGGCGGGCAGGTTGCCCGGCCCGCCTGTCCCCCTCAAGCGCCGGGCGCACCCTCCGGGTGCTTGGCTCGCTCCGCTTACGCTTCGCGGCGCCTCAATGGCGCTGCCGTCGCCCGATAGGGGCGACGGTGGCCCTTTTTTCCCTGTCGTTGATCCCCTTAACCCCCGCCGTGGCGCAGACGCCGTTCCCCAACGGCGGGCCACAGCGTCCGGTGCCGGAGTCCGCCGTGGCGCAAGCCAAGCGGCAGGCCGACGGGGACTATGGCGAGCTGCTGCGGTTAAGCGTCGGCGGTCAGATCCAGGCGGCCTGGGACCGGGCCGACGAGACCGCCGGGGTCTATCGCACCCTGGTCTGTGCCGACTGTACTTATAGGGTGCGGTTGCGCGAACGCATGGTGACGGTGATCGAACTGCCGGAGGGTGAGAGGATCGAACGTGCCGACCTGGGCGACCCGGCGGCATTCAAGGTCACCCTGCGCGGCCCGCGTCGTCTGTCGGTGATGCCCGCCGGGTTCGGCCTGGACAGCAACATGGTGGTGCATGGCCGTTCCGGCGCGTTGTATCCCTTCTATCTGCGGGCCGAAGGGTTCAATGCCGATACCCTGCCCGATCTGGTGGTGCGCATCGAGGGGGCGGTCGATGCGCCGCCGATCATCGCCCCGGCAGGCAAAACCGATATTCAAACCCTGGAGCTGCCGCCCCCAGGCACATCGGCGGCCTCAGATCTGTCCGATACCCCGGCGGAACCGCTGCCCGACGACTTTGTGGAGACGGTGCCCTTCGATCCGGACAAGCTGCGCGGTTGGGGCGATTACGAACTCTCGGGCAGTGACGATCTGAAGCCGGAGACGGTGTTCCGGGACGATGTGTTCACCTACGTCCGTTTCGGGGAACGCTGGCGGGATCTGGAACTGCCCACCGCCTATGTGGTGGTGGACGGGCTGGACGAACTGGTCAACACCCGGGTTCGGGGGACCACCTACATTATCGAGAGCACCCAGCCGCTGATCACCCTCAAGTCCGGCACCCGGTTCCTGTGCATTCGTTATAGCGGAGGGGCGTGATGGGTTTGTTCTGCGAAGCGGCCCTGGCCCTCGGCCTGACCCTCGGTGGCCTGTGCCAGACGGCGACGGTGGAAGGCGCGCCGCCGTTGCCCGATGGCGACGAGGCGGCCTGGACCTTCAATGCCCCACCGCCGCCGCCGGTGCCGCAGCCGCAAAAGCCGCCCGCCTTCCCGCCGGTGGTGCTCACCCGGGTGATCAACAATGCGGCCCCGCCACCGCCTCCGGCCCCGATCCCGCGTCCGCTGGTCGTCGCGCCGCGTCCCGATCCCTATCGGATTGCCCTGCAAACCGCGCTGGCCCATCCGGCGATGTTCGACGGCGACGGCCTGATCGACGGGGCCTTGCCCGGACCCAAAACCCCGCAACTAGCCCGCCTGACGCCCGGCATGGAAGGTGGGGCAATGCCCGGGGAGCCGGAAGGTTATGGGGCAGAGCGACGGCTCTCCGGTCCGCCGGTGGACAACGCCCGCATCCTGGCGGCCGACCGCTACATCAGCGGCGTGCTGGAGACCGGCATCAACAGTCAGCTCGACAGCAAGGAGGGGGGCGAGGCGATCATCCAGACCAGCCGCGACGTGTTCGGCTATCACGGTCGCAACGTGTTGATCCCCAAGGGCTCGCGGTTGATCTGCGATTACGAGAGCCCGAAGCAGGTGGGCAGCACCCGGCTGTCCCTGACCTGCAAGCGGGTGCTCATGGCCGGGCACCGGGCGGAAATCCTCGAACTGGCGGCCCCGGTGGGCGACCAGCAGGGGCGGGCCGGAATCACCGGCGAGGTGGACAACCGCTTCTGGGAAAAATACGGCACGGCCATCCTGATCTCGGCAATCTCGGCCACCGTGCGGTTGGCCAGCGCCCTGGCCGACAAGGGGGACGCCACCTCCTCGGTCGGCGCGGTCACCGGCGAGGGGGCGCAGGAACTGTCAGAGAAGTTCGGCGAGATCACCGCATCTGTTTTGGAACAAACGGTCAATCTGGTGCCCATCGTGACCATTGCCCAGGGGACGCGGGTGCAGATCCGGCCCGCCCACGATTGGTACATCCGCAAACCCGGACAAGGAGACGGAACATGAAGACGCAAGCCCTGATCCTGGCGCTGGCCGTTGCCGCGCTGCTCGCCGCCCTGGCGGCCCCTGCGGCGGAGACGCCCGATCCAGCCGCCGAAGACGATCCGGCGATGATCGCCACCCTGGCCGCCAAGGTGAATATTCTGACCCGCGCCGCGCGGCTGACCGAGATCCCCGAGGGCGAGCCGCTGCCGCTCGATCTCAGCCTGCTCACCGTGCCGGGGGCATCGCCGGACCTGACCCGGGGCGTCACCGCCAAGGCCTACGCCCGTTATGTGACGGTGGAAGACAAGCGCATCGGGCAGGTGGTGCTGGTCGGGGTGGAGAAGGACGGGCGGCGGGAGGCGTTGGACTCCAACCTGTTCTCGGCCCAGTTCGAACTGGACGATCCGCGACTGCAACCGGCGGCCCCGGTCACCGTGCAGGGGGACGGGGCGAGTCTGATCGAGGCCCTGAAGCGGCTGGCCGAACATCCGGCAGAAACGCCAACGCAAGAAGAGCCCGCCGTTATCGCCTCCACCGACGACGGGGCCAAACCGGCCGGAAGCAATGCTACGGCCAACGATCCGGCGGCGGCCTACAAGACCCCTGATCCGGTGCAATTGGCCGACGCCCCCACCGAGACGGTGAGTGTGGTCACCGAGGGTTGCCCGGTGCGCATCGACATCGAGCAACTGCGGGCCATTCAGCAATCCAAGACGGTGACGGCGACCGGCGGCGTGGTCGCCTCGGAAACCCCCTGCACCGACGGGGCGGAGGGCTTCACCCTGCAACGCAGCTATTCGGTCTGTTCCGATCTGGTGGACATGGAGGCGCGCACGGCGACGGCGCAGTATCTCTTATATTATGTGGACGCGGGCGGGGCGCGTCAGGAGGTCACCGAATGCGCAGCGGACAGCGATCAACTGTTCCCCATTGTCGAGACCTTCACCGCCTGCACCCTGTTGCTCGATTATCAGGCGCAACAGGCGGTGCCCCAGTCGGCCCTGATCTATCGGGATTCCAACAACGCCGACGTGCAGGTGCGGGGCTGCCAGGCCTCCGAGACCAAGGCCCCCGTGCCCATGGTGCGGACCACCAACGGCTGCTCGATCCGCCACGACTACGCGGGCGGCACCTCCTATCAGCAGGGCACCTGGACCTATGCTCTCGACGGCATCACCTATCAGGCGGGCGGCTGCACCGACACCGGCGTCGAATATGTCCATGAACAAATCTACGAGGGATCGGACGGGCAATATGTCTGTTCGCCGATTGTCGATCTGGACGGCGGCACGGTGACCCTGCAAAGCCGGTTGCGGATCAACGTGGATGGGGTGAAGCAGTATATCACCGAATGCGCCCCGGACACCTCGGGGGCGTTGCCCATCGCCACGACCACCGGGGGCTGCGACAACCCGGCGACCTGGGAACACGACCTGACCGCCGGGGTCAGCTATGGCGAGGAGCGCTTCTACTACCTGCACAACGGGGTGCCCGTCTATGTCACCGGCTGTCAGGCCTCGGCGGCGGTCTATGCCCATCAGGTGGAGACCGCCGGTTGGCAGAACCATGACGACCAACTGTTCGCCTATGCCCTGAGCACGGTCTATATCACGCCGCCCAGCGGGCGCTACGACATCAAGACCGCCGAAGTGCTCCAGGGGGCAACCCAGATGCCATTCGAACTGACCGGCACCGACACCCTGCCCAACGGGCAATGGGAATATGCGGGCTGCGATGCCTTGCAGTTGACCGACCTGGTGGAGATCTGGCGGCGGCCGGACGGCACCGACTACGAGAAGGCCATTGGGGCCGGGGTGCCGACCGGGCCGACCGACGTCTGTGTCGATACGGTCACCGCGTCGGGGACCTTCGGCACGGGGTACGCATACTTTCAGGGGGGAGGATTTTGCACGATATTTGTCAATGGTGATTATGAAAATCACCCCAACTTTTCTGCCGCTCACTACTATGGGACGGTCAATAGGGTATCACGAAGCAATCCCTTCACGGGTGAGGCTGTGTCCTCGACCTGTGCTTTTGTCGGTGGCATCTGGAATCAGTGGGAACAGGGCGGCGGGGCTTTGGCCTGTGGGTCATATGTAACACCCGGCACGCATCAGACCCTGTTCGTGCCGCCCTGTCCGGCGGGGCTGTGAGATGGACGGCGCGCTGCCCCAGGGGATCGGACCGGCGGAGGGCAATGCCATCTTCCGCCGGATACTGGCCCCGCTGGCGACCCATTACGACGATCCGGCCACGGTGGAAATCCGCATGGTCCGCCCCGGTCGGGTGATCGTCGAGCGGCGCGGGGCGGGCAAGCGGGTGGTCGATGATCCGGCCCTCACCCTGGCCGCCGTGGAGACCATCGCCAAGTCCCTGGCCAACCGCAACGGGCTATCGTTCAACGCCGATCTGCATCCCAAGCTGTCCTGCGTGCTGCCCGGCGGACATCGCTTTGAATGCCTGGTCGGGCCGTCGGTGCAATCGGGTCTGTCACTGGCCATCCGCTGCAAGCATCCGTTCACCCCGAGCTGGGCGCAGGCCGGAATCACCGGTCCGATCCGCGATTATCTGCTCAACGCGGTGGCGGGCGAAAAGAACCTGATCATCTCCGGAGCCACCAACACCGGCAAGACGACCCTGCTCAACATGCTGCTTGCCACCCTCGACGATCATCGCCGGGTGATCCCGGTAGAGGATACCCCGGAGCTGCATATCGAGCGTTTTTGGGACGGGGTGGGCCTGCTGGCGGCGCGCGAAGCCGACAGCGGCTCCGGCCTGCTCGACTGGCGACAGCTCTACGATCACCTGATGCGGGTCACCCCGGACCATATCGTGTTCGGCGAGATCAGCACTCAGAACGCCTTCGCCGCCCTGGCGGCACTGAACTCCGGGGTCACCGGGTTCATGTGCACCATCCACGCCGAAAGCCCGCAACAGGCGATCCATCGCAAGTTCGATCAGAACATCGCCTGGTCCGGCGGCACCATGCCCCGGGTCCCGGAGTTCCTGTCCGAACTGGTCGATGTGGTGGTGCAGCTCAAGCGCACCTCCGACGGGTGGCGGCGGGTCACCGACATCTTCGAGCCCCGGCAGGACCGGTGGGTGCTCAAGGATGGGAAGGCGGTTGCCCGATGACCGCGCGCCTCCTTCTCCCCGTCGTGTTCCTCGCCGCCCTGGCGGCGATCCTCCTGCAATGGCGCGGGGCGGTCGGCTTCGATCCTTTGGACGGACGCTGGTGGGTCTGGCTGTGGCAGACGGCGACCCATACCCGGGGCCTGCCCGATGACCTGCTCTGGCCGGTCTATTGGACCGGCGCGGCGGGCTTTGCGGCGCTGGCCCTGGTGCTGCATCTCTCGGCCCGGGCCGGGGCGCGGACCCTGGCCGGGGGGCGGCAACGGGACGATCTGCACGGGTCGGCCCGTTGGGCGCTGTGGAAAGACGTCAAACGGGCCGGGTTGGCGGGCCGCCGGGGCGTGGTGGTCGGCGGCTGGAAGCAATGGCTCGGCACCCGCACCTTGTGGCACGACGGGCCGGAGCATGTGCTGGCCTTTGCGCGAACCCGTTCGGGCAAGGGGGTCGGGCTGGTGGTGCCGACCCTGCTGACCTGGGAGCATTCGGTGCTGGTGCTCGATATCAAGGGGGAGAACCATGCTCTGACGGCGGGCTGGCGGGCGCAACAGGGGCACCGCATCCTGCGCTTCGAGCCGACCGCGACGGCGGGGTCCATCCGCTTCAATCCACTGGCCGAAGTGCGGCTGGGCAGCGGCTATGACATTGCCGACTGCCAGAACATTGCCGCCATGGTGGTCGATCCGGAGGGCAAGGGCCTGAAGGATTACTGGATGCAGGAAGGCTGGTCGTGGTTGTCGGTGGTGCTGCTGCATGTGCTCTATCGTACCCGGCGCGAAGCGGAGCGCACGGCCAACCTGAGCGACGTGAACGGCTTCATGTCGGCCTGTGCGTCGGGCGGCCCGGACGAGGACGACTTCGCGGCGCTGCTCGAAGACATGCTGGCCTATGACCATGGGGTGGACCATGTGGACCGGGAGGTGCGGCGCGGGGCCAACCGGATGAAGATCAAGGCCCCGCAGGAGCGTTCAGGGGTGCATTCCTCGGCCTCGGTGCAGTTGGCGCTCTATGCCGATCCCATCGTCGCCCGCAACATTGCCGACAGCGACTTCCGGCTTGACGACCTGATGAACGGTCCGACCCCGGCGGCGCTGTACATCATCGTTCAGCCCTCCGACATCGACCGCCTGCGCCCGTTGATCCGGGTGATCCTCAATGTGTTCCTGCGGCGGCTCACCGGAACGCTGGCCTTCGAAGACGGCCGCGCCGTGGCGGGCTATCGGCACCGCCTGTTGCTGATGCTCGACGAGTTCACCAGCATCGGCAAGCTGGAGATCTTCGAGCGGGCCTTGGCCTTCATGGCGGGCTACGGGCTGAAGGCTTTTATCATCGTGCAGGACATGGCGCAGCTTCAACAAGCCTACGGGCGTGAGGAATCCATCATGTCCAACTGCCATGTGCGCATTGCCTACGCCCCCAACCGGGTGGAGACGGCGAAGGTGCTTTCCGACATGACCGGCAAGCAGACGGTGGTGCAGATGAAGCGCGCCCGCTCGGCCCGCCCAGGGGAGATTGGCAGCGTCTCGGACAGTCTGGCGGAGACCAGCCGTCCGCTGCTCACCGCCGACGAATGTATGCGCCTGAAGGGCATGGAGCGGCGTCCGAACGGGCGGGTGATTCCCGGCGACATGCTGATCTTTGCCGCCGGTACGCCGCCGATCCTCGGTCGCCAGCGGCTGTACTTCCGGGACAAGGATCTGTTGCGCCGGGCCAGGGTGCCCGCGCCGCAGCCGGTCCCGGCCCCTTCCCACGACAATCTGTCCTTCCCACCCCGCACAGAGGAGACATCTTGATGAACAACCACATGCTGACGGCGACGGCCACGGTGGCCCACCTTGCCCAACGGGGGCCGGTCGCGGTCGATCCCGACCTGGCCGACGCCATGGGAGCCTTCGCCGAGGAGGCCCTGAGCCCGCAGGAGGCCCTGGACGGGGCGCTGGACGGAGAGGAGGCGGACCATGATGCAGCCTGACTTCCGGACCCGGGTGGCCGAAGAAATGATCCGCCACATTGAGAGCGGCACGGCGCGCTGGCAGAAGCCCTGGACGCCGGGCCTCGTCCATGCCGGGCCGCATAACCCGGTCTCGGGCAAGGCCTATCGGGGTATCAACAACTGGTGGCTCGACATGCAGGCGCGCGACGATCCGCGCTGGATGACCTTCCGTCAGGCCCTCGGCCTCGATGCGCAGGTGCGCAAGGGGGAGAAAGGCACCCCGGTCGAATATTGGCAATGGACTGAAAAAAAGCCGCTGCTTGATGCGACGGGGGCTCCGGTCCTCGATGAGGCGGGCCAGCCGCGCCATGTGGAAACCCGTCTCGCCCGGCCCCGGGTGTTCTATGCCACCGTGTTCAACGCGGCGCAGATTGACGGGCTGGAACCCTTCGTGCCGCCGGAGCCTGGTTTCGATCCGGTGGCACGGGCGGAAGCGGTGCTCAGCGGCGGCGGTGTGCCGATCAATCATGATCAGAACGACCGGGCCTTCTATCGCCCGATGACCGACCGCATTCACCTGCCAGCCCGAGCCGCCTTCGACACGGCCTATGAATATTACGCCACCGCCCTGCACGAGCTGGGCCATGCCAGCGGTCACAAGAGCCGTCTGAACCGGGAGTTCGGTCCCTTCGGCTCCGGGGTCTATGCCATCGAGGAACTGCGGGCCGAAATGTCGGCCTTCCTGATCGGCAGCGAACTGGGTCTGGGTCACTACCCGGAACGGCATGCGGGTTACGTGGAGTCCTGGCTCGGCGCTCTCAAAGAGGATCGGAACCTGTTGTTCCGCGCCGCCCGGGACGCGGAACGGATCCGCGATTGGGTCATGGAACCGGAGCGCCGTCCCGAACTGGAGAAGGCGGCCCGGGATCGCACTTTCGCCGATGAGAAAACGCAACAGGAGGACAAAACCATGGAGACCCCCGAACAAACCAAGACGGAGCAGCCAAAGACCCGCGTCTGGTTGGACGTGCCCTATGCGGAGAAGGATCGCGCCAAGGCGGCGGGGGCCAAATGGGACCGCCGGGCCAAGTCCTGGTATGCGCCGGACGGGGCGGACCCGGAGCCCCTGGCCGCATGGAAGGCCGACCCGGCGGCTCCGAAGGCGGAACCGTCGCCGATTGAAGAGTTCGGCAGTATGCTGGATTTGCATGGTCTGAAGCTCGACGGTCCCCCCCAGATGGACGGGGCCTGGCACCGGGTAGCCGTCGAGGGCGACCGCAAGGGGCAGAAGAGCGGGTCCTATCGCGGCTTCCTGGACGGCCTGCCCAATGGGCAGATCGTCAACTTCAAGCTGGGGGGCGAGATCCAGCAGTGGATCGCCACCGACGCCCAGCTCGATCCCGGCGAACGGGAGCGCCTGAAGCAGGACTCCCAACAGCGCCGGGAGGTCGCCAAGGCCGAACGACGGGAGACGCACCGCAAGGCGGCGGCCCGGGCCTATGGAGTCTGGACCAATGCCCAGGAAGCGACGTCGGAGCATCCCTATCTGCAAGCCAAGGCGGTTCCGGGCATTGGGCTCAAGCAGGATGACCGGGGACACCTGTTGATCCCGCTGCGCGATGCCAAGGGGTTCTTGTGGAATCTTCAGACCATCGCCCCGGACGGTGAAAAGCGCTTCCTCACCGAGGGCCGCAAGACCGGGTTGATGCATGTGATCGATCCTCGTGAAACCCTGCGCCAGGGCAGCCTGATCCTGGTCGCCGAAGGCTATGCCACGGCGGCCAGCCTGCACCAGGCCACCGGCCTGCCCTGCGTGGTGGCGTTTGATTCCGGCAACCTGAAGCCGGTCGCCGAAGCCTTGCGCGCCACCTGGCCGGAAGCCGCGCTGATCATCGCGGCGGACGACGATCATGCCCGCAAGGTCAACGTCGGCCTGGACAAGGCCAGCGAGGCAGCAAATGCGGTCGGCGGCGTAGCCATCGCCCCGGCCTTCACCGAGGCGGAGCGGGCGCGGGGTCTGACCGACTTCAACGATCTGGCCCGGGAACGCTCGCCGCACGTCCTGGCGCAACAGGTCGGCGTCGCCTTCAAGGATCGCTTCGCGCGCTCGGCGCGCCCGGATACCGACCGCCAACGGGAAGCCGGGATGGGGCTTTGACGGGCCAGCAAACCCCGCCGGTCCAGATGGACCGGACGGGGGCGCATGGGGTAACATGGCGGGAGACCCTTGATGACGGAAAGGATTGGACCATGCCCAAGAGTTATATGACCGAAAGCGAGAAGATCGGCCTCAGCCAGAATGCCATCTATGCCGCCGAATCAGCAGCGGCCGACCGGGCCGGTGACGAGGAAGCGGCCTGGGATTGGTTGCGCCTGGCGGAGATTCCCGCCTGGTCGCTGATGTCGGCGAAGCGCCGCAATGGGGCCGAGTGGGTGCGACAAATGGGACTCAACACGGAATCGGCGGAGAAGGCCTATGGCAAAGACTGGCTCGACAAAGACATTTGACAGAATCCTGTTCCGTGAATCGGTGTTCATGCTGGAGCGGGAGCGCACCCCGGCGGCGGAACAGGTTCGCAAGGCCCGCAAGGAGATCCTCGCCCATGTGGTCGCGGTGGGCAAATCGGGCGATCTGGATCTGATCCTGGCAACCGAGCGCACCCTCCTGGAAAACGACCGCAACCGCCATTCCAACAGCAAGGCCATGAAGGGCAGTCTGGAGACGGCGCTGGACGAGCTGGCCAGCGCCGGGCGGCATCTGGCCCGGGTTCGCGAGCCGGAGGCCTATCGGGCCATCGACGAGGCCCATAGCAGGCCCAAGAACCGGATCGGCGTGCTGCCCCGGGACGAGGCCCGGCAGTTCTTCTCCGCCCATGCGGCGCGGCTGCTGAACCAGGACAAGTCCCGCCTCGACGAAGATGAAAAGCGGGTTGTCGAGGCCCGCAAGCGCAACATGCGCGCCGGGGAAAAGCTCTATACCACCCTCCAGATCCAGGCGCTGGGACTTGCAATCGACAAGTCTCAAGATCACGGCCTGACCCTTTAGGCCCCCCCATGAACCGGGTCCTCATCAAGACCTACGTGCTGCCCGAAGAGCGGGAAGCGATCCGCGAAAAAGCCGCCCGGCTCGATCTCACGGTCTCGGAGTTCGTGCGCAAGGTGGCCACCGGGGCGCGCATTCCGGTGCCACAAAACGATGCGGAAATCCGTGAGCTGATCCGCTTCCGGGCCGATCTGGCGCGGCTCGGCAACCTGCTCAAGCTGGCCCTGGACGATCCGGGCTGGATCGCTCCCGATGCCCCGGACCTGGATGTGGAGGCGCTGATCCGCCATATCGCGGCGTCCAAGGATCTGCTGCGCCGGAAGATCGAGGCGCTATGAGAGCGGGCGACAAAAACCCTTTGTTGTCCGGTCTCCAGCCGCCATTGAGGCGGCGGCCCAGGGCTCGGATGCGCCCGCCCGGCGAGGGACGACCGGCAGGGCCGGAAACGGGCCTGCCGAGATGATCGCCAAACGGATCGACCGCAAGAGTCTTGATCGCTTCGGGCGTCTGGCCGAATACATCGCGGCGGCAGAAGACGATGGGGAGAAGCTGCATGCCCTTTGGATCACCGGCTGCGATGCGGGCGAGACGCCGGAGGATCTGGCGCTGGCCATCAAGGAGGTGGAGGCCACCCAGCGGCAGAACAAGCGCTCCCGGAAGGACAAGACCTATCATCTGCTGATCTCGTTCCGCGACGAGAAGCCGGACCTGGAGACCCTGAAGCAGATCGAGCAGGCCTTCGCCGAAGCCCTTGGCTTTGCCGATCACCAGCGGGTCGTCGGCACCCACCAGAACACCGGCAACTTCCATATGCATGTGGCCTACAACAAGGTCCATCCGCAGACCCTGCGCAACCGCACCCCGCACCGGGACTTCCACATTCTGGAACGCATGTCGCGGGAGCTGGAGCAGCGCTTCGGCCTGAAGGTGGATCTCGGCCTCTCCGACAAGGCCGACCGGGATCTGACCCCCAAGGCCCGCGACATGGAGGCCCATACCTGGCAGGAATCCTTCGAGCGGCATGTGAAGGCCCTGAAGCCGGAACTGATTCAGGCGCTCGACAAGGCAACCTCCTGGCAGGATCTGCACGACGCCCTGGCCCAACAGGGTCTGCTGATCAAGAAGCGCGGCAACGGTCTGGCTATTGTCGATGCGGACGGCAAGCAGGCCATCAAGGCCAGCACTCTGGATCGAAGGTTCTCGGCCAAGGCGTTGCGTGAGCGCCTCGGCCCCTTCCAGCGTCCGGTGCGCGAGACGCTGCCGGCGCAGGACCGCCCGCCGATCCGCTCGCGCTACAAGCGCCGCCCGCTGGTCAAGCATCCCAACAACGCCCGCCTGTGGCGTCGCTACCTCGGTCTCAAGCGCCGCCCCGACGAACTGCGCCCCCTCTCCTCCTGGAAGCAGTTCCTCATGCTCCAGCTCACCCTCGAAGACCCCCTCGCCGTGGCCATCGTCATGTACCGGCAGAAGATGTTGGAGGCGGTGTTGGGGGAGAATAAGCGCGCGCCTGAGGCACGGGTTGGCAAGTTGGTCACTCCTAAGTGGCTGTCAGATAAGAAGTTGAATCGGAGTGGTCTGGTGTGATTCAAGGGTCTTGTCATAGAATGGAGGACAAGACCGATGTGGACAACAGACAATCGCGGATCCTATGATTGCAGTCTACTTCGCTACGTGCGACGACATTGCGCCAAGATCAACCCTTGCGCGCAGTGCACAAAGTGGACACAATGGCCTTAATGGCTCGCAAGGACACGCCGTGAAATCAATGTCAGCCAAGGAAGCCAAGAACGGCTTTGGCTTGCTTCTGGATACGGCGCGGGCGGAGCCCGTGGTGATCGAGAAACATGGACGGCCTGTTGTCGTGGTGCTCTCTGTAGAGCAGTACCAACGGCTTACAGGTGATAAGAAGAAACAGCGGAGCAAGGCGCGCGAGGGTCAGGACGCAGAAACATGACCACTGCCGCGCCGGGACACTGGCCCGCGAACAAATGGCGTTAGGTGCATTGGCACAAACCGGGGGAAAAATGGCAAAGGCAAAGTCAGGCACGAACGGCAAGACAAACAACGGTGCCAATCTCGGTTTCGAGGCGCAGCTCTGGGCCACGGCGGACAAGCTGCGCGGCAATATGGAGCCATCCGACTACAAGCACGTCGCCCTGGGCCTGATTTTCCTGAAATACATCTCCGACGCCTTCGAAGCAAAGCGCGCCGCTCTTCTGAAGGAGGAGCTGGCCGACGCGGAGGACCCGGAGGAATACCTTGCAGAAAACGTCTTCTGGGTGCCGAAGGAGGCCCGCTGGTCACATCTTCAGGCCAACGCCAAACAGCCGACCATCGGCAAAATCATTGACGACGCCATGCTCGCCATCGAGGCCAAGAACGAAAGCCTCAAGGGCGTCCTGCCGAAGGACTACGCCCGCCCGGCGCTGAACAAGGTCATGCTTGGCGAGCTGATCGACCTTGTCTCGGGCATCGGCATGGCCGAGGAAGCCGACCGCTCCCGCGATATTCTCGGGCGCGTCTATGAGTATTTCCTTGGCAGCTTCGCCGGGGCCGAGGGCAAGCGCGGCGGCGAATTCTACACGCCGCGCTCCGTCGTCCGCCTTCTGGTCGAGATGATCGAGCCGTACAAGGGCCGCGTCTATGACCCGTGCTGCGGCTCCGGCGGCATGTTCGTGCAAAGCGAAAAGTTCGTTGAGGAACACGGCGGACGCATCGGCGACATCGCCATCTATGGCCAGGAGAGCAACTACACGACCTGGCGGCTGGCTAAGATGAACCTCGCCGTGCGCGGCATCGATGCTGACATCAAGTGGAATAACGAGGGGAGCTTCCACAAGGACGATTTGGCCGACCTCAAGGCCGATTTTATTCTCGCCAATCCGCCCTTCAATATATCGGACTGGGGCGGCGACCGGCTGCGGGAGGACGCACGGTGGAAATTCGGCGTGCCGCCCGTGGGCAACGCCAACTATGCCTGGCTCCAGCACATCCACCACCACTTGGCCCCGAACGGCACGGCGGGCGTGGTGCTCGCCAACGGCTCCATGTCCTCCGGCCAGTCCGGCGAAGGTGACATCCGCTCACGGATGGTCGAGGGCGACGTGGTGGACTGCATGATCGCATTGCCGGGGCAGTTCTTCTATTCGACCCAGATTCCAGCCTGCCTCTGGTTCCTTTCCCGCAACAGGAACCCCGGAAACGGCTGGCGCGACCGGCGCGGCGAGGTGCTGTTCATCGACGCCCGCAAGCTCGGGCACATGGTGGACCGCACACGGAAGGAATTTTCCGACGAGGACATCGCCAAAATCGCCGGAACCTACCACGCCTGGCGTGGGGAGCCCGACGCGGACACCTACGAGGACGTGCCAGGCTTCTGCAAGGCCGCGACGCTGGAGGATATCCGGGGGCACAATCACGTCCTGACGCCGGGCCGCTACGTCGGCGCGGCAGCGGCGGAAATCGACGACGTTACCTTTGAGGAGCGGTTCGCGGAGCTGAAGGAGACGCTGGCGGAGCAGTTTGCAGAGGCCGAGGAGCTAAGCGCCCTTATCCAGACGAAGCTGGAGGAGATAAGGGCGGATGTCTAAACCACGAGAGGTAACCCTCGGCGAGATTGCGGAATTTCAGGAAGGCTATGTGAACCCCCCACAATCAAAATCCGAATATTTCGACGGTCCGATAAAGTGGCTCCGAGCAGTCGACCTCAACAATTCTTTCGTTTTTGAGACTTCCCGGTCACTAACCGAGAACGGCTATCGAAGTGCGGGAAAGAGTGCATATCTCTTCCCACCCAACACCCTGGCAATCAGTAAATCGGGAACCATCGGTCGCCTTGGCATAATCAAAGATTGGATGTGTGGAAACCGGGCCGTAATCAACATACGACCACGAAATGACTTGGCAGATACCCGTTACGTTTTTTATGCGCTGTTATCTGATCCCGCACAAATTGACGTACTGGCGGAGGGAAGCGTGCAGCGAAATCTGTATGTTTCCCAGCTATCGACTTTCAAAATGCCCTTGCCAGAATTATCCAAGCAGAGGCAAATCGCCGAACTGCTTGGAGCGCTCGACGAAAAGATCGATTTGAACCGGCGGATGAACGAGACGTTGGAGGCGATGGCGCGGGCGATCTTCAGGGGCTGGTTCGTCGATTTCGGTCCCACCCGCGCCAAGGCCGAAGGCCGCGCCCCCTACCTCGCCCCCGAAATCTGGAACCTATTCCCCGACACCCTCGACGACGAGGACAAGCCCGTCGGGTGGACACAGGGGACCCTTGCGGATGTCGCGGGATCGCCGAGGCGTGGCGTCAGTCCAGCCGACGTTGCCGAGGACACCCCCTACATCGGCTTAGAGCATATGCCGCGCCGCTCGATCGCACTCTCGGAGTGGGAAGGCGCAGGGAAGGTTACGAGCAACAAGTCGGTCTTTAAGAAGGGTGAGTTCCTGTTTGGGAAGCTGCGGCCCTACTTCCATAAGGTCGGGTTTGCCCCGCTGGACGGCATTTGCTCGACCGACATTGTTGTCGTGATCCCGCGATCCCCAGAGTGGGCTGCCTTCACTCTCGCCTGCCTGTCTTCGGACGAGTTCGTAGACTATACCAACCAGACATCGACCGGCACGAAGATGCCGCGCACGAGCTGGAAGACAATGGGACAGTACAAGGTTTGCCTCCCACCGGATCAGATCGCTCGCGCCTTTCAGAGCGTGGTGCAGCCGCTTCTTGATCGCATCGGCGCGAACACCCACGAAGTCCACACCCTCGCCCGGACCCGCGATCTTCTCCTGCCGAAGCTCATGTCCGGCGAAATCCGCATCGGTGAGGCTGAGAAAGCCGTGGAGGCTGT
The DNA here is from genome assembly GCF_054657015.1 of Magnetospira thiophila. Taxonomy (NCBI): domain Bacteria; kingdom Pseudomonadati; phylum Pseudomonadota; class Alphaproteobacteria; order Rhodospirillales; family Thalassospiraceae; genus Magnetospira; species Magnetospira thiophila. The sequence goes on from NZ_BAAHXF010000002.1 coordinate 19,212, forward strand.
TGCATGACGCACACTGCGGCAGACATCACATTTCATTACCCGCCCGAGCTGTTCAATCTCCTCGTGGATGCGATTCCGTTGCTGAATCGGTCGAAGAAGGATGTCTTGCTCTTTTTCCGAGGCGCGGGCGTGCCCGAGGCCATCATTAGCGACCTCGCCGACCACGTTAAGGCCGCGCCGGACGAGATCAACAAATACGAGATTGTCCGCACGGTGCTGGAGCGTCTCAACGCGAGGGGTGAAGCGGCCCTTCGTGAGCGGCGCGAGGTGTTACGCCGTGTTGTCGAGTTTGCGAATTTTGATACGTGCTGGGCGAATGACCAGTTGAAGGCCAAAGGGGCTGTCGCCGCTGTGCGGGATATTGTGAACCAGAAAGATTCGTTCACGCGCATGAAACAGGAGCACGACAAAGAACGCCGGTTACGGCTTTCGGAGGCCGAAGAAGAAAGGCGGGCAAAGCAGGAAAGAGCTGGCAAGGTCGAATCCGCCAAGAATGAATTTTATGGCCTTTTCGGCACATCCATGACACCGCAGATTCGTGGGAAAAAGCTGGAAACCGCTCTCAACAATCTATTCGACGCTTACGGCATTCTGGTTCAGGAAGCATTTCATCTTGTTGGGGACGCAGGTGAGGGCATCGTTGAGCAGATCGACGGTGTTATCGAACTAAGGGGTGCTTTGTATTTCGTCGAGATGAAGTGGTACCAGAGTGCGGTCGGGAAGGCAGAGATTTCCGAGCACCTCGTCCGGCTTATAAGCCGTGCAGAAGCGCGGGGTATATTCATTTCGGCCAGTGACTATACCGAGCCAGCGATTCATGTTTCGCGCGAGTTTCTTCAACACAAGGTTATAGCGCTGGCGACCTTACAGGAGTTAGTGCTGTTGCTTGAGCAGCAAGGCGAGCTGGCCGATTTCTTGTCTAAAAAGGTCCAGGCCGCACAGATTCACAAGAACCCGTATTTCCAGCCGCTTGACCTTCTTGCGGGAGGGTCGGCATGACGCGTGTGGCTGTAGAACCCCGCATTTTGCGCTGGGCGCGAGAACGCGCCCGGTTGGAGCTGGACGAGCTGGCTACGCGGTTCAACAAGCTGCCGGAGTGGGAGGCAGGAGAAACCCTGCCGACATTGAAACAGCTTGAAGCCTTTGCGAAGGCTGTTCATGTGCCTGTCGGCTATCTGTTCCTGCCGGAGCCGCCGGATGAACCTGTACCGATCCCGGACTTCAGGACCTTTGCTGGTCAGGCCGTAACCCGTCCGAGCCCGAACCTGCTGGATACAATTTATGCCTGTCAGGAGCGGCAGAGCTGGTACCGCGATTATGTGCGCGTCGCACACCAGCAGGCTCTAGGGTTTATCGGCAGCACGACCGTTGCTGGCTCCCCGGAGGACGTGGCCGAGAAAATGCGCGCGACGCTTGGCTTCGATGTCGCCGCACGGCGCGACTGTCCCACCTGGTCTGACGCCTTGCGCCTGTTTATTCAACAGGCGGATCAAGCCGGTATTCTGGTGATGGTGAGCGGCGTTGTTCTCAGCAACAACCGCCGCCGACTTGACCCGGAAGAGTTTCGGGGATTTGCGTTGTCCGACCCGCTTGCGCCGCTCATCTTTGTCAATGGTGCGGACACGAAGGCCGCCCAGATGTTCACCCTTGCGCATGAACTGGCCCACTTGTGGCTGGGCGCATCGGCGCTCACCAATCTTGGCGCAGCGCCCGCGCGTGGTTTCCGGCGTGAAGAAGTCTGGTGCAACGCCGTTGCTGCGGAATTTCTGGTGCCGCTTACTGCCGTGCGCGCCGAGCTATGGGACGGGGAACCGCTCGACGAGACGCTTTCGCGGCTGGCGCGAACATTCAAGGTCAGTACGCTGGTCATCTTGCGACGACTGCTGGACGCGGGCTGGCTGACCCGTGCGGCGTTTGATGCAGCCTGGGGGCGGGAGATTGCGCGGCTACGCGCGCTGACAGAGCGCGGCAATGGCGGCGGCGATTTCTACCGAACCACGCTTTCCCGCGTCAGCCGCCGCTTTGCCCGTGCGCTGGTGGTTAGCACACTTGAAGGCCAGACGCTCTATCGCGACGCCTTCCGGATGCTGGGTGTTTCCAAAACGCAGACGTTCCACAATCTGGGGCGAGAAGTCGGGGTGATGGGATGACGCGCTATCTCCTCGACGCCAATGTCTTCATCCAGGCCAAGAACCTGCATTATGGGTTCGACTTCTGCCCGGCATTCTGGGAGTGGCTGATCACGCAGAACGACGCGGGCAATGTCGCCAGCATCGAGAAGGTTGCCGATGAACTCTATGCCGGTGAGGACGATCTTTCCGACTGGGCCTCGGATCGTGGCGATGCATTTTTTTTGCCGCCTGACGATGACGTCTTGCCTGCCTTGCGAACCGTCAGCGTGTGGGCCAGTAGCCAGCACTATGAACCGGCGGCTGTCGCCACCTTTCTTCAGGTCGCTGATTACTGGCTGGTTGCTCACGCCCTTGCGCACCAGTGTGTTGTCGTCACGCACGAGGTGCCTTCAGACGGCACCCGGAAGATCAAGATTCCCAATGTTTGCATCGGGCTCAAGCTGCGCTGCGTCAGCCCTTACGAGATGCTGCGCCGCGAACGGGCAAGATTCGTTCTCGGGCCAGGCCGGGAGGTCGCCTGATGGCTGGTTTCGCCGAAAGTCATGTAGAGGAAGCAGCACTCGAATGGCTTTCGGGGCTTGGCTACGCTGTCGCGCACGGGCCGGATATTTCCCCGGACGGGCCGACGCCCGAGCGTGTCAGCTACGATCAGGTTTTGCTGGTTACGCGGTTGCGAGCCGCCCTTGAGCGTATCAACCCGCATTTGCCTTCCGAAACCATCGACGAAGTTCTACGTAAGATACAGCAGACGGAAACGCCGTCGCTGGTCGAGGAGAACCGCCGCCTGCATCGCTATCTGGTGGACGGTGTGCCGGTTGAAATCACGCGCGCGGACGGCAGCATCGGCGGGGATACGGCCTATTTGATCGATTGCGACGATCCCGACCGCAACGATTGGCTCGCCGTCAATCAGTACACGGTGATCGAAAACCGCAACAACCGCCGCCCCGACGTGGTTCTCTTCGTCAACGGCTTGCCATTGGCCGTGATCGAGCTGAAGAACCCCGGCTACGAGAACGCGACGCTCGACGGCGCGTTCAATCAGCTACAGACCTATAAGGACCAGATACCGTCCCTGTTCCGCACCAACGCGGTGCTTCTGACATCGGACGGGCTTCAGGCGCGCCTTGGTTCGCTGACGGCCAATCTTGAACGGTTCATGCCGTGGCGCACCGTGGACGGCTCCGCCGTCGCGCCGAAAGGCGCGCCGGAGCTGGGCACGATGATCGAAGGTGTGTTCGACAAGGCGCGGTTTCTGACCCTGATCCGGGACTTCACCGTGTTCGGCGACACGGGCTCCGGCCTTATCAAGATCGTAGCCGGGTATCACCAGTTCCACGCCGTGCGACACGCTGTTGAAAGCACGATTGCAGCTTCGAGCCCCGAAGGCGACCGCCGCGTCGGCGTCATCTGGCACACGCAAGGCTCCGGCAAGAGCCTGCTCATGGCCTTCTATGCGGGGCAGCTTATTGCGCACCCGGCCATGGAAAATCCGACCGTCATTGTCATCACCGACCGGAACGATCTTGACGACCAGCTTTTCGGGACGTTCGCCACGTGCCGCGACCTGTTGCGCCAGACCCCGCAGCAGGCCGACAGCCGGGAGGATTTACAGAAGGTTTTAACGCGCCCTTCCGGCGGCGTCATCTTTACGACGATCCAGAAATTTTCGCCCGAGCGCGGCGAGACCGATTATCCGGTTCTGACCGACCGCCGGAACGTCGTCGTGATCGCCGACGAGGCGCATCGCAGCCAGTACGGATTCCGGGCCAAGGTCGAGCGCAAGACCGGCGAAATTTCCTATGGCTTCGCCAAGTATCTGCGCGATGCCCTGCCGAATGCCTCATTCATCGGCTTCACCGGCACGCCGATTGAGAAGGAGGACGTGAACACGCCCGCCGTGTTCGGTGAATACATCGATGTTTACGACATCAACCGGGGCGTCGAGGATGGTGCGACGGTCCCGATCTATTATGAGAGCCGCCTTGCCCGGATCGAGCTGGACGAGGACGTGGCCCCGCTTATCGACGACGAGGTCGCGGAGCTGACCGAGGACGAAGTGGCGGGCGAGCAAGAGAAGCTCAAACGCAAATGGGCGAATGTTGAGGCTGTTGTCGGGGCCGAGAAGCGCCTCGCCATGGTCGCAGAAGACCTGGTGCAGCATTTTGAGGATCGCGTTGCCGGCATGGCCGGCAAGGCCATGATCGTCTGTATGAGCCGCCGGATATGCGTCGCGCTCTATAACCAGATCGTCAAGCTGCGCCCCGAATGGCACAGCGATGATGACGAGAACGGCGTCATCAAGATCGTCATGACCGGCGCTGCGTCCGATCCGAAGGACTGGCAGCCGCATATCGGCGGCAAGGCGCGCCGGGAGCTTTTGGCGAAACGCGCCAAGGATCCCGACGACCCGCTTAAGCTGGTGATCGTCCGGGATATGTGGCTGACCGGCTTCGACGCGCCCAGCATGCACACGATGTATATCGACAAGCCGATGCGCGGCCATGGGCTCATGCAGGCAATCGCGCGCGTGAACCGCGTTTTCAGCGACAAGCCTGCTGGACTGATCGTGGATTACATCGGTATCGCTCAAAACCTGAAATCGGCGCTGAGCCAGTATTCACGCGAGGACCAGAAACACGCTGGCATCGACGAGGCCGAAGCCGTCGCCGTGATGCTGGAGAAATATGAAATCGTCAGCGACATCTTCCACGGTTTCGACTACCGCGCCGGGCTGACGGGTTCACCGCAGGAACGGCTTGTCGCGCTTGCCGGGGCAATCGAATGGGTTCTCGATATGCAGCAGCGCGAGGCTGCGAAGGAAACGACGGACGAAGGCAAAAAGCGCGCGCATCGCCGCTTCAATGACGCCGTGCTGGCGCTTTCCAAGGCGTTCGCCCTTGCCGCCGCCAGTGATGAGGCACGGGAAATCAGGGACGAGGTCGGATTCTTCCAGACCATCCGCGCGGCACTTGCCAAAAGTGTGCCCGGTACCGGCAAGACATCCGCCGAGCGAGACTTCGCCGTGCAGCAGATCGTCAGCCGCGCCGTCATCTCGACCGAGATCGTCGATATCCTCGAAGCGGCCGGGGTGGATGCACCGGACATTTCCATCCTTTCCGACGAGTTCCTCGCCGAAGTGCAGGGGATGGAGAAGAAGAATCTCGCCATGGAGGCGCTGCGTAAGCTCATCAATGGCGAAATTCGCTCGCAGGCCCGTGTCAACGTGGTGCAGACGCGAGCGTTTTCTGAACGCCTTGAGGACGCAATCGCCCGTTACCACTCAAACGCCATCACGACGGCGGAAGTGATTCAGGAACTCATCAACCTGGCGAAGGACATCCGCGCTGCGCATCAACGCGGCGAGGAAGAGGGACTCAGTCAGGAGGAAATCTCTTTCTACGACGCCCTTGCACAGAACGAGAGCGCCATCGAGGTCATGGGCGACGACAAGCTCCGGGTTATTGCCCACGAGCTGCTGAATAGCCTCAAAACCAACGCTTCCGTTGACTGGCAACACCGCGAAGCCGCGCGCGCCCGCATGCGCGTGCTGGTCAAACGAATCCTGCGCAAATACGGCTACCCGCCCGACCTTCAGGACGCCGCTGTACAAACTGTGTTGCAGCAGGCCGAAGTCCTTTCGGCGAGGTGGGCCGCATGAATAACAGCATGAGAGTCACGACGCCTCCACTCAAGGATAAAATCGCTGAACACGGCTTTGCCTTCCTAGAGGAACATCGCCCGGATATGGATTCACTTTTGGTTGCCGCCGTTGTCGGCGAGCCACTCACGCCCTGGGAAGGAGGTCTTGTGCAACGACTGGTTCCGCGCGCCGATTCGGCCCCCAACACCTATAGCGGGATCTACGGCCTAGACGGCTTCCCGTTTCATACCGATCTCGCCCATTGGCGTCGGCCGCCCCGCTATCTGCTGCTTCGTTGCGTCAAGGGCTATCGCGACGTCCCAACGCTCCTGATAGATGGGCGAGCTATCATCGCTGCCGTCACACTGGACATCCTGACCCGCGCGATTGTCAAACCGCGGCGGCCTCGGGACGGCGCAATTCCCCTGCTGCGCCTCTGCGAACAGGTCGAGGATGGCCACCGCCTCAGGTGGGACGAGGTCTTCCTCAAGCCCGCGAGCAGGAACGGACAGACCGGCAGCCATCAGGTCAGGACTTTCCTGTCCGAAGTCGATTCCCTATCGATTGCGCTCGCCAATACAGGCGACACGCTCATCGTCGACAACTGGCGCATGCTGCATGCCCGGTCGCCCATCGTCGCGGGGCACGAGGGACGGGTCATAGAGAGAGTCTATCTGGAGGCGTTGCATTGAAACAGACCATCAAACCAGATGATACACCGGATACGTGGAACCCGGAGGCGCTGTTCGCAAAAGCTCAGCGCTACATCGAGAAGATGCTCGATGTCGCAAGCGACCAGTGGGAATACGCCCTCTGGTCGAGCCTGTCGCTTGAATTCCTTGCCAGAGCCGCTCTCGCCAATATCAGTCCCGCACTACTGGCGGACAACAAGGATGGATGGTCCAGCCTGTACCATTCCCTCGGCTTCCAGCCCACCGAGTCAAAATTCACACCAAAATCGATACCGGTCAGTGAGGTGTTCCGTCGCTTGACTGCTATCCTGCCGGAATTCACCAAGGAGCATTCGGATTTCGGGATTCTTCATACTGGCCGCCGCAACAGCGAACTTCATTCTGGTGAGGCTGCCTTTGACGGTGTCAATGTCTCCACATGGCAGCCCGGCTTCTATCGGAACTGCGAGGTTCTTCTCAAGTCGATGGAAATGTCACTTCCCGACTTTATCGGGAAAGATGAAGCCGATGTTGCCGCGAAACTCATCGCGGCGGCTGCCGATGATAGCGCGAAGGTAGTCCTCGGGGATCTCGCCGCCCATGAGAAGGTCTGGGCGGCCAAGACTGAGGAAGAGCGTGCCGCGTTAAGCCAGTCGGCTTCGGTCTGGGCGACGCGCCAATCCGGTCATCGGGTGGAGTGTCCTGCGTGCGCATCCCAGGCGCTGGTCAGCGGAGAGCCTGTAACCGCGCCGATGCAGAAACTCGATGACGATGAGATTATCGAGACGCAGGAGTATCTCCCAAATCGCTTCGAATGCATCGCATGTGGCCTGAAGATCAGCGGTCTTTCTCGGCTCGCCGTGGCTGGTCTTGGCGACCGCTACAAGAAGACCCAAGTCTACGATGCAGCCGAATATTATGCGCCCGAGGACGAATACGCTGGCTATGAGGACGACAACAACGAACGCTGAGCGCTGAGCGCTGAGCGCTGTAGCGGGTCGCAAAGGCAATCCAGACTGGTTCATGTTTGTTCTCACCGTTGAGCGCGCCCCCGGCGTGCGAATAAGGCAGGTGCAATGTGGCCCGAAGTGGGCCCACATTGCCTATCCTGCCTCCCTTACGACGGAGAAAAATGGGGAAAGTCGGAAAAAGTCGGAGAAAGTCGGGGAATTTTGGGGAAATTCGGAGAATATATTTTAAAATCATTGTGTTGATGGTGCTTTCCAAATCATTTTGGACATAGAGCGATGTCTGCTGTGGTCAAGGAAGGTTCTCCTGAAAGTGGGCGGCAGAAACCGGCCGCCGGTTGCCCGGCGACCGGCTTGGGAGGGGCTTATTCCTCGGGTTTGCGGTCCAGGAAGCGGATGGTGTCGGCGACCAGTTGAACTTCGGAGAATTCTTTGTCGTCCTTGGTCCAACGGTTCTCGCGCAGATCACCGGTGACTTCGATGTAGCGGCCCTTGGCGAGCCATCCCTTGTCGATCATGTCCAGGAGGCCGGGGGCGAAGACGGTGACGGTGAACCAGGAGGTGCGCTCCTTTTTTTCTCCGTCGTTTCGATCCTTCCAAGTGTCGGTCTTGGCGATACGGAGGGTGCCGACGTTGGTGCCGTTGCGGGTTTCGGTCTTGGTCGAACCGATGAAGCCTTTGCCGGTGAAGTTCATATGCGTGTACATGGATTTGTCCTTTCCAAATCGGGGATGCGTTTCAACGCGCCTGCCCAGCCCCGAATCAGGGCGGGCGAAGCAACCGAAAGACGGAGGGTCCGCCTGCGGAAACCGTCTTGGCAGGTTGAGGCGCAGCCGCCTTCGTCCGCCGCCGGGGCATGCTGCGCGGAGGAGAAACCTCGTCCCCGCCTCGATGCGGGAAGGTCCTCGCCGCACAGGGTCGAACGACAGGGAAAACCAGGTCGATCATGGCCGGGCCTGTGGACGGGAGACGATCAAATCTCGTATTTAGGTCACATCCTGTCGGTCGATATAACGGACTCACCCATGCGCCTTTACACCCTGAATGACATTCTCGCGGCGATGCCATCGACCTATTTCGATCGTGGCCGGGCTTATCAGCGTCAGGGCCGGGTGCTTGAGGCTGTTTTCCAGGACGGTGGCAAAACGATAAACGGGCTCGTGCAGGGCTCCGGGCGTCATCTGTATCGCCAGGTTGTGGGTATTCTGCCAACCGGGGCGGCCATGGCGATCGACGGCCATTGCAGCTGTCCCGTCGGATATAACTGCAAGCATGTGGCGGCGGTTCTGCTGGAAGGGCTGACCCAACCCGCCGGGCGGACCCTGGCGCCTGAACGTGCCGCCAATTTTGATCCGGGGATCGGGGATTGGTTGCGCCAATTGGAAGCGGCGGCCAATCCGGCCCCCGGCAACGACTATCCGCCTGACATCGCGCAACGGCTCATCTATCTGCTGCGGGCCGAAAGGGCCGTCATCGGCAGCCTGCGGGCGCGGTTGCAGATTGTTTCCGTCCGTCTATTGAAAGGCGGCGGGTTTGGGGGCAACCCGACGAATTTCGATGCGGGTACCATCTGGAACCGGCAGTTGGCAAAGTATCTCCGGCCCATCGACATCGAGATCCTGAAGCAGATCAGTCGGTCAAGAATGGGCGAGACAAGCCAGGGGCGGGGCTACGACCTGCTCGGCGAGGACGCCGCCTGGGTGCTCGAACGGGTCCTGGCGACCGGCCGGTGCCGGTGGGAGGGCCTGGAGGGCGCCTCCCTCTCCGCCGGTCCGGCCCGGGCGGCTCAGGCCGCATGGGAGATGGGCGCGGATGGGGCACAGCGGCTTGGGATCGTTGCCGACCCGCCGGTCTCCGCCATTCTGCCCGTGGCCCCCCCCTGGTACGTGGATCTGCAAACCCAGACCTGCGGGCCCCTGCAACTGGGCCTGCCCGACGGCATGGCGGCCGTGTTGGCGGCGGCCCCGGCCCTGCCGCCCGAGCGGGCTTCGTCGCTGAGGGACGAACTCACCAGACGCTTTCCGGCGACGGACATTCCCTTGCCAAAAGATCCCGGCAAACCCAAAAAGGCGGTGCTGTCCCCAATACCCCACCTGCACCTGGGCGTATCGCGGCTTGCCCCGCGCAAACGGCACTATTGGGAAAGATCGGAGCCCGTCGAGGTGCCCACCGCCCGGCTCGGGTTCACCTACGGCCCCCTGCGTTTCGAGGCGGTCGACCCGCGTCCCGCCGCGACCGTTGTCGAGAACGGCGCATTGTTGTCCATTTCCCGCGACACGAATACCGAGGCCCGGGCCTTTGATCGTCTGGGCGATTTTGGGTTCGAACTGATCGAGGATCTGGGCGTTTACGATCTGCCGCCGGAACAGCGCCGGGATTTGCTCTTGTTGGATGAAAATCCCGAGTTCGCGCTGCTGGAGTTCATGCGCTCGGGAATGGCGCAACTTCGGGCCGACGGATGGACGGTCTCCATTGAAAAGGACTTCCCCTTGCGTCTCGCCGAGGCGGAGGACGATTGGTACGCCGATCTCAACCAGGCCAGCGGTATGGATTGGTTTGGGTTCTCCCTCGGGGTGATGGTCGATGGCGCGCCGGTGAACCTGTTGCCCTTCCTGGTCCATTTCCTGGAGCAGTTGGAGGACCCGGAGGCGGTCGAGGCCTTTCTCAAGCAACCCGCCGACAAGCCGCTGTATTTGCGCCTGGACGACGACCGCCTGCTCCCCCTGCCCATGGAGCGTGTGCAAACCATCGTGGGCACCATGCTCAATCTTTACAAAGCCAATGATTTTGATGAGCAGGGACGGATTTCCGTTCACGCCTTGCAGGCAGCGGATATGGCCGATCTCGAAGACGGCCTGGCCGGGCTGGATCTCAAATGGTCGGGCGGTCAGGCGCTGCTGGAGGCGGGTCGTCGGCTGCGTGCCTTCAGCGGCATCGAGGAAGTGGCCGTCCCCAAGACACTCGTGGGGACACTGCGTCCCTATCAGCGGGCCGGTCTTGATTGGCTGCAATTCCTCCGGGCCTATGATTTCGGGGGCATTCTGGCCGATGACATGGGACTGGGAAAGACGGTGCAAACCATCGCCCATTTGCTGGTCGAAAAAGAGTCCGGGCGCCTAGACCGCCCCAGTCTGGTCATTGCCCCGACCAGCCTGATGGCCAATTGGCGGCTCGAACTTCAGGCCTTCGCTCCGGCGCTGAAAGTTCTGGTTCTGCATGGGCCGGACCGCAAGGCGCGGTTTGGCGAGATCGCGGACCATGATGTGGTTTTGACCACCTACCCCCTGCTGCCCCGCGACGAGGCGGCACTGTTGACCCAATCCTACCATTTGGCCATTCTCGATGAGGCCCAGGTGATCAAGAACCCAAAAACCAAGATCGCCCGGATTGTCGGGAGTATCCCGGCCCGGCACCGGCTCTGCCTGACCGGGACGCCGATGGAAAACCACCTGGGCGAACTGTGGTCGCAATTTCATTTTCTGATGCCGGGCCTGCTGGGGGACGAGAAGCGGTTCCGCCGAGTATTCCGTACGCCTATCGAAAAGGAGGGCCATGCCGACCGGCGGGCGTTTCTCAACCGGCGGGTCCGGCCTTTTCTGTTGCGTCGCACCAAGGAGGAGGTGGCTCCCGAACTGCCGCCGAAAACCGAAATCATCGAGCATGTGGAACTCGACGGTGCCCAGCGGGATCTCTATGAGAGCATCCGGCTGGCGATGAATGAAAAGGTGCGGCGCGAGATCGACAAGAAAGGGATTGGCCGCAGTCACATTGTTATTCTGGAAGCCCTGCTCAAATTGCGCCAGGTCTGCTGCGATCCCCGTCTGTTGAAGCTGGAAACCGGCAAGAAGGCGATTCCGTCGGCGAAATTCACCCGGCTGATCGAGATGCTCTGCGAATTGATCGAGGAGGGCCGCCGCATTCTTCTGTTCTCACAGTTCACCAGCATGCTGACTCTGATCGAGCCTGAACTGAAGGCGCGTCGCATTGATTTCGTGAAATTGACCGGACAGACCCGGGACCGGGCCTCGGTCATCGACAAATTCCAGTCCGGTCAGGTGCCGTTGTTCCTGATCAGCCTGAAGGCAGGCGGCACCGGACTCAATTTGACGGCGGCGGATACGGTGATCCATTACGATCCCTGGTGGAACCCGGCGGTGGAGCAACAGGCCACCGACCGGGCGCACAGAATCGGCCAGGATAAACCGGTTTTCGTCTACAAGATGATCACCCTCGGCACGGTCGAGGAAAAGATCCAGGAACTCCAGGGCCGCAAGCAGGCGCTGGCGGACAGCATTCTGCAAGACGGAGCGGCGGCCACCTCCCCCCTGTCGGCGGAAGACCTGGAGGTGCTGTTGGCCCCGCTGAGCCCGACTTAGGCTTACCAGGCCGGAAACAGCCCCGGCATCCAGCGGGAGGCCAGTTTTGCCGGTAAGGCAAGACGGAGCGGAGCGCGCGAACTGTCCGAGACCAGCACGCCATCTTCAATGAGTGCCGAGGTCACGCGCCTGGCCTGCCGGTCGCTTGTGCCAAGCATGTGAGAGACCTCTCCTCTCGGCAGGGTGCCGCGATGGAGGATGGCCTCCAAAACGACGCCGGATTTTGGCGGCAGGGCTCCGGCCCGGATTCGTGGCCTGATCTGGTGGTTCTACGCCGACCTCAAAGCCTACGCGCCGCCCCGGCACCAAGCCGGAAAGCCCCTTTTGCCGATGCCACCAGCTATTACCGTAATGAAGCCAAATAAGCTCTTCGGCATTCGGCAAAATTCCATGTTCAGCCTGGTGGCCAAAAAAAGGAATACCTCCACAGAGACCTTATTATAGCCTTATTAGAAAAGAACAACGCCCTAGCCGGAACAGGCTAAGGCGTTGATTTTAATGGTAGGCTGTGAGGGATTCGAACCCACGACCCGCTGATTAAGAGTCAGCTGCTCTACCAACTGAGCTAACAGCCCCCAAATTGGGAAGGCCCGGCATATAACATTGTCGAGACCGGCTTGTCGAGGGCTTGTTTCCCTCAAAATGCCGCAAATGGGCCAATGCCTTGACAAATCCGCGCGTCCGTGGCGTCTTGCGCGCGCCGATACTGCTCTGACCCAGGCCTTCAGGAGACTTTGATGCATCCCTACCGTTCGCATACCTGCGGGGAATTGCGCCCCCACAACACCGGACAGGAGGTCCGCCTGTCGGGCTGGGTGCATCGCAAGCGCGACCATGGCAATTTGCTGTTCATTGATCTGCGCGACCATTACGGGGTGACCCAATGTGTCATCGACGTATCCAGCGACCTGTTCGCCCAGGCCGAGGCGCTGCGCCCGGAAAGCGTGATCATCGTTGATGGAAAAGTCGTGGCGCGGACGGAAGACACCATCAATCCCAACCTGCCGACCGGCCATGTGGAGGTGCAGGTTTCCCACCTGACTCTCGAATCGGCGGCCGAGATGCTGCCATTGCAGGTTTTCGGCGATGCCGAGTATCCCGAGGAAACCCGCCTGCGTTACCGGTTCCTCGATCTGCGCCGGGAAAAGGTGCATGCCAACATCGTGCTGCGCTCGCAGATCATCTCCAGCATCCGCCGCCGCATGACCGAGGCCGGGTTCCTGGAAATGCAGACGCCGATTCTGACCGCCTCGTCGCCGGAGGGGGCGCGGGATTATCTGGTGCCGTCGCGCATTCATCCGGGGCAGTTCTATGCCCTGCCGCAGGCACCGCAACAGTTCAAGCAGATGCTGATGGTTGCCGGGTTCGATAAATATTTCCAGATTGCCCCCTGTTTCCGGGACGAGGACGCCCGCGCCGACCGCTCGCCCGGCGAGTTCTATCAGCTGGATTTCGAAATGTCCTTCGCCACCCAGGACGACGTGTTCCAGGTGTTGGAGCCGGTGTTGAGCGGCGTGTTCGAGGAATTCGGCGAGGGGCGCCATGTGACCGGCCATCCCTTTCCGCGCATTCCCTATCGGGAGGCCATGCAGAAATACGGCTGCGACAAGCCGGACCTGCGCAACCCCATTGAAATGAGCGATGCCACCGAGATCTTCCGGGGGTCCGGCTTCAAGGTCTTTGCCGGGATGATCGAAAAGAACGACCGTGTTCGAGTCTATGCCATTCCCGCCGTCGGCGGCGGCAGTCGCGCCTTCTGCGACCGCATGAACGGCTGGGCTCAGTCCGAGGGTCAGCCGGGTCTGGGCTATATCTTCTTCCGTGAAGGGGAGGGGGCCGGTCCGGTGGCCAAGAACATCGGCCAGGAGCGCGCCGTGGCCCTGCGTGACGCGCTCGGTTTGAAGGATGGGGACGCGGTGTTTTTCGTCGCCGGTGTGCCCGCCGAATTCGCGGCTTTCGCCTCGGCGGCCCGCACCAAAATCGGCGAGGACCTGGATCTGGTCGAGAAGGGCTGCTTCAAGTTCTGCTGGGTGGTCGATTTCCCCATGTACGAGCGGGATGCCGAAAGCGGCGAGATCGAATTCTCCCACAATCCGTTCTCCATGCCCCAGGGCGGGCTGGAGGCGCTGGAAAACCAGGACCCGTTGGAGATTCTGGCCTACCAGTACGACATCGTGTGCAACGGCATCGAGCTGTCGTCGGGGGCGGTGCGAAACCATCGCCCGGATATCATGTACAAGGCCTTCGAACTGGCCGGATATCCTCCCGAGGTGGTGGAAAAGGAATTCGGCGGCATGCTCAATGCGTTTAAATTCGGTGCGCCTCCGCACGCCGGTTGCGCACCGGGAATCGACCGCATGGTGATGTTGCTGGCCGATGAGCCCAATATCCGCGAGGTGATTGCCTTCCCGATGAACCAACAGGCCCAGGATTTGTTGATGGGAGCTCCGGCCACCATCGACGAGGCGCGCTATCGGGAATTGCACATCCGGCCCCATCTGCCGAAGCCCAAGGTCAAGAAAAAGCAGGACGATTCGTCTTCTGCCGACTCCTGATCCGGGCATTCTTTCGGCCCCATATTCGAAAATCCCCCCGTTCGACAAGGAGCGGATGCGGCTTTCGCCGTTTGTTAACCCTTGCGCCTTAGCCTGAAAGTCAGGCATAAAGGATGTCGGGGATCGGAAGTTGTTGCGGAAGCACAATAATTTCCGTTGTGAAGGATGTGGCTATGAAAAAAGTCGTTGTTGTTGTGGCCCTGCCGTTATTGGTAGGGGGCTGCGCGCTACCCATGTCGGTGCGTATTGCGTCGTGGGCGGTGGATGGCATCAGCTATCTGGCTACCGAAAAATCGTTGACCGATCACATGCTCTCCGCAGTGACCAATCAGGACTGCGCGGTTTGGCGGACCTTGCAGGGGAATGACGTCTGCATTGATACCAGCGACGAGATTCAGGTGGCGGCGGCCGACGTGGCCGAGGCGACCGGAGAAAAGCCCGTTGCTGCCGGTGCGATGGTAGAGGCCCCTGTCGAGGCGGCTCCCACTGAAGACCTGACCAAGTTCGAAACCGCTGCCGGTGGGGCGGAAGAGGCGCTGCCTTCTCGCAGCTACACGGCGACCGAGACCTATTTGGCCAGTCTGCCCCTGCCTTCTCTCAAGCCCGCTTCGGTCCCGGTCGAAACACAACTGGCCGGCCTGCCTCGGCATGAAACCGACGAATTGCCGCAGCAGATGATTCACAGTGATCTGGTGTATGTGATTGGTTCCTATGCCACCATGGAAGAAGCGGCGCTCAAAGCTCAGAAGTTCTCCGGCTTGCGTCCGACGGTGGTCCACCGCCCGATGGACGGGGGCATGGTTTACCGACTGGTGGTCGGCTTCTCCAAGGCGGATCAAAAGGATGTGCGTGGGCGTTTGGTGCGTGCGGGCGTGCATAACCTGTGGGCGGCCCGCTTCGAGCAGGACTCCTGGCCGGTGGTTTCGGCCACCGAACTGGCCAAGGCGGCCGGTGCGGAAGTGGCGGACGTTCGCTTCTGAGCGCAGACTATACCGACAGATTGGTCGGGGATTCGATTTGCCGCAGGACGGTGACGATATGGGCGACCTTTTCCAGGGTCGCCCTGTCTTTTGGGTTGTGTTTCAGTTCGAAATCGAGCCTTTCCTCCCATTGGGAGATGAAATCGCGTGGCTTGTCTGGAGCGGCCGGACGTCCCGTCAAAGCACCAATGGTGGCGTCGTAATCGGGGTGCAGGTCAGGCTGGAAAGCGAGCAGGGTGTATTCATCCCAGGACAGAATGTTGCCGGCATAGAGATCCAGGCTCAAATCGACCATCTGCCGGGGCGAGAGGTCTCGCACATCCCGGGAGCCGACCAGTTTCTGCAACGCCGTGGGGGGACCCGACGGTTCGGCCTTGACCTCCGTCACATCGCGCAGATCCCCATCGACGACCGGGAGGGGGGCCGGGGCGATGGGGATAAGGCTGCGGGACGGGGTGGTTTCCTGGGGTGAAATGTCGGGTCTGAGCAGCGGCGGCAGGATCTCTATTTTCATGAGGACTCAGGGGAGGGGCAGGGCGGGGGGCTGACTGCACCGGGTCCGCTTGCTGGCATACATGTCGCTGTCGGCGTCGTTCAACAGCTTGTCCATGGTGCAGTTGCGGGTGACCTTGCGGATGCCGATGCTGGCCCGGATGGGGATCTGCCGATCATGCCACCAGGCCTTGCTGCCGTTGAGAACCCGTTCCAATTCCCTGGCCTTGGACCGTGCCGCTTCCGGGGAGGCGTGGGAAAGCAGAACGGCGAACTCGTCGCCGCCGAGGCGGGCCACCGCGTCCGATTGACGGACGCTGTCGCGCAGGACTTCGGCGACCCTTTGTAGGACCGCGTCGCCTGCGGCATGGCCGAAGGTGTCGTTGATCTGTTTGAATCCGTCCAGGTCGATATAGAGCAGCAAACCTTGTTCGTCATACCGCTCCATGGCCGAACGGACCCGGCGCACTTCCCGAAGGAAGCCGCGTCGGTTGCTCAACTGGGTGAGTTCGTCCGTCATCACCTGTTCCTCCAATTGGGCGATGCGAGCTTTCTGCTCGGCGATCAGGGAGGTGGCCTGCATGGCGGAAATCAGGGCGGATTCGGCGACATCGAAAGCCGACGTCGGTTGGTTGTGCGAGGACGTGGGGGAAACGCCGTCGCTGATCCAATAGATCAGGTGGGTGATGTGCCCCACCAGATCATGTTCCGGCTCGTCGTTCGCCGTCTTGAGGGGGAGGCCGTATTGCGCATTCATGGTATTCTTCCAATCATTTTGCAGGGTTCAAGCCTTCGGCACGGGAATGCCGGTTCTATCCAAGCAGGGTTTGTGCCAACTGGGATTTCATTGATTCAATTGATATTTATTCGCGATTGATGGGGTTAGGGAGGATCAGGAGGCATTTTTTGCCCAGTCAGCCCGGCAGTACTTTCCCGGCCCGGCAAGAGATGCCGCATGGACAGGGGCGGTGAGGCGGCTTAAGTTTCCCCGCAACCGAAAAGAAATTTCAAGGAGTCCCCATGACGCGCCCCGTGGTCTTTGCATGTGCCGTTCTCTTCCTGGGAATCTGGGGCGGAACGTCGGCACAGGGCGTTCCCCTGGTTTCCCACCGGGCCTTGTATCAGGTTTCGCTCAAGGTCAGCCGCGCGGGCTCGGACGTATCCCAGGTGTCCGGGATCCTGTACTACCGCTTTCAGAGTAGTTGTGACGGCTGGTCGACGGAAAACCGCAGCCGATTGTTTCTCGGCGATGCCGAGGGCGGGACGGTGGAAAACCTGTGGTCCCTGTCCAGTTGGGAAACCCATGACGGCACTTCCTATCGCTTCTGGGGGCGGGAGGTGGACGGCGGGGCGGTGGTCGGCCTCATGCGCGGCACGGCGACAATGACCCCGAAGGGCGGGCAGGCCGTGTTCAGCGATCCCCAGGAGGTGCAATACGATCTACCCGCGGCGACGCTCTTTCCCAGCCGCCATCTGATCTTGTTGCTGGAAGCCGCACAGTCCGGCAAGAACAGGCTCAGCGGCCCGCTGTTCGACGGGGCGGATGACGGCGGGGCGATGGAGGTGAATGCGGTGATCCTGCCGCCCCGACCCCCGGCGGACTCGGTGAAACCGTTGTTGGTCGCGGCGGGGCTTGAACCGGAAAACGTCGTGCCTATCCAGTTGGCTTTTTTTGACCCTGAAAGCGTCGATCCGTTGCCGGTGGTCGAGGTCTCGGCCGCCTACCGGCAGGATGGCATCGCGGAATCGCTGGTTCAGGATTTCGGCGATTTCGCCATTCTGGGACGATTGATTCAGTTGGAGCGATTGCCCGACGAGGGCTGCTGAAGCCACGCGGCACCCCGCACGCCACTGGAATCCCCGTGCGCATTGGCAACCAATGGGGTCTCCGCATGGTCGGAGAAGATCCATTCCTGCCACAGGGTTGGAACATTTTTATACAGTCGATCAATATTGGAAAGTCCACCGCCGAGGACGATCACGTCCGGATCGACCACATTGATCACGCTGGCCAGGGCGCGGGCCAATCGCTGTTCGTAGGCTTGCAGGGTCCGTTCGGCCACCGAATCCCCCTGTTCGGCCAGGGCGACGATCCGCAGTGCGTTGTCCACGGCGGGATCAGCCCCGGAACGCCGCCCATAGTCGCGGGCGAGTCCGGGTCCGGAGAGAAAGGTCTCGATGCAGCCGGTCTTGCCACAATAGCAATCCGGGCCGGGCCACTCGGATGTCTCGGCGTCGCGTTGCGGCCAGGGTAGGGGATTGTGGCCCCACTCCCCGGCGATGGCATTGGGTCCCACATGAAGGTGCTGATGGATGACCAGCGCTCCGCCGACGCCGGTGCCGAGGATGACGCCGAAGACCAGGCCATGACCCGCGCCCGCGCCATCGATGGCTTCGGACATGGCAAAGCAGTTGGCGTCGTTGGCCAGCACCACTTCCCGCTGGAGGGCCTCGGCGAGGTCGCGGTCCAACGGCTGCCCGATCAGGCAGGTGGAATTGGCGTTTTTGACTCGACCGGTATGCGCGGACAGGGTGCCGGGAATGCCGACGCCGACGGTTCCCCGCCTCCCCACATGGCGTTCCAAATCCTCCACCAGGGCGACAATGGCCGCGACGGTGCCGTGGTAATCGCCCGCCGGGGTAGGGACGCGACGGCGGGCCAGTTCTTGACCGCCGTTTCCAAGCGCGATGCCTTCGATTTTGGTGCCGCCCAGATCAATGCCGATGCGCATGCTGTTCAGCGACACAGTCCATGCAGCAAGCCCTCGTCCCCGGCGTCCAGGGGCAGGAATTGACCCCGGATAAAGCGGGCGGCCGGGGGCGTTTCGGACGCCCAATGTTGAACCTGTACATTTCCGGGTTGAAGGGGCATCGCGCTTATGGGCGACGGCGTGTAGGCCATCTGATCAAGATCTTGAACCGGAAGTCGTGTGGCAGCCATTCACCCATTCCCTCGATAGATGTTTCGCAATTCCCTTTTGCGCAAATCTGCCAGTGTGGACCTGTGGGATGACGTCCGCCTCCAGACGATGTATCGTCTGTGAAAGAGCATCTTTTATTATATTAGATTTTTATATTATGTTTTTTCCCAAGCACCAAGTCGATTTGCCAAGCCCGATTATTGTTAATGAAAGCATCTGATACTGTCAAATATGTATGAAAGACCTCATGCCGAGTGGTTTTGAAAGGCCATACAATAATTTTGCATTGAATCAATTCGTGAACATTCAAAAATTATTGAGTCGGATCAAAGGGCTGGCCTGGGGCGAAATGAGGGAGAGTCAGCGTTGCATCGGGGGGGGTGCGGCGGCAACGCCAAGGGAAAACTGGAAAAAAGCTGAAATGTGAGTCATTATTGCCACAGGAAACCGGAGATGCGGCCCAAGGTCCGGGCGGTGCGTCGGGTTTTGAGAGTTTGTTAACCGAAATCCGTCGCATAATCAAAGCGCTGGAATTTTTTGGCAGGCCCTGGCTTGTCTATGCTGGTTTTTGAGGATCGGATGTAAACAATGGCGAACAAAGCCACCTTGCCGTTGAAAAAGAAGACCGCGCCGCCGCGTCGTCCGGCGCTCGGCATTTCCACCGAGAGCGTAGCGCTGGCCGGTGAGATCAAGCAGCGCTACAAATCCGGCCAACCTCTGTGCCTGCCTGGCGAGGAAGACCGCATCCTGATGCCGGAATTCCTGTTGAACGAGCAGTTGGATCTGAGCGGACTGGCGGATCCTCTGCCGCTGGCGATGATGGCGACCCGCGACCCTGAATCCCCCATGGCCCTGTCCGCCGCCGCCCGTCTGGGGCCGCAGGCCAAGGACGTGGCGCTGATCAACGGGGTGTTGCGTATGGTCGGCGAATCCTCTCGCCACCCGACGGTCAAGAAGTGCGTCGATCTGATCACCGATTCCGCATTCAATCCGGGGGCCATCGCGGCCGTGCGGCGGCATGCCTCCCATGTGATCATTCAGACCCGCAAACAGTATTCCACCGCCCTACGCCAGAATTTGCAGGCGCTGCTAGAAGGGGCCATCCTGCCGCGCCAGTTCGTGCGCGAATTCTTCGAGTTGACCGAGGCCGGCAACCTGCGCCACGACGTGCGCCGCAAGCTGGTGGCCAGCCTGTTGCTGTCGCCGACCATCCGTCCGGGCATCAAGTTCCTGTTTCTGGAAAATTTCGATCGCTTGCCGACGGCGACCCGCTGCCATGTGATCTCCGAAGTGCTGCGGGTCAAGGACGCGCCGCACGTGGAGATCATCAAGGAAGAACTAAAGTGGATCGTCCAGCAGGGTCAACTGGACGAATAGAGCCCCCGCCACAGTCTGGACGCAGCCACAGGGGCGGGGGACATCTCATCCCGCCACACTGTGCCGTGAGTGAGCCGCGCCGATTACGCCGCGTTGGCCGTCGGTGCCGGGCAGGCGGCGCTTTCGAGCTGCTCTGCCTCTTCCGAAGCCATGGCCTCGGCCGGACCGCAATAGAGCCCGTACAGGGTTTCGATCACCGAGCTGGCTTCCTCGCCTTCGAGGGAATAGTAAACGTTCTGCGCACTCCGTCGGGCCTGCACCAGACGGTCCCGACGCAACCGCGCCAGATGCTGCGACAAGGCGGACTGTTTCAGTCCGACTACCGATTCCAACTGCCCGACGGATTTTTCACCGCTGGCCAATTGGCACAGCACAAGCAGACGATGCGGATTGCTCATGGCCTTGAGAAGCTCACTGGCCTGCCGAACGTTGTTCTGAAATACTTCTAGATCCATCTCCCAGGTATCCTCTAGAGCGGGATGAATTTAGGTTGGTCCATATCCGGCGTTTCTGACGAGGTTGGCGCATTCCTGCGGCGGGAAGGCATCGAGTAGCCTTCCGATGGCCTCGCAGAGCGCATCGACGGTGCGCGCGGCCTCCTTGCGCAGCAGATGCTTGAGTTTGGCAAAGACCTGCTCGATGGGGTTCAGGTCGGGGGAGTATTTCGGCAGGAAGAACAGCTTGGCACCCGCGCCTCGGATGAGGCGGCGGATGGCTTCGCCCTTGTGGCTGCCGAGATTGTCCATGACCACGATATCGCCGGGCTTGAGGGTGGGGATGAGCACCTTCTCGACATAGACCCGGAAGCGTTCGCCATTGATCGGCCCGTCGAGAACCCAGGGCGCCTCAATGCGGTCGTGGCGGAGCGCGGCGAGGAAGGTCATGGTTTTCCAGTGGCCATACGGCACCTTGGCGTCGAGCCTTTGGCCGACCGGCGCCCATCCCCGGAGCGGCGCCATGTTGGTCTTGGTCCAGGTTTCGTCGATGAAGACTAGGCGATCAATGGCCACCCGGTCCTGATACGCCTTCCACTGTTCACGCTTACGCGCCACGTCGGGCCGATCCTGTTCCCTGGGAAGGACGCTTTTTTTTGAAACTCAGTTTTTCGGCATGCACGAATTCCCAGACGCTGCGGTAGTCGACCATCACCTTGCGCTCGGCCAGTTCCGCCACCAACCCACGCAACGTGAAGTCCTTCTCCTTGCACCGCTGGATAAGCCAATCACGGTGTTCTCCTCGGATTGTCTTCGGCCGGTTCCCTCCCATCTTGTCGGGCGCAACACTGCCCGTCTCGCGGAAACGGGTCACCCAGCGGATGACCGAACTGACACCAACGGCAAACCGCGCCGCGGCCTGGTGCCGAGAGAGGCCGCCTTCCTCAACGGCGGCGACCACACGCTCGCGGAGATCGTTCGAATAGGGTTTCGTCATCCATACTGGCCTCCTTTTCCAGCCAGTATGTTGAATCAGAATTGCGAGACTTTGGGAATCCCCTTTCGATTCACTCCGGCTTCATCCCGCTCTAGTTCTTCCTGTTGGGTCTTATATGTTTTGTGTCGGTTGCCGATCTTGTGCCGGATCCCACTTTATCGTTTTAGAATATATGAATGAAAATGGAATTCAAAATCCTTTTTTGCCGAAATGATGTGCAGTGCAATAGTTATCTTGTTGCAAAATCAGGGGTTTTATCCCTTAAATTTCGAAAAAACCCCAGGATTGCTGCCATTTTTTACCGCACCTCCGCTAAAGGATTAGATGCGGCGCAATAAATTATTTTCTGGCGGATCGGGCCTGACGGCGATTTGAGCGTTGCGTTTCCACGGCACCTACAACCAAAGTCAGTAGCGGTGGAATGATTAATAACGTCAGCACCGCCGACAAAGCCAGACCGCCCAGCACCACCGATCCCAGTCCGCGATAAAGCTCCGAACCGGCTCCGGGGAAGGCCACCAGCGGCAACATGCCGAATACCGAGGTCAGGGTGGACATGAAGATCGGCCGGATGCGGTTGCGGGTGGATTCCAAAATGGCATCACGAACATCCATGCGGTCATTGCGCATATGGTGCAGGGTCTGATGCACCAGCAAGATGGCGTTATTGACCACGATACCGATCAGAATGACAAACCCGAGCATGGTCAGCATGTCCAACGGCTGATGAACAAAGCCGTTGAGCAGCGCCAAACCGCCGATGCCGCCCGCAGTGGCCAGGGGGACCGAAAACATGATGATCATCGGATAGACGAAGCTCTCGAACAATACGGCCATGACCAGATAGACGATGATCAGGGCGATCACCAATTGCCAAACCATGGCATCCCAGGTTTCGACCAGTTTGTCGGCCGTCCCGGCCAGGCGCAGACGCACCCCTTCGGGCAATCCCTGCTCGCGCAGTTTGGTCAGAATCTGGCTGTCGAGCATCTGCATGGCCGTTTCGAGGGCAATGTCGTCCGACGGGCTGACTTCCAGGATGACCACCCGTTCCCGTTCCTGGTGGCGGATTTCGATGGGGCCGGTGGTGATGTGCACCTGGGCCAGCGATGACAGGGGCAAGATGTCCCCCGAAGCGGTGACGATGGGCAGGGCCTCGATTCCCTGGGTCTGGCGGATGCGGTTTTGCGGTCCCATCAGGGTGAGGTCGATGCGTTGGCCGTCGATGGTAATCTCGGCGACCCGCAAACCGTCGTTGAAGGTATCCACAGTATCACCGAAATCCCGGGCGCTGACCCCGTTGTCGGCCAGACGGACGGGATCGGGGACAATGCGCACTTCCGGAGCACCCAGTTCCAGGCCCGGGCGGGGGCGCACGCTGTTGTTTTCCTCCCTCGGCAACAGACCGTTGATCATCCCGAAGGCCTTTTGGGCGACCCCGAGAATGGCTTCAAGGTCGCCGCCGGTAATTTGCACATCCACCGTTCGACCGCTGCCAATGGTGCGTCCGAAGATCGACGGCTGGCGCATGAACCCCAGCGTCCCCGGTTCCTTGAACACCGGACCGCGCAGGATGGGGATCAATTCACGGACCCGGTCGCCCTCGGTGCTCGACGCGCCGACGAAGGTAAAAGTGCGGGCGGCGACAAAAAAGAAATTATCCATTTTCGGCGGTTCGCCGGGAGCCGCCTTTGCCGTTGGGTCGTCCGTCCACAAATGCTTGACCGCCGCCTCGATCTCGCGAGCGACGGCGGTGGTGGTTTCCAGATTGTAGCCGGGCGGCGGCAGAATGGAGCCGAAAATCAGGTTGCGATTGCCCTCGGGCAGATATTCCAGCTTTGGCAAGAAGGCCCATGTGGCCAATCCGGCCAGACCGCAGGCCGAGACAACGACCAACAGGGACAGGCCCCGATGATGGACGATGCGCCGGGTGGAACCGAGGGTCAGCCGCATGAACAATCGGGCGGCAGGGTCGATCAGCGGCAAAGTCCGTCGATTGTTGCCCATTTGGCTTGAGGGTTGTCGTAACAACGACTTTGCCAAAGCCGGAATGACCGTGACGGCAACGATCAGGGACAACAAAACGGAAACCGAAATGGCCACTGCGATATCGCGGAACAACTGTCCGACTTCCAGCTTCAAGGTCAGCAGTGGAATGAACACCATGACTGTGGTCAGGGCCGATACCAGCACCGCGCCCCAGACCTGTTGCGCCCCCTTATAGGCGGCCTGACGGCGGGGCAGGCCCGACTGGCGCAATCGGTAGATGTTTTCCAACACCACGATGGCGGCATCGACCACCATGCCGACGGCGAAGGCAATGCCGGCCAGCGAGATGACATTGATCGACCGGCCCATGGCCGCCATGGCGACGAAGGAGCCGATCACCGAAACCGGAATGGCCAGGGTGATGATCAGGGTCGCCGCACCGGAACGCAGGAACAACATCAGGATCAGCGCCGCCAGGGTGCCGCCAATCCAGATATTCTGGCGCACCAGATCAATGGCCGACTCAATATAGAAGGTCTCGTCATAAATCTGGCGCAGTTTCAAGCCGTCGCGGGGGAGGGGGCCATCGTTCAACTCCTTTACTGCCGCCCGGATTCCTTCCATGGTCTCGATGACATTGGCCCCGGTTTCGCGCACCGTATTGATCCCCAGGGCCGGTTGGCCCATGCGGCGGATGGTCGCCTCGCGTTCGCTGTGACCGAACCTCACCTCCGCGATATCGCCGATGGTGACCCGGGACACCTGACCGCTGTCGGCGTCCTGTTCGGTCCTCAGTTGGACTTGGCGCACCTGCTCCAGGGTGGTGAACTCACCTTCCGTGCGCACCACGTAGCGCCGCTTGCCTTCATCCACCGAACCGGCGGAGACCGAGGCATTGGCCTGTCGCAGGGCGGCGATGACCCGGGGCACGGTCAGCCGGTAGCGGGCCAGGGCTTGCGGGTCGATCACCACTTCCATACGCTGGGAGCTGCCGCCATAGACATTGACCTTGGACACCCCCTTGACCCGTTCCAGTCGGTCCTGGATGACATTTTCCACGTAGTCGCCGTAGGTATGGATGGGAGTCTCGTTGCCGGGCAGGCGGGTCAGGCTGAACCAGGCGATGGGGCTGTCCTCGCTGCCCGCCGTATCCAGGGTCGGTTCATCCACTTCCTCCGGATAGCCGCTGACCCGGTCGAGCCGGTTGGCGACCAGCAGCAAAGCCTTGTTCATGTCCGTATCGACGGAAAATTCCAGGGTCACGGTGCCCCGACCGTCGCGGGCGCGGCTGGTCATTTCGTCCAACCCCTCAAGGCCGCGCATCACCTCTTCCTGACGGTTGACGATTTCCCGTTCCACTTCCGCCGGGGCGGCTCCGGGCCAGCGGGTGTCGATGGTGATGACCGGCTTGTTGACGTCGGGAATGAGCTGGATGGGAATGGTCCGCAGGGCCACCAGACCGAACAGCACCACCATGAGCACCGCCGCCACCACGGCGATGGGACGGTGAATGGAGGTATGGATCAAGTTCATGGGGTCAGCTTTTCGGTTGTGGCGCGTCGGCGGCGCGCAGGGGCTGGCCGTCACGCAGTCGTTCGTTGCCCCGGATCACCACCAGTTCACCGGGTTCGAGGCCCGATTTGACGACAAAGCGGGTCTCCGCCGCGTCACCCAATTGAACCGCCCGACGCTCGGCCTTGCCCGCGACCATCAGATAGACAAAATTCCGTCCCTGCTGTTGAACAACGGCATCCTTGTGCACCGTGGTCACTTCCCGCGAAGCACCCACGGGAACGTGCAGCGTCAGGCTTTGATCGGTCGCCAGTCCGACCCTGTCGGCTTCGGCGAACTGCGGGATCAGCCGCACCGACCGGGTGCGAGTCAGCGGGTTTTCCTGCGGGATTACGGCCCTGACTTCGGCCGTGATGTCGGTCAGCGGGCCAATGTCGAAGCGCACCTGCCGCCCGGGAACCAGACCATCCACCCGGTTCGATGGCACATCGACCTGGATTTCAAGTTGGCGGTCGTCAACCAGCGACACCACGGCATCGCCGGTTTTGACCCAGGCTCCCAGTTCCGTATGGCGTTCGGTGATGACACCGGCATAGGGGGCGCGAATCTCACTGTCGCGGATATTGACTTCGGCGCTGGTCAGGACGGCCCGGCTGCGCGCCACGTTGGCTTCCGACTCTGCGGTGGCGGCAAGGGCGGCTTCGTATTCCCGTTGCTTGTCATCCCGGCGCGCCTGACTGAAGGCAGCGGAGTTGCGTAGATTTTCCAGGCGCTTGAGTTCCTGCGCCAGCAACGAGGCCCGAACCTGGGAGGTGCGTTTGGCGGCCTCGGCCTGGGCCACTTCCGCCTTGTGCAGGTCCACTTGCAGGCGGGCCCGTTCCACGTCGAGCACGGCAATCACCTGACCGGCCTCCACACGATCCCCCACCTGGACCAGAAAAGCCGACAGGGGGCCATTGGTGCGGGCCGCCACCGGGCCACTGTGCCGGGCGATCAAGCGACCGAGAACCGGGGTGGTCTGGACCAGCGGTTCGCTGCGCACCGCATCAAGATCGACCAGGGTCGGCGGTTCGTCGGCAGGTTTCTGCTGGGCGCAGGTGGGAAGCGCGGGGATCATCCACAAGGCGGCGAGGATCAGCAGGGACAAGGGGCGCATCGCAAGGTCCGATCTCGAACGATGTAAACAAAAACAGCGACGGGAACCGTAAATTCTGGTGCCACGAGGCGGTAAAATATTGTTAGTCTCTCCCCGAGTTGGTGACAATAGGCTGTTGCTTTCGGTCCCCTGCCCCTGGAGAGTCTCAATGTCGACCCTGTTTTATACTCATACCGATTGTCTCGACCATGAAATGGGGGTCGGGCATCCCGAGCGACCGGATCGTCTGCGCGCCATTTTGCGCCAACTGGAAGGCGAGTCCTTTTCACATCTGCATCGCATTGAGGCCCCCCGGGCCGACCGCGCGGTGCTCGAAAAGGTGCATCCGGACTGGTATGTGAAAGATATTTTGGATAACGCCCCGGCCAGCGGGCATCGCCATCTGGACCCTGACACGGCCCTGTGTCCGCACACCCCGGAAGCCGCCCTGCGCGCCGCCGGGGCGGTGATCGATGCGGTGGAGCAGGTCATGGGCGGCAAGGCGCGCAACGCCTTTTGCGGCATTCGTCCGCCGGGCCATCATGCGGAGCCGGAACATC
Organism: Magnetospira thiophila; assembly: GCF_054657015.1. NCBI lineage: Bacteria > Pseudomonadati > Pseudomonadota > Alphaproteobacteria > Rhodospirillales > Thalassospiraceae > Magnetospira > Magnetospira thiophila. The sequence goes on from NZ_BAAHXF010000002.1 coordinate 45,954, forward strand.
CCATGGGCTTTTGTTTTTTCTCCAATGCCGCCATCGGGGCCCTGCATGCCCACGACTCGTGCGGCGCGGCAAAGGTCGCCATTGTCGATTTCGATGTGCATCACGGCAATGGCTCGCAGGCCATCTGCGAACAATATCCCTATCTGTTCTACGCCTCGACCCATCAGGCAGGGGCTTATCCGGGGACCGGTGAGGCGCGCGAAACAGGCCGGTTCGACAATCTCTGCAATGTGCCCCTGGAACCGGGCAGCGGCTCCGAGGCTTTTCGCCAAGCCTATGAGGACATCATTTTTCCCAGGCTGCGGTCCTGGGGGCCGGATCTGTTGATCATATCGGCCGGGTTCGATGCCCATGCCCGGGACCCCTTGGCCTATCTGCGACTCCAGAACGAGGATTTCGGCTGGGTCACCGAGGGCTTGCTGACCATCGCCGATGAACTCTGCGACGGGCGGGTGGTTTCCGTGTTGGAGGGCGGCTACGACCTGGTCGGGCTGGCGGGCGGCGTGGCGGCCCATGTGCGGGCACTGATGGGACACTGAGGGCGCGATCATGGCCCGCGTGTGGAAAAAAAGTGATACGACATTTTGACTACATTAGCGAACTCTGATATAGTCAGACTGTTTTTGCGGCAACTCGTTTCCCGTGCGGAGGGCGCGGGGGCGGTCCTGACTGGTATTAAGGAGGGTCCATCATGAAGCATCTTCGTGTTTTGCTGGGCGCTTTGGTTCTGGCCCTGGCATTTTCTGCAATCCCAACATCCAATTCCCAGGCATGGTGGTGGCCGTTCGATGACGGCTGGGATGGCCCCTATGGCGGCGGTCCGTGGGGCTATCCGGGTTATGGGTACGGCTATCCCGGCTATGGCTGGGGCGGCTATCCGGGCTATGGGTATGGCTATCCCGGCTATGGCTGGGGCGGTTATCCGGGCTACGGGTATGGCGGCTATCCGTACTATGGCGGATATGGCTACGGCTATCCCTATGCGGTCGCACCGGCGGCTCCGGCCACCACCGAAAGCAAATAGGATCGACCGAGGTCCTGGTTTTATCGCGGCAAAGGGCGGGGCACGGGTTCCGCCCTTTGTTTTTCTTGCGCCTGCGCGGGAGCGGCACTAGACTGCCGCCCCTTGCCAATGGGAACCCTGATTGATGACTGACACTGCCGCCGCCCTGCCGGAGGACATCACGCGCCTGAGTTTCGAGGACGCCCTGGCCGAACTGGAACAGATCGTCCGCACCCTGGAAGAAGGGCAAGGCAAGCTGGAGCAGGCCATTGATGCCTATCAACGGGGCAGTCTGTTGAAGCAACATTGCGAAGCCAAGCTGCGTGAGGCCCGGATTCGCATTGATCGGATCGTGCAGCGCCCGGACGGCAGTCTGGGCGTCGAGCCCGCCGCCATGGAATGACCCCGAGCCCGAACGATCTCCCTCCCATGACCCTGAACGACACCCTGACCCAAACCGCCGAAGCGATCGAGCAGATGCTGGATCATCTTCTGGCACCGACCGCCGGGCCGGAATCCCGGCTCGTGGAGGCCATGCGCTATGCCACCCTAGGCGGCGGCAAGCGGATACGGCCTTTCTTGGTGGTGCAGGGGGCGCGGCTGTTCAACGTCTCGGAGATCTCGGCCCTGCGCACCGGGGCGGCCATCGAGATGATCCATTGTTACTCCCTGGTCCATGACGATCTGCCGGCGATGGATAATGATGATCTGCGCCGGGGCCGCCCGACCTGTCACAAGCAATTCGACGAGGCGACGGCGATCCTGGTCGGCGATGCCCTGCTGACCCAGGCGTTCGAGGTGGTGGCGGCCGAGGAAACCCATTCCGATTGCGCCGTGCGCGCCGCCCTGGTGGTGGCCATGGCCCGCGCTTCGGGGGTCGAGGGCATGGTCGGCGGTCAGATGATCGACCTGTGGGCCGAAAGCAACGAACTGGATATCCCGGCCATCACCCGATTGCAGCGCATGAAGACCGGGGCCTTGATCCGTCTGTCCTGCGAGGCCGGGGCGATTCTCGGCAAGGCCCCCGAAGCGGCCCGTCAGGCGCTGATTGCCTATGCCCATGATTTGGGACTGGCGTTCCAAATTGCCGACGACCTGTTGGACGAAACCGGCGATGAGGCGACCGTCGGCAAGCGCGTGCACAAGGACGCCGAGGCCGGGAAAGCCACCTTCGTTTCCCTGTTGGGGGTGGAGCGGGCACGCGATCAGGCCAACATGCTGGCCGAGCAGGCGGCCAAGCACCTTGAAATGTTCGGAAAAAAGGCAGACCCTCTGCGCATGCTCGCCCGCTTCGTCGTTGAGCGATCAACCTGAACCGGGAACACAAAGGACTTCGATTTTGAACGTGGATGCCCCCACACCGTTGCTTGATGCCATTCAGTCGCCTGCCGACCTGAAAGGGATGACTCTCGACCAGTTGGTGGCGCTGTCGGAGGAAATCCGCCAGGACATCGTGCGCCATGTGTCGGTGACCGGCGGCCATCTGGGGGCCAGCCTGGGGGTGGTGGAACTCACCGTGGCCCTGCATCATGTGTTCGACACCCCGACCGACAGGCTGATCTGGGACGTTGGCCATCAGGCCTATCCGCACAAGATCCTGACCGGGCGGCGCCATCGCATGGCGACCATGCGCCAGGGCGGCGGCCTGTCGGGGTTCGTCAAGCGTTCGGAGTCCGAGTACGACCCTTTCGGCACCGGGCACAGCTCGACTTCCATCTCGGCCGGTCTGGGCATGGCCGTGGGACGGGACCTGAAGGGCGAGCATAATCACGTCATATCGGTCATCGGCGACGGCTCCATGAGCGCCGGCATGGCTTATGAGGCCATGAACAACGCCGGATACCAACGCTCGCGCATGGTGGTGGTCCTCAACGACAATGACATGTCCATTGCGCCGCCGGTGGGGGCCATGAGCGCCTATCTGTCGCGGGTGGTGTCGTCCAAATCCTTCCTCAGCCTGCGCAGTCTGGCCAAGGAAGTGACCCGCTATCTGCCGCGCACCATCGAGGCGGCGGCGCGTCGGGCCGATGAATATGCCCGTGGTTTCGTCACCGGCGGCACCCTGTTCGAGGAACTGGGGTTCTATTACGTCGGCCCCATCGACGGGCATAATCTGGAACATCTGCTGCCGGTGCTGAAGAACATCCGCGACGCCGAGTTCGAGGATTCTCCGGGGCCGGTGCTGGTCCATGTGGTGACCCAGAAGGGCAAGGGCTATCAGCCCGCCGAGGAAGCGCGGGACAAATATCACGGGGTCGGCCGCTTCAACGTCATCACCGGCGAGCCGATCAAGGGCATCTCCAACGCCCCGGCCTATACCAAGGTGTTCGGCAACGCCCTGGTGCGCGAGGCGGAGAAGGACAGCAAGATCGTTGCCGTCACCGCCGCCATGCCCGCCGGAACCGGCACCGACAAATTCGCCGAACTGTTCCCGACGCGCTTTTTCGATGTGGGCATCGCCGAGCAGCATGCGGTGACTTTTTCCGCCGCTCTGGCCTGCGAGGGACTGAAGCCGTTCTGCGCCATCTATTCCACCTTCCTGCAACGGGCCTATGATCAGGTGGTGCACGATGTGGCGCTACAGAATCTGCCGGTTCGCTTTCCCATCGACCGGGCCGGGCTGGTCGGGGCCGACGGGGCGACCCATGCCGGTTCGTTCGACGTGGCCTATCTGGGCTGTTTGCCCAACATGGTGTTGATGGCGGCGGCCGACGAGGCGGACCTGGACCGCATGGTGGCGACAGCGGCGGCCTATGACGACGGCCCCATCGCCTTCCGTTATCCACGCGGCGAGGGGGTCGGGGTCGATATGCCCCAGGACAGCGAATTGCTGGAAATTGGGCGCGGGCGGGTGATGCGCCAGGGCACCCGGGTGGCCATCCTGTCGCTGGGGACGCGGCTTGCCGAGGCGATGAAAGCAGCCGAGGAACTGGCGGCGCGGGGACTGTCGACGACGGTCGCCGATGCCCGGTTCGCCAAGCCCCTGGACGAGGACTTGCTGCACCAGTTGGCGACCCATCATGAAGTGCTGATTACGGTCGAAGAAGGCTCGGTCGGCGGCTTCGGCTCGTTCGTCGCCCAGTATCTGGCCCATGCCGGACTGCTCGACACCGGGCATTTGAAATTCCGCCCCTTGGTGCTGCCCGACATCTACATGGACCACGATGACCCGGGCAAACAGTACGACCGCGCCGGACTCAGCGCCGGACACATGGTCGCCACCGCCCTCGCCGCCCTGGGCATGGAAGCCACGGCGGCGGTGCGGGGCTGAGTTTGGCGGAGGGCATGTCTTGACCCTCCTGTCCGCCATCATCGTTTTAACCCTGATCATGGACCCGGTGGGGAATGCACCGGTGTTCTTGAACGTGTTGGCGCGGGTGCCGGAAGAGCGGCGGCGTTGGATCATCTTGCGAGAGATGTTGATCGCGCTGGGAATCCTGGTGCTGTTCTTGTTCCTGGGGCGACAGATCCTGACCGCCATGGACATTTCATCCCCGGCCCTGTCCATTGCCGGAGGGGTCGTGCTGTTTCTCATTTCCCTGCGCATGATCTTTCCCCGACGCGGCGAAAGCCTGGTTGGAGACATCGAAGGCGAGGAACCCTTCATTGTGCCGTTGGCCGTGCCGTTGATCGCCGGGCCGAGCGCCTTGACCATGCTGGTGCTGTTCGCCACCCGCGAGCCGGAACGGCTGTGGACCTGGCTGGTGGCCCTGCTCGTGGCCTGGGCAGTGACGGCGACGGTGCTGTTACTGTCCGATCAACTTCGGCGGCTGCTCAAGGAGCGTGGCGAGCGGGCGCTGGTCCGTCTGATGGGGATGATCCTGGTCACCATGTCGGTACAGATGCTGCTCAACGGGATCGGAGAATTTCTCCATCAGGTCAACGGAGGGTAGGGGCGTGCCCATCGCGAAAATGCGTCTGGATCAGTTGCTGGTCGATCGGGGTCTGGTGGAAAGCCGCAGCAAGGCGCAGGCGTTGATCATGGCGGGCTGTGTGACCTCGGAGACCAAGCGGCTGGACAAGGCCGGGCTACAGGTGTCGATCGAGATTCCGCTCGAACTCAAGGGTCAGGACCATCCCTGGGTGTCCCGGGGCGGGCTCAAACTGGACAAGGCCTTGCAGGCATTCCGGATTGATCCCACCGGCTGGTGCTGTCTCGATTTGGGGGCCTCCACCGGCGGCTTTACCGATGTGTTGCTGACCCACGGCGCGGCCAGGGTCTATGCGGTGGATGTGGGCTACGGGCAACTGGCCGACAAACTGCGCCGCGACTCGCGGGTGGTGGTCATGGAACGCACCAACGGCCGCCACCTGACGCCGGAGATGATTCCGGAACCCCTTGATATGATTGTCTGTGATGCCAGTTTCATCGGCCTGCGCACGGTCCTCCCGGCGGCCCTCGCCCTGGCCGCGCCGGGGGGCTGGCTGGTGGCGCTGATCAAACCGCAATTCGAAGTGGGACGCGGACGGGTGGGAAAGGGGGGCGTGGTACGCGATCCGGCCTTGCATGAGGAAGTCTGCATGACCATCTCCCGGTGGCTCGAAGATGAGGCGGGATGGTCGGTTGTCGGGCTCACCGAAAGCCCCATTCGGGGACCGGAAGGTAATATTGAGTTCCTGATTGCCGCGAGAAGACTTTCCTCCGGCGACAGAAGCCCTTAAAGTCATTCTCTCGGGGTACATCGGAGATAGGTCCATGGCACAAACAAAGTTTCGGTTGGTTACACGCAGCGATTTCGACGGCTTGGTCTGTGCGGTGTTGTTGCGAGAGTTGGACATGGTCGATGAGATCAAATTCGTTCACCCGAAGGATGTGCAGGATGGCACGGTGCTGCTGGCGAGCACGGACATCACCACCAACCTGCCCTATGACCCCAGGGTTCACATGGCGTTTGATCACCATTTCAGCGAGACCCTGCGTCTGACGGCCATTCCGAAAAATTATATCGTGACCCCCGAGGCGCCCTCGGCGGCGCGGGTGGTGTATGATCATTTCGGCGGCAAGTCCGCCTTTCCGACCATCGCCGACGACCTGATGGAAGCGGTGGATCGGGGCGACTCGGCGCAGTTCAACGAATCGGAGATTCGTCACCCCACGGGATGGGCCTTGCTCAACTTCTTGATGGATGCGCGGACCGGGCTCGGGCGATTCAGGGAATTCCGCATTTCCAATTATCAGCTGATGATGGAACTGATTGATTACTGCCGCAATCACACCATCGACGAGATCATGACCCTGCCCGACGTCAAGGAGCGGGTCGATCTATACATGGAGCACCAGTCGCAATTCGAAGATCAGATCAAGCGCTGCACCACCCTGCACGACAAGCTGGCGGTCCTCGACCTGCGCAACGAGGAAGTGATTTTCGCCGGTAACCGATTCATGATCTACGCCCTCTATCCACAGGTGAACATCTCGATTCACGTTCTTTGGGGCCTGCAACGGCTCAATACGGTGTTCGCTGTCGGCAAATCGGTGATCGACCGCAGTTCCAAAACCAATATCGGCGAGTTGATGCTGCGCTATCATGGCGGCGGGCACGAGGCGGCGGGGACCTGTCAGGTGGAAAACGAGGAGGCTGAGCGCGTGCTGGCGGAATTGATCCAGAATATCAACAAAGACGGATGACCCGGTGACTATATCTTCTTCTGCGCGCCCCCGTGCGAGGTGGCGCCTGCTGGCTCGTTTGGGCATTGTCCTGGCCGGATTTATAATCGGCGTAATGGCGACTCACGGCTTGGTCGGTGGGGTCTGGCCAGAGGTCTTTGGTGCCCGGGCAATGTTCGGGCTGGGCGACCTGTTCCCCAGCCTGGGCGCCGAGGGGGCGCAGCAATTCGCCCGTTTCGAGACGGCCTACAAAGCCAAGTCGCCAAACGGAAGCGAAGCCCAGCTGGATCATTTCCGCAACGCCTTCCTCAAGGTGCGCGAACAATACGTCACGCCGGTCAAGGATGCGCTGCTGATCGATGCGGCGATCAAGGGCATGGACGAGTTCAAGCCAGAAGAGGGGCAAGAGGTGACCGACCGGCTGCTGATTGAGGCGGCCCTGGACGGCATGATGGGTGCGTTGGACCCCCATTCTTCCTATCTCAACCCGGAAGAATTCAAGGAGATGCAGGAAACCACCAGCGGCCATTTCGGCGGCTTGGGCATTCTGGTCACCCTGGATAAGGACAGCGGGGCGGTAAAGATCATCTCCCCCATTGACGATACCCCGGCGGCGCGGGCCGGATTGCAGGCCAACGACCTGATTACCCATCTGAACGGCGAGGCGATCAAGGGCAAGACGCTGACCGATGCGGTGCGGGTGATGCGCGGCCCGCCCGGTTCGGAGATTCGCCTGACTGTCCTGCGGGACCAGGATGCCCCCTTCGATGTGACCCTGGAACGGGACGTGGTGCATGTGAAGGCCGTCAAATGGCGGGCCGAGAATGACATCGGCTATATTCGCGTCACCCGCTTTTCCCAGACCACCCACGAGGGCATGCTGGAGGCCATCGAGGCTCTGGGTAAGGAAATCGGTCCCAAGCTGCGTGGCTATGTGCTGGATCTGCGCAACAATCCCGGGGGCCTGTTGAGTGAGTCGGTGGATCTGGCCGATGATTTTCTCGATAAGGGCGTGGTGGTCTCGGTGCGTGGTCGCGATAAAAACCGCAACCGGGAGCATGAGGCCGGGTGGGGCGATCTGGCCCGCGGTCTGCCCCTGGTGGTGCTGATCAATGGCGGTTCGGCCTCGGCTTCGGAAATTGTCGCGGCGGCGCTTCAGGACCATGGCCGGGCGACGGTCATGGGCACCCGCTCCTTCGGCAAGGGATCGGTACAGGTGGTCTCGCCGTTGAATCTGGAAGGGGCGCTGAAACTGACCACCGATCTCTATTATGTTCCCTCTGGGCGGGCTATTCAGGGGATCGGCGTGCTGCCGGATATCGTCCTCACGCCGCCGAAAAGGAAACCGCAGCAAGTGGCCGAGGACGTCCCGGAAGAGAAACCGGAAGCCACGCTCAAGGCCGATGATGCCGAAATCGACGAAGAAACCGAGCATGCCATCCGTCGCGAGGCCGATCTGCCCGGGGCGCTGAAAGTGGACACCGGTGAGGAACATCAGGCCAAGGCGACATTGCCCGAGGAAAGCTGCCCGAAGGCCGGAGAGGAAGGAAAGGACCGGGTCCTGGGCTGCGCGCTGACCTATTTGCGGAGTGGCACGACGCCGGAATTCCTGGCTGCCCTGAAGGCGGTCGAGGGCACCGTGGCGCAGTAGGGATCGGGGCTACAGGTATTCCGCAAGAAACCGCAGGGTCAACGGATAGACCGCCTGGCGCTCCTCGGGGGAGACGCCCCCCAGGTACTTCTTGAGGATTTTCTTGTTCTCGTCCAGATACAGATCCGGGCACTGGAAGCTGACCACGGTCAGGGGCAGATCCAGGTTCTTGCCCTTTTGGAAGCCGTCAAAGGCGCGCCCGACTTCGCCGCCCTGCCCGGCGATCTGACGCAATGCGGTGATGTCCTTGGTCAGACCGGAAATGCTGCGTCCAAAGAGCTGCATCAGCAAGGTGCTGTCCTCCACCGTTGGCGGCTCGTAGTGCTTGGACGATGCGGTCAGTTTTTCCCAAAAGAGTCGACAGTTTGTGTTGTGCTCTTCGACCTGCGCCACCTTCTTGCGCCAGACGGTCATCTCGTCCGGAGCCTTGTCGCCGGCCAGGGAGGTGAGGGATTCCAGCAGACCCTTCTTCTTGCTGCCGGGGGCGGGCTTTTTCGGGGCCACCTGTTCCTGGGTCATGCGGGCCCAGACCCCCTGCCAAGTTTCCCAGAGCACCCGGCGGTATTTGCGATCTTCGAGGCTTTCCAGGGTGTAGCCCAGTCGCTCTGCGGGATCTTTCAACTTGATGCGGGTAATCAGGCTGGGAAAATGTTCGGCCATGGCATCGCCCAGATGGTCGATGAGCAGGGATTTGTAGAGGGTTGCGAAAGCGTCGGAGCAGAAAAACGGTACCTTGACATGATGGCTCCTGCACCAGTCCTGATCCGCCTGCATGATCAACAAGCGGTTTATGATCAATTGGGCAAAAATTTCCTTGAACGCCTCGCGTGGCGTCGGGCCGGTTGGTTCTTCGCTTGCGGCGGGAGGCGGGGTCGCGTCCAGGGGGCGCGCGGGCGCTTCTTCGGCTTCTAGATCCATTTGCGCCTGACGACGTTCCGTGGCGGCGGCTTCTTCGGCCTGCTTGGCCGCCAGGAGGGCTGCCACGCGGGCCTTGCGTTCCTCCTTGATATGGCGAAACACCACGGTCAGTCGTTCCTTGACCGAGTCCAGGTCCTGATCGCCGACGCCGACCAGTTCGTGAAACAGTGCCTCGAAGGTGCGCCGCCGGTCACCGTCACCGTCCCGTCGGAACAGCTGCGAAACAGTAACGGCGTAGCATTTTTGCAGGGTATCAAGGGATTGAGCTTGCCGCACCAGAGGAATTACGCCTTGATCCTTGGCTTCGAAGAACACCTCCCAATCGAGCATGTTCTTGGCGAGGATCTTGCGCGGCGGATTTTGGCCCTCATCGGCCAGGGCTCTGAAAACAATTGGAAAGGGGCTCCACCGCACCAAAACCCTGTCTCTCCCTCCTTGGAGGCTTGTTTTTCTTGACGGGATCGGTGTCGCAGCGTGACGCGCTTTTACCGATGCGCCGCTAGATCTGTTCCGACAAGCTATGCACAATGGGCAGCTTGAAAGCCCGCTTGAGGGCCACGGAACCGAGACCCAAAACCGAGAGAAAAATAATCGCCAACATGGACAGCATGGCAAAGGGCCGACCGATCACCGGCACGAATAGGGCCATCCCGGCAACCACGCTCCAGGCCCAGAGCACCAAGCCCTGTTTGGCATGAAAGTGAACAAAGGCGTTGTTTTGCACCATCAAGGGGATGAAACACAGGGCCCCGACATAACTCAAGGCCGCCAACACCCGGGCGCGGGGACCACGGTCCAAAAGGGTCGACAGGTCGCTCATTTCGTTCTTCAGTCCCTCAAGATATGCCACTCTCAAGGCAGTATAGCCGCCCGCCGTCTAAATTCAAAGGGGCTCGCCGAGGCGAGAGACCCTATTTTTCAGAAATGATTTCGTTCAACGTCTGGACCATCTGCTCGACCGTACTGGCATGGGGAATTTTGGCCACATATTTGCCGTCCGGGTCCATCAGGAAGGCCCCGGAGGTGTGATCTAGGGTGTACATCTCCGGGTCGCCGGACTGGGATTCGACTCTGTCATATTTGACTTTGAACAATTGGGCCATGCGCTTGACCAATTCAGGCGTGCCGGTCAGGCCGATGATTTGCGGATGAAAGGTGGCCACATAGGCCCGCAGGACAGGCAGGGTGTCCCGTTGCGGATCAAGGGTGACGAACAAGGGAATGATGCGCTCGCGTTTGTTCTCGGACAATTGGTCCAAGCTATCGGCCATGGTCTGTAATTGGGTCGGACAGATATCGGGGCAGAACGTATAGCCGAAGGTGATCAGTTGAAATTTACCTTGAAAATCCTTATCGTAGACCACCTCGCCAAAATGATTTTGCATGACGTAGCGGCCACCGATTTCAGCCCGAGACAGGGACGGCAGCAGGAACAGGGAAGCCAGAATCACCGTCATGGAAAATTTTGCGAACATGGGAACCTCTGGAAATGGGGGGTCAACAGCATAATGCACCATCAGGGCTGTATTAGGCTTGATGAAGGTCAAGCGCAACCCTGCCCGTCACGGACGGACGTGGTCACTGTAGGGGGGGGTGAATGAAGCCCATGGCTTGGCACGGTATTTTATTTGGCAGCATCTTCACGGTGTTGTTCGGTGTCTGGCCGGCGCAGGCGGATACCCTGGATCTGGTGCGCCAGCGGGGCGGGCTCATTTGTGGGGTGGCGGAAAGCAACTATGGTTTTGCCGCGCGTGACAAGGACGGGCAGTGGCTGGGCTTCGAGGTGGATTTCTGTCGCGCCATAGCCGCCGCAGTACTCGGCAGCCGAGACCGGGTGGCTTTTGTTCCATTGAGCGCGACCACCCGGTTCGCGGCCCTGCAACGGGGCGACGTTGATGTGTTGATTCGGACCACCACGCATACCCTGAGCCGGGATGCGGAGATGGCCTTCCAATTCGCCCCGGTGATCTACTACGATGGACAGGGATTTCTGGCTCCCAAATCCCTGGGGGTGACGAAATTGGCGGATTTGAAACAGGCGCGGGTCTGTGTGTCCGCCGAAACGACAACGTACCAAAATCTCCTGGATCTGAGAAAAAAGGATCTGCCTGAACTCCAGATCCAGACCTACAAATCCTGGGATGGTCAGTATACGGCGTTTTTTACCAATCAGTGCGATTTGATCACGGACGACAAGTCCAGTCTGATGGGCCTGCTCCAAGCGGTGGCCCCGGAACCCCAGGATTACGTGATGCTCGAGGATGTGATCTCCAAGGAACCGCTGTCTCCGGTCGTGCGAGAGGATTCGCCAGCCTGGTCGGACATTGTAAACTGGGTGGTCTATGCCGTGATCGGGGCCGAGGAATATGGCCTGAGTTCGGCCAATATAAAGCAACATCTGGCCGCTCCCGAATCGGCCGAAGTGGCCCGCTTGCTCGGACTCGAAGGGGAACTCGGTGCCGCCTTGGGATTGGAGGCGGACTGGGCAAAGCGAATTATTGAACAAGTGGGAAACTATGGTGAGATCTTCGAGCGCAACCTGGGGGCCGGGTCACTCTTCAAGACCCCACGGGGGCTCAACGATCAATGGACCCGAGGCGGATTGCTTTATGCCCCACCGTTCAAATAAGCAGTGGCGCAGGTGTCTTTGATGTCCGTAGCCACGAAGCTCAATCTGATTTTTATAGCCGCCTTTCTGTTTTGCATGTTGGCCGCCGGAATCGGCATTGCGTCCTTTATGAAATTTGGACGATCCATGGTCTCGTTTAGCGAGCGACATGTGCCGACCGCCACGGCGGGACTCATCCTCAGCCATCATACCGGACAGTTGGTGGCGCGTGTTTCCGAGCTGATTGCAGCGGAAACTCAAAGTGAGCGCATGAACGCGTTCAATGCGGTGGAGGATCAGCATCGGGCCATCCGCCTTCAGGTGGAAAAGCTCATTGCTGATCCCCATGTCAGAAAGATTGAGCAATACGCCAAAGACCTGTTCAACGATCTATCGGCGATCAATGCGGACATGAAACTGTTGATCGACCAGGGGCATGCGGTGGAAGCCTTGCGCGCCGAGGTGTTCGATCTTCATAGCGGGCTCATGGCGCACTCCGTTACTCCTGAACCCGACCTGATGGCGGCCGTGGACAAGCTGTTGCGCATGTTTCACGCGCGAAATATTTTCACGCTGGAACGTCTGGGTGCGGCTTATGAAGTGGCTTGGCAAAAATATTTGGCCGGGCTGTCGACGGAGGCTGGGGGGGCACCTCCGGCAGGGGTGGCATGGGTTCCCGAATATGCCGGGAAGATTTTTGAGCGGACCCGGCAACATCTGGACTTGCATCGAAAGGTCGAAGGGCGCACAGAATCGGCGCGTCTGGCGGCTCAAAGATTGAGTTTTCAGGCCAATATTCTGTATTCTCAGGCGCGTGACCGTGTTGCAAAGGCGATCTCGGAGACCCATGCGACCATTCAAAGGTCATCGCTCATTCTGGCGTCTCTCAGCGTGGTGAGCCTGTCTGCCTTGCTGCTGCTGGGGCTGCTGATCAGCCGTACCATCGCCCGCCGCCTCAAGACACTGGAAGAAAGCATGCGGGTTCATGCCAGCGGCGGACGGACAAATATTCCGATTCAGGGCGCGGATGAAATATCCAGCATGGCTCAAGCCCTGAAGGTATTCATCGAGACCATTGATCAGCGTGAATCCCAACTCAGGGAGGCCCGCGCCCAGGCCGAATCCGCCGACCGCGACAAATCCCGCTTTTTGGCCGCGGCCAGCCATGACCTGCGGCAGCCGTTGCAGGCCCTGACCTTGTACCTGGGGACCCTGGATAGCCTGGTGGGCGAGCGGACGGCCCATGAAATCATCGGTCGGGCCAAAGGATCGGTCGAGGCCTTGAGCGGTCTTCTTGATACTTTACTGGATATTTCAAAATTGGATGCAGGTTTGATCGCGCCGAGCATTCGGCCCTTTGCGGCGGCGGATGTCCTGTACAGGATGGAGGCGGAATTTCAACCGCTGGCCCGGCACAAAGGTCTGGACTTGCGCTTCGTCTCCTCGTCCCTGGCGCTGCGCAGCGATCCGGTGCTGCTGGCCCGAATTCTTCGCAATCTGATCAGCAATGCCTTGAAATACACTTATCATGGTCGAGTCCTGGTGGGCGTGCGTCGGCGTGCGGGGCAGGCGGAATTCCAGGTCTGTGACAGCGGAGAGGGAATTGCCGCTGCCGATCAAGGTGCCATTTTCCGGGAATTCTTTCAGGTCGGGAATGCGGAACGCAATCGCCGCGAGGGGCTGGGCCTGGGATTGGCCATCGTTTCCCGGTTGTCGCAACTGCTGGAGCATCCGGTTAGGGTGGTTTCCGAATTGGGGCGGGGATCTGTTTTTTCTCTTTCGGTGCCCTTGGTCATGGGGCCGGTGCCAATCGTGACAAAATCAGACCCCATGCAACTGCAAACGGCCCTTGATGTGCTGGTGATCGACGACGAACCGGAAATCCGCGCCGCCCTGGCCGGGCTCATGCAAAGTTGGGGCTGGCGGGTCCGGCTGGCTTCCTCGGGGGCGGAAGCCCAGGCACAAGTCCATGGCGGAGAATGGGAGCCGGATGTGATTCTGTCCGATTTCAGACTGTCCGGCGGCGAAAACGGAACCGAAACCATTGCCCGGATGAGACAAATTCTGGGTCGGGACGTCCCGGCCCTGCTGCTGACCGGAGATACCGGCCTGGCCCGCCTGCGGGAGGCGAAAAGCTCACGCCTGCCGTTGCTGCACAAGCCGGTCACCGCTGAAAATCTGTGGCGCGCCGTGACCGAAGTCCTGCTGCCCGGAGAGCCCGCCTGAACAGAGGCAATCCGAGGTTACAGGAAGTCGGACAGACTGAGTTGCTGCGCCTTGGCGAAGGCCTGATAGGCCGCCTGCAAGGCGGTCGAGGCATCGGTGAATTGGGCAATCGCCAGCGCCAGATCTATATTTTCGATATCATCGGCCTGGGTTTTGAGGATGCTGTCCAGCTTGGTAAAGCGATCTTTCGTATCGTTCATCAGAATCTGCTTGAAGCCGATATTGAAGCCGAGGGAAATCATGTCGCCCGCCACTTCGGTGCCATAGGGCGGTGCTTCGCCGGTCACTTCGTCGAGGGCGGCATCAAGCAGCCAACGGGCCTCGGTCACGCGGTTCTCGTTGGCATCCAGGCCGCCTGCGGTCCCGAAGACGCCCTGCGCGATGATGCCCATGGCACGAATGGCTTTTTCGAAGGCCGGGTGGGTCGCGTTAATATCCATGTCGATGGTGAAATCTTTATCGACACGGTGAGTGAGGACCGTGGTGTCCCCCTTGTAGTAGGGCGAGGAGGTGATGGTGCCCGCCACTTCCGTGCCGACACCGCCTTCTGTGGTCAGAGATGCCGAGGTGACGGTCATGGTGGTGCCGTCGTTGCTGACCACGGTATATTTGCCGTTGTTGTCTGAATCGGTGGCTCCGGTGATGGTGAACACGTCACCTACTGACAACCCGGCGAGGGCTCCGCCGACGGTCGAGACGATGGTGTCGGGATGGGTGAAGCTCAAATCGGTAAAATCGGCCGCTGTCAGATCTGCCGCATCATCCAGCACAAGGGTCGGGGCCGCGTCGTTGGCGCTGGTGTCGAATGCGGTGGCGACGGTGATCTTGTTGGGGACCACAGTCAAGGTGGTGCCGTCGTTGGAGGCCACAGTGAAGGTGCCGTCGTTGTCGGAATCGGTAGAGCCGGAAATGACGATTTCATCGCCCACCGAAATGCCGGACAGGGAACTGGCAGTGGCCGCCGTGAGGGTGACAGGATTGGAATAGCTCACAGTGCCGAAGTCGGCGGTGGTCAGGGTCGAGGCATCGGGCAAAGTGATGGTCGGCGCGGCATCCAGGGCACTGGTGTCGAAGGCGTAGGTGTTGCGGACCATATAGGTGCCGTCATTGGATGGGCTGCCGGAAACGGTGAAGGTGGCTCCGGCTTCCAAGGTCCCGAAGGCCGAGGTGGCGGCGGTGATGACGCTGTTTGTGGCGTCGAAACGCAGCCATGAACTGTTGCCCGCCGTGTCGGTGGACAAGACGCTGTTGACCAGATGGGCATCCCGGGTGGTGGGATAGGTGACGGTCTCTCCATTATAGGTGGACTGGAAGGTGCTGAGATTAGTCAGGCCGAAGTCCACCGGCTTGGTATGTGTTTTTGACCCTGCGAACAAATATTGGCCATCGACGAAGGCATTAAGCTGGGATTCGATGGACAGCATGGACTTGAAGGCCCAATCCTGAATGTCATCGACTGAGGAGGCGTCGGAGGTGGAGAATTCAAGAAAGCTCTCCAGGCGGTCGCGCATTTCGGTGATGGTCGTCTTGACGGCTTCCTGGGCGTTCCATTGCACTTCCAGGCGGGTGCCGATGATATCGTTGTTACGGATGTAGCGTTCATTGAGGGAGGCCAGATTCTCGATGCTGACCAACCGCTGGGCCTGATCGGAGATCCCCGCATACTGTGTGGATTTTTTTTCGCTCGAAACCTGCACCTGCTTGTCATAGACGTTCTTCTGCAAATATTGCATGCGGGTGATCATCGAGGTGGTGAACGAGTAATCTGCGATCCGGGTGACCATGACGGCCTCCTCATCTATTCGTGTTTATTCTACCTGATCATACCTTCAAGATCATCAAACATGTCGGAAATCATGCTGATGACCCGAGCGGCGGCGGAAAAGGACTGCTGGAAGATCAATAAGTTGGCCATTTCCTGATCCAGGTTGACGCCGCTGTAGTTGTTGGCCTGTTCGCGCAGGGCCTCGCTGAGATTTAACTGACTTTCCAAGGAGCGTTCAGTGGTGGCGACCAGACCGGCATTATAGGACAGAATGGACCCGCTGTATTCGGAGAAGGTCACGACCTGATCGTACAGGCCCCCGGTGGCCGAGAAGCTATGTCCATTGGTCATCATTTCGGCAATGGACTGGGAGACCGTGTTATCGCCGATACTCATGTAATACTCGCCCTTGATGCCCAGGTCGGCATTCCATTGCAGGATGCCCCGGGATTGCAAGGCCGGAGACCGGATGATGTCGTCGCGCACTTGGAAATATTGCGAGGCGCGGGCGTCGCTCTTGCTGATACCCAGGTTCTCGATAAAGGAATCACTGCCGCCGACCCCTTGGTCATCAAAGACCTCGAACACCTGCCCGTCGTCATGTTCCATGCGCAGGCGATAGCCCGAGCCGTCGGGGATCACGGTGGCCGTGACGAAGGAGATCCCGTTGTTTGAATCGTTAATGATGTCGGCGATGTCTTGCAGGGAATAGGAGGTGCCGCCCAGCAGGGTAATGCTTTCAGCGGCTCCGGTGCCGTCCTTGAACGACATGTTCATGCCGTTGGTCGGGCGCCATGTGTAATTGCTGGCCTTGATGTCGCTATCGTGCCGTGTGAGGTCCAAGCCATCGACGAACAAATCGTTCAGGCCGAGGAAATTTGAGAACCCGGACACATGCCGGTCGATGGTGCCGTCGCCATCGGCATCGAATTGGATGGTGACGTCGCTGGCGGTCGAGCCATCGGCGGTCGCCGTCTCATCCCGGAACACCAGGGCCAGATTGGAGGTGCTGATGTTGAGTTCCAGGTGTCCGGCGCTGTTGATGGTCACCGTGTCGCTGGTGGTGCCGCCGTTGGCGCGGATGTAGGATTGCAAGGTGGCCGCGACCTCGGTCAGGTCCCAAGGTCCCCCGGCGGTCTGGGCATTGCCGGCGAGACCGGCGGCCAGGGAGCCGTAGGTGGTCGATTGCATGATGGTGTCCAGGGTGGAAACGGCCAGTTGATTGCCGCTGGTATCGACCAGGGCGAGGGTGACGTCGCCACCGGACAGGGTGATGGTCTGGGTGCTCGGATCTACGAAGGTCCGGGTGCCGGTGGCCGAAGTGAGGCCCGGGAACGGGGCACCGGCGTTGTGCAGCGCATTGACCGTATCGCGCAACTCGGCGGACATATTGTCCAACTGGCTTTGCAAGTCGGTCAGCGTATGGTCGCGCAAATCAATCAGGCCCTTGATCTTGCCGCGGGTGATCAGAGTGGTGATGTCGATTTCGGAAGTGCCGCCGCCGGACAAAGTGATCGCCCCGATGTTGCCTTTGGCGTGGGTCACCGTGGCATCCAACTGCGAGGCGGCGATATGGGTCATGGTCCGCGCCGTATGGTCAATCAAGGCGACGCCGCCTTCGGTAAAGACCACCACGTCATTGTTCTCACGGGTGAAATACTGGATGTCCAGGTATTCCGACAGTTCGCTGAGCGCCAGATCCCGCTTGTCGAGCAGGTCGGTGACATCATGCCCGATGGTCGAATTGGTGACGATCTTGTTGTTCATATCCTCGATTTCCGAGGTCAGGGCATTGACCCGCGTAGTGACGTTGGCAACCTCCTTGTCGGCCTGCCAACGCATGTCCTGCAAGGTATTGGTCATCAAGTTCAGTTTGACGCCGATCTCGGTGGCCCGGCGCACCACCTCGGCCTGCTCGAAGGTCCGTTCCGGCGAGGTGGAAAGGGTTTCCATGGCCATGGTCAACTCTTCCATCATATGAGCGATGGAATCGTTGTCCGCGGGCTCGCCGAACAAATTTTGGACCCGGGTGAAATAGTCCATTTTGACTGCGATTTCAGACGTGTTGCCCTTTTCCCGACGGAAACTCTTGAGCAAGTTTTCATCGACAATACGGGTCACTTCGGCAATCTGCACCCCGGCCCCGTCGGCGGCCACCACGCGCTGCTCGAAATTGGCGATTTTACGTGAATAGCCCTCGGTATTGGTATTGGCGATATTGTTGGCGATCACGTCCAGGCCGGCCTGACTGGCCATCAGGCCAGAAGTGGCGGTTTGCAAGGCGAGAGTGATATTGCCGGCCATGGGAAAGACTCCTTGAGTCTAGAAACTGCGGTCGAGGGCGAAAGAGGTGCGGGTCGGTGCGCGGGGCTCGGCATGGGCCACGGTGCCGTCGGCATCATAGGTGGCCGGCCCCTGCTTGGTGGCGCGGGCGGCCTCGGCGACCATGTTGACGACGATCTGCATGGCCTTGATCTTGGCCTCCAAAAGCATGCTGTTTTCGTCGAGCAACTCGTCCAGATCCCGGGCGGTCTCGCGCAGGGCCTCGCGATCCTCTTCCGGAACCCGGGCCAGGATGTCGGGATGCGACGACAGCTTGCGATAAAGCTTCTCATAGCCGAGGGAGAGCTTGTTCTTTTCCTCGACCGTGTTCTTGATGTGCTCGTAGTCCTTGGCGTAGAGCGCCTCGTTCTCGCGCTCCAGAAAGTCGATCATGCGCTCGGCCACATAGAGAATGTCGTCGACCAGATCCATATGAGGATAACGGGCTTTTTCCGAGGGGCTCATTTGTCCTTTGCCTCCTGAAGCATAATCATTTGACGCATGATGGAATCGGCGATCCCGATTCCGCCGGCGCGGGTCATTTCCTTACCGAACTCATCGACCATCAGGCTGCGCCAAACCTTTTCCGCATGGCCGCCGCCGAAGGGTTCCTCGGCCCCCAGGTCATTGAACATGGGCTGCAACATCTGACCGAGAAACATGGCCTCGAAGTCTTCCGCCACCTTGCGCATGCGGCCCTGGTCGGCGATGGCCTTCGGCTGGCTATAGGTCTTGCCGGCCATCAAGGCCTGATCAAGCTGGCTGGACATCATGTCGGAACCGGTCATCACATCACCTCGATATCGGCTTGCAGGGCACCGGACGCCTTGATGGCCTGCAAGATGGTAATCATATCACGCGGACCGATGCCGAGGGCATTCAATCCATTGACCAGTTCCTGAAGGCTGACGCCCCCATCGACCACGGCCAGACGATTGTCGGCCTGTTCGTCCACCTGAATGTTGGTGCGGTCCACGGTGGTGGTGTCGCCCACTTCGGCAAACGGTCCAGGCTGGCTGACCTGTTGCGATTCGGTGATGCGGATGGTCAGGCTGCCCTGGGCGATGGCGACGGTGTTGATGCGCACGTTCTCACCCATGACGATGGTGCCGGAATGTTCGTCGATCACCACGCGGGCGGTCAGGTCCGGTTCGATACGCAGTTGCTCGATATCCGTCAGCAGGCCCACCACGTTGTCTTCGTAAGTGTCAGGCACCTGCACCAGCACCGTGCCGAGGTCGCGGGGCCGCGCCACGTTGGTGCCGAGATAGGCATTGATGGCCTGGGCCAGACGACGCGCCGTGGTGAAATCCGGGTTGCGCAGGCTCAGATTGACGCTTTTCAGCGAGCTCAATTCGAAACCGATTTCCCGTTCGATGATCGCCCCGTTGGCGATACGGGCGGCGGTGGGGACACCCTTGGTCACGTTTTCCGCATTGCCCGCGGCGCTGAACCCGCCGACCGCCAATTGGCCCTGGCCGACCGCATAGACCTCGCCATCGGCACCAAGCAGCGGGGTGACCAGCAAGGTGCCGCCCGCAAGGCTCGATGAATCGCCCAGGGCGCTGATGGAAACGTCGATCCGGTTGCCCTTGCGGGCGAACGGCGGCAGGGTGGCGGTGACCATCACCGCAGCGGTGTTGGAGGAGGTCAGGCCATCGCTGGTCGGCTTGACGCCGAGCCGTTCGAGCATGGCCAGCAGGCTTTGTTTGGTGAAATGGCCGTCGCCCAGATTGTCGCCGGTGCCATTGAGGCCGACCACCAGTCCGTAACCCACCAACTGGTTGTCCCGGACGCCTTCGATCTCGACGATGTCCTTGATCCGCGAGGCGGCATGGGCCAACGGCGCGAAGGTCGTCATCACGGCGCAGACCACAAGGGCCGGTGCCAGAAGGGCTGAAAAGGTCTTGGCGATGCGTTTCATGTCGGTACCCGGTCTTGCTTAGAGACATAAATCTATCGCTTATGAAGCAAGGGTCGTGCCAATCGGGTATTGCTTTTAATACATTGAAATATAAAGATAATAAATAGAGGTGTCGGCAAAATGAGGCGGCAGGGACGGCAGCCGGGCAACATCTGCCGGGTCATTGCGACCCCCCTCAGGAGATGATCGTTCAGATGAAAATATCCCGATCGCGGCCCTGCTTGCGTTCGCGATGCTGCTGCTGGAAGGTTTCGGTATCGACAAATTGGAACCAGTCCCGCCAGTGATCCTGGCATTGCGGAAACACCAGGTCGGGAATCTCCGGACAGGTGATATCGACCATGGTCATGGGGAGCTTGGTGATCGGGTGATTTTTTGTCCCGGCGAAATGCATGAACCAGGATTGCCGAAAGGCGGCGTTGACGCACTGGCGGATCAAATCCGGATGGGCATGCAGATAGTCGTTGTTGAACAGGAACGGATAGTGCTTAAGAACCACCTGGCTCCAGGGCTGGTTGAAGCGTTCGTCCAGCGGATCGAGCAGCCCTTGTTGCTGAATCTCGAACGACAGGGGTGTCATCTCGAAATCTATGAAATCCTTAGGGTATTTAAGGTAGATCTCAGCCATCATCGGGCCGTGCCGGGCCGGGTCGAAGACCAATACGCCGGTGTTGATCATCTGGTTTGCGGTGCCGTCCAGTCCCATAAGGCGGTAATAGTCGCGGTAGTCTGCCCACAAGACGGAGGTCGGTTTGTCGGGGGCTTTTTGCTGACGGACGCGGATCTGCTGCATAATGGTATGTAGGCAGGAGCGGCCCAACTCGGCGCCGCCCAGTCCCCAATCCGGCGGCGGCGAGGTGACTCCGCCGATGCCGCTGCCTTGATGGGCGGACACGATGCAGGGGGCTTGATGATAATTGATCAGGATATCGGAATCGATCCATACCAGACGGTCGTAGTCGCGCAGTTGCGGGTGCATGCCGATCAGCAGTTTCTGCCAATGGATCGACTTGCGCGACAGATCGCATTGGGGATCAATGAGTTCCGTCAGGGCGATGATGTCATAGCCGTGACGTTCCGCGTAGGGCTGCCAAGTTGGCTGAATATAGCGCTCGAACGCCCGCACGTAGGGCTCCCCGACAATCAGCGTGACCAGGGCCTTTTTCAGCGGAACGTCGGCCATATGTCAGATTCTATCCACTAGCGGATCAGGTCCTTGGCGGTGGTCAGCATCTCGTCCACCGACTTGAAGACGGTGGCGGAGGAATTATAGGCGTTTTGAGTCATGATGATTCTGGAGAATTCATCTGCGATGTCAACATTCGAGAGTTCCCGCGCATTGGGCGTAAAAGTGGCGTAGCCATCCAAAGACGCCGACACCAAGGACGGAGTGGAGGTCAGGTTGTTGGCCCGGTAGACGTTGCCGTCATACACGCTCAGGAGTTCCGGATTGACGAATTCCGCCAAAGGCACCTTGTACAGGGGGCGCGACGTGCCGTTGGAGAACGACCCGATGGCCACCCCGAAGGTATCGAAGGTGATGCGTTCCAACTGTCCACTGGCATTGCCGTTCCTGTGGTAATACAGCGGCACCAGCTCGTCGGAAGCGAACTGGGTGGTGTCGGTGAAGTCGAAAGTGGTGGTCGAGGTGGCTCCGTTGGCCCAGGTCACGCTGTAGGTGAGCGAGGTGGAATCGTTGGGGCTCGGGATGTTGAGCCTGTTGGGCGTGTGGGCGACGTGGGTGAACTGGTTGTCCGAGAAGGCCCCGCCGTTGGTGGTGTCCAGGTTGACACTGAACGCCGAGCCGGGCGTGTCGGCGGTCAAGGCGATTTCGCCCAGTCCGGCTCCCGGGGCGGCGGTGACCAGCGGACCGAGAGTCCCGTCGGCATTGATGGCGGCCAGCAAGGCATCGCGCACCACCCCGATATCGGCTTCGGTGCCGAGGGCCGTGTAGGTGACGGTGGTGCCGCTGACGGTGGCGCTGTAGACGTCACCCGCCTCAATGGTGTTGCCGGTGGTCACGGTCAGATTGTTGTCCGCCGTTCCACCGCCATCGGCGGCGGCGACGGTGGTGGTGAAAGTGGCTCCCGCAGTGACCGAAGTGAGCAGCAGTTCGCCGGGCCCGGCTCCCGGGCTGGCGGTGACAAGGGCCCCGACAGTCACATCGGCGTTGATGGCCGCCAGCAGGCCATCGCGAATGGCGTTGATATTTGCTTCGCCGCCGGTTGTCGTATAAGTGACGGTGGTGCCGTTGACGGTGGCCGAATAGGTATCGCCTGCTTCCCCGGCGGTGCCGGTCAGGGTCAGGGTGTCCTTTTGTCCGGCGGCCATGGTCAGGGTGTTGACCTGCGCCTGCGCCGCGCCCTTGCGAATGTCCAGAAGCTGGCCTTCGCCATCGAACACGAAGGTGGCATCGGCGGTGGTGCCCGGAGTCTGCGTGAGGTTGGCCGTGGTGGTGGTGGTGATCAATGTGTTGTCTGCCGTCACGCCGCCGTTGGTGGCGGAGGATGTGGCGGTGAACTGCGTCCCGGCGGTGACGGCGGTCAGGGTGATTTCCCCCAGGGCGGCCCCCGGAGCGGCGGTGACGATCGCCCCGACGGTCGGATCGGCGGCAATGGCGGCCAACAGGCCGTCGCGCACTCCGCCGATGTCGGCTTCGGTTCCGAGAGCCGTATAGCTGACGGCGGTGCCGTTGACGGTCATGGAATAGACGTCGCCCGCTTCAATTGTCCCGGCAAGAGTTGCCGTATCAACCTGGGCCGTCGGCGGACCGTAGTAGGAACCGTTGACCGTCCATTCGTTTTCCACGTCGGTCTTGGTGAAATTGAAGGTCACCGCCTGGGTCTCGCCGAGACTGTCGTACACCGCGCCGCTGTACTTGAAGGTGGCACCGGTGGCGGCGTCGGCGGGGATGTTGATATGGACATTGGCACCGGTCGTCGAAATGGGCGCGTCGTAGTAGGCGTAGGTGTCGATTCGAATGGGCTTCAGCGCGGGTGAAAAATTGCCATTGATGTCGGCTTCCCAGCCCTGGACGAAATAGCCGTTCTTGTCGGCCAGATAGCCTTTTTTATAGGTGATGGTATTGCCGTTCAGATCCACAGCGGTGGCCGTTTCGCCGCTTTCCTGGTGGAAGGAGCCGTCGCGACCGTAGTAGGTATCGCCGGAGCCATCGGCCTTGCTGTTCAACACGAAGAACCCGGCCCCGTTGATGGCCAGATCCAGATCGCGGTCGGAAGCGGTGATGGTGCCCTGACTTGCGATGCGATTGTATTGCTTGGTCCGAATGCCGCCCAGATCCCCTTCATGTTGAAAGGTGTCGGAAACCAGGGAGGAGAAATGGGTTTCGACTCGCTTGTAGCCACCAGTATTCACGTTGGCGATGTTGGTGCCGATATCGCTCATGGTCCGCGCCTGAGAGAACATGCCCATAACGGCGGTGGAAAACATGCCATACATCATGACGACGATGACGTCCCGAGGGGACGCTCCCTGCGATGAAACCAATAACCTTTAACAGGTATCGCAAGGGACGTGCCAGAATGAGGAATATATAGTCAAT
Organism: Magnetospira thiophila; assembly: GCF_054657015.1. Classification (NCBI taxonomy): domain Bacteria; kingdom Pseudomonadati; phylum Pseudomonadota; class Alphaproteobacteria; order Rhodospirillales; family Thalassospiraceae; genus Magnetospira; species Magnetospira thiophila. The sequence continues at coordinate 69,541 of NZ_BAAHXF010000002.1, forward strand.
TGGAATCATTGAGTTATATTTATGTGGGGACAGGCAAGAGTTGCCCGTTTCCGGCAGGATGCCGACCGACCCGGCAACAAATGCCGAGTGGAAAAATTCGTGGTTTTATGGTTAGTTGGTGCATCGGCTCGAACAACGGTCACATTTGAGGTTTTACTCTTGGCTGGCATGAAGATTTCCGGACCTGGCGCCTCGCGCGGCGTGACCTCGACGGATCGCAAGAAAAAGGCATCCGGGGGGCAAGGCAGCGACTTCGCCGATCATCTGTCCGAAGCGACGGGGCCAACCGCTCCGACCAGCGGATACGAGGCGGCGGCGGTAATGCCGGTGGACGCCGTATTGGCGGCGCAACAGGTCCCCGACGCGACTCAGCAACGCTCGCGCGGCCTGATCCGTCGGCGCGGCGAGGCGCTACTCGATGGGCTGGAACGGCTGCGCCTGCAACTGCTTGGCGGACGGCTGTCAAAGGATGAACTGGTCCAACTGGCCCAGGCGCTGCGGGAGAAGCGACCGCAGGTCAATGATCGGCAACTGATCGAAATCATGGATGAGATCGAACTGCGGGTCGAAGTCGAAATCGCCAAATACACCCGGTCGAGCTGATCTGTCTCCCGGCGGCCGGTTTTGGCCCGGCAAAGCCACCTCCTTGCAGCGAGAGAAAAAATCATTGCTTGCGAGGGCGGGCCAGCCTCCGTATATATGCCGCCAAAATGGACGACGGAGACCTTGGGAGGTCCGACACGGCATGAACGTTACCTTGCCCCCAGATTACCGACCCTCGGAAGACGAGGAGTTCATGAATCCGACCATGCAGGAATATTTCCGCATGAAGCTCCTGAAGTGGCGCGGTGAACTGCTCGAAGCGTCGCAGGAAACCCTGAATCATTTGCAGGAAGGTGGAATCCTCGAACCGGATATCGCCGACCGGGCGACCATCGAGACCGACCGTTCCCTCGAACTGCGCACCCGGGACCGCGCCCGCAAGCTGATCGGCAAGATCGACGAGGCGTTGGAGCGTCTGGATGACGGGTCCTATGGCTATTGCGAGGAAACCCACGAACCCATCGGCGTGCGTCGATTGGAAGCGCGGCCCATCGCCACCATGAGTATCGAGGCCCAGGAACGCCACGAACGCATGGAACGCACCCACCGCGACGATTGATCCTTCTTCGGCGGATCACCAAGAAAAAAGGCCGGTCCCCGAAGGGTCCGGCCCAAGTTTTGTTCCAGATTCTGGCTTGAACTAGAACGGGAAGACGATATCCCACAATTGCGTGCCCCAGCGCGGTTGCTGGAGGTCGCTCAGGGTGCCGCGGCCACCGTAGGCGACACGCATTTCGGCGATCTTTTCGTTGGAAATGGTGTTGGAATAGTCAATGTCCTCGGGGCGGATGATGCCGGTGATGGCCAACTCGCGCATCTCGAAGTTCACCTTCATCTCCTGACGACCGAAAATCACCAGATTGCCGTTGGGCAGCACCTGGGTGATGACGGCGGCCAGGGTCAGGTTGATTTCTTCCGAACGGTCCAGCGACCCGTCGCCCTTGGTGGAATGGACGTTGCCGAAGCTCATGACCGAGGTCGGGTCGAGGCCCTGGGGCAGATACTGGGTGAATTCCGCCTCCAGGCCGAGCAGGTTGGTGACATCCGTATCCTCGGAGTCTTCCCGGTCCCGTTCGGTGGTGTTGCTCAAAGAAGCGCTGTCGTCCAGGGCCAGATTGATGGTCAAAATGTCGCCCACTTCCTTGGCCCGCTGGTCCTTGAAGAAGGCTCGGGCTCCGGCCCGCCACAGGGAGTTGGGGTTATTGTCGGCTATTTTCGGGGCCGGCATGGGCATGCTCACCGGCTGATAGTCGCGGCGGGCCATGGGATTCTGAATTTCACTCAGTTCCGGGCCATCGCCAATGGCCGAAAGGCGGCTGATGGTGTTGCATCCTGCGGTGCTGATCGCCAGCGCCATGACGGTGAGCGCCTTGAGGGATGGGGTGATATGGGACCTGTTCATGGTCGGTCTCCTAGTTCATGGCCAACTGGTCGGCGGAGAGCACACGGACCCGGTCGGGGCCAATGACTTCCGCTTGCAGGATCTTGTTGCTCTGCGTATTGAGGACTTTCACCGCGTCCCCCTCGGAGCCGCTTTCCAGGGCCTTGCCCCGGGTGGTCAGGGTCATCCGTTTGTTATGCAGGATGATGGTGACCAAGGCGCCCTTGCGCACATCCAACGGCCGGGCCACCTGTCCATGGCGGATCGGTTCGTCGGCACCGAGGCTGTTCTGGGCGGCCATGCCGACCAGATCGGTCACTTCGGTGATGGTGCTCGGGTGCATGCGGTCGGTGCGCAATTTGATCCAACGGATATCCCCATGGGTGACGATTTCGTCTTTGGCCATGCGGTGGGTCAGTACCGGCACCTCGACCACCTTGTGGGTGCGGCCGTTGATGCGTAGTTGCTTCAAGATGGCCCCGTTGGCCGGGAAGCGCAGGCTGGCCGAGAAACGACCGGAGGAATGATCATAGGTCAGATCCTCCACCGCCACGGAGGCGTTTTCCGGGCTGTCCACCTGCACATCGAAGTTGCGCTTGCCCAAATCGACGATGACGTCCGGACTGGCCCCTTGTTCGATCAGGGCACCGAGAATTTCGTTGGTGATTTCCTCGCGACCGATGAAAAAGCTCGACCGTTCAACGACGGCGCGGGCGCTGCCGCCCAGCGGCTTCCAGTCCACCTTGTAGGCTTCGGCCACGCGGGTCAGCCAGCGATGATTGAGGACCGCCTGTTCGCCGGTGGCGGGGGAATAGCCCACCACCTCGTTGGCGCTTTCGCCCGCGTCTTTCCAGATATCGCCGATGCGCACCACATCCTCGGTCACCACGATGTGCTGAACCAGGGTCGCGGCCGAGGCGAAGCCCGTCCAGGTCAGGCCGATCCATCCCAATACAAGAGCAAAAACGATGCGTGTCATGGCAGCCTCCCTTACTTGAGTTGGTTCACGGCGGACATCATCTCGTCGGATGTGGAGATGACCTTGGAATTCATTTCATAGGCCCGTTGGGCGGAAATCAGGTTGCCCACTTCTTCCACCGCGTTGACGTTGGAGGTTTCCAGGAACCCCTGCAACAACGTGCCCATGCCGGTGGTGCCCGGAGTCGCCGTAACCGGTGCACCGGAAGACGTGGTCTGCATCAGATAGTTGTCGCCGACCGCTTGCAAACCGGCCGGATTGGGGAACATGGCCAATTGCAGTTGGCCGACGTTCTGCGAGGTGGTCTGACCGGCCAGCTTGACCAGCACTTCGCCCGAGGCATTGACCGTCACGTCCACGGCTTTGGCGGGCACGGTAATGCCCGGTTGCAGGGCGTATCCGTCGTGGGTCACCAGACTGCCATCGGCCGACATCTGGAACGTGCCATCGCGGGTATAGGCCGTCTCGCCGGAGGGCATCAGGACCTGGAAGAAGCCTTTCCCCTGGATCGCCAGATCCATCACGTTGTCGGTCGCCGTCAGGTTGCCCTGACCATGGATGCGATAGACCGCCGCCAGCTTGACGCCCAAACCCAACTGCACGCCGGTCGGCACGATGGTGCCGGAATCGGAGGAGGCGGAGCCTACGCGACGCAGGTTTTGATACAGCAAATCATGAAATTCCGTGCGCCGACGCTTGTAGCCGGTGGTATTCATGTTGGCGATGTTGTTGGAGATCACCTCGACGTTCTGCTCTTGAGCGAGCATCCCGGTGGCGCCAATGTATAAGGACCTCATGGGTTCAACTCCTCTTTCTTAACCTTGACCGACCAGGATGCTGCCGAGCTTCTTGATTCGGTCGTCTTCCTGTTCGATGAATTTGGTTGCGCCTTGATAGGCCCGATGCACGTCGATCATGCGGGTCATTTCCAAGATCGGCTGGATGTTGGACCCTTCAATCGCCCCTTGGACAACATTGGGGAACGTGGCCTCCTGGCCCGGGGCATCGCTGGCATAGAGCGCCCCCGCTTCGCGCTTCAATTTGTGCGCGTTTTCGAAGGTCACGACCGAGAGCTTGGCAATGTTGCCATTGTTGGTGGTGATCGAGCCGTCGCGGGAGATGCGGATATCCACATCGTCGGGCGCGAAAGTGATCGGCCCGCCTTGTCCCATCACGGGGTTGCCGTTGGAGGTGACCAACTGGCCGGTGTCATTGAGTTGGAAATGTCCGTCGCGGGTATAGCGCGGGCCGCTGGGGGTATCGACGACGAAATAGCCGTCCCCATGCACCGCCAGATCGAGCGGGTTGTCGGTTTCGATGATCGGTCCCTCTTCCTGGACCCGATAGGAGGCCACGTCGCGGACAAAGGCGTTCTTGGTGCCGAGCATGGACTCGCCACCCTTGCTGCGGACCAGGTGGTCCACGAACATCATGCGTTCGCCCTTGTAGCCATGGGTATTCATGTTCGCCAGGTTGTTCGCGATCACCGACATTTCGCGGCGCAGCGAACTTTCCCTGGAAAGGATGATGTATGATGTGTTTTCCATCGTCAGTTCCGTTCATCCGTGTTCAAGCCACGCCTATCCATGCATTCCCCATGCCAGAATATATTAATATTATAAATCAATGGATTGATGGATGAGCGCTGGGCAACCAGCGCGGCAGAAGTCGCCTCTTGCCGGGCATAAGTTGCCCGTTGAAGGTCCCAGGGGAAGACTTTGCAGGGGCGCGGCTACAGCCACCTGAGCCGTTTGAGCAGCCAGACCTCGAAGGCGGCGACAGAGAGCAGGCCACCACAGACGGCCCAGAAGGCCCAACTGGTGTCGGCTCCGGGAATACCCCCCACATTGATCCCCAGCAGCCCGGTCAGGAATCCGAGCGGCAGCATGACCGTGGCGACAAGGGTCAGGGTATACATGGTTCTTTCCATGCGATGGGACAGGCGGCTGGCCAGTTCGTCCTGTACCACGGCGGAACGTTCGCGCACATCATCCAGCTCTTCGGTGATTCGGGTCGTGCGGTCGACGGTCTCGCGCAACCGGCCCCGGACCCGTTCGTCGAGCCAGGGTTCTTCCAATTGCGACAGGCGATTCAGCGCCTCCCGCTGGGGGGCCACGTAGCGGCGCAGGGAAATGGCTATCCGGCGCAACTCCATCAGCTTGTGCCGGGCCTCGCGGAGCGGCAACGGGTCCCCTTCCCCGGAGCGCAACAGGCGGTCTTCCAGTTCCACCACCTCGTCAGAAATGTCGTCGATGACCGGTCCGAGGCGCTCGGTCATGCGCGCCGCCAAGCGGGCGACCAGATGTCCGGTCGAGACGGGGCCTTTGCCGACGGCAAGTTGTTCGCGAATGTCCTCGACCGCCATCAACTTGCGCATTCTGGTCGAGATCACCTTGTCATCGTCGATCCATAACCGGATGGAGACCATGTCTTCGGGGTCCGCTCCGGGGTTGAGGTTGACCCCGCGCAGCACGATCAAAATCCCCTCGGGGAACCAGTCGCAGCGGGGTCGGGTTTCGGCGGCGAGCAGGCCGTCGATCACATGGGTGTCGAGACCGCTGTGTTGGCGAAACCAGGGTTCGGTGGCGGGTTGAGTGAAGTCGAAATGAAACCAGGCCTCGCCCTGTTTTGGCGTCCAGTGGGTCACGCCGTCCCAATCGAGGGGCGTGCCCCGACCCGAGCCGTCGAGCAGGTAGGCGCAGACCAGTTCCGGATGTTCCGTCATGACGATGATCCTCGCTTGTATTGCCTCCGCTCAGTCGGTGGCGATGTCGCTCGGGACGTCCCAGGCAATGACCCGGTTGCGGCCCTGTTGCTTGGCCATGTAGAGCGCCTGATCCGCCTGTTCGATGGTTTCCTTGAGGGGGGCCGACCCGATCAGTTCCGCCAGCCCGAAGGAGGCGGTGACGGCCAGGGACTGCCCGCCCTCCAGGCGCAGGGGGGCCGCAGCCAGGGCGGCGCGCAACCGCTCCAGGACCGGCAGGCCGCTGCGCAGATTGGTATTGGGGAGAAACAGCAGGAATTCCTCGCCCCCGTAGCGAAAGACAAAATCAAAGGGCCGCAAGCCGGTGAGCAGAATTTCGGCGGCGGCGGTCAGCACCTGATCGCCCACCGGATGGCCGTAGGTATCGTTGACCGCCTTGAAATGGTCCAGGTCGGCCAGCCCGATGCAGCAGGGTTCGCCGGTGCGCAGATGGCGTTCCCGCTCCCGGGACAGTTCCCGGTCCATGGCCTGACGGTTATGGACCCCGGTCAGCGGGTCGAGGTCCTGATGGGCCTGGGAGAAGGCCCGTTCCAGACGGCGCGCCTGGGCCAGAAAGGCGTTGAAGGAATCGGCGAAGGCCGCGTAGGTGGCGCTGTCTGGCGACTGTCCACCCAGGGCCTTCTCTCTCAGCAGGTGCGCCCGGTCATGCATGTCCCGATGCAGTCGGGCCAGGGTATGGAGCGCCGGTTGATCGACCAGCCCGGCATGCTGGTTGCGCACATACCAGGTGCCGAAGCGACAGAGATGGTGGGAATCGTAGATGGGCACGCGGGATTCGGAGACGGCTCCGCACAGCATCGCGCCATGCCAGGTCTTGAGCCAAACCAGATGACTGCCGACAGCCTTGTCCAATTCATCGAGAATTTCGGCGGGGGTCACGGCGGGTCCTTCGCTGCGGCAGGGAAAATCAAAGGATATGTGGCCTGCAAGGCGTCGTCCAGGTCCGCCATTGTGACCGCTACGCCCAGGTCTTGCAACGAGGTGACACCGTGCCTCGCCAGTCCGCAAGGCACGATCCCGGAAAAGTGGCTCAGATTCGGATGAACATTGATCGCCAGTCCGTGAAAAGTCACCCAGCGCCGCACCCGCACGCCGAAGGCGGCCACCTTGTCCTCCCGTCCGTCGGCGCGGACCACCCAGATGCCGACCCGGTCGGCGCGTCGTTCCCCGCGCACCCCGAACCGGGACAGGGCGGCGATCACCCAATCTTCCAGCCCATGCACAAAGGCCCCCAGGTCGCGCCCGCGCCGCCGCAGATCGTGCATCACATAGGCAATGCGCTGGCCCGGACCGTGATAGGTATATTGGCCGCCGCGCCCGGTCGGAAAGACCGGGAAACGGTCCGGTTCGAGCAGGTCGGCGGGCCGGGCGCTGGTGCCCGCCGTGTACAAAGGCGGATGTTCGAGCAGCCAGATGCACTCCGCCGCCGTTCCGGCATGGATGTCGGCCACCCGCCGTTCCATGAAGGTCAGGGCGTCCGGGTAGGAGACCTCGCGGTCTGGGCCTCGCCATTCCATGTTTGCGTTGATATACATGACCCTTGTCATATCGGTCGCGCTGAGTCCTGGCAATGGACGAGTAAGGGGCAGGCCCGGAATGACCAACAGGAGGCCAAATCATGCAGAAACCGTCCGCTGTCGCCCAGGAATTCCTTGATCCAGACACCATGCGGGACGTGGCGGCGTTCATCAGCGGCAATCCTATGAAATTGCTGCAAATCCCAGAGATCGCGGCGATTGTTTCCGATCGGCGCGCCCAACGTCTGCTGCGTTCGGGCCTCAGGCAGATGCCCGAGGCGGTGGCGGCTATTCCAGAGGCGGTGGAACATAATGCACGGCAGATCCTGGCCCGGCAGGCCACCCTGCGTCCGTGGATACTCATCCGGCCGCTGTTGGGGTTGGATGCGGTCCGGCGGCGGCTGGGGGCGCTGAAGGTCCTGTCCGTTGGGCCGCGCACCGAAGAGGAAATCATTGCCCTCTTGGGGTCCGGTTTTGCCGCCGAGAATATCACGGCGGTGGATCTGATCACCTATTCGCCCTGGATCTCCCTGGCCGATATGCATGATCTACCGTTCGCGGACGAAGGCTTTGATATTGTACTCGCTGGTTGGGTTCTGTCCTACAGCCAGCAGCCGGAAAAGGCGGCGGCGGAGATGTGGCGGGTTCTGCGTCCTGGCGGGCATCTGGCCATCGGCTGTCAGTATGTGCCCGAGGAAATGGAGGAAAACCGGGCGCGGGGCGGAACCGACGAGCGTCTGTACAAGTCGCCGCAGGATATCGTCGCGCTATTTGGTGCGGCCAATTTGGAGGTGGTTTTCCAAAGTGACGTGGCACCGCAGGACCGGGCGAGCCGGGGGGATATCGTTGTGGTTCTGCGCCGCCCCACTTAAAGGCTCCCTCAGGGGAGCGGCCTGGGAGGCCAGCCGCAGGAGCCGGGTTCGAAGCGGGGCCAGTAGCGGTCCGTTTGCAGGGCTGTTCGCCAGGGAATGGGCGACGGGATGATATTGACCTGGATCACATATCGGGGGTTTTCCCTGGGCGGCTGCCCCCGGTGCAGCAGGGTCTGTGGATTGAACAACAACGCCTCCCCGGCGGCCAGGGGCACGGCTTGCGGACTATATTCGACCCCCATCGACCGCGCCAGACCGGACAGGTCGGCCAGCCGCGCCTCCATGGGCGGGAAGCCGTATCCCTTGCGGGCGAGGATCTGGCTCTGAACCAGGGGCAGATAGAGAGTCGGCGCGGCGTGGTCTTCCACGTCGTTGAGAAAACAGAGGATCTTGATCTGCCGACTGGAGCCCGCATCAAAATGCCAGTCATTGGAATAGATGTGCCTGTCATTGGGAAAGGTCGCCTGGAAACTGTACCAGTCGGCATGATACTCGCTGCCGAAATAGGCGGTGAGCGCCCGGTCGGTCTCGGGGGAAAAAAAGGACTCCAGTAGTTCGGTCAGCAGATCATGTTGCTCAACCCGTTGCGCGCCCTGGTCGATGTAGCTGCGATAAGTGGCACATGTTTGCCGGTCCAGAAGCCGCAGGGTGGTCAGATGGTGGGTTCGGATCGGGTGCGACGCATCGACCGGTCCGCGCCGGAACTGCTCCTGACAATGACGGTGATAGGCGACCTGGCCGCGGGTGACGTCGAAATGGGCGATGGTCCGACTGTAGCTGAGGGGGTCGGGCTGAAAGGTTGTAGGGGTGACGGTTGGGGTGTCGATATTGTGCATTGTTTATGTTCCCGGGGGCTGCGTGCCCCGTAGATGGCTGGTTTCAAACCCCGTTGCTGCCCGGGTCCCAATAGGGCCAGTACCCCTGGGCGCCGTTCTCGCGCCAGGGCAGGGGCGACGGGGCCAGACAGATCTGCAACAGATAGCGCGGGCCGAGAGTCGGGACCACGCCCCGATGCAGCAGGCGCACGGGATTGAACAGCAGGGCCTCCCCTTCGGCCATGTGCAGGGTCCGGGGATGACAGGGCAGATGCAGGATCTCCGCCAGCTCCGTCAAATCGGTCAACCGCTGTTCCTTGGGCGGATAGGCATATCCGGCCCGCGCGAACCCCAGGCTTTCGCGGACATCGAGAATTTGCGTCGGGCCGCCGTGGTCCTCGGTGGCGTTCAGATAGCACAGCAGCTTGAGGCAATGGCTGCTCCAGGCATCGAAGTGCCAGGCGAAGGAATAGGCCCGCCCGTCGGCCTTGTCGAATTTCTGGAAGCTGTACCATTGGGCGGCATATTCACTGCCGAAATAGGCGCTGAGGATGCCGTCCAGGGGGGGCTGGAACACGTCCTCCAGCAGCCGTTGTAAAAAATCCTGGTCGCGCAGATGGGCCGGGTCGTGATCCATCAGGTGACGCAGATGGGCACAGGTCTGCGGCGTGAGAAGCGGCAGGGTGAGAAACTGCTCGGCGACCAGGGCCGGATCGGCGGCCCGGAAGGGGCGCTGATAACATTTCCGGCAGCCGTTGTGATGGCTGGCCGCCCCGTCTTCCAGATCGAACTGGGTCAAGGCCCGTCCGTAAGCCCCAACATCCAGGTCGAGCACCTGCCCGCCGTCGCCCATGACACCTCCACCCGCGTGGAAAAAATCCATACGACAACATAACCGGTTCACAGTAGGAAGTCTTGATCCATTGCCGTGAAGGTGCTATCTCCGCGCTCTGTGACGCCGCAAGGTGTCCGTGATGCGGTCGTGGCGGAACTGGTAGACGCGCAGCGTTGAGGTCGCTGTCCTGGCAACGGGGTGGAAGTTCGAGTCTTCTCGACCGCACCAATTGATCGAGGCCCGCTGCCGGTTTTTGGCGCGGGCCTCGGTTTTTTCCGCCAAAGAATGTCGAAAAGGCCCTATAAGGGGCGGCAATATCCTTTCGGCCCTCTCGGGAGACTCCAGCATGTCCGACGAACCGCTCCGCGAAGGGGATCTCGACTCCCAACATACGGTCGATTTGCCGGAAGGGTTGGTCGATGAGGTTGCCGAGGCGCTTGAAAACGGTGCCCTGGAGCAGGCCTCGGACCTGATCCGACCGCTGCACTATGCGGATGCCGCCGACCTGATCGAGCAACTGTCGCCGGAACAGCGCCCGCTGGTGATGTCCCTGCCCGGAGCACCCCTGGACCCGGAAGTGCTGTCGGCGCTGGATGAGACGGTCCGCGAGGAAATCCTCGAGGATCTGTCGCCAGAAGTCCTGGCGGCGTTGGTTCGGGAACTGGCCTCCGATGACGCGGTCGATCTGATCGAGGACATGGAAGAGGCGGACCTGCGGGAAGTTCTCGATTCCCTGCCCGAAGACGATCGGGCGCGCATTGAGGAGAGTCTGGCCTATCCCGAATTCTCCGCCGGGCGGTTGATGAGTCATGACCTTGTGGCGGTGCCCGAATTCTGGACGGTGGGCGAATGTATCGACTATCTGCGCGCCGCCGCCGACCGCGAAGACCTGGATGGGGAAGACCTGCTGCCCGAGGAATTCTACGACATCTACGTGGTCGATCCGCGTCACCATCCGGTGGGAACCTTGCCGTTGAACCACCTGCTGCGGCGCCGCCGTCCGGTGCTGTTGAGCGATATCGTGCGGCGCGATATCCGGATGATTCCGGCCACCATGGATCAGGAGGAGGTGGCCTATCTGTTCAGTCAACGGGATCTGGTGTCGGCCCCGGTGGTCGACGAAGACGGCCGTCTGGTCGGCACCATCACCATTGATGACGTGGTGGACGTGATCCAGGAAGAACAGGAAGAAGACGTGCTGCGTCTGGCCGGTGTGGCGGAAACCGATTTGTTCAGCGGCGTGTTTCAGACCGCCCGTTCCCGCTTCAGTTGGCTTTTGATCAATCTGGGAACGGCGGTTCTGGCCTCGCTGGTCATCGGTTTGTTCGATGCCAGCATTGATCAAATGGTGGCCCTGGCGGTGCTCATGCCCATCGTGGCCTCCATGGGGGGCAATGCCGGGACCCAGACCCTGACCGTGGTGGTGCGCGCCCTGGCCATGCGCGATTTGACCGAGGATTCCGCCCACCGGGTGTTGATCAAGGAAGTGCTTGTCGGGCTGTCCAACGGGGTGCTGTTCGCACTGTTGACCGGACTGGTGACCTGGGGCTGGTTCTCCGATCCGGGCATCGGGGCGGTGATCGCCTGCGCCATGCTGTTCAATCTGATCGTGGCCGGATTGGCTGGCGCGTCAATCCCGTTGGCCATGCAGCGTCTGGGCGTCGATCCGGCCATCGCCTCGACGGTCATTCTGACCACGGTGACCGATGTGGTCGGTTTTTTCGCCTTTCTCGGCTTGGCGGCATTGACCTTGATGTGACAGGGTGTGATCCATAATGTTACAATATTCTAATCTGTTGTCTTGGAGTTCGTTACCTGGATGAGTGATCTGCCATCCCCGACAATTCGCGTGCTGGTCATTGAGGATAATCCCGGTGATGCGATTCTGGTGCGAGAGTATCTGAGCGACGTGGCGCTCACCCGTTATGAAACGGTGATCGAGGCCTCGCTGGAGGCCGGCATGAAGCGGGCCGAGGAGGAGACTTTCGACGCGGTGCTGCTTGATCTGTCGTTGCCGGATTCCGTCGGAGCCAAGACAGTGGCCTGGGCGCGGGCGCAACTGCCCCATGTGCCGCTGATCGTGTTGACCGGCACCGATGACGAGGAAACGGCGATGTTGGTGCTGCGCGAGGGGGCGCAGGACTATCTGGTGAAAGACGATGTGGCACCGTCAATTCTCGATCGGACCATCCGATATGCCATCGAACGGGCGCGCACCGAGCGCACCATGACCCAATATATCTCCGAGTTGGAGAATTCTCGGCGCAGCCTGCAACAACAAGCGGAGCGCCTGGAAAAACTGACTCTGGAATACGCCAGCGAGAAAGAAAAGGCCGAAGCCGCCGACCGCAGCAAGAGCGAATTCCTGGCCACCATGAGTCATGAAATACGCACCCCGCTGACCGGGGTTCTGGGCATGACCGACCTGCTGTTGGGCATGGAGCTGTCGTCTCAGGCCCGGGATTACGTGGGCATGATCCGCGAGTCCGGGGAAATGCTGTTGCGGATTCTCAATGATGTTCTGGACATGTCGCGGTTGCAGGCCGGACGGCTTGAGCTGGATCAGATCGACTTCAATCTGCATAGCCTGGTCCGCGACCTGTACAGCCTGATGTGGCCCAAGGCGCAAGAAAAAGAGCTGGATTTCCAGCTTCATTTGGTCGAAGGCCTGCCCGAGGGGGTGAATGCCGATCCGGTGCGCATTCGTCAGATTCTGTTCAATCTGACCGGCAACGCCTTGAAGTTCACCCCGGCGGGGCAGGTGCGGATCGCGGTCAGCCATAGCCCGGATTCCGAAGGCGGGGTGTTGCTGCTGTTCGAAGTGAGCGACAGCGGCATCGGCATTCCCGAGGACCTGCATAGCCATCTGTTTCAGCGATTTTCTCAGGCCGATGCCTCGACCGCCCGCCGGTTCGGGGGGTCTGGACTGGGGTTGGCCATTTGCCGTCATTTGGCCGAACTGATGGGGGGAGAAATCGGTTTCGACAGTGAATTGGGCGTCGGCAGCCGCTTCTGGTTCACCGTTCCCTGCACCATTGCCGAGGCACCCGGGGAGAAACAGGAATCGCGCCGAGTCTATAAATATCGCGCCCAGCGCCCGTTGCGTATCCTTGTGGCGGAGGACAACCGCATTAATCAGAAATTGATCGTCAACATGTTGCAGCCTCTGGGGCATCGGGTGTACCTGGCCGATAACGGCATTGAGGCCATAAAGCTGGTGGAAACCCGGGAGCTTGATCTGGTGCTGATGGATGTGCGGATGCCGGAGATGGATGGGCTGGATGCCACCCGGGCCATTCGCCGCATGGACTCGAACCGCGCCCAATTACCGGTCATCGCAGTGACGGCCGACGCCATGGAATCCCACCTGCGCGGCTTTCTCGAAGCGGGCATGAATGCCAGCGTGGTCAAGCCCATTGATTTCAACACGATGCTTGAAGTTATCAACCAGGCCATGGGCGAAGAGGTGCATCTGCGGGATGTGCAAGTGACGCTCCCCCCCGAAACGGCGGCAACAAAGGAGAGCGAGCGCGTGGAGCAGGCGGGGCCAGCCCTCAGTGCCTTTCTGGATCACCTCACTGAATTGACGCGCAAATAATCCGGCCTTGAACTGAACTAGCGATTGCCTCCTAATGACGTTGCTCCGAATCAGTGCAGAAGGTTTTGACGATGCCGACGATCCTGATCACCGGTGCCAACAAGGGCATTGGACTTGAGTTTGCCCGCCAATGTGCAGCCGAAGGATGGCGCGTCCTGGCCACCTGCCGAGAGCCTAAAAAGGCCAAGGCGTTGAAGGCCATTCAGGGCGACGTGGTGATCCGAGACCTGGACGTGATGGATTTTGATCGGATTTACACCCTGGCCAAGGCGTGGAAAAAGGAATCCATCGACCTGCTGCTGCTCAACGCCGGTGTGTACGGGCCGCGGCCTTGTACCCTCGGCGGATTGGATTATCAGGCCTGGGAGGAAGTCTTCTGGACCAATGTGATGGCTCCGGTAAAAGTCGCCGAGGCCTTCCTGGATCAGGTGGCCCATTCACAGGGTCGGCAGATCGCCGTGCTGTCGAGCAAGATGGGCAGCATGACGGACAATTCTTCTGGCGGCTCCTATATCTATCGCTCTTCCAAGGCGGCCCTCAACGCGGCCATGAAAAGCCTGTCGGTGGATCTCATGAAACGCGGCATCTGCGTGGTCATGATGCATCCCGGCTGGGTGCGGACGGACATGGGCGGCCCCAACGCGCTGATTGACGTGGACCAGAGCGTTCATGGCCTGCGTCAGGTGCTGTCTAGGCCGCCCGCGGAATTGAATGGCCGGTTCATCAATTACGATGGCCAGGAGATCCCCTGGTAGCGACGCTCGGGCCGCCATGAATGAGGCTTGTTGCGGGATACCCCAAAAGAATATAATATAGCTTCAAACATGCCGAAAACAGGTGTGAAAGGGGGTTGGTGTTATCATAGTTGCGTAGCTGTGGCTACGAGGGGGGGGCATGTACGACAAGGATTTCCGTGATCGAAAGGTCTTGATCGTCGAGGACAATATTCATTTCAGAACCCTGCTGAAAACCATTCTGAGTTTCGCCGGGGTCAAGGCCATTCAGGAAGCCGAGGATGGTCTGGAAGCCCTGGAGATTCTTCAGGACTTTCCTGCCGATGTGGCCATTGTGGATTGGAACATGGAGCGCATGGACGGCTTGGAATTCGTCCGCCATGTGCGTCGTGAACCCTCCCATCAGCCGCGCCGTCGCATTCCGGTTTTGATGGTGACGGGGAATGGGGGCACGCCCTGTTACACGGCGGCCCGCGATGCCGGAGTCAACGACTTGCTGCAAAAGCCCATCTCCCCCAAGACCTTGATGAAAGCCTTGGGCGATGTGATGGACGATGCCATGGCCTTCATTGACACTGCGGCCTATGTGGGGCCGGATCGTCGGCGGTTTCAGATGGATTTTGGCGGCATGGAAAAGCGTCAGGTGGCGCCTTCCGCGTGACTTGAGAGCCCGCGAAAGGCTTGCGGGGACAGGGCACTCGCCGCTATTGTGGACACTCCGAGGCCGCTGGCCGCAACCGAATGGAATACAGGCATGTCCGAACAAGCCAAGGGTGAGATCATTCAGCCTCCCAACTTGTTGAAAAACAAGGTTGGCCCTCCGGGTGCAGGGGGCGGTGTCGATGCGGCGACCCTGGCCAAGGCGGAAATGGCCATCGCGGAGTTGGCCGACGACTACATGGACTGGGTGCAGGCCGATCTGGATTCGCTGCAAGATGCGTTCGATCAGTTGTCCCATGGCAACGAGGAAGAGCAGGACGATGCCCTGAAACGCATTTTCGGTGTCGCCCATGATATGAAGGGGCAGGGCGGCAGCTTCAATTATCCGCTGATCACCCAGGTCTGTTATCAGCTTTGCCGATTCCTGGAAAATCTGGACCACCCCAACGAAAAGGAGATGGAAGTCATCCAGCTCCATATCAATGCGGTACAATTGATCATTCTCAATCAGATGACCGGCGACGGCGGAAAATCCGGCGAGAGTCTGGTCAATGGTCTGGAAATGGTGCTGCGCAAGGTGCGTCGATAGACTCCCAAATCAGGATCTGAAATGCCAGAGGGGCGTTCCGCAGGGGACGCCCCAATGCGTTGGAATAATTTTTCTTGCACGACACAAAAATGACGTAATAATTCCTTAAACAAAGCGCCCCTAGCATGATTGTTGCGTGGGGCCATCAAAAAAATCCCCAGGCGTTCAGGAAAGTTGGAAGGAAATCAGAGATGTATCAGCCGCCGAATGGGAACCTTCGGGCGTTCGAGGTTCGTTTCGTCAATACGTTGGTGCGTGAATTGGTCGCCAATAATGAATCCCATAGTCTGTACCATGACCGCTGGGGTGAGACCCAGGTGTTGAAGGTCAATGCCGACAGCGCCGACGAGGCCGTGGCCTTGCTGAGCAGCCGCTACCCCGCGGAACAGGGATTTGTCGTCGAAGCGGTGCAGGAATCATTGTCCTGAGTCGGTGACCCTATAGCGGGTCCGCTTCGATATCGCCCTCGAAGAAATGGTAGACGTCGAGTCCGTCGAGCACGACGCCGTCGAAGCCCTGCGCGATGATGCCATAGACGTAGGAATTGGTATCCCCGCTCAACATCTGCTGCCATTCGGGATTCCAGTACTGGGCGAAATAGGAATCCGGATGGCCGGGGTAGGGGGAGTCGATCCAACTGGGCGACCCCTCTTTCCAGTTCTCTTTCCAATAGTAGCGATAGCTTCCGACGACGCCGACGTTCATGTAGGCCAGCACCAGCCGGCGGGCGCCGCTTTTCTTGTACTTGAGGGTTTCCACAGCCTGTTTGGTCAGCGGATCGCGCCCGTGGAACACATCGACGATGACCGCGTCATAATTGGTGTCGTGAACCTTGAGGGCGAACTCGTCCTGGCGTCCAAGACCGGTTGACTCGGGCAGCACAAAAAAATTGCGCACATCCTTGAGGCTGAGCACGGACTGGGCATTCTCCTGATAGGGACGGGAAGGCACCTTGGGCAGGCTGTTCAGGGCCTGTCCGCGAGCAAAGGCGGGAGCGGCCACGAAGCCCGCCTTGTGGGCCTTGTCCAGCACCTCGTAGGCCTGCTTGGCCGTGCTCACATAATCGATGATGAATACCGGCACTGCCGACTGCTTGGCCAGATTCAACAGTGTCAGCGCCTTGGTGTTGCGGTTCTTGGTCACTGGCTTGCCGATATCCGGAATGCCGTACCAGACACCCTCTTGCAGGATGCCGTCGATGGATTGCAGAAAGGTGCGGGCGGGCAGCAGGGCGGTCGGATCGTCGAGATCTGTCTTGGTGCTCAGTCCCAGGGGGTTCTGCGCAATGAGCAGAAAGTTGCGTTTGTAGCGACGGGTGAATTTGCTGATGTCCTGGACCAGGGTCCGCATGGCTTCGCGCGGGTCCTTGGGCGCGGCAAGCAGGCGACGCTGGTTTTCTTCCTGGCCGACATTGCGGTCGACGACCTTGCCCTGGGCTCTGACCTGACCGTCATCGGCCTGGGACAGGGCAGGGGAGGCGCTCAAGGCGCAACTGGCGAGCAGAACCAACCCGCCGAGAAAGCCCCGCATACCGTCAAAGCCTGCCATGGTGATCGCACTCCTTTTTTCTTGTGTGGTCCTCGGGTGAAAATTAGTTCGTTGCGAGCCGTTCGGCAACCCATTCACCAAGCGCCAGGGATGCTGTCAGTCCCGGCGACTCGATGCCGAACAGATGAACCAGTCCGGGAATGCCGTGATGCTCCGGTGTGAGAATTCTGAAATCATGCGCCGCTTCTCCGGGCGGATGAAGTTTCGAGCGGATGCCGCTATATCCCGGCTGTAGAGCCCCGTCGGGCAGACCCGGCCAATAGCGGCGGATGGCGGCGTAAAAGGCCTCGCCCCGGCCCGGATCGACCCGATAGTCCAGCCGCTCCACCCATTCCTCGTCGGGGCCGAAGCGCCCCTGTCCCCCCAGATCGCGGGTGAAGTGACAGCCCAGGGAGGCCGCGCCCGGCACTGGATAGATCAGGCGCTGGAAAGGCGCGCGTCCGCTCAGTTGGAAATAGTTTCCCTTGCACAGGTGCAGGGGCGGCACATGTTCGGGCGGCATGCCGTCGAGACTACGGGCGATGGCCTGGGCCCATAGACCGGCCGCGTTGACCACCGTGCGGCACTGCAAGGCCATGGGTTCATCCCCGCCGACGCGGAGGAGGATACCGTCCTGGGTGATCTGGCCGCCTTCGATCGGACTGCCGAAGGCGACAACCCCGCCCGCGGCTTCCAGATCGCCTTGCAGGGCCAGCATGTAGCCATGGCTGTCAAAAATGCCGGTGGAGGGGGACCACAAGGCGGCCACGCAGCGCAGCCCCGGTTCCCAGGCTTCGGCCTGCGGGCCGTTGATCCGTTGCAGGTCGGTGCAACCATTGGCGGCCGCCCTCTGAAGCACCTGATCGAGAATGGGAATTTCCGAGGGCTGGGTGGCGACCAACAACTTGCCGCACCGTTGATGCTCGATCCCGTGGCTCTGCAAATAGTCATAAAGCAGCCCTTTGCCGCGCACACAAAGCCGGCCCTTGAGGCTCCCCACCGGATAATATATCCCGGCATGAATGACTTCGCTGTTACGGGAACTGGTTTCGGTGCCGATGGCGGTCGCTTTTTCGAGTACCACCACTTCGCGCCCGGCTAGGGCCAAGGCGCGGGCCACTGCCAGCCCCACCACCCCGGCACCGATGACGGCGCAATCCAGTTGTTCCGTCATGTCCGGCCCCATTCCTTGCGAACCGCCATTGTGGAAAGCGCCCCTCCGGGGGTCAAGGAAAAGAGGTGCTTGCCGGATCGCGACTTGATCCCCCCCTGTGTTCCGTTGTATGACCAGCAACGATCCGGTTTCCCCGCAAAGGAATCCGGGTTTAGGCACCCGTAGCTCAGCTGGATAGAGCGCTGCCCTCCGAAGGCAGAGGTCGTGAGTTCGAATCTCGCCGGGTGCACCAAATTTTCATATAAAAAACAATGTGTTGCGCGGTAGCTGCGCTTGTGAATGTGTCGGCCATTTTCGTCGGGGAAGCATGGGGGAAGCAACGGGGTCAATTTCGAGTTATATCCGGACTCGGAAGCCTCTCGTGGCTGGAAAGAACTTTTACCATCTAATCTCCCAAATATGCCCCTGTGACCATTCGCCCGATTGCTCCAGGTCCTCCCAATAATTACAGACTGGGATCTGCCGTTGTTTTCTCAGCGTCGGGGAGCATAAGATTTTTTGAGTTGTTCCAACGTTGCGGCCCATCGCCGCTCGTCTCGCTCGGCCTGGGTTTCGGTCATGGTTTGTTGCTTCCGCCGATCCAGGTCAAATGCTTGATCCTCGGTGATAGCAGTCCCAAGCAACGCCGCACATGATACATATGTCGACGCCCTCTATGGCAAGGCTTTTTCGCGTGCGTTGATCGGTTGCTTTCATGTGTCTGGCCTGTTCGTGCGGTTTGTTTTTGCCGCTGGCCCTGAGGGAAAACCGAACGCGCCATCAAGAGCGTCCTTTTGGAAGAAGCCGCATGACGTTCGACTGCCGAACTGACCCCATGACTCTGCTGGGCGTTCACGGTTTTGATCGCATCGATATTCGCGACCGCCGTTCGGGCTATCAGGAACGGGTGCTTCAGGTGAAGGCTATGATTAACGCAGGCGCGATCGGTATGTCGCTGCATTTCGGTCGAGTGCCGGGATTTCTCACGGAACGGATGGGCTATATAGTAGATTAGGACCTCCATTCAGCATGGTTCCGTTTGTAAGCACCCTTCAAGTTTATAAAATATCTTGCTGATACAGCCAAAAAGAGTATCATTGCCGGAAGTTTACGGATGCCATGGGGGAAAATTGTTGGGCCACCTTTTCAATGTTCAAGAAGGAATTGTGGCCCCGCTTCTGCCGATCCCTTTTCAAAACCAACACCTTGAAGATGACCTTCAAAAGTGGGCGCACCAGACACCGGGACTTTTGAACGAGGGAATGCCCATGCTGTCCCTCGGTCGGGAAATAACGACCACCCATGGCCACTACATTGACAATCTTTTTATCGATGGTAATGGGACCATCGTTGTTGCAGAGCTGAAACGGGGCCGGGCAACTCGAGATATCATCTCACAGGTTCTCGATTATGCCGCCTTTGTTAATAGGCTCGATTGGCCCCAGGTGGCCCAAATCTACCGGACAAACATGAACGCGGAACTTGATGCAGCATATCATAATATGTTTGCGTTCCCCCTAGATTACTCCAAAAAGCCTGAGCACCGACTGCTGCTGGTTTCCGAAAGCCTGGCACCAAACGCCTTTGACACCGCCCGGTACCTGATCGAAGGAGGAACGCCTTTAGCGGTGATCAACTTTCGCTACATCGAACTGAACGGTAGCAAGCTGTTGGATCTGGAAACGGTGCTGGGAGAGATTCCTGGCCAGCATCGAATGGTGCAACCTTTGAATACCGCCTTGGTCGAAACGGGAACCGGATTGTCGGCTCGAATATTCGCCAGTGCCGCCCAGAGACTTCCGGGAATCGCACTCAAGCAGGGCTGGCCCCTAAAATATCGGATCAACAAAAGGACACTACCTTTCGTCGCCAACCACTGGCCAACAAATTTTTCCGACTGTCATTTGCGAATTGACGATTACTGGGGTGGACTGAACCTAACCTTGGTAGCGAAAACGGAAAGCGTCCCCGGCCTCGAATCTTTCCTGATCGACCACCACCCGTTCTGGCATGACGCATTTCCCGCGGAAAAGCTCGACCGCCCCCGTAGTGCCTTTTTCGAATTTAATGCCAAGAAGCCTGCGCCGGATAGCCATGACGATCAGTCTATTGCCGCTCTGATGGAGCGCGTTGAAGCCATGACCGGGGTGATGGTCCCCCTGGTTGATCGCTATTTCAAGGAAGTCCACCCCGATGAGTGACATTACCCCCATCGATTGCCCCGTCTACCAGTTTCTCCATTTCGGTCATCCAATACGTATGGCGGAAATGGACGACGTACTGTGGCTTTCAATTCTCGACGTGGTCCGTGCTATCGACGAACCCTCCTCCATGATCAACAGCTACTTCGGCAACATTACCAGCAACATCAAGATCGGACGCAAGTGCCTTACAGAGGGCATGACTGGCGGGGACCTCAACATGCTGCGGCTCGACAAGGTCAAGCGTGCCGTGGAAGAACGAGGGACGACACTCGGTGACAAGTTGTTCCGAAAAATGGAAACACTGCGCAAACTGGAAGGGACCCCCTGTGGCAGATTTACAGGGTTTGTCCCCATAGGATCTTTTTGACGGCAATCACCAGATCCAGGAAACCGAAACGATGACGAACAATGAATTTTTCTATATGGAGGACGGCGTTAAGAAGGATGCCCTTCTGCACGAGGAAATGCTGGATAACCCAGAGGCTGATCGTGCAGGAAGCGAGTGGGCCATTGAGGACGCCGTAGCCCGAGGTGTTCTTCGTGAAGTGGCTGTTCAGATGTTTGGGATCAGAGATCTAAATAAAGACGAGACATAAAGGTTTTTCCAGCACGAAATAAAATAAATTACCCTTGCCATACAGAACATCATGAACGGAGATTATAGACTTTTCCTTTCGTTGAATTATTAAGAAAGTCTGCAATGTCCTGAGATACTAATTATCTGCTGTCGCTGTATGTAGCGGTTTATTTAGAAACACGGTACAGCGCGTGTGCCGTGGACTCGCGTGCCTTGACAAGATCCTTTGCATTTAATATTATTTTATAACGGTCCGGAGGCTGAACACCCTTGGGGAATGTGGCCCCGTGCGACCTGTTTAGACTCCGAGCCGGTTTACTGTTGTAGTATTCACTCGCCCTTCCCGTACTGCTTCGTCAATGAAGCGTTGAGGTGATGCGGATTACCGAGCCTTTACCTGCTTCCCCTCTGCCAATTGGTCAAGTATCAGGGATCGTTGCTGACGGTTGAGGTGGTGCCTGTCGAGGCCGACCAGAACATGTTCAAGTCGGACCAGGAATTCCGCCGCGCCAAGGTCGTCAATCCATGTCGCAACCTGGGGTTCCAGCCAGATGAGGTCAAGGGCCAACCATTGGAACGGACCGAGAGGGGCGACAAGACGGCGTAGGGGCGCCGGGATCAGCAACAGGTAGGCGATGACAGCTCCCTTGTCTCCGCCCTGTATGTCCCTGTCAGGCCAAAAACCTTGATCCATTCGCCCTTGCGGCGAAAACATGGGGCGGTTCGGGATCTCTTCTAGCCAATTGGTTTGTTCATTCTCCCTCTGCCAACATCCGAACAGCCGGTCCCAACGTCCGAACATCTGTTGCTTTTGATCTGAAATGATCCGCAGGGCCGTCTCATCAAGCCAAACGGCGGAGGTCATGGAATTGGTATTGGCTTGTTTCATGGTCACTCGGCTCATGCTTCGGGTTCATATGATTCCAGCCAACCACAACAGGGAGTCAGAAATGGTCACCTTATGTTCTTTTGGGGGTGAATTAGATCGCCACACGGTCTGCTCGGGTTACCACAAAACGAATGCCCCTTTCGGTGATCAGGCACCATAGACCTTTGTGCCAGTCACAGAGGTCGATCCGACCCTCTGACGTATCAAATGAAATCCAACCGTTGATCAGTGCTGCTTTCACGGCTCGTTCCTCGTGATAAGCATTCGTGGAACAGGAAATATGTGCCAGTATTGGTCACCAATATGCGGGAGAATGGGGCCATGAGATACGAAAAAGCCGATAATCTGTTGCAGCTTGCCCTGGAAATGCAGGCCCGTCGTGGGGGGATCTCACTCCAGGAGATCGAACAGAGCTTTGATGTCGGGCGGCGGACGGCCATGCGTATGCGCGACGCCATCCTGCGTAACTTCCTGCAGGCCGAGGAAGTGGCGACCGATGAACGGGTCAAGCGCTGGCGCATTCCCGCTGGGGTGCTGGACCACCTTGTCGCCTTCTCGGCGGATGAACTGGCGGCGATGGAAACCGCCATTGGGGTCATGCGGCAGCAGAACCGGGAGGACGTGGCCGCGGACCTGGAGACTGTGGTCACCAAGATCCATGCGCTGGTGCGCCCGGAGGTGGCCCGCCGGGTGGAGCCGGATCTGGAAGCCCTGTTGGAAGCCGAAGGCTTGGCCATGCGTCCGGGGCCGCGTCCCCGTATCAAGGTCATGGTGGTTGAGGATCTGCGCCGGGCGATCAAGGGCGGCAACCGGGTCAGACTCAGCTATCGGCGACGCAAGGACAATGAGGTTCATGACCGTATCGTCAATCCCTACGGTTTTCTGCACGGACACCGGCATTATCTCGTGGGCTGGCATGAGCATCCCCAGCAATCGATGATGCTCACCTTTGCCTTGCCCCGGATCGAGAAAGTGGAGGTGCTGGACGATATGTTCGAGCGCGACCCGGATTTTTCCCTGAAAACCTATGCCGAACGATCCTTTGGACTGTTTCACGAAGAACCGTTCGATGTGGTTTGGCGTTTCACGCCCGATGCCGCTGACGAGGCGGAACAGTTTGTCTTCCATCCCAGCCAGAAGACTGAACGGCAGGAGGACGGCGCGCTGATTGTCAGGTTCCGCGCCGGAAGCGACATGGAGATGGCCTGGTATCTCTACATGTGGGGCGACCGTGTGGAGGTCCTGGCCCCGCAAAGACTGGCCGAGATGGTGCGGGAATGCCGACCGTCGTGGGTGGCTTTGCCGTAGGATAATTGTATGACCATAACTGTCACGCTCTCAGGTGCATACTCTTCCCATACGCATCCATGAGACGGCTGTTGCCGGGAAATGTCTTCCGCAGCGCCTCATGAAAGACGACGGGGGAAGCAATGGTTGAGCAGGATTGGACTCATAAAAAGTTGCTGGAAATGCTCGACGATTTGAGCAGCAAAGTGCGGCGGCTTCAGGAGGGATTGCGCATCGCCTGCAAGCATTGCGATGGGGAGATCGCCGAGGAGTTAACCCGGGCCTATCTCGATGAGGAGGGGTGGTGATCCCAAGCGTCCATAACGGCCGCTGCGATTTCCATATTTTTTTCTTTTCATCACCGGAGAGGTCAAGTGTCCCTATCTTTTTTTGCCCCATACGTAAAGGCATTACGGTTCCTGGCTTACCGAAACGCGAGGCTAGATTCGCGAACCCCTTGGCCGTTTCCTCGTCTAATGCGACGGACACGCCTCGTGATCCGACCTGAGGATTACTGACACTCCCGCCCCGCGACAAGACTCTCAGTGCCCAAAACTGTCACTGATCCCTGCCAGGATAAGCCTCGGGACTTTCAGTCGTTGCCACAGGCCCAAAGGGGAAAATCATGAACCACCGTTTATCGGTCACATGCGTTGTCCTGGCACTCCTGACGGGAGCCTGCGCGACCAAGACCATCACCGTTCGTGAAACGCACGAAGACGACTACGGTGAGATTTACACCACAGAGACCGTCACGACAGAAACCACCCTGGACGCCAATGCCGCCCAGAACATCACATTATTAGGTGCTGTGTTGGCAGCTCTCGCTGTGGCGTATGGGAATTAAAAAGAGGTCGATAGGAAAAGCGGGAAGATCATTCTCTGTGATAATGCCCCGGGCCTTGGTGTTGCGACCATTGCAACATCAAAACAAATGGAGGCAATAATGACCATGACTGTTCGGAAGATGGTAACCTGCCATATTTGTGGCGAGGAGAATGAGTTTTTTTCCCTCGCGACCATATCGATTTATGGCTCCGACGATTTGGATGGTCGTTGCTCGTCTCCACATCGGTATTCCATGTCATGCTGGCTGAAAGAATGCCCCGGATGCGGATATGTGGCTGCCCAATTGGACGAACCTGAAGACGGTGTTGAGAGTTTCCTCGCCCTTCCCGAATACAGGGCCCTCTCCTCAAGGGAGGACGAAAATTCAAACTCCGCGATAACAAGGTTTCGAAAGCGGGCCTTCATTGAACACCTTTTGGGCAATCATTTCCTAGAGGCCCATCGTACTCTCCACCTTCCCCGTAACGGACGCCCCGAAGGGCCTCCAAACTGGACCGACGATTTCCCAGTTGTCACGATGACCGCAGCCCCGATGATATGGCAGCCCGCCGCACCCGTCCACAGGACAGGCGGTCAACCGCGAGTATGTATTTTCGGATTTTGGTTTTGCTGCAAATTCAAGTGTCGCGCTACAAGCACGTTGCTTACCCGAAAAGAACAACGCCCTAGCCGCAACCGGCTAAGGCGTTGATATGAATGGTGAGCGCGACGGGATTCGAACCCATGGCCGTCTGATTAAAAGTCAGATGCTCTACCAGCTGAGCTACGCGCCCGTAAAACGGGGAGGGCGAAACCTAGCGAAGCAGGGGCGTCCTGGCAACAGGTTTCCGTATTCCTGGGCAAACAGTATAAAAGGTCGCTGGTAATTTCCGTGCGAAATGCCATATCATGCCTTGCTCATCCGAGCATTCACAGATTTGGGGTTATGGGAGGTGCGCGTCAATGAACGTCGGTGATATTCTGAAGAGCAAGACCAAGGTGGTGATTACTGTGCGGGAAGAAGATACCTTGGAAACCGCTTCGACGTTGCTGGCCTCCAATCGCATCGGGGCCATGCCGGTGCGCGACGCAACCGGCAAGCTGGTTGGCATCCTGTCCGAGCGCGATATCGTGCGCGCCTTGTCGCAGCAAGGGGCCAAGGCCCATTCGGCCAAGGTCAGCGGCTTCATGAGCACCAATTTGGTCACCTGCCAGCCCGGCGATTCCTGCAAGGCGATCATGGAATCCATGACCGGACGCCGCATCCGTCACCTGCCGGTGCTGGAAAACGGCGATCTGGTGGGCGTAGTCAGCCAGGGCGACGTGGTCAAGGTCCGTCTGGAGCAGACGGAACTCGAAAAGGCGGTGTTGAAGGATATCGCCATTGCCCGACCATAAGCGGGGGCTTGCGTCCTCAGCTTTTCCCAGCGGCTTTGTCGGCGGCGAAGCGTTCCTGCAAGGCGATGGCCACCCGGGGGGCGACAAAGTGGGTGATGTTTCCGCCCAGTTGCCCGATCTCCTTGACGAATCGCGAGGAGATGAACTGGTTGTTCTCCGAGGCCATGAGGAACAGGGTTTCCACGTTGGGATTGAGGCGGGCATTCATGCCCGCCATCTGAAATTCGTACTCGAAGTCCGAAACCGCGCGCAGGCCGCGGATGATTACCTTGGCCCCACACTGAACGGCAAAATCCATCAGTAGAATATCGAACGGACGCACCTCCAGGCGGGCCTGGATTTTGTGCGAGCATTCGTCCAGTTGCGCTTCCAGCATGGCGACCCGCTCTTCCAGCGAGAACAGGGGGCCTTTGCCGGCATTGACCGCCACGGCGATAATCAACCGGTCGACCACCCGTCCGGCCCGACAGATGATATCGAAGTGACCGTTGGTCAGGGGGTCGAACGTTCCGGGGTAAAGGCCGACCAGTTCATTCACGATGCGGGCTCCTGTGGGGTGTCCTCCGGGGAGTCTTCCGGGGAGTCGTCGGTTTCGCCGTCCTCGCCGTCCTCGCGCAGCCGGGACACGGAAACGATATGTTCGTCTTCCGCCACCCGGAACAGGGTGACGCCGCGGGTGGTGCGTCCGGTGAAGCTGATGTCGCGGACCGGCACCCGGATCAACTGGCCGCCATCGGTGACCATCACCAACTGATCGCCATCGAGCACCGGGAAGGACGCGGCGACTCGGGTTTCGTCGCGCTCACGGCGACTCAAATCAATGGCCCCGATACCCTGGCCGCCGCGACCGGCGGTGCGGTATTCGTAGGCCGAGGAGCGTTTGCCGAAACCGTCTTCGGTGATGGTCAGCACGAATTCCTCTTCGGAACTCAAGCGGGCGAACGTGTCGTCGTCGAGGCGCGCGGCAGCACTCTCGTCGCGGGCCTTGTCCTCGGGGCGGTCCAGGTAATCGGAACCGGCCAGACGACGGCGGGCGCTGACCGCCGACAGGTAGGCGTCGCGGGTTTCCATGTCCATCTCCCGGTGGACCAGGGCCGACATGCCGATAACCCGATCACCGGGCACCAGACGGATGCCGCGTACCCCGGTGGAATCCCGACCGGCGAACACGCGCACGTCGGTCACCGGGAAGCGGATGCATTTCCCCTGGTGGGTGGTCAACAGGATGTCGTCGTCTTCGGTGCAGGTGCGGACGCGCACCAGATGATCTCCGACGTCCAGCTTCATGGCGATCTTGCCGTTGGATTTGACGTTGGTGAAGTCCGAGAGCTGATTTCGGCGCACGTTGCCCGACTGGGTGGCGAACATGACATAGAGATCTGACCAGGTGTCTTCGTCCTCGGGCAGCGGCAGGGTGGTGGTGATAATCTCTCCGGCGTTCAGGGGCAACAGATTGACCAGCGCCTTGCCGCGCGATTGTGGCGTGCCGAGGGGCAGCTTGTAGACCTTGAGCTTGTAGGCCATGCCCTCCGAGGAGAAGAACAGCACCGGGGTATGGGTATTGACCACATAGACCTGACTGACGAAATCCTCATCGCGGGTGCTCATACCCGAGCGGCCCTTGCCGCCGCGCCGCTGCGCCCGATAGGCGGACAGCGGCACCCGCTTGATGTAGCCGGTATTGCTGACCGTGACCACCATGTCTTCGCGCTGGATCAGGTCTTCAATATCCTGGTCCAGTTCGCCTTCTTCCAAGGTGGTGCGGCGCGGCGTGTTGAACTGTTCCTTCATGGCCACCAGTTCGTCGCGCAGCAGTTCATAGAGCTTGTCGCGGGAGGCCAGGATGCCCAGGTATTCCTTGATCTGGTCGCCGATCTTCATCAGATCTTCGCCGATCTTGTCGCGCTCCAGCCCGGTCAACCGATGCAGGCGCAGATCGAGGATCGCCTTGGCCTGAATCTCCGAGAGCTGATAGGTGCCATCCACCACCCGGCGGCCGGGCTCATCAATCAGCTCGATCAGCGGTGCCACGTCGAGGGCGGGCCATTGGCGGGACATCAACTGCTCGCGGGCCGTGGCCGGGTCCGGGGCCTTGCGGATCAGGGCGATGACCTCGTCGATGTTGGCCACGGCGACGGCCAGTCCGGCCAACACATGGGCCTTCTCGCGCGCCCTGTTTAATTCAAAAATGGTTCGGCGGCGGATCACTTCTTCACGGAAGGTGATGAAGGCGTCCAAGATCTGACGGACATTCAACAGTTCCGGCTTGCCGCCATTGAGGGCCAACATATTGACGCCAAAGCTGGTTTGCAGGGGCGAGAATTTGTATAATTGGTTCAGAACCACGTCGGCCTGATGGTCGCGCTTGATCTCGATCACCACCCGCACGCCGTCGCGGTCGGATTCATCGCGCAGGTCGGAGATGCCCTCGATTTTTTTGTCGCGCACGCAATCGGCGATGATCTCGATCATGCGTGCCTTGTTGACCTGATAGGGCACTTCGGTGATGACGATGGCCTCGCGGTCCTTGCGCACCTCTTCGAAGTGGGAGCGACCGCGCATGATCACCGAGCCGCGGCCGGTGTGGAAGGCCGATCGAATGCCGCCCTGACCGAGGATCAGCCCCCCGGTGGGGAAGTCGGGGCCATGGATGTAATCGCGGATCAGATCGTCGATGGTCAAGTCGGGGTCGTCGATGATGGCGCAACAGGCGTCGATCACCTCGCCCAGATTGTGTGGCGGAATGTTGGTCGCCATGCCCACCGCGATGCCGCCCGCGCCGTTGACCAGCAGATTGGGATACTGGGCCGGCAGCACCGAGGGTTCGCGGGTGGTTTCGTCATAGTTGGGGACGAAATTAACGGTGTCTTTGTCGATGTCTTCAAGCAGCGCATGGGCCGCCTTGGACAGGCGGGCCTCGGTGTAGCGCATGGCCGCCGCCGGATCGCCGTCCATGGAGCCGAAATTGCCCTGACCGTCGATCAGCGGCAGACGCAGCGAGAAATTCTGCGCCATGCGAACCATGGCGTCATAGATGGCCTGATCGCCGTGCGGGTGGTATTTACCCATCACATCGCCGACGATGCGGGCTGACTTGCGGAACGGCTTGTTGTATTCGTAGCCGTTCTCTTTCATCGCATAGAGAATGCGACGATGGACGGGTTTCAGGCCGTCGCGCACATCGGGCAGGGCGCGCGACACGATGACGCTCATGGCGTAATCGAGATAGGAGCGCCGCATCTCCTCTTCGATGCTGACAGGGGAAATATCGAAAGGTTCTTGTGGGGGGGTTTGATCGGTCAACGATTACCACTTAATATGCTGATATAAAAGAGATCTTACGCGTCTTGCGCCGGTCACCGGGGACCTGGCCGGACCATAGCAGCTTTTGCCTTGTCGAACAATACAATGTCAGTTTCATTGCGGTGGGGAAAACGGTGGGCAAAATGCAGGAAAAGAGGCGGAAATGAAGCTCGTCATCGACGGCCAACAGGTGCCCCTGGAGACCCCTTCGGAGGCCTCCCTGCTCGACATTTCCCTGGCGGCGGGCATCCCCCACCTGCACGTCTGTCAGGGCCAGGCGCGCTGCTCCACCTGCCGGGTGCGGGTGGTCGAGGGCGACGACCTGCTGACCCCGCCCACAGCGGCGGAAAGCGCCCTGGCGGCGGCACGCGGATTTCCGCCCTCAATTCGTTTGGCCTGTCAGTGTGTTGTCCGTCCAACGGCGTCGGGAACCCTTCGGGTTCAGCGTCTGGTGCGGGATTACATGGATGTGGATACGCTCAAAACCGCCGACGCGGCGGGGGTGCGGGAACTGGAACTGGTGATCCTGTTTTCCGATATACGCGGCTTCACCAGCTTTGCCGAGCACCGGCTGCCCTATGACACGGTGCATATCCTCAACCGATATTTCCATGTCATGGGAGATGTGGTCCATCGCCACGGCGGGGTGATCGACAAATACATGGGCGACGGTCTGATGGCGCTGTTCGGGGTGGCCGGCGAACCGCTGGTCGATTCGGCCCGCCAGGGTCTGCTGGCGGGTCTGGACATGTTGGATGCCCTGGGGGCGTTCAACCATTATCTGAGCGAAATCGGCTGCCAGGCGGAGACCCTTTCCATGGGGGTCGGGCTGCACGTGGGGACGGTGGTCTATGGCGACATGGGCCATCCGGACAAGGTCATGCGCACCGCCATCGGCGATCCGGTCAATGTGGCGAGCCGTCTGGAAAGCGCCACCAAGGGGGCGGGCTATCCCCTGTTGGCGTCGGAAGACCTCTGCCGTATCCTTGAAGGACGGCTCACCAGCGCCGGTGACATGCAGGTGGCGCTCAAGGGCAAGAGCCAGCCGATCCGGGCCTTCAAGGTGGCTGCGGTGGATTAAAACGGGATTTCGTCGTCCAGGTCGGAGCCGGGGGTGCCGCCACCGGAACCGGCGGAGGGTCCCCAATCCGGGCCGCCGCCGCCTTGTTGGCCGCCACCGGAGGACTCGCCGCCATATCCACCACCGCCGCCTTCGCCGCGCCCGTCGAGCATGGTCAGTTCGCCCCGGAAACGGTCGAGCACGATTTCGGTGGTGTATTTTTCCACACCGTCATTGCCGGTCCATTTGCGGGTTTGCAAAGAGCCTTCCACGTAGACCTTGGACCCCTTGCGCAGGAATTTCTCGGCCACGTCGGCCAGGCGCTCGTTGAAGATGACCACCCGATGCCATTCGGTTTTTTCCTTGCGGTCGCCGGTTTGTTTGTCCTTCCAGGACTCGGAGGTCGCCACGGAAACATTGACGATCTTGCTGCCGTTTTGGGCAAAACGGACTTCCGGGTCGCGTCCCAGATTGCCGACGAGAATCACCTTGTTGACGGAACCGGCCATAAAATCCCCCACGTTTCGTGCCTTGCCTGAAGAGGGCGGCACTCTAGCACCCTCCCGGCGACGACGCAAAGCCCGAAGCCGTGATTATTGTGCCGAAATGAGGTATACTGAATCCTGGTTTCCCTCTTCACGAAATCTCAGGGAGGTGTGCCATGAAATCGGTTCTGTCGGCTGTGCTGGTGCTGCTTGTGCTGGCGGGCTGTTCGTCGGTGCCGCGGCTGTATCCCGAAGAGGTCGTGGGTCTGGGTGCGGGAACCGCCATCGGGGCCTATTCCGGTCAGCAACTCTTCGGAACCTACGGCGCGGCGGGCGGGGCGGTCCTCGGCGCGGCGTTCGGCCTGTATTATGGCGATGCCTGGGCCGACCAGGACCCCGATCATTTCGACCCGGGCCTGTGGCCGTAAATTCATCCGTTCGCCCCCTTCACGGGACTTTCGCTCATCCCGGCGTTGCGCTTGGCGCGCGAGCCTGCTCTACTGATGCCTGGACGCCACGACCCATCCGAGGAGAGCCGGTTTGTTTCGTATCGACATTGCCACCATCGCCGGAATGCTGGTCGGCGTCAGTGTGGTGGTTCTGGCCATCTACACCGGATCGAGTTTCGGTATTTTCATCAATACGCCGGGTCTGTTGATCGTGTTCGGCGGCACCTTTGCCGCGACGCTGGTCAAGTTTCCCCTGTCCGGGGTCTTCGTCGCCCTGCCGGTCGGCATCAAGGCCGCCTTCACCAATGAAAAGACGGAACCGCGTACTTATATCAAGGAGGCCCTGCGGCTGGTCAAGATGGCCCGCAAGGACGGCCTGCATACGGTGGAAGACAACAAGATTGCCAACCCCTTTTTCAAAAAGGGCGTGCAACTGGTCGCCGATGGGCGTGATCTGCCGTACATCCGCAAAATCCTGACCCAGGACATGGCCCATTCCATTGCCCTGCATGAACAAGGCGCCAAGATCTTTCTGGCTATCGGCGAGGCGGCCCCGGCATTCGGCATGTTCGGGACCCTGGTCGGGCTGGTGCAGATGCTGGCCACCATGGACGATCCGACCAAGATCGGTCCGGCCATGGCCATAGCCCTGCTGACGACGCTCTATGGGGTGCTGATCGCCAATCTGATCGCCCTGCCCATCGCCGACAAGCTGGAAAGCAAGAGCCGCGAGGAGCGGGATCTGCGCTATTTGATTATTGAATGCGTGTTCCAGATTCAACAGCGCACCAACCCGACCGAATTGATCGAGGTGCTGGAAACTTTCCTGCCGGAAAAGCAGCGCCGTGTCGGGGCCCCCAACGCCTATACGGACAGTTCGGCCAAGCCGACCGCGGCGGGGAAGTAGAAAGCCATGCCCTTTACCGGCGTCGAACCACAGAAGGAAGTGGAACTGAAACGGACTGGCGCGCCGCGCTGGATGTGGACCTTCGCCGATTTGATGTCCTTGCTGTTCGCGTTGTTCGTGTTGTTGCTGACCTTTGCCGAGTTCGATCCCAAAAAATTCTCCAGCACCGCCGATTCCATGCGTTCGACGTTCGATTCGGAGCAGGGGCGGCGGGTGGTGCGCTCCATCGCTCCCGGCATCCTGCCGTTCAACGACGGTCAGACGGTGATGGAAACCACGTTGGATGACGAAGAACTACGCCGCGCAGAGGAACTCAAGCAGCAAAAGGAAGCCACCTTGCGCGATCTGCGCCGAAATCTGGGTGCCGAAATTGACCGCAATCTGGTGCAATTAGAGGAGACCCCGCGCGGCATCCTGCTGCGGTTTCCCAGCGCCTCGGCCTTTCCCTCCGGCGGCAGTGAGTTGAAGGGCGAAATTCTTCCGGCTCTCGAACAAACGGCCGAGGTTCTGGCCCGTACTCCCGGCCATATCGAGGTTTCCGGTCATACGGATGACGTGCCCATCGCCACCGCCCAGTATCGCTCGAACTGGGACCTGTCCACCGCCCGCGCCGTGTCGGTCGTCCATGAACTGCTGGCGCGGGGGCTGGAACAGGGCCGCCTGTCGGCGACCGGATTTGCCGATTCCCGTCCGCTCAATGCCAACGATTCGGCGGACAACCGGGCCAACAACCGCCGGGTGGAAATCGAATTGATCATTGGGACGGATAACTGACAAGGGGCCGTTTCCGCCTCGGCGGTCTTGCCGCGTGCAGGCTTCGACAAGCCTTGAAGATAATGTTATAAAGTAATAAATGAATATTGGATCGAGCTCTTAATCCAGAGGAGACCTGTCATGTCGATCAAAGGGACCAAGACCGAAGTTAACCTGATGAAGGCCTTCGCCGGGGAATCCCAGGCCCGCAACCGCTATACCTTCTGGGCCAGCAAGGCGCGCAAGGAAGGCTTCGTGCAGATTGCCGATGTGTTCGCCGAGACGGCGGACCAGGAAAAGGAACATGCCAGCCGGTTCTACAAGTTCCTCGAAGGGGGCGAAGTGGAAATCACCGACAGCTTCCCGGCCGCCGGAAACGGGACCACCCTGGAGAACCTGCGCATGGCCGCCGCCGGGGAGGATCACGAATGGACCGAGTTGTATCCCGGCTTTGCCAAAGTGGCTGAGGCGGAAGGCTTCAAGGCCGTGGCCCGTGCGTTCGAGGCCATTTCCATCGCCGAGAAGCAGCATGGCAAGCGGTTTACCGATCTGGCCGACAACATCGAGGCGGGGCGGGTCTTCAAGCGCGGCGAAAAGGTCGTCTGGCGTTGCCGCAATTGTGGCTACCTGCACGAGGGCGAGGAAGCCCCCGGCACCTGCCCGGCCTGTCTCCATCCCCAGGCGCATTTCGAGCTGCTGGGCGAGAACTGGTAGCTCTTTCGTCCCCAGATCATTTTCGGGAGACGGGATGTTCGCGGTCCCTCACGGGAAAAGGGACTGCAAAGCTTCACGCAATTTTTACTTGCGAATGATTATCACTAAAGATACTATGGAGGAGCTTGGGGAAGCGAGCATAAAGGAAGGAATAAAAAAATGCTCGATACCCGTGGGAACTCCGAAAGATACCTTGAAGCCGCCTTGCGCGACCGGGCCTGCGCCCTGGAGAGGCGCATCTTTTCTCTTGGCGATGTCATATTCGAAGAAGGTGATGAAGGCGGCGAGGCCTTTTTGTTGCTGTCCGGTGCCGTTGAAATCACCAAGACATCCCAACGGACGCCGCGCCTGCGCCTGAACAGGATCAATGCGGGGGATATTTTCGGCGAGATGGCGCTGATTGACGGCCAGCCCCGCATGGCCACCGCAACGGCCCTTACGGAGACCGAATGCTATATTCTGCCGCGCAGCCTGTTTTTTGAGGAATTGTCCAAGGTCGATCCGTTTACCCGTTTCTTGATGAATACCCTGCTTGTGCACGTGCGCAACATGGGGATGCGCATGACGGCCCAGGCCGATCTGGCGCGGGTGCCGTTCAAGGCGCGGTTCGTCAATGCCTTCGTGGCCCATGGCCGGGGGATCGGCGACGTCAGTTATTTCTTCTGCGACGGGGACGGCGACAAGTTGGATTACGCAGCGGAACTCATTCACCAGGACCCGGTGTGCCGCATGTGGAACGGCGTTGCGGCCAAACTGGGCTATGTGGACGACCTGAACGTGCTTGATGCGATGGAATTGGAGTCGTTGCGGTGTCTGGTCGGCCCCGAGGAACTGGATGAACGGGACCGCGATTACATAGACCTGATCTATCAGTCGGACGATCTGCGAGACATGCTGACCGCCCGGGCGGAAGAGATCTGTGCCGACCATTGCGGGGCGTGAATCCCCGGGGGAGGGGGGCGACCGGCTTTGGGGCTCAGACCCGAAAACTGATCATTGACACATCGTCCCGGCGCGCTGATCCCAACTCGGGGGGAAGTTGCTCGACCATTCTCCCTGGAAGCCTTACTGTGAGCGGGGAGAGCCCTCATCGCCGGTCACCGGAGAGATACTGCCATGACATCCAGGAAGAACGAGTCTCCTAAACCGAGCGGCAAGGCGAGGCCCCGCAAATCCTCGCCCCGGCGTCGCAGTCCGGCCACACCATCCGCCCCCGGAGAGACCCCTGAGACGCCCTCTTTTCCAGTCGTTGGCATCGGCGCTTCGGCGGGAGGATTGGAAGCACTTCTGGCGTTTCTGAGCACGATGCCCGCCAATAGCGGGGCCGCCTTTGTCGTTGTGCAACATCTGGACCCGAAGCACGCGAGCATGCTGCCCGAATTGCTCGACAAGGCCACGGAGATGAGCGTGGTAGAGATCGTCGATGGCGTGCCCTTGGCTCCGAACACGGTATATGTCATCCCCCCGGCCCAGGAACTGACGATCCTGCATGGTGTCTTGCACCTGATCGACATGCCTGATCGACACGGCATCCAGCACCCGATTGATAATTTCCTGCGCTCATTGGCCCTGGATCAACGGGAGCAGGCCACCTGTATCATCCTGTCGGGAGCCGGAAGCGAAGGGGCCGCCGGACTGCGGGCGATCAAGGCGGAAGCCGGAGTTGTCCTGGTGCAGCAACCGGAAACCGCCAAGTTCGATAGTATGCCGAGGGCCGCCATCGACACCCATTTGGTGGATTTCGTGCTGCCGCCGGAGGACATGCCCAAAAAGTTGTTGGAACTATGGTCGTTCCCCAGGGTCGCAAGAGCCAGCCTGTCCTCCGCCGAGGATGTGGTCATTGACGAGGCGACCCTGGCCAAAGTGGTCGCCCTGGTGCGCCAACAGACCAGCCATGACTTTTCGGACTACAAGCCGAGCACCCTGCTGCGTCGTGTCGAACGGCGCATGAAGTTGCACCAGATTGAACGGCCCGCCGATTACGTCCGATTCCTGTCTCAACATGTTGCGGAGCGGACCACCCTGTTCAAGGAATTGCTGATCGGAGTCACCGCCTTTTTCCGCGACCGGGCCGCCTTCGACGTTGTAGCCGAGACCGTGGTGCCAAAGATTTTCGACAATCTGCTCCGGGACGACGAATTGCGGGTCTGGGTGGTCGGCTGTTCCACCGGCGAAGAGGCCTATTCCCTGGCCATCCTGCTGACCGAGGAAATGGAACGCCGCCGCGCCAATATCAAGATCCAGGTCTTCGGCACAGATCTTGACGGCGAGGCCATCGAAAAGGCGCGGGGCGGCCTGTTTCCCCCGAGCATTGCCACCGATCTGCCACCCCGCTATCTGGAGCGCTATTTCACTTCTGAAAACAGCGGCTTCCGGGTGCGGGACTCCATTCGCAGCAAACTGGTATTCGCTGAACAAAACATCACCAAGGACCCGCCGTTTTCCAGAATCGACCTAATCTGCTGTCGCAACCTGCTGATCTACATGGGGGCCAAATTACAGGCCCGGCTGATGCCCCTGTTCCATTATGCCCTGAAGCCAGGAGGATTTCTGTTTCTCGGTTCGTCGGAAACCATTGGTGATTTTAACACCCTTTTTGCCGTCATCGACCGCAAGGCGAAGATTTATCAACGGCGTATGAACGGGGATGGGCAAACCCTGGCACCGTCCAGGGTGATCCCCTCGATGGAAGTCAACCCTCCCCTTGCCCCGGTCTCCGAAGCCCGTCACGAGCAGCCGACCGACCTGCGCACATGGCTGCAAAAAACCACCCTGGCGGAATATGCTCCGCCTTGTGTGGTGATCAATCGAAAGATGGACATCGTTTTCATCCAGGGTCACACCGGCAAATATCTGGAACCGGCCCCCGGTGAGACCACGGCGAACATCCAGGCGATGGCCCGACCGGGATTGGCGATCGAACTGCCGACCGCGATCCGCAAAGCCCTGACCACCGGTGAAGAGGTCCTTTACGAGGGCCTGAAGATACAAACCAATGGCGGCTTCCAGTTAATCGACCTGCTGGTGCGTCCGATCAACGAGCCCCTGCCCCTGGCCGGATTGATCCTTATCGTCTTCAAGGAAGTGCGCCTGCCCCCCCAACGCAAGGCCAGGAAATCCTCGAAAAGCTCCGAATCGCGCACAGCCGAGTTGGAACGGGAACTGCGCAATACCCGAGAATACCTGCAAACCACCGTCGAGGAAATGGAAACCTCCAACGAGGAACTGAAATCCACCAACGAGGAACTTCAGTCCTCGAACGAAGAATTGCAGAGCATCAACGAGGAGCATGTGACCTCCAAGGAGGAATTGCAGTCGGTCAATGAGGAATTGGCGACGGTCAATGCGGAGCTGGAAAGCAAGGTGAGCGATCTGACCAAGATCAACAACGACATGACCAACCTGCTGGCGGCGACACAGGTGGGCACGCTGTTTCTGGACCAGAACCTTTGCATCACCCTGTTTACCCCCGCCGCCACCGAGGTGATCAACCTGATCAATGGCGATGTGGGACGCCCCCTCGGCCACATCGTCACCAATCTGGAAAAGGCCGATCTGGTCAAGGATGCCAAATTGGTATTGGACACCCTGGTCACCCTGGAGCGCGAAATCACGGCAAAGGATGACAAGCGCTATCTGGTCCGCATCCTGCCCTATCGCACCATGGACAACGTCATCGACGGTGTGGTCATGACCTTTACCGATGTCACGAAACTGCGCCTGCTGGAGCACGAGGCCCGGTTGGCCGCCGTGGTCAGAAACTCCTCCGATGCCGTCACCCTCATGGACCTGAACGGCAAAATCCTGGCCTGGAACCATGCGGCGGAGCGGCTATACGGCCAATCGGAGCAACAAGCGATCAACAGCAATATCCGGGAGTTCATCCCCAAGGAACATCAACAAGACCTGGACCGATTTTTTAAGCGCATTCACTCAGGTGCCGAAATTCCCCCTTTCGAAGCCTTGCGTCAGCGAGCCGACGGGACGCATTTTGGGGTAATCGTGACCGCCACCTTGCTCCGCGACGCACAAGACCAGCCCTGGGCCATCACAGCCACGGAACGTCAAAAGCGGGCGGAATGAATATTTCACTCTGAAAGCTGGAGAATGTGATATTATAAACCGGATTGTGTCTCCGGGTACATAAGGGGAGTGAGGGCGTGTCGGATCAATTTCCAGACTACGGTGCGCTCCGGAATCGGGCCCAGACGGTCTTGGCGTGCAGGCTGGCGGACGGCGAAATTGCCGAGGCCGAAACGACCGAAGATTTCCGCAACCTCGTGCATGAGCTTCAGGTTCACCAGATCGAGTTGGAACTGCAAAGCGAGGAATTGCTGGAGGCCCATCTGGCGCTGGAAGCCGCTCGGGATCATTTTTCCGACCTCTACGATCTGGCCCCGGTGGGCTACCTCACCCTGGACCGATTAGGCCTCATCCGAGAGGCCAATCTGACCATTGCCGGATGGCTGGAAACACCTCGACAAAAACTGATCGGGCGACAACTGGCCCGGATGGTGGCCGAAAAAGACCGCGACACCATCTACCTTCACCTCAAGCGGTTGGTGGAAACCCGCGAGCCCCAGTCCTGCGAGGTGGCGCTGATTCTGCCTGATCCCTATCCTCGTATCGTTCAACTGGACAGCCGCAGCGAGCGCACGGCCACCGACGACCTGAGGGTCCGCACGACGCTGACCGACATCTCTCATCTTCGAACCGTCGAGCTTCGGGCGACTCTCCTGGGCAATGTCATCGAGAAAAGCAGCGAAGCGATCATGATCACCGATTCCGCCACGGTCATCAAATGCGTCAACGACGCCTTCACCCGCATTACCGGATACACCGCCGAGGAGGTCATTGGCGAGATGCCGCGAATCCTGTCCTCCGGGCGCCAGGACAAGGCCTTCTATAAGTCCATGTGGGCGGACTTGAACAGAACCGGATACTGGCAGGGTGAAATCTTCAACCGGCGGCGAAACGGCGATATTTATCCCGAATTCATGACCATCACGGCCATCAAGAATGACGACGGACACGTGGATCACTATGTCGCCATCTTTTCCGACATTTCCCGCATTCGGCAGCGAGAGGAAAAATTGCGCGCCATCAATGCGGAGTTGGAAGAGTTCGCCTATGTGACCTCCCATGACCTGCGCGAGCCTTTGCGCATGATCAGTTCCTACATGGGCCTCATCCAGCGGCACTACGGCCAGGATTTTGATGATCGGGAAAGGGAATATTTCGCCTTTGTCCAGGATGGCGCGAAGCGCATGGATGCGCTGATTCGGGACGTTCTCACCTATTCGCGCATCGGTCGCCACGAAAACGCATTCACCTCAGTGGATATCCACAGCCTGATGAGTCGGGTGATCGACAGCCTCGGCCCGTTCATCGCCGAAGCGGGAGCCGAGATCATCGTGCACCCCGATCTGCCGCACCCCCTTGCCGAAGAGAATGAAATTGAACGGGTCTTCACCAACCTTTTGGAAAACGCCCTCAAGTACCGCAGGCCGGATCAAGCGCCTCGCATTGCCGTGGGCGGACGGGTCGAGGGGGGACGCGCCTTGTTCACCATCAGCGACAACGGCATCGGCATCGAACCGCAATACCAGGAACGGATTTTCCGCATGTTCCAGCGGCTGCACGAACGCGAGGCCTATGGAGGCGGCACCGGGATCGGTTTGGCCGTCTGTCAAAAGGTGATTGATTCCCACGGGGGTCGGATTTGGGTGCAATCGAAACCGGGCGAGGGAAGCACTTTCTCCTTCACCCTGCCTCTGGAACATTAATTCGGACTGATCTTTTTTTTGCTGCCGCCGGGGTGATGAGATCGGACTCGATTTTCCCCCTAATCCGGGCCATATAAGCGGCCATGGACAAGCTCATCATTCGCGGTGCCCGCGAGCATAATCTGCGCAATGTCACGGTCGAGATTCCCCGCGACAGCCTGACCGTCATCACCGGGCTGTCGGGCTCGGGGAAATCCTCGCTGGCCTTCGATACCATCTACGCCGAAGGGCAGCGGCGCTACGTGGAATCCCTGTCGGCCTATGCGCGGCAGTTCCTGGAGTTGATGCAGAAACCGGACGTGGATTCCATCGACGGCCTCAGCCCGGCCATTTCCATCGAACAGAAAACCACCTCCAAGAACCCGCGCTCCACGGTGGGCACGGTGACCGAGATTTACGACTACATGCGGCTGCTCTGGGCGCGGGTCGGGGTGCCCCATTCCCCGGCCACCGGCCTGCCCATCGAGAGCCAGACGGTCAGTCAGATGGTCGATCGGGTGATGGGCATGGCGGAAGGCGCGCGGCTCTATCTGCTGGCCCCGCTGGTGCGCGGGCGCAAGGGAGAATACCGCAAGGAATTCCAGGAGTTGCGCGGCAAGGGGTTCGCCCGGGTGCGGGTCGATGGGGAGATGCACGACATCGAGGACGTCCCCGAGCTGGACAAGAAGATCAAACATACCATCGAGGTGGTGGTGGATCGCCTGGTCCTGCGCAAGGAAGCTGGAGAGGCGGCCGCCGCCTTGATGAAACGCCTCGCCGACAGCTTCGAGACGGCGCTGGATCTGGCCGACGGCCTGTGCTTCGTCGAGGATGCCAACAGCGGGGAGAGCACCACCTTCTCGGCCAAGTTCGCCTGTCCGGTGTCGGGCTTCACCATCGAAGAGATCGAGCCCCGGCTGTTCTCCTTCAACAACCCGTTCGGCGCCTGCCCGGTCTGTGACGGCCTGGGCACCAAGATGTATTTCGACCCGGAACTGGTGGTGCCCGATGATCGGCTGTCGCTGGCGGAAGGGGCCATCGCGCCGTGGGCCAATGCCTCGTCGCGCATGTATCGCCAGACCCTGGAGAGCCTCGCCGCCCATTATGGGTTCGATATGGTCGCACCGTTCGGCAGTCTGCCCGAGGCGATTCAAAAAACCATCCTCTATGGCTCCGGCAAGGAGGTGATTTCCTTCGTCTATGCGGAAGGCAAGCGCAGCTATGCGGTGGAGCGTCCCTTCGAGGGGGTCATTTCCAACATGGAGCGGCGCTGGCGGGATACGGATTCGTCGTGGGTGCGCGACGAGTTGGGCAAGTACCAAACCATCACCACCTGCGATGCCTGCGGCGGGCGGCGGTTGAAACCGGAAGCCCTAGCGGTGAAAATCGACCGGCGAGACATTTCCGAAATCGGCCAATTGTCCATTCGCGGGGCACGGGACTGGTTCGCCAGCCTCGACGGTCATCTGACCAGCCAGCAGAATGAAATCGCCCGCCGCATCCTGCGCGAGATCAACGAACGGCTGGGTTTCCTGGTCAATGTGGGGCTGGACTATCTGACCCTGTCGCGCACCTCCGGCACCCTGTCCGGCGGCGAAAGCCAGCGCATCCGGTTGGCCTCGCAGATCGGCTCCGGGCTGACCGGGGTGCTCTACGTGCTCGACGAGCCGTCCATCGGTTTGCATCAGCGGGACAACGACCGGCTGCTGGCGACGTTGGTGCGGCTGCGCGACCTGGGCAATACGGTGATCGTCGTCGAGCATGACGAGGACGCCATCCGCGCCGCCGATCACCTGATCGACATGGGGCCGGGAGCCGGGGTGCATGGGGGGCGGGTGGTCGCCGAGGGCACACCGCAACAGGTCATGGCCATGCCCGAAAGCTTGACCGGGCAATATCTCACGGGTCTGCGCCAGATCCCGGTGCCGAAACAGCGCCGCAAGCCGAAAAAGGGCCGTCGGCTGGTGGTGGTCGGGGCACAGGCCAACAATCTGCAAAAGGTCGATGCCACCTTTCCGCTTGGCACCTTTACGTGTGTGACCGGGGTATCGGGTGGCGGCAAGTCGTCGTTGGTTATCGAGACCCTGTGGAAGGCCCTGGCCCGACGGCTGCACGGGGCGCGGCTGCATGCCGGACCCCATGAGCGCATCGACGGCATCGAATTGATCGACAAGATCGTCGATATCGACCAATCGCCCATTGGGCGCACCCCGCGTTCCAATCCGGCCACCTATACCGGGGCCTTCACGCCGATCCGCGACTGGTTCGCCGCCCTGCCGGAAGCCAAGGAGCGCGGCTACAAGCCGGGGCGCTTCTCGTTCAACGTCAAGGGCGGGCGCTGCGAGGCCTGCCAGGGCGACGGGGTGATCAAGATCGAGATGCACTTCCTGCCCGATGTCTATGTGCAATGCGATGTCTGCCACGGCAAACGCTACAACCGCGAGACCCTGGAAGTGACCTTTCGCGGCAAATCCATCGCCGACGTGCTCGACATGACGGTGGAGGAGGGGGCGCAGTTCTTCAAGGCGGTGCCGTCGATCCGCGACAAGCTGACCACCCTGGAGCGGGTCGGGCTGGGCTATATTCACTTGGGCCAGCAGGCGACTACCCTATCGGGCGGCGAGGCGCAGCGGGTCAAGCTGGCCAAGGAACTGTCCAAACGGGCCACCGGCAAGACCCTCTATATCCTCGACGAGCCGACCACCGGCCTGCATTTCGACGATGTGCGCAAGCTGCTCGAAGTGCTCCACGCCCTGGTCGATACCGGCAACACGGTGGTGGTCATCGAACATAACCTGGAGGTCATCAAGACCGCCGACTGGGTGCTCGATCTCGGCCCCGAAGGCGGCGACGGCGGCGGCCGGATCGTTGCCCAAGGCACCCCGGAAGATGTGGCAGCGGTGCCGGAAAGCTATACGGGGCGGTATCTGGGCGGGGTGTTGAAATAACCTGCGCTGCACCCACAAAAAAAGGGGGCCCATATACCTAACTAGCCAAAAATTACTTGCGCATCCTGGCTAGTTAGGTTACTCATGGTGCATAAGGAGCTTGTATCATGTCGAAAACCGAAACCCTTTCCACTTTTGAGTTTTTCGCAAAGTTTCCAGATGAGGACGCCGCCCGCAAGTTCTTTGAGGGAAAGCGTTGGGGTGACGAGCCTGTGTGCGGGCATTGCGGATCGGTCAGCGTGACTGAGTGCAAAGACCACAAGCCCATGCCCTACCGCTGCAAAGACTGCCGGAAGCATTTCAGCGTCCGAACAGGCACCGTGCTGGCAGAGAGCCGCCTCCCCCTGCAAAAGTGGCTTCTGGCTATCTTCATGCTCACCAGCGCCCGCAAGGGCATCCCTAGCACCCAGATGGCGCGTGAACTCGGCGTAACTCAGAAAACCGCATGGTTCCTTGCACAGCGTATCCGCG
The DNA here is from genome assembly GCF_054657015.1 of Magnetospira thiophila. NCBI lineage: Bacteria > Pseudomonadati > Pseudomonadota > Alphaproteobacteria > Rhodospirillales > Thalassospiraceae > Magnetospira > Magnetospira thiophila. Next base: position 111,606 of record NZ_BAAHXF010000002.1, read on the forward strand.
AAACTTGGCTCAAGGATCGCGACGACCACATGGGCGGCCAGATGCAGGTTGATGAAACCTATATTGGAGGCCGCGAGAAGAACAAACACGCTGACAAGAAGCTTCGCGCTGGTCGCGGTGCAGTTGGCAAGACTGCCGTGGTTGGCGTCCGAGATGAACACGGCGAAGTCCGCGCTGTTGTGGTCGAGAACACCAAAGCCGCGACCCTTGAGCGTTTTGTCCGCGAGCACTGCATAGCAGGCGCAACCATCGTGACAGATACCCACTGCGGCTACATCAATCTTAAGGCCCGTGGCTACAACCACATCACCATCAATCACTCGGCTGGCGAATACGTTCGCGACATGGCACATACCAACGGCATTGAAAGCTTCTGGTCCCTGCTAAAGCGCGGTTACATCGGAATCTATCACTGCATGAGCGCTAAGCACCTGCACCGCTACGTGAAGGAGTTCTCCTTCCGTCACAACACGGCGTAGATCGGCACTATGGACTTCATCGGAATGACAATTGACCGCATGGCTGACAAGCGGCTGACCTACAAAGGATTAATCAATGGCTGAGAAGAAAGAAGACATCCCAAACATTCCTGACAGTTTTGACAACGTGGCAGGCGCCATGGTTGGCGCCAATGTTGGCAGCCAAACTGTTTTGGACGCGGTTTACAGCGGACAGCTTCCAATCGGTGATATCGATCTTGACTGTGCTGTGCTGGATGGTGGCATCCGCGTTTTGTCTGAACGCGCTGTCCACCGCGCTTTCGGGAGCAAGCGCGGTGGATCACACTGGAGGCGAATGAAGGAAAATGAGGGCGGCGCCAACCTCCCCTCTTTTTTGTCTGCAAAGAACTATTCCGCCTTTATTTCCAGCGCCTTAGATGTGGCGCTAAGAGCACCGATTTTATATCGCTCGAACGCAGGTGCAACGCCCGCACATGGCATTAGGGCTGAGCTTCTGCCCGAGATTTGCGGTGTGTTTCTTTCTGCTCGCAGAGCCGGAGAGTTGCACCACTCTCAAGAACACTTGGCCATTCAGGCAGAAATTCTGATGGAGGCTTTCGCCAAGGTCGGGATTATTGCACTTGTAGACGAGGCAACAGGTTATCAACACGACAGATCACATGATGCACTACGCCTTCTGCTTTCGAAATACATCGCTCAAGGCTTGCAAAAGTGGCTCAAAACGTTCCCAGACGCATTCTTTGCCGAACTTGACCGCCTTTACGGCAACGACACGAGCCACGGGAAGCGGCCCCAATACTATGGCCGATTCATCAATAAGTATGTCTACGATCCCATTGAAAATGGTTACGTTAAGCAAGAGCTAGACAAGCTTAATATCACCGATGAAGGGAAGCGCCGCGCTCGCTTCCACCAGTGGCTAAATGAAGAGGGGCGCAACATGCTCATTCACCAGATTGGCCGCGTTCAAGGTTTGATGGAAATGTGCGCCGATATAGACCACTTTAAGAATTCGGCAAGGAAGCAGCGCAGTGTATCAATTGCTCCGTATCTGTTCGATGAAATGAATAAAATCATAGAATAACACAGATGGCGCTCATGAGCGCCATCTCATCCAAGGCTAGTTAAGTATATAGGCCCCAAAAAAAGGGCGGGCCCCTTAGGACCCGCCCGATTTTTTGTGACGAACGTGTGGGCTTAGTTGGCCGCGACGTGCTGCACGAAGCGCAGCATGTTGCAGGTGTAGCCATACTCGTTGTCGTACCAGGACACGACCTTGACGAAGGTGCCGTCGAGGGCGATGCCGGCCTCGGCGTCGAAGATCGACGACGCGGTGTAGCCGCGGAAGTCGGTGGAGACCACCTTCTCGTCGGTGTAGGCCAAGGTGCCCTTCATGGGGCCTTCGGAAGCCGCCTTCATGGCCTTGCAGATGTCGTCATAGGACGCGCTCTTGTCCAACTCGACGGTCAGGTCAACCACCGAAACGTCGGAGGTCGGGACGCGGAAGGCCATGCCGGTCAGCTTGCCGTTCAACTCGGGCAGCACCACGCCGACGGCCTTGGCGGCGCCGGTGGAGGACGGAATGATGTTCTCCAGGATGCCACGACCACCGCGCCAATCCTTCATGGACGGGCCGTCAACGGTCTTCTGGGTGGCGGTGGCGGCATGAACGGTGGTCATCAGACCGCGCTTCAGGCCCCAATTGTCATGCAGCACCTTGGCCACCGGGGCCAGGCAGTTGGTGGTGCAGGAGGCGGCGGAGACAATCGCCTGACCGGCGTAGGTCTCGTGATTGACGCCATAGACGAACATCGGGGTCTTGTCCTTGGAGGGGGCGCTTTGCACCACCTTCTTGGCACCGGCGTCGATGTGCTTCTGACAGCTTTCCTCGGTCAGGAAGAAGCCCGTGCATTCGACCACGATGTCGGCGTTGACCTCATCCCACTTGAGGTTGGCGGGGTCGCGCTCGGCGGTCAGGCGGATGGTCTTGCCGTTCACCACCAGATTGTTGCCGCTAACCGAAACGTCGCCGGCGAAACGCCCGTGCACCGAATCATACTTCAGCATGTAGGCCAGATACTCGGCATCCAAGAGATCGTTGATCGCGACAACTTCAATGTCGCTGAAGTCCTTGGCCACGGCGCGGAACACCATGCGCCCGATGCGCCCGAAACCATTAATACCAATGCGAATTGCCATTACTTTCCTCCGTACCGCTAGGTTTTTTGTTCAACGTGAACTGGAACACGATTTGAACAGGAACATACACACGGACATGGTCCCCCTGAACACCCGTTCGGGAGAACCGCCCCCTACCCGTGAGGGTGGCCGCTCCAGCCGATTATACGATATAGCACTCCCCTCGCGCCGTACAATCGCTCGAACCGTGCGCCGGGTCAACCTGATTCCCGGTGCATTCTTTTGTTTTGCGGTGCACGGGTCCGGTTGACGTCGACCGCGGGGTCGCCCTAATGTTGCTGCCAACATCGTTCGAGCCGGGTTCCGGCGCGGCGTATTGCGAGGAGCCGATCCGGTGACTGTTGGAAACATGGAGACCTTGACCCGCCTGGATCGGGCGCAGGAGCGTCTGGACAAGGCCTTGGCGCGCCTGGACGCGGCCCTGCAACAGGGGGGCACCGTGGCAGTCTCGCTGGCCGACGATGCGACGGCCGAGGAAGTGGACCGGCTCAATGAGGAAAATAACCGGCTGCGCGAGACCACCCATGCGGTGTCGCGGCGCTTGGATTCGACGATCAGCCGCCTGAAGGCGGTCCTCGAAGGTTAGGAAGGAGTTTTCGTTGGCCCAGGTGACCGTGGAAATCAACGGCCGCAAATACCAGATTGCCTGTGATGACGGGCAGGAAGCGCATCTGACGCGGCTTGCTGCCTATATCGACAAGCAACTGGGCAAGCTGGTCACCTCGGTGGGGCAAATCGGTGATGCCCGCCTGCTGGTCATGGCCAGCCTGATGATCGCCGACGAGCTTTCGGAGGCCTATTCGGAATTGGAAGTGCTGCGCGGCGGCGATGGCGGCTCGGCGGTGCGTCGGCAGGCTGATGATAATTTGGCCGAACGACTCGAGGTCCTGGCCCATCAAGTGGAAACAGTTGCTCAAAGGCTCGAGGAAGCCTAGACTGCTTGTTAGGACGGGCACTGCACGATGCGTCAGGTAGCACTTCCCTGGGGCCGTAAATATCTTCTAGGGAGCTGTCCCTGTCGGACTCTTGGGTCCGGTATATGGCGCCCACCTGCACCAGCAGGTCACAGAGGACTTCAAACCAACGGTCGAAGTGGTCCCGTCCACCTTCTTTCCGCAGCCAAATAAGCCAAGATTTCATGGCGCGTGATCTCTCCCCGGACGAACAGCATTTGAGAGACTCCAAGGATCGCTTGCGCGCCAAGGCCAAGCTCTTGCGCCGGAACTTGGCCAACGCCCACCCCAAAGCCTGGAAAAAATTGTCGCGCATTTTGCTGGATCTTGAACCCCGGCGGATCGTCGCGGGCTATTGGCCGATCGGCGATGAAATGGACCCCAGAGGGGCGATGGATCAGCTTGTTGCCGAACAACATCGCACCGCCCTGCCGGTGATCCAGGGAGCAGATAAACCGCTGATGTTTCGCGCCTGGAGTCCTAATCAGCCGCTGCAACAAGGCCCCTTCGGCACCCGCGAGCCCCTGCCGGAGGCCGAGGAGGTGCGGCCCGATGTGTTGCTGGTGCCGCTGTTGGCTTTCGATGGGCAGGGTTATCGTCTGGGCTGGGGCGGTGGCTATTATGATCGCACCATCGCGGCGTTGCAGGCCGGTGGCGGGGTGCTGACCATTGGTGTCGCCTATGCGGGGCAGCAGGTGGCCAGGGTTCCCAGAGGGCCGCATGATCAGCCTTTGGACTGGATTTTGACCGAGCAGGGGGTTATCGAAGGCGCTGCGAAACGGGGGACCCCATGAGAATTCTGTATTGCGGCGATGTGGTTGGCAAGGCCGGGCGGCGGGCCATTGAGACCCATCTGCCCGGGTTGCGTGACCATTTGAAGCTGGATTGCGTGGTCGTCAATGGCGAGAATGCCGCCCACGGCTTCGGCATCACCCAGGACATTTGCGAGAGTTTTTTCAAGCTCGGGGTCGATGTCATCACCACCGGCAACCATGTGTGGGACCAGCGCGAGGTGATCGCCTATATCGGCTCCGAACCGCGCCTAATCCGGCCGTTGAATGTTCAGGAGGGCACCCCCGGCCTGGGCGCAACCCAGGTGACCCTGGGCAACGGGCGCAAGGTGCTGGTGGTCGAGGTCATGGGGCGGCTGTTCATGGGTATGGTCGATGATCCGTTTGCCGCCATCCGCCGTGAACTGACCAAATACCGCCTCGGGAACTCGGTGGATGCGATCCTTGTGGATGTGCATGCCGAAGCGACCAGCGAGAAAATGGGCATGGGGCAGTATCTGGACGGTCAGGTCTCGCTGGTGGTCGGCAGCCATACCCATATCCCTTCTGCCGATGCACAGATCCTGCCCGGCGGCACCGCCTATCAGACCGATGCCGGTATGTGCGGCGATTATGATTCAGTGATTGGCATGGTCAAGGAAGGGGCCATTGCCCGCTTTCTGAAACATACGCCGTCCGGTCGCCTGCAACCGGCAGGCGGCGAGGCAACCCTGTGCGGCGTATTCGTCGAGACCGATGACCGAAGCGGTCTCGCGGTCCGCGTTGAACCGGTGCGCCTGGGCGGTCGCTTAAAGGCGACGCAGCCGGATCTCAGTCATACCCAAAGCATTTGATGTAGGGCTCCAGGAGGGGCAGCGCCGGGTCTAGGTGTTGGGCATAGTTGGGCCAACGGCTGCGGGCACGGCTGTAGATTTGCTCCGAAACATCGCGCAGGCTGGGGGTGGCAACGGTCGTCGATGTGCCGATGAGTCGATGATGGTTCAAGACCGAATCATCCCAGGGCTCACCGAGGAATTGCAGAATCTTTCCGAGGATCTCCCGGGGGTGATCGACCAGATCCTCATAGCGGTATTCGTGCCAATCCAGCCCAAGCCTATCCCTGGCACAGAGCCACAGGTCCATTACCGCGTCATAGAGCCGGGCGGCCGTCTCCAGGCTGAGGAATTGGTCCATGGATTGGGAGCGGCGGAAATTCTGCATAAAGCCGCTGATCAGGCAATCGCGCGGGTCACGCAGGGCAACCAGAATCTTGGCGCCCGGAAAAATCCGTCGAACCAGGGACAGATGGAGGATGTTCAGGGGCATTTTGTCAATCAGACGGTGCCCGTCGAGGGCGCTCCCGTGTCGTTTGCGGGCCAGCCCCCAATAGGTCGCCCGTAGATCGGCCATCTGCGCCGCGCTCAAGGCATCAAGGGACGTATCCCCGAGAGACGATTGAAGTGCTTGCAGCCATTCGTTTTCGCCCTCGGAAATGAACCGGGGGTGTGATCTGAGAATCTGTTCCATCAAGGTAGTGCCGGAACGGGGGAAGCCAATGAGGAAAATCGGAGCCTCGTTGTCCCCCTCTCGGGACCATTCGGAAATCCCGAGGGTGGCGAGTTCGTCTTTGCGCCACTGGATACGCTCGAAAACCGTTGGGCCTTCCGCCGCAATCTTCGATGTCCGCAGGCGGGCATTGGCCGCAGCGGCGGAAGCAAAGGCGGCGGCATAGTCCCCCTGTCGCTCAAGTACCGTGGCCAGGGTTTTGCTGGCGTTGACGAAATCCGCATCATTCAGGGTGTCGCTCCGCAATGCTTCCAGGCGGGTCTGGGCCGAGTCGAGGGCGTTGTAACGCAGGTCGCAGCGGGCCAGGGTCAGTCGGGCCAGAAACGATTGGGGCTGACGTTGCAGAACGGCTTCTGCCTGGGCCCGAGCCTCCGGCACCCGATTGAGTCGCTCGAGAGCGGCGGCTAATTGGGCCCCGGCACCGGGAAAGTCCGGGGCAAGGGTGAGGGCCTTGCGAAAGGCCTCGACCGCACCCGGCGCGTCGCGATCAAGCAGCATTCCCCCATAATTGACCAGCAATTCCGGACGCTCCGGGGCTTTGGACAGGGCCTGCTCCATCAGTTCCAGAGCGGCATCGTCCTGACCGGTCGCTCCAAGCAATGTGGCTTTTAAATTCAGCGCCGCCACATGGTTTGCGTCAAGAGCCAGAGCTTTTTCAAGAAGTTCCAAAACCTGTTCGGTCGGCGCGGTCTGGGCCATTCGTGCGGTGGCCAGTTCGATCCAGGCGTCGGCTTGGTTCGGGTCGAGTTTCGTTGCCGTCCGCAGGGCGTTTTCCGCCTCGGCGTGCTGTCCCATACGGTTTAACGAGAGACCGAGATTATATTGGGCCAGACCCAACCGGGGTTCCGCTGCTACACAGTCCCGCAGCGCGCTCACCGCCCCATCCAGATCGCCGGTGGTGGCGCGGGCGATCCCCAGATGCATGAGCAGCAGGGGATTGTCGCTGCCCAGGTCGCGGCTCTTGTTCAGATGCTCAAGGCCACGGTGCGGGTCTCCCTTGGAGACCGCAACAAACCCCAGTACATGCCAGGAACGTGCGTGTCCAGGCGCGACCGCGAGAATCTTTCGGCATAGGGTCTCGGCCTCTGACAGATTTCCCTGCGCCAACAGCTCTTGGGCCTGGCGAAAAGCAACTTCGGGGTCGAGGGGGGCGGTTGGTGGGGCGGCGAGATTCAATCCGCCCACATATGGGTTAAAGGCATATGTTGTTGAACCGACAGGGGGCGTTTTTTTATCGTTCATCTTTGGATTGGCGATCCTAGGCCTTGCCCAATGCTTCCAGAACGAAATGGGTCAGGGGGTCGGTGTTGGCCAGATTGGCGACCCGCTGATCCAGCAGTTTGCGCGGCACGATGAAGGCTTCCACGTCGGTCAGGGCCTGCGCCGTATCCCGATAGGACCGCCGTCCGGTGAGGATTTCCGCCCCGACCAGGGTTTCCGGATTGACCGTTTCCACATAGCGGTCCTTGGGGTCCTTGCCATGCACCCGGACCACCAGGCCGTTGGTGATGTAATAGGCGACGTCGCCGTTGGAACCCTCGTCGAAAATGGTTTCGCCCTGCACGAAGGTGATGAATTCGAGGCCGTGATTGCACAGCACCGGCGGCAGGACTTCGGCTTCATCCGGCGGCGGGATCTCGGCTACCTCCGATTTCCCGGTGGCTTCGGCCAAAACCTGTTCGGGGTCCTTGGGGTCGTTTTTTTCGACCACCAGATTGCGCAGGGTATTGGCCGCCAACTGACAGAGGTCCTCGTCCAGATCCAGGCGGGCCGCGCGGTCGGCCATTTCCTCGATGGCCGATTTGAGCGGGGGATTCAGTTTGGCCCCGGGCAGGGCGGTGGCGATGCTGCCCATGCCCTTGAGGGTCTTGGCCAGACACTGCTCGATGACCGGTTGGGCTTTTTCCCGCAGGTCGGTGGTGGCGATGGCGAGCAGAAAGCCCACTTTCGATAGGGGGATGGGAATGGTGTCGCAGATGCGCTGGGTTGCCGCTCCAGGCGTGCCTTGGCCTTGGGCCTGGAACACCAGCCGTCCCCGCTGAACCACCGCCTCGGCCATGCCCGATCCGCCGCGCAAGCCCAGCGGCACGATGAGACCGCGCAACAGGCCGACGAAGGCGTCGTCCTGTTTGCCCTCGTCGCGGGTCAGGCGCTTGATGCCGCCCAACTCGCGGCGCATCCGTTCCAGCAGCACCTGGCGGCTGGAGGTCAGCCGATATTTGCCCATCGCCTCGTTGAGCCGACCGACATATTCGGGGGAGATCTTCGAAACCTCGTATTTGCCCCGCGACAGGTCGCTGAGGGTTCGCAACGCCGAGGCGAGATCCTCCTGATGGCCGAGAATCTCCTTGGTCGCTTCCGCGCCATCGAGCACTTCGGCGATGATTTCATCCACATAGGGCACCGCCGCTTTTTCGGCGTTGGGGCCGAGGAAATCCAGCGCCACTTCCAGCTTGCCGCCCCAACCGGCGGCTTGTCCAAGCGCGTGGGCCAACGCCGTGCGGATGACGAAGTCCCGTTCTCCGGGTTCGGTGCCCCCCTTGGCGGCGACGGCGGCGAAACCCTTGTCGGCCAACATGGCGCCGAGCTTTTCCACTTCGGTGGGCTTGAGCAGGCGCTCGCGCATCTGTTTGAGCATGCGGTCGAGGAAATCATAACATTCCCGCTGCGGCTTCTCGCTGGTCGTGGCATGCAGGGTCGAGACCCGCGACAGAGCCTGATTGACCAGGGTGTCGTTCATGCGGATCAGGGTCTTGGCATGGCGCTCGATATGCAGCACTTCGAGCATGGTCAGGACTTCGCGGTCCAGGTAGCGGCGCAGCAACTGGCCCATGGTTCGGCGGGCCGGGAAGCGGTAGAAATCTTCCAGAGTCTTGCACATGGGGGCCGATTCGATGGCCGATACGGTGATCGGTTTCTCGTTGCGTCCGGCGCACTTCTCTTCGTAGATGATCTTCTCGAAGCCCTGGCCGCTTTCGGAGACGACCTTGACGGCATCGTAGTTGCGCGACCCCAGAAGCTCCTCGGCCTCTTTCAGGGCGCGGGTTTCCGTCGAGTGGACGTTGGTGGCCGTCCATCGCCCCTCATTATTGGTATAGACCACGTAGGTGTATTTCTTGCGACCGAGTACCACGGAATTCAGTCTCCCTTATCGCGCGTTCAGCCTGACCGGACCTGGGCCAGGAAGTTGGATACTTCGAGCCGCAGCTTGTCCGCCTGCTGCGACAGTTGGGCCGCTCCTTCCGCCACGCTGACCGAGGCGCGTCCCGTATCTTCGACAATATGCCGTACTTCGTTGATACTGGTCGAGACTTCTGTGGTGCGGTCGGAGGCTTCGTCCACGTTGCGGGCGATTTCCTGGGTTGCCATGCCCTGTTCCTCGACGGCGGCGGCGATGTTGGCCGAAATTTCAGCGATCTGGCCGATCACCCGGCCGATGGATTCGATGGCCTCCACGGAGTCGCGCGTCGCCCCCTGAATGCCGCTGATCTGCTGGGCGATTTCCTCGGTGGCCCGACCGGTCTGGTTGGCCAGATTTTTCACTTCCGAGGCAACCACGGCAAACCCCTTGCCGGCCTCGCCGGCCCGGGCCGCCTCAATGGTGGCGTTGAGCGCCAGCAGATTGGTCTGTTCCGCGATATCGGTGATCAGCCCCACCACTTCCCCAATGCTCTGAGCGGCCTGGGCCAGTCCGTGGATCATATCGGTGGTGCGCCGAGCCTCGCTCACCGCCTCGTTGGCAAAGGCGGCGGAATGAGCCACCTGGGCGGAAATCTCGTTGATCGCCCCGGTCAACTGGTCGGCGGCGGCGGAAACCGTCTCCACGTTGGTGTCGGCGTCCTCGGCGGCGGTGCTCGCCTGCTTGGCCTGTTGCAAGGCGCTATCGGTGGCCTGACGCATGGAGGTGGCGGACTCCAGCATCTCCTCGGAGGCCCCCGCGAAGACCTCGACCACGCCGCCAATGCTGGCTTCGAACTCGGTCGCCAGGGCATTCATCATCTTGCGCTGGTTGGCCTCGGCTGTGGCCCGGAGAGTGGCCTGCTCGATTTCCATCTGGCGGACGCGAAGGGCATTGTCCTTGAAAACCTGGACGGCGTCGGCGATGGCACCGATTTCATCGCGCCGACCGATGCCGGGAACGGGGACCTTTAAATTCCCCTCGGCCAGCCTGCCCATGGCCGCCGTCATGCCGCGCAAGGGAATGGTGAGCTCCCGGCGCAGCATCAGCACGATGAGGGACAGGACCACGAAAGTGGCGACCAGATTGACCACGAACTGGGCGGTGGTGGAATGGGCCTGGGTTTCGTCCACGCGCGCCAGATTGGCGGCAACGTCCTTGGTATAGAGCACCGAGGCTTCGAGCGCCTGGGCTTGCTGGATACGGGTTTCAGTGGTCAGCTTGGCGTCTTCACGTTCCTGCTCTTCCCGCAAACTGTCGACAAAACTCTTGCTTTCGGCGAACAGGCGGATCAGCGCCTCGCGGGAGATGGCGACCTCCAGCACGCCACGCGGGGCGGAATCCTTGCCATGGCAGGCGTGACAGGCCGCATCGTTGTGCAGGACGTGATAGGAGAACAAAACCTCTCGAGGTTTGCCCTCGGTATCCAGAATTTGTCCCTCGGTTGTCACGTCGTTGCTGCCGGATCTGAGAGCCGTGAGCATGGAAGACTTGCGTTGCCCTTCGAGCATCGCTTTCTGTTTGGGGGTTCGTCGATCGAAACCGTCCGAGCCTGTATAACGATTGACGGCGTCGATGGTGTGGTTGTCGGTGAAGGCCTGGGACCCATCGGGACGCCACAGGGCGATCTCCAGAATTTCCGGGTTTTCGAGCAGCGTCTCCATGATCGCCTCGGCGGTGGAGGCCTCGCCGCTCATCATGGCGGCGCGGATCATGGTCGAGGCGGAGGCGGCGATTCCGCTGTGCTTGCCGGCGATAAAGTGCTGTTCGCCGTAGGTTTCGAGTTGCACGGCGGCGGTCGTGGCGGCGTGCGTGGCTTTCAGACGATCCTTTTGGGTCTTGATATTGCTTTTCACCAGGGTTTCGATGGCTTGGTCTTTTTGGGCCAGGATGCGCTTGACTTCGGATGCCAAATCCGTGGTTTCCTGCCGCACGTTGGCGGAGAAATAATAAACCAAACCCACATTGACGACGGCAATGATCACCACCAGCCCGACGACGGCACCGGTGATCTTGGTGGTCAGAGAGTTTATTTTGAACATGTGCCGTGCCGGTCGTTTCGTGGAATCAGAGACTTATCATGGGGAATAATGGACAAAAACCAACCCTGTGTCCATCGACACGCGCAGGGTTTCAAGGCCGGGACACTGTCCCGCTTTGCCTGACGCTGTTTTCTTGCCATATTGCGTTGTGAGCCGAACGGCGCTAACCCTGCGTCGCGAAAGATCGCCCCGCACCGAACAAGAGGACCTTCCGACCTATGGCCGGCCATTCCAAATTCAAGAACATCATGTATCGCAAAGGCGCGCAGGATAAAAAGCGGGCCCGCGAGTTCGCCAAACTTTCCCGCGAAATCATGGTCGCGGCCAAGCTGGGCACCCCCGATCCGGGCATGAATCCCCGGTTGCGCTCCGCCATTGCGGCGGCGCGCGCCCAGTCCATGCCCAAGGACAACATCGAGCGCGCCATCAAAAAGGGCTCCGGCGATCTGGACGGAGCCGATTACGTGGAAATGCGCTACGAGGGCTATGGCCCCGGCGGCGTGGCGGTCATTGTCGAAACCCTGACCGACAACAAGAATCGCACCGCTTCCGACGTGCGGGCCACGTTCAACAAGCTGGGCGGGGCGATGGGCGAGACCGGCAGCGTGTCGTTCAATTTCGAGCGCCGCGGGTTGATCACCTATGCCCTCGACAGCGCCGATGCTGAGACGATCTTCGAAGTGGCGCTGGAGGCGGGGGCCACCGACGTGGAAAGCACAGACGAGCAGCACGAAATTTCCTGCGAGCCCGACGAACTGCATGTGGTGCTTGATGCCCTGGTGGCGAAATTCGGCGACCCCACCGACTCCGGCCTCGACTGGAAACCGCTGAACACCACCGAATTGGACGAGGAAAAGGCGCGCACCCTGCTCAAGCTGGTGGATACTCTGGAAGATCACGATGATGTGCAGGACGTGTTCACCAACATGGACGTGCCCGATGACATCATGGAGAAACTGAGCGCCGAATAGGTGCGCCGGAAGGGCGGAGAACATGCGGATACTGGGCCTGGACCCGGGACTTCGGCATACGGGCTGGGGCCTCATCGACAAGACGGGGAATCACCTGACCTTCATCGCCGCCGGGAGCATCGACACTGACGCGACCCGGTCCCTGGCCGAGCGTTTGGTGCAGTTGGTCGAGGGGTTGGAGCGGGTGATTGCCGCGTTCGGCCCGGACGAGGCGGCGGTGGAGGAAACCTTCGTCAATCGCAATCCCACCTCCACATTGAAACTGGGGCAGGCTCGTGGAATTTCCTTGATGGTCCCGGCGCGGGCCGGACTGCCGGTCGCCGAGTACACCCCGAACCAGGTCAAGAAGACCGTCGTCGGCAGCGGTCATGCGGCCAAGGAACAAATCCAGATGATGGTGCGGACCCTGTTGCCCGGGGCACCGATCTCCGGGGCCGATGCCGCCGACGCCCTGGCTGTTGCCATTTGCCATGCCCACCAGCGACCGGTGGCCGCAGTATTGGCGGCGGGAGGCGGGCGATGATCGCCAAACTCAAGGGGATCGTCGATTCCATGGGCGAGGATTGGGTCATTCTCGATGTCAATGGCGTGGGCTATCTGTTGTTCTGTTCCGCCCGTACCTTGGCCCGACTACCCGATGCGGGGGGCGCGGCCAGTGTGATGGTCGAGACCCATGTGCGCGAGGACCACATCCACCTCTACGGCTTTGGCGATAGGGGCGAGCGCGAGTGGTTCCGCCTGTTGCTCACCGTGCAGGGGGTCGGGACCAAGGTGGCGCTGTCGATCCTGGGCATTCTCGATGCCGACCAGTTGCCGCAGGTCATCGCGGCCCAGGACAAGGCGGCGCTGACCCGGGCCTCGGGCGTCGGACCGAAGGTCGCGGCGCGCATTTTGTCGGAGTTGAAGGACAAGGCGGGGGCCTTGGCGCTCGGCCCGGCGGCGACCCAAAAGGGCGTTAAGGCGAGCCCGGCGTCGATGCCAGCGGAGCGCCTGTCGGCCACCCATGAGGCGGCGTCGGCATTGGTCAATCTGGGCTATGGACGGACCGAGGCGCTCGGCGCGGTGGCCCGGGCGGCGCGGGATCTGGGCGACGGGGCTGATGTGGCGGCGTTGATTAAGGGCGGTCTTTCGGCCCTGTCCAAGGAGGGGGGGGGACGATGAGCGACGATCGCTTCATCTCGCCGCATCCGGCCTCGGAAGATCATGCGGAAGCCCACCTGCGACCGCAGACCCTGGACGACTTCACCGGCCAGAAACAGGCCTGCGAGAACTTGCGGGTGTTTGTCGAGGCGGCCCGCTCGCGCGGCGAGCCGTTGGACCATGTGCTGCTCTATGGACCGCCGGGGTTGGGCAAGACCACCCTGGCGCAGATTGTCGCCCGCGAGATGGGGGTCGGCTTTCGCGCCACCTCCGGGCCGGTGATTGCCAAGCCGGGGGATCTGGCGGCGATCCTGACCAATCTGGAACCCAACGATGTCTTGTTCATTGATGAAATCCATCGACTCTCGGCGGTGGTCGAGGAGATTCTCTATCCGGCCATGGAGGATTTTCAACTCGATCTGATCATCGGCGAAGGCCCGGCGGCGCGCTCCATCCGCATTGATTTGCAGCCTTTCACCCTGGTTGGTGCAACAACCCGTTCCGGTCTCATCACCAATCCGCTGCGCGACCGCTTCGGCATTCCGCTGCGGCTGCAATTCTATACGCCGGAGGAATTGCAGGGCATCGTGCGCCGGGCCGCCGGGGTGCTGCATTTGGAATTGACCGACGACGGAGCCGACGAAATCGCCCGCCGTTCCCGGGGCACGCCGCGCATTGCCGGACGCTTGCTGCGTCGGGTGCGCGATTTCGCCACCGTCGCCGGGCGTTCGCCGGTGGATGCGCTGGCCGCCGATGCCGCCTTGCGCCGTCTGGAGGTGGACGAGCAGGGCCTGGACGCCATGGACCGGCGCTATCTGCGCTGCATCACCGATCATTACGGCGGCGGGCCGGTGGGCGTGGAGACCCTGGCCGCCGCGTTGTCGGAGCAACGGGACACCCTGGAAGAGGTCATCGAACCCTATCTGATCCAGCAGGGGCTGTTGATGCGCACGCCGCGCGGTCGGGCGCTGTCCGAGGCGGCCTATCGTCATTTGGGATTGTCGGTGCCGACCGGTCTGACCCAGATGGAACTGCTGATGGAAGTGGAGGATGAGGATGTCTGAGCATCCGACCAGCGGTCGCCTGCACGGGCAGGAGCATACTTTTCCGCTGCGCGTCTATTTCGAGGACACCGACGCCGGGGGCATCGTCTACAACGCCAGTTATCTGCGTTTTGCCGAGCGGGCGCGCACTGAAATGCTGCGCCTCAGCGGCTTCGATCACCAGCAGTTGATGGGCCAGCGGGGGCTGGCCTTGGCGGTGCGGCACCTGGAGGTGGATTTTCGGCAGGCGGCGAAACTGGACGATTCCCTGCGGGTGGTGACCCGGGTCACCGGGGTCGGCGGGGCCTCCCTGAAACTGGATCAAACCATCATGCGCGATGGCGTTGATATCTGCCATCTGAAAGTCACATTGGTCTGCATCACTCTGGCCACGGGACGCGCGACTCGGGTCCCGACGGATGTGCGGACGGCATTCGATCAATACCTGGACAACGAATAGGAACCGATGATGGAAGGCAATGCCATGGACATGGCCACGATGGGGGTGGCCGCCGGATACGATTTCTCCATGTGGGGGTTGTTCATCAAGGCCGACCTGATCGTCAAGGGCGTGATGATTCTCCTGGTTCTGGCCTCGGTCTGGTGCTGGGCGATCATTTTCGAGAAATCCCTGCGCCTGCGCCGTCTCAACAAGATGGCCAGCCAGTTCGAGGACAAGTTCTGGTCCGGCGGCTCGCTGGATGAACTCTACGACCGGGTCGGTGGCCAGCCGCGCGACCCGATGACCGCCGTGTTCGCCGCCGCCATGCGCGAATGGCGACGGGCCTCGGCCAAGGGCGTGACGCGCAGCGGCAGCAGTCGCGAAACCCTCCAGGACCGCATCGACCGGGTGATGCAGGTCACCGTCTCGCGGGAAACCGACCGCACCGAGAAATACATGACCTTCCTGGCCTCCACCGGGTCCACCGCCCCGTTCATCGGCCTGTTCGGGACCGTCTGGGGCATCATGAACAGTTTTCAGGCCATCGCCATGACCCGCAATACAAGCCTCGCCGTGGTCGCGCCGGGTATCGCCGAGGCGCTGTTCGCCACCGCCCTGGGGCTGGTGGCCGCCATTCCGGCGGTGGTCGCCTATAATAAGCTGTCGCGCGAATTGGATCGCTATACCGGACGGCTGGATACCTTTGCCGGGGAGTTCTCGGCCATCCTGTCGCGCCAGATGGAAGAGCGGGAGTAGGGCCATGGCCGTCCGTCTGAGCGATCGCACCCGCCGCCTGGGTCGCACGTCCCGTCATCGCATGGTCAGCGACATCAACGTCACCCCGATGGTCGATGTGATGCTGGTGCTGCTGGTGGTGTTCATGGTCACCGCGCCGTTGTTGACCCTTGGCGTCAAGGTCGATCTGCCGGAGGCACAGGCCAAGGTCATCGAGGGCGACGACGAGCCCCTGACCCTGACCGTCAAGGCCGACGGATCGGTTTATCTGCAAGAGGCACCGGTGGACCTGGAAAGCCTGGGGCCGCGCCTGATCGCCATCACCGGGGCCAACCCGGATGCCCGCATCTTCGTGCGCGGCGACAAGACCATCGCCTATGGCCGGGTGATGGAAGTCATGGGAGCGCTCAATCAGGCCGGATACCGCCGCGCCGCCCTGGTCACCGACCTGCCGCGTCCGAAAAAGGCCAAGTCAACCACCGCGAAGCAAGCGGGGGGAGCGGGCTGATCCCATGCGCGTCGGATTCGTCGCCTCCTTTTTTCTCCATGCCCTGGTGATCGCCGTGGCCTGGTTCGGTCTGCCTTCGCTGCGCCGGGAACCGCCGGAGGTGGATGAAGGACTCCTGGTCGATATCATGTCATTGAAGGATTTCGAGGTCTCGGAAGTGACCAATATTCCGGCGCCCGCACCAAAGCCCGAGCCGAAGCCCGAACCGAAACCTGAGCCGAAGCCCGAGCCGAAACCGGAACCCAAGCCCGAGCCCGAGCCCGAGCCAGCCCCGGCTCCCGAACCAGTCGCCGAGCCCGTTCCCGAGCCGGAACCCACCCCCGAGCCGGTGCCGGCGGCGGAACCCGAGCCTGTCCCGGAACCCGAACCCAAACCGGAGCCCAAACCGGAGCCCAAGCCGGAACCGAAACCGCTGCCGCCCAAGGCCTTGCTGAACGACAAGCCGCGCAAGAAGCCCAAGGCCCCGGATCTGTTCGCCTCCCTGGGCTCGGTGCTCAAGGATCTGGAGAAGCAGGCTCCCAAGCCGCAACCCAAAGCCGATACACCGAAGGATGACAAGGGTGACTTCCAGAAACAGATTTCCGAGGCCTTGAACATCAAGACCTCGCAGCCGAGCCGTTTCGATGGGGCGGATAAGATCTCCATCAGTGAAATTGATATCGTGCGTAGCCAGATCGCCCAATGCTGGAATGTCCCGGCGGGTGCCAAGGATGCCCAGAATCTGGTGATCGAAATCGAAGTCAAAATGAATCCCGACGGAACGGTCCGGGTGGCTGAAATCGTGGATCGTTCTCGGATGTTCAGCGACAACTTCTATCGCGCGGCGGCGGAAAGCGCTTTGCGGGCGACCTTGAATCCGCGCTGTCAGCCGTTCAAACTGCCGCCCGAGAAGTATGGTCATTGGAAGGACATGCTTCTAAGCTTCAATCCGAAGGATATGCTTTGATTCACCGGAGGAATTTCATGCGCGTGCGTTCTCTGTTTTTGTTTGTCTTATTGGCGGTGGTCCTTCTTCAGCCTTCGCTGGCGCGAGCGGAACTGCGCATCGACATCACTCGGGGCAAGGTGGAACCCCTGCCCATCGCCGTGACCGATTTCGTCGGTTCGGCCGGGGATGGCACGTCCTACGGGCAGCAAATTGCCGCTGTGGTGGCGGCCGATCTGGAGCGTTCGGGACTGTTCGCGCCCATTGACAACAAGGCCTTCATCGACCCCACGCCGTCCATGGAGACCTTGCCCACCTTTGCCAATTGGCGGGTGCTCAATGCCCAGGCGCTGGTCCAGGGCCGCACCTTTTTGATCGACGAGCGGCAATTGCGGGTGGAATTCCGGCTCTGGGATGTCTTCGCCCAGCAACAGATGACCGGGCTGGCCTATGTGGCCAACCCCGGGGAGTGGCGGCGCATCGCCCATATCATCTCGGATTCCATCTACAAGCGCCTGACCGGCGAGGATGGCTATTTCGATACCCGGATTGTCTATATCTCGCAGAGCGGCTCGCCGAAGAAGCTGATCAAACGGCTGGCGGTGATGGATCAGGACGGGGCCAATCACAGCTTCCTGACCGATGGCACGACCCTGGTGCTGACCCCGCGCTTTTCGCCGGACCAGCAGGAAATCTCTTATCTCGCCTACTACAACAATACCCCGCGGGTTTACATCTTCAACCTGGAAACCGGTCGCCATGAAGTGCTGGGCGATTTCCCCAACATGACCTTTGCGCCGCGCTTCTCGCCGGATGGCAAGCGGGTCATCATGAGCATGTCCGAAAACGGCAATTCTGAAGTTTATGTGATGGACCTGAGCACCCGTGCGGTGCGCCGTCTGACCAACCATTCGGCCATTGACACGGCCCCCTCCTTTTCCCCCGACGCCAAGGCCATCACCTTCGAATCGGATCGCGGCGGCACCCAGCAGATCTATGTCATGGATTCCAATGGAGCCAATGTGCGCCGCATCAGTTTTGGCGAGGGACGGTACGCCACCCCGGTCTGGTCACCGCGCGGCGACCTGATCGCTTTCACCAAGATTCTCAAGGGGCGCTTCTATATCGGCGTCATGCGACCGGACGGCAGCGGCGAGCGTTTGCTGGCCGACGGCTATCTGGTGGAATCCCCGACCTGGGCCCCCAACGGGCGCGTTTTGATGTTCTTCCGCGAGAACCCAACCAACGACGGGGCCACGGTCTCGAAAATCTTCACCATTGATTTGACCGGTCATAATGAGCGCCAGATCATCACCCCCGCAGGGGGCTCCGATCCGGCTTGGTCGCCCTTGATTCCTTAGGCGGTCGTGGTATAGTGCGCCCGACTTCGTAATCGTTTAACGTGCCGTGAGGGCGAGTCGCCCCGGCAGACGAGGCATGGTTCAAATCGATCCAACAGGGCGATCACAGTCCCGCTGGGGGTCGTTTGTTGAAGTAACTCATACCCCGCTTGGGAGATCTAGTTATGCGTTTCAAGGTTCTGAGTGCTGTTGCGGCTCTGATGTTGGTTGCCGCGTGCTCCTCCACCCCGGAAGAAACCGGCGATGCCGCGGGCACCGGCGGAAAGACAGGCAACGGCTCCATGGTCTCTTCCGCACCGATGGAAAAAATGGGGCCGAAGGCGGGCAGCAGCGACGAGTTCGTGGTCACCGTCGGTGATACCGTGAACTTCGATTTCGACAGCTACGCCCTGTCGCCCATGGTGCAGGCGAAGCTGGAGGCTCAGGCCGCCTGGCTGAAGCTTTATCCCAGCGTCACCGTTTCCGTCGAAGGTCATTGCGACGAGCGCGGCACCCGCGAGTACAACATCGCCCTGGGCGACCGTCGCGCCAATGCGGTCAAGGACTATCTGGTGGCCCTGGGTGTCAATGGCAATCGGGTCAAGACAATCTCCTTCGGCAAGGAACGTCCGGTGGCCCTGGGTCATAACGAGCAGGCTTGGTCGCAGAACCGGCGCGGCGTGACCGTGATCACCGGCGGTGCCAACTCCTGATCGGCCTTCGATCCATCGACTGATGCAACGCCCGTCTTCCATCCCCGGAGGACGGGCGCTTTGCTTTGGGGATGCCTTGAGATGGCCCCAATTGGATTCTACAGCAGATGCACGTGACGTATAGGGCGGGAGGCGACGCATGATCGGTGGCAGGCAGGGCGTAACAGGGCTGGCCGTGGTGGTCCTTTGTATGACAGCACTGTGGGTCGGCCCGGCCCGGGCTCAGGACGGACAGGCGCTGGCGGACCGTCTGGATCGCCTGGAACGGGACATCCAGGCGGTGACCCGCATGGTGGCCCGTGGTGGCACGGGGTCCCTTCCCGCGACCGTCTCCGGGACTCAAGAGAGTGCGCCGATCCTCGAAACCGGTCCGGCGGCGGCCCGGTTGTCGGTGCATGTGCAGTCGGTGGAACGGGACATGCAGACCCTGACCGGGCGGGTGGAGGAATTCACCTTCCGTCTGGATCAGTTGGACAAGCGCCTGGAAAAACTGACCACCGACATGGAATACCGTCTTTCCACCCTGGAGCAGCGGAGGTCGGGAGTCTCGCCGAGAGCGCCCCAGACCGGCGCGATGACCCCGGCGCGTTCCGGGACCTTGACCGCCGCCGATCTGGTGCCGTCGTCGGCCCTGACCCCCGCTCCGAGCGCGCCTGCGGCACAGCCGGGCGTTTTGGGGACCATCAACCAGAGCGATCTGGACGCCCTGAAAAAAGTAACCCAGACCATGCCGCAATCGACAGAGCAGGCGGCCGCGACAGCCCCGCAATCCGCCGCTGCCAGCCTGCCCCAGGGGTCGCCGCAGGATCAATACAGCTATGCCTTCGATCTGTTGCGCAAAACCGAATACGCGCAGGCGGAACAGGCGCTGACGGCCTTCATCGACAAATACGGCACGACCAAGGAGCCACTGCTTGGCAACGCCTATTATTGGCTTGGCGAGACCTACTACGTGCGCAGCGACTTCGTGTCCGCCGCCCGCACCTTCCTGGAAGGCTATCAGAAGCATCCGCTGGGGAGCAAAGCGCCCGATACCCTGCTCAAGCTGGGCATGGCTTTGGCCAACCTGGGAAAACCGAAGGAGGCCTGCGCCACCTTTGGCAAGCTGCTCGAAGAACAGACCAAGGCGTCGGCCAGCCTGCGCGGTCGGGCCGAAAGCGAGCAACGGCGCACCGGCTGTCCGTGACCCCGGACGACCCCCTGGGGGCGGAAGAATTCGCCCGCGCCATGGCCGCCTTCGCGCCGTTCGAGCCGCGTCCCCGTCTGGCGGTCGCCGTCTCCGGCGGCGCGGACAGTCTGGCCCTGGCGCTGCTGGCCGAGGGCTGGGCACGGCAACGGGGCGGTTCCGTCTTGGCCCTGACCGTCGATCACCGGCTGCGTCTGGACTCCACAGCCGAGGCGGAGCGGGTCGGACAGATTCTGGCGACCCGTTCCATTGCCCACGCCATCCTTCCCTGGCGGACGGAAAAACCACGCCACGGTGTGCAGGCGGCGGCCCGCGAGGCCCGCTACCGGTTGCTCGGCGAGGCCTGCCGGACGGCGGGTGTTTTACATTTGCTGCTCGGCCACCACCAAGACGACCAGGCGGAAACCCTGGCCCTGCGCCGGGAGGCGGGCAGCGGGCCGGAGGGGCTGGCCGGCATGGCGGCCCTGCGCGAAACCGACTGGGGGCGGCTGCTGCGCCCGCTGCTGGAGGTCCCGGCGACACGGTTGCGGGCCACCCTGCGGACCCTGGATCAGCCGTGGATCAGTGATCCGTCCAACCGGGACCGCAGCTTTACCCGGGTGCGGCTGCGACAGGATCTTTCGAATGGGGAAAAGCAGGACCTGTTGCATGCCTGTCGAGCCAGCGCGCGGCAACGTCGGCAGGGGGAGACCGACTGCGCCCGTCTGCTGGCTGCGGCCTGTCGGCTGTTTCCCACGGGCCAGGCCTGGGTCTCCGCCGGACCCTGGAACGCGGCCCCTTTGGCCGTACGGCGACAGGCTCTGTCGCGCCTACTGATGACCGTCGGGGGGCGCGCCTACCCGCCCGCGTCCCAGGGCCTGGAACGACTCCTGAAACAAGGCGGGACGCTCGGCGGCTGCCGCATTCAGCATAAGGGGCAGGCCGGGTTTTGGGCGTTCCGCGAGGTCGGGCGGGGACGCCCGGAAACGGTAAGCGTCGGACCGGGGCCGCTGTTTTGGGATGGCCGATTCCGGCTGCATCTGGAGGGGCCGGAGGCGACCCCGGATCCCTGGCGGGTCGCGCCGCTCGGACAGTCCGGGTGGAATCGTCTGCGGGCCGAACGACCGGATGGGCACCGCCGGATGGGACTTCAGGCGGCGGCCTTGTCGCTGCCTGCCTTGTGGCGGGGAGACGATCTGAGCGCGGTGCCGAGCCTGGGTTTCGGTGATTTCGCAGGGCCGGGGAACGGGTTGCGGGTCGCCTCCTGTGTCTTCGCCCCGCGATCGGCACTTTCTCCAGGCGGATTTTTCCTTGCTTCGGGGGCGTTTCGTACTATTTCTTATCCATGACAAATCTATCCTGCGGGGCCGCAACTTGGCGGCGATCCTGCGGACGATAGCGACACAAAGGATACGGATGTGAATTTCAGCCGCAACCTGGCCCTCTGGATCATCATCGGGGTGTTGTTGTTTGCCCTGTTCCAGATTTTTCAAAGCGCCTCCCAACAGCCGGCCCGGAGCAGTCAATCCTACACCGAGTTTCTGACGGCGGTGGAGACCGGCGAGGTGACCAACGTCACCATCCAGGGGCGTAACATTTATGGCAATTATCGGGACGGACGTCCTTTCACCACCTATGCGCCCGACGATCCGAAGCTGATCGACCGGTTGAACGACAAGGGGGTGACGGTCACCGCCAAACCGATGGAAGAAGGCAGCATCCTGGTCAATATCCTGGTCAGCTGGTTCCCCTTCCTGTTGCTGATCGGCGTGTGGATTTTCCTCATGCGGCAGATGCAGTCGGGCGGCGGCAAGGCCATGGGCTTCGGCAAATCGAAAGCCAAGCTGCTGACCGAGAAGTCCGGTCGCGTGACCTTCGAAGAGGTGGCGGGCATCGACGAAGCCAAGCAGGAACTTGAGGAAATCGTCGAGTTTCTGCGCGATCCGCACCGCTTCCAGCGTTTGGGCGGACAAATCCCCAAGGGTGTGCTGCTGGTCGGACCTCCGGGCACCGGCAAGACCCTGCTGGCCCGGGCCATCGCCGGTGAAGCCAATGTGCCGTTTTTCACCATCTCCGGTTCCGATTTCGTGGAAATGTTCGTCGGTGTCGGGGCCTCGCGGGTGCGCGACATGTTCGAACAGGGCAAAAAGAATGCGCCTTGCCTGATCTTCATCGACGAAATCGACGCCGTCGGTCGCCATCGTGGGGCCGGTCTCGGCGGCGGCAACGACGAGCGGGAACAGACCCTCAATCAGTTGCTGGTCGAGATGGACGGTTTCGAGTCCAACGAGGGTGTCATTCTCATCGCCGCCACCAACCGGCCCGACGTGCTGGACCCGGCGTTGCTGCGTCCCGGTCGCTTCGACCGTCAGGTAGTGGTGCCCAACCCGGACATTATCGGTCGCGAAAAGATTCTCAAGGTGCATATGCGCAAGGTGACCCTGGGTCCCGATGTGGAGCCCCGCGTCATTGCCCGCGGCACCCCCGGGTTCTCGGGTGCCGATCTGGCTAATCTGGTCAACGAGGCGGCGCTGCTGGCCGCCCGGGCCGGCAAGCGCATGGTCACCATGACCGACTTCGAGGCGGCCAAGGACAAAGTGATGATGGGAGCCGAGCGGCGCTCCATGGTGATGTCCGAAGACGAGAAGAAACTGACCGCCTATCACGAAGCGGGGCACGCCCTGGTCGGTATTCACATGCCGAAGACCGATCCGCTGCACAAGGTGACGATTATCCCGCGCGGGCGGGCGCTGGGCCTGACCATGCAACTGCCGGAACGCGACAAGCTCAGTCAGTCGAAACTGGAGTTGGAATCCCTGTTGGCCATTCTCTATGGCGGCCGCATCGCCGAGGATCTGGTGTTCGGCCCGGAAAACGTGACCACCGGGGCGGGCAGCGACATCATGCGGGCCACCGATCTGGCGCGCAAGATGGTCACCGAGTTCGGTTTCTCCGACAAGCTGGGGCCACTGCGTTACAGCGATAATCAAGAAGAAGTGTTCCTGGGCCATTCGGTGACCCAGCACAAGAACGTCTCCGACTCCACGGCGCAGATCATTGATGCCGAAATCCGCCGCTTTATCGAGGATGCGGAGGCCAATGCCCGGCGCATTCTGAGCGAGCATATGGACGACCTGGAAAGCATCGCCCAGGCTTTGTTGGAATATGAAACCCTGTCGGGCGAGGATGTGCGTGGTTTGTTGGCCGGCGAGGGCATCCATCGACCGGACGAGGACGATCCCAAGTCTACGGGCGGTCGCCGGACCTCGGTGCCGACCACCGACGCCGGAGCCACCAAGAAGGGCGGCTCGACCCCCTGGAGCGGCAAACCGGCCACGGAAACCTGAGTCGGTCCCGATGCTTGAACTGCGAAACCCTGCTCCGGCGGGGTTTCGTTCTATGGAGGGAGGCCATGTACAGATACAGGCGCGTCATGGCCGTGCTTGACACGGCCATCCAGTCTATCAGCCCAGCTGGTCGTAAAGGTCATTCCATTCTGGATTTGCGCCGAGAATTAATTGAACCTTCCAAGCTCGGGGCCAGTGCTTTATGTTCTTTTCACGCTGAATCGCGCTTCGGATTTCCTCATGAGGTTCGGCATAGACGAGTCGCTTCAAGCCGTAGCGTTTGGTAAATCCGTCTGCCGCACTTTCCCGGTGTTCCCAAACACGTCGTGGAAGGTTGCTGGTCACACCCACATACAGAGTGCCGTACGGTCTATTCGTCATAATGTAGACCCAAGCTCCAGGCATGTTGAAATCCTATGCCGAAATTAAGGTATTCGAAAATGAGACTTGGATGGCCGTGTCAAGCACGGCCATGACAGTGGCGTATAATGTATAGTCTGTTGCAGGATGCCGAGATCAGATTTTAGAAAATAGTTTGATTTGTCTCAGCCGCGCTTTCGAGGAAATACAGAGGAATAGGCATATCCATGACTCGCGAATTCGCCGGTTTTCTGCTCGACAAGCCTGTCATCATGGGCATCGTCAATGTGACCCCGGACAGCTTCTCTGACGGCGGCGACCATCCGACGGCGGAGACCGCCATTGCCCATGGGCGACGGCTGCGCGAGGAGGGGGCGCATATTCTGGATATCGGCGGCGAGTCCACCCGTCCCGGCGCGGCCCCGGTGTCGGAGGAAGAAGAACTGGCGCGTATTCTGCCGGTGATCCGGGCGCTGGCCAATGACGGGGCGGTGATTTCCGTCGACACCCGACATGCCCGGGTGATGGAGGCGGCGATTCGGGCCGGGGCGGAAATCATCAACGATGTCACGGCCCTGACCGGCGACCCGGACTCCCTGGCCACGGCGGCGCGGCTGGAGGTGCCGGTGGTGCTGATGCATATGCAGGGCGAGCCGCAGACCATGCAGAAGAACCCCCATTACGACAATGTGGTGGGCGAGATGCGGGCCTTCCTGGCCGAACGGGTGGCGGCCTGTCGGGCGGCGGGTATGATCAGCGCCAATATCTGCGTTGATCCGGGCATTGGCTTCGGCAAGACGGTCGAACATAATCTCCAACTGATCCGCCATCTGGAGAACCTGCGGGTGGACGATTGCGCCTTGATGCTGGGGTTGTCCCGCAAGAGCCTGATCGGTCAGTTGAGCGGCAATGCGCAACCCAAGGATCGCCTGCCCGGGTCGGTTGCCGGAGCGCTGTTCGCGCTCGGGCGGGGGGCGGAAATCTTTCGAGTGCACGACGTGGCGGCGACCCGTCAGGCGATGACGGTGTGGCAGGCATTGGAAGGATGAGAGATTGTCCGAGTTGTGCTAGTTTGCTATTTCTTGGCCCTGAAATCGAGGGATGATCACATGACACGCAAGCTTTTCGGCACCGATGGCATTCGCGGGACGGCCAATACGTTTCCCATGACTGCCGAGGTGGCGCTCAAGGTGGGGATGGCCGCCGGGGCCTATTTCCGGCGCGGCAACCATCGCCACAGGGTGGTGATCGGCAAGGATACCCGGTTGTCCGGCTACATGATCGAACCGGCGCTGACCGCCGGGTTCGTGGCCATGGGCATGGATGCGGTACTGGTCGGTCCGATGCCGACTCCGGCCATCGCCATGCTGACCCGCAGCATGCGGGCCGATCTGGGGGTGATGATCTCGGCCTCCCACAATGCTTTTCAGGATAATGGCATCAAGCTGTTCGGTCCCGATGGCTACAAGCTTTCCGACGAAGACGAGGCGGCCATTGAGGCCCGCATCAATTCCGATCCCAGCGAAGGCATGGCCCCGGCGGAACGGCTGGGCCGGGCGCGACGGCTGGAGGATGTGCTCGGGCGCTATACGGAATACGTGAAGCGGACTTTTCCGCGCGGTTTGAGTCTGGATGGTCTGAAGGTGGTCATAGATTGCGCCAACGGGGCGGCCTACAAGGTGGCCCCGGAAGTGCTTTGGGAACTGGGGGCCGAGGTGATTCCGCTGGGCGTCTCGCCAAACGGCACCAACATCAACGATGGTTGCGGCTCCACGGCCACCGAGGCCATGCGCGTCCAGGTCATCACCCACAAGGCCGATGTGGGCATCGCCCTTGATGGCGACGCTGACCGGGTGCTGATCGCCGATGAAAAGGGCACCCTGGTGGACGGCGACCAGATCATGGGCCTGATCGCTTCCCAGTGGGCCGAGGACGGTCTGCTGCATGGCGACGGGTTGGTGGCGACGGTGATGTCCAATCTGGGCCTGGAGCGCTTCTTGAAGAGTCGGGGGCTGAATTTGCACCGTACCCAGGTTGGCGACCGCTATGTGGTCGAATACATGCGCGAGCACGATTTCAACGTCGGCGGCGAGCAGTCCGGGCATATCGTGCTGGGCGACCATGCCACCACCGGCGATGGCCTGTTGGCGGCATTGCAGGTGCTGGCGGTGCTCAAGCAGCGCGGCGACCCGGCCAGCTCGGCCTGTCGTCTGTTTGATCCGTTGCCCCAGTTGCTGCGCAACGTGCGCTTCTCCGGCGGTCAGCCGCTGGATGAAAAGACGGTCAAGGAGGCCATTGCTGAGGGCGAGTCGAAACTCAATGGGACCGGGCGCCTGCTGATTCGCAAGTCGGGCACTGAGCCGCTGATCCGGGTGATGGCGGAAGGCGAGGACCATTCCCTGATCACCTCCGTGGTCACTGATATCTGCACGGCCATTGAAGGCAGCGCTCCATGAAGGGTCGGGTGCTGATCGTTGCCGGGTCGGACTCCGGCGGCGGGGCCGGCATTCAGGCCGACCTGAAAACGGTGACCTGTCTCGGCGGCTATGCCGCCACCGCCATCACCGCCCTGACGGCCCAGAATACCATGGGGGTCAGCGGAATTCTTGACGTTCCCCCGGACTTTATCGCCCGCCAGATGATTGCCGTTCTGGAGGATATCGGGGCCGACTGCATCAAGCTCGGCATGCTGCATCGGCCCGAGGTCATTGAGGCCGTGGTCGAGGTTCTCGACAGCCATGCGCCGGATGTGCCGCTGGTGGTCGATCCGGTGATGGTGGCCAAGGGCGGGGCCACGCTGCTTGAAGAGTCGGCGGTCTCGGCGCTCAAGTCGCTGTTGCTCTCGCGGGCCAGCCTGCTGACGCCCAATGTGCCGGAAGCCGAAGTGCTGACCGAAATTTCCGTCACCGACGCGCAAAGCGTCGAACATGCGGGCAGGTTGCTCAGTGCCATGGGGGCCAAGGCCGTGCTCATGAAGGGTGGTCATTTGGTTGGCGACACGGTGATTGATCGTCTGATGGAAGGGGGAAAGGTGAGTCGCACCTTCAGCAGCCCGCGCATCGAGACGCGCCACACCCATGGGACCGGCTGCACCCTGGCCTCGGCCATCGCCACGGGATTGGCGCAGGGGCTTTCGGTGGTCGATGCGGTGACCCGCGCGCGGCGCTATGTGCAGTTGGCCATTGAAACCGCCCCTGGTCTCGGGCAGGGACAGGGGCCGCTGAATCACGGACATACGGTCTCTGCCCCTTAGACGTTGATCTTCACGGCACGATGAGCGAGGGCTTTTAGGGCATCATGCGCGGCAACCCACCGGTAACCTCCTGGGGCACGACCCTCAAGTCCCGGACCATGGGGGTCTTCGTGCTGGTGATTCTGGTGCTATGGATCGCCCTCGGATATCAAATCTTGCAGTCCCGCCAGGAAGTCTTGAATCGCGCCCGGGCCAGCACAGAAAATTTTGTCGATGTAATCGGGGCCTATGCGCAAATGGTTTTTGCCAATGTTGACGGCAACCTCAAACATTTGGCGGAGTATTTTCATGCGACTCCGGAATTGACGCCATTTGATCCGACGGTAGTTGATATGTTGGCCGACATGGTGCGGCAGTCTCCCGGGGTGACCTCCTTTGATGTGGTGGACCAGACGGGCCTGCTCTTCCAGTCGGCCTTCGTCGGCCGCGATGGCAATGTGGTATTGCCGAAAAAACCTGTCGATGTTTCGGACCGGACCTATTTTCGTCATTTCCTGCAGCAGTCTGAAAGGGAGACGGAGGGGGCACCGCTGTTCGTCGGCGAACCCTTGCAGGGGCGTCTGGATCAGCGCTGGTTCGTGCCCTTGTCGCGCGCCCGCAAGGACCATGACGGCACCTTTTCCGGAGTCGTTCTGGCTACCCTGGACCTGACCGATATCCTGGGTTTTTCGCGCTCTTTCGATCTCAGCGAGGGGGAGGCGATTGCCATGGCCCGCACCGATGGCATTTTGCTCGGGCATGTGCCCGCTTCCCGGCAATTGATTGGCAAATCCTTCAAGCACGGGCCATTGTTTCAACAACATTTGCCCCATTCATCCCGGGGCTACTTCGAGGCCGTGGCGTTGATCGACGGTTTCGAACGTCTGTTGGCTTTTCAGTCATTGCCGAACGTTCCCATCGTGGTGCTTTTTTCCAAACGCAAGGACCTTGTCCTGGCACCCTGGCGAAAGGAAACCTTGATCCGGCTGCTGGTTGGGCTGGCCCTGACCCTGGCCATTGGCCTGTCGGCCTGGGTGATAGCGCGACAGGCCCATCGGCTGGAATCCAACGAATGGAATTTGCGTCAGCGAGTCGAGGAGCGGACGCACGAATTGCAGCTCTCCATGGAGGAATCCAAACAGGCCAATCAGGCCAAGAGTCAGTTCCTGGCGCTGATGAGTCATGAGCTGCGCACGCCGTTGAACTCGATCATCGGCTTTTCGGAAGCCATGACCATGGGCATATTTGGGCCGTTGTCCGATCGCTACCGGGACTATGCCGGAGACATTCAGAAGTCGGGAACCCATTTGCTGACTCTGATTGACGATATCCTGGACATCTCCCGGATCGAGGTGGGTAAGTTGAGCCTCTATGAGGAATGGCTGTCCTTCGAGGATGTGGCACGGACGGCGCTGCGCATGATGGAAGGTCCGGCGGCCAAGGCGCAACTTCAGTTGGACAGGCGTTTGGATGACCCACTGCCCGAAATACTGGCCGATGAGCGGCGCTTGAAGCAAATTCTGGTCAACCTGCTCAACAACGCGATCAAATTCACGCCGCCCGGCGGACAGGTCACGTTCGCCGCCGAGTGGACTGGCACAGGGGATCTCAGATTGGTAGTTTCCGATACCGGCGTGGGGATCAGCCGCCAGGATCAGCAGCGTATTCTGGAGCCTTTCGTGCAAGTGGAAGGGCCTCTTTCGCGGCGTCACCACGGGGTCGGCCTGGGATTGCCCCTGACCAAACGACTGGTGGAAATGCACGGAGGGAGCCTGACATTGGAAAGCGCGGTGAACCAGGGAACGCGGATCATTTTGCTGTTTCCCGAAAACCGCTTGCGGCACCCGACACCAAAGGACTCGATTTTGCGCCGCGGGGCTTGATCGCCTGCCTCGGGTTGCCGATACTGCGACCTTCTTTTCCCCCCCAATGGATGGCCGTCATGACCTTGGTTTCCGAAGAAGATCTGTCTGCCGCCGCCCGGGTGGTCTATCAGCACATGAGTCCGACGACGCAGATTTCCTGGCCCTTGCTGTCCCAACGCAGCGGCTGCGAGGTCTGGGTGAAGCATGAAAACCATACCCCCATCGGGGCGTTCAAGGTCCGCGGCGGGCTCAATTATCTGACCAGGCTGCGGCAGACCCAGCCTTGCATCGGCGGCGTGATCTCTGCCACTCGGGGCAATCACGGTCAGAGTCTGGCCCTGGCCGCCGCCCGGCTCGGGCTGCGGGCGGTGATCGTGGTGCCGCGCGGCAACAACCCGGAAAAGAACGCCGCCATGCGGGCCTTTGGGGCGCATCTGATTGAGCATGGGGACGATTTTCAGGCCGCCTATGATCAGGCGATGAATCTGGCTATCACCGAGGGACTGCATCCGGTGCGCGCCATCCATGCGGATCTGGTCGCCGGGGTGGGCACCTATGGCATGGAGCTGTTTCAGGCCGTGCCGGATCTGGACACGGTCTATGTGGCCATCGGCCAGGGGTCGGGAATCTGCGGGCTGATGTCGGCGCGGCGGGCCTTGGGTCTGTCCACGCGGATTGTCGGCGTGGTGGCCGAGCAGGCCGACTGTTATGCCCAATCCTTCGAGGCCGGACAGGCTATCAGCACCGAGTCGGCGGATACGCTGGCCGACGGCGTGGCCTGCCGCATACCGGACCCGGCGGCATTGGAAAGCATCCTGGATGGGGTGGCGCGGATCGTCCGCGTTTCAGAAGCGGAGATTCTGGCCGCCATGGGGCACATGTTCACCGATACCCATAATCTGGCCGAGGGGGCGGGGGCCGCATCCCTGGCCGCGCTGCTCAAGGAAAAGGACCGGATGCAAGGCCGCAAGGTGGGGCTGATTCTGACCGGCGGCAATGTGGACAAAACCCTGATGGCCCGCGTTCTGGAGGGGGCCTGAGTTCGAAGACGGGGCGACTTTGAGCGCCTAGTTGTCCAGGTTTTGCAGGGTCAGACGGCCGATGCCGTACAACAGGTTATAAACCGCCATCTTGGTGTCGTACTTGGCGATGATCCGTTCCAACTGCGCCAGATAGACATCCCGTTCGGCATCCAGCACGTTGAGGACGGTTTCCTTGCCCTCTTCACGCAGCTGCTGGGTCGAATCGAACACTTCCTGGGCGATGACCACCGCGTTTTCGAGAATTTCCAGACGCTCGCGGGAGGTTTGCAGTTCGTGCCACGCGATCTTGACCTGCTCTTCGACCTTGCGCAGGACGTAATCCTTGTTGTCCTTGGCGGCGCCGTAGTCGGCGGCAGCCTGGGCGACGCGGGCGCGGGTGGCAAAACCGTTGAAGATTTCCCAACTGGCTTCCACCATTACCGAGGCATCGCGACGGATGCCGAGGACCACGTTGTTGTCTTTTTCGTAGTTGGCGGCTCCGACCAGATTGACCGTGGGCAGATAGCCTGCGGATTGGGCCTGCTTGTTCTCGGCGGCGACTTCGATCAGCGCGTCGCCGGACAGTATCGACGGATTTTCGACCCGCGCCGCCTCGATGGATTCCTCAACCGTTGGCGGCAATAGGTCCAGCGGCGGCTCCGGTTCGATCATGTCGGCGATTTCGGGGGCCTTGTCGAAGGTCTGGTAGAACTTGGCAATGGCCTCTTCTTGCAGGCGCTGGAATTCCACCAACCGGCGGTGCGCGTCCTTGAGGTGCGATTTGGCGCGCAAAACATCAAGGGAAATCCCGGAGCCGCGCTGCACCCGTTCGTCTTCCAGATCGGCCTGTTCCTGGATGGTGGCCACATTGGATTGGGCGATGGCGGCCAACTGGCTGAGCTTCAGGACATCCACATAGGCCTTGATGCCTTCGAGCATGGTCTCCTGGGTGGTTTTTTCCGAATCCACTTCGGAGGCGAGCTTGCTGAAACGGGCCGAACGCACGGAGGCCGGCAGCGCGCTGTCATAGAGCTTCTGGGTGAGGGTCACGCCGAATTCCTGGCGCGGCAGATCCCAGGGGTCCTGGTTGGTGCTGCGCCGGGTCGGGTTGTTGATGTGCTCGAAGCCGTAGGTTCCCGAAAGGGCGATCGTGGGATAATAGCCGCCCAGGGCCGCGTTGACCGCCTCATCCGAGGACGTGATGGTCTTCTGGGAACTGAGCACCCTCGGGTGGTTGGCCACCAGATCCTTGAGTTCCTCGTTCAACGGGGCGGCAACCACCGAAGACGTCGCCATCAGGCAGGTAAGGACGGACATGCCGACCATAGTGCGACGAATCTGTTTCAACGGAGTCCCCTCGATCTTCTCTAGCGAATTTATAATCTAATCAAAGGCCGGGATCAGGTCAAAAGCAATTGTGGCATGCAAAACAACACGCACAAACACCCCAGACCGGGATCAGGTCTGGGGTGTTCTTGTTATTTTATTTATTTACAATGTGTTAGTTTGATAATCGGGGCTCTGGATTTGGCGCCGTAAGTGTTGCGGAATGGCAACAGCTTTCGGATATGCGCTTATAATGTCAGAGTGAGCTCGGCCACGCCCTCGTCTTGAATGTTGCGCCGCTTGAATCCCATGCGTTCGGTCAACGACAACATGCGGCGGTTTTCCAGCATGACCTGGCCGACCATTTCGCGGGTGCCCCTGGCCCGACAATAGGCGATCATCTTGTCGAGGAGCTTCCAGCCGAGCTTCTGTCCCTTCAGATCAGAGCGCACCACAATGGCGAATTCCGCCCGTTCGTTGTTGGGATCGGTCACCGTGCGCACCACGCCGAGGGTTTCCGGATCATCGCCGTTGGTCCGTTCGGTGGTGGCGATGAACGCCATTTCCCGGTCGTAATCAATCTGGGTCAGCCGGGCCATCTGAGAATGGGGCAGGCTGTCCACTTGCCCGAAGAAGCGGAAACGGATGTCCTCGGGAGAGAGCTTGGAGATGAACTCGTGATGCTCCGGCTCGTCTTCGGGGCGGATGGGGCGCAATCTGACCTTGCCGCCCGAACGCATGGTGAAATTTTCTTCCAGTTCTTTCGGATAGGGGCGGATGGCCAACCGCTGGATGGTGTCGCCGGTGGCGGCGGCACAGCGGATTCGTGCGTCGAGGGCCAGCACGCCGTTTTCGTCGGCCAGCAGCGGATTGATATCCAGTTCGACGATTTCCGGAATATCGACGACGATTTGCGAAATCTGCATCAGGGTCAGGCACAAGGCATTCATGTCCACTTCCGGACGATCCCGATAGCCTTTGAGCAATTTCGAAATACGGGTGCGGGAAATCATGTCGCGGGCCAGATTCATGTTCAGCGGCGGCAGGGCGATGGAGCGGTCGCCAATGACCTCCACCGCTGTTCCGCCCTGGCCGAACAACAGGACCGGACCGAAGATGGGATCGGTGCTGACACCGATGATCAACTCGTGCGCACCGGGGCGGATGGCCATTTTCTGCACGCTGAAGCCATGGATTTGGGCCTCCGGCATGCGTTCGGAGATTCGACTGAGCATGGATTCGGCCGCCGCACGCACCACTTCCGCCGAATCCAGATGCAGATCCACGCCGCCCACATCCGACTTGTGACTGATGTCCGGTGACAGGATTTTCAAGGCGACGGGGAACCCCATCTGCCGGGCCAGGGCGACCGCGCCGTCGACATTGGTGGCGATATGGGTTTCCACGGTGGGAACGCCATAGGCGGCGAGCACCGCCTTGGCTTCCGGCTCGCTCATGATGTCATGACCATTGGCCAGCACATTTTCCACCACCAATCGGGCGGCAGCGGCGGCGGGCGTGAACTCGGAATGCGCCGAGGGCGGCATTTCCATCAGCAGTTCCTGGTTGCGCCGGTAGTTGACCATATGCATGAAAGCCTCGATGGCCCGTCTCGGGGTGGCGTAGGTGGGAATGCCCGCCTCGGAAAAGACCTTGCGGGCCGGTGCCACGGCCATTTCACCGACCCAGTTGGTCAGGATGTTGGCCTTGGTCCCCCGGGCGACATCGACGACCGCCCGGGCCGCTTCCACGCTGTCCGCCGTGGCGGTCGGCGCATGCATGACCAGCAGGGCGTCCACTTCTTTTGAATTGAGAAGGATTTGGGCGGCATTGGAATAGCGCGCGCCCGGGGCGTCGCCGATGATATCCACCGGATTGTCATGGGACCAGTTGGAGGGCAAAACGGCGTTCAATTGAGAGATCGTTTCTTCTCCCAGGTGGGCCAGGCGACCACCGGCCCTAATCAAATCGTCCACCGCCATGACGCCGATGCCTCCGCCATTGGTCATCACGGCCAGACGATCACCCTTGAGCTTGCGCGCCCGGGCCAGGGTTTCCACGGCGGCGAAAATCTCGCCGATATCATCAACCCGCAGCATGCCGGCGCGGCGGAAGGCGGCATCGTAAACGTCGTCAGCTCCGGCCAGGGCCCCGGTATGGGAAGCAGCGGCGCGGGCCCCCTCGGCCACCCGGCCCGATTTGATCACGATGATCGGCTTGTTGCGGGCGGCAGCCCGACCGGCGGACATGAAATTGCGCCGTTTGTGGATTGATTCGATATAGAGCAAAATGGCATGGGTCTTCGGATCGCTGCCCAGGTAGTCGATCACGTCCCCGAAATCCACATCGGCACAGTCGCCGAGGGAAATGAAGTGCGAGAAGCCGATGCCATGGGCCTGTGCCCAGTCCAGAACGGCGGTGCAGAGTGCCCCGGACTGCGAGACGAAGGCGATTCGGCCCGGCAGGGCGGGCAAATGGGCGAAGCTGGCGTTCAGGCCGATGCCGGGAACCAGCACGCCGATGCAATTGGGGCCGAGCAGGCGCATGCCGTAACGCTGTGCTTTTTCCAACATTTCCTGCTGTAACGTGCGGTTCGGTTCGTTCGAGGCAGCAGACATGCCCGCCGCCACCACCACGGCGGCCCGGGTGCCCAACTGCCCTAATTTATCGATGATCGTCGGCACGGTCTCCGCCTGGGTCAGCACAATGCCCAGATCCGGAACCAGCGGCAAACTCTTGATGTCCGGATAGGCCAGGACCCCGGCCACCGAGGTATGTTTCGGATTGACCGGCATGATCGGGCCCTTGAACCCGCCCTGCAACAGGTTGGTCATGACCCGCGCTCCGACCGAACCCTCGCGATTGGAGGCCCCAATGACGGCGACCGAGGTGGGTATGAAAAGTTTCTCGAAATTTCTCGTGGTCATGGCTTTTGCCATCCGTATCAAATGAGGAAGGATCTGCCACAAGTTTAGGCGTATATATTGTGCGATGCAATATGATATCTTTGTGATGTAAGCCTGTTTGTTGTAACATAAATATAAAGTATGTGTGCATATGCGAAATAATTCGCAATCCCCTGCGCGGAGGCCAAATACGAAGGACTGGGAAAAGGGGGGGGGATTTGGAGGCGCGGACCAGATTCGAACTGGTGTACACGGCTTTGCAGGCCGCTGCGTAGCCACTCCGCCACCGCGCCGGGAAGGATTGGCTCCGGCGGTAGGATTCGAACCTACAGCCCTGCGGTTAACAGCCGCATGCTCTACCGTTGAGCTACACCGGAATATCCTGGCCCATCGGCCCGCGAATTCGAACAAACTGCTTGGTCCGCGAAGCGATAGGGAACGGAACATAGAGGCTGTGTTCGGGATGGTCAAGCGCCCGATGCGCAAAAAATGACCTCTTCGGGCAGCCCTTCAGGTCCCGGTTCGGATGCTGGACGGCGACAGGCGTTGTCATCGTTGCCCATGGAGATTATAAAGCCCTGATCCAATGCATGAGGACGAGGGGGTCTGAGATGGATTTCGCGGTCGCGCGCCACAATATGGTGGAGAACCAGGTTCGGGTTAACCGGGTCACCGACCCCTTGGTCCTGGAGGCCATGGCCCAGGTGCCGCGCGAGGATTTCGTGCCCGAACGGGCGCGCGGCGTCGCCTACATGGATGACAGCATTTCCCTGGGCCGAGATCGGGGGCTCATGGAGCCCATGGCGCTGGCGCGGATGCTTCAGGCGGCGGCGGTTCAATCCACCGACGTGGTTCTGGATCTGGCCTGTGGTCTGGGTTATGGGGCGGCGGTGCTGGCGCGTCTGGCCAACACGGTGGTGGCGGTGGAAAGCGACCCGGATCTGGCGGCCCAGGCCTCCAAGATCCTGGCCGAGAAAGGCGGCGACACGGTGGCCGTGGTCGAAGGTCCGTTGATCGAGGCTGCGGCCCGTCAGGCACCCTATGACGTCATCCTGGTCGAGGGCATGGTGGGAGAAATCCCTGCGGCGCTGATCGCCCAGTTGGCCGAAGGCGGTCGGCTGGTGGCGGTGGTCGAAACTGCCGCCGGTTTGGGGCGGGCGGTGCTGGTGACTCGGAACCAGGGATTGAATTCCCGACGGGAATTGTTCGATATCGGCATTCCCCCCTTGCCGGAGTTCGGTAAAGCCCCCACATTCTCCCTGTAGTATAGACTCACCCTGCCGTCGGCCGCTTCCCGGGATGGGATTCCCGTTGATTGCGGTCGCGTAAGTGATAAGGAAGACGTGCCTTGGACCAGTCGGTTCCGTTCAATATTGATGTTCATCAACTGAAGCAATTGCTCGATCAGGGCGAGGACCTGTACGTTCTCGATATCCGGGAACCCTGGGAGGTCGCCATCTGTGGCTTCGATGACAGTCTAAAGATCGCCATGCGCAATTTGCCCGAACGGCTTCAGGAACTGCCCCGGGACAAGCCTTTGGTGGTGATGTGCCATCATGGGGTACGCAGCCTGCATGCCACCCAATGGCTGCGCCATTCGGGGGTGGACAATGCGATCAACCTGCAAGGGGGCATTGATGCCTGGGCGCGCCAGGTGGACATTTCCTGCGCCACATACTGATTCGCCCTATACCATATCTTAACCACTCATCAAGTACTTGGTTCTATTGTAATCCGTTGTTGGTGCGGCTAATCTCCTGTGAGGAGTCCGACCCTGCCCAAAGCTGAGGTCGGGACATGGGTCGAGAATGCGCCGGAGTCGCGCCTGCGAACGGTGCCTGTGGGAGTTGATGCAATGAAACGGTTTCCTGTGGTGTTGGCGGTTGCGCTGGGCTTTGCGGCCCAGGGGGGCGCGGCATCCGGTATGACTCTGGAAGAGGCGTTGATTACCGCCTACGGCAACAATCCTACCCTCAAATCCCAGCAGGCCAGCCTGCGGGCCTCCGATGAATTGGTGTCCCAGGCGATTTCCAACTGGCGGCCGACTGTCTCGGTCAGCGCCGACGTGGCCAAGGAAAGGGATACCCTCAATTCCCGCGCGGGGACCCAGCGCGATCAATATCGTTCACCCATGAGCATGAGCGCCACCGTTTCGCAGCCTCTCTATCGGGGCGGCCGGACCCTGGCCCAGACCGATAAGGCCGAGGCCCAAGTGCGCGGACAGCGGGCTGATCTGTTGGTGCAGGAACAAAATGTGTTGCTCGATGCGGCCACCGCGTACCTCAATGTGTTGCGCGACCGGGCCGTGGTCGATCTGAACATCAGCAACGAAAGCGTCTTGCAGCGTCAGTTGGAAGCAACCCAGGACCGCTTCCGGGTCGGTGAAATCACCCGGACCGATGTGTCGCAAGCGGAAGCCCGGCTGGCCGGCGCGGTGGCGGATCGCATTCAGGCGGAAGGGGACCTGGAAGTCTCGCGGGCCAATTTCGCCAATATCATCGGCCAGATGCCCGAAGGTTTGGAGAAGCCGCCGGTAGTGGACGGCCTTCCGGAATCGCTGGAAGCGGCGCTGGCTCTGGCATTGGACGCCAATCCCTCGGTGCAATCCTCATCCGAGGACGAATTGGCGGCAATGCACAATATCGACCTGATCAAGGGCGAGTTGCTGCCGACGGTCACCCTGTCGGGCACCGCCAGCCGATCCCTGGACTCGGTCTCTGAAACCTCGTCCAACAACAATCTCGAAGCCAAGGTATCCCTCTCGGTGCCGCTGTATCAGTCCGGTTCAGTCTATTCCCGGCTGCGGGCGGCGCGTCAGGAAGCGAGCCAGCAACGGATGACCCTGGAGCAGGCGCGCCGGGATGCCATCGAGAGTGCTTCCCGGGCCTGGGAGGAACTCAGTTCCGGTCGGGCTCGCATCAAGTCCATCGAGGCCCAGATCAAGGCCGCCGAAGTGGCCCTGGATGGGGTGCAGCGGGAAGCGACCGTCGGCTCGCGGACCGTTCTGGATGTTTTGGATGCCGAGCAGGAACTGCTCAACGCCAAGGTCTCCTTGGTGCGTGCGCAGCGCAATGAAATGGTGGCAGTATACAATTTGAAGGCGGCCGTCGGTCAGATGACGGCTGTGGGACTTGGGCTGCCGGTGGCACCGTACGACCCGAAACAGCACTACGAAGAAGTGCGGGATAAGTGGTTCGGCGGGACAAGCACTGGTGATGGCGAAGGGATGGGAACTGTCGCCGGAGAGTAACCTCCGAGTGTGCGGGTCCGTCCGAACAGGGAATGCGAGAATCTGATGAGCGAAGAGGACACCGCCCAACAAGAACCGTCGATGGAGGATATTCTCTCTTCCATCCGGCGCATCCTCTCTGAAGACGGCGAGGACGACGACGCCCCTGCGGCGGAGGTTGCGCAAGCGGAACCGGAGCCCGAGCCCGAGCCCGAACCGGAGCCCGAACCCGAGCCCGAACCCGAGCCCGAGCCCGAGCCCGAAATGGAGCCGGAACCCGAGCCGGAGGAAGAGGAAGCCTCGTTGTCTCAGGATGACCTGGATGCCCTGTTCGATTCGTCTGGCGATGACGCGGAAATCGATTTCGAGGACGAGACGGACTACGAACCGGAACCGGAACCGGAGCCCGAATACGAACCGGAGCCCGAATACGAACCGGAACCCGAATACGAACCGGAGCCGGTGGCACCACCGCCACCACCACCGCCCCGGGCTCCCCGACCGGCGGCCCCCCAGTCGGATGTGCTGGAACTGACCCCGGCCATGGTCGCGGCGGCCCCCGGCATCGTCTCCAGTCAGGCGGCCCATCGCTCCACCGACGCCCTGGCCGATCTAGCCCGCGAACTGCTCAGTAAGCGCGATGTGGCTGTCGGGAGAGGGGATCTGACCCTGGAGGGTCTGGTGCGTGAGATTCTGCGCCCGTTGCTCAAGGAATGGCTGGATGAAAATCTGCCCTATCTGATTGAGCGACTGGTCAAGAAAGAGATTGATCATATGATCAATCGCGCCGAACGTCTGGACCGCTAAGTCGGAACAAGGTATTTCAGACAGCGTCTCCGGTGATGCCGGAGGCGCTGTTTGGTTTTTTGGGATAGCAGGCCATGTTGGAAAAAAATTACCGTCCGGACGATGTTGAAAAGCGACTCTATGAGGAGTGGGAGTCCGGCGGCGCCTTCCGCTGCAATCATGTGCATGGGGTGGAAGGCGCGGCGGGCGATCCCTATGCCATCGTCATTCCGCCGCCCAACGTGACCGGCAGCCTGCATATGGGGCACGCCCTCAACAACACGCTGCAAGACATTCTGATTCGCTACAAGCGCATGACCGGCGGCGACGTGCTGTGGCAACCGGGCACCGACCATGCGGGCATAGCCACCCAGATGGTGGTCGAGCGGCAGATGGAAAAGGAAAAGCTGACCCGTCACGACCTGGGGCGCGAGAAATTCATCGAACGAATCTGGAAATGGAAGGCCGAATCCGGCGGCACCATCACCGGCCAGTTGCGCAGCCTTGGCGCTTCCTGCGACTGGGACCGCGAACGTTTCACCATGGATGAGGGGCTGTCCCGTGCTGTGCGCAAGGTGTTCGTGCAACTCCACAAGGAAGACCTGATCTATCGCGACAAGCGGCTGGTCAACTGGGACCCCTTGCTGCATACGGCGATTTCCGACCTGGAAGTGGAACAGCGCGAGGTCGAGGGCAAGATGTGGTATTTCAAGTACCCGCTGGCCGACGATCCAAGCCGCCATATCATTGTTGGCACCACCCGCCCGGAGACCATGCTTGGTGATACGGCGGTGGCCGTGCATCCGGACGACGAACGCTACACTGATCTCATTGGCAAAGACGTGATGCTGCCGATCGTTAACCGGCGCATCCCGATCATCGCCGACGACTATGCCGACCCGGAAAAGGGTTCCGGCGCGGTGAAGATCACCCCGGCCCATGATTTCAACGACTTCGAGGTCGGCAAGCGGGGCCGCTTGCAGGTCATCAACGTGTTGGACCGGGAGGCGCGGATTCGATCGGACGCCTTGGAGATCTGGCGCTGGGCTGAAACCGAAACCGGGGCCATGACCGTGCTCGCGGAAAAAGGGCCGGACGGCGCGCAATTGTCCGAACTGTTGCCGGTGCATCTGCGCGGCCTCGACCGTTTCGAGGCCCGTGACGTGGTGCTGAAGGACATGGAACGCCTGGGGTTGCTCGACAAGATCGACGAAAATCCCATGACCGTGCCCTATGGCGACCGCTCCGGGGTGGTCATCGAGCCGTTTCTGACCGACCAGTGGTTCGTCCGTGCCGAAGTGTTGGCGCAACCGGCCATCGAGGCGGTGGAGCAGGGCAAAACCCAATTCGTCCCCAAGAACTGGGAGAAGACCTATTTCGAATGGATGCGCAACATCCAGCCCTGGTGCATCTCGCGGCAAATCTGGTGGGGACACCAGATTCCGGCCTGGTTCGGTCCCGACGAGACCATTTTCGTCGAACTGACCGAGGAGGAGGCCCATGCCGCCGCCGAGAAGCATTACGGCCACCCCGTTGAACTGAAACGGGAAACCGATGTGCTCGACACCTGGTTCAGCTCCGCCCTGTGGCCGTTTTCGACTTTAGGCTGGCCGGACGAGACGCCGGAATTGGCTAAATACTATCCCACCGACGTGCTGATTACCGGTTTTGACATCATCTTTTTCTGGGTCGCCCGGATGATGATGATGGGCCTGCACTTCATGAAGGATGTGCCATTCCACACGGTCTATATCCATGCCTTGGTCCGCGACGAGAAGGGCCAGAAAATGTCCAAGTCCAAGGGCAATGTCATTGATCCGTTGGTGCTGGTGGAGAAATACGGCGCCGATGCCATGCGCTTCACCCTGACCGCTTTTGCCGCCCAGGGTCGCGACGTCAAGCTGTCGGAAAGCCGGGTCGAGGGCTATCGGAACTTCGTCACCAAGCTGTGGAACGCGGCCCGCTTCTGCGAGATGAATGAGTGCAAGCCGGTGGCCGATTTCGATCCCGCGTCCTGCACCATGACGCTCAACAAATGGATCATCGGCAAGCTGGCCGATTGCGCCCGTGACGTTGAAGCGGCGCTGGCCGGGTACCGTTTCAACGAGGTGGCCGGGTCGCTTTATCAGTTCACCTGGGGGACCTTCTGCGATTGGCATCTGGAATTCGCCAAGCCGGTGCTGCAAGGCGACGATGCGCAGGCGCAGGCGGAAACCCGCGCCACCACCGCCTGGGTGCTGGATCGTCTGTTGCATCTGTTGCATCCGATCATGCCCTTCGTGACCGAAGAGTTGTGGCGACAACTGGCAGACGACCGGCCTTATGCGCTGATTGCCGGGGTCTGGCCCGCCTTGCCCGCGTCCCTCAGTGACGCGGATGTGGCGGCGGAAATGGATTGGGTGGTGCGTCTGGTGACCACCATCCGGGCCGTGCGCTCGGAAATGAATGTGCCCGCCGGGGCCAAGATCGACGCCCTGCTGCGCAATGCCGACGCCCGCTCCCAGGCCCGCCTGGAGACTCACCGGGATCTGGTGGAGCGTCTGGCGCGGTTGGAGAAAATCCAGCTTCTGGAGGGCGACGTGCCGACCGGTTCGGTGCAGGCTGTGCTTGACGAGTCCACCATCGTGCTGCCGCTGGCCAATGTCATCGACGTGGCGCAGGAAAAGGCGCGCCTGGAAAAGGAAATGGCCAAGCTCGACGGCGATATTCTCAAGGCCGACAAGAAACTGAGCAATCAGGGATTCCTGGCCAAGGCCCCGCCGGAAGTGGTGGAGACCGAACAGGAGCGCCGCGAGGAAGCCCGGGCCGCCCGCGCCAAACTGGCCGAGGCCCTGGAGATGCTCAAGGGCGCGCTGTGATCGGGCGCGCCCTCATTTTGATTTCGGTGTCATAAATCACGGTCTCGATGACCGAAAACTGTCATCTTTCTTTACAAAAATAACCTGACAGTTTTTTCAAAATTATCTAACCCATTGCCCATGCAGGGGGCTTATTCTTTGGCATAGGTTTTGCTCAGTAAGTTGAAACGGGCAATTCAATAATGTCGGAGAAATCAAATGAATAAGATGAAAACCCTTCTCAGCGCGGCACTGGTCGCAGGGGCCCTGGGTGGCGGAACAGCGCAGGCCGGGGTGATTTCCGGCGGAAGCTCAATGCTGAATGCCGGTTCGCTCTCTCAACTGGAAAGCTGGCTGGGCCAAGGCGATCTGAGCCTGACCAACATTTTCACCAAGACGGCCAACGATACCTCGTATACATGGCATGCCGCTGTGGACGGGCAGGGGGCGACCTTCACGGTCATGGAATGGAACTACCTTGATGCCCAGGGGCAGGCGCAGA
Organism: Magnetospira thiophila; assembly: GCF_054657015.1. NCBI lineage: Bacteria > Pseudomonadati > Pseudomonadota > Alphaproteobacteria > Rhodospirillales > Thalassospiraceae > Magnetospira > Magnetospira thiophila. Next base: position 153,169 of record NZ_BAAHXF010000002.1, read on the forward strand.
CCGATCTGGTGGGTGGGTACAATCCACAAAGCTGGGACCAGAGCAGCAATTACCACTATACCTCTGCGGACAGTGAGCGGACGGCGTTCCTGTTCAACCTGACCACCGGGGCGCTTTTCAGCCAATGTCTGATTTACGACAGTTCCTGCGGTTATGGGTATGGTTCCTACTACAACGAAGGCCAGTATCAGACCTATAACAGCCCCTACTACGGCCCGACTTTCGGCGGTGGGCATGACCTTTATGTGACCTCGGACCTGGACACTGCCTACAGCTATATCTGGTCCTATGGCACAGGTGGCTACAATCAACTGTCCTATAACACCAGCTATGGTCTGAATGTGGGGGCCATGGAAACCTTCACCCTGGAATTGAATGCCGTTCCTGAACCGGCCTCGCTGGCCCTGTTCGGTGGTGGTCTGGTCGCTCTGGGCTGGGTGCGGCGGCGCAAGAACGCAGCCTGAGAAATTCTTTTCTGTGCGTAAAGCGGCGGTCCCCGGGGCCGCCGTTTCTTTTTACCTGTAATCCTGCCGATCGAGACCGTATTTGCGCATCTTGTCGTAGAGCGTTTTGCGGGGCAGTCCGAGGCGTTCCAGGGTCTCCTTGATGTTGCCCTTCTGGCGTTCCAGTTCCTGGGTGATGACGCTGCGTTCAAAGTTTTCCACTTGTTGCGGTAGGGGCAGGTCGGCGGTGGGCGATGGGCTCATGCTGCTGTCATCAAAGTTGATGTCATAACCCAGAACGAACCGTTCGGCGGTATTCTTCAATTCGCGGACATTGCCAGGCCAGGGATGGGCCATCAGGGTGCCCAGGGCACTGGCCGAGGGGGTGGGGGCCTCGCGTCCATAGCGCGTGGCGGCCCGTTCGACGAAATGATGGAACAGCAAGGGGATGTCCTCGCGCCGTTCACGCAGCGTCGGCAAGGGGATCACCACCACATTGAGCCGGTAATAGAGGTCTTCGCGGAAGCTGTGCTCCTCGCTGGCCCGGCGCAGGTCGGTTTTGGTTGCCGCAACAACCCGCAAGTCCACCGGAATCAGCTTGTTGGAGCCCAGGCGCTCGACCGACCGTTCCTGAAGCACCCGCAGCAGCTTGACCTGCAAGGCCAACGGCATGGTCTCGATCTCGTCGAGGAACAAGGTGCCCCCGGTGGCATGTTCGATCTTGCCGATGCGCAGGCCCTGGGCCCCGGTGAAGGCCCCCTGCTCATGGCCGAACAGCTCGCTTTCGAAAATGGTTTCGGGCATCGCCCCGCAATTGACGGCAACGAAATGCCCGGCGCGGCGGGCGCTTTGTTCATGCAGGCAGCGGGCAACCAGTTCCTTGCCGGTGCCGGTCTCGCCATAGATCAGCACGTCCGCCCCGGTATCGGCCACATTGGCGATCATGTCGCGAATACGGCACAGGGCGGGGGACTTGCCGATCAAAAAAGTACCGCTGTTCTTGGCCGCCAGTTCCCGGCGCAGGGTCTCCACCTCCAGCACCAGATGGCGTTTCTCCATGGCCCGGTTGACGGCGTCGATCAGCAGGTCGGCGGGAAACGGCTTCTCGATGAAATCATAGGCCCCGTCGCGGATGGCCTGCACCGCCGTGGCGATATCCCCATGGCCGGTGATCAGCACCACCGGCAGGTTGGGCGCGATCTCCTGGGCCTTCTTCATGAAACTGAGGCCGTCCATCTCGGGCATCTTGATGTCACTGACCACGATCCCCGGCCAATCAGAGGTGATTTGAGCCAGGGCCTTGGCGGGCGAGGCGAAACATTCGACCTGGTATCCGGCCAGATCAAGCGTCTGGCGACCGGAAATGCGGATATGCTCCTCGTCGTCGATGAAAAAGACCTGACCCTTGGTTTGTGTATCGTTCATCGGCTCGGTTCCGAAGGGGCCCGTTGCAGGGCGACGGTGAACAGGGCTCCGCCTGCGGGATGATTGGCGGCCCGCAGACTGCCCCCGAAATCATTGATGATCCGGTCGGAAATGGAAAGCCCCAAGCCGAGTCCCTTGCCGGCCGCCTTGGTGGTGTAAAAGGGATCGAAGACTCGTTCAAGGTCCTCTTCGGACAACCCGGGACCGCTATCGCGGACATGGATCATCACCTGGTCATCGGTAATTTCCGGATAGACCTCCAACCGTCGGGGCGCGCCTTCGGGCAGGGTTTCCAAGGCATCCAGGGCATTGCGGAACAGATTGAGGAACACCTGTTCCAGGCGCAGCTCCTCGCCGATGACCTTGGGCAGATCCTCCGGCACCCGATCCATCAGGTCCAGGGCCCCGGTCGGACTGACCTTGGTCAACAGGGACAGGGCCCCGCGCAGCGGCGGCCGCAGATCGACGGCGCTGATTTCGTCCGGCGGCTTGCGGGCAAAGGTCTTCAGGTCGGCGGTGATGGCCGCCATGCGGGCGGTCAGGTCACTGATTTGCCGGAGGTTTTCGCTCACGTCGTCATGGCGCTCCCGGGTCAGCAGCACCTGCGCATTGTCGGCATAGGTGCGGATGGCGGTCAGCGGCTGGTTGAGTTCATGGGTGATCCCGGCGGACATCTGCCCGAGGGCGGCCAGACGGCTGGCGTGCAGCACTTCCGCCTGGGTGCTGCGCAGGGTGGATTCGGTCTTGCGGCGCTCCTCGATTTCCCGATGCAGGGCCTGGTTGCTGACCCTGAGGTCGGCGGTGCGGGCCTCGATGCGTTTCTCCAACTGGTCATAGGCCATTTGCAGGGCGGTGCGGGCCTTGCGCTGATAATGTACCCGCTCCCACAGGCGCAGTCGGCGCTGAAACAGGGTGTAGGCAAAAAAGATGAAGACCATCAGGCTGAAGGCGGCGGCGACCAGCGCCCCATAGACGATCCGGTCGATGGCCCGAATATCGGAGAGCAGGTGTATGCGCCAGCCGGTTTCCGGAAAGGCCACGGACTGTACGAAAAACCGCAGCGTCTTGTTCAAGGTGTCGCTCAAGGTGAGGATCTCGCCGTGGTGCCCGGCGGGGACCCGCTGCACGATGGGCAGGGGGGACAGATCACTGTCCCCGTACTGTCGGCTCTCGCGGATGGCCTTCGCCACGCTCGCATCGAGCGGGAACAGACTTTTGAAGCGCCATTGGGCGTGACTGGAAATGAAGGCGATGCCATGGCGGTCGGTGACCAGAACCTGACTCTCCGAAGCCGCCCAGGCCAGTTCCAGCCGGTGCAGTCCGATCTTGACCACGATCACGCCAAGAATTTCGCTCCGATCCCGAACCGGATAGGACAGATAATACCCGGGCTCGTTGGAGGTGGTGCCGAGGGCGAAATAGCGTCCGGTGTCACCCTTCAAGGCATCCTGGAAATAGGGACGGAAGTTGAAATTCTTGCCGACAAAAGGGGCGTCGCTGTTCCAGTTGCTGGCGGCGAGGGTGAGTCCCTGGCGATTCATCAAATAGACCGCCGAGGTCCCGGCAATGCTGTTGATGCTTTCCAAGGCCCGGTTCACCTGATCCACACCCTGCGGATCCTGTGGGGCCAACAGCAGGTCGGTGAGATCCGTGTTGCGCGACAGGACGAGCGGCAGGTAGGCGTATTTGTCCAATTCGTTGCGCAGGTTGTCGACAAAGATGGTCAACCGTTCCTGGCCGGTGGTTTCCAGATCCTCCAGGGCGGCGGCGCGGAACCATACGGCGACCAACCCCAGGATCATGAGGGCAAACAGCAAGGTCACGGCGATAAAGGTGGCCTTGGCGCGCACCGAACCCCGGGGGGCCGACATGAACCTCGGCACCTCCGGCCAATCGAATTCCTGGTCCTGGCCTGCGGAGTCTTTCATGGGCGGAGTATAAGGGAGCGGCGACGCTTGCGCCACGCACCCCGTAACGGGTACACCAAAGGCATTGCGACAACAGGAAGGCTCTTCATGTCCCGAATCCCGACCATCTGGGCCTTGTGCGACGACCGGGCCGGCAACGTCAATCAGGTACGCGGCGTCGCCGAAGCCTTGGGGCTGCCGTTCATGATCCAGGATCTGACCTATACCGCCGCCGCCGCCCTGCCCAATTACATGGTCGGCGCGACCTTCGGCGGCCTGACCCGCGATGCGCGGATCAACCTGGCGCCACCCTGGCCGGAAGTGGTCATCGCCGCCGGACGGCGCACCGCCCCGGTGGCCCGCGCCATCAAGGAAAAGGCCAAGGGCAAGTGCTTTTTGCTGCAAATCATGTATCCGGGTGACGCGGGCATCGACGAATTCGACATGGTGGCGGTGCCCCATCACGACAAAATGCCCCATCGGGACAATTTCTTTGAGATCCTGGGGGCACCCCATCGGCTCAATGCCGGCAATCTGGCCGCTGCTGCCAAGGCTTGGGAAGGCAAGTTCGACCATCTGCCATCCCCGCGAATCGCCCTGATCGTCGGCGGCTCCACCAAGCGCCGCGACTTCACCCCGGAGATGGGGGCCGAATTGGGGCGGCTGGCCTCCGGGCTGGCCCAGAGCAAGAACGGGTCGCTGCTGGTCACCACCTCGCGGCGCACCGGCGAGGCGACCGGCCCGCTGCTCGATGCCATTGACTGCCCGGCCTTCACCTTCCGCTGGGGCGACAAGGGGGACAATCCCTATCTGGGCTATATGGCGGTGGCCGATGCGGTCATCGTCACCGGCGATTCAGTCTCCATGTGTTCGGAGGCCTGCGCCCTGCCCAAGCCGACCTATATCTATGCCCCGAAGAAAGTCACCGTGCGCAAACATGCGATGCTGCATCAGGAACTCTTCGCGAAAGGTTATGCGCGACCCCTGGAGGGGGCGTTGAGCCTGGATTGGACTCACCCGGTGCTCAATACCGCCGACGTCATCGCCGAGGAACTGTTGGTCCGCATGGGGTTGAGGTAACGCCATGCAGTCCGAGGACAGCTTGTACCGTCTCAAGACCTGCCGTCATGGTCGGTTCTTGTACAATCCGTTGGACAAATACATCGGGCGCTCGCTGGAACTGTTCGGCGAGTTTTCCCAGGGCGAGGCCGACCTGTTCGCCGAGATTCTCAAGCCGGGCGATGTGGCCTTGGATATCGGGGCCAATATCGGCTGCCATACGGTGGTCATGGCCCAGGCGGTGGGCCAGCAGGGCTTCGTCATCGCCTTCGAGCCGCAACGGTTGATCCATCAACTGCTCTGCGCCAACGTGGCGCTGAACGGCCTGATCAACGTGGTCTGCCGCCAGAACGCGGTGGGGCGGGAGGTCGGCAAGATCACCGTGCCGGTGCTCGATCCGCGCCAGGAAGCCAACTTCGGCGGCCTCGATCTGCGCCGCGACTGGCAGGGCGAGCCGGTGGACGTGCTGGTGCTCGATAATCTCAACCTGCCCAAATGCAAGCTGATCAAGATCGACGTGGAGGGCATGGAAGCCGAAGTGTTGGAAGGGGCCCGGCAGACCATCGCCCGCCTGCGCCCGATCCTCTATGTGGAAAACGACCGCAAGGAAAAATCCGACGCGCTGATCCGGCTGATCCACGGCATGGGCTACCGCCTGTTCTGGCATAATCCGCCGCTGTTCAATCCAGACAATTTTGACGGCAATCCCGACAACCCGTTTACCAACATCGTATCGAAAAACCTGTTCTGCGTGCCGAAAGAAGCGCCCGGCCATATCACTGGACAGGAAATCTTCGTCACCGGGGAGGCCTGACGCGCCCATGGACCCGACCCTGCTCGGCCCGATCTGGCTGACCCTCAAGCTGGCGACGACGGCCACCGTCCTGTTGCTCATGGTCGGGACGCCGCTCGCCTGGTGGCTGGCCCGCGGTCGCCCCAGCCTGTGGCGCGACGCGGTGGCGGCAGTGGTGGCGCTGCCGCTGGTGCTGCCGCCGACGGTGCTCGGGTTCTATCTGCTGCTGTTCATGGGACCACACGGACCGTTGGGGCAGGCCGTGGCGGCATTGGGACTGGGGTCTCTGGTGTTCACCTTTCCGGGGCTGGTCGTCGGTTCGGTGATCTATTCGCTGCCGTTCGTCGTGCAGCCGGTGCGCAATGCTTTCGAGGCCATGGGGCCGCGCCCGATGGAAGCCGCCGCCACCCTGCGCGCCTCGCCGCTGGATGCCTTTCTGAGCGTCGCCCTGCCGCTGGCCCGGCCCGGCCTGTTGACCGGCGCGGTGCTCGGCTTCGCCCATACGGTGGGGGAGTTCGGCGTGGTGCTGATGATCGGCGGCAGTATCCCCGGCGAGACCAAGGTGCTGTCCATTGCCATTTACGATTTCGTCGAGACCCTGGAATGGGGCAAGGCGCATATCCTGTCCGGCGGCATGTTGGCCTTCGCCTTCGTGGTGGTGCTGCTGATGATGCGGCTCGACAGCCGGACCCGGAGGCGGGGGCGATGAGCGGCCTGTCCGCCCACTTCAGGGGAAGCCTCGGCGGCTTCGACCTGGATGCTGCCTTCAGCGCCCCGGGACGCGGCGTGACCACGCTGTTCGGGCCATCGGGCTGTGGCAAGACAACGGTGTTGCGCTGTCTCGCCGGTCTGCACCGGGCCGCCTCCGGGCGCTTGACCGTCAACGGCGCGATCTGGCAGGACGACAATATTTTTTTGCCGCCGCACCGCCGTCCGCTGGGCTATGTGTTTCAGGACGCCGCCCTGTTTGCCCATTTGTCGGTGCGCGACAATCTGCTGTATGGCCGTAAACGCTTGAAGACCGACAGCTATCGGGTGTCGTTCGAGGATACGGTGGATCTACTTGGGCTCGGCGATTTGTTGGGCCGGGAAGTGGTCCATTTATCGGGCGGCGAGCGCCAGCGGGTCGGCATCGGACGGGCCTTGCTCACCGATCCGCAACTGCTGCTGATGGATGAACCGCTGGCGGCACTGGATGCCCTGTCCAAGCGCGATATCCTGCCCTATCTGGAAGCGCTGCACGATGCCCTGTCCATTCCGGTGGTCTATGTCAGCCACGATTTCGACGAGGTCAGTCGTCTGGCCGACCATATGGTCTGGATGAACGATGGACGAGTGGCCTTTGTCGGAGAGCTGTCGGACTTCCTGGCCCAGCCGGAGGCTCCGGTGGTGCGCGGCGGGCAGTCGGGGGCGATTCTCAACGGCCAGATCCAGGGCGCGCCGGATTCCGACGGGCTGATCCGCATTGCCGTGCGCGGTGGTCATTTGTGGGCGGTGGCCGACGGTCAGACGGGCGGCGACCATTGCCGCCTGCGCATTCCGGCCATCGGCGTCACCCTGGCCAAGACCCAGCCTTTGGAAACCTCGGTGCTGAACGTGCTGCCCTGCCGCATTCAGTCCATCGACACCCTCGACGCGGCACGGGTACTGGTGCATCTGCGGCTCGGCCTGAGCGGCGAAGGGGCGCGTTTGCAAAGCCAGATCACCCGCCGCTCCCTTCGCACCCTCGACCTGCGACTGGGCGACCCGATTTATGCGGCCATCAAGTCGGTGTCGCTGGTCGAGCGCGGCGGCGCGTCGCTGATCGAGACGGAGGCTTAGGGAGGTCAGGCTCCCTCCGTCAGGTCTCTTCCTCCCGGTGGCCCGGCAGATTTTGCCCACTGAACAAAGTCGGGTCGAGAATCAAGCTGGCCGTGGGTTTCAACCCGGTCGTGGTGGAAACGGCCTGATTCTGAATCGAAACGGGGCTTTTGTCGGTGTCGTTCATCACCGATCCGCCCTGCATCCGCCGCTGAATTTCCTGGGCGATTTGCTTTTCCAGATCGGCCCGTTGGGCGGCGGGCATCTTGTTGAGGGATTCCTCTGTAAGCCCCATGGCCTCAAGGATTTTGGCCCGAAGCTCCTCGCGCTTTTTGGCTTCGAGGTCTTCCACATAGCCTTGGAATCCCCGCTCAGTAATGGCCGACACATCCTCGGAGGAAATGCCGCCATGGCGCTGGCGTTCGGTTTCCGGATCGGTATACCTCGGACCGCTGACCAATGATAAGTCCATCTCCCACTCTCCCACACTCTGTCACAGATGGTGGGAAGGCGAGCAAAAACCGGGCCAAGCAGGGACGTCCCGTCACACCGCCTTGGAATGGCGTTTCTGGCCCATGTCCAGATACTGGTCGAAAGCGGCGGCGATGAGGCGGACGAACGGGCGACCGTCCTCGGTGACAATGATCTTGTGACCCTTGACGGTGCAGATGCCATCGACGATCAGCGGGTCGAGTTTGTCCAGCTCCGTTTTAAAATGATCGGTCGCAACGCCATGGCGGGCACAGACGCCGTCAAGGTCGACGCGCAGGTCGCACATGATGCGTTCGATTAAATCGGCCCGCAGATTGTCCTCGGCGGAGAGGGCGAGGCCCTTGCCGGTGGCGAAGCGCCCGGCGGCGATGGCGCTGGCATAATCCTTCAAGGGCAACAGGTTTTGTACATAGCCTTGTGGCAACTGGCCGATGGCCGAGGCCCCCAAACCGATCATCGCCGGGGCCTTGTCGGTGGTATAGCCCTGGAAATTGCGTTGCAGGGTGCCGTCGTCCAGGGCTCCGGCCATGGAATCGTCGGGATGGGCGAAATGATCCAGCCCGACCTTGACGTAGCCCAGTTCGACCAGCCGTTCGGTGGCGCGGGTGAATTGCTCCCAGCGTTCCTCGGTTCCGGGCAGGATCTCCTCGGGGATCATCTTCTGGTGGCTTTTCATCCATGGCACATGGGCATAGCCGAACAGGGCGATGCGCCGCGGGGCCATGGCCGCGCCTTTGTCCACCATGTCCAGAACCTTGGCCGTGGTCTGATAGGGCAGGCCGTACATAAGGTCCATGTTGAACGACGTGATGCCGTATTTGGCCATCCATTCCACAACCTGTTTGGTCATCTCGTAGGGCTGGATGCGGTGAATGGCTTCTTGGACCTGCGGATCAAAATCTTGCACCCCGATGCTGGTCCGGTTGACCCCGGCCTCGGCCATCTGGCGCACATAGTCTTCGGTGGCGGTGCGCGGGTCCAGTTCCACGGCAATTTCGGCATCCTCGGCCACATCGAACCGCTGGCGCAGTTTTTCGATGATGCGCCGCCAGTCGGGGCCTTGCAGCATGGTCGGACTGCCGCCGCCCCAGTGCATGTGACGGGCCTGGAAACGACCGGGCAGGGTGTCGGCCACCAGATCAATTTCCGCCAGCAGGGTGTCCAGATAATCGGCCACCGGCTCATAGCGTTTGACGATCTTGGTATAGCAACCGCAGAACCAGCACATCTCATCGCAGAACGGAATATGGTGATACAGCGACAGCGGCACCGCCGGGTCCAGGTCCTTCAGCCAGCCCGCATACATGTCCGGCGTCACGGCGTCGGAAAAATGCGGCGCGGTGGGATAGCTGGTGTAGCGGGGGACGCGAAGATCATACTTCTGGACGAGGTCGGCGCGCATGGGCAGGGGTTCCTTGGGTGGAGACGACGAGGCCCGCCAGATTAACCCTTCGGCGCGGGCGCGTCTATGTCTGGAGCCGGGCTGCGTTTGCGGGAAGCGTCCGAATGGGGCGTCCCTGTCCCCGCCGCAGCCAGCTAGGCAATCACATGGGGCACAAAGCGGGCATCGTTACCGGTAATCCAGCTTCGGTCTTCGCGGAGACCCAATCCGGCGGCCTGTGAGGCGATCAGCCAGACGCCGCAGACCGGGCGGTGGCCGTCGAAGTCGGGTAACGGTTGGTAGGCTTGCAGGATGAAGCCCTCGTCGCCGTAGGGACCGATCTTCGGCGTTTGGGGTGGGGCACCGTTCTCGATCAACGAGATATCCCAGCCTTCGCGGGACAATAGGGGTTTGCGGATGTAGGTCTGGCCCAGCGCAGCAGCCCGGGGGTCGCCCTCGAAGTAGGACGGCAGCAAATTGGGATGTCCCTCGAACATCTCCCACAACAGCGGCATCAGACCCTTGTTGGACAGCAGGGCCTTCCACAGGGGTTCGATGAAGGTGCAGCCACTGCCCGGAATGTGCGGGCCGAAGTCCTCCCGCAGTAGCCATTCCCAGGGGTAGAGCTTGAACAAGGTAGAGATGGCCGTGTCCTCGGAATCGGTGAACCGCCCGTCGGGGGAAAGGCCGATTTCGTCGATGAACAAGAAGCGGTTTTCCAATCCGGCCTGGGCGGCGCAATCTTCCAAATAGGATACGGTGGAGCGGTCCTCGATGCTGTCGCGGGCGCAGGTCAGGTGCAACGGCCCGGCAATGCCCATGAGGGCCAGCGCCTCGACGAGCCGTTCGTGCAGGGAATTGAACTGGTCGCAGCCGGGCGGGATGATCCCGCGTTCCAGGGCCTGTTCCAGCCACACCCATTGAAAGACCGCGCTTTCATACAGTGCGGTCGGGGTGTCGGCATTATATTCCAGGAGTTTGGCAGGCCCGGTGCCGTCATAGACGAAATCCATGCGGCCATAAAGATTGCGCTGTTGGGTGCGCCAACTCTCGGCGATGGGTTGCCAGAACAACTCCGGGATGGCCAGTTTCAGGGTAATTGCTCACCGACCCCGACGGCTTGACCGGGGGAGCGCTGGGGCGGCGTGACGATATCCGGCTCCGAAATGCAGATTTCTGTTGCGCTGGATGGGCGAATATGAGTCAACCTTTCCATGACTCCGCTGCCCGACATCACCACGCTTTCCCCGTCCGAGAAGGACACGCTGATCGGTTCGCTGATGGCGCGATTGGACGCGCTGGAATCGCGGGTCTCGGCTTTGGAGGCCGAGAATGCCACGCTGAAGGCCGAGAACGCGGATCTGCGGGAGAAACTGAACCTGCCGCCGAAGACGCCGGACAATTCGAGCAAGCCGCCGTCGCAAGGGCACAAGCCGAATGGCGAGGGCAAGGCGAAGCCGAAGGGCAAGGCCCATGCGGGAGCACATCGGCCGCTGCACCCCAACCCGACACGACGGCGCGACGTGCTGGCCGACCACTGCCCGCACTGCCGAGCGGACGTGACGGGCGTCACACAGGCCGAGGTCCAGGCTTACGACCGCATCGAAATCCCCGAGATCGCGCCCGACGTGACACGGGTGACGCTGTTCGGTGGCACCTGCCCCTGTTGCGCCAAGCGGTTCAAGGCGCCCGCGCCCGCCGGGCTGGAACCGGGCTCGCCGTTCGGCCCCAACCTGCGGGCCTTCGTCCTCTATCTGCGCTTCGGTCAGGCGATTCCGTTCGAACGGCTGGAGCGCCTGCTGCGCGACCTGTTCGGCCTGGAGATCAGCGAAGGGGCGCTGGCCAACATGCTCCAGGACAGCGCGCCCGCCTTCGCGGCCCAGACCAGCCGTATCAAGGAGCGGCTGCTGTCCGGCACCGCGATCGAATCCGACGAGACATCCGTCCGCGTCGGCAAGCGGACCTTCTGGAACTGGGTCTTCCACCACGGCGACAGCGCCTGCTTCGTCATCCGACCCTCGCGCGGCAAGGCGGTGGTCGAGGAATTCCTCGGCGAGGTTCGCCCCGATTTCTGGGTATCCGACCGGCTGGCGGCGCAGATGGGGTGGGCCGCCAAGGACCATCAGGCCTGCCTCGCCCACCTGCTGCGCGACATCCAATATGCCATCGACGCGGGCGACGATGCCCTGGCTCCCGGCCTCGGGGCCCTGCTGAAGCGGGCCACCCGCATCGGCCGGCGCCGACCGGATTTGGCCGATGCGACCCTGGCGGCCTATCACTCCCGCCTCCAGTCCCGGCTCGACGAATTGCTGAAGATCGTCCCCGCCACCACGGCCGGAGAGAAGCTGCTCCGTTCCATCAAGCGCTTCCGCCAGAACCTCTTCGTCTTCGTCACCAACCGCGCCATCCCGGCCACCAACAACGGCTCCGAACAGGCGCTCCGGCCATGCGTCATCTTCCGCAAGGTCACCAATTGCTTCCGATCCGAGTGGGGCGCCACCCTCTACGCCAACGTCAGATCCGTCCTCGAAACCGCCCGACGACGAGGAATCGGAATCCTCCCCGCCATCAGACTCACCCTTGACGGTACCGCCCTGCCGGTGGCAACGTGACGGACATCACCCAAGGGGGTGAGCAATTACGTTTCAGGAGCACCTCATCATCGGCAATGGCCCGTTCCACCACCTCGAAGCAAAGCTGCTCCAATTCCGTCGCCGGGTTTTCCAGATGGTCTTCGATCTGGGCGAGGGAAAAACGATAACAGGCACTCTCGTCCCAATAGGGATCGCCGTCGAAGGTGTGGAAATCGAAGCCGTGCTCGGCGGCGGTGGCTCTCCAGTCTTCCCGTTCGGTCAGGGGGAGGCGTTGCATCAGCCGCCGAAACCGCCGAAGCTGCGACTTCCGGTAGGCATCCGCGCGGTCTGCGTAAGACCGGTGGCGCGACTGCCGAAGCCGCCCCGGCTTATGGTCGAGGTCTTGACGCTGGGGGACTGGGTCAGGGATTGCGGCACCTTGGTCAGTCCTGTTTTGGTGGCTACCGGCTTATTGTCGGCGGTGCGGTAGGATTTGGCGTCATCGGAGGAACGATACAGCGGCTGGCTCCTGCCGCCCAACATCTGCCCCATCATGAAACCCATCATCATGGGCATGAAAACCGAACCGCCGGATTGAGTCTGATAGGGCGCCGTCTCGCACTGACCGGCACCGAAATCGGCTTCGCAGTCGGCCTGGGCGGTGTACTTGGGGGCCACTTTCACATGCTCGGCTTTAGACTGGGCCAGGGCGTCGGTGCAGAGTTCCTGGGTCATGCCCGGGGTGATCATGCATTGGTCGACGCTGTCGAAGACGCCCACATCCACTTCGCTCTCACTACAGGCGGTGAGCGCCAGAACACTGGCCCCCATCATGACCAGGGCGACGTGACGTGAACGCTTCATACAACTTCTCCTCACGAGGGGGGGTACTCAAATAAGATGGGAGAGCCTACCCCCGACCGCAAGCCGAGTCAGGTCTTTTCCTCGTCCATGGAATAACCGGCCCCGCGCACGGTACGGATCAGATCGGGCTGATCGTCATCGTTCAATGCCTTGCGCAGACGCCGGATATGCACATCGACGGTGCGTTCTTCCACGTGGATATTGCGGCCCCAGACCATGTCCAGTAACTGTTCGCGGGAATAGACCCGCCCCGGCCGCTCGATCAGGGTGGTGAGCAGGCGGAATTCGGTCGGCCCCAGATGCACCAGCTTGCCGTTGCGGGTGACCTTGTGTTCCAGCAGATCAATGGAGATATCGCCGTAATCGAGCTTGTCTTCGCCGAGCGAGGGGCGGGAACGGCGCAGTACGGCGCGCACCCGGGCCACCATCTCGCTGGGCAGGTAGGGCTTGACCACGTAGTCGTCGGCCCCATTGTCGAGGCCACGAATGCGGTCGCCCTCTTCGCCGCGGGCGGTGAGCATAATCACCGGCAGGGCGCGGGTTTCCTTGTTGGCGCGCAAACGGCGGCAGACCTCAAGCCCGGACAATTCGGGCAGCATCCAGTCGAGAATGACCAGATCCGGCGGCTCCTCCCCCACCTTGGCCAGGGCGATCTCGCCACTGCCGGCGATGCTGGTGCGAAAGTCGGCTTTTTCCAGATTGTAGCGCAACACTTCGGCTTGCGGTGCCTCGTCTTCAACAATAAGAATCAACGGCTTCATCAGTTTCGAACTCCGGGGTTCCGCTGCGGCTTACGGTGTCACGACAATGGTGCTGGACTCGTCCTCTTTCGGGCGCTCCTCATCGGGGACACTGCCTTCGACCAGGAAATGCACCTGTTCGGCGATGAAGGTCGCATGGTCACCGACACGTTCCATGTTCTTGGCAATGAACAACAGGTGCGTGCAGGCGGTGATGTTGCGATGGTCTTCCATCATATAGGTCAGCAGTTCGCGGAACAAGCTGGTGTGCAGATGGTCGACTTCCTCGTCCCGGTTCCACACATCGGTCGCCATGGCGACATCCCGACTGAGGTAGGCATCGAGCACGTTCTTGACCATTTCCTGGACCAGACTGCCCATGCGCGAGATGGTGGCCACGGCACCGTTGAAATTCGGGGCCTTGGCCAGAGCCAGATTGCGCTTGGCCATGTTCTTGGCGTAATCGCCCATGCGCTCCAGGGTGCTAGCCACCTTCAGGGCGCTGACCACGCCCCGCAGGTCGATGGCCTGGGGCTGGCGCAGGGCCAGTATGCGCAGGGTTTTGTGGTCGATATCGGATTCCAACTCGTCGATACGTTTGTCATGGGCGATGACTTCCATGGACAATTCGGTATCGCCGCGGACCAGGGCGAGAATGGCATCGGAAAGCTGGGCTTCCACCAGACCGCCCATCTTGGCCAGGGTGTTCTCCAGGGCCTTGAGCTCCTGATCGAAAGTGCGCATGGTATGTTCGTGGTTGGTCGTTTGCGACATGGGTCTGATCCTTGTTGCCTCGTCGTCTTCAGCCGAAGCGGCCAGTGACGTAATCCTGAGTGCGTTGCTCCTGCGGATTGGTGAAGATGGTCTCGGTGCCGTCCAACTCCACCAAATCGCCGAGATGGAAGAACGCGGTCTTTTGCGAAACGCGCGCCGCCTGGGACATGGAATGGGTGACGATGACGATGGTGAAACTCTCGCGCAGTTCGTCGATGAGGTTCTCGATTTTCGTCGTGGCGATCGGATCGAGCGCCGAGCAGGGCTCGTCCATAAGGATGATTTCCGGCTGCACGGCTATGGCGCGGGCAATGCACAGACGCTGTTGCTGGCCGCCCGACAGGCCGGTGCCCGGCTGATCCAGGCGATCCTTGACCTCGTTCCACAGGCCCGCTTTTTCAAGGCTGAACTGGACCAGGGCGTCCATTTCGTCCTTGTGATCAATCAAGCCATGAATGCGCGGTCCGTAGGCGACGTTTTCATAGATCGACTTGGGGAAGGGGTTCGGTTTCTGGAACACCATGCCGACCCGCGCCCGAAGCTGCACCACATCCATTTTCTTGTCATAGATGTCGGAGTCGTCGATGCGGATATCCCCGGTCACCCGACAGATGTCGATGGTGTCGTTCATCCGGTTGAGGGTGCGCAGGAAGGTCGACTTGCCGCACCCGGAGGGTCCGATAAAGGCCGTCACCTGCTTCTCGGCAATGTCCATGCTGACATCCCGGATGGCGTGCTTTTCGCCGTAATAGACATTGACGTTGCGCGCCGCCACCTTGGGCGTGCCTTCGCTCAGAAACGGTGTGCCCAGGGTCTTGCTGGGGGTCGTCAATTGTTCGTTGCTCACGGATCTGCTCCTACCAGCGACGTTCGAACTTTTTACGCAGCAGAACCGCTGCGGCGTTCATGAAAATAAGGAATGCCAACAGCACCATGATGGCGGCTGAAGTGCGTTCCACGAAAGCCCGTTCCGGGCTATCGGCCCAAAGATAGATCTGAACCGGCAGAACAGTCGCCGAGTCGAACGGGGAGGCCGGAATGTCGACGATGAAGGCGACCATGCCGATCATCAGCAGCGGCGCTGTTTCGCCCAGTGCCTGGGCCATGCCGATAATGGTGCCGGTCAGCATCCCGGGCATGGCCAGGGGCAGCACATGGTGGAAGATGGATTGCATCTTGGAGGCCCCAACGCCGAGCGCCGCTTCGCGGATGGAGGGCGGCACCGATTTCAAGGCGGCCCGCGAGGCGATGATGATGGTTGGCAGGGTCATCAGGGTCAGCACCAGACCGCCGACCAGCGGGGCCGAGCGGGGCAACCCGAACACATTGAGAAAGACGGCCAGACCCAACAGCCCGAAGACGATGGAGGGCACGGCAGCCAGATTGTTGATGTTGACCTCGATCAGGTCGGTAAACTTGTTGACCGGCGCAAATTCTTCCAGATAGACCGCCGCCGCCACCCCAATGGGGAAGGACAGCAGCAAGGTGATCGACAGGGTGAAGAACGACCCCACGGCGGCCCCCCAAATACCTGCCAACTCGGGTTCCCGGGAATCCCCTGCGGTGAACAGGATGCTATTGAAGGTCGTCTCGATCATGTTGCGCTTCTTCAGGCGTTCATACCAGGCGATCTGGTTGTCCTTGACCCGGCGATCCGATTCCGGGATCTCGGCGGAAATGACGCCTTTCTCGAACTGGTCCATGTCGTCGGACATGGGGACCTGAATGGTGATTCGTTGGCCGATCAAGGCGGGGTCGGACAGCACCTTGTCGCGAATGAAGTAGGCTGCACCGGGGCTGACCATGTCATACAGCGCGCGTTTGTCGCGGCGTTTGGAGACGTCGGGGAACAGATCTCCAACGGCTTGTTTGACCAACCGCAGATAGTCGGCGGTTTGCAGGGTCCGGTAATAGGCGCTGGCCTGAGCACCAAGGAACTCGGCCAGCTTTTGATGTGCCTGTTTGGGCAGTCCCTCGGTGTCGGGCAGGGCATTGGCGACCATCCAGGCCCCCAATTCGGCACTGCCCAGCGGCATCACCTTGCCGGTGGCCAGGGCCGACAGAATGTCGGGGTCGGCCTCCATCAAGGCCCGTCTGGCAAGGGTCGGGCTGAGGGCGTGGGCGTCCCGGTCGAAATGAATGCCCTGGGACTCGAAGCGGGCGATGGCCTGCTCCGATTGATGTTTGGTGTCCTGGGGATCAATGTCCTGAGGAAACAGGGTGATCTCCAGATTGATCATGGTCTGCCACATGGCCGAATAGCCATTGCCGAAGATGGTGATGAACAGCACCGCCACCATGCTCAGGGCGATGACGATCGCCCCCAGGCCATAGGCTCTGAAGCGGCGTTCGGCGGCGTAGCGCGACTTGATGCCGCTGGCGACCTTTTCGGCCGTCCGTTGCGATGAAAATTCGATGGCCATGGGAACCTCGCTCAATCGTAGGCTTCGCGATACTTGCGTACCACTTGCAGGGCGATGATGTTCAAGATCAGGGTGATGCAGAACAGCACCAGACCGAGGGCGAAAGCGGCCAGGGTCTTGGGGCTGTCGAATTCCTGGTCGCCGACCAGCAGGGTGACGATCTGCACGGTCACCGTGGTGACCGCCTGGAACGGGTTGGCGGTCAGATTGGCGGCGAGACCGGCGGCCATGACCACGATCATGGTTTCACCGATGGCCCGCGAGGCGGCCAACAGGATCGAACCGACGATGCCCGGCAGGGCGGCGGGCAGGATCACCCGGCGGATGGTTTCCGACTTGGTGGCCCCCAGACCGTAGGAGCCGTCGCGCAGGGATTGCGGCACCGCGTTGATCACATCGTCCGACAGGGAGGAGACGAACGGGATCAGCATGATGCCCATCACCCCACCGGCGGCGAGGGCGCTTTCGGAGGAAATGGTCAGCCCGAACAGTTCGCCGGAGTTGCGGAAGAACGGAGCCACGGTCAGGGCGGCGAAGAAGCCGTAAACCACGGTCGGGATGCCGGCCAGGATTTCGACGATCGGCTTGACCCAGTTGCGCAACCCCATGGAGGCGTATTCCGCCATATAGATCGCCGTCAGAAGGCCGATGGGCACCGCCACCAGCAAGGCTATGATCGAAATCAGAAACGTCCCGGCCAACAGAGGCACAGCCCCGAAGGCTCCGGAACTGCCCACCTGATCGGCGCGAATGGCCATTTGCGGGCTCCATTCCAGGCCGAACAGAAAGTCCATAATGGGCACATGCTCGAAAAACCGGGCCGATTCGAACAGCAGCGACAGGATGATGCCGACGGTGGTGAAAATGGCGATGGTCGAGCACACGATCATCAACGCCTTGATCGTTCTTTCAACCAGATTGCGCGCCCGGTGTTCCACCGAAATCGCCCGCCAGCCGAACCACAGGCCAATGAAGGCGAGGGCCATCACCACAATGATTCGCGCGATCAGGCTGGTCTGCTTCAAATCCGAGTACTGGGCGGCGGCGATGATCTTGGCTTCACTGCGCTGGCTGGCAATGTTACCGGCGGCAATATTGCGAATGTCGTTGAGCATCAGGCGCATTTCGGCCGGGCTTTTATCGGCAACGGCACTCTGGGGCAGCGAGTCCATGACCATGGTATCGACGATGATCGGCTCGAAAATCAGCCAGGCCATCATCACCAGAATGGCCGGGCCGAAACACCACAGGGCCACATAAAGGCCGTGATAGCCGGGCAGGGAATGCAGTCGGCTGGCTTTGCCGCCGGCCATGGCGATGGAGCGTCGGTGACCCAGCTTGTAGCCAATGATCACCAGCGACACAACGGCGAGTAATAGGAGAAAAGTTTGCATGTCCGTGCCGCCCGTTATTTCATCATGGTCGATTTTGGAGAGGTCGTCGAATATTTAAAAACAAATGACAGTCGTTATTTATCAAAGAAATTTCGGCGACCAGGTGACCCTGGCCGCCGAAGAAATGGTCGCTTACTTCATGTCTTCTTCGACATTGTTCAGCAGGTTCATGGTCGAGCTGCGAAATTTCTCACGCTCGGCTTCGGGCATCGGGATCAGACCCTTGTCCGACAGGTAGCCTTCGGGGCCCCAGGCCTTTTCGGAGGTGAACTCGGCCAGGTATTCCTTGATCCCCGGGATGGTGCCGACGTGGGCCTTCTTGACGTAGAACCACAGCGGACGGGACACCGGATAGGAGGAGGCGGCGATGTTGTCGAAGGTCGGGTCAACACCGTCGATCTTGGAGCCCTGGATCTTGTCGGCGTTCTGGTCGAGGAAGGAGAAGCCGAACACACCGAAGGCCTTCGGATTGGCTTCCAGCTTCTGAACGATCAGGTTGTCGTTCTCGCCGGCTTCCACATAGGCCCCGTCTTCGCGGACACCATGGCAAACGGCCTTGTACTTCTTGCCGTCCGACTTTTTCATGTCGGCGATAAACTTGAACTTCTTGCAGCCGCCTTCCATGGCCAGTTCGGCGAAGGCGTCACGGGTGCCGGAGGTCGGGGGCGGGCCGAGGATTTCGATCTTCACGTCCGGCAGACTTTTGTCGATGTCGGACCATTTCATGTAGGGATTGGCGACCAGGGTTTCGGAGCCATCGGGATTCGGCACCATGCCGGCGGTGGCCAGGAAGATCTGCTGACGGGTGATGCTCATCTGCGGGGCCGACTTGGAGTTGGCCACCACGATGCCGTCATAACCGATTTTGACGGCGGTGATGTCGGTCACGCCATTCTTTTTGCAGTCTTCGACCTGCGACTTCTTGATGCCGCTGGAGGAGTTGGTGATATCCGGATGCTCGACGCCGACACCAGCGCAGAACAGCTTCAAGCCGCCGCCGGAACCCGTGGACTCGATGACCGGGGTCTTGAAGCTGGTGGACTTGCCGAACTGCTCGGCCACGGTGGTGGCGAAGGGATAAACCGTCGAGGAGCCGACGATATGGATCTGGTCGCGGGCGCTGGCGGGGCTGGCCAGACCAGCCGAAACGGCGGTCAGGGCTGCCACCAGGGCGAGGCTCTTTTTGAACATGGACAATCTCTCTGCTAGCTGAAAAGGATCGGATGCCTTGACCCTCTCGGGATCGGCGGGGCGACTATATTTTTCTTCAGCGGCAGTATTATGACTCAGAGACTACAAATTTGTGACAGTGGGGCGCCCGGTGCCCTCTCCGTTCGGCGGGCAAACCGCGTCTTCCTGGCGGCAGGGCAGGGTGACCGTGACCGTGGTCCGACCTTCGGGAGTGCTGCGGATGGTCAGCCGCCCCCGGTGACGATTAACGATATGTTTAACAATGGCCAGTCCCAGTCCGGTGCCGCCCAGGTTACGCGAGCGCCCCTTGTCGACTCGGTAGAATCGTTCGGTCAGACGCGGAATCTGATCCGCGGGAATCTGGTCGCCGTGGTTGCTGATGGCGACGGCGACGCCGCAACCGGTATGAAACGGTACCCGATCCACCTGGGAGAGGGCGATGGTGACTGGGGTCCCGGGTGTCCCGTATTTCAGGGCATTGTCCAGCAGATTGGTGAAGACCTCGGTCAGTTCGTCGTGCTCGCCGTTGACCCGGGGAGTCGATGGCGGTCCTTCGATGTTCAGGGACGAGCCCCGCTTTTCCGCCCGCAGGGCAAAGGTCTCGGCAATTTCTCCGACCAGCAGGGACAGATTGACCGCGCCTCGCGGTGCCACATGTTCCCGCACCTCGACCTTGGACAGGGACAGCAGGTCGTCGATCAACCGCTTCATGCGGTGGGCTTCGGTATCCATGATGGCGAGAAAGCGCCCGCGCGCCTCGTCGTCGTCCCAACCGACGCCGCGCAGGGTCTCGATGAAACCGATCAAGGTGGAGAGGGGAGAGCGCAGCTCGTGAGAGACATTGGCGACGAAATCCACATGCATCTGTTCGGTGGCGCGGATAGAGGTGATGTCGTTGAGCATCACCATGGCGCGGGCAAAGCCGGTGGATTTCTTTTCCTTCAATGAAGTGACGGTAAACTGGAAGGTCTGGGAAAACGGCGACGGAATGACGAATTCCCCGTCCCGCTGCTGGGTGCCGCCGAGCACCGCGTCCACCGCGTCGAGCAACCGGGGGTGGCGCAGGGACAGGGCGAGATCCTGATTGATCGGTGAGCCCTTGAGCAGTGGTTCCGCCGCCTCATTGAAATCAATGACCTGCCGTTCCCGGTCGAGCAGAAAAACCGGAACAGACAAACTCTGCATGATGGCGGCATCAATGCGCCGAACGCCCTTTTTGGCCATGTCTTTGATAGCATCTGACCGCGTGACCCCGTGGGCGACACGGTCCCTCCCGTTGCTCCTGTTGGCGTCCTCTTTACGTCACTCGGATGACTCTAATATGACGGTTTGGACCCAATCGCATTATTTTTTCACCGTTTCCGGCGGGCCGGGGACCTGCTGGATTTCGTTGCCGGTGGCCCGGGCCAGGGCTTCGAGCAGCGAGGTGTCGCCGACACTGGCCTGGGTCGTGCCGACCGCCACCCGCAATCTGAACGTGCCATGCAGCCCGCGCATGTCCCGGGCCGAGAGCAGTCTTAACAAGCTGTTGCGCAGGCTGTCGGCCTGTTTTTCGGTGATGCCGGGCAGCACAATGCCGAATCGATGGTCATTGAGACGGCCGAAATAATCCACCTGTCGCAGGGATTTCTGACAGGCTGCGGCGACGGTCTTGATGGCATCCTCGCTGGCCGCCAGTCCCTGATGTTCACAGATGTCGTCGAAATCCAGCAGGGTCAGGGTGACCACTGCCACCTGTTCCCGATAGCGCCGGGCGCCGATCAGTTCCAGTTCGCCCAGTTCAATGAACCGTTCGCGGACCAGGGCTCCGGTCAACGGGTCCTCGGCGGTCATGCGGCCCAGGTCCATGTCCAGGGATTCGAGCCGTTGCAGCAGTTTGTGTTCCTTGATCAGGCTGGCCCCCAGCCGTTGTTCCAGCCGCCGCATTTCCTCTTCGTCCTGAATCCACCAGACCACCACCATGCCTTCGGTGGTGGCCAGCGGTTCAAGGGTCAGGGTGGCCCATTTCTGGCGATGTTCGGCGGCTTGCAGGCGTGAGGACAGCGGCCCGACGCCATAGCCGCGTCCGATGCGTTCGCGGATCTTGGTCGCGTCGTCTTCCGGCAGTACCCGGTCCAGCAGTCGCTCCCCGGCCAGCAGCGCCGGTTCCAGGCCGAGCAGATTGCCCAGCGCCGCATTGGCGAACAGGACGCGCAGGTCCTCCGGCGCGGTGACGGCAATGGCGACGGGACTGGTGTCGAGCATGGCTTCCAGCAGACGCATCTGGGCGGGCTCGGTGTCCCTTTTGCGGGCCAGCCTTTCCGACATGATCTTCGATCCTCCGGTATGCGAATCAATCCGTGGGAAGACGCCATTTCAAGCGTTGAACCCGACATAACATCGCACATATAATGCTTAATATTGCGGTAACGTGCGGGCGCTTGTTCCGGAACAGGAGCCGCACCGAGGAGAGGTAATTGATGACCGAGACCATCGTTCTTCCCGCCGCAACGGCCCTGACCGAGGCCGACCTGGACCCGACTCTGGATTTCCGGGCGGAGATCGACCGGTTGCGCAAGCAACGCAACGCCATCATCCTGGCCCACTATTATCAAGACGACGAGATTCAGGACTTGGCCGATTTCGTCGGCGATTCCCTTGATTTGTCGCGCAAGGCCGCGGCCACCGATGCGGATGTCATCGTTTTTTGCGGCGTTCGCTTCATGGGCGAAGTGGCGAAAATTCTCAGTCCGCAAAAGACCGTCTTAATCCCCGACGCCGACGCGGGCTGTTCGCTTGAAGATTCCTGCCCGCCGGACCAGTTCAAGGCCTACCGGGAGCGTTTCCCGGATCACATGGCGCTGACCTACATCAACTGCTCGGCGGCGGTGAAGGCGTTGTCCGATATTATCGTGACCTCCTCCAATGCCGAGGCCATCGTCAATCAGTTGCCCAAGGATCAGCCGATTCTGTTCGCCCCGGACCGTCATTTGGGGGCCTATATCAAGCGCAAGACCGGGCGCGAGAACATGGAGTTGTGGCCGGGAAGCTGCATCATCCACGAGCAATTCTCCGAGCGCGAGCTGGTCAAGCTGAAGGTGCGCCATCCCCGTGCCCGCGTGGCGGCGCACCCGGAGTGTCCGGAACAGATTCTGCGTCAGGCCGACCATGTGGGCTCGACCCGCATGATCCTGGACTATGTGACCCACGACCCGGCAACGGAATTCATCATCGCCACCGAGCCCCATATCATCCATCAGATGCAGCTTGATGCGCCGGGCAAGACCTTCATCCCAGCCCCCGGCGCCGACGGCCAGTGCGATTGCGCCAACTGTCCCTATATGGCCAAGAACACGCTGGAGAAGGTCTATCTCGCCATGCTCAATGACGCGCCCGCCGTGACCATTCCCGAGGACCTGCGACTGAAGGCCTTGCGGCCACTGGAGCGGATGCTGGACATGTCCGGCCCGGTCGCCGCCAAAAAGGCTTCCGCGGCGGCATGACCCTCGACCTCAAGACCCTTGATCAATTGATCGACCTTGCGTTGAACGAGGATGTGGGCTGCGGCGACATGACCTCGGTGGCGGTGATCCCCTCCGGGGCCCGGTTCGCCGGAACCATGACGGCGCGCCATGAAATGGTGGTGGCCGGTCTCGACGTGGCGGCCCGGGTGATTCATCGACTGTCGCCGGACGCCCGCTTCGAGAGCATGGTGACGGACGGTCAAAAGGTGGCGGCGGGGCAGGTCCTGGCGCGCCTGGAGGGTCCGGCGCACGAACTGCTGGCGGCCGAGCGGACGGCCTTGAACCTGCTGCAATTCATGTCCGGGATCGCCACCCGCACGCGGGCCTTCGTGGACCGCATCGAGGGCACCGGGGCGACCCTGCTCGATACCCGCAAGACGGTGCCCGGGCTGCGCGACCTGTCCAAATACGCCAGCCGCATGGGCGGCGCGACCAATCACCGCATGCGTCTGGACGACGGCATCCTGATCAAGGACAACCATATCGCGGTGGCGGGCAGTGTGACCGAGACGGTGCGTCGCGCCAAGGCGGCGGGCAGCGGCCTCACTGTTGAGGTGGAATGCGACACCCTGGATCAAGTGCGCGAGGCGGTGGAAGCCGGGGCCGACATGATCCTGCTCGATAACATGGAACCGCCGATGCTGCGCCAGGCTTTGGAGATCATCGCCGGACGGGTGCGCACGGAAGCCTCCGGGGGCGTCACGCTGGACTCCATCCGCGCCATCGCCGAAACTGGCGTCGATTTCATCTCGGTCGGCCAGATCACCCAATCGGCCCCGGCGGTGGATATCGGCCTGGACTGGAACGCCCTGTAAAACAAGGGGATCGACAGAGGATACTGAGGATGGCTCCCGACGACTCCATCTATGACGTGTTGGTCATCGGCAGTGGGGCCGCGGGCCTCAGTCTGGCCCTGCATCTGGCCGGAAAGGCGCGGATCGCCGTGCTGTGCAAGGGCGAACTGAAGGAAACCAGCACCTATTACGCCCAAGGCGGCGTGGCGGCGGTGCTCGACGACAAGGATTCCACCGAGAGCCATTTCCTGGATACCATCGAAGCGGGGGCCGGGCTGTGTCGCCCGGAAGTGGTCCGTCACGTGGTGGAGAACGCCAAGGCGGCGGTGCAGAAGCTGATCGACTACGGGGTTGATTTCAGCCAGCGGCAGCGCTCCGACGGCACCTTGGAATATCACCTGACCCGCGAAGGCGGCCATAGCCATCGGCGGGTGTTGCATGTGTCCGACGCCACCGGCATGGCCATCGAAAGCTCCCTGGAAGAACAGATCCTGGCCGCGCCCAATGTCTCGGTGTTCACCCAGCACACGGCGGTGGATCTGATTGTCGATCAGGCCGGGGGCGCGCCGCGCTGCGTCGGGGCCTATGCCCTGGATAACGAGGCGGGCCATGTGCGGCTGTTCCGCGCGCGCTTCGTGGTGCTGGCCACCGGCGGGGCGAGCAAGGTGTATCTCTATACCAGCAACCCCGACGGCACCACCGGCGACGGCATCGCCATGGCCTGGCGGGCCGGATGCCGGGTGGAGAACATGGAGTTCCTGCAATTCCATCCCACCTGCCTGTTTCACCCGCAGGCCAAGTCCTTTCTGATCACCGAGGCGGTGCGCGGCGAAGGCGGACATCTGCTGTTGCCCGACGGCAGTCGGTTCATGGAGCGCTTCCATCCGATGGCCGAACTGGCGCCGCGCGATGTGGTCGCCCGGGCCATCGACTTCGAGATGAAGCGGCTCGGCGTGGATTGCCTGCATCTGGACATTTCCCACCAGCCGGAAGATTTCGTCATCGGTCATTTTCCGACCATCTATCGGCGCTGCCTGCAATTCGGCATCGACATCACCAAGGAACCGATTCCGGTGGTGCCGGCGGCCCACTACACCTGTGGCGGGGTCAAGGTGGATCTGCACGGACGGGCCGACCTGGACGGCCTGTATGCCATCGGCGAAGTCTCCAGCACCGGTTTGCACGGGGCCAACCGCATGGCCAGCAATTCGTTGCTGGAATGCCTGGTGTTCGCCGATGCGGCGGCGCGGGACATTCTCGATCGGTTGCCGACCGTGCCCGAGGTGCCCGACGTGCCGCGCTGGGACGAAAGCCGGGTCACCGATTCCGACGAGGAAGTGGTGATCGCCCACAACTGGGAGGAATTGCGCCGTTTCATGTGGGATTACGTGGGTATCGTGCGCACCAACAAGCGTCTGGAGCGGGCCAAGCGGCGGGTCGATATGCTGCTGGCGGAAATCGCCGAATACTATGGGCATTTCCGGGTCACCCGGGATCTTCTGGAATTGCGCGATCTGGCGCGGGTCGCCGATCTGATCATCCGCAGCGCCATGGCCCGCAAGGAAAGCCGGGGGCTCCATTATTCCCTCGATTATCCCGAGACCGACACCTCGGTTCCGGCCCGCGACACCATCCTGGGGCGCTGAGTGATGGACAGCACCACCGCCTACCGCCCGCTGGTCGCCCTCTCGCGGCAGCCGTTTCAGACCCGCTATCTGGCCGCCGGAGAGCACGGTCGGCCGCTGGTGGTGGTCAAGCGGTTCGAGGTCGGGCCGACGGACGGCGACAAGGGACCGCCGCCCCCCACCGCCGAACGGGTGGCCCACATGCGGCGGGCATTCGTCGAGGAGATTCTTCTGCTGCGCCGCTTCGAGCATCCCCACATCATCCCCCTCCTGGGGGCCAACGAAGACGGCGATTCACCTTTCATGTTGCTGCCCTTGCTGCCCTTGACCCTGCGCGATCTGATCTGGGCCCCGACCCGGGAGGGGCGGGGGCGCGAGCCAAGCCGCCTGCCCCTGGACAGCACCTTCGACTTTCTGCGTCAGGTTCTCGATGCCCTGGAAGAGGTGCACGGGCGCGGCGTGGTGCATCGTCAACTGGCCCCCGGGGCCATGTGGCTGGCGGCGGATGGGCGGCTGGTGCTCGACGGGTTTGGCTTGGCCAAGACGGCCGCGTGGGATGTGTTTCCACCGGGGACCGGCGGCGGTCCGCAGGGCTTCGCCAGCCCTGAACAGTTGGCCGATGCCACCCAGGCGGACGCCCGCTCCGATATCTATGCCTTTGGCTGCATCGGCTATCGGCTGGCCTGCGGGCGTTTGGCCGACGGCAACCCGTTGTCGCCGTCGGAGATTGATCCGACCATCAGCCGGACCGTCGGCGACTGGCTGATGGCCTGCATGGCGCCGCGCCCGGAAGACCGACCACAAACGCTGGCCGAAGTGCGGGCCGGAATGGAGGCGGTGGCGTGACCGAGGGGTCGGGGATCGAAACCCCGTCGGGCAAGGGGGCGGCGGGTGAGAATTTCCCCGTTGGCTCCTTCCTGCTTCCGGCCCGTCTGCGCCCCCATGTGGCGGTGTTCTACCGTTTCGCCCGCGCCATCGACGATATTGCCGACAATCCGGCCCTGCCGCCCGATGAGAAGATCCGTCGCCTGGATGGGTTCGCGGCGGCCCTGGACGGCGCACCGGCGACCGGCTACGAGACCGGCGGGGCGATGGCGCGCAGTCTGGCCGAGACCGCCGTCACCGCCGACCATTGCCGGGATCTGATCGCCGCCTTCAAACAGGACGCGGTGCAGAGCCGCTATCGGACCTGGGACGACCTGATGGGCTATTGTCGTCTGTCGGCAGCCCCGGTGGGGCGCTATTTGCTCGACCTGCATGGCGGCTCGCGGGACGGCTACGGGCCGTCCGACGCCCTGTGCAAGGCCTTGCAGGTCATTAACCATCTTCAGGATTGCCAGGAGGATTACCGGCTGATGGACCGGGTCTATCTGCCGCTGGACTGGCTGGATGCGGCGGGGGCGGCGGTGTCCGACCTGGATCGCGCCGCCGCCACCCCGGCCCTGCGCCGGGTGCTCGACCGCTGCGTGGAGGGCACCGGGGCGTTGTTGCGGGAGGCCCAGTCCCTGCCGTCGGGCCTGTACAGCCGTCGGCTGGCTATGGAATCGGGGGCTATTTTGCGCCTCGCCCGGGTGCTGAACGACCTTCTGGCTCGTCGTGACCCGCTGGCCGGACGGGTCGCCCTGGGCAAGTGGGCCGCGCTCGGTAGTGGCCTGCGTGGGGCATTAGGGGGGCTGTTTGCATGATCCTGCTGGTGCTGGTGTTGATCTCGCTGACCCTGTGGATCTATCTGGTCGGCTTTCGTGGGCGGTTTTGGGCCTGTGACCAGTTCCTGCCGCGCCGCATCGCGCCTCTGCAACATTGGCCCGCGGTCACCGCCGTCCTTCCGGCGCGCGATGAGGCGGCGTGCATCGGCCCGGTTCTGCGGGCGCTGCTCGACCAGGATTATCCCGGCGATTTGCGGCTGGTGGTGGTCGATGACAGCAGCACCGACGGCACCGCCGAGCAGGTGCGCCAACTGGCCCGGGACGATCCGCGCCTGCATCTGGTCAACGGTCAGCCGCTGCCGCAAGGCTGGGTGGGCAAGATGTGGGCCGTTTGTCAGGGGGTGGAAGCCGCCGCCGTCCTGGCACCCAGTCCCTATGTGCTGCTCACCGATGCGGATATCCGACATCCGCCGGACAGCCTGCGGGGGCTGGTCAGCAAGGCCGAGACCGGCAAGCTGGATCTGGTCTCGCTGATGGTTCGCCTGCGCTGCGACAGTTTTTGGGATCGGCTGTTGATTCCGGCTTTCGTGTTCTTTTTCCAGAAGCTCTATCCGTTTCCCTGGGTCAACAACCCCCGACGCGGCGAGGCGGCGGCGGCGGGCGGCTGCATGCTGGTGCGGACCGAGGCCCTGGCCCGCAGCGGCGGCATCACCGCCATTCGCGATCGGGTCATTGACGATGTGGCCCTGGGGCAGCGGCTGAAGGCCGAGGGTCCCATCTGGCTGGGGCTTACCCGGACGGTGGAAAGCCTGCGACCCTACGACGGTCTGTCGGGGATCTGGCGGATGGTCGTCCGCACCGCCTTCGTGCAGTTGGAACATTCGGGTTTGATGTTGCTCGGCACCTTGGTCGGCATGGGGTTGATTTACCTGTTGCCGCCGCTGGCCTTTTTGATCGGCGATATGTTCGTTGCCGCCCCCGCCGGAGCGGCCTGGCTGCTGATGACCTTCGCCTATGGTCCGACACTGCGCCTCTATGGCCTGTCGCCGCTGCGGGCCTTGCTGCTGCCCCTGGCGGCCCTTTTGTACAGCCTGATGACTCTCGATTCCGCCCGTCGGCACTGGATCGGCCGGGGCGGTGCCTGGAAGGGGCGCGACGTGGGGTGACGGCGGGGGGTAGGCAATGCTATCCATAGGACCATGACCGATTCTGATGCCCGCGATGTCGCCTATGTCCGGTCCCTGGTGGAAAAATCGGGGACCTCGTTCTATTGGGCTATGCGCCTATTGCCGGAAGTGCAGCGGGACGGCATGTTCGCCATCTATGGCTTCTGCCGCGAGGTGGACGACGTGGCCGATGAACCGGCCCCCCTGGATGACAAGATCCGCCGTCTTGCGGCTTGGCGTGACGAGATCGAGGCGCTCTATGCGGGCGCGCCGGAGACCCCGGTCGGGCGGGTACTGAAGCCCCATGTGGCCCGACACGGCCTGCTGAAGGAAGATTTCCGGGCGATCATCGACGGCATGGAAATGGATGCGGCGGAACCCCTGCGCCTGCAAACCATGGACGAGTTGCATCTCTATTGCCAGCGGGTGGCGGTGGCGGTCGGACGCCTGTCCAATCGGGTGTTCGGCATCGACGACGCCCCGGGGGATGTGGTGGCGGCCCATTTGGGGTTGGCCCTGCAATTGACCAACATCCTGCGCGACCTGAAAGAGGACGCCGGACGGGATCGTCTGTATCTGCCCCGGGATCTGCTCGACCGCCACGGGATTGCCGCGACCGAACCGGCAGAGGTGCTGGACCATAAGAACTTCCCAAGTGTTTGCAAGGAATTGGCGGCACTTTCTGAAGGGTCGTATCAAGCGGCAGAGGCGGCCCTGAAGCACTGCGACGCCGGACGCATGAAACCGGCCATCGTCATGAAGGAGGTCTATCACAAGATCCTGGAGCGTCTGCACAAGCGCGGCTGGCGGCGGCTGGGAGAGCGGGTGCGTCTGAGCAAGGCCGAAAAGATGTGGATCGGCCTGCGTCACGGTCTGCTGTGACCATCCATATCATCGGTGCCGGGCTGGCCGGCCTGTCCTGCGCCGTGCGGCTGGCCCGCATCGGACGCCGGGTGGCGGTCTGGGAAAGCGCCGGACAGGCCGGGGGGCGCTGCCGGTCCTACCAGGACGCGCTGCTCGACCGACAGATCGACAACGGCAACCATCTGCTGCTCAGTGGCAATGACGAGGCTTACGAATACCTGCTGACCCTGGGGGCGGTGGACCAGTTGGATGGCCCGCCCACGGCATCGTTTCCCTTCCTCGATCTGGAGACCGGTGAACGCTGGTGTCTGGAGCCGGGGCCGGGGCGCATTCCCTGGTGGCTGCTGGACAAGACGCGAAGAGTGCCGGGCACCCGTCCGTGGTCCTACCTGCGTGGTCTGCGGCTGGCCTTCGCCGGTCCTTCGGTGAGCGTGGCCGACTGCCTGGGCCGGGGCACGATCCTGTATCGGCGGTTGTGGGAGCCGTTGGCCGTGGCGGCTCTTAATGCATCGGGTGAGGAAGCGGCGGCAAAACCTTTGTGGCCGGTACTGCGCGAGACTTTCGGGCGTGGCGAGGCGGCCTGCCGACCGCGCATGGCCCGCCAGGGTCTGGGCCAGGCTTTCGTTGATCCGGCCATTTCCTTTCTGCGCAAATGCGACATCGAGGTGGAGTTCGGCCATCGTTGCAAGGCCATCGGGCGCGACGGCGAACGGTTGACCAGCCTGGATCTGGGCCACCTGCATCTGGACCTGGGGCCGGAGGACGCAGTGGTCCTGGCAGTTCCGGCGTCTCAGGTGACGGAGTTGATGGAAGATATCATTGCGCCAATTGGTTACAGGTCAATTCTAAATGCACACTTTAAGCTTGAGGAGGCCCTGGACGAGAGCCGGATCATCGGTCTGCTGGGCGGTCTCAGCCAATGGCTGTTCGTGCGCGGGGATGTGGCCTCGGTGACCGTCAGCGCCGCCGATGCCTGGATGGAAACCGAAGCCGAGGTGCTGGCGGCGCGACTCTGGCCCGAGGTCTGCCGGGCGCTGGATCTGCCCGAGTCCCCGCTGCCGCGCCATCGGATCGTCAAGGAGAAGCGCGCCACCTTTGCCCAGACGGTGGATAACATGACCCGCCGCCCGGCCACCGCCACCGCCTGGCGCAATCTGTTCCTGGCCGGGGATTGGACCGATACGGGACTGCCCGCGACCATCGAGGGGGCAATCCGTTCGGGGCGTCTGGCCGCCGAGGCGGTGCAACGATTCTTTCATCATTCTTGACTTTTTCCGCCGGGACGGACAGAAAGCCTGCCTTGCGTTGCGCGCGATGGGAGCGGAAAGTCCTTGGAGCACAAGGTTAAATCACCGGGTAA
Organism: Magnetospira thiophila; assembly: GCF_054657015.1. Classification (NCBI taxonomy): domain Bacteria; kingdom Pseudomonadati; phylum Pseudomonadota; class Alphaproteobacteria; order Rhodospirillales; family Thalassospiraceae; genus Magnetospira; species Magnetospira thiophila. Next base: position 183,386 of record NZ_BAAHXF010000002.1, read on the forward strand.
AGCGGCGACCGTCAATCAGGTGATCGACGAGGCCGCTGCTTGGCTGGAAGCCCTCCAGGAGACCGACGGTCATCTGGTCTTCGAGCTGGAAGCCGATGCGACCATCCCGGCAGAATATATATTTCTCAACCACTTTCTCGGCGAACCCAATCCAGAGCTTGAGGAAAAGATTGCGGTTTATCTGCGCCGTATCCAGAACGCCGAGGGCGGCTGGCCGCTGTTCCATGAAGGCGACACGGACATCAGTGCCTCCATCAAGGCCTATTTCGCGCTGAAGATCGTCGGCGATGATCCGGACGCCCCGCATATGCGTCGGGCCCGCGAGTTGATCCTCAGCCTGGGCGGCGCGGCGCGGGCCAATGTGTTTACCCGCATCATGCTGGCCCAGTTCGAGCAAATTCCGTGGCGCGGCATTCCGTTCATTCCCATCGAGGTGATCCTGCTCCCCGAGAGCTTCCCGTTCCACATGAACAAGGTGTCCTATTGGTCGCGCACGGTGATGATGCCTTTGCTGATCCTCTACGCCCTGCACGCCAAGGCCCGCCACCCGCGCAAGGTCCATATCCGGGAACTGTTCGTGGTGCCGCCGGAGAAGGAAAAGAACTACAACGTCAACCCGACCGGTCATTGGGTCGGCGAGGTTTTGCTGGTGGCCGACAAATACGCCCGCCGCATGAGCTTCCTGATTCCCAAATCCTGGAAGCGCAAGGCCATTGATCGGGCGATGACCTTCATCCGCGAACGCATCAACGGCGAGAACGGCCTGGGGGCCATCTTCCCGGCCATGGCCAATTCGGTGATGGCGATGGATGCCCTGGGCTATCCGCGCGACCATCCGGACTACGTCGTGGCCCGCAAATCCATCGACAACCTGCTGGTGCGGCGGGCCGACGAGACCTATTGCCAGCCCTGCGTCTCGCCGGTCTGGGATACCGCCCTGGCCGCCCATGCGCTGATGGAGGCGGGACGACATGAGTCTGCCAAGCGCGGCCTGGAGTGGCTGCAAGGCCGGCAGATTTTGCATGTGAACGGCGACTGGGTGGCGCGTCGGCCCGACCTGCGGCCCGGCGGCTGGGCTTTCCAATATTGGAACGACTACTACCCGGATGTGGACGACACGGCGGTGGTCGGCATGGCCCTGGACCGCGACGGCGATCCCAAGTACCGGGAAAACATCGCCCGGGCCGAGGAATGGATTCTCGGCATGCAGAGCAGCAACGGCGGCTGGGGGGCCTTCGATGCGGAGAACGAACATTATTTCCTCAACCATATACCGTTCGCCGACCACGGGGCGCTGCTCGACCCGCCGACCGAGGATGTGACGGCGCGCTGTCTCGGCTTCCTGGCCCAACTCGGTCATCGCCGCGACCATCCCAACGTCAAGGCCGCCTGTGATTTTCTCATCCGGTCGCAATTGGAGGACGGCTCCTGGTTCGGGCGCTGGGGGGCCAATTACATTTACGGTACCTGGTCGGTGCTCAATGCGCTGAACGTTGTGGGCGAGGATATGACGGCGGAACCGGTGCAAAAGGCCGTGCATTGGCTGAAATCCCGACAACAGGCCGATGGCGGCTGGGGGGAGAGCTGTTCGAGCTATTATCCGGGCCGCGAGGCGGAGGACACGGTGAGCACCCCGTCCCATACCTCCTGGGCCTTGCTGGGCTTGATGGCGGCGGGAGAGACCGACAGCGACGCCGTGCGGCGGGGCATCGACTGGCTGCTCAAGGCCCCCCGGGAGGGCGGCAAATGGGCCGAGGAGCTGTATAACGCCCCCGGCTTCCCGCGCGTGTTCTATCTGCACTATCACGGCTATTCGGCTTATTTCCCCTTGTGGGCGCTGGCCCGCTACCGCAATCTGTCGAGCGGCAATGCGACACGTCCCTTGTATGGAATGTAAAGATGCGGATCGGCATCATCACCGCCCTGGACGAAGAGACCATCGCCCTGGCCGGTCTGTGGAACCGCGACGGGTTCGAGGTTCGGCAGGGCGGCATCGGGGCGGAGCGGTCGGCAGCGGCGGCCCGGGCCTTGCTGGCGGAGGGTTGCGAAGCACTGGTCAGCGCCGGGATCTGCGGTGGCCTGGCGCGCTCCCTGCCGCCGGGTTCATTGGTGCTGGCCGAGGCGGTGCGCCATCCCAATGGGGAAAAGACCCTGACCGACCTGCGCTGGCGGCTGGCCCTGGCCGATCTGCTGTGGGAGGACATCCCATTGGCCACCGGGGTCCTGCTGGGCAGTGACCGGGTGCTGCGGCGGCGCGAGCACAAGGCCGAACAGGCCGCCCTGGGGCATGTGGCGGTGGATATGGAAAGCCATGGGGTGGCGCGGGTTGCCGCCGAGGCCGGGGTGCCGTTGCTGATTCTGCGCGTCGTCTCCGATCCGGCGGATGTGCAGATTCCCAAATCGGCCCTGGTCGGGGTGACGCCCGAGGGGCACAGGCGGCCCTGGCGGGTGGTCTTGGGGCTGCTGCGACGGCCCAGGGATCTGACCGGCTTGATCCGGCTGGCCCTGGACAGCAAAAAGGCGTTGGACAGTCTAAGCCGCGTCGCGACGATCGCCGGACCCCACGGGCTGGGGCTGGCTTAGGGCGTCCTCGGACAGGGGGCCATCGGTGCGCGGGCCGAACAGGGCCACCCGCAGGGCCTTCCAGGGGTGGCTCACCGTATCGTCCACAGCCGTCGGCTCATAACCGCAATGGACCATGCAATTGGCGCATTTCTCATGGGCCCCCGGGCCATAGGCGTCCCAGTCTGTTTGCTCCATCAGTTCTTTGAACGAGGCGGCGTGTCCTTCGTCGATCAGGTAGCAGGGACGCTGCCAGCCGAACACGTTGCGCGTTGGGTTGCCCCAGGGGGTGCAGCGGTAGGACTGGTTGCCGGCCAGGAAGTCCAGATAGAGGGAGGACTGATTGAACCGCCACTTGCGCCCGCGGCCCAGGCGGAGGATCTCGCGGAACAGCTTCTTGGTCCGCTCGCGGCGCAGGAACTGGGCCTGTACCGGCGCTTTTTCATAGGCATAGCCGGGGGCCACGGTGACTCCCTCCACCCCCAGTTCGTGACAGGCGAAATCAAAAAACGTGGCACAACTCTCCGGGTCCGCGTCATCGAACAAGGTGCTGTTGATGGTGACCCGAAACCCCCGGCTCTGGGCCTCGCGGATCGCCTCCACCGCCTTGTCGAACACCCCCTCGCGGCAGACCGCCTTGTCGTGGTGGCATCGGTCGCCGTCCAGATGGACCGAGAAGGTTAGATAGGGGCTGGGGGTGAACAGGTCGATCTTGCGCCGCAGCAACAAGGCGTTGGTGCACAGGTAGACGAACTTCTTGCGCGCCACCAAGCCCTCGACGATTTGCTGGATCTCCTCGTGAATAAGCGGTTCTCCTCCCGGAATGGAGACGATGGGGGCACCGCATTCATCGGCCGCAGCCAAGCAGTCGGCGGCGCTGAGGCGCTGTTCCAGAATCTCCTTGGGATAGGCGATCTTGCCGCAACCGGCGCATTCCAAATTGCACTGGAACAACGGTTCGAGCATCAGCACCAACGGATAGCGTTTGCGGCCCCGCAGTTTCTGCCGGAGAATATAGCCACCGACCCGCAGGCCCTGGATCAGGGGAATGCCCATGTGTGATTACTCCGCCGCGTCGCGCAGCTGTTCAGGCAGCCGGAAATGCATGTCTTCGTCGATGCCGTCCATCTCCGTCACGTCGATGGCGATCATCTCGCCCAGACGTTGCAGGATATCGTTGATCAGTTCTTCCGGGGCCGAGGCTCCGGCGGTCAGTCCGATGCATCGCACCCCGGCGAACCAGGACTCTTTCAGGTCGTCCGGATGGTCGAGCAGATGGGAGGTGACCCCCTCTTCGGTAGCCAGTTCGCGCAGCCGGTTGGAATTGGAACTGTTCCTGGACCCGACCACCAACACCATGTCGGCCAGTTTGGCCAGATCGCGCACGGAACTCTGGCGGTTCTGGGTGGCGTAACAGATATCCTTGACATCGGGTCCCTGAATGGCCGGAAAGCGGGCCTGCAAGGCCTTGATCACATCGCGGGTATCGTCCACCGACAGGGTGGTCTGGGTGACGTAGGCCAGCTTTTCAGGATCGGCGACCTGCAATTGGGCCACGTCCTCGGGCGATGAGACCAGCAGCACGCCGCCCGGCATCTGCCCCGAGGTGCCTTCCACTTCCGGGTGGCCCGCATGGCCGATCAACACCACCTGACGGCCCTTGGATTCGTGGTAGCGGCCTTCCTTGTGGACCTTGGAGACCAGCGGGCAGGTGGCATCGAGCACCGGCAGGTTCCGCTGTTCGGCCTGATCAATGACCGACTGGGCCACCCCGTGGGCACTGAACACGGTCACGGCGCCGTCGGGAATCTCATCCAGTTCATCGACGAAGATCACCCCGCGCTTGCGCAGACAATCCACGACCTGGCGATTATGAACGATTTCGTGGCGCACGTAGACCGGTGGCCCGTATTTGTCGAGCGCCCGTTGCACGATCTCGATGGCGCGCTCCACCCCGGCGCAAAAACCGCGCGGTTTGGCGAGGATGACCTGGACAGGTTGGACGTCGGACATGAAAAAGGGCACTCCATTTCGGACAGCGGCGCAGTCTGACCCAAATTGGTCCCGAAAAAAACCATTAATCTCCTGCGGGCAGGTGCGCTATGCAGGGGGCGGATCAACCGAGGAACAGACCGCTCATGACCACGCTCGTCACCGGAGGAACAGGTTTTGTCGGGGCCGCCGTGGTGCGTCGCCTGCAAGCGGCGGGGCACGAGGTGCGGGCGTTGGCCCGCCTGGGCAGCGACCGGCGCAATCTGGACGGCCTGGACCTGGAGGTGGTCGAGGGTGACCTGAACGATGCGGACTCGCTGGCGCAGGCGCTGAAGGGCTGCGACGCCCTGTTCCATGTGGCAGCCGATTACCGGCTGTGGGCGCGTGACCCGGAGACTATTCGCTCCGCCAATCCCACCGGCACCCGCAATATCATGACCGCCGCCCTGAAGGCCGGAGTGGGGCGCATTGTCTATACCAGTTCCGTCGCCGTGTTGAGCACCGCCAGCGACGGCCGGTCGGCCACCGAGGACACGCCGGTCACCTATGACCAGATGATCGGGGCCTACAAGCAATCCAAGTTTCTGGCCGAAGAGATCGTGCGGACCATGGTCGTCGAACAGGGACTGCCGGCGGTCATCGTCAATCCTTCGACCCCGGTCGGGCCGCGCGACATCAAGCCGACCCCGACTGGGCGGCTGATCGTCGAGGCGGCGCGGGGCAAGGTCCCGGCCTTCGTCGATACGGGGCTCAATCTGGTGCATGTGGACGATGTGGCCGAGGGGCATCTGCTGGCCTTCGAGCGGGGCGAGATCGGCGAGCGCTATATCCTCGGCGGCGAGAACTGGAGCCTGCGCGACATCCTGGCCGAGATTGCCCGGCTGACTGACCGTAAACCACCCACTGTTGCCCTGCCGCACGGGTTGGTGATGCCCATTGCCTGGCTGGCCGAGGCGGTGGCCCGGCTGACCCGCTCCGACAAGGAACCCTTCGCCACCGTGGACGGCATCCGCATGGCGCGCAAAAAGATGTTCTTTTCCATCGCCAAGGCCGAAGATCACCTGGGCTATCACCCGCGTCCGGCCAGGGAAGGTCTGCGCGATGGGGTGGCCTGGTTCCGCGACAACGGATATTTGAGGTGACGGTTTGCGTATCCTGACCCTTGTGGGCCTGTTGATCGGGTTGGCGCTGCTGGCTTGGCTGCTGACGCGGACCGACCTCGGCGCGTTGACCGCCGCCCTGGCTGCCGGGGGCTGGGGTGTTGCGGCAATTTCCCTGTTCAAGATGGTCACCCTGGGCCTGGACGCCCTGGGCTGGCGGGCGGTGGTCGGGGGCGAAGTGAAACCCTCGCGTCGGGTCATGCTCTGGGTGCGATGGATCGGCGAGGGGGTCAATACCCTGTTGCCGGTGGCCCAGGTGGGGGGCGAACTGGTGCGTGGGCGTCTGCTGGCCCTGCGCGGCGTGCCCGGGGCGGTGGCCGGGGCGTCGGTTGTGGCGGATTTCACCATCGGCGTGGTGACTCAGGCCCTGTTCACCCTGCTGGCGGTGGCGCTGCTGGCGGTCCAAGGACTGCCGGAGAGTCTGGCCCTGCCGGTGGCCGTCGGGTTGGGAGTCGTCGGATTCGGGGCGCTGGCCCTGTTGGGGATGCAGAAAAGCGGGCTGTTCGGCCTGTTGCAACGGCTCGCCCAGGGCGACCGCTGGGCCGGAATGGCCGGGGGGATGGCGGCGCTGGACCAGGCGCTGCGGAAGGTTTATGCCGACCGGCGTGGCTTGTGGGCCTGCGGCGTCTGGAGGTTCATCGGCTGGGTGGCCCATCTGGGGGAAACCTGGCTTGCCCTGTGGTTTCTCGGGGTGCCGGTGGGGCTCATGGAAGCCCTGGTCATCGAGGCCCTGAGCAATGCGGTGCGCTCCGCCGCTTTCCTGATTCCAGGAGCTATCGGGGCACAGGAGGGGGGAATCTTGGCGGTCGGTCTGGTTTATGGCCTGAGTCCGGAAACGGCGCTCGCCCTGGCGCTGATGAAGCGGGGCAGGGAATTGCTGGTCAGCCTGCCCGCCCTGGCCGCCTGGGCGCATGGGGAGCGCCAGGGGCTGGGACATTTGTTGAGGGGCAAACGCTCATGATCCGGGTGGCGGTGCTGGTCGATCTGGAATGGCGACCGACGGCGGGCGGCCATGTGAAATGCTGGGAGCGGCTGGCCCGTGCGGCAATGCGCCGGGAGGATCTGGATCTGACCGTGCATTTCTCCGGGGCCGAGGAGCGGGTTCATGAATTGGCCCCCCATGTGCGTTATGTGATTCATAAGCCGGTGTTCAGTACCGCCCGGTTGCCGTTCCTGTCCCATGTGCCGGACCATACGGATCTGGCACCCTATCATTGGGGGCTGGCCGGACTGCTGCATGGGGCGGAGGTAATCCATACCACAGACGGCTTTTTCAATTTCGCCAAGACCGCCCTACAGGTCAGCCGCCGCAGCGGTATTCCGTTGACCAATTCCATCCATACGGATACGCCGGCCTATACGGAGGTGTTCACCGCCCGCACCCTTGAGCGTCTGTTCGGGACGGGAGGACTGAGCCGCTGGCTGATCGACGGACTGAAGATCCCGCAACGCGCGCGTCACAAGGCCTCTCGCAATCTGGCCCGACATCAGGCAGGCTGTCGCTATGCACTGGTGTCGCGGGACGAGGAATTCCAACGGGCGCGGGCGGTGCTGTCCGATGATCGGATCGGCATTCTGCGGCGCGGCATAGAGACGGACGTGTTCGATCCGGCGCGGCGCGACCGGGATGCACTGGAACGCCTGTACGGGGTGCCACAAAATCGGGTGCTGGTGATGTATGCGGGACGCATGAACAGGGGCAAGAGCATCATGGGACTGGCCGAAGCGCTGCGCACCCGGGTCGATGCCGGGGACGACCTGCATCTGCTCTGTGCTGGAGAGGGCGAGGACCGGCAGGCGGTGGCTGATTTGTTGGGGAGCCGGGCGAGTTGTCCCGGAGCGCTGGAGGCGGACAGCGTGGCGCGGCTGATGGCGGCGGCGGATATCTTCGCCTTTCCCTCGGAGATCGAGGTCAATGCCAATGTGCCCATGGAAGCTCAGGCTTCCGGGGTGGCGACGCTGGTCGCCGAGCGCGGCGCGGCGGCGCGGGCGGTGCTCGACGGGGTGACCGGGCGAGTGCTGCCGGGCAGTACGGTGATCTGGGCCGAGGCGCTGCATGAACTGGCCCTGGATGTGGATTTGCGCACGACCATGGGAGTCGCCGCCCGCGCTCATGCGCTGAATGATTTCCCGACCTGGGACGACGTGCTGGCCGAGGACCTGTTGCCGATCTGGCGTTTGGCCCGCGACGAAGCGGGAGGCCGACGTCATGGCGCTTGAGCATATCCTGATCCTGGCCCCGCATCCCGACGACGAGGTGGTGATGTGCGCCACGGCCATCGGGCGGGCCCGTGAGACCGGAGCCACCCTGTCGGTGTTCTATCTGACCACCGGCGTTCCGGCGCGCCAGCAGCTCTGGCCCTGGGAGCGCCGTCACCATGCCGACCGGGTGACCCGGCGTCGGGACGAGGCACGCCGGGCCGCCAAGATGCTTGGCCTGTTCATCGCCGGAGAAAGCGCCGTGCCGACCCGGGGGCTACGCCACAATCTGATGCAGGCCCGGGTCCGGCTGGCCCGGCTGATCGACGAACAGCAGGTCACCCAACTCTGGGTGCCGGCCTTCGAGGGCGGGCATCAAGATCACGACGCCGCCAACTGTCTGGCCGCCACCTTCACCCAGCAGGTGTCGGTGCTGGAATTCGCGGCCTATAATTTCGTCGGCGGTCAGGCCCACAGTCAGGAGTTCCCCGACCCGCGCGGCGGCGAGGAAGTGCTTCTTCTGAGCGACGCGGAACGGGCGGTGAAACAGCAACTTCTGAGCCTCTATGCCTCGGAGGAGGGTAACCTGGGCTATGTGCGATTGGCCCGCGAGAGCCGCCGACCGCTGGCCGCCTACGATTATGCCCAGCCGCCCCATCCGGGGACCTTGTGGTATGCCCGCTATCAATGGGTGCCGTTTCCCCACCCGCGTATTGATGCCACCCCTCCGGCCAAGGTCTATCGGGATCTGGCGATCTTTCTGGCCGGTCAGCGAAAATGACAAGTCGGGCCGGTGTTCTCTGGGGGCGTTGGGTCGCCGTCGTCAGCCGCCATGCCCTGGCGGTGGCGCTGCTTTGTCTGTTGGCGACCCTCGGTGCCGCCTGGCATGTGGTCGCGGCCTTCGATATCAGCACCGATAACACCGATATGCTGTCGCCGGAGTTGCCGTTCCGACAGCGCATGATCGACATGAAGCGCCTATTCCCCACCTCCGGCGACGATCTGTTGGTGGTGGTGGAAGGCCAAAGCGCCGACCGGGTAGCCGACGGGACGGCGGATCTGGTGGCCCGGATGAGTGCCCGCCCGGATCTGTTCCGCTCGGTTTTCGAGCCGGGCAGCGACCCATTTTTCCAACGCAACGGGATGCTGTATCTGGAAACCGACCGGTTGCGGGAGTTGTCGCAACGGCTGGTCGCCGCGCAGCCCTTTCTCGGTACCCTGTGGCGCGACCCCTCCCTGGCCGCCCTGTGGACGCTGCTCAATCAGGCACTGACCGAAGCGGAAAAGGGGGATACACCGATTGAATTGGACCCGGTGCTCAACGCCATCGCCGCCGTGGCCGAGGATCGCACAGCGACCTTGTCCTGGACCGATTTGATGGGCAGCGGACGCGGCGCGGCGGACCGCCGTCGGCTGATCCTGGCCCAACCGGCGCTCGATTACGGGTCCCTGGCCCCCGCCGGACCGGCTCTGCGCTTTGTGCGGGCGCAGGATCTGGGGTCGGGGGTGACGGTCCATCTGACCGGCAGTGTCGCCCTGGATCATGAGGAACTGGGTTCGGTCGAGGAAGGTATGGGCTGGGCCGGGGTGGTGTCGCTGGTACTGGTACTGGGGCTGTTGGGCTGGTGCCTGAAGTCGGCGCGGCTGGTGTTGGCGTTGCTGCTGACCCTGATCGCCGGGTTGATCTGGACGGCCTCGTTCGCCTTCCTGGTGGTCGGGCAACTGAACTTGATATCGGTGGCCTTCGCGGTGCTGTTTATCGGCCTGTCGGTGGATTTCGGCATTCATTTCAGTCTGCGCTATCTGGAAGAACGGCAAACCACCGAAGATCATCGTGCTGCCTTGCTTGCGGCGGCGGTAGCCACCGGCGGCCCGCTGACCCTTTGTGCGGTGGCGGCGGCGATGGCCTTTTTCGCTTTCCTGCCGACCGATTATATCGGTCTGGCGCAACTGGGGTTGATCGCAGGCAGTGGCATGTTCATCGCCCTGGGGGCCAACCTCACCCTGCTGCCTGCCCTGATGACTTTGATGCCGGTGCGTGGTTCACCCCGGAAGAGTGTAGCGCGCATCGGTCGACCCGCCGCACGCCTGGTCCTGGGAGGGGCGCTGTTGGTTGCCGTGGTAGCCGCCCCGTTGGCCCTGCGGGTGCAGTTCGATTTCGATCCGTTGCACCTGAAAGATCCGACTACCGATTCCGTGGCCACCCTCGAAAGACTGATGGGGGAGGGGGAGATCCATCCCTATACCCTGACAATTCTGCACCCGGACTTGGCCGCCGCCGAGGCGTTGGCGAAACGGTTGCGGGCCACCCCGGGGTTGGGCAATGTGCGAACGCTGGCGGATTATCTGCCAAAGGATCAACCGCAGAAGCTGGCGATCATCGACGGATTGACCTGGACCGTCGGCCTGGCGCTGACCGGCCCTCGTCAACCGACGACCGATCCCGCCGCTCTGAAAAAGGCGCGGGAACGGTTATTGGCGCAATTGAAAACGGCCTCGGATGAGTCTGCCGCTCGATTGTACCGGGCGTTGGCCGCTTTAGGGGACGCGGATGGGGCGGACTTGGAAAAACGGTTGCTGTCCGGGTTGGAAGGGCGGTTGCAAAGCCTCAAACTTTCCCTGGAGGCGGCCCCGGTGACCCTGGCCGATCTGCCCAAGGTTCTGCGCCAACGGGAACAGGCCATCGACGGACGGGTGCGGGTGCAAGTCGCCCTGCCCGAGGGGGACAGTGGTCGGGCGGCATTGCTGGATTTCGTGGCCCGGGTGCGCACCGTGGCTCCCGAGGCGACCGGCACGCCGGTGACCATTATCGAAGCAGGCAATGCGGTCATCGAGTCCTTTCAGATCGCCGGAGGACTGACCTTCGCTGGCGTGGTGCTGTTGCTGTTGGGGGTGCTGAAGCGGGGCCGCGACGTGCTGTGGGTGCTGTTGCCGCTGCTGTTGGCGGCGGAACTGACGGCGGCGGGGTCGGTGCTGTTCAATCTGCCGTTCAATTTCGCCAATGTGATCGTGCTGCCGTTGCTGGCCGGGCTGGGGGTGGCCAGCGGCATTCATCTGGTGACCCGGGCCCGGGAGCCGGGCGACGGCGGCAGCACCCCCCGCGCGGTGACCTTCAGCGCCCTGACCACCATCGGCTCCTTCGGCAGTATTGCCCTGTCCAGCCATCCCGGAACGGCCAGCATGGGGCTGCTGCTGACCCTGGCCATCGCCCTGACCCTGGCCTGCACCATGACGGTGATTCCGGCGCTGTTTGAGGTTACTGAGGGGTAAGCAGAGTCTCGGCCTTGGCGGTCAAGGCATGGATCAGTTTGTCCACGCCGCCCTGGCGCAGGATGGCCGCGTATTCCGATTGGTGGACCGCCAACTGGGAGATGCCTTTTTCCAGGATCACATTGGCGATGCGCCAGTGGTCGTCTGCCGGATGCATCACGTAGGTGAGATCCGTATGGCCGCCATCGGGGCTGACGATGCGGGTCTCGACCAGGCGGGTGCCTTTGGGGCCGTCGCGGGTATCAAGGGTCTCGAAGGTCTCGCCGCTGTAGCCGTTGAAGTGGCTGGCATAGGTGGCGGTACTCATGCGTCCGAAAGCGACGGTGAGCGCCTGGCGCTGTTGGTCGGTCGCCGAACTCCACGACTCGCCGACCGCGATTTGCACCATGAACGGAAAATCGAAGGCCGCCTCGACCGCCGGGGCCAGCCGGGCGTAGCGGGCGGTCACGTCCTCGGCAAAGGCGTTCTGCATGGCTTCCAACAAAATCCCGTGGAATTTTTCGATGATCTGTTCCGGCCCGGCAATCTCGGCGCGGGCGGCGAGGTTCGGCCATAAAAGGGCGAGCGCAAGGACGGCAATTCTGAACATCTGGGGATTCCGATACGGTGTGGGGAAGGGCTTCAGCGGTTGAGAAGGTCCGTTGCCTTGCTGTCCAGCGCCGAAATCAGGCCTTCGATTCCGTCCCGTTCCAGGGTGCGGCGATATTCGGAACGGCGTACGGAAAGCTCGCTGATGCCGTGATCGACGACCACGTCCACCAGGCGCCATTCCGGGCCGACTTTTTTCGACACATAGGAAATCTGATGGCCGTCACCGCTCGGCGACTCCAGGACCGTGTCCACGAGAAGGGTGCCGCCGGGGCCGGGCCGCTCCCCGGTAATGCGGAAATTCTCATTGGAATAGCCATCGAACAAAGTGGCGACGGTGGCGGCGCTCATGCGATGAAAAGCGGCAATCAACCGTTTCTGCTGATCCGGGGTGGCCTGGTCCCAGGATTCAGCGGTGGCCACCTGCACCATCAAGGGCAGGTGAAAGGCCTGACTCAGGGCCGGGGCGAGCAGGTCATAACGTCCCTGAACGCCCATGCTGGAGGATTGTTTCATGACCGACAGCAAGGTGGCCTGGAAGTCGGCCACCACCTGTTGGGCCTCCTTCGGTTCCTCGGCCTGGACCGAAGCCGCGCCGCCGAGCAGCACCACGATCAAAAATCCGCGAGTCAGTCCTTTAAGCCAGATCATGGAGAATTCATCCTTCTGGTAATACGGCAACAGCCCATCCTACAGGATTGCTGGGCAAAAATTGAGTGGTTTCCGACAGGCTCTCCCGGATCGCCCACATCGAGTGTTTATAATACAACAGCAAGCGTGTCATAGATGCAACGCACATCATGGGAATGCGCGCGTCAAGCTGATGACCCTTGCGGATATTCTGAGATTCACATACTAAGATTATGTAGGTGTGGAATGGGGAAATTCCATGCCGGTTATCAAGTGCCTTTAATATAAAAGACAATTGGGGTTTCCATGAAGTTGCTCGGACGAATCGGGAAAGTCGCGGTGGTGGGCGTGATGACTTTGACCCTGCTGGGGCAGAGCATGCTTCCGGCGCGGGCCAGCGAGCCGACACAGGTCGCTCAGGCTCTGGACAGTGGCGAGCCCTGGGACCCCCTGGAGCCCTTCAATCGCGTCATGTTCGGCATTAACGAATATCTGATGCTGCTGGTGGTGACCCCGTTCGCCGCGCCCTATCGGGGCACGGCGCCGAAGGAAATGCAGGAAGCGGTCGGCAATTTCGTTTCTAATCTGCGCGAGCCGGTCAATCTGGCCAATAACCTGCTGCAAGGGGATTTGGATCAGGCTTGGGTGGCCGTGATGCGGTTCATCATCAATTCGACCATCGGGGTCGCCGGTCTGTTTGATCAGGCGACGGACATGGGTTACGAAGGCCGCAAGGAAGATTTCGGTCAGACTCTGGCCGTTTGGGGTGTTCCCGAGACCTTCTATCTGGTGCTGCCGGGCCTCGGTCCGCTCTATCCCCGCGACGGCGTCGGGCGGGTTGCCGACGGCTACATGTCGCCCTGGCGCTATGTGGCCCCCGACGACTTCAACAACGCCACCTGGATGACCGGCAATCTTCAGGCCTATGCCGAAGTGATGCCGGAACTTGAAAAGGTCCGTAAGACCTCCCTCGACTATTATGCGGCCATTCGCTCCATGTATACCCAGAAACGGCGGGCCGAAGTGACCAACGGCGAGGCGGAAACCCTGCCGACGATCCCCGATTTCTCCTCCTATGACGGGGGCGAGGCCCCGGTGGCAGGGACTCCTCCGGTGGGATCGCAGAGCCGGGTCGGTAACGACGGCTGAGGCCGTCGTCCGCGCCCATTCCGGCTGTAGATCGTCTCGGCGGGCGTCGCTCCGGTTGCGATCCGACCCTTGACATTAGTCGGGTATTGAGTCATTATCACAACGAATTTCGGTGCCCTGTCGGGGCCGGAAAGCGCGCTCGGCCGAAAGGCGAGCTTGATTCTGTGTCATTTTGCTTCCAAGGAGGAACTGACCCATGCGCCTGCACCTTGCCCCTCTCCCCTAGCGACAACCCGTTCCGGCGCAGCAGGACGCGCGATCACTTGTCCGTGAACGGACTTTTGATCTTCATGCCCGCCACAATGCCGCCGGATTTCGGTCGTAGGACTTCAGGAGTGTTCCTGTCGGCCTGATGTTGCGAAACGTGATCCAGTAAGATCCAAGAGTGGGAGATCCCAATCATGACCCGTCAAACCTTACCCGCCGTGACGCCCGAGGGCGGTTTCAACCGCTACCTCCGCGAGGCGTGGAAGTTTCCGATGCTGACGGCCGATGAAGAGTACATGCTGTCCCGGCGTTGGCTCGACCATGGCGACGTGGATGCGGCCCATCGGCTGGTCACCAGTCATCTCCGTCTGGTGGCGAAGATTGCCATGGAATACAAGGGCTATGGCCTGCCCATTGCGGACCTGGTGTCCGAAGGCTCGGTCGGCCTGATGAAGGCAGTCCGCAAGTTCGATCCGGAGCGCGGCTTCCGTCTGGCTACCTATGCCATGTGGTGGATCCGGGCCTCGGTGACCGAATATGTGCTGCATTCCTGGTCGCTGGTGCGCACCGGCACCCTGGCGGCGCAGAAGAAGCTGTTTTTCAGCCTGCGCCGGGTCAAGAACCAGTTGGGCATCATCGACAATGGGGAACTGACCCCGGAAGACGCCAGCCAATTGTCGGAGGCCCTGTCGGTCTCCGAGCGGGACGTGGTGCACATGAACCGCCGCCTGTCGGCGCGCGACAGTTCGCTCAATCTGCGGGTCGGCGAAGACGGTGACGCGGAGTTTCAGGATCTGTTGCCCGACGAGACTCCCAACCCGGAAATGCTGATGGCCGAGCGTCAGGAAAGCACGTCCCGTCAGGCCCTGTTGCAACGGACTCTGGGGGTGCTGCCGGAGCGGGAGCGCCAGATCCTGACCGAGCGTCGCCTGAGCGATGAGCCGGTGACCCTTGAGGAACTGGGGCAGCGCTTTGGGATCAGCCGTGAGCGGGTGCGCCAGTTGGAAAACCGGGCCTTCGACAAACTGCAAAAGGCGATGCTGGAAGCGGCCCCGGCCTGATCGGCGCGGATTTTCGATGATCATTCTGTTCACCGACTTTGGCCTGACCGGACCCTATACCGGACAGGTCAAGGCGGTGCTGGCGCAGCGGGCTCCCGGGGTGCCGGTGATTGATCTGTTCGCCGATGCGCCCGCCTGCGATCCCAAGGCTTCGGCTTATCTGCTGGCGGCCTATGGTACGCATTTTACCAAAGACACGGTGTTTCTCTGCGTGGTCGATCCGGGCGTCGGGGGACCTCGGCGAGCGCTGGTTATGCAGGCCGACGGCCGCTGGTACGTCGGTCCGGAGAATGGCTTGTTCGAGATCGTGGCCCGCCGCGCCGCGCAACCGGTCGCCTGGTTTGAAATCCAATGGCGTCCGGAAAAGCTCTCCCGCACCTTTCATGGCCGGGATATGTTTGCGCCGGTGGCCGCCACCCTGGCCACCAACCGGCTGGGAGAGGGCGATCTGACCTCGACGGTCGGCCTGCGCCAAAACGACTGGCCGGACGACCTTGCGGAAGTGGTCTATGTGGATGTCTATGGCAATGCCTTGACCGGGCTGCGGGGTACTCGGGTGAGCCCCCAGGCCCGGCTGGAGGTGGGGGGGCATGAAATCATGGCGGCGGAGACATTCTCCGTTCTTCCGCCGGGCGGTGCATTCTGGTATGTAAATTCTAATGGATTGGTGGAGATCGCCGTCAATCGGCAACGGGCCGATGAGATCCTGGGGATTTCGCGGGGCGCGCCGGTTCGGATTGTGGCGCAGTCATGAAACGATAAGGACCCAAAGATGCGGATCAAGTTCTGGGGAACCCGGGGCAGTATCGCCTGTCCGTCGCCCAATCACATGCGCTATGGGGGCAATACCAGTTGCCTGGAGGTGGAGACCGGGGATCATCTGGTGATCCTGGACGCCGGGACCGGCATCCGTCCGCTCGGCACGGAACTCTTGAAACGCGGGGTTGGTGCGGCCCATATCCTGCTCACCCACACCCATTGGGACCATATCAACGGCTTTCCTTTTTTCGCTCCGGCCTATGTGCCGAGTGGAAAATTCCATGTGCTGGCCGGGCATCTGACCGGGCAGGGCGGCATTGAGCATGTGTTCGATCGCCAGATGGCCGACCCGACCTTTCCGGTGCCCCTGGCCGCCATGCAGTCCAATCCCAAATTCGAGGATTTCAAGGCGGGCGACCGTTTTGAACTGGTGCCCGGGGTGGCCGTGCGCACCTGTCCGCTGAATCACCCTAACGGGGCGACTGCCTACCGCATCGACCACGCCGGCAAATCCCTGTGCTACATCACCGATACCGAACATGTGCCGGGGGTGCATGACCAGCATATCCTGGACCTGATCGAGGGGGCCGACCTGGTGGTCTATGACAGCACCTACACCGAAGCGGAATTTCCCACCAAGGTCGGCTGGGGCCATTCCACCTGGAACGAAGGCATGGCTTTGTGCAAGCTGGCCGGGGCAAGAAAGCTGGGAATTTTTCACCACGATCCCGGTCACGAAGACGATTTCATGGACAAGTTGTCGGCGGAGGCCAACGCCGCTTGGCCGGATCATGTGGTGGTGTGCCGCGATTTCCTGGAAATCGTGCTGTGACCTCTTGCCCTATTCGGGCGTGGTCTTCAGATCCAGGCGTTCGCCGCTGGGATCAATGAAGTCGCGGGTTTCCATGCGCTGCTGGAGGTTCTTGCGCTCCTCCAGGGAGGCCGGGAAAATGCGGGCCAGCACCCGGCGGTTCTGGGCCATGTTGGCCGGAATGGGAGCCCCGTCAGCGGTGCGGTTGGGGACCTTCGGACGGGTCTCGCCGTAGCCCGCCACCTTCATGCGTTGCGGGTCCAGACCCAGCTTGATGAACAGGCGGACCACACCGGCGGCGCGGTCGGTGGAGAGTTCCCAGTTGGAGGGGAATTGAGCCGTGCTGATGGGGTCGTCATCCGTATGCCCCTCAATCTCGACCATGAAAGTCTGATAGCGTGGCTCCTTCAATTTCTTCGCCACTTCGCCGAGGAGCGGAACGGCCTGGTCGCGGATGTCTGCGGAACCGGGTTTGTAGAAGGCGGAACTGGCGAATTCGAGCACGATCCCCCGGTCATCCTCGCCCACCTGCACCGCCTCTTCGGCGCTTTGCTGATAGATGATGTCGCTCATGTCCATTTTCAGGATGCTGGTCGAACTTTGCGCATCGGCCTTGCCCATGCCGATTTCGTTCTTGATCCCGGCGGCGACCTTTTCGAAGGTCGGGATGTCGATCTTGGAGAACGACACCAGCATGACGAAAAAGGCCATCAGCAGGGTGATGGCATCGGCGTAGGTGGCCAACCAGGCTTCGTCTTCCGGTTCTTCGGGCTTGGGCGTGAAAGCCGACATATCAGCGCTTCATCTTGTCGATGTTGAAGTGCAGGGACGGGTCGAGGAAGCTGTTCATGCGATCCTGAATGGCGCGCGGACTCTTGCGGTCGGCCAGCATGACCAGCCCCTCGGTCACCAGATAATTGCGGAAGCGGACGATTTCCTCGCGCTGTTTGACCTTGATCCCGGCCGGGATGAAGATCAGCCGCGCGAACAGCACCCCGTACAGGGTGGTGATCAAGGCGACGGACAGGCCCGGGCCGAGGGCCGACGGGTCCTCGCCCATCTTGCCCAGCATGATGATCAGACCGACCAGAGTACCGATCATGCCGCAGGCCGGGGCGGTGCCGCCCATGCTTTTGAGAATATCCGCCGGAACCGTGTTACGGATGAAGGTGGATTCAATGGCGTTGGTCATCACCTCGCGGACTTCCTGGCCGGTGTAGCCGCTGATGACCATTTCCACCCCATAGGCCAGCATCTTGTCGCTGCGCTTGAGCTTGGGGATTTCCTTTTCCACCGCGCCAAGGCCGTTTTTCTGGACCTCGTAGCCCCACTTGATCACCCGGCCGACCTCGGATTTCAGGATATTGCGGCCAATGCGCGGCGCAAACACGATCCGGTAGATCAGTTTCAGGGACAGAATGACGTAGCGCGCCTCGAAGGAGATGAAGGTGGCGGCGAAGGTCAGGCCGACCACCATGACAAAGCTGGCCAGATCAATGAAGACCGACGGGTCATTGGTGCTGACGGCGATGGCTCCGACAAACAGACCGAAGCCGAAAAGCACACCGAGGATCGTTCCGATCGACATAAAGAGGTCCCGCTGTCCAGTGCCGCCGCCCGTTCCGGCGACGCTCCCAATCCAAAGTAAGCTATAGTCTACAGTAATTTATTTTCAGTTAAAGGGGCTTGGGGGAATCAATTCAGCGTTCCCTGAAGGCCTCGTGGCGCAGCTTCAAGACCGGTTTGATCAGGAAGTCCAGGACGGTTTTTTTGCCGGTGTGGATATCCACCGTCGCTTCCATGCCCGGGGTGATGGTGAATTGGCCTTCCTGGGCACCGAGCCAGGTTTTCTCCGTTTTTACCACCACCTGGAAATAGGTATCGCCGGTCTGCTGATCGGTCGAGGAATCCGGGGCTACCTGGATGACTTCGCCATCAAGCCCGCCGTAGCGCACGAAGTCGTAGGTGGATATCTTGACCACGGCCTTCTGACCCACCTGCACATAGCCCACGTCGGTGGGCTGCAAGCGGGCATCAATCAGCAGGTTGTTGTCCGAGGGGACGATTTCCATGATCGCCTCGCCCGGTTTCACCACTCCGCCGATGGTGTGATAGCGCATGTTCTTGACGATGCCGTCGATGGGACTCTTGATTTCGGCCCGCATATTCTGATCGGTGGCCTGGGCCAGCACTTCGCGGACCCGGGCGATGTTTTGCTCCACTTCGCCCAGGGCTTCCTCCGATTCACGCAGGAAGCTGTTTTTGACTTCCTCCTCCCGCTGGGCGGCCTCGCGGACGGCGGCCCGGGCGCGCGGAATGGCGGGCTTGAGACCCATCATTTCGCCTTCCAGACTTTCCACCTCGGCTTCCAGTTCCAGGTGATCCATCTTGGCGGTGAGCTGCTTGGCCAGCAGGGTTTTCGACATTTCGAAACGTCGCTTGGCCAGTTTCAGATTCTGATCGGTGGCCCGCTGCTTGGCTTCCAGCTCGACCACTTCCAGTTCACGCTGGGTTTTCTGTTCGTCGAGGACCCGCATGGAGGTTTGCAGTTCCAACTGCCGGGCCGCGTAGGCGCGCTTTTCCGCATCGAGCAGGATCGGGCGCCGCTGCGCCACGTCCTCGGGGAATTCCGGCGGCTGTTGATTGACTTCGGCGACCAGACGGGCTCGGGTCAACAGGTAACCGTCGAGGCGCACCTGCAATTCCTCCCGATTGACACCGGAGGTGGCGAGATCCAACTGCACCAGGGTATCGCCCGTCTTGACGTGGCTCCCCTCGCTGACATGGATCGCCTGCACGATGCCGCCTTCCAGATGCTGGATGACCTTGACTTTGCCCAGCGGCACCACGTCGCCAGTCGCCACCGCCACCTCGTCCAGGGCGGCAAAGTTGGACCACACCAGACCGCCTCCGAGAAAAAACATCACGATCCAGGCGAACGAACGCCAGGTGGGAATGGGGCGGGACTCGGCCAGTTGATCCAGGCGGCTCATGACGGCTTCCCCTTGTCCGGGGTTGGCGTGCTGGGCGGGGCGGGGGAAGCGGGTCTGGTCGCGACGGGGCGCTGCGCAGGCGGTCTTTCCATGCCTGGAGCGGGCGGCAGGGTCGGCTTGCGGGCCGGGGCCGTTTGCAGGGTCGCCGGAGCGGGACCGGTGGGTGCGGCGGGTGCCGCCGACGGACGGGCTGCGCCGCCAAACAGACGCGGCAGGATTTCCTTGGCCGGACCGGCAATGGCAACCCGGCCCTTGTCGAGGGCGACCAGATTATCGCAGGCCGACAGCAGCACCGGGCTGTGGGTAATGAGGATGATGGTATGGTCCTTGGCCAGTCCCTTCAGGGTGGTTTTCAGTTCCTCTTCCGCCTGCCGGTCGAGACTGCCCGAGGGTTCGTCGAACAGCAGCACCGCCGGATCGCCGATCAGCGCCCGGGCGATGGCCAATCGCTGGCGCATGCCGCCGGACAGGCGTCGTCCGGCCTCGCCGATCTGGCTGGCATAGCCGTCGGGCAGGTCGACGATGACATCATGGACCCCGGCGGCCTGGGCGGCGGCAACGATCTGTTCGTCGGAGGCATCGGGGTGACGGAAGGTGATGTTATCGCGCACCGTACCGGCAAACAGCACCAGTTCCTGCGGCACGTAACCGACCCAGGAGGCGATTTCGGTGCGGCTGAACTGAGAAATATCCGCATCGTCAAGCAGCACCCGGCCTTCAACCGGCTTGTACAGGCCCTGGGCCATTTTGATCAGGGTGGTCTTGCCCGAGCCGTTGCGCCCGACCAGGGCATGCATGCCGTTGGGGGTGATGGTCAGGTTGACCTTGTCGAGCACCATGGGGCCATCGTTGCCGTAACGGAAGCTGACGGTTTCGAACGTGACTTTGCCTTGCGGACGGCCCAGAGAGACTTCGCTGACCTGACGGTCGCTCTCGCTGGCGAACACCTTGCCCAGGCGTTCCACCGATTGCTTGAAGGTGGCGTAGCCGCGCCACGTGTTCACCAGTTGGTTCAACGGACCGATGATGCGGCTGGACAGCATGTTGGTGGCAATCAGCGACCCCATGGTCAATTCCTGGTCGATGATGGCAATGGCACCGACGGTGGTCATCAGCACCGTAGTGGCCATGGTCAAGGTGGTGGCCAGGGAGGTGTAGGAATCGGTCTTGTGGCCGCGCTCAATGGCCCGCTCGATATTGTCCGCGTGGGCCCCTTCCCAGACCGGCTTCATGGCCCGCTCCAGCGCCAGGGCCTTAACTGTCGTTCGTCCGGCGATGATCTCGGCGATCAGTCCATCGCGGTTCAGGCTGGTCTTGCGCTCTTCGGTGTTGACCGCGTTGAGTACCGCTCCGGAGCGCCAGGCCATGAGCAGGAAAATCGGCAGAATGACCAGCAACACCCAGGCGATGGGCCAGGCGATGACGCAGATCAGCCCGAGGAACAGGACCACGAACGGCAAGTCGGTGAGCAGTACCGCCGAGGCCCCGGACAAGGTGTTGCGGACCACGTCCACATCCCGGAACAGGGATTGCCAGAACGATCCGGGCTGGGTTTCCAAATGTTGCAGCGGCAGGGCGGTGATTTTGTCGAACAGGTGTCGGCCGACCTGCACATCGACCCGCAGCGCCACCGTTTGCATGATTCGGGCGCGTGAATTGCGCATCAGGTAATCGAACAGCAGCACCAGAGCCATGCCGATGCTCAACCCTTGCAAGGTCGTCAAGCCATGATGAAACACCACCCGGTCGTAGATCTGCATCACATAGACCGGCACAGCCAGGGCCAGCATATTGATGAAGAACGACATCAGAAGGACCTCGGAAAAGGTCTTCTTGAGCGGGCTCAGGATATGCCGAATCCAGGCCCTGGGGCCTTCGGCCTTGGTCGAGGCTTCGAACGGGTTGGTCATGGTCGGCGTGTGTCCTTTGCGTTCTGAGCGAGTTATAGACTATTTCAAGCTCCAAGACATGATCAAGTTCTCCCGGTGGCGTTTTTATATGCTAAACTCGCCCCCGTGGGTGCGTTAAGTCTGAAGGGGCAGTAGCATGGACATGGCGACGGACAAGGGCTCTTCAAAGGCGCCTGATTCCGAGAATCCAGGGAATAAAAAGAAGCCCGGCAAGCGACGGTTCCGAATCGGCTGGGACCGCCTTATCGGACTCGTCATTCTCGCCGGTTTCGTGGCCTTGCGGGTGTGGGACCCTTACCCGGTCGAAATCTTTCGCATGAAGATGTTCGACGTGTACCAGAAGATCAAGCCACGGGCCATTCCCAAGCCCGAGGAAAAACTGGTCACCATCATAGACTTGGACGAAGCCAGCTTGAGCGAAGTCGGGCAATGGCCCTGGGACCGCGTCACCATCGGCCAGTTGATCGCCAATTTGGCCAATATGGGTGCCGTGCTGACCGCCTTCGATATCGTGTTCGCCGAACCGGATCGCATGAACCCGGAATCGGTGGCCAAGACCCTGGTGACTCTGGACGAGGAAACCAAGAAAAAGATTGCCGAACAGCCGAGCAACGACGAGCTCATGGCCGGAGTAATGAAGCAGACAAAAGTGATCGTCGGCTATGCGGGCTACGACAAAGAGAAAGAAGAGGACGCCAACCGGAAGCCGATCAAGAAGTCGGTGGCCATCCTGGGGCCGCAGGATAAGATCGATTTTCTGCCCGAATACGAGTCGCTGATCCGTAACATTCCTGTGCTCTCCGATGCGGCGACCGGACATGGGGTTTTCTCGTTAACCGACGAGCGGGACAATGTGGTGCGGCGCGTGCCGACCATTTACCGCTTTGGCGACAGTATGATGAATTCTCTGAGCCTGGAAATGATGCGGGTGGCCACCGGGCGCCCGACGGTGCTGCTTAAGACCAACGAGGGCGGCATCTACGAGGTGGCGGTGACCAAGAGCATCCTCCTGCCCACGGACGAGAGGGGCATGGTCTGGCCCTATTACTCGAAGAGCGACCCGGACAAGTACGTATCGGCCCGCGACGTGCTGGCCGGGGTCGCTGATCCGGCGAAGATCCAGGGCAAGCTGTGCATCGTCGGCACCTCGGCGGTGGGCCTGAAGGATATTCGTGAAATTCCCACCGAGCGGCAGGTGCCGGGAGTCGAGGTCCACGCCCAGGTGATCGAGGCGGCGCTTCTCAAGCAGTTCTTGAAGCGGCCCAACTACATCTCGGTGGTCGAAATGACATTTCTGCTGTTCGGCGGCCTGCTCATGATCGTCCTGGTTCCCTATCTGGGTGCCAAATGGACCTTGTTCATGTTCGTGGTGTTGCTCAGTGGGTCCGCTGGTATTTCCTGGTACCTGTTCACCGATCGACTCATCTTGTTCGACGCCACGTACGGCATGATGTCGACCCTGATTCTCTACACCACCCTGACCTATCTCGGCTATGCGCGCGAAGAAGGGCAGCGGCGGCAGGTGCGCGAGGCATTCTCCCATTACCTGTCCCCGGACATGGTGGCCAAGCTGGCCGAAGATCCGGAACAGTTGCAGCTCGGCGGCGAACTGCGCGATCTGACGGTGATGTTCTCCGATATTCGGGGCTTCACCACCCTTTCGGAAAAATTCGATGCGCAGGGCCTCACCGTGCTGATTAATAAGCTGCTGACCCCATTGACCAATGTGGTGCTCGAATACAAAGGCACGGTGGACAAGTACATGGGCGATTGCATCATGGCGTTCTGGAACGCGCCGCTGGACGATCCGGACCATGCCAAGAACTGCATCAAGGCGGGCATGGTGATGAACGCCTCAATGGATCAGATCAACGATAAATTGCGCAAGGAGTTCGAAGCGGAGGGCAAGACCCACGACGACCTGAAAATGGGTATCGGCATCAACTCCGGCGACATCGTGGTCGGCAACATGGGGTCCGACCTGCGCTTCGACTATTCCTGCCTGGGCGATAACGTGAACCTCGGGTCACGCTTGGAAGGCCAGTCCAAGACCTATCATGTGGACATCGTCATCGGCGAGAACACGGCGGCCAAGGTGAACGACCTGCCGCTGCTGGAAATGGACCTGATCAAGGTGAAGGGCAAGCAGGCGGCGGTACGCATTTTCACCTGCGTCGGTCACGAGGAGGTTCTGACCTCTCCGGAATTCCAGACGCTGAAAGACTCCCACGATGCCCTGCTGGCGGCCTATCGCGGCCAGCGCTGGGCCGAGGCCCGGGAGCTGCTGTCCGTGTGCCGTGAAAAGGCAAAGAATTTCAACTGCATCGGGTTCTACGATGTGGTGGAGGAGCGCATCGAGCAATTCGAGGAAGCCCCCCCGCCCGCCGACTGGGATGGTGTATTCGTAGCGACCAGCAAGTAAGAAAAACCCCCGGAAGCCAAAGGCACCGGGGGTTTTGTTTCGTTAGGCGGCCTTGCCGCTGCTGCGGCGCGGGGCTCTGGGGGCGTTGCGGCGGCCCGGGCCGGGGGTGCGCTTTTGCGGCTGCGGGCCGCGCTTGGCCGAAACGGCATGTCGTCCGACATCCGCCGCATGATAGGGGTGGTCGGCGAACACCGGCACGGTCTGGCGGATGACTTTCTCGATATCGCGCAGATAGGCATGTTCCTCGTGATCGCAAAAGGAGATGGCGATTCCAGTGGCTCCGGCGCGGGCCGTGCGGCCGATGCGGTGGACGTAGCTTTCCGGGTCGTTGGGCAATTCGAAGTTGATCACATGGGTGACCCCGTCCACGTCGATGCCTCGGGCCGCGATATCAGTCGCCACCAAGGCCCGGATCTGTCCCGAACGGAAGCCGTTGAGGGCGCGCGTGCGGGCATTCTGTGCCTTGTTGCCATGGATGGCGTCGGACCGCACGCCCGCCATGTGCAGGTGCTTGGCGACCCGGTCGGCCCCGTGCTTGGTGCGGGTGAAGATCAGCACCCGCTTGATGCTTTCGTCATTGAGCAGATCTTCGAGCAGGGCCCGCTTCTTGTCCTTGGCGACGAACAGCACACGCTGCTCGACTTTTTCGGCGGTGGTGGCGGCAGGGGCCACCTCGACCTTGACCGGGTTTTTCAGCAGTCCGTCGGCCAGAACCTGAACCGAGGCGGGCATGGTGGCCGAAAACAACACGGTCTGACGACGATGGGGCAGGGTGGCGGCGATCTTTTTGACATCGCGAATGAAGCCCATATCGAGCATCCGGTCGGCCTCGTCGAGAATGAACACCTCGATCTGGTCGAGCTTTACATGGCCCTGGTTCATCAGGTCCATGAGCCGTCCCGGGGTGGCGACCAGGATATGCACGCCCTGGGCCATGGCCTGAATTTGCGGGCGGATGGAAACGCCGCCGAAGACCACGGTGGTCCGTAGATTGATATGGCGGCCATAGGTGCGCAGGGAGTCGGCGATCTGTCCGGCCAACTCCCGCGTCGGCGCCAGGATCAAGGCCCGAGGATGGTTGCGTACGGGGCGTTCATCGTGAGCGGCCAAACGGTTGAGCAGGGGCAAGGCGAAAGCGGCGGTTTTGCCGGTGCCGGTCTGGGCGACGCCCAGCAGGTCGCTGCCTAATAGCAGCGGCGGCACGGATTTGGCCTGAATGGGGGTGGGGGTGGTATAGCCTTCTTCCAAAACGGCGCGAAGGATGGGTTGGGCCAGATTCAGGCCCGCAAAATCGGTCATAAAATTATTGTCTTTCACAACAAGTTATCATCACCCGTCGCCCCGAAGACGGAACGATGAGCGTGCCAGCAGGATGCAAGCGTTACCAACACGGCGCGCCACATGGCGGAAGCCGGTCTAACGAAACGCCCTGATATGTCGGAAAGAGATGTGGTCGGCACGGGTCACAGAATGAACCGCCCAGCCAGCGATCGATCAGAAATCGACCTAAATGGGAGTGTCGCTGAAAGCACTAGGCGCGCCAGAACTCTAGAAGTCAAGGGAATTCAACGGAGCCATTCCGGAGTCAGTCCATGGTCACCCGGTATCGCTTGAGAGCCAGAATGGTCACGAAAAGCAGGAACCCGGTGATCGCCAGAGTATCGTTTGTGATTTCCTGAAGGCCGTTTCCTTTCAGCAAGATCCCCCGAACAATACGCAGAAAATGAGTCAGGGGGAGAAGCTCGCCAATATATTGCGCCCACAGGGGCATTCCCCGAAACGGAAACATGAAACCCGATAGCAGCAGCGAGGGCAGAAAGAAAAAGAACGACATCTGCATGGCCTGCAACTGATTGCGGGCAATGGTCGAAAAGGTGAACCCGACGCAAAGATTGGCCCCGATGAACAAGATCAACACAAATGTCAGCAGGCCAATGCTGCCCACAATGGGAACCTTGAATAGAAAATGCGCCGCCCCCAGAATGAGGGCGACCTGGACATAGCCGACGAAAATATAGGGAATGACTTTTCCCAGCATGACTTCGAACGGTTGAACCGGCATGGCTAGCAGGGTTTCCATGGTGCCGCGTTCGGTTTCCCGGGTCACCGCCAAGGCGGTGAAGATGATCATGGTCATGGTCAACACCACGCCCATCAGGCCCGGGACGATATTGTACTGATTGATACCTTCCGGATTATAGCGTTTGTGAATGACCAACCCGAATGGCGGCGGCTGGCCGGTCAGGTAGGTCAGAGGTCCTTTCAGGTCCGGGTTGAGGGCCGTGAGGGCCAACTGATTCAGGGCGCCGACCGCATTGCTGGTGGCGGCGGGATCGGTGGCGTCGGCTTCAATGAGAATTTTGGGGCGACTGCCACGCAGGACATCGCGGGAAAAATGTGCCGGAATGCGCAACACAAACTGCACCTTGCCGTTCCGCACCAGATGTTCGGCCTCGTCCGACGACACGAACGGTTGTGTGATCTTGAAATATCCAGAAGTTTCCAGAGCGGTGATAAGGGTGCGGACAAAGGGGCCGTTGTCGCCGCTGACAACTGCGGTGGGCAGACTCTTGGGGTCCGTATTAATGGCGAAACCGAACAATACCAGTTGCATCAAGGGAATGCTGATCATCATGGCAAAGGTCAGGCGGTCGCGGCGCATTTGGATGAATTCTTTGACCAGCAGGGCCATAAACCGGGAAAAGGAGAAGCCACGCCACTTCATTGGACAGGGGCCTCGGGGTGATCTTTCATCAGACGAATAAAGACATCTTCGAGGGTCGGTTGCTTTTCCTTCCACAGGAGAGTTCCGTCATCGCGATAGGGGGCGATGGCCGCTGTCAGGGCCTGTCGATCGGTGGAACTGACATGGAGCGTAGTGCCGAACGGAGCCACCATTTCGACCCCCTTCAGGGTGGCGAGTTCGCGGGCCAAGGCACTGCGTTGGACGGACTCCATATCGCCATCGACGGTCCAGATGCTCAGGCCCGATTGCGCCACAACTTCCGGCGCGCTGCCCTGGGCGATCAGCGATCCATAGGCAAGATAGGCAATGGCCGTGCAGCGTTCGGCTTCATCCATGTAATGGGTGCTGACCAGAACGGTTAGACCTTCGGCGGCCAACTGGTGGATTTTATCCCAGAACTCCCGGCGGGCTTTGGGATCGACCCCGGCGGTCGGCTCATCCAGCAACAACAGTTTCGGCGCATGTAGGGTGCAGGCCGCCAGAGCCAGCCGCTGTTTCCAACCGCCGGACAACTGACCGGCCAATTGGTTCCTTCGGTCCGCCAAACCGAGGCCCTCAATGGTTTGCATAACTGTACGACGACGATCCTTGATTTGATAAATGCGGGCCACGAAATCCAGGTTTTCGCGGACCGAGAGGTCGTCATAGAGGCTGAACCGTTGCGCCATATAGCCAACCTGACGTTTGATTTCGTCACTTTGATGGAGAATGTCGAAACCCAGGCAGGTGCCGCTGCCGGAATCTGGAGTGAGTAAGCCGCAGAGCAGGCGGATGGTGGTGGTCTTGCCGCTGCCATTGGGGCCGAGAAAACCGTAGATCTGGCCCTTTTTGACTCGCATATTCAGGTCGCGCACAACCGTCTTGCCATCGAAACTCTTGTTGAGCCCGGCCACGTCGATCACCGCCTGGTCGGTGCGGATAATCGAAGGCGTCGTCATGGAACGGGGCTCGATAGCTGGACTTCAACGGGTTGACCGGGATGCAGGGACACTTGTCCTGTCGGCCAGGCTTCGGCCATGAACACGAGCTTTTGCTGCGAGGGTTGGCTGAAAATCACCGGCGGCGTGAACTCAGCGACTTCCGAAATAAACCGGATCGTTCCGGATTGGCCGGGTGGGCAGCCATCACAAGTAAATGTCACGGCCTGTCCGATCTGCACTTCACCGAGACGACGTTCAGGAATGAAAAAGCGGACTTTGAGGGCGGCATCGGGAAGCAGTGACAGAACAGGCTGTCCCGGTTGAACGAATTCGCCTTCTTCAAACAGAACGTCTTCAATGCGTCCTGCCTTGGGGGCTGTCACGCGGTGTTTCTGAAATTTCCATTGGGCTGTTTCCAGCGCCGCTGTTGCGGTCTTGACGGTGGCCTTGGCGGCGGCGACTTCCTCGGCACGCGCGGCCAAGCGCGCGGTGGAAATCTGAGCATTCAATTCATCCAGGCTCGCCTGATTCACATTGACGTCGGTCTTCGCCTGATCCAGGTCCGCTTGGCTGATGATGCCGTCTTTGAACAGTTTTGTTTTGCGCTGCCAAGTCTCCTTGGCGAGTTTCAGAGCCGCATCGGCTCTTTGGCGTCCGGCGATCAGGACCGCGATTTCCTGATCCCGTTTGCCGACCAATAAGTCGGCCAGTCGGTGGCGGGCAATGTCCAACTGCCCTTCAGCTTGACGCAGGAGGTTGGCTTGAACAACACTTTCCATGGTGAAAACCAACTGCCCCGCCGCCACTTGATCCCCCCTGACCACGGATAGGGTTTCGATGTTTCCCGCTTCATAGGCGGATAGGTAGATGAAGTCACCCTCGCCATATCCTTGGAAACCCGAGTGGGGTGTCTCGTCCCCGCATCCTCCCGTGCCTACAAGCAATGCCAACAGGCCGATCAGCCTTGACAGGCCTTGGAGCCGACGGTCACAGAATGTAAGAGGGGGTACCAATTCTCTTTCTCCTGATGTGACAATGCTTTGCACAGCCTGATCATCCCTTGCCTATATTAGGATGTCGAGGGGGAAATGATTGCCCCAGGCACCCTAGTTTCGGAAGCCCAACGATTTGGGCGAGACTTCGGGCCTGTTGCGGTGTTATTCTCCGGCGACGACGATAAAGCGGACGGCAACGATCTGCACAGGCGAGGGTTGGTCATGGACGATCTGCTCAGTGAATTTCTGACTGAGACAAGCGAGAATCTGGCGGTCGTGGATGTCGAACTGGTGAAGTTCGAGCAGGACCCGAACGACACGGAAATTCTCGGCAATATCTTTCGTCTGGTCCATACCATCAAGGGCACCTGTGGGTTTCTCGGTCTGCCGCGCCTGGAAAAGGTCGCCCACGCCGGGGAAAATGTGCTCGGCAAGTTCCGTGACGGCACCCTGCGCGTCTCCCCCGAGGCCGTGACTCTGATCCTGGAATGCCTCGACAGCATTCGCGGCCTGTTGGACGTGCTCGAACGGACCGAAAAGGAACCCGAAGGCAATGACGCGGATTTGATTGCCCGGCTCAATGCCATGGCCGAGGGGCAGGCGGCGGAGATCAAGGCGGCCAAACAGGCCCAGGCGGCCAAGTCCGCGCCGCCCCCCGCGTCTGAGCCCGAAGCCAAACCGGTCGCCGTGGAAACACCGGCACCGACGGCAGCGGAGCCGGTGGTCGAAGTTGCGGACGAAACGGACAGGGAGCCGCAAGCCGCGCCGCAGCCGGTGGTCGCCAAGGCCTCGGTTCCGGCGCGCTCCGACCCGGTGTCATCCAAGCCCAACACCCAGTCCAAGGCCGATCCGGCCAAGGATATGTCGCTGGCGGCACAGACCATCCGGGTCAATGTGAATCTGCTGGAAAATCTCATGACCCTGGTCAGCGAACTGGTGCTGACCCGCAATCAGTTGCTGCAAATGGTGCGCGGGCGGGATGATTCGGAGTTCCTGGCGCCGCTGCAACGGTTGAGCCATATCACCACCGATCTTCAGGAAGGGGTGATGCGGACCCGCATGCAGCCCATCGGCAACGCCTGGGCCAAGCTGCCACGGATTATTCGTGACCTGTCCCTGGAACTGGACAAGAAGATCGACCTGCGGATGCAGGGGGCGGGGACCGAACTGGACCGTCAGGTGCTGGAATTGATCAAGGACCCGCTCACCCACATGGTGCGCAACTCCGGCGATCACGGCTTGGAATCTGCGGCCGAGCGTCTGGCTGCCGGGAAGCCGGAAACCGGGGTGATTTCCCTCAATGCCTACCATGAAGGCGGACATATCATCATCGAAATCCGCGATGACGGAAAGGGCATCAATACCGAACGGGTGAAGCAGAAGATTCTCGAAAACGATCTGTCCAGCGAAAGCGACATCGCCTCCATGACCGAACATCAGATTCATCAATTCATATTCCGCGCCGGGTTCTCCACTGCGGAAAAGGTGACATCGGTCTCCGGTCGCGGCGTGGGCATGGACGTGGTGCGGACCAATATCGAGAAAATCGGCGGCACCATCGAACTGAAATCGGCCAGCGGTCGGGGCTCCCTGTTCACGGTCAAGATTCCGTTGACCCTGGCCATTGTCTCGGCGCTGATCGTCGCCAGTGGCGGCGAGCGGTTCGCCATTCCGCAAATCAGCGTGCTGGAACTGGTGCGGATCTCCTCCCGGTCGGAGCATGTGATCGAAATGCTCAATGATGCGCCGGTGTTGCGTCTGCGCAATCGGCTGCTGCCGTTGGTGTCGCTCAACCACATGCTGCACCTGGGCGATGGGACGGGGGATCAGCTCAAAGACTCCTTTGTGGTCGTGACCCAGGTGGGGGCCTATACCTTCGGGATCATCGTCGACAAGGTGTTCGATACCGAGGAAATTGTCGTCAAGCCGCTGGCCCCGATCCTGCGCGATATTCCCTTCTATTCGGGCAATACCATTCTCGGCGATGGCAATGTGATCATGATCCTCGATCCCAACGGGATCGCGGCGGCTTCCGGCCATGTGGAACTGGCGGTTCCCGATGAGATGCGGGCCGAAGAAAGCGCCGCTGCGGAGGCCGAGGCCCGCGTCACCAGCCTTTTGGTATTCAAGGCTGGTTCGGCGGAGTTCAAGGCGGTGCCCCTGGCGATCGTGGCGCGGCTGGAGGAAATCGACATGACCACGGTGGAACGGTCGCACGGTCAGCCCATGGTCCAATACCGCGGCCAATTGATGCCGTTGATTCCGTTCTCGGAGTCTCAGCAGTTGGTGACGGATGGCTTGCAGCCGATTCTGGTGTTTACCGATCGGGACCGCTCCATGGGCCTGGTGGTCGATGAAATCGTCGATATCGTCGAGGATGTGCTGGATGTGGAATTGCCCTCGGCGACCCCGGATTTGCTCGGCACGGCGGTGCTCGCCGGTCGGGCCACCGATGTGATTGATGCGGGCTATTTCCTCAACAAGGCGTTCAGCGACTGGTACGGTCCGAAGGAGCAGGCGGTTCACGGGAATCGACCGAAGGGCGAGGGGCGGCGGGTTTTATTGGTGGATGACAGCCCGTTTTTCCGCAATCTGCTGACGCCGATGCTGTTGGTGGCCGGCTACCGGGTGGTCTGCCTGGAGGATGCCCAGGGGGCTTTGGAGTTGTTGGGCGAGGATGGCGAATTCGACGCCATTCTCAGCGATATCGATATGCCCGGCATGAACGGTTTTGAATTCACCGAGGCCCTGCGCGCCGATGCACGGTGGGCCGAGGTGCCGGTCATCGCCCTGTCGTCCCATGCCAGCGACCGTAATTTGGAACAGGGACGACAGGCGGGATTTACCGACTGCGTGGCGAAATTCGACCGTGAGGCGCTGGTGCGAACATTGAACGAGACCCTTGGAGCGCGGGACGGTGGCGGGAAAAAGGCTTCTCCCTGAATCTCCTACTATCCGGCTGTACAGGGTGGGACGGCTTTGTTAGGCTCTTGGCGTCCGGGGATAAAATTGAGATAACCAACTGGGAACAAAAAGCCGTAAAGCGGTAGCTTGGGTGGAGAATGATGAAATCTTGTTTGATCGTGGATGATTCGCGGGTGATCCGCATGGTGGCCCGCAAGATCGTCGAGGAACTGGGGTTCGAGCCCGTCGAGGCGGCGGACGGCAAGGAAGCGCTGGATGCCTGTGGCAAGGCGATGCCCGATGCGGTGCTGCTGGATTGGAACATGCCGGTGATGAGCGGCATCGAGTTTTTGCGTGAAATGCGTAAAATTCCCGGAGGCGAGAAACCGATTGTGGTTTTCTGCACCACCGAAAACGACATTGAACACATTCAGGAAGCGATCGAAGCCGGGGCCAACGAATATATCATGAAGCCCTTCGACAGTGAGATTATTCAAGCGAAGTTCGCGCAGGTTGGATTGATGTAATTGCCGATATTGATCGGTTGAATCAGGTGCATGTGTCCTTAAAGACGGAACAGTTCAGCCCTCCTGGCGGCCAAGAGGCAGGCCCGATTCGGGTCATGCTCGTTGATGATTCCGCCGTGGTGCGGGGGCTGTATTTTCGCCTGCTCGACGAAGATCCGGAAATCAAGATCGTGTCCTCGGTGGCCAACGGGCTGATGGCGGTGAAACATCTGGGGCATGACTCTGTTGATGTGGTGGTTCTGGATATCGAGATGCCGGTGATGGGCGGGCTGGAAGCCCTGCCGAAGCTGCTGGCCATCCGTCCGGGGTTGCCGGTCCTGGTCGCCTCCAGCCTGACGCAGCTTCATGCCGAAGTCTCCCTGAAGGCCCTGGAGGCCGGTGCGGCAGATATCCTGCCAAAGCCGACGAGCATTCGGGATATTGGCGAGAATGGTCCGTTTCGCAGGGAATTTCTGGGCAAGGTCAAAAGCCTGGGACTGGCTTTCCGGCTGAAGCGGGAACTGGGGAATGACGATGCGCGTGAGCGTACTGTCCCGCGACCGGCCTCGGTTTATCGGGATCGTCCCGGCATCCGAACGGCGCTGCCCGAGGCTTCGCCGAAGGTACAGACTCTGAGTCCTTTGTCGGCCACGCCCATTTTGCTGCGGCAGCCGGGACAGGCCAAGGCGGAGGTCCTGGCCATTGGCAGTTCCACCGGTGGCCCGCAGGCCCTGTTTGCCTTTTTGCGCGGACTACGGGGCGGATGCCGCCTGCCGGTGCTGGTAACCCAGCATATGCCCGCCACCTTTACGCCGATTCTGGCGCAACATATCCAACGGATGAGCGGCTGGGAATGCCGGGAAGCCACCGATGGCCTGCCCGTGTCACCCGGTCAGGTGCTGGTGGCCCCGGGCGGATACCACATGCTGGTGGAGCAGCAAGACTCGCAAGTCGTCGTGCGTCTCAATGACGGCCCGGAGGAGAATTACTGCCGTCCCTCGGTGGACCCGATGATGCGCAGTATCGCCCGGGTCTACGGTCGTCATGCCCTCGGCGTTATTTTGACCGGCATGGGCACGGATGGCCTGAAGGGCTGTATGGATCTGGTTTCCAGCGGCGGCACCCTGTTGGCCCAGGATGAGGCGAGCTGTGTCGTCTGGGGGATGCCGGGCGCAGTGGCCAAGGCCGGGATCTGTAGCGCGGTCCTGCCGTTGGATGAACTGGCCAATCAGGTGATTCGTCTGACCACCAGGGGGGGACGATGAAGCCGGAAAATTTCCAGTTCATAGCCGACCTGTTGAAGAAGAAATCCGGTCAGGTGCTCGGACCTGACAAGGTGTATCTGGTGGAGAGCAGACTTCTGCCGGTGGCCCGCAAGCGGGGACTGAAGGATCTCGAAGAACTGGTGTCGTTGTTGCGGCAACAGGATAGGGCTCTGGTCAGCGAAGTCGTCGATGCCATGACCACCAATGAATCGTTCTTTTTCCGCGACATCAAGCCATTCGACATGTTCCGGGACGTCACCCTGCCACAGTTGATGGAAGACCGTGCCGCCCGCAAGTCCCTGCGTATTTGGTGCGCCGCCGCCTCCAGTGGACAGGAACCCTATTCCCTGGCGATGATTCTCAAGGAAGCGGCGGCGAAAATGGCTGGCTGGCGGGTAGAAATTCTGGCCTCCGATATTTCCGTCTCCATGTTGGAGAAGGCCAAGGCGGGGAAATACTCCCAGTTCGAGGTGCAGCGGGGCCTGCCCATCCAGAATCTGGTCAAATACTTCAAGAAACAGGATGAATCCTGGGTTATCGACCCCAGTCTGCGCAGCATGGTCAAATTCCGGGAGTTCAATCTGCTTGATGATATGCGTCCGCTGGGCACCTTCGACGTGATCTTTTGCCGCAACGTGTTGATCTATTTCGACCAACCGACCAAAAGCAAGATCTTGGACGATATGGCCAAGATGATCTCCGAAGACGGATCGTTGTTTTTGGGCGGCGCGGAAACGGTGCTCGGTCTGACCGACAGGTTCAAGCCGATGCCGGGACACCGGGGCATCTACAAGCTGACCGACGCGCCCCCAGCTTCCCACCGTTAGTACGGAGCAAGCTGAACAAACAGGCATTTTTTCAGGCCTGCTCCTTTAAAGCGTACTGTCGAAGTATCATGTTTGCGATATCTGTTCTCAACATATGGAGACGGGACTTTGCGCAGGGGCATCCAGGACGAGAAAGGATGGGCGACTCTCGCCGGTGCTTTTATGTCGGGCATGGGGATGATCGTCCTGCTGAGTTGGTGGGGAGGATGGCCCTGGGTCATCTCCTTGTCATCCGACTTTCCGTCCATGAAGGCAAATACCGCATTAGGCATGATCCTGCTGGGAGGCGCCCTGGTCTGGATGGCTTGGCAGGGGGCCGAAGTTGGGCGCTGGGTGGTGGCGTCGAGTGTCATCTTGTTGGGTGGCACCACCCTGGTCCAGTCCATATGGGACGTCGATTTCGGCATTGATCAGGCACTGGCGCGTGATCCCTGGAGTCCAGCGGCACCCGGCCGGATGTCCGAAGCGACGGCGACAACCTTCCTCTTTTGTGGGGTTTTGTTGGGGGCTTTCAGAATGGGTCCTGAGCGTTTTCCCTTGTTCTTCGATAGCCTGTTCTATTTTGCCCTGTTTGCCCCACTCACAGCTTTGATGGCTTATACCTACAGCCCTGACTCCTTGTTTGAGATTGGACCATTCTCTACTGTTGCCCTCCATACGGCGTTGGGATTTATGCTTTTTCTTTCCGGGTTCGCCTTGTTGACCGAGGGGCGAAGTACCTTGCGGTTTGCCTCTCTCGATCATCTGTGCGGTCAATCCTCGTGTTGGCGGGGCATCGGCTTGATTTTACTGCCCCTCACCCTGGGGTGGCTGGTTCATAAACTCATTTTGGCCGGGATCATCGCCGCCCCCTTTGCCATTGCCATGGGTGTTTCCAGCTTTCTGATCATCATGATGATGCTGTGGACCTTTGGAGCCATGCATCACGAAAATGCGCAGGCCGCATTGGAAGGCGAAGCCAAACAGCGCCTCAATTTGGAACATCGGTTGTTGGCGATTCTTGATCTGTCCGGGGACGCTTTGCTGTTCTTCGGGCCGAACAATGAAGTCTTACATGCCAACAAAGGGGCCGAAGAGTTGTTTGGCCGGTCGGCGGCGGAATTGAAAACACTGTCTCTTCCCGACCTCATCCCGGCGCGATTTCGCGACAGGCATGAGCGTTTGGTGGGCTCGTTCAAGCGCGCCCCCAAAATGTCTTCCACGCAAGATAACCCTCTCAACATGATTGCTCTGCACCGGGAGGGGTTCGAAATTCCAGTCACCATCACGGTCAGCAAGAAATCCTTTGAGGGTCAGATATATTCAACGGCGGTGGTGCGGGATGCTTCTTCCCTGGCCGAGCGCATTGGCAGCCTGTGTCACGATGCTCTCGTCGATCCTCTGACCCAGATCGACAATCGGCGCGCCCTAGACATGACTCTCTGCAAGTACCAGATGGGCCAACGGAAGACGGACCGAGTGGCGGTTATGGTTCTCGATCTTGATCACTTTAAAAGGATCAACGACAGCCATGGTCACGATGAGGGGGACAAGGTTCTGACGGCGGTTGCCAAGTGTATCGCCGGATGCCTGCGGGACACGGATCGAGTTTTTCGCTTCGGCGGCGAGGAGTTCGTCATTATATCGACCGATATAACCCCCGATGACGCGCTGTCCCTGGCCGAACGCGTTCGTCAGTCGGTTTTAGATCGCCCCCCATGTTCGCAAGAGCGCGTCACAATCTCGGTGGGCGTAGGGTTCCCAGAACCTGGGGATGGCGCGCTGGAACAGGCGTTCAAGCGCGCCGATCAGGCGGTCTACGAAGCCAAGGCAAAAGGCAGAAACTGCGTCGTTGCCGCCACTGCCTGAAGGTGCTCCCCGACACCGCTTGGCGCGGGCGGGGGGATCGTCTATATCTCCGCCCATGCAAGAATGCGATGTCCTGATCATAGGTGCCGGTGCAGCGGGCCTCATGTGCGCCGGGCAGGCCCTGGGACGTGGCCGCCGGGTATGGGTGATCGACCATGCCCGGGCAGTGGGGCAAAAGATCCGCATCTCCGGCGGCGGGCGGTGCAATTTCACCAATTTGAACGTCTCAGCGGCGAATTACCTGTCCGATAATCCGCGCTTTTGTGTATCGGCCCTCAAACGCTACAGCCCGCAGGATTTCATCGGCTTGGTCGAGAAGCATGGCATTGCCTACCATGAACGGGAGCATGGACAGTTGTTTTGCGATGGCTCGGCGCAGCAAATCATCGACATGCTGCTCGCCGAAGCCGAGGGGTGCCGCATCCAGACCGGCACGACTGTCCGCCATCTGTCCAAAGAGGCATCGGGGTTTCAAGTGGTCACCAACCAAGGCGATATTCGGGCATCTGCCGTTGTTGTCGCAACCGGTGGGCCTTCCATTCCGAAAATGGGCGCGACCGGCTTTGGCTATGCCATCGCCCAGAAATTCGGCCTCAACGTGATCGAACCTCGTCCGGGATTGGTGCCGCTGACCTTTGATGGCGCGATCATGGATCAGTTACAGGGGCTGTCCGGGATATCCCTGGATGCCGAGGTGACGCTGGGCAAGGTGCGTTTCAGGGAAGCGCTGCTGTTCACCCATCGGGGGCTGAGTGGTCCGGTGATCCTGCAAATCTCGTCCTATTGGCAGCCCGGCGATACGATCTGCATCAATTTGCTGCCCGGAACGGATGTGTTTCAATACCTCAAGGCCGCCAGGCAGGATCAGCCCAAAAAAGACCTGCGAACCGTGTTAACGCAGCTATTACCCAACAGATTGGCCCAGCGCTGGGCCGAGCAGGCGGGCTGCGCGGGACGCTTGGCGGACACGCCCGACAAGGCTCTGCGTGGTCTGGCCGAGCGCATCAACGGCTGGTCCGTCACGCCCCGTGGGTCGGAAGGCCTGCGCACCGCCGAGGTCATGGTCGGCGGCGTCGATACCCGAGGTTTGTCTTCAAAAACCATGCAGGCGCTGAAGGTCCCCGGTCTCTATTTCATCGGCGAGACGGTGGATGTGACCGGCCATTTGGGAGGCTTCAATTTCCAATGGGCCTGGGCGTCCGGCCATGCCTGCGGGCAGGCGGCGTAGTCGTTTGCCGTAGGATCACTCTATCGCAGCGGGGGTTTCGGCTTTCGCCCGGTCATCCTGTGGGTCGCGCAGCATGTAGCCGCGGCCCCAGACGGTTTCGATGTAGTTGTCGCCGCCGGTGGCGGTGGTCAGCTTTTTGCGCAGCTTGCAAACGAACACGTCGATGATTTTCAGTTCCGGCTCGTCCATACCGCCGTACAGGTGATTGAGGAACATTTCCTTGGTCAGGGTGGTGCCCTTGCGCAGGGAGAGCAGTTCCAGAATGCCGTATTCCTTGCCGGTCAGATGAACCGGGGTGCCTTCCACCTCGACGGTACGGGCCTCCAGGTTGACCGAAAGACGGCCGGTCTTGATGATCGGTTGGGCGTGCCCCTTGGAGCGGCGCACGATGGCCTGAATGCGGGCGATCAGTTCGGCTTTGTCAAACGGCTTGGTCAGGTAGTCGTCGGCCCCGAAGCCCAGACCCTTGACCTTGTTATCCGGCTCGGTCAGGCCGGACAGGATGAGCACCGGGGTTTCCACCCGGGCGTCGCGCAGCCGTTGCAGGACCTCGTAGCCGTCGATGTCGGGCAGCATCAGATCGAGCACGATGATGTCGTAGTCGTAGAGCTTGCCGATCTCCAGGCCATCCTCGCCCAAATCGGTGGAATCCACGACCATACCAGCGGACCGGAGCATCAATTCGATGCTCTTGGCCATATTGGGGTCATCTTCAACGAGGAGTGCGCGCATCGACTATTCCTGCATGAATCTGGCTCATGGTAACCATATGTTGGGGAATCGTCATCCATTACTTTCCAGGATTGGATTTTTCCTGGAAAATAACCGGGATACCTGGAGGCCTGCCATGACGCTGCATGTGAAAAGCCTGATTCGCGAGATCGAACGCCTGCCGGATCATCAGGTCTATGGGCGTGTGTCGGGGGTCCAGGGCATGCTGGTGGAACTGGGCGGCATGAAGGGGGCCTTGTCCATCGGCGACCATTGCCGGGTGGTGGGGCGCAACGAACGGCGCATTATCTGTGAAGTGGTCGGATTCCGCCACGGCAAGGCATTGCTATTGCCCTTCGGGCACCTGGACGGCGTGGCCCTGGGCTGTCGCGCCGAATTGGGGGTGACCGAGCCGGTCATCTATCCCGACGGCCAATGGCTCGGACGGGTGGTCAATGCCTTCGGTGAGGCGGTGGATGGCAAGGGGCCCATGTCGTCGGGACAGCGCGCCTATCCGGTGCGCAACCGGCCGCCCCCGGCCCACAGCCGCCAGCGGGTGGGCGACAAGATTGATCTGGGCGTGCGGGCGATGAACACGTTCTTGACCTGCTGTCGGGGTCAGCGCATGGGCATCTTTTCCGGCTCCGGTGTGGGTAAGTCGAGTCTGCTCTCGATGATGGCCAAACATACGGAAGCCGATATTAGTGTGATTGGTCTGATTGGCGAACGGGGACGCGAGGCCCGCGAATTCATCGAGGACGACCTGGGCGAGGAGGGGCTGAAGCGCAGCGTGTTGGTGGTCGCCACCTCCGACGAACCGGCCCTGGTGCGCCGTCAGGCTGCCTATATGACCATGGCCGTGGCCGAATACTTTCGCGATCAGGGGCATGACGTGCTCTGTCTGATGGACAGCGTCACCCGGTTCGCCATGGCGCAGCGGGAAATCTCCCTGTCCGCCGGGGAGCCTCCGGCCAGCAAGGGCTACACCCCGACCGTGTTCGCCGAATTGCCGCAACTGCTGGAACGGGCCGGGCCAGGGGGCGAGGGGCAGGGCTCGATCAGCGGCCTGTTCACTGTCCTGGTCGAGGGGGACGATCACAACGAACCGATCTCCGATGCGGTGCGCGGCATTCTCGATGGTCATGTGGTGTTGGATCGGGCCATTGCCGAGCGGGGCCGTTATCCAGCGATCAATGTGTTGCGCAGCGTGTCGCGAACTCTGCCCGACTGCAACACCGAGCCACAGAATCGTCTGGTGGCGCGCGCCCGCAAGCTGCTCGCCACTTATGAGGACATGGCCGAACTGATCCGTTTGGGGGCCTATCGCCGGGGTACCGACGCGGCGGTGGATGAAGCCATTGTTTATTATGAGGCCCTGGAAGCTTTCCTGGCCCAGGACATGCGGCAGAAAGTTTCGTTGGAGGACGGCTATAAGATGCTGGCCTTGATCCTCGGTGAGGCTTATGGCGACCAGCCGGTCATTGCCCCGTCGAATCCGAAGCCCGAGGCCAAATAAGGCATGGCCGAAAAGGATCTCCATACGCTGATTCGTCTGGCCCAGTTCACGGTCGATGAACGGCGGCGGGTGCTCGGGGAGCGTCTGGAGATGCTGTATCGGCTGGAAGAGGAACGCCGACAACTGGAAGAGTCGGTGCTCAGGGAGCAGAAGCTCGCCGCCCGAATGCCCGAATATGCCCTGACCTACGGCCCCTTTGCCGAGGGCGTGATTCTGCGTCGCGAGGAACTGATCAAGGCCACGGCCGAGGCGGAAGCGCTGGTGGAGGAGGCGCAGGCCCATCTCGGTGATGCCTATCTGGACCTCAAAAGCTACGAGGAAAGCCAGCGTCTGCGGGACGCCCGCCTGCGCCAAGAAGAAAACCGCCGGGAGCAGGCGCAGCTTGACGAAATCGGCATGCGCTCCCATCTGTTGAAAGTGGAAGAAAACGGATAGGTTCTTTCCACTTTTCCCGCTCTTGCCTTGCGGGGCTGGGGACGTATATAGTGCCCAGCCCGATTCAGCCGCCCAATCCCGACGTTCAAGGAGCCCGATCAAGCCATGGCACGCGTTACCGTCGAAGACTGCATTCTCCAGGTCCCCAACCGTTTCGAGCTGGTCATGATGGCCGCCCAGCGGGCGCGCAACATTTCCGCCGGGGCACCGCTGACCATTGACCGGGACAACGACAAGAACCCGGTGGTGGCGCTGCGCGAGATCGCCGACGAGACGCTCGACCTGGGGGCTCTGGAAAGCAGCCTGGTTCAGGGCCTGCAACGGCATGTGGAAAACGACGAGCCGAACGAGGAAGAGATGGACCTGTTGGCCGTCTCCCAGGATCTTGTGGACGAGATTACGCCGACCGCCAGCGAAGAAATTGCCGAGGATGTTCTGTCCATTCAGGACGATGCCATGGCCGAGGAGTCGGATGAGGGTGACACGGACCTCTGATCGTTCGACCCCTGTCGGGGGGGCTTGCCCTGAATTCGGGACAACACCATGATCCGTCAGTTCGAACTGGTGGAACGGGTCAAAGCCTACGACCAAAATGCCGACGAGGACGCCCTCAACCGCGCCTACGTCTTTGCCATGAAAGCCCACGGGGCGCAGAAACGGGCCTCGGGCGACCCCTATTTTTCCCATCCCCTTGAGGTGGCGGGCATCCTGACCGGCTACCGGCTGGACACGGCCTCGATCATCACCGCCTTGCTGCATGACACCATCGAGGATACCGAGGCCTCGCTGGATGACGTCATCGCGCATTTCGGCGAGGATATCGGACGGCTGGTCGATGGGGTGACCAAGTTGACCCGCATCGAATTGCCCCAGGGCACCGATCAGGCCAATACCCAGGCGGAGAATTTCCGCAAACTGGTGCTGGCCATGTCCGACGACATCCGGGTGCTGCTGGTCAAACTGGCCGACCGACTGCACAACATGCGCACCCTGGGCTTTGTGGGCAAACCCGAAAAGCGCCGTCGCATCGCCCTGGAAACCATGGAGATTTACGCCCCGTTGGCGGAACGGCTGGGCATGCAGGAATTGAAGAACGAGCTGGAGGACCTGTCCTTCGCCGAACTCAATCCGGAGGCCCGGGAATCCATTCTGGCCCGATTGCATTTCCTGCGCGAGCATGACGAGGATCTGGTGCCGCGGGTGCTGGCGGAGCTGGAAAAGGTCTGTGCCGACGGCGGGCTGAAGGTGACCGTTTCGGGGCGCGAGAAATCGCCCTATTCCATCTGGCGCAAGATGCAGCGCAAGGATG
Source organism: Magnetospira thiophila (assembly GCF_054657015.1). Taxonomy (NCBI): domain Bacteria; kingdom Pseudomonadati; phylum Pseudomonadota; class Alphaproteobacteria; order Rhodospirillales; family Thalassospiraceae; genus Magnetospira; species Magnetospira thiophila. Next base: position 224,309 of record NZ_BAAHXF010000002.1, read on the forward strand.
TGGGCTTCGAGCAGTTGTCTGACATCATGGCTTTTCGGGTGCTGGTTGCCGATGTGGAGGAATGCTATCGGGCCCTGGGCACCATTCACCGCAAATATCCGGTGGTGCCGGGGCGCTTCAAGGACTACATCAGCACGCCGAAACCCAACGGCTACAAATCCCTGCACACCTCGGTCATCGGACCGTTGAAGCATCGCATCGAGGTGCAGGTGCGCACCCTCGACATGCATGACGTGGCGGAAAACGGCGTCGCCGCCCATTGGGACTACAAACAGGGGCTGGGCAGCACCGAGGGGCGCCGCTATCGCTGGCTTCGCGAGTTGCTGGATATTCTGGAACATGCCGCCGGGCCGGAGGAGTTTCTCGAACATACCAAGCTGGAGATGTTCGAGGATCAGGTGTTCTGCTTCACCCCCAAGGGCGACATCATCAATCTGCCCAGTTCCGCCACCCCGGTGGATTTCGCCTACGCGGTGCACTCGGAAATCGGCGATACCTGCGTCGGGGCGAAGGTCAACGGACGCATGGTGCCGCTGCGCACGGCATTGAAAAATGGCGATCAGGTGGAAATCGTCACCTCCCGCGCCCAGACGCCGTCTCCCGAATGGGAACAGTTCGTGGTCTCCGGCAAGGCCCGGGCGCGCATTCGCCGTCTGACCCGGGTGCAGCAGCGGCAGCAATATGCCAGCCTCGGCCATTCGATGCTGAAAAATTCTTTCCGCGACGAAGGCTATGAGATGTCGGAGAAGGGCCTGGAGCAGACTCTCAAGCGGTTCAAGGTGCAAAGCGTCGAGGATCTGTGCGCCGAGGTGGGGGCCGGGATCGTGCCGGCCCGCGACGTCCTGCACGCGGTCTATCCGGGCACCCGCGACGACTTCAAGCATCGTCTGCGTCGGGCACTGCCCCTGGCCCGGGTCCGCCAGCGCCTGAGCCGCGACAAGGACAAGGACAAAGACCAGGGCGTGCCGATCAAGGGCATGATCCCCGGCATGGCGGTGCATTACGCGGGCTGTTGTCATCCCCTGCCCGGTGACCGCATCGTCGGCATCATCACCACCGGTAAGGGTGTGACCATCCACACCATCGACTGCGAAAATCTGGCCTCCTACTCCGACGAGCCGGAACGCTGGCTGGATGTGTCCTGGGATCGGGACGAGACCAAGGAAGATCATGTGGGGCGGATTCGCATCACCCTGGCCAACGAAGTGGGCAGCCTGGGGGCCGTCTCCACCCTGATCGCCAAGAACCATGGCAACATCTCCAATCTCAAAATCACCAAAAGATCTTTGGATTTTTTTGATATGTTGGTGGATATAGAAGTCCAGGACGTCAAACACCTGATCAACATCATCGCGGCCCTGCGTGCCTCGCCCGTGATCAATTCCGTGGATCGGGCCCGGGGCTAGCCCGAGGCCGATGGAGAAGGACCATGAGCCGACCCTTGCGCCTTGGCGTGAATATCGACCACGTGGCGACCATTCGCAACGCCCGCGGCGGACGCCATCCGGACCCGGTGCGGGCGGCGGAACTGGCGGCGCGGGCCGGCGCCGACGGCATCACGGCGCACCTGCGTGAGGATCGCCGCCATATTTCCGACGTCGATATCACGCGCCTGGTCTGCGACATCGACCTGCCGCTGAATCTGGAAATGGCGGCGACCGAGGAAATGCTGACCATTGCCCTGCGCCACAAGCCGCATGCCGCCTGCATCGTGCCCGAAAAGCGCGAGGAGCGGACCACCGAGGGCGGCCTGGACGCGGAGGGGGGATTCGCCCATTTGCAGCCCATCGTCGCCCGTCTGGCCGAGGCCGGTGTGCGGGTGTCGCTGTTCATCGAGCCGGAGCGGGCACAGATCGAAGCGGCGCGGAAATTGGCCGCCCCGGTGGTCGAGTTGCATACCGGGGCCTATTGCGATGCCGAGGACTCGGAACAGCGGGCGGCACAATTGCAGCGCATTGTCGAAGCTGCTGCCATCGCCGAGGACCTGGGCCTGGAATGTCATGCCGGGCACGGTCTGACCTATGACACGGTGGAACCGGTGGCGGCCATTCCGACGATTGTCGAACTCAACATCGGGCATTTTCTGGTCGGCGAGGCAATTTTCGTCGGCTTCGAGGCGTCATTGCTGGAAATGCGGCGGCGCATGGATGCCGGGCGGGGTCGCGGATGATTCTGGGGGTCGGCACGGATTTGACGGATATCACCCGTATCGAGAAGTCTTTGGCGCGCTTCGGAGATCGCTTTGTTGATCGGGTTTTCACCGAAATGGAAAAACAGAAATGCTTTCGCCGGGTACATCCCGCTGCGGCCTTCGCCAAGGCCTTCGCCGCCAAGGAAGCCTGTGCCAAAGCCCTGGGGACCGGGTTCCGGCAGGGAGTCTTCTGGCGCGATCTGGCGACCGGCAATCTGCCGTCGGGGCAGCCGACGCTGACCCTGACCGGTGGCGCGGCGGCGCATCTGGCAGAGATGGTCCCGGCGGGCATGGTGCCGCGCATTGATCTGTCGCTCAGTGACGAGTATCCCCTGGCCCAGGCGGTGGTGGTGATTTCCGCCATCTCCGGGACCATGGCTTGACAGAAATCCTGAGGCCTGTATTGATCAGCCCGCAAACCAACAGATGGCGTATATGATGAACGATCTTCCGGACGGGAATGCCAGTGAAGCGGCGGGAGCCGCCAAGGCGGCGGGCAGCGATTGGGGCGAGACCTTTCGCACCGTGGTCTACGCGCTGGGTATCGCCGTGTTGATCCGCACCTTTGCCTATGAACCGTTCAGCATCCCGTCCGGTTCCATGATCCCGACCCTGCTGATCGGCGATCATCTGTTCGTCTCCAAGCTGTCCTATGGCTATAGCCGTTATTCATTGCCCTTCGGGTTGCCGTTGATTCCGGGCCGTATTCTGTTCAGCGAGCCGCAGCGCGGCGACGTGGCGGTATTCCGCAAGCCCACCGATACCAGCCAGGACTACATCAAGCGCCTCATCGGCCTGCCCGGAGATCGGTTGCAGGTGGTGCGCGGGATTCTGCACATCAATGGCGAGCCGGTGGTGCGCAAGCGGATCGAGGATTTCGTGGATCACAGCACCGACGGCAACGTGCGGCGTATTCCGCAATATATCGAGACCCTGCCCAACGGGGTGGAGCATCGCATTCTGGAAGCCTGGGGCGACCACGGACCGGCCGACAACACGGAAGTGTTCATCGTGCCCGAGGGTCATTATTTCGGCATGGGCGACAATCGCGACAACTCCACCGACAGCCGCTTTCCCGATGTGGGGTTCATCCCGGTGGAAAATCTGGTCGGACGGGCGGACCTGATGTTCTTCTCCAAGACCGATGACATGGCCTGGTACGAAGTCTGGAAATTGTTCGGCAGTCTGCGTTACGACCGCTTTTTCATGGGAATCCATTGAGCGCCTCGGGACCTCATGGGGAATTGCAGCGGGCGATTGACCATGTGTTCGCCGACCCGACGCTGCTCACCAACGCCCTGACCCATGCCAGTCTGGTCAGCGGCACCGCCTCCAACGAACGTCTGGAATTTTTGGGCGACCGAATTCTGGGGCTGGTCATTGCCGAGACCCTGTATCACCAATTTCCGCAGGAAGACGAAGGTGCTCTGGCCCGTCGTCTGGCCGCCGTGGTCAGCCGTCCGGCCCTGGCGCAGGTGGCAACCGGACTGGACCTGGGGCGGTATCTTCAGGTGGCGGCGTCGGAAGACGGCAGCGGACGAGAAAATCCGGCCCTGCTGGCCGATGCCTGCGAGGCGCTGATTGCCGCCCTGTATCTGGATGGCGGTCTTGCGGTGGCGGCGGCCTTTGTGCGCCGTCATTGGGCGCCGCTGGTGGCGGCCGATCCGCAACCGCCCAAGGATGCGAAAACCGCGCTTCAGGAATGGGCGCAGGGGCGCGGCAAGCCGTTGCCCCAATATTGCGAAGTATCCCGTCACGGCCCGTCCCATGCGCCGCTCTTCACCATCGAGGTCACGGTGGACGGATTGGGCCGCGCCACCGCCAAGGGGGGCTCTAAGCGGGTCGCTGAACAGGCGGCGGCGGAACTGCTCCTGGCTCAAACGGAGGCGTCATGAACGACAGCGACAGCCGTTGCGGCTTTATCGCCATTCTCGGCGCGCCCAACGTCGGCAAATCGACCCTGCTCAACCAGTTGGTGGGGGCCAAGGTTTCCATCGTCTCGCCCAAGGTGCAAACCACCCGCAGCCGGGTTCTGGGGATTCGCATGGAGGGTCCGGCGCAACTCGTGTTCATCGACACGCCGGGCATTTTCGAGCCCAAGCGGCGGCTCGACCGGGCCATGGTGGCGGCGGCCTGGGGCGGCGCGTCGGATGCCGACATGGCCCTTCTGCTGGTCGATTCGGCACGCGGAATCGACCCGGATACCCGGCGCATTCTCGATCGGCTGAAGGACGGCGGGCGACAGGTCCTGCTGGTGCTCAATAAGGTGGATCTGGTCAAAAAACCCGACCTGCTGCTGCTGATCGACCAATTGAACGAAACCGGCCTGTTTTCCGAAATCTTCATGGTCTCGGCCCTGACCGGGGACGGGGTCGAGGACCTGGCCGCCTTCCTCGGGGGCCATGTGAACGCCGGACCCTGGATGTTCCCCGAAGACCAGATTTCCGACATGCCGGTCCGGCTGTTGGCCGCCGAGGTGACGCGCGAAAAGATCTTCATGCGCCTGCAACAGGAATTGCCCTATCAGGTGGCGGTGGAAACCGAGCTGTGGCAGGAGCGCCCCGACGGCAGCGCCGAGGTACGGCAAGTGATCTATGTGCAGCGCGACGGTCAGAAGGGCATCGTGCTCGGCAAGGGCGGCCAGATGATCAAGTCCATCGGTGCTTCGGCACGGCAGGAACTGGAACATCTGCTGGAGCAGAAAATCCACCTGTTCCTGTTCGTCAAGGTGCGCGAAGGCTGGGGCGACGACCGCGAGCGGTTCAGTGAGTGGGGGTTGGACTTCGACGCCTGATCAGGTCCAGTCCGGCGGCGGCAGGTCGAGGTAGGCGGAACGCAGGGCTTCCGACCAGCGGGCTGAAATGTCCAGGAAATAGGGATCGTTTTCCTCAATGCGGGTCCGTTGCTGGATCTTCAGGCTGTCTTTGCGATAGACCACCAGATCGAGCGGGAAACCCACCGAAAGGTTGGAGCGCACCGTCGAATCCATGGACAACAAGGCCAGTTTGACCCCGTCGTCGATCTTGGTCTCCCCGTAGGCCAAGGCGCGGTCGAGGATCGGCTTGCCATACTTGTGCTCGCCGATTTGCAGAAACGGGGTGTCCTCGGTGGCGGCAATGAAATTGCCCGCCGCATAGATCTGAAACACCCGCATGGTCCGCCCGGCCAATTGGCCGCCGAGCAGGAACGAGGCGTTGAACGACATGTCCTGCGCCTTCAAGGCCTCGGCATCCTCGGCATGGACCTGACGCACGGCGCGGCCGACCAGACGGGCCGCCTGGAACAGCGACGGCACGTTGAGCATGGTCTCAAGTGCGCCGTCGGGATCGTCGCTGGGCGGCAGCCCCTCTTCGATCAGATTGGTCACCGCCTGGGTGATGGCCAGATTGCCCGCCGTCATCAGCACGATGACCCGCTCGCCGGGCTTTTCCCAGGTATAGGTTTTCGAATATTTGGAGATGTTGTCCACCCCGGCGTTGGTCCGGGTATCGGCCAGCATCACCAATCCCTCGTCGAGAAAAAGGGCCACGCAATAGGTCATGTTCGGTTCTCGCTGAATCGTCGCCGGTTGTGATAAGAACTCTAGCCGCCGTTATTGGGATGCGCCATCACTTTGCGATACCCGCACCGAGACGGCCATGTCTTCCGCGCCGCCGCCCTGACGCACGCCGCGCACCGGTGAGGCTTCCCGATAATCCAGCCCGACGCCGACCCGCACATAGCGGTCCGAGGCGCAGATCAGATTGGTCACGTCGAAGGCGACCCAGCCGAGATCGGGGACCAGGGCTTCGGCCCAGGCATGGGCCGCCTGGCTTTCCGCGCCGGTTTCCGTTTGCAGCAGATATCCCGAGACGTAGCGCGCCGGAATGTCCAGCGAGCGGGCACCGGCGATGAACACATGGGCATGGTCTTGACAGACACCGACCCCCTTGCCCAGGGCTTCGGCGGCAGTGGTCAGGGCGTCGGTTTCGCCGACCTGATACTCAAGGGACTCATGCAGCATTTCCATCAGTTGATGCAGGCAATCCAGGTCGTTTTTCGACGCGCTGTGGGCGGCCCGGGCGAGGGCGCGGATGGCTCCGTCGGCCTTGGTCAGTTCCGTGGCGCGCAGAAAGAACAGCGGCGGAAAGGGTTCGTTGGTGCCGGTCACCACACCATTGGTGTCGGTGGTGGAGACCCTTCCCCGCACCCGGATGCGCACTTCCTGATGTGGGCGGTCGATGACCAAGGTATGGGTGACATTGCCGAAGCTGTCGGTGAAGCCCTGCAACATCCCGGCCCCGGGGGCCTCGACCGACCATTGCCGGAGATTCTGTCCGTCGAAGGTTTGCGGGGTCAGGCGCAGGCTTTGGATCGAATAGGTGACCGGCGTCTCGTAGCGGTAGACGGTTTCGTGGTCGATGGTGATCTGCATGTCCGAAGTCCCGCCCTAGAGGTAGAAATGGTAGTTGTCGGAGATTTCGTCGCCGAGCCTGGCGTTGCGTTCCAGAAAGTCTTCCAGATACTCATGCAGGCCGTTTTTGAACACATCGTCAATTTTGCTGTAGGAGAGCTGGGAATAAAGCCGCCCGGCCAATCGGTGGCAGTCGTGGCGTTCTCCGTGCCCGCCTTGGATATCCTCCAAAAAGCGCACCACCTGGGACAGGGAATAGACCAGGGAGCGGGGCATCTCCTCGCGCAGGATCAACAGTTCGGCGACCAGCCAGGGCTGGATGGTTTCGCGGTTGAGCCAGTGGTAAGACCCGAGCGCCGAGACCGAGCGCAGCACCGTTGTCCATTGATAATAGTCCACCGAACCGCCGACCGGATCGCCAGCCGGAAGCAGCACATGGTATTTCACGTCGAGAATGCGCGCCGTGTTGTCGGCCCGTTCCAGGAACACGCCGACATTGATGAAGGCATAGGCCTGATCCCGCAGCATGGTGCCGAGCATCGCCCCGCGAAACAACGTGGTGCGGGTCTTGACCCAATCGAGAAAGCCCAGCAGGCCGTCGCGGGTGATGGAGGACCGCCACTGGCCGTTGAATTCCAGCCAACTGTCGTTGAGGCATTCCCAGATTTCACTGGTCAACGCGGTGCGCACGGCGCGGCCGTTGGTGCGGGCGGTTTTCAGGCAGTTGTGAATGGATGACGGGTTGTCCTCGTCGAGGATGATGTAGGCGATGACGCTTTCCAGTGTCGCCTCGTCGTGTTTTTCGAGCAGTTCCTCCTCGCAGGCGGCGGTGACGGCGGCGGAGCGCCATTCGTTGCGGGTGCCGCCGCCTTCCAGGTCGGGCATCTGGCTCATGCGGTAGCCCACTTCGAGGATGCGGGCGAGATTCTCGGCCCGTTCCATGTAACGGCCCATCCAATAAAGGTTGGCGGCGGTACGACTAAGCATCGGACGGCCCTCCTTCAAGGACCCAGGTATCCTTGGTGCCGCCGCCCTGGGACGAGTTAACCACCAACGACCCGGCGCGCATGGCGACCCGGGTCAGGCCGCCGGGGACCAGCCGGATCTTGTCCGCCCCGACCAGCACATAGGGGCGCAGATCCACATGACGCGGCGCGTAGCCGTCGGCGACGAAGGTCGGGCAGGTGGACAGGGCGAGGGTGGGTTGGGCGATGAACTCGCCGGGATCGGCCTTGATGCGCTCCGCATAGGCCGTTCGTTCCTCCGCCGTCGCCTTGGGACCGACCAGCATCCCGTAGCCGCCAGAGCCCGCCACCTCCTTGACCACCAGCTCATGCAGATGTTCGATGACATATTTGAAATCGTCGTCACGGGCGCACCAGTAGGTGGGGACGTTCTTCAGGATCGGTTCCTCGTTCATGTAAAAGCGGATCATCTCCGGTACATACATGTAAATCGCCTTGTCGTCGGCGATGCCGCCGCCCACCGCGTTGGCCAGGGTCACGCCGCCGGAACGATAGACATTCATCAAGCCGGGCAGGCCGAGGGCACTGTCCGGGCGAAAGGTGAGGGGGTCGAGAAAGGCGTCGTCGATCCGGCGATAGATCACGTCGACCCGCTGCGGGCCGTGGGTGGTGCGCATGTAGACCAGGTTGTTCTTGACGAACAGGTCCTGGCCCTCGACCAACTCCACCCCCATCTTGTCGGCCAGAAAGGTATGTTCGTAATAGGCGGAGTTGTAGAGCCCGGGCGACATGACCACCACCGTCGGTTCCCCGTCGCAGGCGGGCGGGGCGACCGAGCGCAGGCTGGCGTGCAGGTCGTCGGGATAATGTTCGACCGGGGCCACCTGATGGCGGCCGAACAGGTCGGGGAACAGCCGCATCATCACTTCGCGGTTTTGCAGCATGTAGGAGACCCCCGACGGGGTGCGGGTGTTGTCCTCCAGCACATAGAATTCTTCCGGACCGGTGCGCACCAGATCAATGCCGGCGATATGGGTATAGACGCCGCCGGGCACCTTGACGCCGCGCATTTCCGGTTGATAGGCCTTGTTCAGCAGCACCAGCCGTTCGGGAATCTTGCCTACGGCAAGGATCTCCCGGTCGTGATAGACATCGTGCAGGAACATGTTGAGGGCCTTGACCCGTTGTTCCAGGCCGCGGGACAGCAACGCCCATTCGTTGGCCAGCAGGACCCGGGGCACGATGTCGAAGGGGATCAGCCGTTCCGGGTCGCCGCCCTCGCCATAGACCGCAAAGGTGATACCGATGCGGCGGAACAGGGCTTCGGCCTCCGTCTGGCGGACCTTCAGCATGTCGCGCGGCGCGGCGATCATCCAATCGGCCAGTTGCTGCATGCCCGGTCGCGGACTGCCGTCCGGTCGCACGAGTTCATCGAAAAATTCACTCAGGGCGGCGGGGGCTACGGTCATGGAACACCTGATCAGCATTGGATCGTAGAAAGACTCTCAGGGAGAATAAAGCAATTCCAATGCCACCTTTTGGCTGGCTTTTGCCGTCCGCGGCACCCCTGGTTGCCTAATTTATAAACTTTTTGTGTCAGGATGCCAGTCATATGCGCAAAAATTGAACATGGCACAGGGTCTTGTCCGGTCTAAGATGCCCCATGGAATGGAGCGATGACGGACAGATCATTTCGGTGCGGCGACATGGCGAAAGTTCGGCCATTGTCGGGGTATTGACGTGCCAGCACGGGCGCTGCGTCGGTTTGTTGCGTGGCGCGACGGGGCCGCGTCTGCGTGGCGTGGTGCAGGTTGGCAATCGGGTGCGGGTACGCTGGCGGGCCCGGCTGTCGGAGCATCTGGGGACCTGGACCCTGGAGCCGACCGGCGCGGTGACGGCGTTCGTGCTGTCCGACCCGTTGCGGCTGGCCGCCCTGAGCAGCGCCTGTGCCCTGGTCGAAAGTTGCCTGCCCGAGCGCGAGCCCCATCCGGGGGTGCAACAGGCGCTGGATCTGTGGCTCGATCTGTTGGTGGCCGACGGTCCCTGGGCCGGGGCTTACGTGAAATGGGAACTGGGGCTGCTGGCGGAACTGGGGTTCGGGCTGGATCTGCGCCAATGCGCCGCCACCGGACAAACCTCGGATCTGCGGTACGTCTCGCCGAAAAGCGGACGGGCGGTGTCGATGGCGGCCGGCGCGCCCTACAAGGAGCGGCTGTTGGTTCTGCCGCCCTTTCTGCTGCACGAAGGCGCAGTCGGGCAGGGGACGGAGATTCGCCAGGGGCTCGACCTCACCGGTTATTTCCTGAACCGCCATCTGTTTCAGGAACAGGGTCTCCCGGCGGCGCGGCGACGGCTGCTCGAAAAGTTCTGAGCGGCGGCCCTCTGGTATCGTGCCCGGAGCCATGGTATATGCTTTTTGAGCAGGGACATGCCGTAACCGAGGAACACCGCCATGACCGATGTCGTGATTTATCAACCCGCCAAGAATCCCATGCAGTCCGGGCGCGGAAACTGTCAGAAATGGCTGTTGGAATACGAGGCCTCGGCGCCCCGGGCGGCCGATAGGATGATCGGCTGGATCGGATCGAGCGATACCCAGAGTCAGGTCAAGCTCAAGTTCGCCAACCGGGAAGACGCCATCGCCTATGCCCAGCGCAACGGCCTGACCTACCGTTGTGTCACGCCGCAGCCGCGCCGGGTCATCGTCAAGAACTATGCCGATAAATTCAAATGGGACCAGGTCCGCTGATCCTCCTCCCCGGCGCATTCCCCCCCCCAAAGGCCCCGTAGCTCAGCTGGATAGAGCAGCGGACTTCTAATCCGCAGGTCAGAGGTTCGAATCCTCTCGGGGTCGCCAAAAAGGGTTTGATTCTCAGCTCGCTTTATCGCGGGCTTTTTTGTTGTCCGCCGTGCCAAGGCCGTCAGAAAGTTTTACATGTTGGCGTGGGGGGCTCCGGGCGGTTCCATTTAAGGTGTTGATAATATGATGTATTTATTTTTTGGCATGTGAGTTGCTTTGTTTATGGATTAAGGGCATTTGGTCCTCATCTATGGAACGATATCCACGGGAGATTTTGATGTTTTCAGCGCGTATGTCCAAATTCAAGGCGATTGCCGTTGTGCTGTCCTCGTTGCTGTTGGGGGCGCAGGCCAATGCCGCGCTGCTGACCTTTGACGATGTGCCGGGCAGCACGGCCAACGGGGTTGGCGACATGCCGACCTATCAGGGCTTCAATTTTTCCTACACTTTGGACTGGATCGACCTGGTGGGGTCTGGCTGGAACTTTGGCGCCCATAGCGGCGAGTTCGGTCTGCTCAATAACAATGGCGGGGTCGGCGTGGTCACCGCCGCCGATAACAGCGATTTCACCTTCGACGGACTCTGGGCGAAACGGTGGGCCACCGCTCCCGACTCCGGCGGAACGGACAGCCTGTTCGGGACCCTTCAGGGCTACAACAACGGCGCGCTGGTGTGGAGCGTGGCGACGAGCCTGAACGGCAGCTATGAATTCTATGCCGGGCAGAGCGGGGCGATCGACGAGTTGCGCCTGGGCTTCGGCAACTATTTCCTGATCGACGACCTCAGCCTGAATGCCGAACAAGTCCCCGAGCCGGCCTCCCTGGCCCTGTTCGGCAGCGGTCTGCTCGGTCTCGGCTGGTTGCGCCGGCGCAAGGCGGCCTGAACCATGCACCTCTCGACGCCGTTCTGGGTCGGAACCCTGGTCGGGGCCCTGAGTGCCGTGCCGTTGATTTTCGCGGCGGTGGCGCTGGTTTGAATTAGAGCGGGATGAAGCCGGAGTGAATCGAAAGGGGATTCCCAAAGTCTCGCAATTCTGATTCAACATACTGGCTGGAAAAGGAGGCCAGTATGGATGACGAAACCCTATTCGAACGATCTCCGCGAGCGTGTGGTCGCCGCCGTTGAGGAAGGCGGCCTCTCTCGGCACCAGGCCGCGGCGCGGTTTGCCGTTGGTGTCAGTTCGGTCATCCGCTGGGTGACCCGTTTCCGCGAGACGGGCAGTGTTGCGCCCGACAAGATGGGAGGGAACCGGCCGAAGACAATCCGAGGAGAACACCGTGATTGGCTTATCCAGCGGTGCAAGGAGAAGGACTTCACGTTGCGTGGGTTGGTGGCGGAACTGGCCGAGCGCAAGGTGATGGTCGACTACCGCAGCGTCTGGGAATTCGTGCATGCCGAAAAACTGAGTTTCAAAAAAAAGCGTCCTTCCCAGGGAACAGGATCGGCCCGACGTGGCGCGTAAGCGTGAACAGTGGAAGGCGTATCAGGACCGGGTGGCCATTGATCGCCTAGTCTTCATCGACGAAACCTGGACCAAGACCAACATGGCGCCGCTCCGGGGATGGGCGCCGGTCGGCCAAAGGCTCGACGCCAAGGTGCCGTATGGCCACTGGAAAACCATGACCTTCCTCGCCGCGCTCCGCCACGACCGCATTGAGGCGCCCTGGGTTCTCGACGGGCCGATCAATGGCGAACGCTTCCGGGTCTATGTCGAGAAGGTGCTCATCCCCACCCTCAAGCCCGGCGATATCGTGGTCATGGACAATCTCGGCAGCCACAAGGGCGAAGCCATCCGCCGCCTCATCCGAGGCGCGGGTGCCAAGCTGTTCTTCCTGCCGAAATACTCCCCCGACCTGAACCCCATCGAGCAGGTCTTTGCCAAACTCAAGCATCTGCTGCGCAAGGAGGCCGCGCGCACCGTCGATGCGCTCTGCGAGGCCATCGGAAGGCTACTCGATGCCTTCCCGCCGCAGGAATGCGCCAACCTCGTCAGAAACGCCGGATATGGACCAACCTAAATTCATCCCGCTCTAGAGATTTCCTGTGCGAAAAAGCGGCGGTCCCTGGGGCCGCCGCTTTTTTGATATATCCGAAGAACTACCAACCCAGGACCGGATCGGTCCCCTTGCCGTAAACAATGACATTCGGCGGCTTGCCGTCGGCGGTGGGCTTGCCGAACAGGTAGCCCTGTCCAAGGTGCGCCCCCATGACCATCAACTGCCGCGCCTCGTCTTCGTGTTCGATATGTTCGCAGATCACATCGAATCCCATGTTCTTGCACGAATCGATGACGCTTTTCAGGATGTTCTTGGCCCGGGTGTCGTCCAGGAAGCCGCGCACCAGAGCCCCGTCGATCTTGGCGTGATCGGCGTCGATGCTGTTGAGCATGGTAAAGGAGGTATTGCCCGAACCCACGTCGTCAATGGAAATGCCGTGTCCGTCCTTGCGCAGGGTCTGGATGGCGCCGTTGAGCTTTTGCAGGTCCTCGATCATTGAGGTTTCGGTGACTTCGAAAATGATCTGCGGGGTCAGCCGCGCGAAATCGCTGTTGCGGGTCAGCTTGCGCAGCGACTTCATGAACAGTTCGTTCTGCATGCTCTTGGCCGACAGGTTGATCGAGACCCGAGGCCGCCAGCCTTCCTTTTTCTCCCGCTCGATCAGGGTGTTGAGAGTCTGGTGCACGATCACCAAATCCAGGTCGTGAATCATGCCGACGTTTTCGGCGAACTGGATCAGTTCCAGCGGACTCATCAAACCCTCGAAGCGCGACAGCACCTCGTAATGGTCGACGGCGCGGCTACGCAGATCGACGATGGGCTGAAAGGCGAGGTGGAAATTGCGCGCGTCGATGATCTTGCGCAGTTCCTTGATGCGCTCGACGGTGCCATCCAGGTAGTCGGTCACCCCCTCGGAGAGCGACTTGATGTTGAAGGAGCCGGGGGACTCGTTGGCGAACTTTTGCAAGCAATGGAGCAGCGCCTTGCTGGCGTCCTCCTCGCTGAGGTTGGCGGTATCCAGATTGGCGGTGACCGAGGAGATGGAGACCTTCTTGGCGTCGGCCCCGAGAATTTTGTCGGCCTCTTTCTGGATGGCGGCCATTTTCTGGGCGTCCAGGCCTTCCTCGCCGACAAAGGAGAATTTCTCGTCGCCGACCAGACCGGCCGTGTCGCCGCCGAGGCTCCAACTGCGCAGCATGGCGCCGAGTTTCTGCATGAACTCTTCGACCTTGGCCGGATCGCCGGATTCCTTGAGCTCCTTCAGCCCGGCGATGACCAGCATGCCCATTTCAAGATCGGAGTCGTTCATCTTGCCGGTGACGGCGCGCTCCTTGGCTTTGGCGGCAAAGGTCTCGGCGTCGAGCAGGCCGGAGTTTTCGTCCCGCTTGAGGGCCGGGCTCTCCTGGCAATAGAGCTTGTTGTTGAGGGTCATGGACAGGTTGAAGCGGACGTTCGTGCCGGGCAGAAAAAAGCCGCCCAGAATCACCGGCGACGGCTTTCCCTGGGTATTGAGGGAAATGGATATGGGGGAGAGCCGCCCGGTGCGGGTCATGTTGCTGACCGAGGCTTCCACCAGCGCCCGGTCCTTCTTGACCATCATGGCGCGGAAGTCCTTGCCGATCAGGTCCGGCAAATGCTCGATACCGGAGAACTTCAGACCGGCCAGCGAGCCCTCGGCAAAATGAATCTTGTACTTTTCGTCAATCTCCAGAAGGAGATCCGACATGGCAAACGCAAAGGCGACAAAACGCCGATGCCGTTCCTTCTGAGATGTGTCGGCCATGAAACGTCCCGCACCTGCTCTTAAGGGCTCGCCCCAAGCCCTGCGAATGGATTGCAAAGAATCATAACCCACTTGCACCCTCGGGGTCCAGCAGTGACATGCCGTGGAGATCAGATGTTTCGATAAAGCCGCATCATCACTTGATCGAACTCCATGAGTTCGGAGAAGATCCGATGGACTTTTTCCTCGGTGATTTTCACCAGGAAAGACGGGTCGCGCTTGTCCATCACACAGGCGGCGAGGAATTCCAGGCCGACCAGAAAAGCCTGATGGTGGGAATCATGGGCGACCTTGTGATACAGCGCAGGACCCTCGGTCAACGGAGTCAGATATTTCTGTTCATAGTCCACATGACGGCGAAACAGATCTATGAGCGCATCAATTTGGGCAATCAGGGCGTCCGTTTCAAAGCCCGTTTTGACCAGATGGTCGATCAATAGTATGTGCTTGAGCAACGCGCCATGCTCGGTATCAAGTTGCGGGTCGCCGGTGAGCGGGTGCTGCAAATCCGAAAGGGACATTGTTTCAAATCGTTATAATGAAATCACTGTTCTTGTGCATCGCGAGATCAGAGCCCCATGATGACTTCAACAAGGTGGGAAGTCCAATCATATTCCATCTTGAAAAAGATAAAAGATGCTGAAAAATTATAATGATAACAATAAGTAGTGGTGGATTTCCTCAGGCTAAATCTGGTTGCTCCATCATGTTGCGGTGCAGGTATCATTTTCTTTTGGGGTCTCATATTTTTTCGAGTATGGGTAGAGGTGTGAAAGCTTCGAGGTGACAATGTCTCCGACTTCGGCGCGTCTGTTTACTCCGGTATTGATCGTGGGAAGTCTGATCCTGATGATCGGCTTTGCCATTCGGGCCAGCTTCGGTGTGTTTCAGATCCCCATTGCCGATCAATTCGGCTGGTTGCGCTCGGAATTTTCGCTGGCCATTGCCATTCAGAATCTGGCCTGGGGGATCGGGCAACCGCTGTTCAGTGCCTTTGCCGAAAAGTTCGGAGATAAAAAAGCCATTATTCTTGGCGCGGTTTTCTATGCGCTGGGGCTGGTGT
This sequence comes from Magnetospira thiophila, assembly GCF_054657015.1. Lineage (NCBI taxonomy): Bacteria > Pseudomonadati > Pseudomonadota > Alphaproteobacteria > Rhodospirillales > Thalassospiraceae > Magnetospira > Magnetospira thiophila. Next base: position 239,501 of record NZ_BAAHXF010000002.1, read on the forward strand.
TGAGCAGCTTAGCCGTGACCCCGGCCGCCCATCAGTTCCTGGAGATTCTGGTCGGCTTCGGCATTGCCGGAACAGGTTTCGGCGTGATTCTGGCTGTAGTGGGGCGCAGTGCGTCGGACAAGCATCGTTCCCTGGCCCTGGGGATCACCACCGCCGCCGGGTCCGCCGGACAGATCGTCGGCCCGCCGGTGGCCGATGCCTTGCTGCGGATCATGCCCTGGTCCTCGGTCTTTTTGATCTTTGCGGCGGCCATTTTGGCGGTGATGCTCTTTCTCCCGCTGATGGGCCGGGCTGCAAAAGCCGCCCCTGCACAACCGCATGAAAGCCTGGGGGCGGTGCTGGCCCAGGCCCTGCGCGACCCGACGTTCAGCATGATCTTTCTCGGGTTTTTTTCCTGTGGCTTCCAATTGGCCTTTATCACGGCCCATTTCCCGGCCTTTGTGACCGAGGTCTGTAGCGCCATTCCGCCCAACTCGGTCATCCGCAGTCTGGGTGTTCAGAGCTCCTCGGGACTGGGGGCCTTTGCCATCGCCCTGATCGGTATAGCCAATATCGTCGGCACCATCGCCGCCGGGGCGCTGGGAAATCACTGGCCGAAGAAATATTTGCTGGCCTGGATCTATGCCGGTCGCACGGTGATTGCCGCGGCCTTTATTCTGTTGCCGATGACCCCGGCCACGGTGGTGGCCTTTTCCCTGACCATGGGGGCATTATGGCTGGCCACGGTGCCGCTGACCTCCGGCCTGATTGGTCATATCTATGGGCTGCGGTTCATGGGCACCCTGTATGGAATCGTGTTCCTCTCCCATCAATTGGGCTCCTTTCTGGGGGTCTGGCTGGGCGGCTTCATGTATGACCGTTTCGGCTCCTATGACGTGGTCTGGTGGGTCGGGGTGGGGGTCGGGGCCTTTTCGGCGATCATCCAAATTCCCATTCGCGAGGCCCCCCAGGTACGTCTGCAAGCGGCGTAATGGCCTCTCCGGCTCTTGCGAGCCCCCCGCCCGGATTGGTATAAGCCCCTGAACCCCGATCACCGAGGAGCCGGTCCATGAACAGCCAGACCTTCAATCCGCCGCAACGTGTCTTGATGGGGCCGGGGCCGTCCGATGTGCATCCGCGAGTGCTGGCGGCGCTGTCCCGACCGACGGTGGGGCACCTGGACCCGGCCTTCTCCGGCATGATGGATGAGGTCAAGGGCATGCTGCGGCAGGTCTTTCGGACCTCCAACCCTTTGACATTCCCCATTTCAGGCCCCGGCATGACCGGCATGGAGAGTTGTTTCGTCAACCTGGTGGAGCCAGGGGACAAAGTTATCGTCTGCCGCAACGGGGTGTTCGGTGACCGGATGCAGGATATTGCCCGCCGCTATGGGGGCGAGGTGACGGTGATCGACGATGCCTGGGGCAGGCCGGTCGATGCGCAGAAGCTGGAAGACGCACTGAAGGCCCAACCCGACACCAAGGTGGTGGCCTTTGTTCAAGCGGAAACCTCCACCGGGGTGCAATCCGATGCCGCCACCCTGTGCCGACTGGCCCGCGATCAAGGGGCGCTGACCATCGTCGATACGGTGACCTCGCTGGGCGGCATTCCGGTTGAGGTGGATGCCTGGGGGGCCGATGCGGTCTATTCGGGCACCCAGAAATGCCTGAGCTGTCCGCCGGGTCTGTCGCCGGTAACCTTTTCGCCGCGCGCCGCCGAAGCGGTGAAGGCGCGCAAAACCCCGGTCCTGTCGTGGTTCCTGGACCTTGGTCTGGTCATGGGCTATTGGGAGGGCAGCGGTGGCAAGCGGGCCTATCACCACACAGCCCCGGTCAATGCGCTCTATGGACTGCACGAGGGCCTGCGGATGATCCTCGAAGAGGGGCTGGAGGCATCCTGGGCCCGCCATGCGACCATGCATGAAAGCCTTAAAAACGGTCTGGAAGGACTCGGATTGTCGTTTCTGGTCGAGGAACCCTACCGGTTGCCGCAACTCAACGCGGTCAATGTGCCCGAGGGGGTGGATGAGGCGGCGGTACGCAGCCACGCTCTGCACACCTACGGCCTGGAACTGGGGGCCGGATTGGGGGCTCTGGCCGGCAAGGTGTGGCGCATCGGCCTGATGGGCCAAAGCGCCACGCCGCGCAATATCGCGCTCTGCCTCGCCGCCTTGAAGCAGGGGCTGTGATTACACCTGTGACCAGAGCCGGAACAGGTAGTAATAGGCCTCGTTGAAATCCGCCGTTTCCGGGGAGTCCGGGTATTTTTCGACCATCGAATGATGGACCCGGTGGAAGGTGGATAGGATCTTGCGTTTGTGCGGATCGGCGACCACGCTCTGCATGAAGCAGATGGCCGCCACCCGGGCACCGCGCGTCACCGTATTGACCCGGTGCGGGGTGCCGGTGGGATAGACATAGGCATCGCCGCGCGCCGGTTTGATCATCTGTTCGCTGCCGTCCTCGTTCAACAGCACCAGTTCGCCGCCTTCGTAGTCCTTGGGATCGCCAAGAAACACGGTGCAGGAGATGTCCGTCCGCATGCCGCCCTGGCCGAGCAGGGGATTGTCCACATGACGACCATAAAACATGCCCGGCTCGTAGCGGGAGAAGATGGGACGCGAGAAACGCAGGGGCAGGGCCTGATCGCTGATTTCCGGGTTGCTGGCCAACTTGCCGTAAACCAGGGCCTCGATTTCGTCGGCCCCTTCGGTCTGGCGGCTGTCCAGTTCCAGATTCTTTTTGACCGCGCGCGCTCCCGTATCGGCGCTGCCGCCGCCATCGACGAATTTGCCGTTCATCAAGATGCTGTCGATGTGATTGAGCTCCTGGGGTGAAAGCAAACCTTTGACGAGCAGGCGCATGGGACGAGTCCTCCGAATATGCGTGGAATTTAATATGCAGTGTGGCCCATCGGCTTGCCTTCCGCAAGAAAATGGCGGATAAGGGCCGCCACCGCATCATGCCTCTAATTTTTAAACGATTGGCACACAATTTTGTCATAGTTTTGCTCTAGAAAATGAAGCGTTCGGACACCCCTTGAGTCCGCGAGACACCCTGAATGGACAGAAGATCCCGAGATGACTGAAAATAAAATTCGCATTCGTGCCGCACGGGCAGCCGATCAGGCGCAAATCGACCAGCTTTGGGCGCGCTGTCGCCGGGCCTCCGGGGCCTTGCCCATTGAGCCGCCGACCTTGCAAACGCCGACCAAGAGCGGTCTGTTCGTCGCCTTGCATGGTGAGGCGCAGAGCGAGTCGAAATTGGTCGGGTCGGTTCTGGCCCAGCATGACGGCGACCGGGGCTGGCTGCACTATCTGGCGGTGGACCCCCATTGCCCCTGTACCGGTCTGGGGCAGCGGCTGGTCTGCCATGCCCAGGATTGGTTGGGGGCCAAGGGCATTCGCAACGTGCAGCTTCTGGTCCAGTCGTCCAATCTCGACATTCGCGGGTTCTATCAGCGTTTCGGGCATGCCCATTCGGACGTGGTGGATCTCCACCATATGGTCGGCGATGCCCTTGCGGACCCGGCCTGAAACAGCCATTATATTAGCTAGTGATCATAAGCTGTTTCGGAGATTCGCCTCTCCCATGTCCTGTATTCTGCCGCCGGCCTGTTTGTTCTGCCTGCATTTCCACCACGACGAAGAACAGTGGGAGGCACAGGGGGACTGCGCGGCCTATCAGGAAATCCCCGACGAAATTTTCGGCGATGGGCTGCCCCACGACACCCCGCTTCCGGGCGACAACGGCATCTGCTTCGAGGTCGATCCGGAATTGGCCCAATCATTGGCGGAGGTCAACGAATTGCGTCTGCAAATGGGACGGCCGCCGTTTGGGGCGGCGGCCGTGGATCGTCTGCCCAAAGGCGAGGAGGATTAGTCCTCGACCGGTTCTTCCGGCGCGCTTTTCGGGAAATTGGCGAACGGATCGACATATTCCTGTCGCTTTTCCTGTTCGGGCTGCTCCTCAATGGGCTCGTCGGTCAGCACCACCGGGGCATGGACCGTTCCCGAGGCGGCGCGGGCAATCTGCACCACCTTTTCCAGTTCGGCCAGGGAGCACAGCCCCAGGTGCACCGGATTGCGGGTCTTGATGTTGGAGCTGTTCCAATGGGTCTTGTCGCGCACCGAGATGATGGTCGGCTTGGTGGTGCCGATCAACTTGCTGATTTGCGCATCGGACAATTCCGGATGGAATTTGAGCAGCCAGGCAATGGCGTCGGGGCGGTCGCCACGCTTGGAGACCGGCGTATATCGGGCACCCTTGCCGCGCTTCTTGGCTTGCGGCAGATCCTTGACGACGATTTGCAGCTTGGCGGTGGGGTCGGCTTCGCAGCGGCGGATTTCCTCCAGCCGGATCTGACCGTTGATCACCGGGTCGAGGCCCTGCATGCCACCGGCCACGTCACCGTCGGCAATGGCCTGGATTTCCAATTCATGCAAGCCACAGAACTCGGAAATCTGCTCGAAGGTCAACGCCGTGTTGTCCACGAGCCAGACTGCCGTCGCCTTGGGCATCAGAGGCTGCGTCATATGACTAAACCCTTTTTGTTGTTGGTTGCGCAACGCCAACGGACCCCATGAAGGAGCCCGTCGAACATTGAATTGAGCCGAATATAGGGGCGTTGTTGCTACGGGTCAAATCACCTGATCATTTGTCAGAACAATCTTTCCCACATGAACCCCGGATTCCATCAACCGATGGGCCTCGGCGGCCTGGGTCAGGGGAAAAGTGGCATGAATCACCGGGGCGATTTTCCCGGCCTCGATCAACGGCCAGACGGACTCGCGCAGGGCATGAGCGATCTCGGCCTTGCGGGCGACGGACTGCGGACGCAGGGTCGAGCCGGTGATGGTCAAACGCCGCAGCAGCACCGGCATCAGGTCCAGATCCACTTTCGAGCCGCCGAGAAAGGCGATATGGACCAATCGCCCCTCGAAGGCCAGGGCCTTGAGATTGCGGGCCACATAGTCGCCGCCGACCATGTCCAGGATCACATCGACGCCGCGCCCCCCGGTCCATTGCTTGGCCGCGGCGACAAAGTCATCATTGCGGTAATTCACCGCCAGATCGGCGCCCAGATCAAGGCAGGCTTGGCATTTCTCATCGGAGCCCGCCGTTACCATAACTTTGGCCCCCAGGTGGTGGGCCATCTGGATGGCGGTGGTGCCGATGCCGCTGGAACCGCCATGAATGAGCAGGGTCTCGTTGGGGGCCAGATTGCCGCGCTCGAAGACGTTGGTCCAGACGGTGAAAAAGGTTTCCGGCAGGGCCGCGCCCTGGATCAGGCTCAAAGGAGCGGGGATGGGCAGGCAGTGGTCCGCCGGAACGACGCAGTATTGCGCATAGCCGCCACCCGGGGCGAGGGCGCAGACCTTGCTGCCGGGGCGCAGACCGACGGTCGCCGGGCCGAGCGCCACCACCTCTCCGGCCACTTCCAGGCCCGGCAGGTCGGAGGCGTCCGGCGGTGCCGCATAGCGGCCCAGGCGCTGCAACACATCGGGGCGATTGATTCCGGCCGCCGCCACATGGATCAGAACCTCCCCGGCTCCGGGGACGGGAAGCGGACGTCGCACCGGAGTCAACACCTCCGGGCCGCCGGGGCTGCTGATTTCAATACAGGTCATTTGATCGGGGAGGGCATGGGACATGACGGACTCGACTCTCTGGTTGTCGCAAGGCGAGTCCATTAAGAATCGAGTCGCGTGAAAAGAGTCTTAACCGTGGTCGGCTGTTACTTGCCCTTGCGCCGCATTTCCTGGCGCTGTTCGAATTTTTCCCGGGCGTTGGCGGGCAGGGCGTCCTTGTCGAGCACGCCATTCTCCATCAACTGGGAGAAGGCATCCTCATAGGCGCGGATCATCGGGCGATCCAGGGCTTCCATGATTTCATGGAAATCGCCGCCCTTTTCGTTGAACACATGATTGTCGTCCTTGGTCGGCGTCCCGGCCACTTTTTCGTAGCGGGCGCGGGCGACCTTGAGCAGGGTCAGCATGGCCGCCACGTCGGACGGGGAATATTCAATATCCATGTAGGACTGCCAAAGATCGGCGATGACCTTCAACTGTTCGATCTTGTCGGCTTTCGTCATCGTCCCCGATCCCCCCTGTGATCCTACGCTACACGCGCCATAAGATAGCCGCCTTGGCGGGCTTTCCGCAAGTATCAGCTGCTGTCCGATGGAATATCGACTGCCGCGCCGCCGGTGTTGGGATCGGTGGTGACCGAATAGCCGGAGTCCGTTTCGACCCAGGCCACGTCCTCCTGGGACGCGCCTTCGAGAATGATGCGGGTTTCCGGGACATTCGGCGCAGCCGAGGTGACCACCAGCATCGGGTCGCCGTTCTCGGTGGTTTCCAGCTGTACGGTCAGGTCTTCACCAATCAATTCCATCACATCATCGAAATCGAAGTTGGTGATGACGTCCGTGTCGCCGTCCATGTCGAAGACGAAGGTGGTCGCCCCGTCACCGCCGGTCAGGATATCGTCGCCCAAGCTGTCGATGATCATGTCGCCGAAATCGCCGCCGATCAGGGCTTCGATATTGAACAGGCCGTCCTGGCCTGCGTCGGCGAGCATGTTGTCGCTGAGCGGTTGGCCCGTCAGGTCGGCCAGAGCCTCCTCGGAGCCGATGGCCACGTCGACCTCATAGTTCGAGACCGAAGCTCCTTCGCTCCACACGCGCAGCACGTAGGTCCCGCCCTCGGTGGCCTGAGTGGAGAAGGTCCCGTCCTCGGGAGCCCAACCTTCGATGGGGCGACTGGTCGTGTCGATGGAGCCATCCTCTTCCATGCGGAACAATTCGAAACGCATGGTCTCGGCCGCCCCTTGTGGATGCACGATGGAGACCCATTCGCCGTCCTGAAGATCGAACTGGAAGGCGTCGTTGTTCTTGTTCAAATTGCTCAGATTGTCGGCCAGACTGCCGGTGATCATCAAGCCGTCGAGATCTTCGGTGACCGTGCCGAACTGGTCGCGGCCGATCTCGTGGGCGTCCAGGGTGCCGTCGAGCTTCATGTAGTTGGATTCGATCTCCGGCACCTCGTTGGCGTACATGCTGAACAGTTCGGCGGTGGAGAACTGGGACGGGTCCCAATACAGACCGTCGGTCAATTCACCACCGGTCAGGGCGCTCAGGGCCCGCTCGCCGCCCACGGAGATATCCAGCGCATAGTTGGAAACCGATGCTCCCTCGCTCCAGATGCGCAGCACATAGCTGCCGCCATCGGCGGAGTAGGCCTGGAAGCCGCCGTCCTCGGGGGACAGGCCGTCGATCTGGTGCAGGCGGGTATTGACGCCGTCGTCTTCCAGCTTGAACAGTTGGAAGCGCATAGTCTCGTCGGCCCCTTCCGAATGGGAAATGTTGACCCATTCCCCGGGACCCATGTCGAACTGGAAGGCGTCGTTGTGCTTGTCTTCGTTGCCATCGTAATTGGCCAGACTGCCGGTCACGGTGATGCCGGCCATGTCGTCGGAGACGGCCCCGAAATCTTCGCGTGAAATCACGTGACTATCGACGGTGCCGTCGAGCTTCATGTAGTTCTGTTCCTGCTCGGGCAGGGAATTGGCGAACAGATCGAACCGGTCTTCCATGGAGGCCCCGGATACATCCAGGGTGGCGGTGATTGAGAAGTCGGCGTTGTTCCGGCCCTCGTTCAGCACCATCACCACGTAGGTGCCAGCGCCCAGGCCCGCCGGGTCCAGTGACGGCGGCGGGTTATCATGATCGTAGCCCTCGCCGAGGCTGTCGGCCGCATAGATGCGCATTTCGACATTCGGATTATCCAGCGACAGGCTCAGGCTCTCGCCCTGCTTCACCTCGAAAGTGAAGGCGTCGTTGTATTCTTGATGATTGCCGGTGTTGTAGGTGCCCAGGGTGCCATGCACCTCGACCACCGCCGTATCGACTGTTTCACCATGACCAAAGGCCCCGCGATCAATGGTCTGCGGCTGGTCAATGTGGTTGGGTTCCTTCTCGGCCACCGAGCCCGGTTCCTTGGTGCCGGGGGCCATGCCCTCAGCCCAATTCCAGGGCGCCTCGGGGTCGGAGGCGTAGCTAAAAGCGTCTTCGCTCTGAGGCAACTGGTCCAGCTGATGGGCGCGGATGGCTTCGACCATGGAACCCTGGGCAAAGGTGGCGCTCTCTGCCAACGAGGACAGGAAAGCTCCCGTATCGCCGCCCGGCTCGAAGCTTTCAAGCAGAGTCTCCATGCGGCTATTGGCTGCCGACATGCCGTTAATGATCTTCGCATCAATGGCCGACAGGGCGGGTGCCCCTTCGGGCTGCTGAGCATTATAGGCGTTGACCGCGTTATTGAGCATTCCGCCCAATTGTTCGGCGCTGGTCAAATTTAAGACACCTCCGTCAGCGGCATTGCCGATGGCCTGAACGGCCAGAGTCATGGCGTCAATGGTCGACAATCCCGCTGCTTCCAAGGCTGCGGACATTTGCGACAGGGTCGAGGCGACCATTACAGACTTGGCCATCAACGCCACATTTCCGGCCAAGGCGGCGGCCTGCGGGTCAGTGTTAAGCAGGTCTGTGCCCGGGGGCAATCCCATGGCGGCAACGATGTTGGACTCGGCGGTCTCGGCATTGACACCACCTTGCATCTGCATGTCGACCAGGGTGGTCAGCGGCGAAATCACCGTCGACCCATTCGGAGCGGACATGAGCCCGTAAAGGGGAAGTTCGGTGGTGACATCGGTGCCGAGGATGGCGCGCAGGGAGCCTTCTTGGTCGGTGGTAATGGTGAATGCACCGTTGGCATCGGAGAATGTATGGGCCTCATCCGGGCCGTTGGTCACGTCCAGGATTCCGTCCTGGTCAATGTCTTCACCGGCATCAAGGATGCCATTCCCGTTCAGGTCTTCGTTATGGTCGAAGTTGCCGTCGTTATCGGCATCCACAAAAACGAGGGCGTCTTCGATATAGCCGTCGACCACCGTGCCTTCATAGGTGTTCAGGGTGACCGTGTTGGTCCCATCGGGTGTCGAGACAGGAACTTGTGGCTGCTGTTGTCCCTGCGTCGTCGGTGGGGCACTTGGCGGAATCGCCTGTGGATTGATGGCCGGGGCGTTAGGGACGGTCGGCGTGGTCTGCTGATTGAACAAATTGCTGAAGGGGTTGGGCGGTGGCGCATTGCCGTTGTTTTGTGTGTCCCCCTGAACCTCTACGGGACCGGCAGCGGTATCGAAATTCTCCAGATCGCCTAACAGATCGGCGGTTTGATCCTCATCGGTAATATTGATTTTGTAACCCAGGTTGGTTTCAACCTCGAGCAAGGCCTGTTCGACACGAGCTTCCATTTCCTGCGCTTGCTGTTCCAAAGCGTCGGCGCGATCCATGTCGCCGGATTCGCGGGCCGCTGCGGCATCGGTGCGAATCTCTTCAAGGCGATCCATGACTTCGAGGGCGCGTTCTTCCAGGGTCTGCGGCAGATGAATGGAGGTTTCCTGAACGATCGAGCGCACCTGCGCATCGCTCAATTGCAGGGCGGTGGGGGTGCCCGACTGGGAGGGCGACCACTGCCAGCCGCCACCGATGTTGTTGATGGTGCCAAGCATGTCGCCGTCGGGGCTCATGAGGACGATTTCACCGACCGATTCACCCTTCAGGGTGTTTTCGGGCAGGTTGACCGCTTTCACGGTCTCGCCGTCGGTTTCCAGGAACACCTTGGTGCCACGGATGCCGATGGTGGCCACCGGGGTCTTCACCATCATGGCGTCCTGGCCGAACTTGGCGATTTGACCGGAGACGAAAGTCGCCGCGCCGGTCAACAGGGCAAAGGAGGCGGAGCCTTCCTCGGCACCCGGATCGTAAACCATTTCGTCGAGCACCATGCGCCCGTTTTCACCAAGCGAGAACACGGAGGTATCGGCCAGCACGATGCCGACCGCGCCACCGTCGCCGGTGACCAGCACGTCGCCTTCGAACACCGGATCGCCCTTGCTCAGTTCGACGGTGGTGCCGTCGGCCCGAGTCGCGGTGACATGACCATCAAGGGTATCCACTTGCCCGATGGCGGTCTGAGGCTCGCCCGGTCCGTCCTGGGCCACCTGACCGGGGGCCAGCGGACCGGCCAGCTTAGAGGCCACGCTGCCGGAAATAGTGGCGCCGTCGGGCGTCATCAGTGTTGCCGGTGCGCCCCCGGCGAAATAATCAACCAAGGTCACGGAAGCGCCATCAGGGGCGGTGACAACCAAATCCGCGCCCTCGCGGCCATAGTCGGCCGACGCCATGTCAAAACCCGCAGGGAGCGCCGCAGACTCTTGGCCGGGCTCCATATGCAGGGTCATCGTTGCGGGAGACTGGGGCGCTGGGGTCGTGTCGAAGGTGCTCATGGTCGGTTCCAATTCATCTGCCTGTCAGTCCCATCATAGGGATTCGACGGACTTTTTACTCAATCCTTATTCATTATATAGGAGCTGTCTGTGACTTTGCTGTGATTGGGGTCACTCACCCGAACAGCGGAGTCAAAAAATCCCGCACCCGGGCCTCGAAAGTGTGCTTGGCCGTGTATAGAGGCATCGCGGCCTCGGCCATGGCCTGGAGATTTTGCGGACAGGCCAGGAGGTCCGCCAATTGGGCCGCCGTCGCTGCGGGGGAGGCCTGGAATACAATGCTTTCCCCGTGAGTGAAGTCCTGGGGCAGGTATTGACTGGGGTTGGTGCAGACCACCGCCCCGGCGGCCATGGCCGAACAGATGCGTTCGTGGGACCCGGCCTTGAATTTCGGTGTCATGTTGAGCACCACCTTGGATCGGCGCATCAAATCCTGGACCTCTTCATAGGGGCGCTCGCCGAGCAGAGTTACTTGACCACATCCGTTCTGAAAAAAGTCCGAGGCCACCGGTCCGACCACGGTTACCGGCAGGCTCTTGAGTTGTTCCATCATCGCCCAACGCCAGGCCCCCTGGGCCAGATTGCCGAGCAGAGCGACCAGTCGGCAGACCTGTTGCCATTGCAAGTGATTCGGATCAATCCCCTGAGCCAGACAGGCAGCGGTCAGGGCTTCGTAGGGGTCACTCACCCGGTCCACGATGTCCGCGCAGGCCTGTTCCACAACGGCACGGATCGGCGGCGCGAACTGGGCCAGCCGGGCGGCGCGCGTGGCGCCGTGAGGGGCCATGGCCAGGGCCCCGGAAAACAGGATGTCGATGGGGCGTTGCTCGATGGGCAGGGGATCGGGATCGGGCGGCAGTCCGGCATGGGGAAAGAAAATGGCCTGAGCATCCGAATAGCCGTTCAGCCGCAGATACGAGGCGTCGCACAGGCCGAGCACGGTGCCCGTGCCCACATGGCGCAGATTGGGATGATCCAGCGGATGATCGAGGATGAAGGAAAAACGCGGTCGGGTCTTAAAGGGCGACCGGGCTTGCGTATCGACGATGAATGGTCGTCCGCCGTCCTTTTCCAGCGCGTCCCACAGCCGGTTCACCCGGTCGATGAGGGCAGGCGCGTCATTGCCGACGATGGAAATACGATGGGTCCGAAAGCCATTGCGTTGCAGCCCCCAGGACAGACCATCCTTGAGATAGTCGATGGTCCCGGCGCGGCTGCCCCATTCGACGACAATGGCATCGGTATAGCTCATGGGGTCAGCATAGCCGTCGGCGAGGAGCCTGAGAAGCTGTCCCGTGACAGGACGGGCGGCGCGGTGTAGGGTCGGGTCGCTTCAACGGTTCCTGGGACAACGAGAGATGAAAACGGCGGGCTCCACGGGCCATCGGGCGGTCTATTTCCTGGTGGCGTCCCAGGCCCTGGCGATGACCGGCGCGTCGCTGGTGGTCACCGTCTCGGCCCTGGCGGGCAAGCTGCTGGCCCCGACGCCGGATCTGGCGACATTACCCTTTGCCCTGCAATTCGTCGGCACCATGGCGGCGACCATCCCGGCCAATCTGTTTATGGCGCGGGTCGGGCGGCGGTTCGGCTTCACGGTCGGTCAGTCGATCGGCATTTGTGGTGCCCTGATTTCCGCCACGGCGATCTATCTGGGGCATTTCTGGCTGTTCGCTCTGGGCAGTTTCCTGCTCGGCACCCACAATGCCTTCTGGGCCTATTACCGCTTTGCGGCGGCGGAATCCGTTGATGTTCAATTCCGCCCCCGGGCCATTTCCTATGTTCTGGCGGGTGGCGTGTTCGCGGCTCTCGCGGGACCGGAATTGGCCAAGAACAGCATGGATCTGCTGGCCCCGATCCTGTTTGCCGGAAGCTATCTGGCCATCGTCGGGCTCTCGGTGCTGACCATCGTGCTGCTGCAATTCGTGGATATTCCAACGCCGCACCTGGAAAACAGGAAAGGCGGCGGGCGGCCGCTGCGGGTCATCGCGCGGCAGCCGGAGTTCATCGTTGCCGTATTGTCGGCGATGATCGGCTACGGGGTGATGAGCCTGGTCATGACCGCCACGCCGCTGGCCATGGTGGCCTGTGGCTTTGCCTTCGAGGATGCGGCGTTCGTCATTCAGTGGCATGTGCTGGGCATGTTTGCGCCGAGTTTTTTCACCGGTTGGCTGATTCGCAAATTTGGCGTGCTGCGCATCATCCTGGTCGGCACGCTGCTCAATGTGGTTTGCATGGGGCTCAATCTGGCCGGGATCGAGTTGATGAATTTCTGGGCGGCCTTGCTGGCTCTGGGCATCGGCTGGAACTTCATGTTCATCGGCGGCACCACTCTGCTGACCCGGACCTATCAGCCGGAAGAGCGGGCCAAGGTGCAGTCGATCAACGATTTCTCGGTTTTCGGCATGGTCGCCCTGGCCAGCTTTTCTTCCGGGGCGTTGCAGAACATGATCGGCTGGCAGGCGGTCAATGCGGCGGCGTCGCTGCCCATTCTGATCGCCTTTGCCGCCGTGTTGTGGCTGTGGATCGGGCAAAAGCGCCTGGCTGGACGCGAAATATAATTACCGCAGAATGACAAAAAACTTTCCGTTTGTTCGCCATTTTCCGTTGACCGAGTCCGATGAAGAGACTAGGGTGCGCGCTCCCATGACGGCCCTGCCTGGGGCGCGACCGTCTTTTCAGTTGATCACGGCACATTGAGATATCGTGAAATTAAGGAGATGCAGGCTATGTCCAGCCAGCCCATGACCGGTGCGGAAATCATTTTGAAGGCTCTCAAGGATCAGGGCGTTGACGTGGTATTCGGCTATCCCGGCGGCGTGACCCTGCCCATCTACGATGAAATCTTCAAACAGAATTTCCTGCGTCATTACCTGCCGCGCCACGAACAAGGGGCCATGCATGCGGCGGAGGGCTATGCCCGCTCCACCGGCAAGGTTGGTGTGGCGCTGGTGACTTCGGGTCCCGGGGCGACCAACACGGTGACCGGTTTGACCGATGCCATGCTGGATTCCATTCCGCTGGTCTGTCTGTGCGGCCAGGTGCCGACGGCGCTGATCGGCAACGACGCCTTCCAGGAGGCCGACACCACCGGCATTACCCGCCATTGCACCAAGCATAACTATCTGGTGCGCGACGTGCAGGATCTGGCGCGGGTGCTGCACGAGGCCTTCTATGTGGCGGCCCATGGCCGTCCGGGGCCGGTGGTGGTCGATATCCCCAAGGATGTAATCACTGGCCTGGGCGAATATATGGCACCGAGCAAGGTCCATATGAAGCGTTACAACCCCAAGACCAAGGGCGACAAGGGGGCCATCGAAGAGGCGCTGAAGCTGCTGTCGAAGGCCAAGAAGCCGTTGTTCTATTGTGGCGGCGGGGTGATCAATGCCGGTCCGGCGGCGTCGCAGTTGCTGACCCAGTTCGTCAAGGAAACCGGCGTGCCTTGTACCCTGACCTTGATGGGGCTTGGCGCCTATCCGGCGACTGACAAGCAGTTCCTCGGCATGTGCGGCATGCATGGCACCTACGAAGCCAACATGGCGATGCATGACTGTGATCTGATGATCAACATCGGGGCGCGCTTCGATGATCGGGTGACCGGACGCACCGATGCCTTCTCGCCCGGCTCGGCCAAGATTCATATCGACATCGACCCCTCGTCCATCAACAAGAACATCATGGTGGATGTGCCGATCGTCGGCGATGCGGGATTGATCCTCGAAGACATGATCAAGATCTGGAAGTCCAAGCAGTACAAAGTGTCCGACAAGGCGCTGAAGAACTGGTGGAAAGAGATCGACCACTGGCGGTCTCGGCAGAGTCTGGCCTATGAGAAGGCCAAGGACGTGATCAAGCCGCAACATGCCATCGAGCATCTTTACGAGGCGATCAAGGATCGGGATGCCTATGTCACCACCGATGTGGGACAGCACCAGATGTGGGCCGCCCAATACATGCTGTTCGACAAGCCGAACCGCTGGATGACCTCGGGCGGTCTGGGCACCATGGGCTACGGCCTGCCCGCTGCCATGGGTGTGCAGATTGCGCATCCAGACAAGCTGGTGGTCTGCGTGACCTCGGAATGTTCGTTCCAGATGAATCTTCAGGAACTGGCGACCATTCGCGAGCATAACCTGCCGGTCAAGATCCTGCTCTGCAACAACAGCTTCATGGGCATGGTGCGGCAGTGGCAGGAGCTGTTCTACGAGGAACGCTACTCCCAGAGTCACATGGACCATCAACCGGATTTCGTCGCCCTGGCCCAGGCCTTCGGCATGACCGGTCTGCGGGCCAGCAAGCCGGACGAAGTGGATAGCGCCATCAAGCAGATGCTGGAGACCGATGGCCCGGTGCTGCTCGACATGCTGGTCAGCAAGGAAGAAAACGTCTTCCCGATGATCCCCGCCGGAGCGGCGCATAATGAAATGATTCTCGGCCCAGAAGATGAAGAGGACGTGGCACTGAGCGACGGCGGCGACGGCATGGTATTGGCCTGACCCGGAAAATCCTCTACATAGCGTCCCCAATATTCAGTCCAGGACCCTCGGCGTTGCGAGGGCACCCCAGGAGCAAGACCCATGCATTCGACCAATTACAAATCCGACGCCATCGAATTTCATACCATGTCCGTCCTCGTCGATAACGAGGCGGGTGTGCTGGCGCGGGTCATCGGCCTATTTTCCGGGCGCGGCTATAACATCGACAGCCTGACCGTGGCCGAGGTGGATGCCGTGGAACGGCTTTCCAAGATCACCATCGTCACCTCCGGCACCCGCATGATCCTCGAACAGATCAAGGCGCAGTTAGAGCGGCTGGTGCCGGTGCGCACGGTCATCGACCTGACCGAGGAAGGGGACTCGGTGGAACGGGAACTGGCCCTGGTCAAGGTGGTCGGCAGCGGCGAGAAGCGCGTCGAGGCGTTGCGCATTGCCGATATTTTTCGCGCCCGGGCGGTGGACAGCACCCAGGAATCCTTCGTCTTTGAGATTGTCGGCAAGACCTCGAAGATCGAAGCCTTTATCAACCTCATGCAGCCCCTGGGGCTGGCCGACGTGTCGCGGACCGGCGTTGCCGCCATTCCCCGTGGCGCCGGTTCCATGTAATTTCTGTGGTTTTTCGAAAGGACGAAGAAGATGCGCGTTTATTACGACCGTGACGCGGACGTGAACCTGATCAAGGGCAAGAAAGTGGCGGTGATCGGTTATGGCTCCCAGGGCCATGCCCACTTGCTCAACATGAAGGACTCCGGAGTCACCCAGTTGGCCGTCGGACTGCGCGCCGACTCGTCCTCGCGGGCCAAGGCGGAAGGCGCCGGTCTGAAGTGCATGACCCCGACCGAGGCCGCCGCCTGGGCCGACGTGGTGATGATGCTGACCCCCGACGAATTGCAGGCCGACATCTATCGTGACGAGCTGCACGCCAACATGAAGCCCGGGGCGGCGCTGGCCTTTGCTCATGGCCTCAATATTCACTTCAACCTGATTGAGCCACGCCAGGATATCGACGTGTTCATGATCGCCCCCAAAGGCCCCGGCCACACGGTGCGCGGCGAATACCTCAAGGGCGGCGGCGTGCCCTGCCTGGTGGCGGTGCATCAGAATGCTTCGGGCAATGCCATGGAAGTGGCGCTGTCCTATGCCTCGGCCATCGGCGGCGGGCGCTCCGGCATCATCGAGACCAGCTTCCGCGAGGAATGCGAGACCGATCTGTTCGGCGAGCAGGTGGTGCTGTGCGGCGGCCTGACCGAGTTGATCCGCAACGGCTTCGAGACCCTGGTGGAAGCCGGGTATGCGCCGGAAATGGCCTATTTCGAATGTCTGCACGAGGTCAAGCTGATCGTCGATTTGATCTATGAAGGCGGCATGGCCAACATGCGCTATTCCATCTCCAACACGGCGGAATACGGCGATTACGTCACCGGCAAGCGCATCGTCACCCCGGAAACCAAGGCCGAGATGAAGCGGGTGCTGGACGATATCCAATCCGGCCGCTTCGTGCGCGACTGGATGACCGAGTGCAAGGTCGGTCAGCCGTCGTTCAAGGCGACCCGGCGCCGCAATGCGGAACATGAGATCGAGGAGGTCGGGGCCCGCCTGCGCGGCATGATGCCCTGGATCGGCAAAAACAAGCTGGTCGACAAGGCCAAGAACTGACCGTCCCCGGATTGACGGACATCACCAAGGGCGGGAGAAATTCCGCCCTTTTTGTTGGCCGAAAGTCACTCCCGAAAACCGCAAACCGTGATAACGTCCGCGCAGAATCCATGTCCAGGAGCGCCCCATGACCGGCGATTTCATTCCTGCCGTCTGTCCCCATGACTGCCCCAGCGCCTGCGCCTTGGAGGTGGAGCGTCTGAGCCCAACGGAAATCGGCCGGGTGCGCGGCGCAGCGGATCATCCTTATACGGATGGCGTCATCTGCGCCAAGGTCAACCGCTACAAGGAACGCACCCACCATCCGGCGCGCCTGACCCGACCGCTGCGTCGGATCGGTCCCAAGGGCGAAGGGCGTTTCGAGGCGATTTCCTGGGACGAAGCCCTGCACGAGGTGGCGCAGGCTTTTCAACAGGCCGCCACCATCCACGGGCCGGAAACCGTTTGGCCTTATTACTATGCCGGGACCATGGGACAGGTGCAGCGCCAAGGTATTCTGCGCTTGCGACGGCTGATGGGCTATTCCCACATGGGCAAAACCATCTGTTCGGCCATCGGCAAGGCGGGTCTGATGGCGGGAATTGGGGCGCAGCGGGGTGTTGACGGCCTTGAAATGGCCGAATCCGATTTGGTGGTGCTGTGGGGAACCAATGCGGTGGCCACCCAGATTCAGGCCATGCAACTGGCCCAAAAGGCGAAAAAGGAACGCGGCGCGACCATCGTCACCGTCGATCCCTATCGCACCCGCACCGCCGCTTTGTCCGATCGTCATGCGATGCTGCGTCCGGGAACCGACGGCGCGCTGGCCTGTGCCATGATGCATGTGTTGTTCAAAGAGGGTTTTGCCGACCGCGACTACCTGAGCCGGATGACCGACTTTCCCGCCGACCTGGAACGCCATCTGGAAAGCCGCACGCCTGAGTGGGCGGCCCAGATCACCGGGCTGGAGGCGGCGGAAATCATTGACTTCGCACGGCTTTACGGGCGGACCAAAAAGAGCTTTCTGCGCCTGGGCTACGGCTTCACTCGGCAGCGCAACGGGGCGTCCAATCTCCATGCGGTGAGCTGTCTGCCTGCGGTCACCGGCGCGTGGCAGGAACGCGGCGGCGGCCTGCTGGCGGCCAGTGGCGGGGTGTTCAGAATCGACATGGGATTGGTCGAGGGCCTGGATTGTCCGGATAAAGCGGCCCGGACATTGGATATGAGTCGGATCGGCGATGTGCTGCTGGGCGATACGGCGGCGTTGGGGGAGGGGCCGCCGGTGACGGCCATGCTGATGCAAAATACCAATCCGGCGCTGGTGGCTCCGGAATCGGCCAAAGTGCGCGCCGGCCTGATGCGCGACGACCTGTTTCTCTGTGTCCATGAACAGTTCATGACCGATACGGCAAAAATGGCTGACATCGTTCTGCCCGCCACCACCTTCGTTGAGCATGACGATCTGTATACCTCGTATGGTCAGACCTCCCTTCAGGTCTCGCGGCGGATCATCGAGCCGGTGGGCGAGAGCCGCAGCAATCATGAAGTCATCGGAGATCTGCTGACGCGGTTGGGGGCAGGCCATCCGGCCAATACGATGACCGCCTGGGAAGTGGTGGATTCCGTTCTCAAGGCCTCCGGATATGTGGGCGGGGCGGACCAGTTGGCCCGCGACCGTTGGGTCGATTGTCAGCGACCGTTCGAGGAGGCGCATTTCCTGACCGGGTTCGGCCATGCGGACGGGAAATTTCGTTTTGCTCCAGACTGGGCGTCCATTGGACCCGATCATCATCAAATGCCCCGTCTGCCTGATCATATGGATGTGCTGGAAGCAATGGATTCTGAGCATTCCTTTAAATTGGTGACTGCTCCGGCGCGCAATTTTCTCAACAGTTCGTTCACTGAAGTGGCCCACAGCCGCGAGGCCGAGGGACGTCCGACAGCCAAAATCCATCCCGAGGACTGTGCAGAACTGGGGCTGATCGAGGGACAACGGGTGCGCCTGAGCAACCGACGGGGAGCGGTGGTGGTTCATGCGGCACCGTTCGACGGCCTGCAACGGGGCGTCGTGGTGGTGGAGAGCATCTGGCCCGCCGAGGCATTCGAGGACGGACAGGGGATCAATACCCTGACCGGGTCCGACCCGGTGGCCCCCATGGGGGGAGCCGCCTTTCACGACATCGCAATCAAGATCGAGGCATTATGACGAACAAGGCCCACATCATCGTTTTGGGAAATGAAAAAGGCGGCAGTGGCAAATCCACCACGGCGGTGCATCTGGTGATTTCCTTGCTGCGACTGGGCAAGCGGGTGGCGACCATCGACGCCGACCTGCGCCAGGGTACCCTGAGCCGTTATCTGGAGAACCGGGCCGCCTACAGCCAGTCCAAGGGACTGCCGTTGCCCATGCCGACCCATGTGCGGCTGACCGACGACAGCCTGTTTGACCCGCAATTGGACGCCCTGGCGGTGGATCATGACGTGGTGCTGATCGACTGCCCCGGTCATGACACGGAGGTCGCTCGGCAGGCCCACGCCCGGGCCGATACCCTGATCACGCCGCTCAATGACAGTTTCATCGACCTGGACGTGCTGGCCCGGGTTTCCGCCGATGCGCACAAGGTGCTGGGTCTGAGCCATTACGCCGAAATGGTCTGGGAACAGCGTAAGCGGCGGGCCATGGCCAAGGATAAGCCCATCGACTGGATTTTGTTGCGCAACCGTCTGAGCCATCTGGATGCCCGCAACAAGCGCGACGTGGGCCGCATTCTCGATGGACTGGAACGGCGGTTGGGATTCCGTCAGGTAGCCGGCTTCGGCGAGCGGGTAATTTTCCGCGAACTGTTCCCCAAGGGGCTGACATTGCTTGACCTCAAGGAATCGCAGGACGGCAATCTGACCCTGTCCCATGTGGCGGCGCGCCAGGAAGTGCGGGCGATTATCGAGGCTTTGAGTCTCTGAACTGTCGCGGCGGGGGTGGATTGGGTAGAATGGGCATCCCGTTGCAGTCTTGGAATCGGCCCTGAGAGGATTGCGTGAGTTTTTCCGCTACCCTGACCTACACGAGTTACCTGCTGTTGGCGGTCATCTGGACTGCCATTCTGAGCCTCTATATCCGCCATTTGAAGATTCAGGCCAAGGTCGGCACCACGGTCCACCTGTTGCTGATCATCCTGACCATCGACGCCTTCCGGACGCTGCTGGAGAGTATCTATTTCGGAGCAGCCCGGTCGTCCGACGCCGGGGTATTGCCGCAATGGGTCGGCCATTTGCTCAATCAGTCCCAATATCTGGTACTTCCCAAGCTGGTCAATCTGGTGGCGGCGTTGCTGGTTTTCTTTTTGTTGGGCCGCCGGTTCCTGCCGTTGCTCATTGCCGAGGAGTCGGACAAGGCGGCGCAGATCGAACGCCAACAACGGGAAATAGAAAGCCGCCGCCGGGTCGAAATGGCGCTGGTGGAGGAAAAGCGAAAAGCCGAAAAGTATCTGGATATGGCCGGGGTGATGTTCATCGCCTTGGACCGTCAGGGGCGGATTACTCTGGTCAACAGAAAGGCTTCTGAGATTCTTGGCTATACAGAACAAGAATTGCTGGGCCGCAAGTGGTTTGATCTGCTGCCTGAAAAAGAGGCCGAAAGCATCGAAAATTTGTTCCGAAAGATGATTGCGCGGGAAACATTGATCGCGCCGGAATACCAGAATGCGGTTCTGACAAAGGACGGTCGGATCAGACTCATTCAATGGCAGAATATTTTTTTGCGCGATGACGAAGACCGCGTCACCGGCATTCTCAGTTCCGGGCTGGATGTCACCGAACAGCGCGCCACCGAGCGCGAAAACCGGAGATTGAGCCACCGCACGCAGCAGATTCTGGATGCGGCGGCGGAAGGGATCGTCGGCCTGGATGCGGAGGCCCGTATCCGTTTTGTCAATCCGGCGGCCCTGGCGGCATTCAAACGGACCGAAGAGGCGCTGGTGGGAGAGCCGTTCGCCACATTGGTCTGTCGCGCCCCGGAAGATCAACGGGCGCAGCCCGTCCGGCAGGAAAAATGCGCCCTGTTCGAAACCCTGGCCGAGGGCGAGGTTAAGCGGGCCGATGATGAAACCTTCTGGCGCGGCGATGGTCGGGCGTTTCCGGTGGAATACGTCTGTGCGCCGATTTTCGAGGGCGGGGTATTGGAGGGCGCGGTGCTGATCTTTCGCGATATCAGCCGACGCAAGGCCATCGAGGCCGAACTGCGGCGTTCCAATCAGGAACTGCAACAGTTCGCCTATGTGGCGTCACACGATCTCCAGGCCCCGTTGCGCATGATCTCCAGCTATCTGCGGTTGTTGGAACAACAAAAGGCGCCGCAACTGGATGAGGCGGCCCGGGAATACCTGCAACATGCCGCCGGAGGGGCGCAGCGCATGGATGCCCTGATCCGCGATCTGCTCGACTATGCCCGGGTGACGACTCACGAACGTCCGTTGGAGCCGGTATCGCTCAATGCCGTGGTGGAGACGGCGCGGGCCAACTTGAGCGCAGAGATCGAGCTGCGCGGGGCCGAGGTGTCGGTGGAGGACCTGCCGGTGGTGCTGGGGGATCAGATTCAGTTGGAACGGCTGATGCAGAATCTGATCGGCAATGCGCTAAAATACACGGCGGCGGACCGGGTGCCACAGGTTCATATCTCCCCGGCCCGCCGGGTCAATAAATGGATCATCACGGTCTCCGATAACGGAATCGGCATTGCCCCCGAGCACCTGGAGCGGGTTTTCGGCATTTTCCAGCGGCTGCATGCTCCCGGAGAATACGAAGGCACCGGAGTCGGTCTGGCTGTCTGCAAGCGCATCGTCGAGCGACATGACGGGGATATCTGGGCGACATCGACTCCCGGGCGGGGCTCGGCGTTTCATTTCACCCTGCCGGTCATGCCGGAATCACAGGAAGCGGCCCGATGACGTCGAAAGTGCCTGAAAAAAAATCTCAACCGGATTCCGACGTGCAGTCCTTTCTCGATCGCATGGCGGCGCTTCCCGCTCGACCCCCCGGCGGGGCGGGCAAACGGGGGCGCCTGCTGTTCGCCATGGATGCCACGGCCAGCCGTCAGCCCACCTGGGACCGGGCGGTCGGAATCCAGGCGGAGATGTTCAAGACGGCGGAAAGCCTGGGCGGGCTCGACATGCAGTTGGTCTTCTATCGCGGGTTGGGAGAGTTCAAGGCCTCGCCGTGGCTTGCCGATCCGGCCCGTTTGGCCCATATGATGACCCGGGTCTCCTGCCTGGCCGGAGAAACCCAGATTCGCAAGGTCCTGCGTCATGCGGTCAATCAGGCCGAGGCCGGGGCGGTGAATGCCCTGGTGTTCGTTGGGGACTGCGTGGAGGAAGACGTGGACGCATTGGGAGCCGTCGCCGGTCGCCTGGGGTTGCTCGGAGTGCCGGCCTTCCTGTTTCAGGAAGGATCGGACCCGGTGGCCGCCTTCGGGTTCGGACAGGTGGCCAAACTGACCGGCGGGGCGACTTTGCAATTCGACCCCAACAGCCCGCGCATGTTGTCCGATCTGTTGAAGGCGGTGGCGGTGTTCGCCGCCGGGGGGCGCGGGATGTTGGATCAAATGGCGTTGGAGCAGGGCGGAGAGATGCTGCGGCTGACCCGTTCGCTCACAAGTACGAAAGGCTGAGGGTCGATGTTCCATATGTTGATTCTCGGGCTGGCGCTCCTGGTTGCCGTGATGGCGGCGCTGCGCTGGTATGCCGGAGCGGATACGGCGGCGCTGGTGCAGCACCTCAAGCGGGCGGGTATCGGCCTTGGCATCGGGGCGGTGCTGTTCATGGTGTTGACCGGGCGCATTGCCTGGATGTTCGCTTTTTTGCCGCTGCTGGTGCCGCTGGCCCTGCGCTGGCGGAGTGTCCTTCAACAGGCCAAGGTGTTCCGGCGCATGGCTTCCGCCGCCGCCGGGGGCAGTGGGGCCCGTCCGGGGCAGCGTTCGGAGGTGGAAACCCGTTTTTTGCGCATGCGCCTGGATCATGCCAACGGGGAACTCAGCGGCGAGGTCAAGGAAGGCACGCTGGCCGGACGCGATATAGGCAGTCTGAGCCTGGAGCAATTGCTCGATTTGTTGCAACTCTGTCGGGCCGAGGACGATGAATCGGCGCGGCTGCTGGAGGCCTATCTGGACCGGGCACGGACCGGCGACTGGCGCACCCGCTACCAGGAAAAAAACCAGGGCTCCCGGGATCGCAGGCCGGGATTTTCCTCCGATGCCATGGACCGGGCCGAGGCGGCGCGTATTCTGGGGGTGGCGGCCACGGCCTCGACCGCCGAGATCAAGGCCGCCTACCATCGCCTGATCGCCGCCGTGCACCCGGATCATGGGGGGTCCGATTATCTGGCGGCGAAAATCAACCGGGCCAAGGATGTCTTGCTTGGCGGATGAGGCAAAATAAGCGAAAATGGAGCCATGTGGACCTGGGTGGACATCTTGCGGGGGATGGTCGTCGGTCTGGCACTGGGATTGGGTGCCTTCGAATCTGTCGTCATTGCCGCGCCATCGCCTTGTAATGCCGGAGCTTATTTGGCCCAGCACCGGCAAGCCGTGGACCTGTACCAGGACCAAAAATTCGATCAGGCCGTCGCCTTGTGGGCCCCGTTGGCGGAGGTCGGATTCGCCCCCGCCCAGGCCCGATATGGACATGCCCTGCTGCTCGGCGAGGGGGCGGATAAGAATATCCCGGATGCCCTGTTTTGGACCCTCGTGGCGGCCCGTCAGAATGATCTGAACGGGATGAAAATCGCCAGCAACCTGCAAGAAACACTCGATCAGAAAGTGGTTGCCGAAGTCACACGACGGGCCGAGACTTGGCAGGCTGAACCGGAGGGCTGCATGGTCGCCCCCGCAGCTCCCTTGCGTCAGACCGATTCCCATACAGCGGAATTGCGAAATGGTCCACGGGTGGTGATTGATCCCAAAGTGAGCGAGGAAGCGGCTCGGGCGATTTTCAAGGTTCTGGCATCTATAGCCACGGCCCTGCACAAGGATCATGTGGCTCTGTTGCCCTATTTGGCCCTGATTGATCGTTTGGACATTTTTGCCGTGCCCGAGGACCCGTTCGACCGCTATGTGGGTTGGGCCGCCGCCACGGATCAACGGGTGCTTCAGATGTCCGTCGGCAGTTTCATGGACGACGACCCCAATTTCATGCTGGCGGCCATTTTGTTGGAGGTCCGGCGGCATATTTACGATGCGTTGCCGCAGTCGCACTTCAATGATCCGCAAATCCGCACCCATAAGGGGGTGAGGTTGGTGGGATCGGTCTATGATGACATCAATAACAAGAATTTCTACAAGATGGCTTCCAAGGCTTTGGATATGGCGGAAAAACTACCAAAGTCAGTGGCCCCCACGGTGCAGGCCATCCATGAGATCCGCTACAATCCGCAATCCAGGCATTTTTTCAAAACCGGACGGATCGACGCCACCGGCGGCTATTTCATGAAGCATGTGGGCGGGCCGGACAATCGCATCATCACAGTGCGCCGGGAAGCCCGCTGGGTCAGCCCGGCCAGCTGGCTGCTGCTGTTCGTGCACGAGGGCACCCACATTCTGCAACAGCAGAAAGCCGAGCGTCATGACCTGAAAATAGCTCAGGGCAGCGGCACGACGACCATGTCGGAGTACAACAGGCGTTGGCGTCAGGGGGTGGAAATGAACGGACGGCAGGTGAGTGACATGGCCTTTGAATGCGAGGCGACGGAAAACGAGATTCGGGCGGCCCGGGCTCTCGACCTGCCGCCCTCCCTGATCGAGGAATCGGGATATCTTTCCCTGTGCGACCGGGCGCAAAAAATGATGGTCCAATGGTCCGACGCGCGATTGGCCAAATCCCGTCCGCAATAAGGCCGCCTTGACTTGCGGGCCGCCGCCACCTGTGGCACAACATGCCCCTGTGTTTTCCGCCCCAGAGACGTCCCTTCCCAGAGAAAGGAAATTTCATGAGCAAGCCTGTCCGCAAGGCCATTTTTCCGGTTGCCGGTTTGGGCACCCGCTTCCTTCCGGCGACCAAGGCGATGCCCAAAGAAATGCTGACCATTGTCGACAAGCCCTTGATTCAATATGCGGTGGAAGAGGCCATGGAAGCGGGGATCGAACAGATCATTCTGGTTTCCGGGCGCGGCAAGACCTCCATGTCCGACCATTTCGATCATTCCTATGAGTTGGAACAGACGCTGATGGCGCGCGGCAAGACCGAGGCCCTGCGGTCGGTGACCAAGTGGCTGCCCAAGCCGGGTCAGGTCACCGTGATGCGTCAGCAAGAGCCCCTGGGACTCGGTCATGCAGTCTGGTGTGCGCGCAACATGATCATCGACGAGCCTTTCGCAGTGCTGCTGGCCGACGACATGATTCTGTCCGAGCCCGGCTGTCTCAAGCAGATGGTCGAAGTATTCAACCAAACCGGCGGCAACATGGTGGCGGTGGAGGAAGTCCCCCACGAGAACACCGGCCGCTACGGTATTCTCAATGTGGTTGAGGATGACGGCAAGCTGGTCCGGGCGCGGGGACTGGTGGAAAAGCCCGACCCCAGTGTCGCGCCGTCCAATCTGGCCATTATCGGGCGCTATATTTTGCAACCGGATGTCATGCTCGAACTGGAGCGCCATGAGCGCGGGGCCGGTGGTGAAATCCAGTTGACCGATGCCATGGCGCGGACCCTCGATCGGACTCCCTTTCATGGGTTGAGGTTCGAGGGCCGGCGCTTCGACTGCGGCAGCAAGGAGGGTTTCGTGCAAGCCAACGTGGCCTATGCCCTGAACCGACCGGATTTGCGCGACAAGGTTGTGGAATCCCTTCAGGAATTCTGCCGATTGGAAAAAGACCATTGATTTTTTTGACCATTTTTTGTCCTAGGGGGAAGTGAATATGCACGTTACGATGATCGGCACCGGCTATGTGGGTTTGGTGTCAGGGGCCTGTTTCTCGGAATTTGGTCACGAAGTCATTTGCGTCGACAAGGACGCCTCAAAGATCGAACGCCTGCTCAAGGGCGAGATTCCCATCTACGAGCCGGGACTCGACGATCTGGTGGCGCGCAACGTCGAGGCCGGTCGCTTGACCTTCACCCTTGATCTCAAGGAAGCGATGAAAAAGGCCGATGCGGTGTTCATCGGCGTCGGCACCCCCAGTCGTCGCGGCGACGGCCATGCGGACCTGTCCTACGTCTATGCGGCGGCCAAGGAAATCGCCGAGAACATGAACGGCTACACGGTGGTGGTGGATAAATCTACGGTGCCGGTGGGCACCGGCGACGAGGTGGAACGGATCATCCGCGAGACCCGCCCGGACGCCGATTTCGACGTGCTGTCGAACCCTGAATTCTTGCGCGAGGGCTCGGCCATCGAGGACTTCATGCGACCGGATCGGGTGGTTATCGGCGCTGAATCCGAACGCTCCAAGGAAGTCATGCGCGAGCTGTACCGCCCGCTGTATCTGCGGGAAACGCCGATTGTCTTCACCACCCGCCGGACCTCCGAATTGATTAAATATGCGGCCAATACCTTCCTCGCCGCCAAGATCACCTTCATTAACGAAATCGCCGATCTGTGCGAGAAGGTGGGCGCGGATGTGCAGGCGGTAGCCAAGGGCATCGGCCTGGACGGGCGTATCGGCGGCAAGTTCCTGCATGCCGGTCCCGGCTATGGCGGCTCCTGCTTCCCCAAGGATACCCGGGCGCTGGTCCATACGGCGCGGGATTATGGCAGCCCGTTGTCGATCATCGAGACAGTGGTGGCGGTCAACGACGCCCGCAAGCGCAAGATGGCGGAGAAAATTGTCGCCGCCGCCGGGGGCTCGCTCCAGGGTAAGACGGTCGGTGTGCTCGGTCTGGCTTTCAAGCCGAATACCGACGACATGCGCGAAGCCCCGGCCCTGGATATCATCCCGGCCCTGCTGGAGGCCGGTGCCAAGGTCAAGGTCTATGATCCGGAGAGCATGCACGAGGCCCGCAGCCTCTTGCCCCAGGACGGCATCGAATGGTGCAAGGGGTCCTATGAGGTGATGCAGGGCGCGCATGTGCTGAGTTTCCTCACCGAATGGAACCAGTTCCGCGCCCTCGATTTTGACCGGGTCAAGAGCTTGATGGCCGCGCCGGTGATCGTCGATCTGCGCAACATCTATACGCTGGTCGATCTCTCCGCCATGGGCTTCGACTATCATTGCATCGGACAGGCACCGCGTCTGGCCAAGAAATAGGACCCATCAGGAGAACCGGGATGAGTGTTCGGATCGTCAGTACAGCCCCTTTCGACGGGCAGAAGCCCGGCACCTCTGGCCTGCGCAAGAAGGTCACCGTGTTCCAGCAGGCCCATTATCTGGAGAACTTCATCCAGGCCTGGTTCGATACCCTGGAAGGCTATCAGGGGCAGACCCTGGTGGTCGGCGGCGACGGGCGTTACTACAACCGGACCGCCGTGCAATGCATTCTCAAGATGGCGGCGGCCAACGGAGTCGGGCGGGTGCTGGTTGGGCAGGGGGCCATTCTGTCCACCCCCGCCGCTTCCTGCGTCATCCGCAAGCATGGGGCGTTCGGTGGGTTCGTGCTGTCGGCGAGTCATAATCCCGGCGGCCCGGACGGGGATTTCGGCATCAAGTACAACATCACCAACGGCGGACCGGCCCCGGAAAAATACACCGAGGCGGCCTTTGCCCGCACCAAGACCATCGACCAGTACAAAATTCTCGAAGCGGCGGATCTGGATCTGGACCATGTGGCGACCCATCAATTGGGCGACATGACCGTCGAGGTCATCGACCCGGTGGCCGATTATGCGGAACTGATGGAAAGCCTGTTCGACTTCCCGGCATTGCAAGCGATGTTCAAAAAGGGCTTCCGGATGTGTTTCGACGCCATGCACGCGGTGACCGGCCCCTATGCCCGGGCCATCCTGGAGGACCGTCTGGGGGCGCCTGCGGGGACCGTCATCAACGGTATCCCGCTGGAAGATTTCGGCGGCGGCCACCCGGACCCCAATCTCAAACATGCCCATGAACTGGTGGAGATCCTGTTTGCCGCCGACGCCCCGGATTTCGGCGCCGCGTCCGATGGCGATGGCGACCGCAACATGGTGCTGGGCAATAACTTTTTCGTCACCCCCAGTGATTCGCTGGCGGTGCTGGCGGCCAATGCGACGCTGATTCCGGGCTATGCCAAGGGCATCGCCGGGGTGGCCCGTTCCATGCCGACCAGTTGCGCTGCCGACCGGGTGGCCGAGTCCCTGGGTCTGACCTGTTACGAGACCCCGACCGGTTGGAAATTCTTCGGCAACCTGCTTGATGCGGGCAAGGCCACCTTCTGTGGCGAGGAGAGCTTCGGCACTTCGTCCGACCATGTGCGCGAGAAAGACGGCCTGTGGGCGGTATTGGCCTGGATGAACGTGCTGGCGGCGCGCCCCGGTGAGTCGGTGGCGCAGATTGTCCAGGACCACTGGGCCAAATTCGGGCGCAACTATTATAGCCGCCACGATTACGAAGCGGTGGACAGCGACGCCGCCAACGACCTGATGGACAGCCTGCGGGATCGGGTGGACAGCCTGGCTGGGCAGACCCTTCAGGGGCACAAGGTGGCCACAGCCGACGACTTCACCTATACCGATCCGGTGGATGGCAGCGTCAGCGCCCAGCAGGGCATCCGCATCGTGTTCGAGGATGGCTCGCGCATCGTCTACCGATTGTCCGGCACCGGCACCGAGGGGGCGACCCTGCGCGTCTACATCGAACGCTTCGCCGCCGATCCGGCCGATCAGGCCCTGGAGACGCAAGAGGCCCTGGCCGACCTGATCGCTCTGGCCGTCGACGTGGGCGAAATCCGCTTCCGTACCGGTCGCGCCGAACCGACGGTCATAACCTGAAGTTCTTATACGGGAATTTCAACGGGCCAAAACCACTTAAGGTTTGTTAAACATGAGATGGGGTCTGATGGGATGGGGGCAGCGCTGTCCGCGCAGTGAGGCCCATGGGTTCTGTCTGTTGCGTTCGATTGGATGTATCCATGTAAATTGCACTGAATTTACATTGACCTTACAAGGAACGGCATTTTAAATACCCCTGAAAATATTTGCGGGCGTTGCGAATCCAGGCCTCTTTAAAATCCGGTCAACGGTTCGGGCGTTCTGAAAACATTAAGACTGGAGTTGTAATGCGTATTCTTTCGCTGCTCGGTCTCTGCGCGGTCTTTCTTGGACTTCCCGGAGTGGCACTCGCCATGGAAACCGGCGCTCATGAAAACCTCGACCTGACCAACCATACGGTCGGCTATTTGGCCATCGTGATTTTTGTTCTGGCCTATGGTCTGGTCATGGCCGAGGAAGTCACCCATCTCCGCAAGTCCAAGCCTGTGGTGCTGGCGGCGGGTATCATTTGGGGCATGATCGGCTACATGTATGTCTCGCACGGGATGCCCCATGCGGCAGAAGCGGCGGTACGACACAATATCGAGGAATACGCGGAACTATTCTTGTTCCTGCTGGCTGCCATGACCTACATCAACTCCATGCAGGAACGGCTGGTCTTCGATGCCCTGCGCGCTTGGCTGGTGCGGCATGGATTTAGTTATCGCAAACTGTTCTGGATCACCGGCTGGCTGGCCTTCTTTATTTCCCCAGTGGCTGACAATCTGACCACGGCTCTGCTCATGTGCGCGGTTCTGATGGCTGTGGGCACCACCTCCCCGCGTTTCGTTGCCATCGGCTGCATCAACATCGTGGTTGCGGCAAACGCGGGCGGTGCTTTCAGTCCGTTCGGCGATATCACTACGCTGATGGTCTGGCAGAAGGGGATTGTCTCTTTTTGGGAATTCTTTGATCTGTTCGTGCCTTCGGTGGTCAACTTCGTGGTGCCGGCGGCGATCATGCATTTCGCCATTCCGAATGCGAAGCCCGATGCCTCGGACGAAGTGGTCCAAATGAAATTCGGTGCCAAGCGGGTGATTTTCCTGTTCATTTTGACCATTGTCACGGCAGTGTCTTTCCATAACTTCCTGAGCCTGCCGCCGGTGCTTGGAATGATGACAGGCTTGGCCTACTTGAAGCTCTTTGGCTTTTACCTGAAAAAAACCCATCACCACATGAACTGGCGCAATTCCAATTCAGAGGTCGGCGATATCGAGCCGTTCGATATCTTCAAGAAAATTGCCCGCGCCGAGTGGGATACCTTATTGTTCTTCTATGGCGTGGTGCTTTGCGTCGGCGGCCTGGGATTCATTGGCTACCTCTCGATCATGTCGAATATGATGTATACCGACCTCGGGCCGACCACGGCCAACGTGCTGGTTGGTATCCTATCGGCCATTGTGGATAACATTCCGATCATGTTTGCCGTGTTGACCATGAACCCGGACATGTCCCATGGGCAATGGTTGTTGGTCACTCTGACGGCCGGTGTTGGCGGCTCACTGCTGTCCATTGGTTCGGCGGCGGGGGTGGCCCTGATGGGACAGGCGCGGGGGATCTATACCTTCTTCGGACATCTGAAGTGGACACCTGTCATTGCCCTGGGTTATGCGGCCAGTATCGCCGTTCATATGTGGATGAACGAGCACCTGTTCCATATCCCGGC
Source organism: Magnetospira thiophila (assembly GCF_054657015.1). Classification (NCBI taxonomy): domain Bacteria; kingdom Pseudomonadati; phylum Pseudomonadota; class Alphaproteobacteria; order Rhodospirillales; family Thalassospiraceae; genus Magnetospira; species Magnetospira thiophila. Next base: position 269,542 of record NZ_BAAHXF010000002.1, read on the forward strand.
TCAATGAGCCCGGCGATAAAGATTGAACGGGATCACGGGGAGCCTTCGGGCTCCTCGTTTTTTTGTGCCCCTTGACGCGGGGGGATTAACTATTCCATTATTCTAGAAATATGGTTTTTGTGGAGAGCTCAAATGGTCGATTCGCATCAAGTCCACGCCGCCGTCCGGCAATCCTATGCTGCCGTGGCAACGAAAAATGCCACGGGCTGCTGTGGTCCGGCATCCGAGGACGCCTCGGGCTGTTGTGCCACGCCGGTTCAGGCGGAGGATTTCTCGGCCCGTTTCGGCTATTCCACTGTCGAGATGAATTTGGTGCCCGAGGGGGCCAATCTGGGGCTGGGCTGTGGCAATCCGCAGGCGCTGGCGGCCATGCGTCCGGGCGAAGTTGTTGTCGATCTGGGCAGCGGGGCCGGATTCGACGTGTTTCTGGCCGCTCGGCAGGTGGGCGACCAGGGGCGGGTGATCGGTGTCGACATGACCCACGAGATGCTGGCCAAGGCGCGGGAGAATGCCCAAAAGGGGGGCTATCCCAATGTGGAGTTCCGCCTGGGAGAGATTGAGTATTTGCCCATCGCCGACAATCAGGCCGATGTGGTCATTTCCAATTGCGTGATCAATCTGTCGCCGGACAAGGCGCGGGTGTTCAAGGAGGCGTTTCGGGTGCTCAAGCCGGGGGGGCGGGTGGCGGTGTCCGACGTGGTGCAGACCGCTGACTTCCCGCCCGAACTGGTCGATGACCTGGGCCTGCTCTGCGGCTGCGTAACCGGCGCGACACCGGTAGCGGAACTGGAAGCCCATATGAATGCAGCAGGGTTCACCAATATCCGCATCGACCTCAAGGAAGAAAGCCGTGCGGTGATCAAGGACTGGGCGCCGGGCAAGGGCGTCGAGAACTACGTGGTCTCGGCCAACATCCAGGCGACCAAGCCGGGCGGCTGCTGCGGCGGCAATTGCTGAAAATCAGCTCTCTGGCGTATCGGTTGTCGGTGGATTGGGTTCGCCCGGCGTCGGGTCGGGATCGGCGGGACGTTCGGTCTTGTCCTGGGCTCGGGCGGCCTTCTTGGCGGCCTTGATGCGGTCACGCTCCTGGCGCTCGAACTTGTAGTTGGGTTTGCGGGGCAGGGGGAAAGCCCTCCTGTTAAAGGGTGCATCAAAAAGGAGAGGCCGTCGCGAAGCTTGAACAGCCTCGGCGACGGCCTCGTCACTCAAACGTAGGCGAAATCAATCCGCGAGGGAGAGATTCTCAGCCGCCATCTTGCCATCGCGCCCGGAGACCAGGTCGAAGGTGACCTTCTGGCCTTCGTTGAGGCCGGACAGGCCGGAACGCTCAACGGCGCTGATGTGAACGAAAGCGTCCTTCGAGCCGTCTTCCGGTTCGATGAAGCCAAAGCCTTTGGTGGTGTTGAAGAACTTAACGGTACCTCGGATAGCCATGTGTTACTCCTATCATGACAAAAACGGACAACACCACAGGCGTGGTGCCGCCGAACAAACGTCCACAATGTCGGTAAACAAACCTGGCTACGAGCGAAGCTAGTAATCACAAGCGCAACATCGACGTTGCAACGTCCGCGAACCATATACGCTCTACGGCAATAAACAACTGATTTTTTTGACAGTCCCCCGGGGGCACCGGGGGAGATCAGGGGCCGATCCCGTAACCCATTGAAATAACGAAGTCCGCTTGTAATGTGGCGATATTTTCTCTATCTAGACAGCAGAACCGCTTCAGCGAGGCATGGATGAGCGAGAAACAGGGGCTGCGGCATCCGGAAAAGGCCCACCGACCGGACAATCCCATCCAGCGCAAACCCACCTGGATTCGGGTCAAGGCCCCTACGTCGCGGCAATATGCCGAAACCCGAGACAAGCTGCGCAACAATCACCTGCATACGGTCTGCGAAGAGGCGGCCTGTCCGAACATCGGTGAATGCTGGTCGCGGGGTCATGCGACGGTGATGATTCTGGGCGATATTTGTACCCGGGGCTGTGCCTTTTGCAATGTGGCGACGGGCAAGCCGCGTCCGGTGGACCCCTTGGAGCCGGACAACGTCGGACGGACGGCGGCGGAAATGGGGCTCAAGCACATGGTCATCACCTCGGTGGATCGGGACGATCTGGCCGATGGCGGTGCGACGCAGTTTGCCCTGTCCATCGCCCGCGTTCGCGAAAGCGCCCCCGCCACCACCATCGAGGTGCTCACCCCCGATTTCCGCGACAAGCCGGGAGCCCTGGAACAGGTGGTGACGGCCCGTCCCGATGTGTTCAATCACAATCTGGAAACAGTGCCGCGTCTCTATCCGACCATCCGTCCGGGGGCGCGGTATTACCATTCCCTGCGTCTGCTCGACCGGGCCAAGCAACTGGACCCGACCCTGTTCACCAAGTCCGGCATCATGGTCGGTCTGGGCGAGGAGCGGCTGGAGGTGTTGCAGGTGATGGATGATCTGCGCTCGGCCGGGGTGGATTTCCTGACCATCGGCCAATATTTGCAGCCGACGCCGAAACATGCGCCCATTGCGCGCTTCGTGACCCCGGACGAATTCGAGGAATTCGCCAGCGCCGCCGCCCGCAAGGGATTTTTGCACGTGGCCTCGACCCCGCTGACCCGCTCGTCCTATCATGCGGATGCGGACTTTCAGGCACTCCGGGCGGCGCGGAGGACATAAATGGGACTCCCCTTCGGACGTCTCAGGAGTTAAAACCCGGTCATGCCGACCCATGCCGAACAGAAACTGCTGCCCTTTGCACCGGATCAATTGTTTGATCTGGTCGCCGATGTGGCCCGTTATCCAGAGTTCCTGCCCTGGTGCGTGGGGGCGCGGATCAAGCGTCGGGAAGACGTTGTCATCTGGGCCGATCTGATTATCGGCTTCAAGATGTTCCGCGAAAGCTTCACGTCAAAGGTCGCCCTGGATCGGGACAATCTGCGCATTCACGTGGAATATCAGCAAGGTCCGTTCAAGTATCTCAATAACCACTGGGTCTTCCAGCCGCACCCGGACGGCACCATGATCGACTTTTTCGTCGATTTCGAATTCCACTCGAAATTGCTGCAAAAGGCCATTGGTGTGGTGTTCAACGAAGCGGTACGACGCATGGTCGCGTCATTCGAAAAGCGCGCCCACGCGCTGTACGATTAATCCAGGGTCGCCTGCAACAGCATCAATAGGGCCGCTGTGACGGTTTGTTCGCGCACCGCCTGCCGGTTGCCGTGAAACACCTGCTGCTGGTGTCGGGTCTCCCGATCACGGCGGGCACAGGCCAGATGCACCAGCCCGACCGGCTTTTCCAGAGAGCCGCCGCCGGGACCGGCGATTCCAGTGACGGCAATACTCAGTTTGGCCTGGGAATGGCGCAGGGCACCTTCGGCCATGGCCTTGGCGACGGCGGCACTGACCGCGCCTTGGGCCGCGATGAGTGCCGCATCCACGCCCAGCGAGTCCATCTTGGCTTGGTTGCTGTAGGTGACGAAGCCGCGCTCAAAGACCTCCGAGGCGCCCGCCACCTCAGTCAGGGCGGCGGCGATCAATCCGCCGGTGCAGGACTCGGCGGTGGCGATCATCCAGCCATGTGTGCGGCAGGCATGGAAAAGTTCTTCGATTTGAGCCTGATGCTTCATCAAATTCGTCCCAACCAGGAGCCGATTCCGTACAGGGCTGCCCCGGCATAGACGGCGGCCAGAATATCATCCAGCATGATGCCCAATCCACCCTTGATCCGCCGGTCGGCGACCGAAACCGGCCAGGGCTTGAAGATGTCGGCCAGGCGAAACAGCACGAAACCCAACCCGAACAGCAGCGGGTCCAGGGGCACGACGCACAGGGTCAGCCACTGCCCCGCCACCTCGTCGATGACCACCGGTCCGGGATCTTCGCGACCCTGCCGGGCGGCATAGGCCCCGCCGGACCAGACTCCGACCGGGAAAATCACCAGTGTCGCCAGCAAGAGCAGCGGCCATCCGCCGATCCCCATCAGCACCCAGGCGAAGGGCAGAGCGGCCAGAGAGCCCCAGGTGCCGGGCATTTTCGGCAAAAGACCACTGCCGAACCAGGTGGCGAGCAGGGGGACCGGATGCAGGAGGTTCATGGGGGGCTCATACGGCAAGGTGGAAAATCAGGGCTTATTTAAGTTTACAGGGCGGTCGAAGCGAGGGGAAGGGGCGCGGAAAGACCTTGCCAGAGGTCGGTGTAACAGATACTTTTTTTTCAGGGGATCGATTTTGTCTCTAGGGGGAGATATTCGCAGCATGGTTCGTTCGGCATTTCGCCGAGACCGTTGGGTCAAATTGTTGCATCGACTTTTTCCGGAGCGCCAGATCATGGTGCGCACCGGGGGGCGGGTTCGCTATGTGCACATGTCGCGTGCTCCCCAGGCCATTCTGCTCGGACTGCTGACCCTGTCCACCGGTTGGATCGCCTATTCCTCCCTGAGCTATTTCCTGCACGACGATATTCTGGCGGCCAAGGAACAGGAAGTGCGCGACGCCCGCCGCGCCTATCGGTCGCTGCTGGCAGAGGTCTCCTCCTACCAGCGCAAGTTCGCGTCCATCACCCATGACCTGGAAGAAAACCATTCGGTCATGGTCGGTCTGGTGGAGAAGAACACTTCGCTGCAACAAAGCCTGGAGACCGTCGAATCGCGGCTGCAAAGCACCGAGGCCGAACGCAACCGGGTCTTGTCCGTGCGCGAACGCCTGAAGGGTGATTTGCTGGCGGTCGAAAACAAGATGCAGGCGCTGGTCACTCGGAACTTCACCCTCAAGGACAATCTGAACATCACCGAACTGGACCTGCAACAGGCCATCGTCCAGCGCAATCAGGCGCTGATTGACGGCACGCATATGAAGGGACGGATCAGTGCCCTGGAAAACGATCTGCAGGACCTGCGGCGCAACGAGCAGGAAACGATTCAACGGCTGACCGAGCAGACCCAGGACAATATCGAGGATGTGGAACGGCTGCTCGCCTTGACCGGTCTGGAAACGGAAAAGCTGCTCGAAGCGGTGGATTTCGGGGGCGCTCAGGGCGGTCCCTTCGTCGCCGCCGAGGAAGACAAGAACGATCCGTCGTTGGACCTGAAGGTGCGGCTGGCCTCGCTTGACTATCATCTGGACCGCTGGACCGCGCTGCGCGATGTGTTGAGCCGGGTGCCGCTGACCATCCCGGTCAATTACGGCTACGTGACCAGCCGCTTCGGCAAGCGCAAGGACCCGATCAACGGCAAATGGGCCATGCATTACGGTCTCGATTTCGGCGGCCAGAAAAAGTCCGGCATTTACGTGACAGCCCCGGGGGTGGTGGTGTTTGCCGGGGCCAAGTCCCGCTATGGCCGCATGGTCAAGGTGGATCACGGTGCCGGGTTGACGACAATTTATGGACACTTGCAAAAGGTGCTGGTCAAAACGGGCGATAAGGTGGAACATCGACAGAAGATCGGTTTGATGGGGAGTTCGGGCCGTTCAACGGGGGTGCATCTGCACTATGAAATCCGCTTCCACGAGAAGCCCATTGATCCTCTGAAGTTTATCCAGGCAGGACGGAATGTTTTCCAAGGGTAATAAAAAAGACCGATTCGCCTCGTCCTCTTCGACGGTTTCTCCCTCTCTGATCAGTTCCGACCTTCACATCGTCGGCGACCTGACCAGCGAGGGCGAGGTGCAGATCGACGGCAGCATTGATGGCGATATCAAGAGCCACTCCATCCTGATCGGCGAAACGGCGGTGATCAAGGGCGAGATGGTGGCCGATGTTATCCGAGTCCATGGGTCCATCACCGGCCAGATCCGGGCCCGCGAGGTCATTCTGGCCCGTACCGCGCGCATGATCGGCGACATATTGCATGAGAACCTGTCCATCGAGCAGGGGGCCTTTCTGGAAGGCCACTGCCGTCACATGGAAACCGCCAAGATCGACGTGGAGCCGCGTCCCGCCCTGTCGGCCCCCAGTGAGGCCGAGTCCGACAGCAAGGACTCGTCGAGCGACAAGAGCAGCGGCGGGTCTTCGAGACGCGGTCGCGGTCGCGGGGCGCACGCTTCCAGCGACGACAGCGACGGCAAGGACGGCGAGGCCTGACTATTTCGGCAGGTTTGCCTGGATCGCCTGTTCCAGCTTGCCGCCCAGGGGCTGCGCGCCGGTGCCGAACCAATCGACCAGATTTCCCTCTGGGCTGACCAGGAACTTGTGAAAATTCCAACTGGGGGCCGCCTTGTCGCCCAGTTCGGCCACCGCGAAACGATAGAACGGATGAGCCGCTGCGCCGGTGATCTGGGTCCGTTCGGTCATCGGAAAATCGACGGCGAAATTGGATTCGCAGAAATCCTTGATGGCACCATTGTCCCGTGGCTCCTGGCCGAAGTCGTTGCTCGGCACACCGACCAGCACCAACCCCTTGTCCTTATAAGCCTCCCACAGTTTTTGCAGGCTGCCCAATTGATGGGTGTTTCCGCATTCGGTAGCCGTGTTGACCACCAGCAAGGCTTTGCCCCGATAGGCCGACAGAGGCAACGGGTCGCCATCAATGGAGGTGAATCCGAAATCATGGACATTTTCCGCCAAAGCCGGAAAGGCCAGCAGCATCAGGGCCAAGCCAACGACACTTAACAAACGAGTCATAAGACATCTCCTCATTTTATGTGTAGTTATCTTGTTGCACAGGAGGAGAGGGTGCCGGAATCAACATTTCGTGAGCAGGCTCAGCCCTTGGCGCGCATCAGCCGGGACTGTTGCAGTTTCCAGTCCCGGTCCTTGCTGGATTCCCGCTTGTCGTAGCCTTTTTTGCCTCTCGCCAGACCGAGATCGACTTTGGCAAATCCCCGCTCGGTGAAATAGATCGACAGCGGCACCAGGGTCATGCCCTTGCGATGGACCGCGTTGGACAGCTTGTTGATCTCTTGGCGCTTCAGCAACAGCTTGCGGGGGCGGGTGGGGGTATGGCTGAAATGGGCCGCTGGCTTGAAATCGGGGATATGGGCGTTGACCAGCCAGACTTCCCCGTCTTTCACCTCGGCAAAGGATTCGGTGATGTTGCCCCGACCTTCGCGCAACGACTTCACCTCGGAGCCCATCAGCATGATTCCCGCTTCGAGGGACTCCTCGATGAAGTAGTCGTGCCGGGCCTTGCGGTTCTGTGCGGCGATGGTGCCGGGAGTCTTATGTTTCCTTTTGGGGGGCATGCCTCGCCGTTCAGAGCAGGCCGACAGTGGTCAGCGCCGCATCCACCTTCTTCTTGGACGCCTCGGAAATCTCGCACAGCGGCAGCCGGGTCTCGGCCCGACACAGACCGAGGCGCTCGGCGGCATACTTGACCGGGCCGGGGCTCGATTCACAGAACATCGCCTGATGCAGGGGCATGAGCTTGAACTGGATCTCCTGCGCCCGCGCCACGTCACCGGCCCGCCAAGCCTTGTGCATGTCGGCGCAGAGCTTCGGGGCCACGTTGGCGCTGACCGAAATGCAGCCATGGCCGCCGCCGACCAGGAACGGCAGCGCGGTCGCGTCCTCGCCGGACAACTGACAGAATTCCGGGCCGCAGGCCAGCCGCGTGGCGATGGGGCGCGACAGGTCGGCCGTCGCATCCTTGACCCCGACGATGTTGGGGATGTCATGGAACAGCCGCGCCATGGTCTCGACGCTCATGTCAATCACCGAGCGCCCCGGGATATTATAAATGATCACCGGAAGCTCGCAGGACTCGGCAACCGCCTTGAAATGCCGATAGAGGCCCTCTTGAGTCGGCTTGTTGTAATAGGGGGTGACCACCAACGCCGCATCGGCTCCAGCCTTGTGGGCGTGCTGGGTCAGCGAGACTGCCTCGGCGGTGGAATTGGAACCGGTCCCGGCAATCACCGGCACCCGGCCACGGGCCACTTCAAGGCATAGTTCGACCACCCGGTTGTGTTCGGCATGATCCAGGGTCGGGGATTCACCGGTGGTGCCCATCGGAATCAGCCCCTCGGTGCCCTGATCAATCTGCCACGCCACCAGGTCCTGATAGGCTTTCTCGTCCAGCGCTCCGTCCTTGAACGGTGTAATCAGCGCAACCATTGAGCCCTTGAACATGGTTTCAACTCCTTAAGTCCACCCGCATATCACCCTTGATATGTGGGGGGGGACAATACGCTGCATGGTCGGAGGCTGCAAGAGTCCAACCCATGCCGCAGGTCGGTCCCGGCAAAGGAATCATAACTGAGGCATGACGCTCACCCGGCGTCCTGCTAGACTCGCCCGGAGAATCGGACGTGATCAACCGTGGGAAGGCGAGGCCCGAACCATGACCCTCCAGGGCCAAATGAACAAGGGTGCCCGCTTCGCCATGCTTTTGCTGGCGCTGATGCTGCTTTCTGTGGCCTCCCCGGTTCAGGCCGCTTCTGCCCCGTCGGCCGCAGAGGTCAAGGCCGCGCTGGCCGCCTTCAAGGATGCCGACCGCCGGAAATGGTCGGATTTCCAGAAACAACGCGCCAAGGTGCGGCATGCCGATTTGCGCAAGATCCTCGACTGGATTGATCTGAAAAGCGAAGGCGTTTCCCACGGCTTCGAAGAGGTGACTGCCTTCATCGCCGACAATCCCGACTGGCCCGACCAGTGGTCCTTGCAGCGGCGGGCCGAGGAAGTCATGCCGCCGAGCCTGTCCGACGAACGAGTCCTGGCCTGGTTCAGCGAACGGGAACCGGTCAGCGTCGATGGCCGCATCCGCTACGGCGCGGCTTTGCTCAACACAGGGCGGCGAAAAGAGGCCGAAACCTTTCTCCGCGAAACCTGGATCAGCGGTGATTTCGGACCGCGTCAGGAAAGCCAGTATCTGAAACTTTATGCCCCCTACCTGACTCAGGCGGATCACGTGGACCGTCTGGAACGACTGCTCTGGGATGATCGACATGAGGCGGCCAAACGGTTGTTAAACCGTGTGGACAAGGATCACCGTCTGTTGGCGATCGCTCGCAGCCGCCTTGCCCTGAAAAAGGGCGGCGTGGATTCGGCCATTGCCCAGGTTCCCAAGCATCTGCAAAACGATCCGGGACTGCTGTTTGATCGCATCCGCTGGCGCCGCCGCAAGGGCCGCGACGATCAGGCGCTGGATATGCTGCTCAATGCCAACCCGACCAATAACGCCCCGGAACAATGGTGGGAGGAACGCGGACTGATGGCCCGCAAGGCTCTGAAGGACGGGCTGATTACCGACGCCTATCGCATTGCCAAAAATCACGGGCTGGATGATGGCGGTCAATTCGCCGCCGCCGAATGGCTGGCCGGATGGATTGCCTTGCGCTATCTCAACGACGCCGACGCGGCCTTGAATCATTTTTCCAATCTTTACGGCAAGGTCAATTATCCGATCAGCCGCGCCCGTGCCGCCTATTGGGCGGGGCGGGCCAGCGAGGCGCTGAATCAAAAGAAATCCGCCGCCCTTTGGTACAGCATCGGGGCGCGTTTCCCGACCACCTTCTATGGGCAATTGGCCGGGGCGCGCGAGGGCAAGGGCGAATTGAAAATCCCCCCCGACGCCCGTCCCGACGCCACGGAGACCCATGCCTTCGAACATCATGAACTGGTGCGCATGGCCTTGTTGCTGCACAAGATCGGCGCGGTGCGGGAGGTCGATCCGTTTCTGCTGCATCTGGTGAACCTGTCGCAAAGTGCGGGGTGGCGGGCGCTGACGGCGGATCTGGCGTTGGAATTTGAGCGTCCGGATTTGGCCGTGCGGATCGCCAAGAAATCGGTGCTGGCCGGTCAGCCGCTAATCGCCCCAGGCTATCCGAAAATCACCCTGCCGAAGATGAATTTGCCGCAGAGCTTGCCGCAGCCCGAGCGGCCTTTGCTGCTCGCGTTGATACGGCAGGAAAGCGGCTTCAATCCGCTGGCCGTCAGTTCGGCGGGGGCGCGGGGCATGATGCAAATCATCCCAACCACGGCGCGTCGTCTGGCCCGCAAGATCAAGCTGCGCTATTCCAAATCCCTGCTGACGGCGGACCCGGACTACAACATGACCATCGGCACCTATTATCTGGCGTCGCTGCTGGATCGCTACGAGGGGTCCTATGTGCTGGCACTGGCCGCCTACAATGCCGGACCGTCGCGGGTGTCGGCCTGGATCAAGGATTACGGCGACCCCCGCGATGGCGCGACCGATCCCATCGACTGGATCGAAAACATTCCCTTTAACGAAACCCGCAACTACGTGCAGCGGATTCTGGAATCCCTACAGATTTATCGCGCCCGTTTGGGCAATACTCAAATCGCCCTGACCCTGGAACAGGACCTGACCCGTTGAGCGAGATGCCCTATCGAGAAGGCCATTATCTGTCCCAGGACGGATTGCGGCTCTACTATCGGGATTACGGCGATCCCCTGAGCGACTCCGTGCCGTTGCTCTGTCTGCCCGGATTGACCCGCAACAGCCGGGACTTTGACGATTTCGCCCGGCGGCACATGACCCGTCGGCGGGTGGTCTGCCCGGATTTCCGTGGTCGCGGGCGTTCCCAATATGCCCCTCTGCCCAGCGACTACGAGCCGTCCAAGACGGTGGACGATATTCGCCATCTGCTCAGCGCGTTGAACCTGCATCGGGTGATCGTCGTCGGCACCTCCTTCGGGGGCATCATGGCCATGGCCATGGCGGTGGCCTTGCCAAACTGCCTTAAAGCCGTGGTACTGAATGATGTGGGGCCGGAAATCGGCGCCACCGGGGTGTCCCACATCATTGAGTACCTGAGCAAGGACTGGACCGAACCGAACTGGGAAAGCGCCGCCGAGCATATGAAGGTGGTGTTTCCGCGCGAAACCTTCCCCGATCCCGAAGACTGGCTCAAGCTGGCCCAGGGGACCTACAAGGAGCAGTCCGACGGGCTGCTGCATTTCGATTTCGATCGCGGGCTGCGGCATTTGTTGTCCCCCGGCCCCGAGGGGCCGACCGATCTCTGGCCACTGTTCCGCGCCTTGAAACGGGTGCCGGTGATGGTCGTCCGGGGCGGGGACTCGCTCATTCTCACCGCCGAAGGACTGCAAAAGATGAGCGAAAATCATCCCGACTTGGCGCAGGTCACGCTGCCGGGCTGTGGCCATCCGCCGTTCCTCAATGAACCCCTTGTTGCCGAGTCCGTCGATGCCTTCCTCGCCGCCCTTTGAATTGCCCGGCTATCAGGATGTGATCGCCGCCGCCCACCGGCTGCGCGGTCATGCGGTGGAAACCCCGCTGCTCGAAAATCCGCTGCTCAACGAGCAACTGGGCGGGCGGTTGCTGATCAAGGCCGAGCCGCTGCAACGCACCGGGTCGTTCAAGTTCCGGGGGGCCTACAACTGCCTGTGCCGACTGGATCAGGACACCCGCGACTGGGGGGTGGTCGCCTATTCGTCGGGCAACCATGCCCAAGGCGTGGCCTATGCGGCCCGTCTGCTGGGGATTCATGCGACGATCGTCATGCCCGCCGATGCTCCGGCCCTAAAAATCGAAGCTACCAAGGCCTATGGGGCGGAGGTCGTGCTCTATGACCGGTTCGAGCAAAGCCGCGAGGAGATCGCCGACCGGCTGGTCGAGGAAAAAGGCGCCACTCTGGTGCGACCGTTCGACGACCCGCGCGTCATCGCCGGGCAGGGCACGGTCGGCCTGGAAATCGCCAGCCAGATCGACGAACTGGGCCTCGCCCCGGACCGGGTGGCCGTGCCGTGCAGCGGCGGCGGCCTGGTGGCCGGTTGCGCCCTGGCCCTCAGCGAACTGTACCCCGAATGCAGTCTGTTCGCCGTCGAGCCCGAGGGCCATGAGGATACCCTGCATTCCCTGGCCTCGGGGCATATCCGCACCAATCCGCCCGGGGTGCGGTCGTTCTGCGATGCCTTGCTGGTGGAGCGGCCCGGCGATTTGACCTTCGGCATCAACCGCTGTCTGCTGGCCGGGGGGCTTGCGGTGTCCGACAAGGAGACGGCGGAGGCCATGGTCACCGCATTCCACCATTTCAAGCTGGTGCTGGAGCCCGGCGGCGCGGTGGCCCTGGCGGCGGTGTTGAGCGGAAAACTGCATATGGAAGGCACGACGACGGTGGTCGTCTGTTCAGGCGGCAACGTGGACCCGGAACTTTTTCAGCAGGTGCTGGCCGAGAACAGCTAACCGGATCACGTCTCGCGCTGTTTGCCGTCCAGGTTCCTGGACGCCTTGAGCCGATCCAGGCTATCGGCCTTTTTCTGTCCCTTGGTGCGCCCGAACCTGACCCGGTTCGCCGCCGCCTTGTCCTCTTTTTCGGCCCGGGCTTTCTGTTTGCGGGCCTGACGCAGATTGATGATTTCGGTCATCACCCCAAATCCGCAAAGGCCTTGTCGATGGTGGCGCGCAGGTCGTCATAGGTATGGACGGCGGGGAATTGCGGAAATTCGGCAATCACGTTGTCCGGGGCATGGAACAAGATGCCCTGATGAGCAGCACCAAGCATGGTGGTGTCGTTGTAGGAGTCACCGGCGGCGACCACCTGGAAATTCAACGCCCGGAAGGCCTTCACCGCTTCCCGCTTGTGATCCTTCAGGCGCAAATGATAATCGGCGACCCGCCCGTCTTCGGCTATTTCCAGGCTATGGCAGAACAGGGTTGGCCATCCCAGTTGTCGCATCAACGGCTTGGCGAATTCCTGAAAGGTGTCGGAAAGAATGACCACCTGATAGGTCTCGCGCAGGGAATCGATGAAGGCCCGGGCCCCGTCCAGCGGTCCCATGGCGTCGATGACCTGTTCGATGTCCGGCATCTTGAGCCCGTGCGCATCGAGAATTTTAAGCCGACCGCGCATCAGTACATCGTAGTCGGGCTCGTCGCGAGTGGTGCGCCGCAATTCGGCAATACCGGTCCGTTCGGCGAAATTGATCCAGACCTCGGGGACCAGCACTCCTTCAAGATCGAGGCAGACGATACGCATGGGGCTCTTCCTTCTCACCAATTGTCTGGTGCGGGGTATACCCCGATCAACCCGGCAACGGCAAGAGATCCGCGAACACCTGCTGGAACATGGCTTCGGTCAGCCGTCCGGTATTGGTGTTGTAGCGCGAGCAGTGATAGCTGTCGGCAAGGGTGAGCCCCTCGGGCAGGGCATAGCGGCTGCCGTGCTTGAACGGGTAGGCCGACTTTTTGTGGCCGAGGGCGGCGAGCACCGCGCCATGGGCCAGCCCGCCCAGGCAAAGCACCACGCGCAGCCGGGGCATGGCGGCCAATTCCTCGATCAGAAAGCGGCGGCAGGTGGTGACTTCCGGGCCGGTCGGTTTGTTTTCCGGCGGCACGCACCGCACCGCGTTGGTGATCCGGCAGTCGGTCAGGGTCAGCCCGTCCGCCGGGTCGGCCCCAAAGGTCCCGGCGGCCAGGCCGTGGGCGAGCAGGGTCGGATAGAGCAGGTCCCCGGCCCAGTCACCGGTGAACGGGCGTCCGGTCCGGTTGGCCCCGCGCAGTCCGGGGGCCAGTCCGACGATCAGCAGCCGGGCCGTCAGGTCGCCGAAGGCCGGGACCGGGGCGTTGAACCAGTCTGGATGGTTGCGCCGCTGGTCGCCGCGAAAGGCGGCCAGCCGGGGACAAAGCGAACAGTCCCGTTGGGGGTCGCCATATGTTGACATGAAACGGGCGGGGTCAGGCGCTGTGGCGATAGGCGTTGGGGTCGCGCAGGTGCGGGTCGTCGGCCTCGGAGTCCGCATCGAGCAGGCTATCGTAGCCGCGATCCAGATCATGGCCCGGTCCATAGATGGGGGCATGTCCATTGGAACTGGGGGCCGGGGTGTCGTCACGGGTTTGATTTTGTTGGCCGTGTCCGTGCGAGGCGCGGGCGATGATCGGCTCCAGTTCGGAGAGTTCCATGAACACGTCGGCCTGACGGCGCAGTTCGTCGGCGACCATGGGAGGCTGCGACTTGACGGTGCTGACCACCGTCACCCGCACGCCCTTGCGCTGCACCGCTTCCACCAGACGGCGGAAATCCCCGTCGCCGGAAAACAACACGATATGGTCGAGACGGTCAGCCATTTCCATGACGTCGATGGCCAGTTCGATGTCCATGTTGCCCTTGATCTTACGACGACCGGCGGAATCGGTGAATTCCTTGGTCGGCTTGGTGACCATGGTGTAGCCGTTGTAATCCAGCCAATCCACCAGCGGGCGAATGGGGGAATACTCCTGGTCTTCGAGCAGGGCGGTGTAGTAGAAAGCGCGCAGCAGGTGGCCCTTGGAGGCAAACAGTTCCAGTAGCCGCTTGTAGTCGATGTCGAACCCAAGGGCTCGGGCGGCGGCGTACAAATTCGATCCATCAATGAACAGCGCGACGCGCTCTTGCGGATAAAAAACCATTGGATGTTCCTTTAAATCAAAAAAATCGAGACCAATCGCGGCGTCTTATATGGGCTATACAATCGGATGGGGACGCTAATGTATTACGTAGGGTGTTTGGTGCGACGCCGCAAGAATTCATTTGGTCCTTTTGTCTGGGGTGTGCAAGGTGATTTTGATCGGTATCGGAGCCAATCTGTCGGCTCCGGGGTATGAGTCCCCCCGTGCCACCTGCGAGGCGGCCCTGGTCAGACTGCAACAGGCGGGCGGGCCGCGCCTGATCCGACGGTCGAGCTGGTGGCGCAGTGCCCCGGTGCCGCTGTCCGATCAGCCCTGGTTCGTCAACGGGGTGGCGCTTCTGGAAACCGCCTGGGACCCGGTCGGGTTGCTTGAGCATCTATTGGAAACGGAACGTGCCTTTGGGCGTCAGCGCACGGTACCCAATGCGGCACGGGCGCTGGATCTGGATCTGCTGGCCCATGATGACAGGATTCTCGACGGGCAATCGGGCCTCGAATTGCCGCACCCGCGCCTGCATCAGCGGGCCTTCGTCTTGCGACCGCTGGCGGAAATCGCCCCCCATTGGCGCCATCCGGTGCTGGGGCGAACCGTCGCCGAGATGCTGGCCGACCTGCCCGAGGGCCAGCGGGTGGAGCGCCTGGACTGAAATTCTGTGTCGCCCGTCACAGACAAAACTCTGAAACAGAGTCAATCTGAAGGTCATTGGCTCAGGAGGCGATCATGGCCCGCTCATTGTCGACGACAACCCCACTCCCCCGCGATGCCTGGGAAATGGATGATGAAATCCAAGCCTTGATCGTTGATGCCCTGCTGGCCGAGCAACAACTGCGCCGCCTGCGCGAAGAACAGATGCATCCAGTTCAGATTCCGCTCCCCGCCGAAGATCTGCTCTATCCGCCGCGCGGCTGAGTCTCAACGCTCGCGCAACGCCAG
Organism: Magnetospira thiophila; assembly: GCF_054657015.1. Taxonomy (NCBI): domain Bacteria; kingdom Pseudomonadati; phylum Pseudomonadota; class Alphaproteobacteria; order Rhodospirillales; family Thalassospiraceae; genus Magnetospira; species Magnetospira thiophila. The sequence goes on from NZ_BAAHXF010000002.1 coordinate 284,776, forward strand.
TCGGAACGCCGAGAGGTAGGGCTCCAGGAAATATTCGTAGACTGAGCGCGTCCCGGTCAGGATGCTGCATTGCACCTGCATGCCGGGAATCAAGTCATAGCGCAGCTCGCCCTTTTGGAAGTGCGATTCCGTGGTTTCGATGCGCACCAGATAATAGGGCGCGCCGTCCTGGGTCAGGTGGGCATCGGGGCTGACCTGGGCCACCTGGGCGGACAGGCCGCCGAACCGCATGCCGTCCCTGGACGCCAGACGTACTATGGCTTGTTGGCCGACCCGCACATAGCCTACCTCGCTGGTCGGCAGTTGCGCCTCGATGATCAGCCGGTCGTCGGAGGGAACCACTTCCGCCACCACCTCGCCGGGCCGTAGAACCACCCCCACGTTTCGCACATGCAGGGTTTTAACGACGCCATCGGTGGGACTGCGCAGGATGGTGCGTTGCAGGTTGTCCTCGATCTTGAGTAGGGATTCCTGGAGTTCTTCCAACGCCACCTGAGTTTCCTGCAACTTGCCGCGGGCCTCTTCGACGAATGCCTGACGCAGGGCCTCGCGTCGACTGCGGGCCTCCTCCAGGGCCGACCGGGTGCGCGGCAGCAGTTGCTCGTCCTCGGCAATTTTGCCCTTCAGGGCGGCCGCCTCGCGCTCCAGATCCAGATGCTTCATGCGGTTGGTCAAATCGCGTTTGAGCAAATTCCGGCTGATGCCCAACTGTTCGTTGAGCAGGGCCAGATTGCGCCGATTGCCTTCCAGCCGGGCCGAGACCTCGCGAATCTCAAAGTCCCGCTGTTCGATGGCCTGATCCTGGGCCGTGAGCTGGCTGTTCAGGCGGGACCGGCGGGCCTGGAACAGTTGTCGGGCGCGTTCCACCAGATCCGGTCGGCTGGCGGCCAGCGGCTCCGCGAAGTCAAGGGACTCGGCCCCCGTGGCCTCGGCGGTCAGACGCACGATATCAATCTGGTGGCCATCCCGCCGCACCTGCATTTGGGCCAGATCGGCGCCGCTCCTGGTGGTTTCCAGAACCACCAGCGGCTGCCCGGCCTTCACCATGTCCCCCTGCTCGATGAGCAGTTCGGCGACGATGCCACCCTCCAGATGCTGCACTTCCTGTACATGGCTGGCCGGAACCACCTTGCCGGTGGCGTTGCTGACGATATCCAACTTTCCATAGGCCGCCCAGGCGACGAAACCGGCCACCAACGCCAGGCAACTGAACAGGAAAAAATGGGTGGCCCGGTTGCTGCGCCAGGGCGGCAGGGGGTCGTGCAGGCTGATCATGTCGGGGCTCCTACCGGCCGAGTGGGGGGGCGACCGCTGACCCGCAGCAGGCGCGGCACCGGCTTGCTGTCCAGGTCGAGAATCTGCCGCGCCCCGCGTGAAATCACCGGATCGTCGGAGGCAATAATCAGAGTGCGCCCCTTTTTAGTCATTTCGGTCAATAAACCATAAACCACTTGCCGACCCTCGGCATCGAGACCTTCCGTCGGATCGTCGAACAGGACCAGCTGGCCATCCACCGCCATGGCCCGGGCCAGGGCGAGGCGTTTGCGGACCCCGGCCGAGAGGCGGCGGCCGTTATCGAAAATGACCGTATGCACACCCTCTCGGCTTTCATCAATGAAACGCCGCAAGCCGCAATTGTGAATCAGGGCGTTGAGGCGACCTTCGTCGAGGGCCGGATTGGCGGCCCGCAGGTTGTCCAGCAGGGTGCCATCCAGAAAGCGCGGTTCCTGGGGGACATAGCAAATCTGCCGCCGCCACCAGGCCGGGTCCAATTGTCGGATATCGACCCCATCGGCCAGAATCTGGCCCCGTTGCGGTTCGATCAAGCCAACCAGTAGGCGGGTGAGGGTGCTTTTGCCGGCCCCGTTGCGTCCCTTGATCAGCAGAATTGCCCCCTGGTCCAAGGCAAGATTGAGGCTTTCGAACAGCGGCGCGGTGCTCCCCGGGTGGGCAAAGGCCAAATCGCGCAGCTCCAGATGCCCCTTGAAGGGCGCCAGTTGGACGCCTTTTTCCGCCTCCACGGGCAGTCTGGTCAGATCCTCAATACGGGTCAGCGCCGCTTCCGCCCGCACCAGCGCCTCTCCCAGATGGGCCAGACGGGCCACCGGACCGAGGGCGCGGGCGGCCAGAATATTGGCCCCGATCAGTGCCCCCACATCCAGTTTTCCGGCCACCACCAGCAGTGCCCCGGTGGCTATGATCGCCACCCCCATGGCCGCCTGGGCGGTCTGAGTGAGCAACTGGTTGAGGCCCTGGGTGCCGCCGATTTTGCGGCGCAGCAGGGCGGCGGTTTCCAGATAGTGCCGCCAACCGGCCATCACATGGTTATGACCATTGAAGGCCCGGATGCTGTCCGCCGTGAGATCTGCTGCGGCGACCAGGGCCTGTCCAGAGGACTCGCTGTCGGCCAGGCGGCGTTGGGGACCGCGCAGCAGACGCAGCCCGACAATGCCTAGCAGCAGGACGCCAAGCACGAAGCCCAGGGCGATCAGGCCCAGGGTGGGGCTGAGAAGGCCCAGAGCCAGAACGAAGATCAGCGCGAAGGGGATATCCAGCAGGGCGGCGGTGTTGGTCGGCGTGAAGGCCGCCTCTACCGCTTCCAGACCGCGCACCGCATCCCGTCGCCGGTCGACGGGGATTTGGTCGAGGGCTTCCCGCCGTGCCGTGAGCAACAGCCCGAAGGCCCCATGGGCTCGTTCCCGGTTGGCGTTGCCGAGCACCGCCTCGGCCAGCCGCAAACGGGCCTGACGAAAGGCGAATTCCAGGACAATGGCCGCCAGAACACCGGCGCATAGGGTGGCCAAAGTGGAATCGACCCCATAGGACACATAGCGGTTCAGCACCTGCATGACGAACAGGGGCGAGGCCAGGGCCAACAGGTTGGCCAGCAGCGAGGCGATCAGCAATTCGGCGGCAATGCCCGGGCGGGAGAGCAGGCGGCGGAGCAGTTCTCTCACGGCAAGGTCCTCTCCAGGGGCAGGTCCAGGGGAGCGGGGGGACTTTCCACGAATACATCGGGAGTCAGTTGGCCGGTGACCCGCAATAGGGTGATGGCGGCGGCCACCGCGTCGGACTCGGCGTTGGTGGCATCGCTGCGGGCGTTGATCAGCGAGGTCTCGCCGGACAAAACGTCGATCAGCGACCGCTGGCCGTAGTTGCGTTCCTCGCGGGCCAGTTCAAGAAAGGCGGCGGAAATTTCGGCCTGGGTATGCCGGGCCTCGGCGGTCTGCCGGGCGATGTCCAGGGCATGCCAGGCGTTGCGCAATTCCTCTTCCACATTGCGGCGGGTATCGCCCAGGCGACGGCTGGTCGAGGTGAGATCCGATTCGGCGGCGCGCAGGGTATTGACGGCGACAAAGCCCAGATTGAACGGGAACGACAGTTCCACCTTGGCCAGGGTCTCGCCCTTGAAGTCCAAGGTGCCGCCCACGTTGTTCTTCCATTTGCGTTCGGCGATGGCTTCGATTTTGGGAAAAAACTCGCTTTGGCGGGTCTGGCGCAGATCCTGGCGCGAAATGGCTTCGCCCAGCGCGGCCAATTGCAGGTCGGGGTTATGGGCCGTGGCCTGTTCCAATGCCACCTCCAGGCTCGGCGGCAGGTTGCTGGGTTCGAGGGTCAGCTCAAACAGGGTCGTGAGGTCTTCCGGCAGGGTACCAAACACCGAGCGATAGCGGTTTTCCGCCCGATGCAGCGCCCCCTCGGCGGCAATGCGACGGGATTCGGCCTCCGCCAGTTGGGTCTTGGCTTGCAGGACGTCGGTCGACAGGCCGCCGCCGGCTTCGACGCGCGCCTCCTCCAGACCGGTAGTGTCGAGGATGTTGGCCTCCGAACGCCGGGCATATTCGAGAACGGTGATCGCCCGTTGCAGGTCCACGTAGGCGTTGGCCGCTTCCTCGATCAGATCCTGGCGCACCGAGATCAGCGCCACTTCCTTTTCGGAGATTTGCAGCCGAGCCCGCTCGATCCCGGCATCGGAAGCCCCGAAATCCCACAGCAACTGGGTCAGGCTCAGGTCCGCTTCCTGAAAGGTCGTGGAAGTCTTGGGAGACTCGTGCTTGAGTTGGGTTTCCCAGCCTCCGTTGGCCGTCACATCGAGGGTTGGAAAATAGGGCGCAAATGCCGCCCTGGCCCGTTCCTGGGCCGCCTGAAGTTCGGCCTGCACCGCCAGAATGCGGTCGTGGTCGTTGAGAACCCCGGCCAGTAAATTCGAGAAGGGCTCGGCCGCGCTGGGCTGTGCAAGGACCAGGACAAGCCCCATCAGGCCGCCCTTTGCAGCCAATGTCATGGAAAAACGCCGTTTTCCTGCTGAGAGGGCGATGCGGCGCTTCATAGTCGCGTTCCGTTGCTCCACTGCGAAGGCTTCAAGGTTGCTTTTTGAGTCAAACTCTGTATACCTTATAGTCTAAGCTCTTGAGAGGATTTAAGGCTTTTTATTCCTCGCCCTCAAAAAAACCGGATCATGTATAATAACAATAGGCCGGTTTCGTAGAGGGCTCTGTGCGTTGACACTCCGTTGGTTTGAGTGTGGGGCGCTTTGGGTTGCGATCCGGTTAAGGTTCGGAATCCCTCAAGGGCAAGGACAATGGCAATAGATCAGAACGAGACGACAGACCTTCCCGGCGAAGGGGCAACTTCCCTGGAACTGTTGTTGAGCGGCATTTCTTCCACCGGAGGCATTGAGTCGGTGCTCGACGGCATTCTGGATGCCGCCTTGAATGAAGCGCGGGCCGAAGGGTTCGACGGAGTCCTGACCGAGGCGGCTGCCGATGCCTTTGTCGCGACGCTGATGGATGGGTTGGCCGAGGGGCTGGCCCCGGAAGTGGCGCTGAGTCAGGCCAAGAACAGTCTCGCCCAGGCCCAGGCCGAAGCCGAAATGACCCCGCCGACCCTTGATGAATCCTGGTTGACCGAGCTGTCGGACCAGGACACCCCCGGACAGGAAATCGCCGACCTCAGTCAGGCCGAAGTTTCCGAACTCATGGACGTGCCGCCGGAAATGCTCGAAGAGGCGTTGGCGCTATTCACCCAGGTGCTGCGTCAGGCGCTGGCCCAGGGCGTGCCCCTGGAGGTCGCGCTGGCCGAAGCCCGGGAAGCCGTCGATGCCTTCCTGCTCAATGGCCTGGATACGGCGGCCGGCGGGGATGACCTGCTCGAAGCCTTGGCCTCCGGTCAGGGCTTGGGGTCGGAGTTGACCGATTCCGAAGCCTTCCAACAGGCTCTCGGCGAGGCACTGGCCAATGGCGCGGACATGGCACAGGCGATGCAAATCGCCGCTCAGGCGCAGGCGGACTTGGCCCTGGCCGATCAATTGACGGCTCTGCCGCAGAATGCCGCCGAGGCGATGATCGCGGCGCTGGCAATGGGCGAGTTTTCTCCCGAGGCAGGGGGAAGCTCGGCTTTTCTGGACGCCCTTGGGCAGGCCCTGGCGCGGGGACTCGGCACTGAGGCCCTTGATGTGGCCGGGCGCACGGTCGAGGCACTGGAACAGGCCCGGGGCGAAACCCAACTGACCCTGTCCCAGATTGACGAGTTGTTGCTGTCCCTTGCCACCGGTGTCGATGTGAACGCCCGGATCGAGGCCCTTGGTGTGGATGTGGATGCCTTTACCCAGGCGCTTTCCGAGGCCTTGGGCAACGGACTGTCGCTGGCCGAGGCGGTGCCCAATGCGATCTCCACCGCCCAGGACATTGTCCTTGCCGAGGGGGAAGTGGATCAAGGTGGGAATGAACTTCTGACGGCACTGGCGACCGGCAATGCCGATGCCCTGGGTGGCGACGGCTTCTACGAGGCCGACCTGTCCACGGCGCTGGAGAAGGGCGTTGATCCGGTGTTGGCCGATGCGCAGGCGTCCCAGGCCGCGCAACAGATTGCCGCGGCCCTGGGGACGGACTCGGGGACTCAGCTGGCCGAGAATACCGTCGATGACGATTTGGCCGACTTCCTGGAGAGCGGCACCGCCGCCGGGACCGAGGATCCGGTGACCGATCCGGTGACCGAGGAGGTGGCCGTTGACGATATCTCCTTGGATGACCTGGCCAACTTTGAAACGGCGGCCGGTGGCCCAGAACCCACGGGGGGTAGCACTTGGAGTGGGCCGAATTTCGGCTCCGATGGGGGGAGTGACAGTGGACCGAACGGGTTGGTCGGGGGCAGCGCCAACGATATCCCCAATACCAGCACCAGCCGGGACAGTTCCTCCGACGGGGGCGGCAACGACACGAACAACGACAATAACGATACGACCCCGACCCCGACCCCGACGACCAATAGCAACCCGGTCACCGGCGGCCCGCTCGTGGTCACCAATACCGAAGAAACCGGCACGCAGGATGTCGATCTGCTGTCCGGGGCAACCGATCCCGAGGGCTCGACCCTCACCCTGTCCAACATGACCCTGATCAGCGGCAACGATGTGGGGGTCAGCATCACCGACAATGTGCTGTCCGTGGACACGGATGCCTATGCCTATCTGGGCGCGGACGTAACGGAAACGCTGGTTTACAGCTACACCATTCAAGATGGTTCGGGCGGCTCCGTCACCCAGACGGCAACGGTGACCATCATCGGCGAAAATGACCTGCCGGTGGTCGCCTCATTTGCGGTATCGGACAGCCCGTCGGATAATGACTCGACGTTCCAGATTGATCTTTTGGCCCAGGCCTCGGATGTGGACAGCAACGATACCCTGGCCACGGATTCCGTGACGGTGCGTGTGACCGGCGGCGTGGCGCCCTCGGGGGACGTACTGTATTCCGTCGATAATGACTCCGGGATTTTCAGTATTGATCCGTCCCAGTTCGATTATTTGAACGCCGGGGAACAGGTTGATCTGCGCCTGGATTACAATGTGTCCGACGGCCACGGCGGCTCGGTGGCGACCAGCGCGACCTTTACCGTGACCGGTGCCAACGACGCCCCGGAAATCAGCGGCCCGGTGGTCGGACCGACTGACATCACTGAATCCGACAGCGCGTTCCAGATCAATCTGCTGGCCAACGCAACCGACGCGGATGCCGGGTTCGATTTGGATACGGCTTCCGTCGCGGTCGCGGTCTCGGGCGGGATTACGCCGTCGGGGACGTTTTTTACCGTTGATGATGCCTCCGGCATTCTGACCATTGATCCGTCCAAGTTCGCGTTTTTGGCCGCTTCCGAGAGCGTCGATCTGACGGTGACCTACAACGTGATCGACAATGAGGGCGGAGTGACTGCGGCGACGGCGACGACGACCATCACCGGCGAGGACGATCCCTATTATGCCTTCTCCGTGGCCGACCATGTGGCGACCGGATTTGACGAGATCCATGGCGGCGCGGCCAATGGCCTGAGCGATTCCGATGTGCTGCGCATTGAGTTCGATCCCGACAACATGCCGACGACGGAGATTTTGACCGCCCTTCAGGCTTACAACAACGCGGACAAGAGTCTCTATGACGCGGACAATCCTTTCATCATCGACGAAACGAATTTCCAACTCCATCTTTCCGGCTGGAATACCATCGAAAGCGTGGTCGTCCAGGATGGGGTGAGCTTTGCCATCGCCACCGATCCCAATGCGCTCTATCAGGGGGCAAACAGCAACGAAAACCCATCCGATGTTTCCGTCGATCTCAGCGTCCAGAACCTCATGTATGGCAACGACGGTTCCGATCAACTCTCCGGCGGCGATGACTCGGACATGCTCTACGGCGGCACCGGAAATGACGATCTTTCTGGCGATGACGGTGACGACCTGATCCAGGGAGATTCCGGGAACGATAACCTGTCAGGTGGCGCGGGCAATGATGTGTTCAGGATTAACGGTACGGGCGATGGGTTCGATACTTTCGACGGCGGTGATGGGAATGATACCATCCTTGGCAGCGACGGCGACGACAACATCGGTTTTGACCTGAGCTTCACGCCGTCAAGTTCCGTGGAAGTGATCGACGGCAGGGGAGGGCATAACGTCCTGTTGGGCGACGGCTCCTACAACACCCTGGATTTCAGCGCCACCGAGCTGCGCAACATCGCCTCCATCGACGGTGGGGCTGGTGTGGACAGCATTACCGGATCTGCGGCGGCGGATACCATCGTTGGCGGCGGACAGAATGATGTTTTGTCCGGTGGCGACGGGGATGATGTTTTCCTCATCAACGGCACGGGCGACGGGTTCGACCAATTCAATGGCGGCGCGGGCAGTGATACGATTCTGGGTGGCGACGGTGACGACACCATCGGGTTCGATATGCATTTCTTGACGACGGATTCGGTCGAAGTCATTGACGGCGGAGCCGGGTACAATGTCCTGCTGGGCGACGGCTCCTACAACACCCTGGATTTCAGCGCCACCGAGCTGCGCAACATCGCCTCCATCGACGGTGGGGCTGGTGTGGACAGCATTACCGGTTCGTCGGCATCTGACACCATCGTCGGCGGGGCGGGCAACGATATCCTGTCCGGCGGGGCCGGGGATGACGTGTTCCGCATTGACGGAGACGCACAAGGATATGACTCGTTCGTCGGGGGGCTGGGCACGGATACCATTCTCGGCGGCGATGGCGATGACATGATCGGGATCGACGTCCAGTTTCTGGCCAGTGACGGAATCAACGTCATTGACGGCGGCGCGGGCGTCAATGTCATCCGCGGCGATGGCTCCTACAACACCCTGGACTTCAGTGCCACGGTACTACGCAATATCGACAGCATCGACGGCGGGGCGGGGCGGGATACCATCACCGGCTCCAAGGGCGACGACGTGATTCTCGGTGGGGCCGACCATGACCGTCTCGACGGTCAGGCGGGGGACGATGTTCTGACCGGCGGCACCGGAAACGACACCTTCGTGTTCACTCAGGCGGGCCACGACACGGTCACCGATTTCAATTCAGCCCAGGACAAGCTGGATTTCGACGGCGTTTTCGAGACCCTGGGCATCACCAGCGGTGGTCAGGTGATTGTCAGTTCCCATGATTCGACGCAAACCGTTCTGGGGGTGGCCGGCGCCGACGGCAATGCCGATCTGACGCAATTTTCAGTGACTCTGGAGGGCGTGGACCTGGATCAATCGGGGCTCGACGCCCTGGTCAACTCTGGCAAAGTGATCGCCGACAAGACCTCCCAGACCGTCACCCCGGATATCTCGCTGGAAGACAATCAGGCGCTGACCTTCGATGGTTCCGACGATTATGTCACCCTGGCCGATCCGGCAGCCCTGTCGCTGACCGGGCCGCTGACCCTGGAAGCCTGGGTGCGTCCAGACGTCATCGACAACACGACCCAGAGCATCGTCTCCAATCTGGAGGACGGTGGGTTCGGCCTGCAATTGGTTGACGGTTTGGCCACGTTCTCCCTGTCCGTCGATGGTACGACCTATAGTGTTCAGTCCGACAGCGCCCTGACCGCAGGGGAATGGGTGCATCTGGCGGGCAGCTATGATGCGGCGGGGAACATGGCCCTCTATGTCAACGGGGTGCAGCAAAGCGATGTGGCTTCCCCTGTCGGAACGGTGGATGCCAGCGCCCAGGCCTTGATGGTCGGCGGCGATCCCGATGCCAGCGGGGCCGCCACATCCCTGTTCAGCGGGGCGGTCGATGAGGTGCGCCTGTGGGCCGATGCGCGTAGTGAAACGGAAATTCAAGAAACCTTGGGGCGTCAGCTCAACGGGAATGAGAGCGATTTGAGCGGCTATTGGAACTTCAACGAAGGAAGCGGCACCACCCTTGCCGATGGCTCCGGCAACGGTCATGCGGGCACTCTGTCGGGTGGCGCGACCTTCACCAATCTATCGCAGCCCGAGGTGGCGTTGGGTGAGACCTACAAGGGCCTGATTCTCGGCACCGATGCGGGGGGCGAGTCCCTGAGTTATGCTCTGGCCGTGGATTCCGACTATGGAACTATGACCATGACGGGCAATACATACACCTATGAGCATACCGGGACGGATGCGACCGATGATGGGTTCGCGGTGACTCTTACCGATGCTTCCGGCAACCAGACCACCGAGACGATTCACATCGACGTGCAAACCACCTGAAGCCTTTTCGTTGATTTTTCCGCGACATGCGGGAGAATGGGGGGCGGGCGAGAAAATCAACAGGGGATGGCACGATGAGTGGGGGGCAGGGCGGCCGGTCGGAACAGTCGAAGCGGCGTCGGTTTTTGTTGATTCTGCTGGTATTGGCGCTGTTGAGTCTGGTGGTCACGCTGGTCGTGCGCCAGACCTTTCTCAAGGACGATGCGCGCGATTTTGTCAGCCTGGCGGTCATCGGGCCGATGAGCGGCCCGGAGTCTCTGATCGGCCGATCGCTGAAACAGGGGGCCGAACTCTACATCCAGACCGTCAATGAAGGCGGGGGCGTCGGCGGCAAGAAGCTGTCGCTGCTGATGGTCGATGACGAGGGCAAGCCCGAGGTGGCGGTGACCCGGGCCAAGGAACTGGCCGATGGAGAGGCGCTCGGCGTGCTCGGCCATTGGCAGGATTCCCTGGTTCGACAGGTCGCCCCGGTCTATGGGCAGACGGGCCTGCCGTTGATTGTCCCGGCCCCGCTGTCCTCTGACCCACTGCCTGAGGGGCCGGTCTATGGGACGGTCTTCGATCAGGAGCAGGAAGCCCGCTTTCTGGCCAACTACGCGCGCAACGTGCTGGGCCATAAATTGATGTCCATCATCCAGGATGTGGACGGCTACGGGGCGGCGCTGGCCGAACCTTTCGAGGCCACCTATCGGCGTTTTGGAACGGCCATTCGCTATAATTGGCTGTTCGATACCCGGGTTGAGGACCTACAGCCGCAACTGGAGCGCATTGTCGCCGAGTTGGAGGAACGCAAGGATGCCGGGGCCGTGTTCCTGGCGGTGCGCGGGCAGCAGGGGGCCCAGTTGTTGCGCATGATCCGCGACGCCCGGCTTAAAAATGTGATCATCGCCCCGTCGAGCATGACCACCGAAAGTTTCCGCAAGTTTATTGCCGAAGGGATGCCCCCCGGGGCTGATCTGGCCCGCTACACCGATGGTGTCATGGCGGCAACTCCCTTGCAGTTCGATACCGCCAACGAGCAGGCGCAGACCTTTGCCAGCCGCTATCGGGATCGCTTTGGCGAGGCTCCCGACTGGGTGGCGGCCTATGCCTATGAAGCGGCGCATCTTTTGGTTAGCGGCCTGAAATCACGCAAGGACGGGGCCGCCACCGGCTCGGTCGCCGAGAAACGCCAGCGCATCGTCGATTTTCTCGAATCCATGAAAATCGAAGGCAATGGGGTGAACAGCGTCGCCGGGACCCGCACCTTCGATCCGCAGCGGCGCGGCATGACCCCGGTTCTGGTCGGTGTGTACAACGGCCTGGACATGGTTTCGGCATTGACCCAGTTGCAGCCGATCACTTCGGCGGGACGGACCAACTACATTGAGGAACTGCGCAAGGGCAAGGTGCTCTATGTGAATGATCGGTTCATGTACCGCACCAACGTGGTCTATACGGGCATGGACCTGAAGGAGGTCTCCGACATCTCCATCGAGAACAACACGGCGCATCTGGATTTCGTGATCTGGTTCCGCTATCGGGGCGATTTCGCGCCCCAGGATGTGGCGTTCACCAATGCGGTCGAACCCATTGAGCTCAAGGAGCCAATCGACGAACAGCAGGTCGATGACATGACCTATCGGGCCTATCAGGTGTCCGGCAAGTTCCTGCTGAATTTCACCCAGACTGACCGGTTCTATGGCTCCCATGTGCTGGGAGTGAGCCTGTCGCATCGCAAGCTCAACCGCAACAACCTGCTCTATGTGGTCGATGTTCTGGGCATGAATTTGCAGGGCGGGGACACGGTGTTGTCGCAAATCCGCCGGGATCAGGCGATCAATCCCAATCTGGGCTGGGTGCCGGAGCGGGCCTGGGTGTCGCAGGAAATCTCCCGTCGCGGCACCCTCGGCGACCCGGCCTATGTGGGCTATACCACCAACATTCCGGATTTTTCGCGCATCGACCTGGGGGTTTTGATCAAGCGCGGCGAGGTTCAGGCGCGCGACTTCGTGGCGGCAGAATATTTCATCTATGTGGGGATTTTCGGTTTTCTGGGCATGCTGTTCGCCGTCTGGATGGACCGCAAGAGCAAGCGCCGATTCTGGCATGTGCAGTCCTGGCTGTTGCGCCTGATTTCCTGGCCCTTTCTGTGGCTGGCGGTGGGCAATCTGGCTTTGCAAAGCGCTTTTCACCGGCTCGACAACCATTACATCGACATCATTGTCCTTGTTTATGACGTGCTCTGGTGGCTGATTCCGGCCCGCTTGGCGGGGCTGGCCCTGGAGCGGTTCGTCTGGGTGCCGTTGGAGGAACACACCGGGCGGACCATACCCAACGTGGTGCGGGTGTTCGGCTCGGTGACCCTCTATTCCCTGGCCATTTTCGGGGTGATCGCCTTCGTGTTCGATCAGAAGGTGACCTCGCTCCTGGCCACGTCCGGCCTCCTCGCCATGATCATCGGCTTGGCGGTACAGGCCAATATTTCCAATATTTTCTCCGGCATCGTGCTGAATATCGAACGGCCGTTCAGTGTCGGGGACTGGGTGCAGATCGGGGATATTGAGGAAGGACGGATCATCGACATCACCTGGCGCACCACCCGGGTTCAGACCCGTGCCGGGTATGTCATCAGTATTCCCAACGGTCAGGTGTCGGAGGCCGGGGTGCATAATTTCGATTCCGGAAAGGTGGTGCGTCTGGAAATCAATGTGGAGGTGGATGCCCGCTACAATCACGATGTGGTCGATGACATTATGACCCGTACGGCGGCCAAACTGCCCTACGTGTGCAAGGACCCGGAACCGGAAGTGCGATTCACCGGCATGAAATGGAACCTGGGCTGGGTGGCAACCTATGAAGTGCAGATCTGGATCGAGGATTACGGCGCGCGCGAAGAAGTGGTCGAGGGGGTCCATACCACGGTATGGGATGAGCTGATTTCCAATGGCATCTTCCCGTCGCCGGATACATTGGAGAAAGGTTTCCTCCCCAAATTCGAGGACTTGAAGCCGTCGGAAGAGCCGGCCTGAGGGGGTCAGCCTTCGTTGAACGTACCCCGCTTGGGGATTTGACCTGTAGTGCCGCAGATCAGGCACTCCACCATTTGGTCCGGTCGGTAAAGATCCGGCCTGCGTCGCCAGTCGCCGCTGCGCTGGGCGGTCAATCGTCCCTCGCCGCCGCAATTGGGGCAGGGTTCGTATTTGTCGTTCTGCCACTGGCTCATGCTGTGGTCTCCCCGGCTCATGGAACGTATTTGGGAAGGCTCGGGGCGTTTGACAAGTTCATCCTGTCCGCTCCCGGTTGATCCACCTGAATTTTTAGGCTATGCCGTCGCCAAACCAAGGGGACACGGATATGGATTTCAAGGTCAGCGACCAGGGTCTGTTTGACAGCCTGGGTGAAATGGTCGGCAACGTCATTGCCTGGCTTTCCTCCATCGGCGGCGGGATTGCCGAAGCGTTCGACGACTTTCTGTCCGGCGTGGCCCGTGGCAGTGGCCTGGAGGGGGCGGGGTGGGGCACCTGGCTGGTGGTCATCATCGGTGTTCTATTGCTCGGCATGACGGCCCGCAGGGTCATGGAAAAAGAGTTTTTCAGCGCCCTGGTGACCGGGGTGATCGGTCTGGCCCTGATTGCCTGGGCGATGTCCTGACCCGATGGGCTCATTTTGTGAACAGGTGTCGCAGTTTCTGGCGTTTTGATTTCGACCGGTGTATGATTCGAAGTCATTTTTTGGGGTAACTAATGGAGATCGACCCATGAGTGTTGAAGATCGGATTGCGGCGCTGAAGGCGAAACATCATGAATTGGAAGCAGTGCTTGACCGTGAAAACAACCGACCCCATCCAGACGAGACGACCATTGCCGATATCAAAAGGCAGAAATTGAAGATCAAGGACGAGATCGCTCAGTTGGCTTGACGCCGCGAGCGTGCTAGCACGGGGGGCGGTCTTGGTAAAAAGGGACCGCCCCGTTCGTTTTTTTTGTTCTGCTGTCTGAAGAGGTAGCGGAATCCTCTTTCACAGACTGGACCCGTTCACATGACAGACTGGGAATCCGTGTACGAGCAACAACTGATTCCCTTGATGGGGACGGTCGACACGGAAGAGAATCTGTGGAAATGCATCGCCGTCGTGGTCAACGAACTGTTCAAGCGCAAGGGCGATGAGGAACACAAAAAGCGGCTGGTCATCCTGTTTCACCAGGAATTGGACCTCCAGAAAGGCCTGCAGAACAAGATCGACGGTGCCGTCCGGATTCTGCGCTACACCAAGGAACGGCGCAAGGAACTGGCCCGGGCGGCGGCACTGACCGGCAGCACACAGCGCGCCGAGGGCGGGGCCGATGTGAATGCGGCGGCCAAGGCGCTGAATAAGAAAATCTAGAGTTCTAGAGGCCCCAGTCCGCATCGCGGAGCGCCTCGCGCCCGTCGCGGTCCGACTTCAGCATGATGGACAGATCAGAGCGGGACTGCTGGGCCAGCGAGATCAGCGACGATTCGTCGTCATGGATTTCCAGGCTGGCCATGAAGGTTTCCAGGTCGTGGCGGGCGAAGGCCATGGCCGTGCGCCGCACTTCGTAGGGGTGGCTGCCCAACTGCTCCAGCGCCTCGCGGCCCAGGCGAAGGGCGGAATCGAACATCTCGCGACGGAAAATCCGCACCCCGCATTTCAGCAGTTTGTAGGCATGGACCCGGTTGCGGGCGCGGGCGAGAACGGTCACATCTGGATAGTGGCTGCGAATCAGGGTGGCGACCTCGACCGACTTGTCGGGATCGTCAATGGCCAGAATGAACAACCGGGCCCGGTCGGCCCCGGCGGCCTCGATCAGGTCCATGCGCGAGGCATCGCCGTAAAACACCTTGTGACCGAAGCGCCGCAGCACCTGGATATGGTCCGGGTCATTGTCGAGCACCGTGGTTTCCACCCCGGCGACGGCCAGAAACCGGCCGACCACCTGACCGAACCGTCCATAACCGAAGATGATGACCGGACTATCCGCATGGTCAATGGTTTCGGGCTCTTCCAATGTGGGCGCGGGTTTTTGCCGACGCGCCTGGATCTGGTCATGCAGCAACAGCAGCAAGGGCGTGGTGGCCATGGACAAGGCGACCACCAGGGTCAGTTGGGCGGCCAACTGGCCGGGCATGGCGCCCTCCAGGGTGGCGAACTGGAAAATCACGAAGGCGAATTCCCCCCCCTGGGCGAGAATGGTGGAAAACAACAGATTGCGCTCGCCCCCCAGCGCCCCGATTCGGCCCAGCAGGTTCAGGATGGTGAACTTGACGACCACCAGCCCGAGAGTCAGGGCGACGATGAGTCCGGGGGCGCTGGACAGCAGGGCGAAATCCACCGACATGCCGACGGAGATGAAGAACAGTCCGAGCAGCAGGCCCTTGAAGGGTTGGATGTCCGATTCCAGGGCGTGTTTATACTCGGATTCCGCCAGCACCACCCCGGCCAGGAAGGTGCCGAGCGCCGCCGACAGTCCCACCGCCTGCATCAACAGGGCGATGCCGATCACCAGCAGTAACGAGAAGGCGGTGAAAATCTCTCGAATGCCGGTGGCGGCGATGTAGCGAAATACCGGTCGCAGCAGGTAGCGGCCGGCCAGGGCAATGATCGCCACGCCGCCGACCATGAACAGCGCCTGTGCCCAGCCCGGACCGGGCAGCAGGCCGGAGGCCGTGTCGCCGTTACCATCGCCCAACAGAGGCAGCAGGGCGAGGATGGGAATGACCGCGATATCCTGAAACAGCAAGACCGAAAAGGCTGATTGTCCGACCCCGGCCTGCATCAGGTTGCGTTCCTTGAGGGTTTGCAGGGCGATGGCGGTCGAGGACAGGGCGAGTCCCAGCCCGACCACTAGGCTGACGCTCCAGGTCAGGCCCATTTCGTGCCCGATCAGGGCCAGCACCACGGCGGTGCCGCTCACCTGTCCGCCGCCCAGGCCGAGAATCGGGCGACGCAGCCGCCACAGGGTGGCCGGTTCCAGTTCCAGGCCGATGAGGAACAGCATCATCACCACGCCGAACTCGGCGAAATGCAGGATCGCCTGCGGATTGCTCACCAGGGCCAGCCCGAACGGGCCGATGGCCACCCCGGCCAGCAGATAGCCGAGCAGCGATCCCAGGCCGCCGCGCTTGGCCAGCGGCACCACCAAAACAGCGGCAGCCAGGAAGATGAAGGCATTGAGGAGCAAATTTTGATCGTCCATACCTAATCTCCGGAGCCGCTACGCAGGGCAATGATCTTGCGGCGGTAGGCTTGGGCATGCAGCTCGATGGCTCGATTGCTGGCCCCCCGGCTGGCATGGAACAGCAAGGGCGGTTGATAGGACATGCCGCAGAGACGGGCCATCTGATCGAAGGGGGTCAGCAGTTCGTCGATGGTGCGGCCATGGAACCCCTCGCGCGAATAGGCCGCCGCAGAACCGCCGGTGGAAATGACTGAAATAAGGTTCTTGCCGCGCAGGGCCGTGCCAAGTGCTCCATAGGCCCAGCCGAAGGTCAGCACTTCGTCCATCCATTGCTTGAGCAGGGCCGGGCAACTGTACCAATAGAAGGGATGCTGAAAAATCAGGATGTCATGGGCCTCGCAGCGTTGCTGTTCGCGTCGCACATCCACATTGAAGTCCGGGTAGGCGGCATACAGATCATGCCGGGTCACATGTTCAAGATCCGCCAGAACTTCGAACATGCGGCGGTTGATGCGCGATGTGGAAAAGTCCGGGTGGGCGAACAGGACAAGAATCTTGCGCGTCTCGGCGATCATTGGGCAACCATCTTCGCTGGGCGGTGTTGGGGAGGAGTCTTAGGCTGTTTTTCATTTCGGTTCATGGTTTTTTTATACTCGTGTATTGTAATAGGCTGTCATTTTTGTCGGAAAGCCTGTCAAGGACGTTGAGCCATGGGCACGAACGAGCAGGGTCCCAAGGGACCCGGAAAGCGCAATATCACTGTCGCCTACGATGCGGATCAAGCGGCTCCCGCCGCCGAGGCGGAGACGTTGCCTCCCGAGGACGGCTTTCTGGTCAATGAACCGCTCTCTCCGGACAGTTGGAATGTGCCGCGCCACATCCGCTACCGTCTGCCTGTTCTGGTAGGTGGCCTGTTGTCGGCGGCCTGGTTGGCGCTCAGCATCTATATGGTGCATCTGCAACTGGGTTGGGATCAGGTCTCCATTCTGTTGCCCCATGAAGCCGGGGGGCTGGCGGTCGGGATTCTGACGCCCTTGGCGTTGATCTGGGTGGCCGTGGCCTTTGTCGAGCGGGGGCGAATTCTGAAGTACGAGGCCCGCGCCCTGCGCTGGTATCTGCAACGGCTGGCCTATCCCTCGGAGACTGCCGGGGCGCGGGTGCGTGAAATTTCCCGCTCCCTGCATGCCCAGTCCCAAAGCCTGACCGAGGCCAGCGAGGATTCGCTCAGTCGGGCGCGGGCCATGGATGGTCTCATCCGCGACCGCCTGCAGGAGCTTTCGCGGCTCTCGGAAGCCAACGAGAAATTTTCCCTGGAGGCCGAAAAATCCTTACAGCGTCAGACGCGGGAACTGAATACGGCGGCCGCCCTGGTCGTCACCCGCATTCAGGAAGCGGCGGAATTGCTGGGCGGACAGGTGCAATCCCTGGAAAGCCGCGCGCAGGGCGACGCCAACCGCCTGGAAGGCATCGCCGGACTGCTGGGCCGACGGGGCGGCGAGTTGCAAGAGGCCGCCCAGGTGGCGGTCACGGTGGCCCGGGAAGTGGCCACCTTGCTCGATGGACAGGCGGAAGCCCTGGCCAATGCGGGGTCCAAGGCGGCGCAGCGGGGCGAGGATGTCTCGAAGGTTCTGGGGGAAAGTTCCGAATCCCTGATCCGGGCCATCGCCGAGGCGGCCGAGAAGGCGCGCACGACGGCGGAATTTGTCGATGAGCAGGGGCGCCTGCTGGAGCAACGGACCGATCAGGCGGCGACACGCGGCGAACTGATGCGCGAAACCCTGATGACCCAGGCCAAGGATCTGGAGGCGGTGGGCCGCCGGGTGTCCACCCAGGCAGCGGCCATGGAGGCATCACTCGGGGCGCAGGCCCGAACCCTCGACGACATTTCGCACAAGGTTACCGGGCGCATGATGGAGGCCGGGGCCAATCTGGACTCGACGACACAAAACCTCAATGAGTCCTCGGATCGTGCCCTGGGCAAGATCGAAGCCCTGGGCATTGCTTACGGGAACCACACCAAGACCATGGAGATTAGTGTCAATCGGGCCGAGGAGCGGACCCGCGATCTGGGCGAACGGGTGCATGGCCTGTCCGGCGAATTGAGCAACCTTTCGACCCAGGCGCTCGGCGATGTGGCGCGGGTGGCCGAGGATCTGTCCCGCCGCTCCGACGACTTCAAGGACCTGACCCAGCAATCGGTGCTTCAGGTGGAGGCGGCGGGCGAGGATTTGTCCCGTCAGGCCACTCAGCTGGTGCAGCGTGGTGAGGACGTGCGCAAGAGTCTGGAGATGACCAGCGAGTCCCTGAAGAAACGCAGCAGCGACCTGTCCTATGTGGAAACCCAGGCACGGACCGAAATGGACCGGCTGGGGGAGACCCTGCGCGCCCGGACTCTGGAACTGGAAGCCGCGGGCGAAACCGGCTCCTCGGCCCTGGAACTTGTGACCCGCGCCTTGCAGAACGGGTTGCAGGAAATGCAAACGGCTGCCGACCGGACCGGCAACTGGAGCGATTCTTTTACCGAACGGGTGGTCCGTTTGTCCGGCCTGAGCAGCGAAGTGGCGAACCGGTTAAAAACCCTCGATACGGATTTGCAGGAACGGGTGCGGGATTTGGACAGCACCTCGGAAGCCGCCGCCACCCGCATGGTCAATCTGGCCGAGCTGATGGCCAACAATGCGCTTGATCTGGAGCATTCCGTGCAGGCCGCCGAGGGGCTGTTGAACCGCCTGGGCCATTTGTTGACCGAGCGTTCGGGGCAGGCCATTGAGGGGGTTCAGAAAGTCCAGGAAGTGATGAAAGGCCTGGGCGAACTGCTGGCCAACCGTCGGGCCGACCTGGTGTCGGTCTCCGATGTCGCCGAAGGCCGGATCAGGACTGCGGCGGAGTTCTTGCACAATCAGTCCGGTGCCCTGACTCAGATTGCCGACACCGCGACCAGCAAATTCGCCACCCTGCACGGGGCGGTCAAGACCGGGGCGCGGGACGTTGGCGAGGCGGCCAGCCGCACGGCCCGTTTGATGAACCTGTTGATGATTGCCCTCAAGCAGCAAACCGAGGAATTGGACACCACCTCCAACCGGGTGATGCGCGACATGGGGCAGGCCGGAGAGGCGTTCCAAAACCGTTCCCTGGTTCTGGAAGGCGTTGCCGAAACCATCGTGAGCCATATGGATCAGGCCGGCGACCAGTTGCAGGGCATCACCTCGGCGCTGACCCGGGCGACGGAAGAGACCGCCGAGTCGCTGACCCGGGCCACCGAAGGCCTGCGACTGGCGGCAGAATCAGTGGTGGCGGTTTCCGAGGATGGGGCGCAGCGGATCATCGTTGCCAGCGAGATCGTGGAAAGCCGGGCCGACAGCGCCAATGCCAAGTCCGACCAGACCGTGAGCCGTCTCAACGACACGGCGCTGATTCTCGGCGCGCGGGCTCAGGAACTGGAGGATACCACCGAACAGTCGCGCAAGATCCTGAGCAGCATGGGCGGTGCCATCAAGTTCCAGGCCCGTCAGGTTGTGGAAGCGTCCGATCAGGTCGCTGCATCGCTGATGGCGACCGACGAGGTGCTCCGCCAACGGGTCGATGCGCTCAATGATTCCGCCGCCAACGCGGAGGAGGACCTCAACCGTGCCAGCCAGGCGATGGAGGAAAAGGCCCGGCAAATTGGCGGCGTGGCCCAGAAGGCGGCGCGGATCATGTCGGTGGCGTCGGAAGCCCTGGGGCATCAGGTGGGACATCTGGATCAGGTCTCGAAGCGTTCGGCGGATCGTTTGGATGGGGCCGGTGCGGCCTTGTTGACCCGCTCGCAGGAACTGGGCGCGGTGACCGACCAGGCCATGGCGCATATGGATACGGCGGGCAAGGAACTGGAGCGACGGGCCGAGGATCTGAAGACCGTCTCGACCCGGGCCGCCGGTCATGTGGGGGCCGCCGCCGAAGTTCTGCGCGAGGGGGCGCAGGGGCTGGCGACGGTCAGCGATTCCGCTTCAGAGCGCCTGTCCGCCATGGGCCGGATGCTCGATCAAAAGGCCGCCCGCCTGGCCTCGGCCACCGAAGCCAGCGCCCAGAACATCGCTTTGGTCGCCCAGCGCCTGCAACAGGAATCGGAACAGAGCGACCGCATCTCGAAAAAGGCGACCGGGAGCCTCGATGTGGTGGCCGGCAATCTGCAACGGCAGTTGGCGGAGCTGCGGGCCGGTTATCAAGAAGCTGTGATCGCCATCGAGACCATCACCGATTCCCTGCACAAGCGGGGCCGCGAAGTGCACACGGTCTCCGATCAGGCGTTGGCCAAACTCAGCGTCTGGGACCATACCCTGGAGAAGCGGACGATCCAGCTTTCCGAAACCTCGGAAAAGGTGGCCAGCCGGGCCAGGGAGGTGGCCAAGGTCATGGACAGTCAGTCGCGGGACATGCGCGAAACCGCCCGCGACGCCGCGTCTTTGCTGGAATCCCTCAAGGTCCATGCGGACAAGGCGTCCTCGGACGATTTCCTGCGCCGCATGACCTTCATTTCCGAAACCCTGCAATCCCTGGCCGTGGATATCAACCGGCTGATGGAAACGCCGGTCAGCGAAGACGATTGGCAACGCTATACCCGGGGCGACAAGGGCGTGTTCGTGCGCAAAATTTTGGGCTTCAGGGAAAAGGCCAAGCTGGCGGCCATTCGCGACCGCTATCAGGCCGATGCCGAATTCCGCGATTTCGTCGATCGCTATCGGGCGCAGTTCGACGAGGTTCTGGAGGGGTCACGTCAAACCGACCGCAACAATGTGCTGGCCGCCACCTTCTTGACCGCCGATGTGGGCAAGGTTTACATGCTGCTGGCCAAGGCCCTGGAAGGATAAGTCGGATGAAAAAAATAGCCGGTTGGACTCTTGTGGCCTGTGCGGCCCTGCTGATGGCCCCCGGGCAGGCAAGGACCGAGGACGCCTCCGCTTATCTTTATGAGCTGAAGGGCGGCGTGCTGGCCCATGACGTCCCCAACATGTGGAGCAGCTTCAGTCGCGAGCGGGGCATGGACCTCAACCTCGAAGCTGTCCTGGCCCCGAAAGTCGAGGTTCTGGGCGGCGCCATCCGTCCTGCCTTGGGCGGGTCGTTCAATACCTCGGGCGATACCAGCAAGGTCTATCTGGACGCCCGCTACGAATATGAATTCGACGGTGGGGCCTATGTCAATTTCGGCCTCGGCGGCGCTTGGCACAATGGCCAAACCAAGCTGGTGCGGACCGACCAGAAGGCCTTGGGCGCGCACCTGTTGTTCCATATTCCGGTAGAAATCGGCTACCGATGGGACGGCCATCACGGCCTGTCCCTGTATTTTGACCATATCTCCAATGGCTACACCCAGGACGCCAACGAGGGCCTGGATACCCTCGGCATTCGGTATGGGTATCGGTTTTAGAGACTCTTCTTCATCCCGACGAATTTTTCCAGCCAGTGAATATCGTAATCGCCGTTGATGAATTCGGCGTTGTCGACCAGCCGCTGGTGCAGGGGGATGGTGGTGCGGATGCCGTCAATGACGTATTCGCCCAGACAGCGGCGCAGGCGCATCAGGCATTCGTTGCGATTGGCCCCATGCACGATCAGCTTGCCGACCATGGAATCATAGTAGGGCGGGATGCGATAGCCGGAATAGATGGCCGAATCCACCCGCACGCCGAGGCCGCCCGGCGTGTGGTAGTCGCCGACCATGCCGGGGGACGGCAGGAAGGTTTCCGGGTCTTCGGCATTGATCCGGCATTCGATGGCATGGCCGGAGAAGCGCAGGCTTTCCTGGGTGTAGCCGAGGGGCGCGCCAGAGGCGACGCGGATCATCTCGCGCACCAGATCAAGGCCGCAGATCATCTCGGTGACCGGATGTTCCACCTGTAGGCGGGTGTTCATTTCAATGAAAAAGAACTCGCCGTTTTCATACAGGAATTCGATGGTGCCGACGCTGCGATAGCCCAACTTGCGGATGGCCTTGCAGGCGATCTCGCCGATCTCGTTACGCTGGCTCCAATTGAGGGCCGGAGAGGGGGCCTCTTCGAGCAGCTTTTGGTGGCGGCGTTGCAAGGAACAATCGCGCTCGCCCAGATGCACCACATTGCCATGCAGATCGGCCAAAATCTGGATTTCGATGTGACGCGGTTTTTGCAGGTAACGCTCCATGTAGACTTCGTCGTTACCGAAAGCGGATTTGGCTTCCTGGCGGGCCAGCTGCCAGGCCTGGAGCAGTTCGGATTCGTTCTTGGCCACTTTCATGCCGCGCCCGCCACCGCCGGCCGTCGCCTTGATGAGCACCGGAAAGCCGATCTCCTTGGCCCATTTCAGGGCCTCGGCGGCGGTCTCAACGGCCCCGTCTGAGCCCGGCACCACCGGAATGCCGGTGGAGAGCGCGGCATTCTTGGCCGCGATCTTGTCGCCCATCATGGTGATATGGTCGGGCGACGGGCCGATGAAGGTGAATCCGTGCTCCTCGACCATGGAGGCGAAATCGGCATTCTCGGACAGGAACCCATAGCCCGGATGAATGGCATCGGCCCCGGTGATGTCGGCGGCGGAAAGAATGGCCGGAATGTTCAGATAGCTTTCCTTGGCCGAGGGCGGGCCGATACAGACGGCTTCGTCGGCCAACCGGGCATGCATGGCATCGGTGTCGGCGGTGGAATGCACCGCCACCGTGCGGATGCCCATCTCCTTGCAGGCCCGATGGATGCGCAGTGCAATTTCGCCTCGGTTGGCGATCAGGACTTTCTCAAACATGTCCGGGGTCGCCTTTTTGTTATTCGATCACCAACATGGGTTCATTGAATTCCACCGGCGAACCGTTGCTGACCAGAATGCGGGTGACGCGGCCGCTGCGCGGGGCGGGAATGGGATTGAAGACCTTCATGGCCTCGATCAGTAGAATGGTCTGTCCCTCGGTGACCGTATCGCCGACCCGAACGAAGGCTTCGGCCCCCGGTTCCGGACAGGTGTAGACCACCCCGACCATCGGCGAGCGCAAGGCCCCGGGATGATCGGCCAGATCATCGCCTCCGGCGGCGGGCGCGCCAACCGGCCCCGAGTGGACGCCGACGGCGTGAGTCGGTGCGGCGGCGACGGTCATCTGACGGGCGACACGGATTTGCACATGATCCGTGCCGTATTCGATTTCAGTCAGGCCATTTTCATCCAGCAGCTTGGCCAGGGCGCGGATCATGTCAGATTCGATCTCTGATTTTTTAATGTTGCTGCTCATGGTCGGGATCAGGCCTCCATGGTCTTGGTCGGGGAAAGGCGATGGGCCAGCGCATCGAGAGCCATCAAATAGCCCTGGACTCCAAAACCGCAAAGAACGCCCCAGGCCGCCTTTGAAACGTAGGAATGATGACGGAATTCCTCCCGCCGGTGGATATTGGTCAAGTGAACCTCCACGGTCGGCAGATTGACTGCCAGCAGGGCGTCGAGAATGGCCACCGAGCTATGGGTATAGGCCCCGGGATTGATGATGATGGCATCGTATTTGTGATGGGCATCCTGAATCCAGCCGACGATTTTGCCTTCGTAATTGCTTTGGCGGCACAAAACGCTGATGCCCAGGGTACGGCCGTGGGCCACGCACAGGCCCTCCACGTCGGCCAAGGTGTCGCGACCGTAGACTTCCGGTTGCCGACTGCCGAGCATGTTCAGATTGGGGCCGTTGAGCAATAAAACCCGCATGGTCGTTCCCGATTCACTCTATTTGAGCACGGTTATACCACGAGCGGTCACAGGTGCAACGCGCTTATGGGGTTCTAAAGAGTGGAGATGAATTCACGCAGCCAAGCCACTTGCTGCTCGTGCTGGGAAATGTCGTGATCCAGCCAGGCCACCAGATAACCGCCGTCCAACGCATGGTGGGCGCGCAGATCTTCGAGTCGCAGCAGTTCGGTCTCGCAGACCTCGATCAGCATATCGGCCTGATTGCGGCGATCTTCCGGGTCGAGCAGGTGCAGAAAGCGGAATTTCAGGGCGATGATGAGCTTGTTCAACTCGCTGGCCCCGCTGCGCAGGCGGGCCGTCAACAAGGCCCGCAGTTCCTGGCGGCCCTTGTCGGTTATGGCCAGGGTGGCGTTGTCTTCCAGCCCCGAACCGTCGAGCGCCTCGACCAGTCCCTCGTACTTCAACAGCTCAATGGAAGAGCCCATCAGATCGAGAGAGGGGCCGGTAATGCGGCTCATGAAATGGCGCACCGAAGAGGCCAGGGCACCATAGGGCAGGGACTCAAGCGCCAGACTGCCCAGCGCGCAAAGCCGGGTGGCTTCCTTCGGGGTCAGTGTCTGGTCAGCATACATCTACGGTCGTCCCTTGAATCGAAATATTGGAACCATTCTACAACAGATCCGCTGGCGGGTCCAAAGCCAAATGCTGCTTCACATATGCGCCTTCGCGTCCCATATTCAAGGACCCAAGCAATGGACAGAATCGGTTCCAACCGGTTTTTCCTGGAGAATTGAATGAGACCCGAGTCCGGCGAACCGATCACAGAACGGCAGCAGCGGGAACGGTTTCTGGCTTTCGCTTTCGCCGCCGGAGACCTGTTGCTGGAGGTGGATTCGGGCGGCGTCATTCGGTTTTGCCGGGCCACGTCGAACCGCCTGTTGGGACGCAAACCCTCGGAACTGGAGGGGATGGCCCTGGCCGATGCGGTGCCAACCCATCAGAAAATCATGGCCGAGGAGGTGCTGCGGCGCATTCGCGAGACCGGCCGGGCGCGCAAGCTGTCCATGGAGTTTCTGGGCGGAAAGGGCGATTCCCGGCGCTTTACGATTTCTGGAATCCTGATGCCGGATCGGGGCGGGACCTACAATCTGGTCTGTTCGCGGGAACTCAACGTCAAGACGCCGCCGAAATCAGACATGAATGCCCAGGAATTCGGCAGCGCGGTCCAGGACTCGCTGAAAAAAGCCCAGGAACTGGGCCAAGAGGTCAACCTTTCGCTGGTCGATATTTCCGAGGCCGCCAAGGCCGGAGGACTCGACCCGGCAAAAGCCAGGGAAGTCGAGGCGGCGGCGGTGGAGGCCTTGCGCGCCTGGGCGGTGCCCGATGGGCCGGTGGCCAGACTGGAAGACGGCAAGATCGGCCTGCTCCATGATGCGGAAATCGGCGAGGAAAACATCGGGCGGCGGGTCAACGATTTGCTCAAGAGTCTGACCGGACGCTCCGATTTGAAAGTCAAGACGGCGACCATCGAAGCCGCCGCCGAGGGACTGAGCGAGGGCGATGTGTCCAAGGCGTTGGCCCATACCATCAAGCGGTTCGTCGATGGCGGGGTCGAGAGTCTGGACGGCCTGAGTCTGGCCGATGGCTACGAATCGGCCATGGCGGACAATCTGGCGCGGGTGCAAAGCGTCCGCAAGATCATCGACAGCGCCGATTTCACCCTGCATTTTCAGCCCATTGTCGATTTGCACAAGTGGGGAGTGCATCATTTCGAGGCCCTGGCACGCATCCGGGAGGGCACCGAGTATGTGCCCCCGGGCCGCATCATCGCCTTTGCCGAGGAAGTGGGGATCATCACCGACTTCGACGAGAAGGTTTGCCGCAAGGCCATTTCCATGGTTCGGGCGGGTAGCAAGGTGCCACCTGCGGCCCGCATCGCCATCAACCTGTCGGGCCGTTCGGTGTCCAACCCGGCGTTCATGGATCACCTGTTGGGGATGCTCAAGGAAAACTCCGACATTTGTCCCCGGCTGATGGTTGAGGTGACGGAATACACGGAAATCAAGGACCTGGGACTGGTGAACGACGTTCTCGACCAGTTGCGGACCCTCGGCATTCAGGTCTGTATCGACGATTTCGGGGCCGGGGCGGCGACCTTCCAGTATCTGGCCGGCCTCAAGGTGGATTTCGTCAAGATTGACGGCCAATATATCCGCGAGGCCTTCACCAAGCCGGAGGGACGGCCCTTTCTGAAGGCCATCGCCGGTCTGTGCAATGACCTGAAAATCCGCACCATCGGCGAGATGGTGGAAGACGAGAAAACCGTCTGGTTGCTCCGGGATCTGGGGGTGGATTACGCCCAGGGCCATTTCTTCGGTCGGGCGACGGCCAACGTGTCCAACTTCTCCCTCGGCAAGACACCGCGTATGTAGCGCGCCCACAAAAAAGCCCCGGCGCGACACCGGGGCTTTGATGTGATTTGAGATCCGCTCAGGCGGCTTCTAGATATTTCAAACCCAGTTTGTCCCAGACCGCCTTGATGGATTCCACCAGATGATCCATGTCGGCGTCGCTATGCAGGGGCGTCGGCGTCAGGCGCAGGCGCTCGGTGCCGCGCGGCACGGTGGGGAAGTTGATGGGCTGCACGTAGATGCCGTATTGGTCCATCAACATGTCGCTGGCCTGTTTGCACAGCACCGGATCGCCGACCTGAACCGGCACGATATGGCTCGGATTCTCGATCACCGGCAGTCCGGCCTCGGTGAGGCGGCGCTTGAGGGTCCAGGAGCGCTCCTGATGCCGCTCGCGCACTTCGTTGTGCTCTTTCAGGTAGCGGATGCTGGCCAGACAACCGGCGGCCACGGCGGGCGGCATGGAAGTGGAGAAAATGAACCCGGTGCCGAACGAGCGGACAAAATCGACCATCGCCGCCGACCCGGCGATATAGCCGCCAACCACCCCGAAAGCCTTGGCCATGGTGCCCTGGATGATGGTCAGCCGGTTGGACAACCCCTCGCGCTCGCAGATGCCGCCGCCCCGCTGGCCGTACATGCCGACCGCATGCACTTCGTCGATGAAGGTCATGGCGTTGTATTTGTCGGCCAGGTCGCAGAATTCCTTGATCGGCGCGATGTTGCCATCCATGGAATAGACGGACTCGAACAGGATCATCTTCGGGCGGGCCGGGTCGATGGCCTTGAGCTTTTCTTCCAGGTCCTTGGGGTCATTGTGCCTGAAAATGACCTTTTCGGCCCGTGAGTGCTTCATGCCCTCGATCATCGAATTGTGGTTCTTGGCGTCGGACAGCAGAACCATGTTGGGGATCATCGCGGCGATGGTGCTGATGCCGGTCAGATTGGCGACCCAGGCACTGCCGAAAACCAGCGCCGCTTCCTTGCCATGCAAGTCGGCCAGCTCTTTTTCCAGCAGCACGTGATAATGATTGGTGCCCGAAATGTTGCGGGTGCCACCCGCCCCGGCGCCGCTCTTGTCGAGCGCTTCGTGCATGGCTTGGAGCACGGTGGGATTCTGTCCCTGACCGAGATAGTCGTTGGAGCACCAGACGGTGATCTCCCGCGAGCCACCATGGAAGTGGTTGATAGCCCTGGGGAATTCTCCCATTTTCCGTTCCAGATCGGCAAAGACGCGATAGCGCCCTTCTTCCTTGAGCGTGGTGATCTGTTCGGCGAAGAACCGTTCGTAGTCCATTACCCCTCCTGTCTCGCGGTGGACCGAAACCTTAGCCTGTGGCATTTGGGTCCGTATTGATTAAGGTCAAACTTAATGCAGCGGCGATTTTCCCGCAACCTGTAAGCCACAGGGCGAAAAATGGCTAGTCATGGGACGGCCAGGAAAAAAAGAAAGTACTGCCGTGCCCCAATTTGCTTTCCACCCAGATTTTGCCGCCGTTCCGCTCAATGATCTTGCGGCAGATGGATAAGCCGATACCGGTGCCACCGCCAAATTCCTCACGATGATGAAGGCGCTGGAACAGTCCGAAGATGCGTTCTTCGTACCCCTTACCGGTCTCGATGCCGATGCCGTTGTCGCGGACCATGAAGGTCCAGCCGTCCTGCGTTCGGGCGCAGGCAACGGCAATGCTCAAAGGGCGTTCTGCGGCGCGGTATTTCAGGGCGTTGGACAGCAGATTAACGAAAATCCGCTCCAACTCGCTCCGGTTGCCTTGCAGAGTGGGCATGTCCTCTTGCAGGGAGATTTCCGCGCCGCTGTCCGCGATCTGCGCTTGCAGGGCATGCAAGGCGGCCGCCACGGCTTGCCGTGTCGGCACCCGGGTGACGGGACCCTTGGCCTGTCCGACACGGGAATAGTCGAGCAGATCGAGAATAAGGTGATTCATGTGGATCGCGCCACCTTGAATGAAATTCAGATAGGTCCGCGACTCATCATCGAGTTTCCCCGAAATCTTTTTTTCCAGCATGGCGGAAAAACTGGTCACGTTGCGCAGCGGCTCCCGCAGATCGTGCGAGGCGACATAGGCAAAGGCTTCCAGCTCCGCATTGGAGCGTTCGAGTTCGGCGTTTTTTCGGCGCAATTCATTCTGGTTTTCCTGGGCGCTCCGAAAAAGGCGCCCGATGAGACTCACGCCGACCAACATCAGCACCGAAATCAGCAAAGCCACCAATTCGGCATGGAGGTCGACCGGGACGTGATCCCCGGAGACCGCATGGACCCAGGAAATGGAACGCCGAAACCCCATGAGAATTAGAGCAACGGCGATCATGCCCCAGGCCAGTTTGTGACCGGTTTCCCGAATCAGCCGGAACGCCAGAAAGGCGGTCGTGAATTGCACGAGGAGCGAGCCGCTCAAGACAACGTTCGCCAACAGGTGAGCAGAAATGAGTCTCCGCCTCCGACAGATGAAAAAAACCAAGCCCAACAAGGCCAGGAAAAGCGCGCCCGCATATCATAGCGATAAGCCGGAGGGCAACTAAACAGGTTTTTGGCTTGACATTATAGTCAGACGTGCGTCATAAAATAGACAATCGTCTGACTGTGAAGGGTCGGGCATCAACGGAGGAGACCGGGACTCATGAATGCCATATCGAAAAAAGCCGTGCCGCAGGCGTTGCGCGGCGAACCTGACCTGGAGGCGCTGATTGATCGCCGGGTGGAGGAAAAGCTCAAGGAGCTATTGCAAAAGCGTGAGGCGGAGCGGGTGCCGCGCATGTCGATCATCGCCACCAAGGGCACCTTGGACATGGCCTATCCGCCGTTCATTCTGGCATCCACGGCGGCGGCGCTGGGCTGGGAGGTGTCGATTTTTTTCACCTTCTACGGTCTGGAATTGCTGCGCAGCGATTTGGATCTGCACATCAGCCCGTTGGGCAATCCGGCCATGCCGATGAAGCTGCCGGTCGGCCCGGATTGGCTGCGCAAGATCAATATGAACATCCCCAATTCGGTCATGGCCGCCCTGCCGGGGTTCGACGGCATGGCCACGTCGATGATGAAAAAGACCCTGCGTGACAAGGGCGTGGCTTCCATTGCCGACCTGCGCGAGGCCTGTCTGGAAGGGGAGGTAAAACTCTGGGCCTGCCAGATGACGGTCGATTTGTTCGGCTACGATCCGAAGATTTTCATCCCCGAAGTGGCGGGATGGATCGGGGCCACCAGTTTTCTCGAAATTACCAAGGGCGCTGACGCCACCATTTTTGTGTAACCTGAAAGGAAAACATCATGAATGCGCAACCGCAAACCGTCGATGCCACCGGCCTCAACTGTCCGCTGCCCATCCTGCGCCTGAAAAAGGCCTCCAAGGATCTGGCCCCGGGCGGCACCCTGCGTCTGTTGTCCACCGATGCCGGATCGGTCAAGGATGTGGAAGCCTTCTGCCGCCAGACCGGCTGCGACCTGCTGTCGGCGGAAAGCGACAACGGCACCCATGTGTTCACCATTCGCAAGAATGCCTGACCGGCGGGGCGCTGGGGGGTGTCATGCGGTCGGGAACCGATTATAGTGACCGCATCAAGGACCAAATGGAATGGCAACCCCCATGCCCCGCAAGGGAGAAGAGACCCGCACCCGGATTATCGAGACGGCGAACGACCTGTTCTATCGGCAGGGGTTCCATCAGACCTCGTTCGCCCATATCGCCGACGCCTCGGGGGTGCCCAAGGGCAATTTCTATTTCTATTTCCGCTCCAAGGACGAGTTGCTGAAGTCGGTGCTCGAAGCCCGTACCGCGCGGTTGCGGGCGCTGCTGGAAAGCTGGGAGACGCAATATGCCGATCCGCTGGCTCGGCTGGAGCGCATGGCCAATATTCTGCCCGAGGAAATGGGCGATGTGTCCCGTTATGGCTGTCCGATGGGCTCTTTGGTGGCTGAATTGGGCAAGGCGCAGCCGGATCTCAAGGAACCGGCCAACGCCATGTTTAAGCTGCTGATTGATTGGGC
Organism: Magnetospira thiophila; assembly: GCF_054657015.1. NCBI lineage: Bacteria > Pseudomonadati > Pseudomonadota > Alphaproteobacteria > Rhodospirillales > Thalassospiraceae > Magnetospira > Magnetospira thiophila. Next base: position 315,058 of record NZ_BAAHXF010000002.1, read on the forward strand.
GACCCGGCAGTTCAGGCCCCTGGTCGGGGCGGAACAGGCCCCGGTACTGGCCCGCCGCATGGTCGGTCGCATGCAGGGCATGGCCATGCTCAGTCACAGTTTCGGTGACCATAGCTGGATCGAGGCGGAAACCGCCGATATCCGCGCCTGGCTGCGGCAGGTTACGGCTGCTTGAAAAGCCCGCGCTGGATCACCCAGTCGAGGGTGTCGTCCAAAGCCAATTTGAACATTTCCACCATCTGGTCGATCTCTTGTTCGGAGATGATAAACGGCGGCGCGAAGGCCAGACTGTCCCCCATGGCCCGGTGGATCAACCCGTGGGCCAGGGAGCGGTTGACGCAATAGGTGCCGACCCCGTCGGCGGGATCGAAGCCGGTGCGGGTCGCCTTGTCCCGCATCAATTCCACGGCGCCGAGCAGTCCGACACCGCGCACCTGACCGACCAGCGGATGGTCGGACAGTTCGGCCAGCCGGGTCTGAAAGTGCGGGGCGATCCGCCGCACCTGGCCGACCATGTCCCGTTCCTCGTAGATGCGCAGGGTTTCCAGGGCGACCGCCGCCGGGACCGGATGGCCGCCGTAGGTATGGCCATGGCCGAAGATGCCGATCTTTTCGCTTTCCGAGACCATGGATTGATAGATCTCTTCCGTGATCATCAGCGCCGAAATGGGCAGATAGCCCGACGACAACCCCTTGGCAACGCTGATCATGTCCGGTTTGATGCCGTAGGTCTGACAGCCGAACATGTTGCCGGTGCGCCCGAAGCCGCAGATGATCTCGTCGGCAATGAACAGAACCTCGTATTTTTTCAACACCGCCTGGATTTTTTCGAAATAGGTGGCGGGCGGGACGAGTACGCCGCCGGCCCCCATCACCGGTTCGGCGAAAAAGGCCGCCACGGTCTCCGGGCCTTGCTCCAGGATGAGCTTCTCCAGGTTGTCGGCACAACGGGACGCGAAGGATTCCTCGCTCTCGCCGGGTTCTGAAAATCGGTAATGGTGCGGGCAATCCGTATGCAATATGCGGTCGATGGGCAGATCGAAATCCGCCTGCATGGGCGCGATTCCGGTCAGGCTGCCGGTGGCCACGGTGACGCCGTGATAGCCCTTGGTGCGGGAAATGATCTTCTTTTTCTCCGGGCGGCCCCGGGCATTGTTGACGTACCAAATCAATTTGACGGCGGTGTCATTGGATTCCGAGCCGGAATTGGCAAACAGCACCTTGGACATGGGCACCGGCGCCAAGTGCAACAGTTTCTCCGCCAGATCAATGGAGGCCGGCGTGCTCTTGTGTCCGAAGCCATGGTAGAATGGCAGGGTCTCCAGGGCCTGGGTGGCCGCCCGGACCAGACGCGGTTCGCTGAAGCCCAGGGTGGTGCACCATAATCCGGCCAGCCCCTCGATATAGCCCCGACCCTCATCGTCGAACACCCGCACGCCCTCGCCCCGGGTGATGATCAACGGGCCGCTGGTCTGATGGGTTTTCAAATTGGTGTAGGGGTGCAGATAGTGGGCGATGTCGCGCGCGGCGGCGGAATTGGCGATTTGGGACATGAGGGGCCTCGGATTGCCGGATGAAGTTCAGGCAGTGGGGCTTTATATCAAGCCGCGAACGAACAAAAAATGCATTTCTGCCTTGTCCGGGCTCGCGTTGGCACAAGGGGGGAATTGGACTACACTTAACCAAATCATAAATTAGGGCAGGGAGGCCCTCCGGAACAAAAGGATCCGACCTATGGCACTCAAGGACATTCTGGTTCACGTTGACGACTCAGTCCATGCGGGGGCGCGTATCGCAGCGGCTGTGGATCTGGCGAAAAGTCAGGGCGCGCACCTGACCGGGCTGTATGTGATCTCGCCGCCCGATATTCCGCAGTTCATCGAGGCCCATCTGGGGGCAAACATCGTGGCCGAACGGGTCAAGGTGATGACCGCGTTGGCAGAAAAGGCAAAAGCGGCGTTCACCCAGGCCTGTGCAACCGCCGGAATTGACTTTGAATGGCGTCAGAACGAGGGGGATCTGACCCATTTCCTGTTGAAGAATGTGCGCTATGTGGACATGGCCATCGTCGGTCAGCGGGACAGCCAGGAGGACCCACAGGTGGGGTCCGAGCAACTGCCGGACCGCCTAGTGTTGTCCGCCGGGCGACCGGTGATGGTGATTCCTCGGGCGGGCGCGTCCAAGCCGTTGGGCCGCAAGATCCTGATCTGCTGGGACGGCAGCCGACTGGCGACCCGCGCCATCAACGATAGTCTGCCGTTGATGGAAGAAGCCGACAAGGTGTTCGTGCTGGTGGTCGAAACCAAGGAATCGGCCGAGAACCTGCGCGGTATCACCGGCGTCAACATCGCCGGACATCTGGCTCGGCACGGAATTGCCGTGGAAACCCGACGGGTGACGGCGGGCGATCATGATGTGGGTGAGGCCATCCTTTCCAAGGCCGTCGAGTTCGGCTGCGACTGCATTGTCATGGGCGGCTGGGGCCATCAACGCTGGCGCGAAATGGTGCTCGGCGGCGTCACCCGTTACATGCTCAAACACATGACCATTCCGGTGATCATGAGTCACTGACGGGGCGGTTTTTCCATAGTGCGACAGGGTGCGCCATATGACTATTATTCATATAAAAACAATAAGATATATGTGAATGTGAGTGCTCTGTCTTACTCCGTTGCTTGCCTTGATATTCCTTTTCGTGCTTACCTATTGCTTACCCGGTGGCGCTATAAACGCCCTCGGGTCAGCTCTGGGAACGGAAGGGAATGCTATGCCAAGGTTGACCAAGCGATATGTCGATGTTCTTCAGCCCCAAGACAAAGACCTTGTCGTCTGGGATGATGAAATCCCCGGATTTGGCTTGCGGCTCAAACCCACCGGGATCAAGAGTTACCTCATCCAATACCGGCAAGGACGGCGGTCCCGCCGCATGACCATCGGGCGGAGAGGTGGCCTGGGAAATTCAGACAGGGGGTTAAGTGGATTTTCTGCCTGAGAGCGGCGATGATGCCGTTGATCGGGAGGAACCATGACGAAGCGTACACGGCGGAACCACACAGCGGCTTTCAAGGCGAAGGTGGCTTTGGCGGCGATCAAGGGAGACAAGACGCTGGCCGAGTTGGCGCAGCAGTTTGATGTGCATCCGAACCAGATCACGACCTGGCGAGGGCAATTGCTGGAGGGGGCATCGGGGGTTTTCGGCGCGAGCCGATCCCAGGCGACGGTGCCGGTTGATCTGAAGGAGTTGCATGCCAAGATCGGCCAATTGACGTTGGAGAATGATTTTTTGGCCGGTGCGCTCGACAAGGCCGGCATGTTGAGCGTAAAGCGATGATCGACCGTGACCATGCCCTGCCGCTGAAACGGCAGGCGGAGGTGCTGCGGCTTAGTCGCGCCAGCCTCTATTACCAGCCCCGACCGGTGTCTGCCGCCGATCTGGCCATCATGCGTCGGATCGACGCATTGCACCTGGACTTTCCGTTCGCAGGCAGCCGGATGCTGCGCGATTTCCTGCGCAACGAGGGCGTTGAGATCGGCCGCGATCATGTCATCACGCTGATGCGGCGCATGGGGATCGAGGCCTTGTACCGGCGACCAAACACGTCAAAACCAGCAGCGGGACACAAGATCTATCCGTACCTGCTGCGCGGCCTACCCATCCTGCGTCCCAATCAGGTATGGGCGATGGACATTACCTACATCCCCATGGCGCGGGGGTTCGTCTATCTCTGTGTGGTGCTCGACTGGTGCAGCCGCCGGGTTCTGTCTTGGCGGGTGTCGATCACCATGACCGTGGATTTCTGTCTGGAAGCGGTCGAAGACGCGCTGGCCAAGTATGGCAAGCCGGAGATCTTCAACACCGACCAAGGCAGCCAGTTCACCAGTGCCCCATTCACCGGCCTGCTGCTGGACAACGGCATCGCCCTCAGCATGGATGGCAAAGGAGCTTGGCGGGATAACGTCTTTGTCGAACGGCTGTGGCGCTCGGTGAAGTACGAGGAGGTCTATCTTCGGGCCTACGACAGCGTTGGCGAGGCGCGGACCTCGCTCGGCCGCTATTTTGACTTCTACAATGGCAAGAGGCCACATTCGAGCCTCGGTCGGGTGCCGCCGGATAGGATCTACTTTGACAACCAGCCCCAGGCGGTGGCAGCATGACGTTCACTGCCGATGCGGGGCCCCACTCCAGTCGGGCTACGCCCTCCCTGCGTGAGGCCCCGCATCGGCGATACAACACGGCAACCGGCAGAGGCTCCACTTATCCAACGCCAAAAACTGTCTGAACAATCCCGGCCAGCTCTCTGTCCAACATTGTGGGACCAGCTCACTACGCCAATGTTCTCCTTAACCTGCTTACCTAGTGCTTACCTGTGTAAATTTATGCTTTAACAGAAGTGTTCTAATGTATTGATTATATAAAATAAAATGTGATTTTATAATTTGATAGCTTAGTGATCATGAGCCACTGACGGGGCTAGTCGTTTTTACGGACACGATCATGATGTGTAATGTCTTCACAGCCGGTTCGTGAAGAGTCACACTGAAGGTGTGAATTCAATGCAGGAGTCTTCCCATGTCCATCGTCCGTCGTCCGGCCGTTGCCGGGACGTTCTATGCCGATCAGTCCACTCAATTGCATGAGGATGTGCTGGCGTATCTTTCCCAGGTCAAAGGCGGGGAAGGGCCGGTACCCAAGGCGGTGATCGTGCCCCATGCGGGATATATTTATTCCGGACCGGTGGCTGCCTCGGTTTATGCGCGATTGAGGGCGGCGCACGACCGGTTGACCAAGGTGGTGCTGATCGGTCCGTGCCATCGGGTGGCGGTGCGCGGATTTTCGGTCAGCAGTTCCGATGCCTGGCGCACGCCGCTGGGCGACGTGCCCCTGGATCGAGAAGCCTGCGATAGGCTCTGCGCGCATTTTAATTTGGTCAATCCCTACGAGGCCAGCCATCAGAACGAACATAGCCTGGAAGTGCATCTGCCGTTCCTGCAAGAAGTGCTCGGCCATTTCACCCTGCTGCCTTTGTTGGTTGGCAACGCCACCGGGGATCAGGTGGCCGAGGTGCTGGACGCCGTCTGGGGCGGGCCGGAGACGCTGATCGTCATCAGTTCCGATCTCAGCCATTACCTGGATTACAAGGAAGCGAAGGCGGCGGATGCCCAAGCCTGTGAGGCCATCGAGCATTTGGACCCCAAGGGATTGGGCAAGGACTCGGCCTGCGGGCGCATTCCGGTGAGCGGCCTGCTGACCCTGGCCCAGCGGCGCGGGTTGCGCGTCGAGACTCTGGATTTGCGCAATTCCGGGGATACGGCGGGGCCAAAGGATCGGGTTGTCGGCTATGGGGCTTGGGCGTTTTTCGAGACCGAGTCCGGCCAGGCGAGTTCCGTCTTCGCGGCGCAGGCTCAGGAACTTCTGGAGCGCCACGGGGAAACCCTGTTGCGGCTGGCCGCCACCTCGATCCGCGAGGCCCTGGCCGGCAAGCGCGGGGTTGAGGAGGTTTGGGACGACTATCCCCGGGAGTTGCGTAAACAGGGGGCCTGTTTCGTCACCTTGAAACGCGACGGTCAATTGCGCGGCTGCATCGGCTCGGTGATGGCGCATCAGCCGTTGCTGACCGACGTGGCCAAGAACGCCCAGTCGGCGGCTTTCCGAGACCCGCGTTTTCCGCCGCTGACGGCGGAGGAAATGACTCAGGTGGAACTCTCGCTGTCGCTGCTCAGTCCCCCCTGGCCGATCGCCTGCAAGGACGAAGAGGACCTGTTGGCGCAGTTGCGGCCCGGCATCGACGGTTTGATCATCAGCGACACGGGCCATCGGGCCTTGTTCCTGCCCTCCGTCTGGCGGGAGTTGCCCGACAAAAAGCAATTTCTGGCCCATTTGAAGCGCAAAGCGGGATTGCCCATCGACCATTGGTCGGATACCTTCCGCGCCGAACGTTTCATTGCCGCAGAACGGGCGGCGAACGATCTTCCCGACCCCTCCGTCCTGTGGGCGGAATAATGGAGAAAAGCCTGTGTCCTTGACTATTGAACAACCGCTCGTGGAGGCCATCCGCGATATCACTCGGCGCGCCGGGGCGAAAATCATGGAAATTTACCAAAGCGACTTCGCCGTTCAGGCCAAGGATGACAAATCGCCGGTGACGGCGGCGGATCAACAGGCCGAGGATTTGATCCTGGCCGCCCTCGCCTCCGAGGTGTCGGGCAAGTTGATTGAAGAGTTTCCGGTAGTGGCCGAGGAGTCGGCGGCGGCGGGGCGTATTCCCGATGTCACCACGCGCCCCTTCTGGCTGGTCGATCCGTTGGACGGGACCAAGGAATTCGTCCATCGGCGGGGTGAGTTCACGGTCAATATCGCCCTGGTGGAACATCAGATTCCGATCCTCGGCGTGGTGTTGGCTCCGGCGCAGGACACCATGTATTGGGGAAGTCGATTGGGGGCCTTCATGAGTCGGGGGGACGGCGCGCCGATGGCGATCAAGACCCGCGACTGGCCCGCCGAGGGACTCAATGTGGTTGGCAGCCGCTCGCACCGTTCGGAAAAGGACGAGGCCTTTCTGTCCCAATTCACTGTCGCCAACATGACCCCGGCGGGGTCGTCGTTGAAGTTCTGCAAGGTGGCGACCGGCGAGGCGGATCTGTATCCGCGCATGGGCCGCACTATGGAATGGGATACCGGGGCCGGTCATGCGGTGGTGCTGGCCGCCGGGGGACGGGTGACGACGCCAGAGGGCGCGCCGTTCGTCTATGCCAAGCCGGGTTTTGCCAACGATTCCGGTTTTGTAGTCTGGGGGCGTTGAAACTCTAGTGACTCCGATCCTGCCCGCCACCGCTGACAATCTGGCCGAGGCGGCGCGGCTGCTGGATACGGGGCATTTGGTGGCGTTTCCCACCGAGACCGTCTATGGGCTCGGCGGCGATGCCACCAGCGACCGGGCGGTGGCCGACATCTTTGCCGCCAAGGGCCGCCCGAGTTTCAATCCCTTGATCACCCACGTGCCGGACCTTGAGTCGGCGGGCAATTTTGCCGTTTTCGATCAACGGGCCTTTGATCTGGCCGCCGCCTTCTGGCCGGGGCCGCTGACCCTGGTGCTGCGCCGATTGCCCGGCTGCCGGTTGTCGGATCTGGTCAGTGCCGGATTGGATACGGTGGCGTTGCGGGTGCCGGGCCATCCTCTGGCCCGTGAGTTGCTCCAATTGGCCAATGTGCCGGTGGCCGCGCCGAGCGCCAACCGCTCCGGCCATGTCAGCCCAACCACCGCCGACCATGTGCGGATGGAATTTCCTGAGTCCCAGGTGGCGGCCATCCTCGATGGCGGGCCTTGCGTGGTGGGATTGGAATCGACGGTGATCGACGTCAGCGGTGACCGACCCACGTTGTTGCGTCCCGGCGGCCTGACGGCGGAAGAGATCGAGCGGGTCTGTGGCCCCCTGGCCCGCGCCGGGGAAGGCGAGGCGCCCCGCTCGCCGGGGATGCTGGCCCGTCATTACGCGCCGAGTAAGCCGTTGCGGCTGAATGCGGGCGCCCCGCGTCCCGGCGAGGCGTTCCTCAGCTTTGGCGATCTGCCCGGAACCCTGAACTTGAGCCGCGACGGCGATCCGGTGGAGGCGGCGGCACATTTATTCGCCATGTTGCGCCAATTGGAGGCCGGGGGCTTTCCGCGCATTGCCGTGGCCCCCATTCCCGAACGGGGGTTGGGTCGGGCGATCAACGACCGCTTGCGCCGGGCGGCCACGTTGGCCGACGATACCCGCTCCCTTGACGATTGGCCCGAGGCCTGTGGCGCGGCCATGCCCTGTCTGGCCATAACCGATCCCGACGACGAAGGTGATTGAGCATGAACGAACAACTGTTGACCGCCCTGACGGATATTCTCGGCCCCAAGGGGGTCGTTGCGCCGGGGCCGGACATGGAAGGCTATCTGGAAGAATCCCGGGATCTGTACCGCGGCGAGGCCCTGGCGGTGGCCAAACCGGCGACCACCGACGAGGTGGCGGCGGTGGTCCGGCTGTGCGCCCAGTCCGGCCTGCCGATCGTGCCGCAGGGGGGCAATACGGGGCTGGTCGGCGGCGCAGTGGCGGAAGGCGGGGTGATTCTGTCCACCGAGCGGCTCAACCGCATTCGCGACACCGACCCGCTGAATATGACCATGACCGTCGAGGCCGGGGTGATTTTGCAAAACGTGCAACAGGCCGCCGACGCGGCCGACTGCTTTTTTCCGCTCAGTCTGGCCGCCGAGGGGACCTGCCGGATTGGCGGCAATATCGCCACCAACGCCGGGGGCACCGCCGTGCTGCGCTATGGCAATACCCGTGAATTGGTGCTGGGGCTGGAAGTGGTGACCGCCGACGGCGAGGTCTGGAACGGCCTCAAGGGGCTGCGCAAGGACAATACCGGTTATGACCTGAAGCAACTGTTCATCGGCTCTGAGGGCACCCTGGGGGTGATCACGGCAGCGGTGATCAAGCTGTTTCCCAAGCCGCGCGCCCGGGCCACGGCATTGGCCGCCTGTCCGGACCTGGACAGCCTGATGAAGCTGTTCGACATCGCCCGGACACGGGCCGGGGACAGCCTGACCGCGTTCGAGATGATGGCGCGCTTCGCGGTCGAGGTGGCGACCACGCATATGGAGGGCCTGCGCGATCCGTTCGAGCAGTCCCACTCCTGGTACGCGCTGCTGGAACTGACCTCCTCGCGTCCCGATGATGCCCTGGATGACCTCCTGGAAACGGTGCTGGGCGAGGCCTTCGAGGCGGAATGGGTGGCCGATGCGGTGATTGCCAGTAGCCTGACCCAGGTGGAGGAGCTTTGGCGGCTGCGGGAATCCATTTCCGAGGCCCAGAAGCACGAGGGCGGCAGCATCAAGCATGATGTGTCGGTGCCGGTCTCCAAGGTGGCGCATTTCATCATGCGGGCCATGGATCTGGTCGGCGAGGCCCTGCCCGGCATCCGGCCCTGTCCCTTCGGTCATATCGGTGACGGCAATATCCACTTCAACCTGACCCAGCCGGAAGCCATGGACAAATCCGCCTTCCTGGATCAATGGGAGGCCATGAACCGCATTGTCCATGATCTGGTGGTGGACCTGGGGGGCAGCATCTCTGCCGAACATGGGATCGGCAAGCTGAAGCGCGCCGAACTGGCCCATTATGCCCCGGAGATCGAGATCCGGATGATGCGGGCCATCAAGGCGGCCCTGGACCCCAACAACATCATGAATCCGGGCAAGGTGGTGTGATTACTCGAATGTCGCCTTGCGTTCGTTGACACCCTCTGGGTCTTGGTGAATCAGCACCTCCGAGCCGGGGAAGGCGGCCTCGATGCGGTACATGACCTTGTCGGCGATGGCGTGCGCCTTGGACAGCGGCATGTCGCCCGCCAGTTCCAGATGCAGCTGGATGAACCGGTGCGGGCCGGTGGAGCGGGTGCGCAAATCGTGCATATCGCGGACCAGCGGATGATCGAGCGCGATCAGTTTGATTTTCTCCCGTTCCTCGACCGGGAATTCCTTGTCCATCAGCAGGTCCAGGGACTCGCGGACGATTTCGATGGCGCTCCACAGGATGTACCCGGCGATGCCCAGGGCGAACACGCCGTCGGCCCATAAAAAGCCCAGATGCTCGCCGATCAGCAACGCCGCGATGACTCCCGCATTGACCAACAGGTCACCCTGGTAGTGCAGGGAGTCGGCGGAAATAGCCACCGACTTGGTCTGCCGAATGACGTATTTCTGAAACAGCACCAGCAGCAGGGTGAGGCCGATGGAAATGCCCATGACGAGAATGCCGACCTCGCTGGCGGTGACCGCCTGCGGATGAATCAGCCGTTCCACCGCCTGAAACAGCAAGAACACTGCGGAGCCGCCGATCAGCGCCGCCTGGGCCAGTCCGGCCAGCGGTTCGGCCTTGCCGTGGCCGAAGCGGTGCTCCCTGTCCGCCGGTTCCAGCGCCTGACGGACGGCCACCATATTGACCAGCGAGGCCGCCGCGTCGAGGATCGAATCGACCAGGGTGGCGAGCAGGGCCACCGAGCCGGTCATCAGCCAGGCCACCACCTTGACCGCGATCAGGATGGTCGCCACGAAAACCGAGGCATAGGTGGCGCGCCGCATCAGTTTGGAGGCGCGCGCGTTGCCTTGCAGGGGATTGTCGGATGGGGCGGGGGTGTCACTCATGGAAAAAGATGCTCCGTTGTCCAGCCGTCCTCGACCCGCGTATAGACCAACCGATCATGCAGGCGGAACGGGCGGTCTTCCCAGAATTCGAACTGCTGCGGGAGGAGACGGAATCCGTGCCAGAAGTCGGGACGGGGAATGCGTCCGATGGCGAACTTGGCGGTATATTCGGCGACCCGCTTTTCCAAATGGAATCGGCTTTCCAGCGGGCGCGACTGGGACGAGGCCCAGGCCCCGATCTGGCTGAGTCGGGGGCGGCTGTGGAAATAGTCATCCGCCTCGCGGTCGCTGACCCGTTCCACCGGGCCGTCGAGTCGCACCTGACGGCGCAGGGATTTCCAATGAAAACAAAGGGATGCCCGGGGGGTGGCGATCAACTCCCGACCCTTGCGGCTTTCCAGGTTGGTATAAAAAACGAAGCCGCGCGAATCGACACCCTTGAGCAGCACCATGCGCACCGAGGGCTGCCCGTCCGCTGACACGGTAGCCAGGGACATGGCATTGGGATCATTGACTTCTTTTTCCTCGGCCTCGCGCATCCATTGGGCGAAATGCTCGAAGGGCCGGTCCTGGGGGGCAATTTCAGTCATCGATTCAGAACTTCTTAAGGGCGCGTGTTACTCAATGAAAAAGCGCATCTACTCCCTTCATATGCGATGGATGCCTCCCGAACGCCACAAAAATATGCCATAGTGCGATGAAGGATTGGAGGCGGAAAGATCCGCTTCGGAACAACGAGGAAGACAGAACATGATGACCCTTCGCAAAACCACGCTTTCCGCCCTGGCGGCCGTCCTTCTGGTCGGCGGTTGTGCCGGCAACAGCATGCAGGACAACCCGAACCAAACCCTGGGCACGTTGCTGGGGGCTGGCGTCGGGGCCTTGGCCGGATCGCAGATCGGCGGCGGCAAAGGCAACATGGCGGCCATCGCCGTGGGCACCCTGGCCGGAGCCTGGCTGGGCAGCAATGTCGGCGCGAAGCTCGACGAGGTCGATAAGATGAAACTGCAAAGCACCACCCAGAGCGCCTTGGAATACAACAAGGCCGGGACCACGTCGAGTTGGAGCAATCCCGATAGCGGCCATGCGGGCACCATCACGCCGACCAAGACCTATTCCTCCAAGTCCAACGAGGATTGCCGGGAATATCGGACCACGGTGACCATCGACGGGCGGGTGGAAGAAGCCTATGGGACGGCCTGTCGGCAGGCGGACGGCTCCTGGCGGGTGATCAACTGACTTGTTCCGGATTGGGCACGGGGCTAGTTTGACACATTAACGACAACAGGCCCCGCACCCGATCCATGGACGATCCATACCTCACCCTGGGGGTTCCCCGCCACGTCTCGCCGGATGAGCTGAAAAAGGCTTACCGTCGGCTGGCCCGCGAGCGTCATCCCGATCTCGACCCGGGCAATCCCCGGGCCGAGGATCGATTCAAGGAAATTTCCGCCGCTTATGATCTGTTGTCCGATCCGAAAAAGCGGCAGGCCTTTGATCGCGGCCTGATCGACGCCCAGGGCAACCCCGTTCATTCCCGGGCCGGGGGCGGCTTCTGGAATTCCGCCTCGGGCTTCCGCCGCGGGCGCAGGAAGGCTTGGTTCGAGGAGGAGGGACCGGCCACCGCCGGAATCCGCGTGCGCGGGGCCAATGTCACCTATACGGTTCATGTGGATCTGTTGGAAGCGGCGCGCGGTGCCGCCAAACGTATTGAGACCACCAACGGCAAGACGCTCGATGTGCGGGTGCCCATCGGCACCGTCGATGGTCAGGTGTTGCGGCTCAAGGGACAGGGGATGCCGGGTATCGGTGGCGAAGGTCCCGGCGATGCCCTGATCACCGTCCATGTGACCGCCGACGAGCGGTTCCGGGTCGAGGGTCTGGATGTGCATACGGAAACCGCCGTGACCCTACCCGAGGCGGTGCTGGGGGCCAAGATCGACGTGGAAACCCTGCATGGCACCATGTCGGTGGGGGTGCCTGCGGGCGCCAATTCAGGCACCGTGCTGCGGCTCAAGGGACAGGGCCTGCAACCACCCAACAAGGGAGCGGGGGACCATTTCGTCCGGCTTTCCGTGATGCTGCCCAGCAAGCCCGACCCGGACTTGCAGGATTTCGTGCGCAAATGGAGCGAAAAGCATCCCTACAGCGTGCGCCGGAAAGTCTAGGTCTCAGGGCTGGAACTGTTCCTTGAGAATGCGTTCTTCCAGGTTATGTTCCGGATCGAACAGCAGGATCGGGCGGGCGTCCGGGTCTTCGTAAATGCGCACCTGGGTCACCCGGCGGACTTCCGTGGAATCGGCGGTGGCGGAGACCGGACGCAGGTCGGCGTCGAGCACTTCCAGGATCACTTCGGCGGTGCGTTGCAGCAGGGCGCCGCGCCAGCGCCGGGGGCGAAAGGCGCTGATCGGGGTCAGGGCCAGCAGATTGCTGCCGAGCGGCAGGATCGGGCCATAGACCGAGAGGTTATATGCCGTGCTGCCGGCCGGAGTGGCGACCATGGCCCCGTCACAGACCAGTTCATCCATGCGCACCACGCCGTCGATGCGAATGCGCAGCTTGGCCGCCATGCGCGACTGGCGCAGCAGGGACACCTCGTTGATGGCCAGGGCCTCGGTCTCGGTGCCGTCCATGGCCCGGGCACACATGCGCAGCGGATGCAGACGATAGGCCTCGGCCACCGCCAGCCGTTCCATCAGCCGCTCAACCCTGAAGCTGTTCATCAAGAAGCCGACGGTCCCCTTGTTCATGCCATAGATGGGGGTGTTGCGGGCCATGTGGGCATGCAGGGCATGCAGCATGAAGCCATCGCCGCCCAGGGCGACGATGATTTCCGCCTCGTCCTCGGGGACGTGCGGATAGCGCATTTCCAGGGTGCGCTTGGCTTCCCGGGCCAGGTCATGGTCGGCGGCGGCAAAGGCGATCTTGAAATGCGGCTGGGGCACCGTTTGTCTCCGTCGGGGGCGCATGGAATGGGGAGTATACCCGTTGCGGGCGCTCAGAACAGAGGGGGATTCCGCATGGGTGATATATCAGCCGCCGGTAACGCTCATGTGCCGTTCCAGGGCCGGGGTGCCCTGGGTCTCGTCGATGACGAATTCGTGGCCCAGGGGTTTGCGGGCGATGGCCTGATCAATGGCGGTCAACAGCGGGCCGTCATCGGTGGGATGGTCGCGCAGGGGTTGCCGCAAATCAGCGCAATCGTTCTGTCCTAGGCACATGTACAAGGTGCCGGTGCAGGTCAGGCGGACTCGATTGCAGCTTGCACAGAAATGGTCGGATAGCGGCGTGATGAAGCCGATGCGTTGTCCGGTTTCGAGCACCTGCTCATAGCGCGACGGGCCGCCGGTGTGATGGTCGCTGGGACGCAGGGTCCAGCGGCCTTGCAGTTGCTGGCGCAGCTCCGACAGCGGCAGGTAGCTGTCCTGACGGGTGCCGCCGATGTCGCCCATGGGCATGGTCTCGATGAAGGTCAGATCGAACCCCTGGGCCCCGCACCAGGCGACCAACCGGTCGGCGTGATGTTCGGTCAGGCCGCGCAGGGCCACGGCATTGATCTTCACAGCCAATCCGGCGTCGCGGGCGGCGTCGATGCCGCGCAGGACCTTGTCCAGGTCGCCGAAGCGGGTCAGTTCGGCAAAGGCGGCGGGGTCCAGGGTGTCCAGCGACACATTGACCCGACGCACGCCGCAATCAGCCAGATCCCGGGCATGATGCGCCAGTTGGCTGCCATTAGTGGTCAGCGTCAGTTCGTCCAGTTGGCCCGCATGCAGATGACGGGACAGACGGCGGAACAAATGCATGATGTTGCGCCGGACCAGCGGTTCGCCGCCAGTGAGACGCAGCTTGCGCACCCCGCGCCGCACGAAGGCCGAGCAGATGCGGTCCAGTTCTTCCAGCGACAACAGTTCGTCGCGCGGCCGGAAGGTCATGTCCTCGGCCATGCAATAGCGACAGCGCAAGTCGCAACGGTCGGTGACCGAGACCCTGAGATAGGTGATGGCGCGTTGAAAAGAATCCTGCATGATCATACTTTAGCGCCAAAGCAACGGGATTTCGCCCCTGTTCTGCGGAGGGTCATGTGATAGTCTGAGTCTCCCAATCAAGAAGGATTAAATAATGACGGATAACGGCGACGTGGTGGGCGTGGTCTTGGCCGGCGGACTCTCCCGACGCCTCGGCGGTCAGGATAAGGCGCGTCTGGTGCTGGCCGGAAAACCCATGCTGGCGCGGGTTGCCGAACGCCTGAAACCGCAAGTCACAAAGTTAATTCTTAACGTGAACAATCCATCTGGAATCGTTGTTTCAAAAGACATTCAAATCCTTCAGGATTCGATCCCCGACCATTCCGGGCCGCTCGCTGGATTGCTGACCGCGCTGGAATGGACGGCCCTGCATGTGCCCCATGCCAACTGGGTGGTCAGCGTGCCCACCGATACGCCCTTCCTGCCTGGTGATCTGGTAGCCACCCTGCGCCTGACGGTGCAGGACGGGGCGTCGGCGGCGGTGGCCCAATCGGCGGGGCGGCGGCATCCGGTGATCGGTCTGTGGCCAGTGGAATGCCATGAGGCCCTGCGGCATTTTCTGGTCGGTCGGGGGGAACGGCAGGTCGGTCTGTGGGCCGATGAAATGCAGGCTCTCGGTGCCGAATTTTCCGGCGATCCCGACCCGTTTTTCAACCTCAATACTCCGGAAGACTTAGCGGAAGCTCAACGCCTTATAGGTAGTGTTTAAATTAATACATTACGTAAGAAGGGGCGCAGGGCGCGCAGGGCACCGCCCTCGGTGACCGCCCGGGCAGCCCCCTCCACATCGGTGACCACCACCCCGGCCAGGGTGCCGATCCCATAGCTCAGCAGGCGACGGCTCAACGGTGTGCCGGGACCCATCAGCAGGGCCGGTTGACGGCAGGCGGCAAGCAGATTGGGCAGGCTGCGGTCGACCAGTGCCGAGGCATGAATGACCGCCGGGCCATCGGGCAACAGCCACCCGGCTGCGGCAGGGGGATAGGCACCGTCGCGCGGCGAGTCCTCGACGATGCGATGGGTTCCCATCTTGCGGGCCAGACCGGGAAAGCGGCCGACGGAGGTCAACTGGCCCTCGGCTTCGGCCAGCAGGTCCAGGCCGTCGCTGTCGGTGCCTTGCAGGTCAAAGCGGTTGTAATGGGCATTGAGCGCGGCGACCCCGAGAGCGGCTTCCGCCGGGTCCCAGGAATGCACCCCGGCGGCCAGATCGCGCAGCCTCCGCCCGGACAGAAAACCGGCATCGCGCAGCGGACGCTCGCCGATTCCGGCCCGTTCCGGGGTCGGGGCCAGACCGCACCCTTGCGGGCCCTCGACCAAAGTCCAGTTGCGGCCCAGCACCACCCGCGACGCGCTGGCCTGCGGATCAATACCTAATTCCAAATCGCGCAGCAGCCGATACGGCCCCCACCAGCGCCACAGGTCGGCCTCGGTCCAGGCCAGCAGGCGGGTCAGTCCGCCGGTGAGCCGGGTCCATTTCTCCAGCGCCGGGGCGGCGACGGCGGTCAGCACCGGAAAGCCCTCGGCCATGGCGGTCATGATTTCATCGAGCAGGCCGCCATGCTCCTGCTCCATTTTACCGAATTTCTCGATGATCAGCAGGTCGGCCCCGTCGTGCATGGCCTGGCGTAGCGGGCCGCTGGCCTCGGCCAGGGCGGAATCGTCCATGGCACAGGTGCCGTCGGCCACCTGTCCGGGGGTCGGACGAGCCAGCGGGATGCGCCGCCCGTCGGCCAGATCGACCAGATCGCGGCCGATGGTCTGTCCGCTGGCGTTGCGCAACTTTTCCTGCACGATGCCGCCGACGTTCCAGCCGCGCCCGCGCAGATCCGCTGCGAACCGGGCCAGCAGGGCCGGGTCGTCGGTGTCGCCGGTATAGACCACGGCGGCGGGCGGCAGGGTGGGCAGGCGAAGGTCGGTCATCTCAACGGCGATCCAGAATCATCAAGCGGCGGACCGGACCATGGTAAAGCAAGAATTCGCCTGGACACAGGGGGTTTGACCGCCTCTGGTAACCTTGTGTAAACCCAATGGGCTTAACCCTGTGTCAGGGCTGGAATTAGGGAGACGTGGGCATCATGCCGGTATTGGTCGATTTGAAGGTGACGGAACTGGTCTGTTCCCGCCTGTGTCACGATTTGATCAGCCCGGTCGGCGCGGTCAACAGCGGTATCGAATTGCTGGAAGAGGGGGACATCGCCCTGCGCGAGGAGGCCCTGGGGCTGGTCGGGCGCAGCGGCGACATGGCGGCCCGCCGCCTGTCCTTCTATCGGCTGGCCTTCGGCTTCGCCGGGAGCGCCGAGGGAACCCACAGCCTGACCGACATTCGCAAGCTGGCCGAGGGTCTGCTGTCCGACGGCAAGGTCGAGTTGGACTGGCCGGGCGGCGAGGGCAGTGTGTCGCGGGGCGGCGCCCGGCTGATGCTCAACATGATCCAATTGGCCTCCGACTGCCTGCCGTCCGGCGGCAAGGTGTCGGTGCAGTTCGGCTTTCTTGAGGAGGGCCTCGGGGTGGCCATTTCCGCCCGTGGCAACAAGGCACGACTGCGCGACGACCTCAAGCTGGCGATGAGTGCCGAGGCGACCCTGGACGACCTGACGGCGCGCAACGTGCAGGGTTATTTCGCCCAACGGCTGGCCGAGGAACTGAACGTCTCGCTGGAAGTGGCCGACGACCCGGACGACGAAGTGCGGCTGGCCGCCCTATTGCCGGCCTGACGCCGAGACCCCCCGCATGAAAATGGACCCCCGACGCATCCAGTTTCCGCTCGGCGTCGGGATCGAGACCCTGGCCCTGTGCAATGCCCGCTGTACGTTCTGCATCTACCCGACCATGGAACGGGTCGGGGATCGCATGGACGATGCGCTGTTCGATAAGATCATCGACGACCTGACCGGCATCCCCCAAGATTTGCCGTTCGACATCAATCTGTCGCGGGTCAATGAGCCAATGCTGGACAGGCGGCTGTATGGCTTCATCGCGCGGATCAAAAGCAAGCTTCCCAAGGCTTCGGTCAATTTTCCGACCAATGGCTCGGTGCTCACCGAACGCACGGTGGCCAAACTGTCCGAATTGGGGAATCTCTCCCATATCACCGTTTCGCTGCATGAAACGGAGCCGGAGGTTTATGAACGGGTGCTTGGGATTCCCTTCGCCCGCACCCTGGCCGGACTGGAGATCCTCCATCGCGCCAAGGCCGACGGGCGGGTTCCCTTCCGCGTGGTGCTCAAAAAGGTGGGCGGCGATGCGGCGGCCAAGACGGCCTTTGCCCTGTGGTGCCAGACCCGCTTTCCGCTGTTTCAGATCACCTTCAACGACACCACCAACTGGCTGGGATTGATCGAGGCGGACCCCGATGCGCCGCTCAATACGTCGCCCTGCGCCCAGTGGTTCAATCTGATGATCCTGGCCGATGGCCGTCATGCCTTGTGCTGCTTCGATGGCACCGGGCGCGGCGGGGTGGGCAATGTGCGCGACACCCATGCCCTCGTCCTTTACAACAATCCCCAGTTGGTCGCCCTGCGCCGTCGTTTTTTCGGCCATGGCGGCCAGGGGGTGCCCAAACCGCAGGACCCGGCGGCCCCCTCCCTCTGCCACGATTGCCGCTGAAGAGAGCCGCCATGTCGATGAAATTCATTTCCCTTGAGCAGGTGGCCCCCGGTACACGCTTTTTCTATCCCGACCATCCGATCGTTCAGGAGGTGGTGTTGGACGTGCTGGGGGGCAAGGCCTATCCGGTGCCCGAATTTCTGGCCGGTCAGGTGGACGCGATCATTGATGTGGGGGCCAATATCGGGGCCTCGGCGGTCTATTTCGCTTTGCATTTTCCGGGCGTGCCCCTGCGGGCCTTCGAGCCGGTGCGTCATACCTTCGACCTGATGCGCAAGAATGTGGCCCCCTTTCCCCAGGTCACGGCGGTCAACGCCGGTCTGTTGGATCGCGCCTGTGCCTTGGAGATCACCACCGCCGGGGCGGCCGGGGAGGGCAGCAGCATCAAGCAAAGCATCGCCGCACGGTTCGACTCCCGGGCCATGGCGGATTTTCAGCGGGCCTCCAAGGCGCTGGCCGACCTCAAGGGGGAGCGGCGGTTGCTGCTGAAAATCGACACCGAAGGCTGCGAAGTGGAAATAGTCACCGATCTGGCAGATTTCCTGCCCCAGGTGACGGCGGCCTATGTGGAATACCACTCCGATGCCGACCGGCGCTGGCTCGATGAACGCCTGACCGGAGCCGGGTTGATCCTATGGGCCGCCCGCGCCACCTCGGCCCACCGGGGCGAGGTCTGCTACCTGCGCCGGGATTTGGTGGACAGGGCCTCCCCCGCCGGGGGCGCGGCGATCCTTTAACCCAGCCCCTTTTCCATGATCGCCGCCATGCGCCGGGAGAAGGCGGCGGGGTCGGGGATCGGGTCGCCTTCGGTGATGCGGGCCTGATCGAGCAGCAGGAAGGCTGCGTCCTCGATCACCGGTCCCGGGGCGCCGGTCTCGTTCTCGGCCAGGGCAGCAAGCTTTCGGACCAGACCGTGGGTCGGGTTGAGTTCCAGAATGCGCGGGGTTTCCTCTTCCAGACGCTGATGACGGCGCAGCATGCGCGACAGGTTCATGTCCATGTCGTCGGCATCGGCGACCAGACAGACGGCGCTGTCGGTCAGCCGGTGCGAAGGCCGCACGTCCTTGACCGAGGTGCCGAGGGCGACCTTGAACAGGGCGATCAGTTTGTCGAGGGCCGGACTGTCGGGCTTGTCCTCCGGCTGATCCGTGTCGTCGGCCTGTTTGTCCTTCACCTTGTCCAACTCGATACCGGCCTTGGTGACCGACTTGAAGGGTTTTTCCTTGTAGGTCCCGGCGGCGGGCATCCAGAATTCGTCGATCGGGTCGGTGAGCAACAGCACCTCGATGTTCTTGGCCCGGAAGCCTTCCAACTGCGGGCTCTGGCGCACCGCCTCCAGGTCTTCGCCGGTGATGTAATAGATGGCTTCCTGGCCTTCTTTCATGTCGGCCACATAGTCGGCCAGACTGCGCCAGTCGTCGCCCCGGGTGCTCTTGAAGCGAGCCAGCTCGATGACCGCGTCCTTGTTGATGAAATCCTCGTAGATGCCCTCCTTGAGCACGGCACCGAAGTTTTCCCAGAAGGCGGCATAGGCCTCGGTGTCCTTTTCGGCCTTCTTGCCCAGTTCGGCCAGCACCTTCTTGACCAGTCCGCTGCGGATCTTGGCCAGCACCGGATTGTCTTGCAGCATCTCGCGGCTGACGTTCAGCGGCAGGTCCTGGGAGTCCACCACGCCGCGCAGGAAGCGCAGATAGGGCGGCAACAGGCCTTCGCAGTCGTCGGTGATGAACACCCGCTTCACATAGAGTTTGACCTTGGACTTGCGTTCCTGATCGAACAGGTCGAACGGCTTGCTGTTGGGCACGAACAACAGGTTGGTGTATTCGACCACCCCTTCGGCCTTGTTGTGAAGGGTCATCCAGGGCTCGTCGAAGGCATGGGCCGCGTGGTGATAGAATTCCTTGTACTGTTCCTCGGTGATGTCGCTCTTGGGACGGGTCCACAGGGCCGAAGCGGTGTTCAGGGTCTTTTCCTCGTCGCCCTCGAGCACGATGGGCACGGCGATATGGTCGGAATAGGTCTTGATCACCGTGCGCAGGCGCATCTCTTCGAGATATTCCTTGGCATCGTCGAGCAGGTGCAGGGTGATGGTGGTGCCGTTGCCCTCGCGTTCCGCCTCTTCGATGGTGAACTGGCCCTTGCCGTCGGAGGTCCAGCGCCAGGCGGCGGCTTCCCCGGCCCGGCGGCTGACCACCTCGACCGACTTGGAGACCATGAAGGACGAATAGAAACCAACACCGAATTGGCCAATCAGGTTGCTGTCTTTTTTCTCGTCGCCGGACAATCCCTCGACGAAGGCCTGGGTGCCCGAGCGGGCGATGGTGCCCAGGTTTTCGATCATCTCGTCATGGCTCATGCCGATGCCGTTATCGGAAACGGTCAGGGTCTGGGCCTCGGAATCGACCTTCAGGCGAATTTGGAAGCCGCTGCCGCCCTCCAACAGCGTCGGATCGGTCAGGGAGGCATAGCGCAGCTTGTCGCAGGCGTCCGAGGCGTTGGACACCAATTCGCGCAAAAAAATCTCGCGGTTGGAATAGAGTGAATGGGCGACAATATCGAGCAGCTTGCTGACTTCCGCCTGAAAGTTCATCTGTTCCTTGGCCATGACGTTTTTCGTGCTCCCTTGAAAGTCTTGAGGTGGCGTTCATATGTGCCAAAGTCCGGGGCGATGCAACCCCTGAAAATCTGTTTTCCGCTTTGGCTTCAGTCTGATCAGGCGTATAATTCCGTGTTGTCACTGAACAAGATAAGGGATGTAAACCTGATGCAGATTCCATTGCAGATCACCTTCAGAGGCTTACAGCATTCCGACGCAGTAGAGGAAAAAATCAGAGAAAAAGTGGCCAAGCTCGAACACTATCACGAAGGCATCACCAGTTGCCGTGTTCTGGTTGAATCTCCGCACAAGCACCATGCCCAGGGCCGACTGTTTCATGTCCGGCTGGATATCTCGGTGCCCGGCAAGGAAATCGTGGTCAAGCTCGAAGCCAATGACAAGCGCGAGCACGAGGACATCTTCATCGCTCTGCGCGACGCTTTTGAAGCGGCCCGGCGGCAGATCAAGGAATATACCCAACGTCATCGACATCAGGTCAAATCCCACTGACGTCGCGGGAGTTTGACGAGGCCCGCCAGCGGCTGCTTGATCTCATCGAGGCCGATGCGCGGGCCACTGCCCGCTATACCGGGCGGGCACATTTCTCACCGAGGGTGATGCGCGCCCTGGCCCGGGTGCCGCGCCATCTGTTCGTACCCGAGGACCTGCGGCGGTCGGCTTACGTCAATAAACCGCTGCCTATCGGCTGCGGTCAAACCGTTTCCCAGCCCTACATCGTCGCCCTGATGAGCGATCTTCTCGACCTGCAAGCGGGGGACCGGGTGCTGGAAATCGGCACCGGAAGTGGCTATCAGACGGCGGTGCTGGCGGCATTGGCGGCCCGGGTGTACAGCATCGAGACGGTGGACAAGCTGGCCCGGTCCGCGCAGGCCTTACTCTGCGACCAATTGCAATTGGATAATGTGATGCTGCGTCACGGCGACGGGGCCTTGGGCTGGCCCGAGGCGGCCCCGTTCGAGGCGATCATGGTCACCGCCGCCCCGCCCCGCTTCCCCGAGCAATTGGCCGCGCAACTGGCCCCCGGCGGGCGTCTGGTGGTGCCCATCGGTCGCCAAGGGGAGACCCAATGGCTGACCGTCGCCCACCGCGACCCTGGGGGGAATTTGCGCATGGAAAAACTGCTCCCGGTCGCCTTCGTTCCGCTGGTTTCGTAGGGACGATTGCTTTGCCGCTTTGTGATGTCACGCCATCGTGGTTATTCTATCCATTGAAACCATGAGATGGCTGCGATGTTCAAAGACCTGACCCTGCGGAGAATGAGCCTCCTGCTGCTGAGTCTGCTGCTGCTGGCCAGCGCGGTGATCGGCATCGGCGGGAGTTATATCAACGCCGGGTTCAATGACTTCAAATCGGCCTGGCGGACCTTTGACGCGGTACGCTCGGAAGAGGCCCGCCTGGAGAGCCGCCTGCGGGCGTCACTTGGATACGGTGGCATGATTCACGACTTCAAGAATTATGTCCTGCGTCAAAACCCCAACTATTTGATTGCGGGCAACAAACACCTGAACGAAGCCCGTGTCGTCCTGCTTCAATATCAGAAACTCAGTCTCTCCAAGGCCGTCCAGGCGGCCCTCCAGGATCTGTCGATTACTCTCGATGCTTACGAGCGGGGCTTGCAAGTGGCGGCGGCTCTGGCGGCGGAGGGGCAAAATGCTCAAGCCATCGACCGCGCCGTCAAAGTGGACGACTCCCTTGCCTTTGGAGCCTTGAAGGTTTTGCGCGGACTCAGCACGGAGGATGCGCTGACGAACGAAGCCCTCGACAGCAAAGCCATGCTGGTCGGCCAATTGCGGGCCGCCCTCGGCTACGGCGGCATGATTCATCATTTCAAGAATTACGTCCTCAGGCAGCAAAGCTTTTATGTGGAAGCCTGTATCGAGAGTTATGGGCATGCTCGCTCCCTGCTGCAACTTTACGGAAAACTGTCGCCGACCCCGGGCGAAGCCGAGGCGCTGCGGGAGATCGCACTGACCATCGACAGGTATGCGGATGGCCTGCAAACGAAAACGGTCTTGTCGGCCAGCGGAATCCCGCCTGAGGAATTGGACAAGGCGGTCCGCGTGGATGACACGCGCGCCTTGCGCGCCTTGAATATTTTAGACTCTGAAGTGCTGGGGGATCTCAAACGGCGCAGCCAGGATATTGACGCGACCATCAATCGGGTCGAGGTGGTATCCCATACCCTGTTGTGGGGCGGCATAGTGGTGCTGGTTCTGCTCGCGCTTTTTTCCTACGTCATCCTTCGCGGCAATTTTCTGTTGCCCCTGCAACGGCTGTCCGGTTCCATGAAGGAACTGGGGGGCGGAAACCTGGGTGTCTTCATCGCCGATACCGAGGTCGCCAACGAGATCGGCGATATGGCCCGTTCGGTGCAAACCTTTCAGCAATCCATGAGCCACGTCAAAGAGATCGAAGACCTGCTGAACCGCAATAACGAGGAAATGAATACGCAACTTGACCGCATGCGGGAGTTGAAAGCCAAAAGCGACGCACAAGCCGCCAAAGCCCTTGATTTGGCGGAGAGTCTGTCTCTGGCGCGGCAAAAGGCCGAGGACGCCAGCGAGCGGGCCGAAGCCGACGAGACCCGCATTCGGACGATCCTGAATGCGGTATCGGATGCCATCGTCACCATTGATGACAAGGGCCTGATCGAGACCTTCAGCCCGGCCGCCCAGGCCATGTTCGGCTACTCGGAAGAGGAGATCAAGGGAACCAATGTCAGCCGCCTGATGCCCAAATCCGCCGCCGTCGAACATGATGGCAGGATCGCCGCCTTCCTGGACGGCAAGGGGGCCGGGCGAATGGGGAAGCGGGCCGATCTGACGGCGGTCCGCATCGACGATTCCGAGTTTCCCATCGAGGCGACCATTCGGATGACCCGCATCGGCGGCAAGGTGAAATTCATCGGCGTTTTGCGCGATATCACCGAACAGAAGGCGGCGCAGGAGGAAATTCAACGGCTCGCCATGACCGACCAACTGACCGGACTGGCCAACCGCAACAAGTTCCATCAACGTTTTGACGAGCACCTCGCCCTGGCGGCGCGGGAAAATCAGATGTTGGCGTTGGTGCTGCTGGATCTGGACAAGTTCAAGCCGGTGAATGACACTTTTGGCCATCCGGTCGGCGACGCCCTGCTGCAGGCGGTCGCCTGTATTTTAACCAAGCACAGCCGGGAAACCGACGTGGTGGCGCGATTGGGCGGCGACGAGTTCGCCATCCTCATGGTCCATCCCCAGGACCGGGACGTGGTCGCCAAGAGCGCGCAACGGATTGTCGATGCCATTCGCGAGCCCCTCAACGTCATGGGGCACCCGATCCAGATCGGGACCAGCCTCGGCATTGCCCTCTACCCCGGTGACGCGGAGGACGAGGAATCCCTGATCCTGCAAGCGGACAGCGCCCTCTACGCGGCCAAGGAAGCCGGTCGGAACACTTACCGGTTTTGCACGCCGGATTCAGAGACAACGCCCGACCCGAAATAACCAGCAGATTGCCGAGAATCCAGCGGCGGAAGGCTGACCTGCGCATTTTGCATTGTCAAAATGCTGCGCTGCACACTATAATGTTACGACATTCTAATGAACGGCATCTCCCTTGTGAGATTGGACGTCTAGAGATGGGGAGTATGCCCTGAAACGGGAACCCTGTCATGCAAGTCACAACTTCCTTCAATCGTCTCTATGTCATCCTCGGTGCGGTGCTCATTCAGCTGAGCCTGGGGGCGATTTATGCCTGGTCCGTCTTCACGCCGGCGCTGATCGCGGCGGGATGGACGAAACTGGAGACCCAGTTGGTGTTTTCCGTCGGACTGGTGACCTTTGCCCTGGTCATGGTGGTCGCCGGACGCGCTTTGGAAAAATGGGGTCCGCGCAAACTGGCGCTGGCCGGGGGATTGTTGCTCGGCGGGGGCTATGCCCTGACCGGTGTTTTGGGGGCGACCGAGTTCTGGACCGTCTTGTTGGGCATCGGGGTGATTGGCGGGGCCGGGATCGGGCTTGGCTATGTGGTGCCCATCGCCGTCGGGATGCGCTGGTTCCCGGATCGCAAGGGCCTGATTACCGGCCTTGCGGTGGCCGGGTTCGGCTTTGGGGCCATGGGCTGGGTGAAGATGGCGGGGGCCTGGGGTCAATTGATCGAAACCGCCGGGCTGGCCCAGACCTTCGTGCTTTACGGGGTGGCCTTCGCGGCCTTGATCGGGCTCGGCAGTTGGTGGATGCGGATGCCGCCCAAGGGCTGGAAACCGGCGGGATTCGTGGCTCCGGCGGCGACCGGCGGCAATGGTGGTCAGGAATTCACGGCTCGCGAAATGTTGCGCACGCCGCAATTCTATCTGGTGTTCCTGACCTTTGCCGCCAGCGCCGGGGCGGGGCTGATGTCCATCGGGCTGATGAAGATTTATCCCATGGAATCCTTGCAGGCCGCCGGATATTCGGTGATTGAGGCGAGCGCCATCGCGGGCACGGCCATGGCGGTGTTTTTCAGTCTGGCCAATGGCATCGGGCGCATTGCCTGGGGCATGTTGAGCGATCATCTGGGGCGCAAGCGCTCGATTCTGGTGA
The DNA here is from genome assembly GCF_054657015.1 of Magnetospira thiophila. NCBI lineage: Bacteria > Pseudomonadati > Pseudomonadota > Alphaproteobacteria > Rhodospirillales > Thalassospiraceae > Magnetospira > Magnetospira thiophila. The sequence goes on from NZ_BAAHXF010000002.1 coordinate 340,043, forward strand.
TGACCTTTACTCAGGCGCTGGTCCTGTTGCTGTTTACCCGGATGGCTGGGTCGGAATACCTGCTGTATCTGGGGGCGGCGCTGATCGGCTTCAATTTCGGCGGCAACTTTGCCCTGTTCCCGACCTTTACCGCCGACATTTTCGGCAATAAACGGGTCGGACAGAACTATCCGCTGGTGTTCCTATCCTATGGCGTCGGCGGCGTGGCCGGGCCGGTGCTGGGCGGCATGTTGGGCGACATGGGCAACTTCCCGCTGGCCTTCACGGTCTGTGGCGCGGCCTGTCTCGGCGGGGCGCTCTGCACCCTGTTGGTGGCGACACCGGACAAGAACGAAGCCAACCACCCGCTGAGTGTCCACGGATTCCTGCATCAATTGCATCTGGATCATGTGGAAGATGTGGTGGAATTTGCCCTCCATCCGGAGCATTTCCGGCGCGCGTCCAGCGTGCGTTCGGCCAACGATGAGCGCCATCACGCCGCCTGAACGCCGAACTATGAAAAAGGCCCGACCATTTGGCCGGGCCTTTTCCGTTGGGGCTGTCTTGGAATAGTCAGGCTTTGGCCAGATTGGCCGCCGCGAAGTCCCAGTTGGCCAGATGGCCGAGGAAGGTCTCGACGAACTTCGGCCGCGCGTTGCGGTGGTCGATGTAGTAGGCGTGCTCCCACACATCGATGCACAAAAGCGGGGTCTGGCCGTGAGCAATGGGGGTGTCGGCATTGGCGGTCTTGACGATCTTCAGGCTGCCATTGTCAACCACCAGCCAGGCCCAGCCGGAGCCGAACTGAGTCAGCGCGGCCTGGGTGAAGTCTTCCTTGAACTTGTCGAACGAGCCGAAGGCGGCGTCGATCTTGGCCGCCAGATCGCCGGTCGGCGTGCCGCCGCCATTGGCCTTCAGGCAATTCCAGAAGAAGGTATGGTTCCAAACCTGGGCGGCATTATTGAAGATCCCGGCCTTGGCGGCATCACCGGCAGTCGCCTTGATGATCTCTTCCAGGGACTGGCTGGCCATCGGGCTGTCCTTGGTCAGATTGTTCAGATTGACCACATAGGTGTTGTGGTGCTTGCCGTGATGAAACTCGAAGGTCTCGGCGCACATATGGGGCTCAAGGGCGTCCTTGGCGAAAGGCAGGGCGGGCAGTTCAAATGCCATGGAAAGAATCCTCCTTAAAGGGGTCAATGAAATTCGGTCCCCCTCACATAGGGGTTTCGGGCATGGTTTTGAAGGGGCAAAGGAGCGCTGGCAAAAGAATTTTTGGTTCCAGTCGCCACAGCCCCCCCCTGCTGGGATAAGAACGCCTTGAGGCGATCGGGGATTGTCCCCCTGAGGCTCAGGCCCGTGCGCTGTGCGAAACCTGCTGGCTGAGAATTTTCTCTGCGCGGGTGCGGGCGCGGGTGAAGTCGGGGGCGAATTCCACCATGCAGCGGGCCGTGTCGGTGCTCATGCTGGCGATCACCGCGCGCGGTTGCGGCCTCACGTCGCTCAGGATGACATGGGTGCCCATGGCCCGACATTGCTCCATGAATTTGAGCATGGCGGTGACCCCGGTGGCGTCGATCAGCGGCACGTTGCCCATGCGCAGAATCAGCACTTTTGGCGCATGTCCGATCAGCTCCAGCACTTCGCCCAACTTGGCGGCGGCCCCGAAAAAGAACGGCCCGTTGATCTGATAGGTCTCGACTCCCTCGGGAAGGGTCTGGAATCCCGCATAGGGCTCCGGCAGCGGGTTTTCCAGGTCGTCAATGTCCTCGTCGATCAGCCGGGTCTGGGTTTCGATCTCCACGGCCAGCGCCATGCGGTGCATGAACAAGATGGCGGCCAGCACCACCCCGACCTCGATGGCCACCGTCAGGTCGGCCAGAACGGTCAGGGCAAAGGTCAGCAGCAGGACCAGCCGATCCCCGGCAGGGGCCCGCATGAGATGTATGAAGTGTTTGTATTCGCTCATATTCCAGGCCACCACCGCGAGCACGGCCCCGAGCGCCGCCAGCGGCACGGCCCCCATCAATGGCCCCAGCACCAGCATGAACAGCAGCAGGAAAAGCGCGTGCAGCATCCCTGAAACGGGGGACCGCGCGCCGGAACGGACGTTGGTCGCCGTGCGTGCGATGGCCCCGGTTGCCGGAATACCGCCCATGGTCGCCGAGGCCAGATTGGCCACTCCCTGGGCCACCAACTCGCAGTTCGAGCGATGACGCCGCCCGGTCATACCGTCGGCCACCACGGCGGACAAAAGGGATTCCACCCCGGCCAGAAAGGCGATGGTGAAGGCGCTGGGGGCGAGCGCCATGAGATACGACAAGGTAATTCCACTCAGGTCCGGCAGACGCGGCAGGGAGAGGGCGTGGGAAATCTCCCCGAAACGCTGGCCGATGGTTTCCGCGTCCAGGTTCAGCGCCCACACCGCCAGGGTGGCACCGACGACGGCGATCAGAAAACCCGGCCATTTGGGGCGATATTTGCGCAGCAGGACGATGGTGACCAGCACGGCGACGGCCACGGCGGTGGTTTGCAGATTCAGACTGCCCAAATGAGTCCCGTAGGCAGCCCATTTGTCGAGGAACTCGGCCGGAACATCGTCCAGGCGAAGGCCCAGCAGATCCTTGACTTGACTGGAGAAAATGATCACCGCAATGCCGGCGGTGAATCCGGTGACGACGGGATGGGGGATGTATTTGACGTAGGTGCCCAGGCGCGCCACGCCCGCCACCAGCAGCATGACGCCAGCCATCAGGGTGGCGATGACCAGTCCGTCATAGCCGAACTGGGCGACCACGTTGAACACCACCACCACGAAGGCCCCGGTGGGTCCACCAATCTGAAACCGGCTGCCGCCCAGCAGGGAAATGATAAAACCGGCAACCACGGCGGTATAGAGGCCGCGTTCCGGCCCGACGCCCGAGGCGATGGCCAGGGCCATGGCCAGCGGCAAGGCGACGACGGCGACGGTGAAGCCGCTTATCGCATCGCGGCGCAGATCGTCCAGGCCATAACCTTCCCGCAGCACCGTATAGGTCTTTGGGATGAACAGATGCCACGGGGTCGAGGGGGGGCGAGTCATTGCGTCATGCCTGCCGGAAGGGAGGCGAACCGTATATCACGCCGCTGCTGGAAAAACGTCATAAAATCTTCAGGAGAAAAGGGCCTTCCCGGTGGAGATCCGAAAGCGATATTCCGATATTCACCTTTCTCGGGAACGCCTATGATGGCCCCATCCCGTATCAAAGAAAGCCAATCATCATGAGTCTCGCCCTTGTGGCAATTGTGTTCGGACTGGCGCTGCTGGTTTGGAGCGCCGATCGGTTTGTCGAGGGGGCCGCCGCCGTGGCCCGAAATTTTGGCGTGCCGCCGCTGCTGATCGGCATGGTGATTGTCGGTTTTGGAACCTCGGCCCCGGAAATGATGGTCTCCGCCCTGGCCGCCGCGCAGGGGGACTCGGGATTGGCCCTCGGCAACGCCTACGGGTCCAACATCGCAAATATCGCCCTGATCCTGGGGCTGACGGCGCTGATGAGTCCGATCCTGGTCAATTCGCAGGTCCTGAAAAGCGAGTTGCCGATTCTGGCTCTGGTCACCGGTTTTGCCGCCTGGCAGGCCTGGGATGGCGAGGTCGGTCGCTTCGATGCCGTGGGTCTGATGGCCCTATTCGCCGGACTGATGGGTTGGACGGTGTGGGTGGGCCTGCGGCGGAAACGGGAGCCCATGGGCAAGCAGATGGCGCAGGAACTCGACGCGCATGAAATGCCGGTCGGTCGCGCTGTTCTGTGGTTGACGGTCGGACTCCTGACCCTGTTGGCCAGTTCGCAACTGCTGGTCTGGGGGGCGGTGGAATTGGCGAAGGGGCTGGGGGTGAGCGACCTCATCATCGGCCTGACCGTCGTTGCCGTCGGCACCTCGTTGCCGGAACTCGCCTCGTCCCTGATGGCCGCCCGCAAGGGACAGCATGACATCGCCCTTGGCAACGTGCTGGGGTCGAATTTGTTCAACACCTTGATGGTGGTCGGCATTGCGGCGGCAATTCATCCCATTGCGGTGGTGCCGGAGGTTCTGACACGGGACATCCCGGTCATGGCGCTGCTCACCGGATCGCTGTTCGTTCTCGGTTTCAGTCTGCGCAGAGCCCGCCGGATCACCCGCCTGGAGGGCGGGCTGCTGTTGGTCTCCTACGTCGCCTACATGGTTCTGCTGGTGCATGCCGTTTTGAACCCTTGATCCGATTTCGCTTGCCGGGTTCAAAAGCCGACGCATACTGACGCCCATGGAAAGCTATTGCCTGACCCAGGTTCGCGACCACGATCCCGACCGCTGTTTCTGCGCCATGTTCGTGCCTGCCGAGCGGCGGCGGGCCTTGCTGGCGGTGCTGGCTTTCAATGTGGAAATCGCCAGCATCCGCGAGCGGGTGCGCGAGCCGATGCTGGGCCGTATCCGTCTGCAATGGTGGCGCGAGTCTCTCGACGCCCTGGAACGTGGGCAAATTGGAGATCACGAGTTGTTGCGCGAGTTAGGGGCGCTGCGGGAACGGGGACTCTGGCCGCTGTCCGAACTGATGGCCCTGATCGAGGCCCGCGAACGGGATATGGAGCCGGGACCGCTGGCCGATTTGGCGGCGCTGGAGGCTTATGCGGCGGCGACCTCGGCGCCGTTGGCCCGGGCATCGCTGGATGTGCTGTCGATCACCGATCCCGTGTCCCGGCAGGCGGTGGAGAGTCTGGCCCTGGCCTGGGCGCTGCTCGGGCTGGTGCGGGCCTTGCCTTTTCACCGGGCTCAGGGGCGGCGGCTGCTGCCGCTGCCCGATCCTCCGGCTGGGGATGGGGCGGTGGTGGTGGGCGTGCTCGTCCGGGCCCGAATGCATCTGGCCCGTGCCCGGCGGCAACGGGTCGTTTCCCCGGCCAAACCGTTGCTGCTGCCATCGGTTCTGGCCCGAGGATATATACGCGACCTGGAGTCCGTGGGGTTCGATCCCGACCATCCGGCGCTGCACCGACCGGGGCGTGGGCGGCGGCGCGGGTCTCTGCTCTTGCATGGATTGCTCGGACGGTATTGAATTCCTTCTGATAATGAAAAACATCGGGAGGATTCCATGGCCCCGCGGCTGCTCGCTCTATTGATGACCCTGTCCCTGGCCTTTCCGGCCCTGGCCGAGGAAGTGACCATCAAACCTCAGGATCTGACACTGAACGCCGACCTCGTGCTGGCCGAGGGCAAGACCTTGAAAGACGGCGTGTTGCTGATGGTGCATGGCACCATGGCGCACAAGGACATGGAAATCATCGGCGGCATGCAGACCCTGTTGGCCGCGCGCGGCGTGAACAGTCTGGCCCTCAATTTGAGCCTGGGTCTCGATGACCGTCACGGCATGTACGACTGCAAGGTGCCCCATCACCATGCCCACGAGGATGCCGTCGATGAGATCGGCGACTGGGTGGGGTGGCTCAAGCAGCAGGGGGCGGGGCCCATCGCCCTTTTTGGTCATTCGCGCGGCGGCAATCAGGTGGCCTGGTTCGCCGCCACAGAGGCGGGCAAAGACATCACCAAAGTGGTCATGGTTGCTCCCATGACCTACGGTATTGTGGCCGAAGCCAAATCCTATCGTAAACAATACGGCAAGGAACTGTTGGCCAACATGGATCAGGCCATGCGCATCCAGGATGGCGGCCGGGACGACATGTTAACGGCCGTGCCCTTCCTGCATTGCGCCGAAGCGGATGTGGCGGCGTCGAGCTTCCTCGCCTATTATCATGGTGACATGCGCAAGGATACGCCCGCCCTATTGAAGAAGATCAAGCAACCGAAGTTGATTATCGTCTCCAATGATGATCCGGTGGTGCCGGAACTGATCGAGGCGGTCAATCAAGTGGCCGACCCCGGGACACGGATGGAAGTGATGGAGGGGGCCGGGCATTTCTTTCCCGATCTGTACGCCGAGGATCTGGCCGATCTGGTGGCCGAGTTCCTGAAGTAGATCAGGCTTCCTCGCCGCCATAGACCACCACGTCCTCGTCCATCTCGTCGGCGGCCCGGCGGCGGACGCCGGTGTAGGAGGGATCCTCCCTGCGGCGTCGATCCGGACCGAAATAACTGGCCGACTTGACGAAGGGGCGTCGGTGTCGGATGACCTCGACGATCCGCGAATAGATGGAATGGGCGGAAACCGGCTTGGCCAGGAATTCGTCGACCCCGGCGTCGCGGGCGTTGAACACATGCCGCTCCTCGGTATGGCCGCTGACCATGATGATCGGCACATAGGGATTGGGACTGTCCATGGCGTTGCGGATCATGGTCGAGAATTCCAGCCCATTGACCGGGTCCATCATCAGGCAGGTCATGACGATATCCGGGTTCATGGCCTTCATCACCTGATAGGCCTCGGCCCCGTCCCGGGTCTCGAAAACACTGCGGGTTCCCAGCGCCTTCAACGTCTGACGGATGATGGTCCGCATGTGCTTGTTGGCGTCCACCACCAGGAACGACAAATGAGACAGATTATAGGCGGGAAGGTCGTTCCACATGCGCTGGGCGAATCCACGAGAACAGTTAGATCAGTTTTCAGCCGCGAGTGTACTCAACTGACTCAAAAGGCAGAAGCCAGAAAAGGAGGGCATTGGGAATTTTCTACAGCTTCTGGGCGTCGATCCAGGGGGTCAGATCGGCCCGCGCACGCCGCGCGTAGGCCGCCTTGCGGTCGCGCCCCTTGGGCCGTCGTCCCTTGGCATCGGTTTCGGTCAATTCGGGAAACAGGCCGAAATTGACGTTCATGGGCTGATAGGTGCTGGCGTCGGCCCCCTGGGTGATGTGATCGAGCAAGGCGCCCAGGGCGGTGGTCGGGGGGGGCCGCAAGGGAGATTTCCCGGACCGTTCGGCGGCGGCGAAGCGACCGGCCAGCAGGCCGACGGCGGCGCTCTCCACATAGCCTTCGCAGCCGGTGATCTGACCGGCGAAACGCAGCGCCGGACGTTTTTTCAGGCGCAGCAATGGATCGAGGAGGCGCGGGCCGTTGAGGAAGGTATTGCGGTGCAGTCCTCCCAAGCGGGCGAATTCGGCCCGTTCCAGGCCGGGGATCGTGCGGAAAATGCGTTGCTGCGCGCCGTAGGTCAGCTTGGTCTGAAAGCCGACCATGTTGTAGAGGGTGCCCAGGGCATTGTCCTGGCGCAGTTGCACGACGGCGTAAGCGCGCTTGTCGGGCGCGCGGGGATTGGTCAGGCCGACCGGCTTCATGGGGCCATGGGCCAGGGTCTCGGGGCCGCGCGCCGCCATCACCTCAATGGGCAGGCAGCCCTCGAAATAGGGCGTGTCGCGTTCCCAGTCCTTGAAGGCGGTTTTTTCGCCATTCAGCAGTTCGTCGATGAAAGCCTGATACTGATCCCGGTCCAGGGCGCAATTGATGTAATCGGCCCCGTCGCCCTTGTCGTAGCGGGACTGGAACCAGGCCTTGTCGAAATCAATACTGTCCCGATGCACAATGGGGGCGATGGCGTCGAAAAAGGCCAGCGAGTCTTCACCGGTCAGGCCGACGATGGCCGACGCCAGCTCGGGCGAGGTCAGCGGGCCGGTGGCGATGATGACGCTGTCCCAGTCCTCGGACGGGATGTGGCGGATTTCTTCCCGCAAGATGGTGACCAGGGGATGACTATCCAGCGCCGCCTGGATGGACTGCGAAAAGGCCTCCCGGTCCACCGCCAGGGCACTGCCCGCCGGGACCCGGTGACGGTCGGCGCGGCTCAGGATCAACGAGTTGCAGCGGCGCATTTCCTCGTGCAGCAGGCCGACGGCGCTGGTGTCGGCATCGTCCGAACGCAGGGAATTGGAGCAGACCAACTCGGCCAGACCGTCGGTGGCATGGGCCTCGGTGCGGCGCAGCGGGCGCATTTCGTGCAGCACCACGGGGATGCCCGCCACGGCCAGTTGCCAGGCCGCTTCACTGCCTGCAAGGCCGCCGCCGATGACATGGACGGGCGAGGGGGAGGAGAGATCGGTGATCATGGCGGATCTTTAGGCGGAACGTCGGCAAAAGTCACGTCTCTCTTGACAGAACGGGATGCAAAACCTTTCATGCGTCGGATGGACACCTCTTGAGGACTTCCGATGCAACTCGATACCAACATGCTGATTTCCTTTGCGCTGATTGCTGCGGCTTTTCTCGCCATGCGCTATTTGCCGCGTATCCTGGCCGGGGCGCCGTTCGTGCCGGTGAGCGAGTTGAAGAGCAAGCTCGATCAGGGGGAGGACGTGGTGGTGATTGATGTCCGCACACCCCGCGAGTTTGCCGAGGGCCGGGTGCCCGGCGCGGTCAATCTGCCGCTGGGTGACCTGCGGACGCGGCTCACCAAGCTGGGCGATTCCCTGGGGGCCTACAAGGATCATCCAGTCTACGCCATCTGCCGCACCGACAACCGCTCGGCCAACGCGGCGCGGACCCTCAAGAAGGCCGGTTTCGCCAATCTGAAAGTGGTATCCGGCGGCGTCTCGGCCTGGACACGCTCCAAGTATCCGTTGGAAAAGTAGTCAAAAATCAGGCGCTGCGACACGACAAGTGGAATTCTTGCGGCGTTCAGGTGCAGTAGTTCAGGCCTATGGCAAGGTGAATGTTTGCTTTTGGGGGCAGAGCGGAAGTCATTGCGTGTCGGTAAAAGGTTGGTTTGTGATCCGTTGCGTACCTGCCTGTCCCATTCTAATCTTCAGCGTAGCAGGTGTCCGGTGAGTGGGCGAACCTCTTTTCGATGAGGCGAGGGATGACTTCGCCGATAAACTTTCCAATTTCGGCGAGATCGGTGACCTGCATCCGGAACGCCGTATCAAGAAGCTCCCACTTTTCCGCCCATTCTTCGCCGAAGGCGCGAGGTTGAACCTGTAGGAAGGGAAAGGTCCGAAGCAGCATCCACCCGATCTCGACTGCTCGGTTCATGTACATCGCGGCGTCCCGGTTCTCTTCGTGCGGCTCCGGACCAAAGGGAGGACGTCGCCCCTCACCAAATATGATCCTAGAGTCCTCTGCAGAACTGAACCTCGCCGAGTGGAGCTCCTCGTGAAAAAGGTCCCGCCAGAGCTTCAACTCAGCCTGATCTGCTTCATCTAGACCCGATTGTTTCCCGACCATAATGCACATCGCGCGAGTTCTCACCTTCTTTGCATTCTCCTTGCGCTTTTTATATTCCTTCCCTGTGCGGTTAACCTGCTCATCAGGGTTCGCGGGGTCGATCCCGAGAAGTTCGAGAACATGGATTTCGCCGTTCGCTATAGCTCCCAAATGGATGGTTAGGTCTTTCAAGTCTCGGAGGAGGCTGTAACCTGCAAACGTGTACCCGGAGCACCATAAAACATCGGCGGCCCGGAATCTCCTGAATGCCGACAGGAAGTGCAGATAGACGATTGAATACGAACGTACCTTCTCAGGAAGCTGCCCAAAGGCACTGTTTGCCCACGCCACTTCGAGTGTCTCGATATAGAAGTCGAGGAACGCGCGAATCAGAACGTCAAACCCGTGATAGGTGTTTACAAGAAACTCACCGTAGACGCGTTCAGCATCGACCACCGGGGCGAGCCGTTTGCCTCCAACCACATCGTATGTGCCCCCGCTAAAGAGTTCACTGAGACGGCTTTGGATCGGCACCCACTCTTTCAGCCCCATCGCGCCCCTCCTGCTTCCGCTTTAAGCCTAGCATAAGGGCGGTGATATCACCCCAGACTTTGTGCCCGCCCGCCGGTCAGACAGCTGAGTCGGTGATGACGGGATGCCAGTAGCGTCCGCCTCCTGGCAATAAACAAAAGCTTCCAGCCCCCCTGAAAAGGTCCGCGTCCCTACGCAATGCGGCAGTCGAATGTCCCCTTTTTAGGGGCGGGCAATTCCGCATGAAAGGTCAAGGAGGCAGAAATCAGTGGTCGCCCAGTCGGATGACAATGGATTTGCGGTCCGGGGTCAGGGTGATTTGTGCGTCTTCCCAGGTCGGCGGGGCCATGCGGACCGGGGCCTGATTGGAAAAGGCGTAGGTCTCCAGGGGAAAGCCGAACAGGTTGCGGTCCATTTTGTCGTTGCCGTTGCGGTCATGGTAGGCCGAGACCCCATAGGTCCCGGGGGGTAAATCCTCGAACAGGGCTGTGGCGCGCCCCTCGGCAATGGGGACGGCGCTCTCGGTCAGGGCCTGTTCCAGGAAGGTCTCGGGGCTGTCATAGAGGGCGACCACCACCCGGCCTTCCGTGGAGTCCACCTGTTCCACCACCACTTCCAGGGTTGCCCGTTCCGCCGCCGGGCAGGCCGCCCCCCAGGCCCCCGCGCCGGCCACCAGGAGCAGAAAAAGGCAACGGTCATACAGGGATTGAAGGACGGACATGGGCGCGGAAATCCTTGGAATTGGGGCCTGTCATATGCGGACACGGCGCGCCGGGCAAGAGAAAGCCGCTGGGTTGATCACGATCCCCATTGAAATTCCGCTTCCGCACTCCGATTATAGACAATGTTCCAACAGTCACCGGGCAGGATCAACGAAATTCAGTCCCGTTGCGTGTGTGTTTACGAGCAGGAGGAGAACGACAAATGGGTATTGCGGATGTGGAAGTGACGGCCAACGGCTATCTGGTCAATACGGAGGACTGGTCCGAGGATCTGGCCCGCGAGATGGCCGCCGCCGAAAGCCTCGGCGAATTGACCGAGCGTCATTGGGATCTGATCAATTTTCTGCGTTCAGAGTATTTCGATAATGCTGGGTCGCAGCCCAACGAGCGCAACATGGTGAAGGCCATGTCGGAGGCTTGGGGCGAAAAGATCGGTACCAAGGATCTCTACGATCTCTTCCCCATGCAGCCCTCGAAGCAGGCGACCCGCATTGCCGGATTGCCGGAAACCAAGCGCAAGGGCGGCTACTGAGCCGGATTTCCGCGAAAATGCCGTTGCCCCCGGGAGTCGTCTGATTCCCGGGGGCATTGTGTTTCAAGCTGTTGCGGGGTTAAACTGCCTTCTCCCGTAGCTGTAGAGGGCCGGACGATGAACCTGGGAGACTATGTGGAGCATGTGCGCCTGGGGGCCAGCGGCCTGAAGGTTTCGCGTCTGTGTCTGGGGACCATGATGTTCGGTGGTCCGGCGGAACCCGAGGACTGCAATTGGATCATCGGCTCGGCACGGGATGCGGGAATCAATTTCATCGACACGGCGGACGTCTATCAGGAAGGCCGCTCCGAGGAGGTGCTTTCCGGGCTGCTGAACCCGGGCCGGGACTCCTGGGTGTTGGCCAGCAAAACCGGCCTGCCGGTGGGGCCGGGGCCAAATCAGAGCGGACTCAGCCGCAAATGGATGATTCAGGGTGTCGAGGCCAGCCTGCAACGGCTCAAGACCGATTATATCGACCTGCTCTATTTGCACCGCGATGACGAGGCGACGCCGGTGGAGGAGATGGTGCTGGCGCTGGCCGATCTGATTCGCGACGGGAAAATCCGCTATTGGGGAATGAGCAATTTCCACGCCTGGCGGATCGGCGAATATGTGAGTGTGGCCAAACGGTTGGGGGTGCCCGGGCCAATCGCCTTGCAGCCCCTGTACAACATCCTGAATCGGCAGGTGGAGGTGGAAGTGCTGCCCGTCTGTCAGTATCACGGGATCGGCGTGATGGCTTACAGCCCGCTGGCGCGCGGCGTGCTGACCGGCAAGTATCCCCCCGGGAGTCCGCCTCCGGTGGACTCTCGGGCCGGACGCAAGGATCGGCGGATCATGCAAACCGAATTCCGTCCGGAGTCCCTGGTCCTGGCCCAGCAACTGAGCAGCCACGCGACGGCGCGCGGCATGAGCGCCGGGCAGTTTGCCCTGGCCTGGGTGCTCAACAATCGCCTGATCACCGGGGTGATCGCCGGGCCGCGCACCTTCGATCAATGGAGCGAATACATGGGGGCGCTGGCCCAGCTGCTGACCCAGGAAGACGAAATGCTGGTGGACAGCCTGGTGACGCCCGGCCATTGCTCGACGCCGGGCTATACGGACCCGGCCTATCCGGTGCGCGGGCGGGTGACTTAGAGACTCGCCTTGACCTGATCGTAGACCCAGCGGTAGGTCTTCTCCATGCCGACGGCCAGGGGAATGGAGGGCGCCCAGCCGAGTTTCTGCTGGATCAGGGTGTTGTCCGAATTGCGGCCGCGCACCCCCTTGGGGGCGTCCAGATTGTAGTGCCGCTGAAGTTTGATCCCGGCAAACCCCTCGACCAGATCCACCAGTCCGTTGATGCTGACCAGTTCGTCGCTGCCTACGTTAAGCGGTTCCAGCACGTCGCTGGCCATCATCATCTTGGTGCCTTCCAGGCAGTCGTCGATATACATGAAACTGCGGGTCTGTTCGCCATCGCCCCAAATCTCGATATTGTGGTCGCCGGTGAGCTTGGCCAGCGCCACCTTGCGGCTGATGGCGGCAGGAGCCTTTTCGCGACCGTCGTTCCATGAGCCGTCGGGGCCATAGACATTGTGGTAGCGCACGACCCGGGTATCGACGCCGTAATCCTCGCGAAAATGACGGCACATATGTTCGGAAAACAGCTTTTCCCAGCCGTAGCCGTCCTCGGCCATGGCCGGGTAGGCATCGCTTTCCTTGAGCGCTGTCACATTGGCGTCGGTCTGTTTGTCGGCCGCATAGACGCAGGCCGAGGAAGAATAGAGCAGGCGTTTGGCCCCCACGTCACGGGCTGCCATCAGCATGTGGGTGTTGATCAGCACCGAGAGCATACAATCGGCCTTGTGGAACTCGATGAATCCCATGCCGCCCATGTCACAGGCGAAATTGTAGATCCATACCGCGTCCCGGGCCGCTTTCAGACAGGCCGGTTTTTCGCGCAGATCCAGGATCAGGTTGTCCACGTCATCGAAGGACAGATGCCATTGATCGAGCGGCTTGATGTCGACGGCGCGCAGGCGGCGGTATCCGGCCCGTCGCAGGTCGGCAATCATATGGCCACCGATGAAGCCGCCGCCGCCGGTGACGACAATCAAATCGTCACGGTCCGCCACCTGGAAGAAGTCGAACATGGTATAGCCTTTCAAAATCAATAATGTGGTGGTCTGGAGGCCAGGGTGCCGGAGCCGATGTGGTGCAACGCGCAAGCGCTGCCGTATTGTGCGTCATCCAGCAGCCGCCAGCAATCAATCACCGCCTTGCCCGCCAACAAATCCAACGGCAGAGCCTTGTAGTCGGCCCAGGGCGTGGCGATGATGATCACCTCGGCCGCGTCCAAGGCCCGGCGCAAATCCGGCTGCAAGGTAACCGGGGCGTCCAGGACGGCGCGGGCAGAGTCCAGGGCCTGCGGATCGTGCGCAATGACCCGATAGCCTCCACTGTGCAGGTCGCTGACCAGACGCAGGCTGGCGCTTTCCTCGACCACATAGGTATTCGGTTTGTAGGATAAGCCGAGCACCGCGACGGTGCAGCCGGAGGGGGCGATCTTGCGGACGATGTCGATCAGCCGCCGGGACTGATACTGGTTGAGCAGGTCGCTGGAGCGGGGCAGGTCGGCACGCGCCCCGATACGGTCGGCCAGCACGCCGAATGCCCTGTTGTCGCGCGGGAAACAGGGGCCGCCGAAGGCCATGGAGCCTTTCAGGTAATGGGGGCCGATGCGCCGGTCGAGGCCGAGCCCCGCCGTGACCTGATCCACATCGGCACCGGGCAAACGGTCGCACACATCGGCCAGCATGTTGGCGAAGGAGATCTTCATGGTGACATAGGCGTTGACCGAAATCTTGGCCAATTCCGCATTGACCAGATTCATCCGGGCAACCGGGGGGTCGTTGTCGCAGACGCCGTGATAGAGGGTTTCCAGTTCATCGCCGGAGAGGCGGTCGGACTCGCCCAGAAGCAGGAAATCGGGGTTCAGGAGGTCGCGCACCACGGTGCCCAGGGCAATGAATTCGGGGCTGTAGCAATAGCCCAGATCCGGGCCGATGCGCCGTCCGGACGCCCGTTCCAAAACCGGGATCAGGGTCTGGCTGCTGCTGCCGGGCATCACCGTGCTGGTCAACACCACCAGATGCCGCCCCGGCTTGTTCTTGAGGGCGGCCCCTATGGAATCGAGGGCCTGAATCACATAGTCGTTGGAAAACTCCCCCTGTTCGGTGCTCGGCGTGGGGACGATGATGAAGCTGACCGAGGTGCGGGCGATGGCTTCCGCGTAATCGGTGGTGGCGGTCAGGTTCGCGTGGGCGTGGTCGATCAAGGTCTGGAGTTGCGGTTCCTCCACCGGGGCCCGTCCGGCGGCCAGATCGGCCACGTAGGTCGGGTTGAAGTCGAGACCGATCACCCGATGTCCCTTGCTCGCCATGACGGCGGCCATGGGGGAGCCCAGCTTGCCCAGGCCAATGACCGAAATATCCATGATCGCCCCTGAATATTGTTATTATTTCAAGGCTTCCAGCATGGAAAGCTTCCCTTAAAATCAGGTTAAGCGGCCCGGTTTGGGGCCGCCGGTGGCCCAGTCGATCAGTTCCACCCAATGCAGGCAGATCAGGCCGCTGTCGCGTTCCAGATGGTGCAGGCAGCCCATGTTCCCGCTGGCGACAATAGGGGCATTCGTGGCCTTCAGGGTGGCGGTTTTTGCGTTTTTGAGTTGCCGCGACAACGCAGGCTGCAACAGGCTGTAGGTGCCTGCGGCGCCGCAACAGATATGGCTCTCTTTAGGCAGACGAACCTCGAATCCGCAGGTCGTCAGAATCTGTTCGGCCAGCCCTCCCAACTTCTGCCCATGTTGCAGCGAGCAGGGTTCATGGCAAGCCAGAGGCGGCAGGTCTTTGATCGGGACGGGAACCAGCGGCAGTTTGTCGAGGACCTCCAACAGGTCCCTGGCCTTGGCGGCCCAGGGGGCGGCGCGTTCCCGCCATATAGGATCGTGGTGGAACAGATGCTCATAGTCCTTCAGGGTCGGCACGCAGCCGGTGGCGGTGAGGATCACATGGTCGATGGGGCCGTGTTGCTGCTGGCAGGCTTCGAGGGCCTCGATGTTGCGTCGCGCCTGTTCGGCGGCCTGCGCCTCCTTGCCCAGATGCAGGGCCAGGGCACCGCAGCATCCGGCGCCGTCGGGACTGACCACCTCAATCCCATGTCGGGTCAATAGGCGACGGGTCGCGGCGTCAATGGCCGGATCGAGAACCTGCTGCACGCAGCCGGACAACAGGGCAATGCGGAGGCCGCCATTGACAGCCGGGTGCGGGGACTCGGAGGGGGCCGAGGGGATCTTTGCGGGCAAGGCATAAAGTAAAGATTTCAACGGCGAGGGTAGTAATGTCTGAAAGAGCTTGGCCGCTTGACCGACCCGCAAGGCTCCCCGGAACCGCCGGGGATCGGGCAGAGTGGCGGCGAGGGCGCTGCGCAGGGAGCGCTCCCACCAGGGGCGCCGGTATCGGGCCTCGACCTGGGCGCGGGCCTGATCCATCAAATGCATGAAGTCGACGCTGGATGGGCAGGTTGTGGTGCAGCCGAGGCAGCCCAGACAGCGGTCCAGATGGCGGACCACCGGGGCCGAGGGCGGTGCGGCGTTTTCCAATAGGCCCTTGATTAAATAAATGCGCCCGCGCGGTCCATCCAACTCGTCACCGGTCAACAGGTAGGTGGGACAGGTCGCGGTACAGAAACCGCAATGGACGCAGGCCCGCAAGATGCGCTCGGCCTCGCGGATGAGGGGATCGGCTTGCTGTTGTGGGGAAAAGGTGGTGCGCATGTCAGGACATTCCCTTCATGCGACCGGGATTGAGAATGCCCCGGGGATCGAACCCCGCCCGCACCCGCTCCTGCAAGGCGGCCAGGGGGGCGGGTTGGGGGTGAAACACGGGGACCTGTTTGCGGATCTCGGCACTGGCCCGGATCAGGGTGGCGTGACCTCCGCAGGGGGAAAGGGTGGCACGCACTTCCGTGGCCTTGGCGTCTGTGCTGGGCGGTAGGGAGAGCCAGATCAGGCCGCCGCCCCAATCCATATAGGGGCATGCCCCGGGGAGCCGACGCAGGGCCGCGCAGACAGCCGCCCCCTGGCTCGGCGGGACGGACAGCCGCCAGACCTGGGAGTCCTGCCCGGTGAAAAAAGCCACGTCCCGCACATCGAGCCAGAACAGGCGGGCGGCGGCATCGCTGAGCGTCTCCATCTCGCCCTGCGTCTCCAGCATCTCGCCGAGTGCCGCGTGTCGAGCCGCCACGGAGGGGGCGGTGCCTTCGAGACGCAGCGCCGTGACCGCATGACCGGGGCCGTGCGGCAGATCGGCGGGCAGATGGGCCGCGCCGCTGGGGTCATGTCCAGACGCCAGGGCGGCGGTCAGCACGTGTCCGGCGGTGGCCTCGTCGAGCCCGTGGATCAACAGGGTGCGGGTGGTTTCCGGGCGCGGCAGAACCTTGAGGGTCAATTCCGTCAACAGGGCCAGGGTGCCGAACGACCCGGCCATCAGTTTGGCCAGATCAAAGCCGGTGACATTCTTGACCACCCGACCCCCGGCTTTGAAAATCTCCCCGCGACCGCTGACCCCGCGCAGGCCAAGCAGGTGGTCACGCAGCGCCCCGGCCATGGGACGACGGGGGCCGGACAGGTTGCAGGCAACGGTACCGCCCAGGGTGCCTTGCCCTGCGGGTTGTCCCAGCAACGGCCCCAGATCCGGCGGCTCGAAGGCCAGATGCTGACTCTCGGCCCGGACCAGTTTCTTGATGTCGCGCAAGGGCGTACCCGCCCGGGCGGTCAGCACCAGTTCGGCGGGTTCGTAGAGGGTGACCCCTTGCAGGCCCCGGGTGTCGATCCACTTTGTGGCCTCAACCGGCGCGCCCAGGTCCCGTTTGCTGCCGTCGCCGGTGATTTCAAGGGCTTGCCCAGAGGCGGCGGCCCATTGGACCGCCTCCAGGGCATGCTGTTCGTCGGTGGGACGGAAGGTGGTCATGTTAGAACCGGGGGATGTCGGGAAAGCGGACCTTTCCCTGTGAGACGTGCATGCGGCCCAGTTCGGCGCAGCGGTGCAGGGTCGGGAACACCTTGCCCGGGTTCAGCCGGGCTTCGGGATCGAAGGCGCATTTCAGCCGTTCCTGGTGCGCCAGGTCGGTCTCGTTGAACATCTCGGGCATCAGGTCGCGCTTTTCCAGGCCGACCCCGTGTTCTCCGGTCAACACGCCGCCCACTTGCACGCAGAGGCGCAGGATGTCGGCCCCGAAAGTCTCCGCCGTTTCCAATTGTCCGGGGATATTGGCGTCATAGAGCACCAACGGATGCAGGTTGCCGTCCCCGGCATGAAACACATTGGCAATGGCGAGACCATGCTTTTGGGACAGCTCGTTCATTTTGGTCAGAACGTTCGGCAACTGGTGGCGCGGGATGGTGCCGTCCATGCAGTAATAGTCCGGCGAAATGCGGCCCATGGCCGGAAAGGCGGCCTTGCGTCCGGCCCAGAAGCGTTGCCGTTCCGCATCGTCTTGGCTGACTTGGAGGGTGGTCGCGCCCCGCACGCGGGCGATCTCCGAACAGCGGTCCAACAGGTCCTCGACCTCGGCCTGAGGTCCGTCCAATTCGACGATCAACAGCGCCTCCACATCCAACGGATAGCCCGCATGGACGAAATTCTCCGCCGCAGCGATGGCCGGGCGGTCCATCATTTCCATGCCCGCCGGGATGATGCCCCGGGCGATGATGGCGGCGACACAATCCCCGGCCGCCTGCACAGTGGGAAAGCCGATCAGCAAGGCCCGGGCGCTGGCCGGTTGGCGCAGTAGGCGCACGGTCACCTCGGTAATCACCCCCAACAGCCCTTCCGAGCCGCAGACCACGCCCATCAAGTCCAGGCCCTCGGCATCCAGGTGCTTGCCGCCGAGGCGGATCACTTCGCCATCCATCAGCACCATTTCCAGACCCAGAATATTGTTGGTGGTCAGGCCGTATTTCAGGCAATGCACGCCGCCGGAATTTTCGGCCACGTTGCCGCCGATGGTGCAGGCGATCTGGCTCGATGGGTCGGGGGCGTAATAGAAGCCGCGCTCGGCCACCGCCTGACTGATGGCCAGATTGGTCACCCCCGGCTGCACCACGGCGCACCGGTTGTCGTAATCAATGTCGAGTATGCGTGAGAATTTGCCCAGCCCGAGGGTAAGGGCGTCGCCCCGGGGAATCGCCCCGCCGGACAGCGAGGTTCCGGCCCCGCGCGGCACGATATTGACTTCGTTCTCATGGCAATAACGAAGGATTGCAGAGATTTGCGCTGTGGTGTCCGGCAGGACGACGATCAACGGCAGTTGACGATAGGCGGTCAGGCCGTCGCATTCGTAGGCTCTCAGTTCCTGCTCGTCGACGATCACCCCTTCCCCCGGCACGATCCTCCGCATGGCGGAGACAATATCCCGCCGCCGGGCGATGATGTCCGGGTCCGACTGGGGAAGGCGCATGAAACAGGCTCCTGAGCGCAGATTCGTTGCGAGCCAGTCTAAACATAGAAATCTGAAAAAACAAAAAACCGCACGCCCAAGGGTGCGGTTTTTCGAAAGAGCTCCGACCGATAAGCCGGAAAACCCGAAATCAGCCCTGGCGGGCCTTGAAACGCGGGTTGGCCTTGTTGATGACGAATACCCGGCCCTTGCGGCGCACGATACGGCAGGCCTTGTCACGCAGCTTGGCGGTCTTCAATGAATTGCGAACTTTCATGTCACTCACCTCGAATTCCGGTGCGCTCCAACCCTGTCCGGAACGCGAGAGCCGGGACCATAGAGGGACAGACCCGCCGTGTCAACGCTCTGATCCCTGGTTTGAGCGCTGGTTTGAAAATTCCATTGTCACCGAATCTCATGTAATGTTATAATATTTCATATAATGAGCTTGACCCTTCCACAGCCAAGCCAGAAACAGAGGTGTATCATGGAAATGTTAATCATGGTGTTGTTGGGGTTTATCGGCCTGTGGCTGCTGGCCGCGTTGCTGTTCGAATCAATGCTGGTCGGCCTGTTGCTGGTCGGCACGGTGCGGCAGGTCGGCAAGCTCTTTGGGCCGCAGCCAACGGCGATACCATAGACCATAACGCGGTTCATTTTTTGCGCCTCGTGAGAGCGGGGCGCTGCGCTCGGTGACCGATCCGCGCTGACGATTACGCTGCTCCTCGACCTGTCACATTTCTGTCCCGTTCGGGTGATATGAAGTTTGAGAGGAGGGCGAGGACATGGAGTCTCGGGCGATCCCGATTGTTTTCGCGAGGTGCCATGATCTCCTTTGCCTTGATTCGCCACGGGCCGACCTCGTGGAATGCCGAGAGCCGCATTCAGGGGCACACGGACATTCCGCTATCCGAGGTGGGGCGGCAATGGGTGCGGTCCTGGCGCATCCCCGAGCCGCTCGCGGGGGTCGATTGGATCAGCAGTTCCCTGGTCCGGGCCCGGGAAACCGCCGCCCTGCTGACCGGTCGTGACGACGTTCCGGCCGACGATCGGTTGCGCGAAGCCAGTTGGGGGGACTGGGAAGGCAAGACCCATGATCAGGTGTCGATGCTGCTCGGTCGTCCGCTGGACCGCAGGGGGCTGGATTTCCGCCCGCCCGGCGGCGAAAGTCTGCTCGATCTGTTCGCCCGGGTGCGTCCCGTCCTCGCCGCCCTGACCCGGCCGACCGCTGTGGTCTGCCATGGCGGGGTGCTAAAGGCGGTTTATGCGGTTGCCACGGGCTGGGACATGCACGGCGATGCACCGGACAGGCTGTTGGACGGCCATGCCCACCTATACGAAATGACAGGGGACCACATCCACCTGAAGCGGGTGAATCTGCCGCTGGTCCGAACAATGCCATGAAGTGAGAATTTGGTGGAGCCGAGGGGATTCGAACCCCTGGCCTTCGCATTGCGAACGCGACGCTCTCCCAACTGAGCTACGGCCCCACGAGGTGCGGGATAATGGGTTGGGTCCGAGCGTCTGTCAAGAAAAAGGGCGACGTTTCGCCCCCCTGAAATCCAAGAAAGTGGAAACGGCCCGGTCAGGGGGTGGGGCAGGGGAAGGCTTCGGCGTAGGCGTCGGCCATGGTGTCCTTGAAGGTGCGGTCCTGTTCCCGGGAATGGTTTTCCATGTAGGTCTCATAGACCCGCTTCAGGGTGTCGGAAGTGGCGTCCTCCGGCAGGCAGATGCGGCGATGCCCGTCCGCCGACGGGGCCATGATCTGCGCGCCCCAAATCACGCCCTCATAGATGATCTTGCAATAATTCTGGTCGGCCAGGACCGCGCTGCCGCACATCTCCAGGATATCCAAGCCGGAGAGCGTCCGATCATCGGCCTGTTGCGCCCCGACCGGCGCGGCGCAAAGGATACCCAATAGCACACAGGCCACCCGGAGGCGGGTGGGTAGAGAGATCAATCCTCGACCCCCAGTTCTTCCTGGACCGTGCGGATGATTCGCCTGTCGTAGCGTATCAGATCCAGGTTTCGATCCGGGTAATCAATGTTGCTGAGGAAGTAGCGGATGGTGTTGATCCGAGCCCGTTTCTTGTCGTCGGATTTGATGATGGTCCAGGGGGCGTCGGCGGTGGAGGTGTAGAAGAACATGTCCTCCTTGGCCTGGGTATAGTCATCCCACAGGCCCTGTGATTCCCGGTCCACCGGGCTGAGCTTCCATTGCTTCAGCGGATCGTCGGTCCGGCTTTCGAAACGCGCCCGCTGCACTTCCTTGCTGACCGAGAAATAAAACTTGAACATCTTCATGCCGGAGCGGATGAGGGTGCGTTCGAATTCCGGCACCGAGCGCAGGAACTCCTTGATCTCTTCCTTGGTCGCGAAATGCATGACCCGTTCAACCATGGCCCGGTTATACCAGGAGCGGTCAAACAGGGTGATTTCGCCGCCCGCCGGGAGGTGGGTGACATAACGCTGAAAATACCATTGGGAACGTTCGCGGTCGGTCGGTTTTTCCAGGGCCACCACATGCGCGCCGCGCGGATTGAGGTGCTCGATGAAGCGCTTGATGGTGCCGCCCTTGCCGGCGGCGTCACGACCTTCGAAGATGGCCAGGATGCGGTCGCCGTTTTCCTTGACGTGGTTCTGCATTTTCAGCAGTTCGATCTGCAACGGCGTCATGACGGCCAGATAGCGGTCGATCTGCAACTTGCCCAGGTTGTCCTCGCGGTCATCGGGCTGAACCACCGGTTTCCCGGCGCGCCGTTTGATGACTTTTTTCACTTTCGCCGTTTCGGCGTCGGTCCCCTTGAGTTTGACCTTGAACGTCTTGGCGGAGGTGCTGGCTTTATCCACCGCTTCGGATTCGATTTCCACGAGTTTCCCACGTCGGCCCGTGGTTGGTTTTGCGGGTGCCTTTTTGGCGGCGGGCTTGTCCGGTTGGGGCGGGGTGAGTTCCGCTTTCAGGGCCGCTTGGGCGGCGTCTTCGATCAATTGAGGGATGTTTTCCTTGTCGTCACTCATGGCGCTCCCCATTTTCTTCTGGACCTCCGACTTCTGTAATATCGTTGCATGACTGGGCAAAATCTTCAAGTCGATCCGTGACGGTTTCACGGCTTGCAGCCAACTGAATTCTAGGCGACCATGACTCTCAATCACGGAGGGGTCATGGACGGCAATCTACTCCCAATCCAGATTCTGGATTTCCGGATATGGGCCGTTCTGGCCCTGGTCATCGGCGTGTTGGCGCTCTATGTGACCGAGCGCCTGCCCATGGAGATCACCTCCATCGGGGCCATCTGCCTGTTGATGGCGTTGTTTCATTTTTTCCCCGTTGAGGACGGTTCTGGCTCCAACAAACTTGGGGTG
Source organism: Magnetospira thiophila (assembly GCF_054657015.1). Lineage (NCBI taxonomy): Bacteria > Pseudomonadati > Pseudomonadota > Alphaproteobacteria > Rhodospirillales > Thalassospiraceae > Magnetospira > Magnetospira thiophila. Next base: position 361,743 of record NZ_BAAHXF010000002.1, read on the forward strand.
GATCGTTTGTTGGCGGGGTTTGCCAATCCGGCCCTGATGACGGTGCTCGGGCTGCTGGTGGTCGGTCAAGCGTTGGTGCGGACCGGGGTGCTGGAACTGGGGGCGCAGATGCTGCTGCGTCTGGCCGGTGGATCGGCCTGGCTGTCCGTCGCCCTGGCCATGGTGGCGGTAAGCCTGATCAGTGGGGTCATGAACAACGTGCCGGTGGTGGTGATCTTCATCCCCATCCTGCAATCCATCGCCGAACGCATGAAGATCAAACCGGGCAAGATCATGATGGGATTGAGTTTTACCGCCGCCTTGGGAGGCTCGATGACACTCATCGGTTCGGCCTCCAACTTGCTGGTGTCCGGCGAGTTGGTCGCCCTGGGCGAGCAACCGTTGGGGTTCTTTGAATTCGCCGTTCCGGGAGGGCTCCTTGCGCTGGTCGGACTGATTTACGTCGTGACCGTCATGCCGCGTCTGTTGGCCGATCGGGGATCGTTGGCGGATCGCATCATGGCCCATTCCCACAAGTATTTCCTGGCTCAGATTCCCGTGATCTCCGGCGGACGCCTGGATGGCGGCGAAGCGGTCGGCGCGGTGCTCAAGGACTTGCCGCAGGTCCGCTTGCGCATGGTGATTCGCGACGATCAGGTGTTCCGCCCGCCCTATCACAGCCTGCGCCTGAAAGCCGGGGATCTGGTCGTGGTGGCCGGGTCACGGAAGGCTCTGACAGAAGTGCAGGGCAAGGAGCCCGGGCTGTTGCGCCCCCCCGGCTTTCATGACCACGAGCCCCCCGAATCCATTGAGGAAGTCCTGCACGATGCGGACCGGGCATTGGCCGAGATCATGATTCCGCCCGGCTCCAGTCTGTTGCGCAGGCGGGTCGGGCGGGCCGGGTTTCAGGTGCGCAGCCGGTGCGCGGTGCTGGGAATCCGGCGTCGCGACGTGGTGTTTCGCAGCCGTCTTTCGGAAATTCCCATGGAAGTGGGTGATGTTTTGCTCATTCAAGGGCGCGCCGAGGATGTGGAACGGCTGCGTGACGATCCTGATGTGGTGCTTATGTCAGGGTCCCGCGAGCGGTTGCCCAATAAGGCCGGGGCCCGTCGAGCCTTGCTGGTGTTCCTGGCGGTGATCGTGGCGGCATCGACCGGCATTGTGCCTGTCGCGGTGGCCGCCCTGAGCGGCGCGGCGGCGGTCACCATTTTGGAGGTCCTGAGTCTGCAACAGGCTTCGCGGTCCCTGGACGCACGGATCATCACCGTCATTCCGGCCACCCTGGCCCTGGGCGTGGCCTTGCAGGAGACCGGCGCAGCGACCCTAGTTGCCCACGGATTGATTGATCTGGTGCGCGGGGCCGGGCCGGTAGCGGTTCTGTCCGGTTTTTTCATTGTCATGGCCCTGCTGTCCAATATCATCGGCTCCAACGCCTCGGCGGTGTTGTTCACCCCGATCGCCATCGGACTGGCCCGGGAAATGGGCGGCGATGTGCATCTGTATGCCATTGCCGTGGTGATGGCCGCCAATTGTGCCTTTGCCACGCCGACCGGCTATCAGACCAGTCTGCTGGTGATGGGGCCGGGGCATTATAAATACATTGATTTCCCCCGCGCCGGAGGGCCGTTGATCCTGTTGTTGTGGCTGACATTCACCGGATATGTGGCCATCGTGACCGGGTGATTCGCCGGTTTTGGACTTTTGCTTGACCTGCGGGAGCCCAATGCGCCACCTTGCCGCGTCTCATAGAATGGAGAACCCCCATGAGCAATCTGTCGCTGGCCAAGGATAAAATCAAAATTCTGTTGCTGGAGGGGATTCATCCCAACGCGGTGGAAAGTTTCCGGACCCATGGTTATGAGAACGTGGAACTGCTGCCCGGTGCCTTGGATGGCGACGAACTCAAGGCCAAGGTCGCCGACGCCCATATGATCGGCATCCGCTCGCGCACCCGACTGACCGCCGAAGTGCTGGCGGCGGCGGACAAGCTGATGGCTATTGGTTGTTTCTGCATCGGCACCAATCAGGTGGATCTGGCGGCGGCGCGGGACAAGGGGGTGCCGGTATTCAACGCGCCCTATTCCAATACCCGTTCGGTGGCCGAACTGGTAATCGCCGAGATCATCATGCTGGCCCGTGGCATCCCGCACAAGGACAAGCTTTGTCACAACGGGGGCTGGCTGAAAAGCGCCGAAGGCTCTTACGAGGTGCGCGGCAAGGTGTTGGGCATTATCGGCTATGGCCATATCGGCAGTCAGGTCTCGGTGCTTGCCGAGTCCATGGGCATGAAGGTGCGCTATTTCGATATTGTCGACAAACTGCCGCTGGGCAATGCTCAGCCCGTCCCGAGCCTGGAGGCGCTGCTGGAGATGTCCGACTATGTGACGCTTCAGGTGCCTGCGACACCGCAGACCAAGAACATGTTCCGCCGGGAACAGATCCGGGCCATGAAGCCGGGGGCCATTCTGCTCAATCTGGCGCGCGGCAACGTGGTCGATATTGATGCCCTGGTCGAGGCGCTGAACGACGGCCACCTGAGCGGCGCGGCCATCGACGTGTTTCCCAAGGAACCGGCTTCCAAGGACGAGGAATTTGTTTCTCCTTTGCGGGGTCTGCCCAATGTCATCCTCACCCCCCATGTGGGCGGTTCGACCCAGGAGGCGCAGGCCAACATCGGCAACGAGGTGGCTGACAAGCTGGTGCGCTACTCGGATAATGGTTCCACCTTGGGGGCGGTGAATATGGTCGAGGTCTCGTTGCCGGTGCAGGCCGGGGTGACCCGCTTCCTGCATATCCACCGCAACGTGCCCGGCGTGTTGGCCCATATCAACGAAGTCTTCTCGTCCCGCAATCTGAATATTGCTGGTCAGTACCTGATGACCGACGGTGCGGTCGGCTATGTGGTGGTGGACATCACCGGCGAGCTTCCGGCGGGCCTCGGCGTGCGGCGGGATCTGGAATCCATCGACGGCACCATCCGCACCCGATTCCTCAAGTAGGCGCGGCGTCCTCGTGACTATGCAGGCCATGGCTTCGATGCAGCATGCGGTCGAGGGCGCGGGGGATGATGCCGCGTAGGAAAGATTTCAGCAGGAACACGGTCAGCGGCCCCTGACAGAGCGCGCAGAAAAGCATGCGACGTCCCAGACGACGGTCGCCGCGAACGACATGCGCCCGCCCGTAGATCAGGTTCATCCGGTATTCGGCTTCTCGTAGGGCCTTGTCGATCTCCGGGCCTTGTCCGCCGAAGGCATAGCGGGATTTGGCGATGATCCGGGCATGGTTGAGGGCGATTTGCGGAATGTTGCGGCTCATGTTGCCGGGATGATAGCGGTAATTGAGCAACGGTGCCGCGAGGGCGGCGAAGGCGAAGTCCTGGGAGACCCGTATCCAGAACTCCCAATCGGCTACCGAACGGAAGCTGTCGTCGAAACCGTGAACCTTCTCCAGGACCGCGCGGCGAATCATTGCCGAGGACAGAATGATGCCGTTCTGGCGGAGCAGGGTCAGAAAGCAATTCCCCTGGTAGGCCTCCTGGATTTCAAGGGTACCGAAGGGGATGCCGTTGCCGTCGATCTTGGTCGCCGCCGTGTGGCACATGCCGGCTGCGGGAGCCTCCGCCAGACAGGCCAACTGGCGTGAGATCTTGTCTGGAAACCAGACGTCGTCCGCATCAATGAAGGCGATGAAGTCGCCGTTGCAGGCCGCCAGGGCAGTGTTGCGAGCGCTGTAGACGCCGCGGTTTTCAGTGGTGATGATCCGGGTTTGTGGATGATCAGCGACCAGTTCACGGAGGACCTCTCCTGTCCCGTCAGTAGAGCCGTCGTCCACCAATATGAGTTCGATGTTCTTATGATCTTGCGCATAGACACTGCGGATCGTCTCGGCGACCGTGTCCCGTGCGTTATAGCAGGGGAGGATGACGGATACTTGCGGCATCACGATCCACCAAAGTGCAGGGGGGGAGAGGGGGCCTCGTCGTGACACAACATGATGCCGACCATAAGGCAGACAGTGCCCCGTTGCGGAGCGACATCGAACCAAAGACTGGGCGGCATTTCGACGGAAGGAGAAATGGTGCCCCGTTGCGGAGCGACATCGAACCAAAAGCTGGGCGGCATTTCGACGGAAGGAGAAATGGTGCCCCGTTGCGGAGCGACATCGAACCAAAAGCTGGGCGGCATTTCGACGGAAGGAGAAATGGTGCCCAGGGGCGGAATCGAACCACCGACACCATGATTTTCAGTCATGTGCTCTACCAACTGAGCTACCTGGGCAGGAAGTGAGGCACAATGCCTCACGACCGGAGGGGTGTATAGAGGAATTCAGAAAGGCTGTCCAGCCCTCAGGAGGTTGGTTCTTCTTCGATTTCCGCATAATCGTTTTCTCCGGGAGCCTCTTCGGCGGCAATGCGGTAATCCTCGGACAGCCACTTCCCTAGATCCAGGTCGGCACAGCGCTTGGAGCAGAAGGGCCGGTAGCCGTGCACCGCCGGTTTGCCGCACCGGGGACAGCGGCGACCGGCCAGGGGCACATGGGCCGAAGCAGAGGGGTCGGGATCGCTCATCGGGTCACTCCTGGGTCGGTTTCAGGTCAAAGCGCTCGGCGGGCAGCCGGTCATCGGTTTGCAGGCGCAGGGCACACCCCAAACGCAGGCGGGCCAGGTCCAGGGCCGGTTTGGCCGTCGTGCTCAGGACCTGGGCCACAGGGGGGGAGAGGCTCAGGGTCAGTCCGCCACGCGGCGGGTGGCGGGCCTCGCGCAGCAGGTGACGGATGATCTCGTAGGCCATGGACTCCCCGTTGCGGTGGGGGAGGCCGGGGGTGAGCATCAGTTCTTCCAGGGCAGGCTGGCGGCGCTCGCGGATCAGTTCCAGCCATCCGGCGGGGCCACGGCCCATCACATGCACCGGCACCGGATCGTCGGCCAGACCCTGGCTCAGGCGGGCGTCCACCTCCTGGCGTTGTCCGGCCCGGGACTCGCCCGCGAAATCCACCGCGATGGCACCGCCCAGATTGCGCAGCCGCATCTGCCGGGGAATCTCGTCCGCCGCTTCCAGATTGGCCTGATGGACCGCTCCGCCCGGTCCACGGCTCGTGGTGCTGCCGCTGTCCACGTCGATGGCGGTCAATGCGGCGGTGCGCTCGATGATCAGGCGACCCCCGGAGGGCAAGGAAACCACCGGGTCGAGCAGGGCCTCGATGCGGGGTTCCAGATCGAAGTGGTCGAACAGCGGTTCGGACTCCCCATGGGGCACGATGCGCAGGGCCAGGTCGGGGGCCCGCTCGATGCAGATGCGGCGCAATTGTCCGAGGACTTCGGCGTCATCGGCAATGATTTCATCCAGATGCGCGGCGTCGATCAGGGCACTCTCCACCACATCCGGGGCCGCCTTCAGAAGCGCCGGGGCTTTGACGGCCTCCAGCGCTTTCTGGAGATCTGACCAATCCGTCAATAACGCATGCAGTTCCCGTTCCAGCCCTTCGAGCGGCACATGGGCGGCACAGCGCCGCAGGATCATGCCCGTCCCTTTTGATCTGGCCCAGGTGGTTAGGGCGGTGCGCCGCGCCTTGTCGGCCATGTGGCGGGAAACCCGAACATCGGGGCTCGTCGGCAGCAGAATGATGAACCGTCCGGCCTGTCGAAGTTCCCGGCTCAGGCGCGGCCCCTTGTTGGCTTCTGCGTCACGGGTGATGACGACCGGAACCGCCTGTCCCTCGGTCAGTCTGTCGCCCTTGCGCAATGGCAGAAAGCCGTCGGGACCGCGCCCCAGAGCGACAAAGGCCCCGCTGTTGTTGGCTGCCAGGGCTGTGACCCGTCCCAGTATATGGGCGCCTACCTGGCTCGCTGTGCCGGACCTTTCATAGCGAAAGTCGATCAGCCGCTCCTCTTCCAGCAGCGCCACACGGGTTTCGCCGGGCAGGCGGCTGACCAGCAGGCGGCGCATTCAGGGCCGATACCCGTGGCCGCGCAACAGCCCCAGCGTTTCCAGCAGGGACAATCCGACCACATTGGTATAGGAGCCGACGATTTGCCGCACGAAGGCCCCGGCGCGGCCCTGAATGGCATAGGCCCCGGCCTTGCCCCGCCATTCGTCGCTGTCCAGGTAGGTGGCAATCTCGTCAGGATGCAGGACCTTGAAGGCGACGGATGTTGTAATCCGTTTGTGGAACGCCCGACCCCCGGGCGTCACCAGACACAGGCCGCCGATAACCTTGTGGCGGCGCCCGGACAGCAGGTGCAGCATCCGTCGGGCCTCGGTGGCGTCTTCCGGTTTACCCAGACAGCGGCGACCACAGGCAACCACCGTATCGGCCCCGAGGACCAGGGCATCGGGATGCCCTACGGCCACGGCACGGGCCTTCGCCTCGGCCAGCCGCGAGGCCAGGGCGGGGGGCAGTTCGTCCTGTAACGGGCATTCGTCCACCTCCGCCGGATGAATGCCATCCGGCGTGATGCCGACCTGCGCCAACAAGTCGCGGCGACGGGGGGAGGCGGAAGCAAGAATGAAAGGGGGAGATCCGGGCTGCGACATGGGGCCTGTGGCGGATCCAGTCCCGCTTACTTGAAGCGGAAGGTGATCCGGCCCTTGGTCAGATCATAGGGGGTCATTTCCACATTGACCCGATCGCCAGCCAACACACGAATACGGTTTTTGCGCATTTTGCCGGACGTATGGGCCAAAATTTCGTGGTCATTGTCCAGCTTGACGCGGAACATGGCGTTGGGCAGCAGTTCGGTCACGGTGCCGCTGAATTCAATTAGGTCTTCTTTGGCCATCGGGTCCTCGGAGTCGGTGAACTAGCGCCGTAAGGTGCGCACGAGCGCCTTCCCGGTCAAGTCTTTTCCTGGAATCCGCAACCAAATAACAGGCCTACTTTTGCGTCGTTCCGGTCACGGTCCCCGATTTGCACAGGCTTTTGACCGCCTGTTCAAGGAGATCGACGACCTGTTCATAGGAAGCAAAGTGGTCCGTATTGATCACCAGATCGAAATCCAGCGGGTCGTCGGACTTGTGCGAGAATTGTTCCTTGATGAAGGAACTGCGTTTTTTATTGCTTTCCTTGACCATTGCCAGGGCGTCGGCATAGTCCTTTTGCTCCTGCACGGCGATGCGTTTGGCGCAGACCTCGGGACTGCCGATAATGCGCACCCGCAATACGTCGCGACCGGCCAGGATGATATGTCCGCCCCGTCCGACGATGACGCCGCCCATTTTGTACAGGGCGCGGGTGGCGGTCACCAGATGACGCTGATAGTCGTCCCGCGAGACTTTCTTGCCGAAAACCACAGAATAGAGCCAGGCATCGCTGGCGCTGGCCACCGATTCGTGGAGCTTGTTCATCAGGCTGGGATTGACCTGGGTCTGTTTGGCAATGGCGTCGAGGACCTCTCGCCCGAAGTGCTGGACCCCCAGACGCTTGGCCAGCAGGTTGGCGATTTCGTTGCCGCCGGAACCCATGGTGCGCGAAATGGTGATGACCGGCTTGCCGCCCTGGTCCGCATCCGGCTCCAGATCCTGAGCTCGCACCATCGCCTGGATGACGCCCTGGATATTGAAGGTCATTCGCCTCTCCCTTCCATTCTGGTGTGCCGCCGCAGAAGGCGACGCTGTTACTCTATCCTGGATTCTACCATCGCCGGACGGCTTTCGGTAGTGACAATCGGGAAAGTCTGGTTTGTTTTCATGCGCGTGGCAGGGAATCAGCGGGGGAAGCGGGCGCGTATTCGGCGCATCAACTGGTCGCGGACCTGCCGATAGACTTCGAGCCTTGCTTCCCGGTTTCCTTCGATGATCGAGGGATCGAGGGTGTTCCAGAATTCCACCTCGCAGGCCATGTAGCGGGTCAGCTCCACGGCCTTGTGTTGGGCTTCCGGCGACAGGGAGATGATCAAATCGAAGGAACTGTCTTCCAGATCCTCGAAGGTCTTGCTGCGATGGCGTGAAATATCGAGGCCGATTTCATCCATGGCGGAAATGGCGAAGCCGTCCGCCTCGCCGGCCCGCACACCCACGGAATCCACGAAGATGGAATTGGGATACAGATACTTGAGGATCGCCTCGGCCATTGGCGAACGTATGGAATTCATGGTGCAGCAAAACAGCACGGCCGAGGGCAGGGACTCCATCTGGGCCTATCCCCGAATATGCAATACACAGATGAGAGTGAACAGCCGCCGCGCCGTATTGAGGTCGATCCGGACCTTGTCGGCGAGGCGTTCAATGAGCATTTCCGAACCGTCGTTGTGCAGGCCCCGACGTCCCATGTCGATGGCTTCGATCTGCTGCGTCCCGGCGCTCTTGATGGCCGAGTAATAGGACTCGCAGACCATGAAATATTCCTTGATCAGGGCGCGGAAGATCGAGGTGGGGAGGGTGAATTGACATAGCGGGTCGTCGGCCTGGGAGCGCACGTCGAAGACCATCCGGTTGTCCTGAATGGCCAGATGCAGGTTGAACGGACCTTCCTCGCCGAGGACATCGAACAGGTTGTCCTCCAGCAGGTCGTAGATGGCCACCGCCCGTTCATGCTCGACCTGAGGGCTGCGCCGCACCACCGTCTTTTCATCGAGATAGACCTGGACGATTTTGGCGGTGCTGTCCCCTTCCATGTCATCCTCCTCGCGGCAGGTTGAGGCGCAGGGCGACCGAATCGCCGTGCGCGTCCAATCCCTCGGCCCGAGCCAGGGTCACCGCCGCCGGACCGATCCGTCCCAGTGACTCGGCGTCGCACTGAATAAAAGTGGTACGCTTCATAAAATCTAGCACCCCGAGCCCGGAGGAGAAGCGGGCCGAGCGGGATGTGGGCAGGACGTGGTTCGGTCCGGCCACATAGTCGCCGACCGCTTCCGGTGTATGGCGCCCGAGGAACATGGCCCCGGCATTGTGGATATGGGCCGCGAAAGCATTGGGATATTCCAGCGCCAATTCCAGGTGTTCAGGTGCAATGCGGTCGACCAGGGAATAGGCGTCCTTTAAATCGGAAACGGTGATGATTGCTCCGTGATTTTCCCAGCTCTGACCGGCAATATCGGCCTTGGGCAAAGTTTGGAGATGGCCTCGGATCGCCACTTCGACCGCATCGGCGAAGGCCGCGTCGTCGGTGATCAGGATCGACTGGGCGCTCGGATCGTGCTCGGCCTGGGATAACAGGTCCATGGCGATCCAGGCCGGATCGTTCTGACCGTCAGCGACCACCAGGATTTCCGACGGCCCGGCGATCATATCAATGCCAACGGTGCCGAACACCTGACGCTTGGCCGCCGCCACATAGGCATTGCCGGGTCCCACGATCTTATCCACCGGCGCGATACTCGGGGTACCATAGGCCAAGGCACCAATCGCCTGCGCGCCGCCAATCCGATAAATCTCGTCAATACCGCAAATCTTGGCCGCGGCCAGGACCAGCGGATTGAGCACGCCGCCCGGTGTCGGCACCACCATGGCCACCCGGGCCACCCCCGCGACTTTGGCGGGCAGGGCATTCATCAGCACCGAGGAGGGGTAGGCCGCCAATCCACCGGGAACATAGAGACCCACGGCGGCGATGGGGGTCCAGCGCAGGCCCAGGTGTACCCCGGCTTCGTCGTAGTATTCCAGGTTCTCGGGGAATTGCTTGGCGTGAAAAGATTCAATGCGATTGGCCGCTTCAGTCAGCGCGTCAAGGGTTTCGGTTGTGCATTGTGCGGTGGCGGCCTCAATCTCGTTGCTGGAAATGCGCAGGCGCTCAGGACTCAGTGATTGATGATCGAAGCGGGCTGTGTAGTCGAGAACTGCCGCATCGCCACGCGCCCGCACATCGGCCAAAATCGCCGCCACGGTTTCATTGACATCGGCATCGGATTCCCGTTGTGCGGCAAGAATTTCGGTGAACGCGGTTTCAAAATCGGCGGATTTGCTGTCAAGACGAACGGGCATTAAGGGCCTCCCGGAAACGGTCGATCCAGTGGGTCATTTCCTCCGGGCGGGTTTTCAGGGCGGCCCGATTGACCGCCAGCCGGGAGGTGATCTCGGCAATCTGTTCTACTTCCACTAACCCATTGGCGCGCAGGGTGTCGCCGGTGGAGACCAGATCGACAATGCGCCGACATAGCCCCAGCTTGGGAGCCAGTTCCATGGCGCCGTTGAGCTTGATGCATTCCGCCTGCACGCCGCGGGCGGCGAAATGACGGGCGGTGATATGCGGATATTTGGTCGCCACCCGCACATGGCTCCAGCGGGACGGATCGTCCTCGGCGCTCAGTTCCACCGGCTCGGCCACCGCCATGCGGCAATATCCAATGCCCAGGTCGAGCGGGGCATAAATCTCGGGGTAATCGAATTCCATCAGCACGTCGTTGCCGCAGACTCCCAGATGCGCCGCCCCGAAGGCGACGAAGGTGGCGACGTCGAAACTGCGCACCCGCACAATGTCGATGTCGGGGATATTTGTTGCAAAGCGCAAGGCGCGCGACTTGGGGTCGTCGAAGGCAGCTTCCGGCTCGATCCCGGCACCGCGCACCAGGGGCATGACTTCCTTGAGAATGCGCCCCTTGGGCAGGGCAAGGACAAGTTTATCGCGATCGGGCACCGGCGGACGTCTCCTGAAGGGGTGTTACTTCTTAGCGGGTCTGAAGGGGGGATTCCAGGGAATATGCTAAATCTCTAGATCGGCCAGGCTGTCGATCAGGGTCGTCAGATGCTCCCGCAGGCGCGGCAGATTGTCCCTGCGCAGGATCTGGGCTTCGTCCATGTAGAGATCGCGGTTGATCTCGATCTGCAAGGCATAAACCCGGTCCTCGGGGCGTCCGTAATGGCGGGTGGTATGGCCGCCGGAATAGGGAATGTTGCGGACGACCCGATAGCCCAGGTCGCCGAGCACCGTTTCCACCCGACGCAGCACCGACGGGGCACAGGTCTCTCCGAAGCCATCGCCGAGCACGAAATCAGCCCGTCGCCGTCCGCGATCCGGGTCCATGGAGCCGCCCACCGAGGGCATGGAATGGCAATCCACCAGCAGGCAGGTTCCAAAGGCGTCGCGGGTCCGTTCGATCAGCGACAGCAAGGCGGCGTGATAGGGCTCGTAGTAGGTCTTCACCCGCCATCGGGCCTCGTCGAAGGGCAGGGCGGTGCCGTAGATCTGCGCCCCATCGGTCACCACCTTGGCCACGGTGCCCAGGCCTGCCGCCACCCGGGGCGAAGCCGTGTTGACATAAGCCGGCAAAGGACCGTCGAACATCAGCGGGTCCATTTCCCAGGGTTCCCGGTTGGGGTCCAGATACACCCGCGGGAAATGCGCCTTGAGCAGTGGAATGCCGAGGCCGGGAGCGGCCTCGAACAATTCCTCCACAAAGGCATCCTCGGAGCGCCGCAGCGCGGTCGGGTCGAGCTTGGCCACGCGGACGAAAGCCGGGGGATAGATCCGTCCGCTGTGCGGCGAGGCGAGGATCAGCGGCCCGCGCGGCGGGTCGGCGTCAAGCAACTCCAGGGGCGGGTCGATCCTTGGATCGCCAAGGGGGGAGAGGTCGGAATCGGGGTGAAACAACAGGCGGCTCCCAAGCGGGCATCGAAGAGACTTATGGGATTACCCCCTGTCCGTCCGTTGCGCAAGCCAAGGCCGACGGAAAAGCCCACAGAACTATTGCATGGACCGACGATTGGCGCTAAAAGGCCGGTCTCCGGGCATCCCGTCGCCGGGGGACGCATGTGAGGGCGTATAGCTCAGCGGGAGAGCACTGTGTTGACATCGCAGGGGTCGCTGGTTCAATCCCAGCTACGCCCACCAATTCGAAGGGGTTGGAGCCATGGCTCCGGCCCCTTTTGCTATGGAATGGTTGGTTGCCTGCCGTTCCCTCATTGGCGATAATGATTCCCGTTTCTTTGAAAGTCATGAGGCAGCTTGTTTTGCACAAATAGAATGTGTGAAATGTATGGAGTTCGGAATCCTTGTCAATGAAAATTCTGTGGACTCTTCTGTTCGCTGTCTTAATGAGCGCCGATGCCGCGGCGAAACCTCTCGAACCGGTTTCAATCCAGTTTCATTGGCTGCCTCAGTTTGAATTCGCCGGTTTTTACATGGCGAAGGAAAAGGGATTCTACGCCGAGGCGGGCCTGGAGGTGACGATCCTTCCCTATGAAAGAAACAAAACCGACGTTGTCAGCGCGGTCATCTCCGGTCGGGCGCAGTTCGGCGTGGGCTATTCGTCGCTGGTCGCCGATTATTTCAGAGGAAAGCCTATCGTCGCTCTGGCGGCCGTTTTTCAGGATTCGCCCCTCGTCTTGATGGGACGTGACGATGACGATATGAAGACGCCGGAAGACCTTCGGGGCAAAAGGGTCATGATCGGCGGCGACGCGTTGGATTCAGCCTCGATCATGGCGCTGCTCTTCAGTCACGGCTTATTGCGCAACGACATCGTCAGGCAGGACCATTCCTACGATATCGAAGATCTGGCCCAGGGGCGGACCGATGCCATGACCGCCTACGTCAGCAATGAACCGTTCCATATGCGGGAACGCGGGTACGGCTATCGGATCTTCGACCCCAAGGAGAATGGCATTTCCTTCTATGGCGACCTGCTGTTTTCATCCGAGGCGCAGGTGCGTGACCATCCCAAGCGAACCCAGGCCTTTGTGGAAGCGTCCCTGGAAGGGTGGCGCTATGCCTTTGACCATATTGATGAAACCATTCGTCTCATTCAGGAAAAGTACAACGAACAGCGCAAATCCTATGAAGCCTTGCTCTATGAAGCCAATGTGCTGAAAACCCTGGCGATCAAACCGGGTATTCCACTCGGAGACCTTGATTATCGCAAACTCGAAAAAGCTTCGGATGCCTATCGACTCATGGGCATACGTTTGTCGGACCGCCCGCTTGCGGCATTTGTGTGGCAAGACAGCTTGCTGGCGAAAGCGCCCCTTACCTTCACCGAGGCGGAACGGGCCTTCATCCAACGAACCGCTATCACGGCCGCGACCACGACCAACTGGTTCCCAATTTCATTCGTCGATCCTGAGACCGCGGTGCCTCTGGGGATCGGGCACGACTTCTGGATGGAAATCGCCAAGGCGGCCGGTTTGCGGGTCAGAGTGACGCCCTTTAAAAGTTTCAAGGCGGAACTGGATGCGGTACGCGACAAAACGGTCGATGTCATTTACAGCGTGGGGAAAACGGAAGACAGGTTGGCCTACGCCTTGTTCACCAATCCCTACGCCAGTTTTCCCATTTCCATCGTGACCTCCAAGGACGAGAATTTCATCCCGGACCCGTCCTATCTCAGCGGCAGGAAAATTGCCGTTGGAAACAATTTCACGGCCCATGGGATGATGCGCGAGGCCTTTCCCCATTTGGATTACCTTCCGGTGAAAAACGTCAAGGAGGGTCTTGAGGCGGTTTCGCGCGGCGAGGCCTATGCTTTCGTGGATATTCTTCCCGTGCTCTCTTTTTCGATCAATCATTATGGATATACGAATTTAAAAATATCTGGAGAAACGGGCCTCAATTTCGATTTACGGATCATGGTGCGGGATGATTATCCTCAGCTTGTAACGGTACTGAACGAGGTTATTTCAAGAGTTTCCATTGAAAAGAGGCAGGAGATATTCAATAGATGGATCAATGTGAAATATGAAAAAGGTTATGATTACGTACAATATCTTCCATATTTTTTTGCCGTGTTGATTTTTGCCTCTTTGGTTTTTATGTGGATGTTCCGAGCCAAGCGTCGTGCGGAAAGGGCGGAAAAGGCCCTCACGACAAAGAGTCAGGCTCTGGAGGTGACCAATTCGGAGCTTCATCAGACCTTGATCCGCCTGAAGCAAACCAATACGGAACTTGATAGCTTCGCCTATGTCGCCTCCCATGATTTGCGTGAACCGTTGCGGATGATTTCCAGTTATCTGGAGTTGTTGATTAAACGCTACGGAAATCAATTGGACCAGGATGCCCACGATTATGTGGGCTTTGCCGTCGGTGGTGCCCAGCGCATGGACGCGCTCATCAAGGGGCTCCTGCAATATTCCCGTCTGCAGACTGCAGAAGGGAGTCTTTCCGAGGTGGATTCCGAGCAAGTTCTTGAAGAAGCCCTCGACAACCTGGAGGTCAGCATTTCCGAATCCGAGGGTATTGTTACTTTCGAAAATCTTCCGCGGGTGGTCGCGGACCGCTCGCAGTTAATACAACTGTTCCAAAATCTGGTGGGCAATGCGCTGAAGTATCGGTCGCAGGAGCGGCCCCCCCAAATCCATATAAGCGCGTCGACTAAGGACGGCATGGTGACGTTTTGCGTCCAAGATAACGGCATTGGCATGGAAGCGCGGTACTTTGAGCGGATCTTTTTGATCTTTCAGCGGCTTCACAGTCGGGAAGAATATGGGGGCACGGGCATCGGCCTCGCCGTGTGCAAGAAAATCGTCGAACGAAATGGCGGGCGCATCTGGGTGGAAAGCACGCCCGGGAAGGGGAGTTCTTTCTTTTTTACCCTGTTTGCTTCGGAATCCTGATCGGCCACGGTTGGGCGACGGCTTACTTGCGGGCCCGGGTCAGCCGCATGACCAGCAGCAGACTGACGGTCACCAGAATGAGTAACAGGGTGGCCAGGGCATTGATCTGTGGGTCGACACCCAGTCGAACCTTGGAGAAAACCACCATGGGCAGGGTGGTGGCCCCCGGCCCGGAGGTGAAGCTGGCGATCACCAGGTCATCCAGTGACAGGGTGAAGGCGAGCAGCCAGCCCGCCAGCAGCGATGGCGCGATCATCGGCAGGGTGATGACCAGAAACACCTTCAGCGGCCTGGCTCCCAGGTCGAGGGCGGCCTCCTCGATGGTGCGATCCACCTGCGACAGTCGCGATTGCACCACCACCGTCACATAGGCGACGGAAAAGGTGATATGAGCGATGGAAATGGTCACCATGCCGCGCCCCTGGGGCCAGCCGATGAACTGCTCCATGGCCACGAACAGCAGCAGAATGGATAGCCCCAACAACACCTCGGGCATGACCAGCGGGGCCGTCAACATGCTGTGGAACAAGGTCCGCCCGCCGAACCGCCCGAAACGCACCAGGGCGAGGGCGGACAGGGTGCCGAGCACAACCGCCAGACTGGCCGACAGGGTGGCGATTTTCAGACTCTGCCAGGCCGCCGAGAGAAGTTGCGCATTCTGGAACAGTTCGCCATACCATTTGGTGGAAAAACCGCCCCATACGGTCACCAGTTTCGACTGGTTGAACGAGTAAATCACCAGCGAGATAATCGGCCCATAGAGAAAGGCGTAAGCGAATATGGTCAGACTGGCGACAAAACCGGGGCGTCGGAGTCTCATGACTGCTTCTCCTCGGCCGCCAGTTGACGGCGCTGCCACAGAGTCAGCGGTGCCACCAGCAAAATCAGCAGCACCACCGCCACCGCCGAGGCCAGCGGCCAGTCCCGGTTGTTGAAGAATTCAGTCCACAGCACCTTGCCGATCATCAAGGTGCTCGATCCGCCGAGCAGGTCGGGGATGACGAACTCGCCGATGGCCGGGATGAACACCAGCATCGAGCCGGCGATGACGCCGGGCATGGACAGCGGCAGGGTAATGGACAGGAAGCTGCGAAACGGGCGGCATCCCAGGTCCGCCGCCGCTTCGATCAGCGCATGATCCATGCGCTCCAGAGTGGCATAGAGCGGCAGCACCATGAACGGCAGATAGGAATAGACAATGCCCAGATGCACGGCGAAGGCGGAATGGAGCAGGGGCAGCGGCTGGTCGATCACCCCCAGACTCATCAGCAGGTGATTGAACAGCCCTTCGTTCTTCAGCAGTCCGATCCAGGCATAGACGCGGATCAGGAACGACGTCCAGAACGGCAGAATCACCAGCATCAGCAACAGGTTGCGCCAAGGCGGTGCGGTTCGCGCGATGCCCAGCGCCATGGGATAGCCGATCAACAGGCAGATCAGTGTCGAAAGGGCGGCGACGCGCAGGGAACTCAGGACCGCCGACGCATACAGCGAATCATCGAGCAGGAAGGCGTAGTTGCTCAGGTTGGCGTTGATCTGCACCCACATCTCGCCGCCCCATTGGATGATATCCGTGTAGGGCGGAATGCCAATCCGGCTTTCCGAAAAACTGATCCTGAGCAAAATGAGAAACGGCAGCAGAAAAAACAGACTCATCCAACCGAACGGCAGGGCCAGGACCAGCGCCCGTTTCCAGCGCCGCCGGGTCATTGGGCGAGCACCACGGCGTTGTCCGGGTGCCAGGACAGAATCACCTCGTCCTCCCAGGTGATCTTGCGTTCCGCCGTGTGCTGATAATTGAGTTGCGAGGCTTGCACCGTCTTGCCGCCGTCCAGCACCACGTAATAGGTGGACATGTCGCCGAAATAGCGGATATCCGAGACTTGGCCGCGCAGGCTGTTGAGGGAAGGGGACGGCTCGCCGTCCAGTTGGATCGACAGTTTTTCCGGTCGGACCATGACCTGGACCGGCGCGCCCTCGGCCGCCGAACCGCGCCGAGTGACCCGGATGTCCTGGTTCAGTTCCGGGCACTGAACGATCAGACCTTCGTCCGTTTCGCCGATCAGCACGCCCTCGAACATGTTGGCGACGCCGATGAAGTCGGCCACGAATCGGGTCGCCGGGTATTCGTAGATCTCGCCCGGCGTGCCCACCTGTTGCAGCGACCCGGCATTCATCACCGCAATACGCCCGGACATGGTCATGGCCTCTTCCTGGTCGTGTGTGACCATGATGAAGGTGATGCCCAATTGCTCCTGCAAATTGACGATTTCGAACTGGGTCCGTTCGCGCAGTTTCTGATCGAGGGCGGCCAGCGGCTCGTCGAGCAGCAGCAGCTTGGGCCGTTTGATCAGGGCGCGGGCCAGGGCGACCCGTTGCCGCTGGCCGCCGGACAACTGATGCGGTTTGCGTTCGCTGTAGGAGTCGAGCTGCACCATATGCAGCATCTCGCGCACCCGATCGGTGATTTGCGCCTTGGGCAGGCCGTCCTGGCGCAGGCCGAAGCCGACATTCTGCGCCACGCTCATATGGGGGAACAGGGCGTAGGACTGAAACACCATGTTCACAGGACGCTCGTAGGGGGGGACATGGGTCATGTCCACCCCGTCGATGAGAATCCGCCCGGCTGTAGGTTCCTCAAAGCCGCCGATCATCCGCAGCAGTGTGGTCTTGCCGCAGCCCGAGCCGCCGAGCAGCGAGAACAGTTCCCCCTGATAGATGTCCAGGCTCAGGTCGTTCACCGCGATTTCGCCATCGAAAACCTTGGCGACATTCTCAATGCGGATGAACGGCCTGGCCTGGGGGTCTTTCCAGGGTTCCGGGCTCGGCGCGGCGGACCGGATCATTGGCCGGTTTTGACCCGCGTCCACAGCCGGGTGCGCAGCCGCTCGTAGGCCTGTGGCTTGACTCCGACCGAGAAGAAGCGATCCCGCACTTCCTGCGGCGGATAAATCACCGGGTCGGCCCGCCGCTCGGCGCTGACGAAGGCCTCGGCCCCCTTAACCGCGTTGGCGTAGCCCACCGCGTCAGTGATCGGACCGACCACATCGGGGCGCATCATGAAGTCGATGAAGGTATGGGCGTTGTTCGGGTGCGGCGCATCGACCGGGATGGCCATCACGTCGAGGATGATCTGCGCCCCTTCCTTGGGCAGCATGACGGTGATCTCGACGCCGTTCTTGGCTTCGATGGCGCGGTCGCGGGCCTGGATCAAATCGCCGCCGTAGCCATGGGCGACGCAGATGTCGCCGTTCGCCAGATCATTGATATAGCTGGAAGAGTGGATGTAGCGCAGGTTGGGGCGAATGGCCTCGATGACGGCGGCGGCGGTTTTCAGGTCCGCCTCGTCGGTGGAATTGGGGTCCTTGCCCAGCCAGGCCAGGGCCGCCGGGATGACTTCGTTGGGGTCGTCCAGCAGGGTGACGCCACAGCCCTTCAGCAATTCCGACCATTTGGGATCGAAAATCAGCGACCAGCTATCGGTCGGTGCGCCGGGCGCCAATTCCTGCACCTTGGCGACGTTGTAACCGACCCCGGTGGCGGCCAGCATATAGGGAATCGCGTGGGTATTTCCCGGATCGGCCGAGGCGAGGCTTTTCATCACCGCCGGTTCCATCTGATCGAGCTTGGGCAGCTTGGTCTTGTCCAGTTCGGCATAGATCCCGCCGCTGATCTGGCGGGCCAGGTACGGCTGGGCGGAGGGGAAGACCACGTCGTAGCCGGAATGTCCGGCCATCAGCTTGGCTTCGACGATTTCGTTGGAATCGTAGACGTCGTAACGGACCTGGATTCCGGTCTCGGCGGTGAAGCGGGCCAGGGTATCTTCGGCGATGTAATCGCTCCAGTTATAGACGTTCAGGACCTTTTCCTCATCGGCGCGGGCACCGTGGAGACCAAGGATCGCCAGGGCCGAAGCCGTGGCCGCAGCAAGCAGCAAGGTACGCATGGATGGAAGCCTCCCCAAGTCCGGAATGAAATGATCGCGGAGTATTTGGATCGCTTTTCCCTTCTGTCAATCGGATTTCTGCGTGCCGAGTTATTTCCCGACGATCACATTTTAAGTTGCCTAATTCGTGGGCGGAGTGACCATCTTAAAACACCATGGGTCGCGCTCTATAGGCTATTTCGGCCAATCGAAGATCCAGGATTTCTCCTCAATCTTCTCCTGCGGCTGATTATCTTTCCCCGTAATCACGGTACGCTGGGAGGTCGATACGGCGTAGGGCTGTAGGGTCTTGGTGTCTATGACGGCTTCCATGTGGTTGATTTGATCGATATCGATGAAGGCCGCTTCGATTTCTGCCCGTTTCGATGGAGCCCCCGCGATGCTCAACATCATATCAATCATCGCCGCGCGCAGTTGCTGCTTGTCGGTCTCCACTTCGGCGACGAAGCGGGCGCAAGTCGGACATTGGGGCGCGGTGCCCTTGTGCCGAATGGTGATCTGCTGATCCACTTCGGAATCGTATATGTTGATCTGCATCGGCAAAACCTGAGCGGTTCCCTCCACGGTCGGCCCGTAGCGCCACAGATCAACCCAATAGCTCCATTCCTCAGCGATCTTCGCATTGATCATTTGGCGCATTTGCGGAGTCTTCATCTGCTCGAAAATCTTATTCATCTGGCCGTCCGAGTCGCTTTTTTCGGTTCCGGCCGTTGTCTTGCCCAGCCAGTCCAAGATGGCGTCATAATCAAAATCCTCAATGGCAGTCAATGTGCCATCTTCGGAAATCCGGAAGGTGGGGGTATACCCCATTATCGCTTGAACCGGTGCGAGCGCAGCCTTGATTTCAGCTTTAGTCAACGCCTGTCCGTTCAGCTTCTTGAGTTCGAAATTTTGGCGGGAGATCGAATAGGTTTTGTCTTCCGAATTTATCCCGATACGTAATTCGAAAGCTGCCTCAAACGTATTGCCCTTCTTCAGTCCGCTATAATGGACTGGAACGCTCGTATTCGATGGCCAATGGAACGGTAAATTGGACTCGACTGCCTGAGCAGGAGCACCGAAGGAAAGAGCAAGTCCCCATGACGCCATCAAGGCAACGCGGAATCGGCGAATCCTATGTCGTGTCTTTTGTTTGGCCATGGGTCGGTTCCTTTTCCCCTGTTCGATTCGGATCGTGTGCGAGGCACCGAAAGGCGGTCTCACGGTAGCAATTTAAAAAATATGCAATATTATTAGTTGCTGATTGGTCGATATGCAAATGAAACTTTATGACCGGGTGCAGTCCCGGACATTCGACTTCCGCTCTTGACCCTGATTACAGATATGCTTGCAGGATGCTGGGAGAGCCTCATTTTTGCCAGGAGCGGACAATGGAATTTCCTATTGCATTATCCCAAAAGGATAGCCTCATGCTGAGGAAGCCCGAAGGGCTGTCTCGAAGTATGGGGTCAAGTTTTTTCACCCCCCAGACAGCCTCGCGCCCATCTGCTGACGTCTCCGCAATCCGATAAAAAATGCAGCGTCACCGTAATCTAATCCGTAATCCCCGATAAAAAATGCAGCGTCACCGTAATCCCTAAAAACACTTGAAAAATGCCCAAATCGTGGGCGGTTTGGCCATGCCGTCGCCACGCCCATCCATGCGGATTTTTGGCGGGGATCCGAGGGGTATGAAAAACGGAGAAGTCCGAGAATGGATTGAGCGACATCATCCGGGAATCCGTACGGCCTTCGTTCCTGCAACCCTCAGCGGGGCGATATCTGTCGCCTCTGTCTGCCAAGCTTGCCGCGTGGATTGAAGCATGTATAGAAATCGAGCGGTTGTGGGCGCGGCTCAATGCGCTTACTGCTGGGTACGCCTAGCTTTGGCATGTCACGAAGAGTACGCGATCCTCCCTCGTTTCAGGAGATTCCGATGGCTCGAAGAAGCCGTTATGCACCACCCATGTACCTTGCGGAGCTGGATATTATACAAGAAAGCCTTTCGCTGGAGCGGATCGCCTTTCAGCGCGGGAATGGGAACGATTACGATGAAGGCTGGATGCAGGACCTGTTATATCGGCACCCGGAAATCCTTCCGTTTGGGGAGATTGATCCGTCCTATGCGCCAGCCATCCCCATTTGCAGGGAAATGCCGACGGCTGCGGGGCCGATAGATATCGCCTATGTCACCCCGAACGGACAACTGACCCTCGTCGAATGCAAACTGTGGCGAAATCCGGAGGCTCGGAGGGAAGTCGTTGGGCAAATTCTCGACTACGCCAAAGAGGTCAGCCGATGGACCTACGACGATCTTTGCCGTGCGGTACGGCGAGCTGCCGGAGGCGGAGCCGATCCTGTTTACGAAATGGTTTCCCGACAAGATGATACCGTCGAGCAACCGGTGTTTATTGACGACGTGGCGCGCAATTTGGAGCGGGGCCGCTTCCTTTTGATGATTGTCGGGGACGGCATCCGCGAGGATGTGGAATCCATCACGGCCTTCCTCCAATCCCACGCCGGACTCCACTTCACATTTTCCCTGGTGGAATTGGCCCTTTACCAGATGCCGAAACCGGAACCGGGTGGGTACATCTTGCAACCCCGCGTTTTGGCTCGGACAGTGGAGATCGAACGGGCGGTCGTCCGACGGAGCGATGACGGGGTTCGGGTGGACTCTCCGAGTCCTATTTCCCCTCGAGGAGAGGCGGTGTCGCGAGGGCGACTGCCAACGTTGACGGAAGAGGAAATCCTTCAAACCTTGGCCGAGAAAGATTCGGAGATGGTGCGGCAGTTGCGCACCTTCCTGGCGAAGTGCCGGGAAATTGGGTTTCAGATCACCAGCCGACGGACATTGATTATACATTGGTTGGAGCATGGGCTGCCGCCGGTCAACTTCGGGTCCGTCGATCTGGAGGGAAATTTGAACACGTATTTTCTCCCGGACGCGCTCGTCAAGGCGGGAGGGGTTGAGGCTGCCGAACGAAGAGGTGGCCTGGGAAATTCAGACAGGGGGTTAAGTGGATTTTCTGCCTGAGAGCGGCGATGATGCCGTTGATCGGGAGGAACCATGACGAAGCGTACACGGCGGAACCACACAGCGGCTTTCAAGGCGAAGGTGGCTTTGGCGGCGATCAAGGGAGACAAGACGCTGGCCGAGTTGGCGCAGCAGTTTGATGTGCATCCGAACCAGATCACGACCTGGCGAGGGCAATTGCTGGAGGGGGCATCGGGGGTTTTCGGCGCGAGCCGATCCCAGGCGACGGTGCCGGTTGATCTGAAGGAGTTGCATGCCAAGATCGGCCAATTGACGTTGGAGAATGATTTTTTGGCCGGTGCGCTCGACAAGGCCGGCATGTTGAGCGTAAAGCGATGATCGACCGTGACCATGCCCTGCCGCTGAAACGGCAGGCGGAGGTGCTGCGGCTTAGTCGCGCCAGCCTCTATTACCAGCCCCGACCGGTGTCTGCCGCCGATCTGGCCATCATGCGTCGGATCGACGCATTGCACCTGGACTTTCCGTTCGCAGGCAGCCGGATGCTGCGCGATTTCCTGCGCAACGAGGGCGTTGAGATCGGCCGCGATCATGTCATCACGCTGATGCGGCGCATGGGGATCGAGGCCTTGTACCGGCGACCAAACACGTCAAAACCAGCAGCGGGACACAAGATCTATCCGTACCTGCTGCGCGGCCTACCCATCCTGCGTCCCAATCAGGTATGGGCGATGGACATTACCTACATCCCCATGGCGCGGGGGTTCGTCTATCTCTGTGTGGTGCTCGACTGGTGCAGCCGCCGGGTTCTGTCTTGGCGGGTGTCGATCACCATGACCGTGGATTTCTGTCTGGAAGCGGTCGAAGACGCGCTGGCCAAGTATGGCAAGCCGGAGATCTTCAACACCGACCAAGGCAGCCAGTTCACCAGTGCCCCATTCACCGGCCTGCTGCTGGACAACGGCATCGCCCTCAGCATGGATGGCAAAGGAGCTTGGCGGGATAACGTCTTTGTCGAACGGCTGTGGCGCTCGGTGAAGTACGAGGAGGTCTATCTTCGGGCCTACGACAGCGTTGGCGAGGCGCGGACCTCGCTCGGCCGCTATTTTGACTTCTACAATGGCAAGAGGCCACATTCGAGCCTCGGTCGGGTGCCGCCGGATAGGATCTACTTTGACAACCAGCCCCAGGCGGTGGCAGCATGACGTTCACTGCCGATGCGGGGCCCCACTCCAGTCGGGCTACGCCCTCCCTGCGTGAGGCCCCGCATCGGCGATACAACACGGCAACCGGCAGAGGCTCCACTTATCCAACGCCAAAAACTGTCTGAACAATCCCGGCCAGCTCTCGATACCTGGAGAGCATCGCCGCGCTGATACCTGGTGCGACAGTGATCCGCACAGGCAAACCTTGGACATGGCGAGTGGCTGTGAACGGCAAGCTTCCCCCCGTTAACACCCTCCTCAACCACCAGGACGAATGGCTGGACATCCTGAAAGAGGCGCTTTTCCTCGTGCAAAAAGCCAATGATCGGCAAAGTGCCGCGCCAGAATGATTGATCCAAATCTCAGTATATGACCAAAATGGTCAGTCCTTAGCGCCTATGCTGATGCTCGTGCAAATGCATAAAGGGGATCTGAAAGGGACAGAACATGTCACTTGCGCGACGCAGGCTACCGTGTCGTGGCGACCCTGACCCGGGTCCGGGCCGACCGGTGGAATGACCTTGATATGTGGTGGGAGATGATCACGATGGACCGGCGGTGATGTGCCTGCTTATTCCCATGGGTGCCGCTGTCTGGCTGGGGTTTGCTTTCGACAGCGGATGGGTCGGTTTGGGCGCGGCCCTGGTGCTCGGCGGTCTGTATGAGCATTTTTGGGGAGAGGGACTTCGGTGCTCGACTTCGGATGACGGAACCTTGCAAAGGGAGGCTCGTGTTCCGATCTGCCTCCTGCTCATTGCAGGAGGAGTCGGGACCTGGGTCGGTTTCAAGGTGGACAGCTTTTGGATCGGGCTGTTGGTCTTCCTGATCGTCTTTGGCGAACTTGCCGAAGCTGAAAAACCGCAATCCGTGCCTCGTGGGAAAGGCGGTGCCGGCAGGTGGGGACTGCTCGGACTGTTGACCGGCACCGCGCTGGTTGCATGGATGTTCAGCGACGATGACGAGGCCTGAGCGCTCGGGGCAAGGCCGTCCATGAGAGGGCCTGTGCGCTACCTCCATTTAGGATTACGTACGGATTACGGTGATGCTGCATTTTATCGGTTTCCAGGATTCCGGAGACGTCACCAGATGGGCGCAGGGTTGTCTGGGGGGTGAAAAACATAACCCCATACTTCGAGTCAGATCGTCGGGCTTCCTCAGCATGAGGTTGTCCTATTCGGCGCATGGCGCGGTATTTCAGCGACGCGCCACTGAACGAAGCCAACCACACCCGCTTGCTGTGCCATTGCGCCTCACATCCCCAGCGTCAGCATAATCCCCCGTGCTTTCGTATCAATGGGATAGCGCGGGCCGAAGTCGCCGATGGGGCTGAGGTGAGCGACCAGGCCGCCGGTCTCGGACCAGTGGTAGAGGGCGACGGAGGAGGGTTCGAGCACCAGACTCGATTGGGCGCCGGGGGAGAAGTCCAGGCCCATCTGGAACTGAACGCCCGGGGCGACGGTGGCTAAGGTACCGGCGAAACAGGTCTGCACCTGCCGATGCACATGGCCGCAGATGACACCGGCGATGTTGCTGTAGCCCTTGAGCAGGGTTTTGAGTTCTGCCGCCCCCTCGAACTTGTGAAAATGGCCGTCGAGGAATTCGACCCCGGTGGCAAACGGCGGATGATGCATGAAAATCAGGGTCGGGCGGTCGGGCTGTTCGTCCAGGCGGGCCTTCAGCCAGTCCAGCCGTTCGGCGCAGAGTCGGCCCTCATTGGCGTCGTCACGCTTGGTATCCAGGCCGATCAGCCGCAGCGGGTAGGTCTCGATGACCTGATGCAAGAACGTCCCCTCGGCGGGCACATGGCCGCCGGGAGACAGAATCTCGCGCATGGGTACCCGTTCGTCGTGATTGCCCGGAATGGCCACCCAGGGACAGGGCAGGTCATCGAGGATATGGTGCACCTCCCGGTAATTGAGCTCCGGGGCGTCCTTTTGCACCAGATCGCCGGTAACCAGGACAATGTTCGGGGTCGGCGTCAGATGTTGGATATGATCGACGCAGGCGGCCAGGGCCGCTTCCGCATTGACCAGATCTTTGATCGGCACGCCGTCGGTGCGCAGGTGTAGGTCGGAAATTTGTACAATCAGCATGGGGTGAGACCGCCATCACAGCCAAAGTTGAAAAGTTGGTGTTACATAGCCGATACGCAAGGTCGAACAAACCCTGTTTTTGGAGAAATCCGATGCCGCGATTCGCTGCCAACATTTCCTGGATGTTTTCCGAGTTGCCTTTTTTGGAGCGTTTCGATGCCGCCGCCGAGGCCGGGTTCTGGGCCGTCGAGTGCCTGTTTCCCTACGCCTGGCATGTCCAGGACCTGCGCGAGCGGCTTGATGCCAACGGATTGACCCAGGTTCTGATCAATACCCCGGCCGGGGATTGGCAGAGCGGCGAGCGCGGATTGGCGGCTCTGCCCGGACGGCGCCAGGCGTTCCGCGACGGCATGCATATGGCGCTGGATTATGCGGCGGAAATCGGATGCCGCCGCTTGCATCTGCTGGCCGGACGGGTGCCCGAGGGCGAGTCGCGGCAACGCTACTGGCAGACCTATCTTGAGAATCTGTTCTGGACGGCAGGGCTGGTCGAAGGCACTGGCGTCGAAATCATGCTCGAACCGATCAACGAAACCGACGTGCCCGGTTATCTTCTGTCCTCCACTACCTATGCCCTGGAGGCGCTGCAAGCCGTCGGGTCAAGCAGCCTATATATGCAATATGACATCTATCATGCCCTGCACATGGCCGAGCAGCCCGAGGACGTGCTGCGCCGTCATCTGCGGCGGATCCGCCATATCCAGGTGGCCGGGGTGCCGGACCGTCACGAGCCGGACAATGCGGACCTGGATTTTGACCGCCTGTTCGCGTTGTTGGACCAACTCAACTACAGCGGTTGGGTCGGCTGCGAATATCAGCCGCGCCACGGCACCCAGGAAGGCCTGGGCTGGGCGCGGGCCTATGGAATCGGTCACGCGGCGTGACCTACGGACGCGCGATCACCACTTGAGTCTGTTCCCCTAATCCAGCGACTCCCAGTCGCAGGCGGTCGCCCGGTTGCAGAAACTGCGGCGGTTTGCGGCCCATGCCGACACCCGGCGGGGTGCCGGTATAGATCACGTCGCCGGGCATCAGCGTCATGTGACGGCTGAGGTCGGCGATCAGTTGGGCGACGCTGAAGATCATGGTGCGGGTATTGCCGCTCTGCATCCGTTCGCCGTTGACCTCCAGCCACAGATCCAGGTTCTGCGGGTCGGCCACTTCGTCTGTCGTGCACAGCCAGGGACCCAACGGCGCGAACGTATCGCAGCCCTTGCCCTTGCTCCATTGGCCGCCGCTGTTCAACTGATAATCCCGTTCGGAGATGTCGTTGCCCACCGCGTAACCCGCCACATAATCCAGGGCCGCCGACTCTTTGACGTAGGCCGCGCGCTCGCCGATGATCACCGCCAGTTCCACTTCCCAATCCATCCTTTTGGAGCCCGGAGGGTGAATGACCGGGTCGTCGGGACCGTTCAGGGCAGTGGGGGATTTGAAAAACACCGGCGGCGACGTGGGAATGGGGAGCCCGGTTTCCGCCGCATGGTCGGCGTAATTCAAGCCGATGCCGAGGATCTTCTCCACACCGCCCACCGGCGGCCCCAGTCGCCGAGCGCCCTGCACCTCGGGGAGACTGCTCGGGTCGAGCGCCGCCAACCGGGCCAGCCCCTTCCGGGACAGCACATCCCCAGCAATGTCCGGCACATGGGCCGACAAATCGCGCAGCACGTCGTGAGGGTCCAGCAGGCCGGGACGCTCGGTCCCGGGGGGGCCATATCGTACCAAACGCATGGGGCGGCTCCATATTTGTGTGGGATTTCTTTAGCCGAAGGGGTTGGGGGGATCAAGGTCTATAAAACTTTATATAAATTTGCCGAAATATAAATAAATGTAAAGTGCATTATGTTTAGAATAAAATGATCTTGATGATCTCGTCATCAAATAAAAATAAGGTCTAAACTGATGCGTGATATTTTCCAGCGGTTCAGAGGCAGCCAATGTGGCTCAACGGTAATGGAATTCGCCTTCGCGGCTCCCATTTTGATCACCATGAGCATCGGGGCCATTGAATTCGGCACCATCATGTTGACCACCACCTTGATGGAAAGCGGCCTGCGCGAGGCGGCGCGCTTCGGCATCACCGGCCAGGAACCGACCACGGGCAGTCGCTTGGACCGGATCATGGAGATCATCGACCAGCGGACCCTGAATTTGCTGGATATGGCCCAGGCCCAGGTGGAGGTGATGGTCTATCCGGGCTTTGCCGATATCGGTCGCGCCGAGAGTTATGTGGACGGCAACGGCAACGGCGCCTTCGATGCCGGGGAGACGTTCACCGACGAGAACGGCAACGGGGCCTGGGACGACGACGTGGGCACGGCCGGGGTCGGCGGCTCCGGGGAGATCGTAGTCTATCGAATCACCTATCCCTGGTCGGTCTGGACCCCGCTGGCGACCCAATTCATCGGGACCGGTGGTCAGTTGGACATCGGGGCCTCTTTGGTGGTGCGCAACGAGCCCTGGGATACCGGCATCGGGAGTGGAACATGACCGGCTCTTGGGAAAAGTTCGTCGCCGATCGACGCGGCGTGCTGGCCGTGGAAATCGCCTTTGCCATTCCGTTGTTGTTGGGACTCATTCTGTCCGGCGTCGAGATCACCCGATATGTGCTGCTCAATCAGAAAATCGAACGCACCACCATGACCGTCGCCGATCTGGTCTCACAGGCCGAAACCCTGACCGGAGCCGAAGTGGACAATCTGTTCGTCGCTGGAGACTTCGTGATGGAACCGTTCGACATCAATACGGACGGGCAGGTGATCGTCTCCTCCCTCGTT
This sequence comes from Magnetospira thiophila, assembly GCF_054657015.1. NCBI lineage: Bacteria > Pseudomonadati > Pseudomonadota > Alphaproteobacteria > Rhodospirillales > Thalassospiraceae > Magnetospira > Magnetospira thiophila. The sequence goes on from NZ_BAAHXF010000002.1 coordinate 389,197, forward strand.
GGAAATGCCGGCGGGGCGACCGTGGCCTGGCAGCGCACCTATGGCGGAGGGACGGGCGGCAGCCGCTTCGGGACGGCGGGCGGCAGCGCGGTTCTGCCGAGTGGATTCGCCATCGAAAGCGGGGAAAGCGTCGTCGTCGCAGAGGTTTTCTACGACTATACGCCGATGTTCATGGGCGGCGATCTGGTGGAAGGGGTGGTCGGTAACGTACAGCTCTACAATTCGGCGCTGTTCCGTCCGCGCTTCACCAATGTCATTGCCTATACACCGTAATCAAGGCGCGGCGGCCACCTGGACGCCGGTCTTGACCCGCAATTCCATGCAATCCATTTTGCGGCGCTCGAGAGCCCGGCAGGCGGCGTAGGCGGTGGTCTTGTCGAGGCCGACGATACGCGCCCGGTAGAGCACGCGACCGTTGGATTTGCGCAGTGGCACCACGGCGATGCGACCCTTGGAGAGCAGCGTGGGGGCTTTCTCGATGGCTTTGACGGCCATGTCCCGAGCCGGACTGTGGGCGGCATAGGCTCCGACCTGGATGCCCCATTGGTCCTGCGAGGCGCGGCTGGATTTGGTCGGCGGGGCGGACCGGGGGCGGGGCTGAGCGGCGGCCACTTGCGGTTCGTCCTTGCCGATGCCGAGGCGGGCAAAGCCCTTGTCCAGCAACTGGGCCATATGCTGATCACGGGCCTTGGCGGTGCGACCGCCGAACACCACTCCGATCAACCGTTTGTTGCCTCGCACGGCCGAGGTCACCAGATTGAACCCGGAGGCCGAGATATAGCCGGTTTTCAGTCCATCCATGCCGACATATTTTTTCAGCAGTTTGTTATGGGTGCGATGGGTCTTGCCCTGAAAGGTGAACTCCTCAAGGCTGAAATAATGATAGAACTGCGGAAAGTCGATCATGATGCGGCGGGCCAGGGTGGCCATGTCCCGCGCCGTGCTCATCTGCGCCCGGTGGGGCAATCCTGAGGAGTTGCGGAAATTGGAGTTGCTCATGCCGATGCGATGGGCGGTCTCGGTCATCAAGTTGGCGAACGCCTTGGGGTTGCCCGAAATGTTGTCGGCGACGGCGGCGGCAATATCGTTGGCCGATTTGACCACCAGGGCCCGGATGACCTGATCGACGGTCAGGGTATGACCCGCCGCCAGCCCAAGCCGCGAGGGCGGCTGGCGAGAGGCGCGCCGGGTCATCGTGAAGGGACTGTTGAGACGCAATTTACCCTGTTCCAGGCGCTCGAACAGGATATAGAGAGTCATCAGCTTGGTCAGCGAGGCAGGGTAGTTGCGGGTATCGGCATTGGTCGAATGCAGGACCCGACCGCTGTCGGCCTCGATGACCAGGGAGGCATACTTCGCCGCCGCCGGCGTGGGGACCAGCAGCAGGGTGCCCAGGGCGATCAGGGTCAGAAGTCCGATCAAGCGACCGATCACACGTGCCTCCAAATCCATCATATTCCACGCCTCGATGTCATGTCGTTTCGCATTGTGAAGGGTGGAACGGCCCCTGAAGTCTAGGGGAGCGCTGGAGTCAAGTCCAACGAATCCTGATCCATGCCCAGGCTTTCCCCTTGGGGTTTGGCCTGACCCATTGTAGCCTTGAGGCTCTTGAAGAAATTGTTAACCGGATGAAAAAGATGAAGCTGCCGTCCGTAATCTTGATATTGGCCTTTGTGGTGTCGGGCTGTGTGACGGCGGATCTGGACAATCCCCTGTCCCGCAAGCTGGGGTGGTTCGGATACCTGAACGGCGAGGATCTGCGGCCCGCCTGCGGCTCGGGTCAGGAAGTCTATCGCTTTGTTTACAATGCCGATTATGAGAACCAGGTTCGGACCTATGACCTGGAAGTGCGGCCCGATGGCGGCGGGCGGTTGTCGATCCATGTGTTCGGCCCGGCCACCGTGGCGCAGATTTCGGTCGAGACGGGAGCGACGGATCTCATGGCGCCTTGGAAAGGCCAATCGGCTCAGGTGGAACTGCGGCCGGAGGATGTGCAGCGTCTCCGCGCCGCCTGGGACTCCGGCCCGGCCCCGGAAGGATTGGAGATGACCTCCGAGCAATTCTACTGGATCACCGGGCGGTGCCTGGACGGCACCTATCAATTCAATGCGTTTCTGTGGCCTTCGGAACGCTTTCAGTCCCTTGCCTTCGACGACCTGTTGTGGGGCTGGGATTTTACCGATATTGCCGTCGCCTTGCCCCATCCACCGATTCCCGACATTCAGGAAAAGGCCAAGCGGGGAATTGATCCCAACGCCCGGTTCAGACTGCGCATCGGCCAAAATGGACTGTGGACTCTGGGGCAGGGCTTGTGAATATCGCATGTGCGATATATAGAAAAATTTCACTGATAAAGCTTATGCAACACATTGAAAAATTATATTTATGGTAATTAATAATTGATTGTGCGGTGCACAAAAATATATTGACAGCGTGCCATTTCAGGGATAAGTCTGATGACGGATGCTGCACTGCACCATTATCTGATTGGATCCGAATTTCAGGGAGAGTCCCATGCCTGCCGTGAAAAAAGCCGCCGTCCTCGTTCCGCCAACCCCGGCCAATCAGGTCGAGGAAGCCGTTGCCGTGAGCAAGGAAACCGTCGAAGTTGTGGTCAAGGCCGGCACCGACGTGGCCGCCAAGTCCTATGAAAAAGCCGTCGCCATGACCAAGGAAGGCGTCGATAACGCCAGCAAGATGCAAGGTGAGGCCGTCAAGGGCTATGAAGATATGATGACATTCGGTCAGGCCCAGCTTCAGGCCTGGATCGTCGCCTCCAATATCTTCGTCAAGGGCAGCCAGCAGGTGGCCCAGGAATGCATGAAGATGGCACAGACCGCCATGGACGGGAATTTGGCCAACACCAAGGCGTTGTTTGCCTGCAAGGACGTCAAGGAACTGGTCGACCTGCAAGCTTCCGTGACCCGGAGCAGCTATGAATCCCTGTTGGCCGACAGCCGCAAATTGGCCGAAATGTCGGTTCGTGTGACGGAACAGGCTTTCGCGCCGTTGGCCGAGCGGGCCAATGCGACCCTGGCCGCTTTCGGTAAGCCTTTCGGCGCCTGAACGACCTCATCCTTCCGCGTTTAGGTTCCAAACTGCGCCCGGTGGAGACGTCCCTGTGACTCTTCCGCCGGGCGTTTTTCGTTGTGCCGTAAGATGGGGGCTATCCAAATGGCGTAGATGGCGTATCCTGCCAGTCCTCCGGGTTGGCCTGTCCCGTTTCCCACAGGTGCGAGCAACAGCTTGATCGAAAAAACGGATCGCGCCGACTACGAGGAGCCCATGACGGAGTCCCTGCGTCGGGTGATTCATCTTGCCGCATTGAGGTTTCGCGATGCCGCGAGTCTGACCGATCTCTATGAAGTGATTCTCAAATTGACCGACGCCTTGCATGCGGAAGTCGGTCGGCACCAGCCGCCCCCCAGACTGTTGGCCTGTGCGCCGGGCTGCGCGTTTTGCTGCTCGTGGAACGAGGTCAATCTGTCTCCCCTGGAGGTACTGGTGATGGCCGCCTTCATGCGGTCCCATTATTCCGATGTGCAAATTGGTGATCTGAAAGTGCTTCTGAGGGCGTGCGTCAAAGCCAAGACCCAGGCTGCCGAACGGAAGGCAAAAGATCTATTTTCCTGTCCGATGCTGGTTGAGAATCGCTGTATCGCCTATGCGGTTCGACCGTTTGTCTGTCGTGGCTTCACCTCCTTCGATGCCGGGACCTGCGCGGCCCGGGTGTCGGTTTTCGGCTATATCCATACTCAGAAAATCGCCCAGCTTTCCATTAATGTCATAGGACTGGAACTGGAGGAGATGGGCTACGAGACCCAGCTTCTGGATTTGGCTCCGGCCTTGGATATTGCCTTGTCTGGACCGGCTCCCCTGGCGGACTGGCTGGCCGGTCGTCATGCCTTCGGGCAGGCCGCATCACGACGGGGGTGAGCTTTTTTTTTGACATTCCATCCGGCGTACCTACATTTCTCCCATGGCTGATTTCATGTTCTCCGAAGCGCAGACGCTGCATTTCCACAGGGTCCTGCTCCACCAGATGGTCGAAACCCCCAATCTGCTGCGGCGGGCGCGGGAGGAATTGGACAAGCTGCGGCAACGGCAGGCCACCTACGCCAGCACCTGGGACCGCTGGGCCGAACTGTTGGCGGGGGGGCTGGAGCGGATCGCCCCGGAGGTTCTGTCCAACAGCCCCGCTGGCGGCCTGCTGCGGGCCCATTCGCCGCTCTATGAATGTCTGGTGGAAGCGGAGCGCAAGGCTCTGTGGCAACGGGTCGGGCTGCAACAGTTCGTGCAATATTTCCACGAAGCGGTGGATGATCTGGGGATTTCCCGTGACGAGCAGACGCAAATGATCGGCGTCGCGGGGGAAGTTCTGGCCGATTGGCGCCTGGAACTGCCGAGCACCATGACGGCCTCGGTGATGAACCAACTGAAGTCCGTGGTCAGCATTCATCGGGCGCTGGTCGGCTTCACCCAGACCGCCGAACAGCGCCGGGCCTGGCTCATGGAGTCCAATGGCAATCTGGAGGGGCGTCCGGTGGATCTACTCACCGGGGGCCGCCTGCATGATGTGGAAGACTACCTGATCGCCGCCGTTCAGGCCCGCATGACCAACGCCGACCGACCCAGCGTCTAAGCCTCCTCTGGAATATCCGTCGGCCGCTCCATGTAATGGGCCAGCGCCTCGCGGCCGCCCCGATTGTCCAACACATTGCCCAGGGCTGAAACCGGTCGTCGGTCATAGGCGACGGCGACGCCCTCGCGCAGGATGGTGACCGCCCGGTCCAGGGGAATGGCTTCCCGGTAGGCCCGGGGGCTGACCATGCCGACGAAGGCATTGGCGACAGCGATGATGCGGGCACCGGGGTGAATTTCCACCCCCTGCTTGCCCGCCGGATAGCCGGAGCCGTCCCATTTCTCTTGCAGGTCGCGGACCACCGTGCCCACCGGCACGTCGAAATCCAGTCCATCGAGCAGGTCGGCGCTGCTGAGCATGGATTCACGGATTTTCAGCACTTCGTCGTCGCTCAGGCGACCGGTCTTGGTGAGCAACTCCGGCGGCACCAGCACCTTGCCCAGGTTCATCAGATTGCCGGCCAGATCGACCGTGCGCACCATGTCGTCGGACTCGCCCATTTCCTCGGCGATGAGACGCGCCACCTCGGCCACCCGCGCCGACTGATGGGCGGAGTAGGGGTCGCGACGATCGACCAGGGTGACCAGGGTGGTGACCAGCCTGCGCATGGTGTGTTCGCGTTTTTCCCGTTCGTCCACCACCTCGGTGATGTCCTGGAGAATTTGCAGCACGGCGGGTGGATAATCCCGGTCACCCCGCAACGGCAGGAAATAGCCGTGATAGATGCGGCGCTGCCCGCCCTCTTCCTCGAAGGTCAGGGTCTTGGTCAGGGGCTCGAAATGCTTCAAGACGTGATCGTTGATCGGTTCCAGTTGGCGCGCTTTCATGGGGCCGATCACCGAGGCCATGGTCTTGCCGAGCACGTCTTCCTTGGAAATGCCCGCCGTCTCCGCCAGCCAGCGGTTGGCGAAGGTATACTTGGTTTCCCCGGACACGGCGGCGATCATCGCCGGATGGCCATCGGTGACCACGGTCAGGAATTTGGAGAAATTCTGGAAACGCTCCAGGGCGACGCTCATCTCCTCCAGGGCGCGGGCGGTGCGCACCGAGGTGCCGTGCCGCCACACGGCAATCACCGCCACGCCCAGGCCGACGATCAACAGGACAAATACCACCAGCATGGTCTGCAAGCGGCTGTCGGTGGCCGACAGGGCCTCGGAGCTGGCGATCTTGCGCAGGACCACCCAGGGGGTGCCGGAGATGGCGCGTCCGGTGACCAGCACCGGGGTCTGGGCGTAGTCCCGATATTCACCAAAACCGCCCGGCTCCCGGAGCACGAAGGCGGCGGCCAGATCGGGCGTGTCGGCAGCCAGTTGGCGCTTCAGCGGCGGCGTGCCATCACTCAGGGCCGACAGGTAGTCGATCAGGTTGCCATTCCGGCGCACCAGCAACGTCTCGCTGCTGGTGGAGGCGTCGCCGGGCTGCACCAGGGCATCGTACAGGTCCGAACCGAGCCGCTTGATGCCGACCACGAAACCCAGGTTGTTGGCCGAAGCGGCCTCCTCCTGAATACCATAGACGGGGACCACGAATCCGAGACTCGGCCCGGCGGGGGCTTGGTAAATGTCGATCAGGACCGGGTGACCCTGTGCCGCCTCGTCCATGGCCGCCCGCAGTCGGGGCGTCATCGGCGGCATGTCCTGGGTGGCGGCCAGATAGATCCCCTCGGCATCGGTCAGGGCGATTCCCGCCTGTCCCGTCCGGGCCACGTTGGCGCGCACCGCGAGGCCGGGAGTCTCGGCCAGAAAGCCACCTTGTTGCGCGGTGACCAGCAACAAACTCTGCAAATATTCGGCCTCGGGTTGAGCGTTGGTCGTCCCGGTCATTTCCGTCATGTACAGTTGCAGGGAGGCGTTTTCTGCCAGACCGCGCATGAGATCGAAATGCGAATCCAGCCATTTTTGCACCGCCGCCGCGCGCGAGTCGGCAATCAGCCCCAGACGGACCTGCCAGGCCTGGATATCCCGCTGCCGCTCCTGATCAATGAACCTGTTGACGGCAAACAGGCCGACCACCATCAAGACGGCCAGCAATCCCAGGGCTCCGACGACAAAAACCCCGGCGCGGGTGCCGCCGGACCGCGAGGGTGCGGAAACGGTTTCAGTCATGGATCGATCCCCTTTCGGATGGCGGTCGGTGACTTCACGGATGCCCCCGGTGCGGTGATCCTCGCGAAGCGGCGTTCATTTTCCCGTTCAACTGCCTATAATTCAAGATGAGTTTCGTCGGACGGACCGAGGATGGGGCGATGAGGTTTGCCAGCTTGGGGTGGATTGTGAGGTTGGCGGCGCTGGGGGTCGCAGCCTCGCTGTCCTGTGCCGTCGCGCAAGCTTTTGCGACTCCCGCGCTGTTCGGCAGTACGGAAACGGTCTCCACGGACCTCAAGCCGTTTCCCAAATGGACCGGCACCTTAGACCGCTACTTTGCCGAAAAGCAGAAACTGGAAGGGGACTGTGCCGATCTCGGCACCCCGGAATGTCGCTATTCCTTCTGGTTCAAGATGATGGACGAGGCGAAAGAACTTTCGGGGCTTCAACAGCTCAACAAGGTCAATGGCTTTCTCAATAAATACAAATACGTGGTCGATCCGATCAACTGGGGGAGCAAGGACTATTGGGCCATCCCACAGGAATTCTTCAACAAGTTCGGAGACTGCGAGGATTATGCCATCGCCAAATACCTGACCCTGCGGGCCCTGGGCTGGCCGACCGAGAAAATGCGCATCGTCGTCCTGCGCGATTTGAACCTGGATGCCCTGCATGCCGTTCTGGCGGTCGAATTTGAAGGCCAATTCATGATTCTCGACAACCAGATCTCGCTGGTCGTCGATTCCCGTCGCATCCTCCATTACGAGCCGATTTTCTCGATCAATGAACAAAACTGGTGGCGACACAGGGGAAGCGCAGCCTCCAGTAACAAGTCGCCGCAAATCAAGCTTCTGAGAAAACCCGGGCCGACTGAATAGAAACGGGACCCCGTTGCCGGAGTCCCGTGACTGTTTTTTGAACGGCATTGACTTTAGTCGAGGCGGGCCTTGACATAGGAACCCGGCGCGTCTTCCAGGACGCTCAATTTGCCGTCGCCGGGTATCCGGGCGGGCACCGTGCCGGCCCCGTATTTGGTCACCCACTTGAGCCAGTCCGGCCACCAGGACCCCTCGTTGCGCTTGGCCCCTTCGAGCCATTTGTCTGGGTCTTTGGGGGCTTTTCCCGGCTTGGTGAAGTGGAAATATTTGTTGGCTGCGGGCGGATTGATCACCCCGGCGATATGGCCCGAACCGGCGAGCACGAACTTGACCGGACCGGCATAGGTCTGGGTCGCCACATAGTTGGATTTCCAGGGCGAAATATGGTCTTCCTGGGCTGAGAGTACGTAGGAGGGGACGGTGATGGTCCGCAGGTCGATGGGGACGCCACCGAATTCCAGGGCTCCTGGTTGGATGAACTTATTCTCCAGGTACATGTTGCGCAGATAGTAGCTGTGCATGGTCTGCGGCAGCCGGGTCGAGTCCGAATTCCAGTACAGCAGATCGAACGGGAACGGGTCCTTGCCCATCAAATAGTTGTTGATGACGAACGACCAGATCAGATCGTTGGACCGCAACAGGTTGAAGGTCTGGGCCATTTCGGCGCCGTCCAGATAGCCTTTTTCAGCCATGGCCTCGTCGATTCCGGCAAGCAGTTTCTCGTCGATGAAGACGCCGAGATCGCCCGGTTCGGCGAAGTCGATCATGGTGGTGAAATAGGTACAGGATTTAATGCGCTTGTCGTTCTTGGCTTCCATATAGGCCAGGGTTCCGGCCATCAGGGTGCCGCCGATGCAATAGCCGATGGCGTTGACCTGTTCTTCGCCGGTGGCCTCCTTGATGGCGTCGAGCGCGGTGATCGGGCCTTCGAGCATATAGTTGGTGAAATCCTTGTCCTTGTGGCGCTCGTCGGGATTGATCCAGGAAATGACGAACACCGTCAGACCCTGATCGACAAACCATTTGATCATCGAGTTCTTGGCCCGCAAGTCCATGATGTAAAACTTGTTGATCCATGGCGGGACGATCAGCAGCGGCGATTTCTGCACCTCTTCCGTGGTGGGCGTATATTGCAAAAGTTGCATCATGTCGTTCTGAAAGACCACCTTGCCCGGGGTGTTGGCGACATTTTCGCCCACCTTGAAGGCATCGTAGTCGGTCATGGAAATGCGCAGTTGACCCTTGCCCCGCTCCAGGTCTTCGAGCATGTGCTGCAAACCCTTGAGCAGGTTCTCGCCGCCGCTGTCCGCCGTGGCGCGCAGGACTTCTGGATTGGTCGCCGCGAAATTGGTCGGCGACAGGGCGTCGGTGAACAGCTTGGTGTAAAATTCGACCTTGTGCTTGGTCTTGTCGTCGAGGCCTTCCACATCACCCACAACAGCCTGCATCCAGCGCGAGGTCAGCAGGTAGGATTGCTTGATGTAATCGAAGACTTCGTTATCCGACCAGGACTCGTCACGGAAGCGCCGGTCATCGCGGGCCGGAGTCGCCACCGGTTCGACGTCCTGGCCCAGCATGCGGCGGGTGGTGCTCTGCCACAGGGCCATATAGTCCTGCCACAAATTCATCTGAGCCTGCATCAGCTTGGCCGGGTCGGCCATCATTTTGGTGGTCATTTCCATGAACGCCTGGCCGATATTCAGCGGGTCCAGGTTGCCGGGGCTGCCGTCGGTCGCCTGACGGGCGAGAAAATCAGATACCAAACGCTGACTGCGCTCGGCGATATCGCTCATGATTTTAGTGACTTCACCGGGGTCCGGTGTGGTCGGTTGGCTGGCTTGATTGTCGGACATTGGGACTCCCTTTCCCGCTAAGACGCCACGGCGAACGGCAAAATGGTTCGCCTTGGATACTCCCCGCCCGGCCCATATTCGTCCGGTCTGTTCAGCAGCGTTTATTTTTTTGCGCTGTTTGTATAGTTTTAACGGAATTTCTTCAGGCTTGAAAATGGAATCGGAGCTTTTTATCGACGGCTCATGTTCTATGATCATGCAGTAGGCAGGGCAAAGGCAAGCGGATGATGAACAAATTTTTGAAATCAAGCGCCGTGGTGACACTTCTTTCGCCGTTGGCATTGGGGGGCTGTTCCAGTTCCTGGATGCCGGATTGGTTCGATGACGACGGAACGGCCGAGGTCCAGGATGCGCCGGGCGGCGACCGGGATTACCCATCGGTGGCCGATACCCCCGAGGCATTGCAGGCGACCGCAGCCGAGGAACGGGCGCAAATCGCCGAGGGCCTGCGGGCCGACAATGCGCGCAACCGCTATGCGGCGAACAGCATCACCCGCCAGGACGAGACCTCCGACGAGATCCCCATGGCCCAGGCTCCCGCGCCGATGGCCGCGCCGACCAGCCCGGTGATGGCCGCGCCCATGCCGGTCGCGCCGATGCCCATGGCTTCCGCCGCGCCAGCCCCGGTGGCCGTGTCCCCCATGGAGCCTGCCCAACCGGTGCCGCCGATGCCGTGGCTTGGTCCGCGGCCGCAGCCCATGCAGGTGGTGACCTCGGAAGCCCAGGCCGGGGCCATGATGCCGTCCCGTCCGGGGCAGGCGGCGTTCGCCGCCGGGATCTATGATCCGACCATGGCCGGTCCGGTGGTGATTTCCGGCACCGGTCTGCAATCGCCTTTCATGGAGCCTCAGGCTTATGGCCAAGACACCTTGACCGCCGTTGATCGTCAGAACTTCATGCCGGGCAACGCCCTCAAAGTCGCCACAATCCAGTTCCAAGACGGATCGTCGCAATTGAGCGGTCAGGATCGCCATATCCTGCGTCAGGTGGTGGCCTTGCATAAGGAGCATGGCGGCGTGGTCCGCGTGGTTGGTCATGCCAGCAGCCGCACCCGCGACATGGAGCCGGTTCGCCACAAGATGGTGAATCTGGACATGTCCTCGCAGCGGGCCGACACGGTGGCCCGGGAACTGGTGCGTTTGGGAGCCGCCGAGTCCCTGGTGCAAACCGCGGCGGTGGCAGATCACGAGCCGCGCTTCTTTGAGGTCATGCCGGCTGGCGAAGCCGGAAACCGGCGTACGGAGATCTATTTCCTGCGCTGACCCCGGCCCCTCGGGCGGGTTCTTTTCCGGGTTTGAGACGTGGCGCTTGACGCGCCGCGCCGCAGCCCTTAACCACCCCAGCCACGGTCGATATTCCGCCCGGGCCGGGGCCTAGATGATCGAGTACTTTATGATGATGGACCAGGAGTTTCACCGCATCAGGCGGCTTCCCCCTTATGTCTTTGCCGAAGTCAACGCGATGAAGGCCAAGGCCCGGGCCGCTGGCGCGGACATCATCGATTTCGGCATGGGCAATCCGGACCAGCCGACGCCGAAGCATATCGTCGACAAACTGATCGAAACGGTGCAGGACGGACGCACCCACCGCTATTCCAACTCGCGCGGCATTCCCGGCCTGCGCAAGGCATTGTCCAGCTACTATGCGCGCCGCTGGAATGTGGAGATCAACCCGGAAACCGAAGCCATCGTTACCCTGGGCTCGAAGGAAGGGCTGGCCAATCTGGCTTCGGCCATCACCAGTCCCGGCGACGTGATTCTGGTGCCCAATCCCAGCTATCCGATCCATCAGTTCGGTTTCATCATCGCCGGAGCGGCGGTGCGCAACATCCCCGTGCGTCCAGACGAGGCCTTTTTCCAGGCCCTGGAGCGGGCGGTGATCCATAGCGTGCCCAAGCCGACGGCGGTGGTCCTGAACTACCCCAACAACCCGACGGCGGAACTGGTCGATCTTGATTTCTATGCCCGGGTGGTGGATTTCTGCCGCCACCATGAAATCTGGATTTTGTCCGATCTCGCCTATTCGGAAATTTATTTCGACACCACGCCACCACCGTCGATCCTGGAAGTGCCGGGAGCGCGGGATATCGCCGTGGAATTCACCTCCATGAGCAAGACCTACAACATGCCCGGCTGGCGGATCGGCTTCGCGGTCGGCAACAAGAAGCTGATTTCCGCCCTGACCCGCATCAAGTCCTACCTGGATTACGGGGCCTTCACGCCGATCCAGGTGGCGGCGGCGGCGGCGCTCAACGGGCCGCAGGATTGCGTCGATGAAATCCGCACCCTGTACCGGGAACGCCGCGATGTGCTGGTCGAGGGCTTGGCGCAGGCCGGATGGGAGATTCCGACTCCCGAGGCGACCATGTTTGCCTGGGCACCGATTCCGCCGGCGTTTGCCCATCTGGGGTCGATCGGGTTTTCCAAGCTGCTGCTCAGCGAGGCTTCGGTGGCGGTGGCTCCGGGCATCGGTTTCGGTGAGCACGGAGATGGATTCGTGCGCATCGGGTTGGTCGAGAACAAGCACCGCACCCGGCAGGCCATCCGCAGCATCAAGACCTTCCTGGGGTCCTATGATCACGCCCTCGAAGCGGCTGAAAAACGGCGCGCCCTGGCGGCGGGCTGAGGGTGCCGAAAAACGACAGAGTGGGGAACACATTGATGAGTCATCCTTTGCGTGTGGGGGTTGCCGGTCTGGGGACGGTCGGCGGCGGTACGGTCAAGCTGCTGACCGAGAACGCGGCCCTGCTGGCGGCCCGTTGTGGACGGCCGCTCCGTCTGGCCGCCGTGGCCGAGCGCGACAAATCTCGCCATCTTGGCGCGATGCTGGATGGGGTGACTTGGTATGACGATGCCCTGGCCCTGGCCGAGTCGCCGGATCTGGACGTGGTGGTGGAACTGATCGGCGGCTCCGACGGTATCGCCAAGCGCCTGGTCGAGACCGCGTTGGCCTCGGGCAAACATGTGGTGACCGCCAACAAGGCGCTAATCGCCCATCACGGCATGGCACTGGCCGAGTTGGCCGAGTCGAGGGGCGTGCAGCTGGCCTATGAGGCCGCCGTGGCCGGGGGCATCCCGATCATCAAGGCGATCCGCGAAGGCATGGTCGGCAATGCCTATACCCGCGTCTACGGCATCCTGAACGGCACCTGCAACTACATCCTGACCACCATGCGCGAGACCGGACGGGAATTCGACGATGTGTTGCGCGAGGCGCAGGAACTGGGCTACGCCGAGGCCGATCCGAGCTTCGACGTGGACGGCGTGGACACGGCCCACAAGCTGGCCATCCTGACGTCGGTCGCCTTCGGCTGCGCGTTGGATTTCAAGGGGGTGCATGTGGAAGGCATCCGTCATGTCTCGGCGCTGGATATCCGTTTCGCCGATGAATTGGGCTATCGCATCAAACTGCTCGGTGTGGCCAGTCAAACCGCCGACGGCGTGGAACAACGGGTGCATCCCTGCATGGTCGAGCGGTCGGCCCCCATCGCGGCGGTCGAAGGCGTGTTCAATGCGGTGGTGGCGCACGGGGATTTCGTCGATACCACCATGCATGTGGGGCGCGGAGCGGGTGAAAAACCGACCGCCTCGGCGGTGGTGGCGGATATCGCCGACATTGCCCGGGGGCTGCGTCTGCCGACCTTCGGGGTGCCGCTCAAGGATCTGGCGCATCGACCGACCCGTCCCATGGGCGAGCACGAGGGGGCCTACTACGTGCGCATCACCGTGCTCGACAAGCCCGGGGTAATGGCGGATATTGCCGCCGTGCTGCGCGACCACCAAGTCTCCATGGAATCGGTGCTGCAACATGGCCGCAATCCGGATGAGCCGGTATCGCTGGTGATGACCCTGCACGAGACCCGTGAATCGTCCATGGCTGGTGCTTTGGCGGCCATTGAGGCGCTACCCCATGTGGTCGAGCCGCCGCGCATGATCCGTATCGAAACCTTCTGATTCCAGGCGAAAGGCCACAGCATGGATAAGGCCCATTCCCTCGGAGGTCCCCGCAATCTGGCTGTGGTGACGGTTCATGTGACCGAGGCCGCCGCCTTGGCCGCCGCCGCCTGGATGGGGCGGGGCGACGAGCAGGCCGCCGACGGCGCGGCGGCGACGGCCATGTGCAAGGCCCTGTCGCAGATGGAACTCGAAGGCCGTGTGGTGATCGGGGAATTCGGCGACGGTCATTTGGCCGCCATCTGTCCGGGGGACCGGGTCGGGGCCGGCGGGACATTGCGGGTCGATGTGGCCCTGACGCCGCTGGAAGGCATCACCGCCTGCGCCAAGGGGACAGCCAATGCCCTGTCGGTGATGGCGATGACCAATGAAGGCGGTTTTCTGGCCGTTCCCGATGTTTATATGGAGAAAATCGCCGTCGGGCCGGGATTGCCCGAGGGCATTGTCGATCTGGACGCGGAACCGGAAGTGAATTTGCGGCATCTGGCCGAGGCTCGGGGCGGGCAGGTTGGAGACCTGACGGTCTGCATCCTCGACCGACCGCGCCATGAGGAACGGATCTGGCGGGTTCGCGAGGCCGGGGCCCGGGTGATGCTGATTGCCGATGGCGATGTGAGCGGTATTCTGGCGACCCTCGAACCGAAAAGCGGTGTCGATATGTACATGGGTATCGGCGGCGCCGCCCAAGGGGTGCTTGCGGCGGCGGCGCTGAGCGGAGTCGGCGGTCAGATGCAGGGGCGGCTGTTGCTGCGCACCAACGAAGATCACGCCAAGGCCCGGGCCTTGGACATTGCCGATCCGAACCGCAAGTATACGGCCGAAGATATGGCCCATGGCGATATTCTGTTCGCCGCCACCGGGGTCACGCGGGGCACCTTGTTGACGGGCGTGCAGCGTACCGGGAGGCAGGCGCAAACCCATTCCCTGGTCATTCGCAGCTCGACCAAGACCCTGCGTTATCTTAATTCGCGCCATCAATTGGACGCCGACGGGGCGCTGATCTCCGGTGTCTGACGGCACCACGGACTCTTCCTTGGCCCTATTGGGCGTCAGCCGCTCCTTGCGCGGTAAATTCTGGCACCTGCAACCGTCCGATGATCGTCTGGCCCTGGCTCTGGCGCAACGTTTCGCGCTGCCCGAATTGGCCGGACGGGTGCTGGCGGCGCGGGGCGTTGATCTTGAAAATGCCGCCTCTTTTCTCGACCCGACATTACGCGACCTGATGCCCGACCCGGACAGCTTCCAGGATATGACCCGGGGTGCCGAACGGTTGGCCGAGGCCCTCGAACATCAACAGACCATTGGCATTTTCGGCGACTACGATGTGGACGGGGCGACCTCGGCCGCCGTGCTCGGTCGCTTCCTGCGTGCCGTCGGCGCTTCGGTGCGGCTCTATGTGCCGGATCGTTTGAACGAAGGCTATGGCCCCAACGGCCCGGCCCTGCGCCGTCTGCATGCGGAGGGCGTGTCGGTGGTGGTCACCGTGGATTGCGGTAGCACCGCCTTCGAGGCGCTGGATCAGGCCGCCGGGGTGGGGCTGGACGTGATCGTGGTCGATCATCATGCGGTCGAACCCCGGTTGCCCCAGGCGCGGGCCTTCATCAACCCCAACCGGCTGGACCAGACGCCGGGGCAGGGGCATCTGGCGGCGGTCGGGGTGACGTTTCTGTTCGTTGTGGCGCTGAATCGATTGCTGCGGGAACGGGGCTGGTATGGAGAGGGGCGTCGGGAGCCCGACCTCAAGGGGCTGCTGGATCTGGTCGCCCTGGGCACGGTTTGTGATGTGGTGCCGCTGCTCGGTCTCAATCGGGCCTTCGTCACCCAGGGTCTGAAAGTCATGGCCGGGCGCGGCAATGTTGGTTTAAGCGCCCTGGCCGACGTGGCCAACATGGACCAACAGCCGGGCACCTATCATGCCGGATATCTGCTTGGGCCCCGGGTCAACGCAGGCGGACGGGTGGGCAAGTCCGATCTGGGGGCGCGGCTGCTGTGGAGCGATGATCCCGCCGAGGCCCGCGATCTGGCCCGTCAACTGGACAGCCTTAATCAGGAACGCCGCAACATCGAGGCGGCGGTGCTGGATCAGGCGCTGATGCAGGTGGAGAACGATCCGGATCGGCATTTGTTCCCGGCCCTGGTGACCGCCTCCGGGGAAGGCTGGCATCCCGGCGTGGTGGGGATCGTCGCCAGCCGTTTATGCGAGCGTTACAACCGACCGGCCTGCGTGCTGGCCCTGGATGGTGAGACGGCCACCGGCTCCGGTCGGTCGGTGCCCGGGGTGGATCTCGGCGCGGCGGTCATCGCGGCCCGTCAGAGCGACCTGATCCTCAAGGGCGGCGGTCATGCCATGGCGGCGGGGGTCACCCTGTCTCGCGCTGGACTGACCGACTTTATTGCGTTCCTGGCCGACCGCCTCGCCAAAGGCGTGCAGGTCGGGGGGCTGGTCCCCCGCCTGCGCTGCGATGCCCTGTTGAGCGTCGCTGCGGCGCATGGCGGGACCCTCGGTGCCATCGAACGCGCCGCGCCGTTCGGGGCCGGCAATCCGGAACCGCGTTTCGTGCTGACCAACGTGCTGCTCACCCAGACCAAAATCGTCGGCGAGAATCATCTGCGTTGCACCCTCACCGGAGCCGGAGAAGGGGGGCGTCTGAATGCCATGGCCTTCCGCTCCGTGGACACGGATTTGGGCCAGGCCCTGCTGCATCACCAAGGCGCGGCCTTCCATCTGGCCGGGCACCTGCGCCGCGATCATTGGCGTGGCGGCGACCATGTACAGTTCCTAATCGACGACGGCGCCCCGGCAGCGATAAATTCCTCACGTTAAAGGCTTGATTCCCTCGCCGTTCGCCGCTATGAAGTCAGCCCTCTACGACCCCTTCGTCTAGAGGCCTAGGACACCGCCCTTTCACGGCGGCAACACGGGTTCGAATCCCGTAGGGGTCGCCATTCTCCCACAAAAGTGGGAACTCCATTTTTCAAGGTTTGGACCGGCTTGCCGACGGCGTTGGCAAGAGCTTCCTTTTGGAAAAACCGACAAAGGATGTTTGCCCATAGGGCCTGAAGAGTTAATTGCCAATGGCTTCAGGGAGGACAATCTCAAATGTTGAGCCTTTTCCAGGCGCACTATCGACAAAGATTTTGCCATTGTGTTTGTCGATGATACCGTAAACCATTGATAGACCGAGGCCGGTTCCTTCACCCACTGCCTTGGTGGTGAAAAAAGGGTCGAACAGGCGCTGTTGGACTTCTTCGGACATCCCACATCCCGTATCGGAAACCGAGATCATTACGTACTTTCCTGGCAGAAGATCCGTCGACCACTTCTTGTGTATTGGCGCTACGGTGATCGGTTTAATCGCAAAACAGATCTTGCCGACATTTCCTGCCATCGCATCAACGGCATTAGTCGCCAAGTTGATCAGTACGGTTTCCATTTGTGACTGGTCCAGCATAGCCTTTCTTTCCGTTGCATCATACGCTGCCTCCAACTCTACGGATGAAGGAAGCGTAGACTCCAACAGTGTCACAGCCTTCCGAACCACATTGTTGACAACAATTGGCAGCAACGTTGGTTCTGATTCTTCTTTTCGACTGAACGCTAAAATCTGAGATATTAGGCGCTTGGCACTATTGGCGGCTTCAAGCACCTTCTCAAGCCGAACTTTGTCGCGACTTTCAGCAGGGAGTTGCTTTAAGGTTAGCCCGGTCAGAGCAATGATCGGCAACAGCATATTGTTCACATCATGGGCTATGCCACCTGCGAGGGTGCCCAGGGCATCCATTTTCTGTGTCTGACGAGTTGCTTTCTCGACTTCAATGCGGTCCGTAAGGTCGATAAATGAAGCGACCCCACCGATAATGATCCCATGCTTCTCAATCGGATGCACCGTGGAGCGCACCCGAATAGGCCTGCCATCTGCCTTCCAAAAAACCTCATCCTCAACGATGTGGGAACGCCCTTCTCGCACGGCCTGAAGTAATCGGCATTCTGATTTATGAACCTCTGTCCCATCTTGCCTGACTTGGTGGATAAGCTCATGCATGGGTTGGCCAACCAGGTTCTCCGGACCATCGTAACCTAACAGTTGGGCCGCAGCAGGATTGGCAAGTGTGCAGATCCCATCGATATCAACAACGTAGATGCCATCACTTGTAGAGGCCAAAACCATACGCAGCTCTTCCTCGCGGTCCGCGATCGATTTTTCAAGCTCCCTTTGGTCCGTAATGTCTCTGCCCACGCCGCGATAACCGATTATCACGCCCGATTGATCGAACAGCGGGTTTCCGCTGCTTTCCAGTATGACCTCGTGTCCATCCTTGTGACGGCAAGTGTTCCGCAGGCTGTGGAAGGGCAGTCCTTCAGCGACGAGCAGCCCAAAAATGGCTCCAACCCTCTCCGCTTCTTCGGGTGACATGTGGAAAAACGGGGTTTTGCCGATCAGTTCATCCGGAGCGTAACCAAGGATGTCTTCGCAGCGGGGACAGATATAAGAATAACTCCCTTCAGCATCGATCTCCCAGATAATGTCCGGGGAATTTACCACTAGGTCGCGGAACTTTTGCTCGCTATTGGAAAGCACATCAACGATGGGAGCGATAAATTTAGAAAAGCCAAATCGGCCAAGAATAAATAAAACAAAGCCGGTACATAGAATGAGCATGCCGACGTATAAATAGGGCTCTCTGATTGTAGAGAGGTCTTCCTTAAGTACAAGCCCTAGGCCAAGCAAAGGGACCGGGGCATAAGCGGCCAACACTTCGCGGCCATCATAATCAATGGAGACGATCACGCCTGATTGGCCATCCAAGGCGCGATGCATTGGGCCAGCCAAAATTGAATCCCAATTGACGGTTTTAAGGCTATCCCCAGTTTTGGACTTTTGACGCCAGACAAATTCGATCTGCTGCTCCACGCGGCGCGCTAAAACGACCTCCATATGCTTGGTGAGTACCGGATTGAAACCGGCACGCAGTTGCGCCACCGTGGCGTTCCAGGCGACTTCAGCATCCCCTAGGGCATGAAGGTCGAATTTGGCGATGGATCCGGCAAGGCTTGCCAAGTTGTAGGCCATTTCGCCTAACCTATCGCGGCGTTCTTCAAACGCCAGCAAATGCAAGAACCATAGGAAAATAAGGGATACAGCGAGCAGAGTCACCCCAACAGCAACGGCCATTCTAATAAGTTTTTGTCGCATTTGGGCAACGACGGACAAGGTTACGCCAGCCTCCTATTCGGTAGTCGCCGACTACGACACTAGGCACACCACCTCGTGAAATGAGTTGCGGCCTCTAAAGAGTATTATACACCATCTCAGTCTTGGCCCATGCAAACAATAGAGGTAGCCCCAGAAGTTAGTCTACTTCCATTGGTTGTCACAGATGAAGGTGAGTGCATGACCAGCCTCTGATCCACTGGGTCGATGCACATAGCGTAATCCGACAACGATCCGTTCCGCAGGGCGGCTCGGATTGGTGACGACGAAGCTGACGCGAGGTTACAACTCGCCGGGATGCTATTCGACCTTGGCAACGACACGGCGTTTCCTGTCCCATGATCCGGCCTGAGAATTGAAGCTGGCTTAGATGTCCTGCCCAAAAAAATGGCCGCCCGGTGAGGGGCGGCCCAAGTGCAGGGAGGAAACGTTCAAGAATACAACATCGGGGGGAGGGTCATGAACCCGAACCAATGCTGCAACGCACAATCTATCGGTTTTGCCGCATCTGCACAATAAAAATGTGCAGGGGGCGGGTGTGACCCTGGTCTGTGTTTTCTTGTTTGCTTTTGGCACGGAAATTGCTTGTTGGGTATTGCGATTCTCACCCCCTGCCCAGGCGAAACATGAGATTATTTCTGCTCCTTGTCGGTATCTTGACCTTGTTCCCGGTTTTGTTTTCCGGGGCCTGGGCGGCGCCGAGTGCCTGGGAAAGCAACGCCAATTGGCAGGTCTGCGCCCGACAAACAGCGGCACGGGAACGTCAGGATGGGGTGCCGGAGCATCTGTTGACGGCCATCTCCCTGGTCGAATCCGGGCGCAGCCGGGACAATGGGACGGCAACAACTGCCTGGCCCTGGACCATCAATGCGGCGGGAAAGGGGTATTTCCTGCCCAGCAAGGCGGCCGCCATCGCCAAGGTTCGGGCACTGCGCGAAGAGGGTATCGAGAGCATCGACGTGGGCTGCATGCAGGTCAACCTGATGTACCACTCCGAAGCCTTCAAGTCCCTGGAAGAAGCCTTCGATCCGGCGGCCAATGTGGCCTACGCGGCAAAATTTCTGGGCCAGTTGAAGGATCGCTCCCAATCCTGGGTCGAGGCGGCCGGGGATTACCATTCCGCCCGGTGGCAACGGGGCACTCCCTATCGGACCAAGGTCTTGGAAACCTGGAACGATCTGCACGGGGGTGAACAGGGGGTGACTGAAACCGTCATGGCTCTGCCGACGCCGACCCCGACGCCGACCCCGACGCCGAAAATCATCCCGGCTCCGGCGGAGATCGACGTGGCGCGCATGGATCAGTTGAACAAGGCGTTCCGGGCCAAACGGCTGGCCGAGAAGCCGCTCAAGGGGGCGGAGAAACGGGGCGAACAGCTCGATCTATGGCGCCACATGCGCGACCAGCAGCCGTTCACCGTACTGGCCGCCATGCAGATGGCGCGCAATCAGCAGCAACTGCGCGGCACCCTTGCGCGGCTAACCCCGGAGCAGAAAGCCCAGGCCTACGAGCAGCGCCGGATCGCGCAGCTTGCCAAGTGGCGGGCGGGCAAAGGTCTCGAATAGGAAAGACTAAGGCTTCATTGGATTGAACATCTGCAGGGGCGCGCCGCCTTGCAGGGGGTTCATCTTCTGCATATTGCCCTGCATGGCGTGAATATCGACCGCCATTTCGGTCATGGTAACGCCCATCGCCGGGACACTGGCCGCCAGGATTTCCATGCGTTGCGCCATCAGTCCCATGTCCTGGGCCATGCTGTCCATGTTGCGGGCCATGGAAAGCATCACCCACAGGGCGACGGCAAAGGTGCTGATGACCATCACCCCGGCGATGACCATAAGAGATTTTGTCAAGGCACCGGTCATTTGCGCACCGCCATCTGAATCGGCCCCTCGGCGCGCCCGTGAATGAACTGATCCACATATTCGTTGCCCGAGGTGTCGATTTCCTCGGTCGGCCCGGCCCAGATGATGCGGCCCTCATAGAGCATGGCGATGCGGTTGGCGATCTTGCGGGCGCTGGCCATGTCGTGGGTGATGGACAGGGCGGTGGCCCCCATCTCGCGGGTGACCTTGACGATCAGATTGTTGATCACGTCGGCCATGATCGGATCAAGCCCGGTGGTCGGCTCGTCGAAAAAGATAATCTCCGGATCGGTGGCGATGGCCCGGGCCAATCCGACCCGCTTCTGCATGCCGCCGGACAGTTCGGCCGGATAAAGACTCGCCACCTTGGCATCGAGACCGACCAGGGCCAGCTTCTCGACCGCCACGTCGCGGGCGTCGTGGCGGGAACAGCGGTGCTCGGCCAGCAACCCGAAGGTAACATTTTCCCAAACCGGCAGGGAGTCGAACAAGGCGCCGCCCTGGAACAGCATGCCGAACTTGCGGTTGATTCGCTCGCGGGCGCGACCGCGCAGGCCGACCACCTCTTCGCCATCCACCTGGATGCTGCCCCGGTCGGGCCACAGCATGCCGAGGATCGACTTCAGGGTGACCGATTTGCCGGTGCCCGAACCGCCGATGACGACAACGCTCTCACCGACTCCCACGTCCAGGTCGAGCCCTTGCAGGACCTTCTTGTCGCCAAAGGCCTTGTGGACGTCTCGCATGCGGATTTTGAGCGGCTGATCGGTCATGAGGCGAAAAAGATCTCCGTCAGGATATAGTCGAAACAGAGGATGAGAATGGAGGCGGAAACCACTGCATTGGTGGTCGCGGTGCCGACCCCCTGTGCGCCGCCTTTCGAATTGTACCCATGATAGCAGCCCATCAGGGTGCACAGAAAGCCGAACACCCCAGCCTTGACCAGCCCCGAGACCACGTCCTGCACTTCCAGGAAGTCCCAGGTGCTTTGCAGGTAGTTGGAGGGATTGAAGCCAAGCTTGTAGACGGCCACCAGATAGCCGCCGAACACGCCGACGATATCGGCCACGAACACCAGAAACGGCAGCATGGTGATGCCGGCAATCAGGCGCGGCGCGACCAGGTATTTCATCGGATTGGTGGACAGGGTGGTCAGGGCGTCGATTTGCTCAGTGACGCGCATGGTCCCGATCTCGGCGGCCATGGACGCGCCAATGCGTCCGGCGACCATCAGCCCGGCCAGCACCGGCCCCAGTTCGCGGGTCAGCGACAGCACCACCACATTGGCGACGGCCCCCTCGGCGGAAAAGCGGGCGAACCCGGTATAGCTTTGCAGGGCCAGCACCATGCCCGCGAACAGCGCCGTCAGGCCGACCACCGGCAGCGAGAAGTAGCCGATCTCGATGATCGCCCGCAGAATGTTGTGCATGTAGAAATGTGGGCGCACGCAATGGGACAGCGCCTCGCCGGTGAACAGGGTCAGCCGTCCGGCGGTGGCCAGGGTGGCCAGCGAGGCGCGTCCGATGGGGCGGAGCGGATTGATCATGCGCTGGCACCCTCCAGGTAGACCCGATGATAGCGCGTCCCCAAACCGGTGAGGATCTCATAACCGACGGTGCCTGCCGCCGTGGCCAAGCTGTCCACCGGATTGTGCGGTCCGATCAGATCGACCAGACAGCCGGGCTCGCTCAGGGAGACGGGAATTGCGGTCACGTCGAGAGTGGTCAAATCCATGGAAATGCGTCCCACCACCGGGGCTCGGTGGTCCTCTATGTAAGCTGTGCCCTTGTTGCCGATGGTTCGAAGGAAGCCATCCGCGTAGCCGACGCCGACGGTGGCAATGCGAGACGGACCCCAGACACGATGGGTGGCACCATATCCAACCGTCCGGGGGGTGTCAATTGTCCGCACCTGAAGGATTTTTCCTTGCAGCCGAACAACTTGCGCCATCGGATTGGGATCGTCCGGGGTCGGATTGACGCCATACAGCGCGACCCCGGGTCGCACCGTCTGGAAATGAAAGGCGGGGCCTAGAAAAATGCCCGATGAATTGGCCAGCGATCCGTCGCCGCTCAGTCCAGCCTGGGCCAGCCGTTTGCGGGCGCTGGTGAATTCTTCCTGTTGGGCGGCGTTCAGCCGGTGATTGGGGCTGTCGGCGCAGGCCAGATGGCTCATGATCAGGCGGGGTTTCAGGCCGCGCGCCAGGGTCGGCGCCTCGATCAGCCGTTGCAGTTCGTCGGCGGGCAGGCCGAGGCGCGACATGCCGGTATCAATGTGGATATCACATGGCAGGGGAGGATCACCCACATGCTTGCGCCAGGCCTCGATCTGGCCCAGGTCGTTGAGCACCGGAATCAGGTTGCGGGCATGGAATTCGGCGGCGGTGCCCGGCAGCAGGCCGTTGAGCACATGGATCTCGGCTTCCGGCAGCCGCTTGCGCAGGGTCAGCGCCTCGTCGATCTGGGCGACGAAAAAGCGGCGGCATCCGGCTTCCCACAGGGCCTTGGAGACCGGTCCGATACCCAATCCGTAGGCATCCGCCTTGACCACCGCCCCACAGTCCGCCGGGGCCACCCGGTCGCGAAGCAGCCGCCAGTTATCGGCCAGCGCCCGCAGGTCGATGGTCAGAATGGCATTGGCGCGGGCGTCGGCTTTTCCCATGGACCTATTCGTAACCGCCGCCGTGCGTGGTGTCCAGATCGCCGAAACGGGTAAACTGTCCGGTGAACTGCAAGGTCACGTCGCCGACCGGGCCGTGACGCTGCTTGGCGATGATGATATCGGCCAGATTGCGCACCTTATCGAGCCGTTCCTCCCACTTGGCGACCTTCTCCGGATCGTCCATGTCGGGGCGTTTGCGCTCCATGTAGTATTCGGCCCGGTAGATGAACATGACCACGTCGGCATCCTGTTCGATGGAGCCCGATTCGCGTAGATCCGACAATTGCGGGCGCGGCGGGTCCCGTTGTTCCACGGCGCGCGAGAGCTGCGACAGAGCGATCACCGGAACGCTCAATTCCTTGGCCAGGGTCTTCAGGCCGCGGGTGATTTCCGACAGTTCCTGCACCCGGTTTTCGTTGCGCCGACCGGCCCCGGACAGCAGTTGCAGGTAATCGACCACGATCAGGCTCAGACCGTGTTGGCGTTTCAATCGCCGGGCGCGGGTGCGTAATGCTGAGACGGTCAGGGCCGGGGTATCGTCGATAAAAAACGGCAACTGATAGAGCGCCTGACTGGCCGAGACCAGACGGGTGAACTCATCGTTGGATAGTTCGCCCTTGCGCATCCGGTCGGAGGAAATCTGCACCTCCTGGGAGATGATGCGGGCCGCCAACTGCTCGGCGCTCATTTCCAGCGAGAAGAACCCGACCACAGCTCCTTCATCGCCCTGGCTGCGGACATGGGAATAGGCGGCGTTATAGGCGATGTTGGTGGCCAGGGCGGTCTTGCCCATGGAGGGGCGACCGGCGAGAATCAGCAGGTCGGACTCGTGCAGGCCGCCGAGCATCTTGTCCAAATCGCGCAGGCCGGTGGTGCAACCGGCCAGACCGCTGGTCCGCTTGTGCGCCGCTTCGGCGGCCCCCAGGGCTCCGATGACCGAGTCCTTGAACGGCTTGAAGCCGCCCTCGGTCTCACCGGACGTGGCGAGATTGTAGAGTTGCTGTTCCGCCGCCTCGATTTGGCTGTTGGCCGATTCGCCGACGTCCGAATCAAAGGCCGAATTGACCACCTCTTCCCCCAGATTGATCAATTCCCGTTTGAGAAACAGATCGTAGATGATGCGACCGTATTCCCCGGCATTGATGATGGTCACCGCCGAATCGGCCAGTTCGGCCAGATAACGGGTGCCGCCCACGTCGGCCAGCGACTTGTTCTGTTCAAAGTAGCTGCGCAGGGTCACCGGATCGGCAATTTGCCCCCGCTCGACGAGCAGGGAAATGGCGTCGTAGACCAAGCCGTTGATTGGGTCGGCGAAATGCTCGGGCTTCAGAAATTCCGAAACCCGCTCATAGGCCTTGTTGTTGGCGAAAATGGCTCCCAGCAGGGCTTTTTCGGCTTCGTAATTGCGCGGCGGGGCGCGAAAGGCCTGCTGCCTGCCCGGATCGGACCGCAGGGACTCCGAAGGGGAGGGCGGAGAATCGTAGGGCTCCGAAGGGCCGGGATCGTCGGGATAATGGTCCATGGGCGGGACCTTACAGGTCTCCGCAAGCCGACCCCAGTGTCGGCTTGTCCGATCTTCTCCCGGGCCTGTGAACATTGGGGATAACTCGATAAAAAACGGCGCGCTCCAAAGAACGCGCCGCTATTCGAGTGGGGTAAAAAGGGACCCTTAGGCCGAGGGTTCCTCGGTCTCGTCGGGCGCTTCCTCTGCCACGTCCTCGTGATCGTGATCGTCGTCCCCGAAGGGCGCGTCCTCGTTGTAGCCCATGGGCGGCAGGTCGGTGTTTTCCTCGTCGTCGTCAGCCCCGGTGACGGCCTTGCCGGTTTCCATCTGGATGGCCGCCTCTTCCGCCGAGCGGGCCACGTTGACGGTGACGGTCAGGGAGACTTCCGGGTGCAGACGGACAATCACCTCATGCAACCCAACGGTCTTGATCGGGGCGGCCAGTTCGACCTGGGTCCGGTTGACGGTGTAGCCGTCCTCGGTGAGGGCGGCGGCCACGTCGCGGCTGTTGGCCGATCCGTAGAGCTGCCCGGCCTCGCCCGCCTGACGCAGGATGACCACCGAGACATCGACCATCTTTTCGGCCACCGCTTCGGCTTCCTGACGCCGATGCAGGTTCTCGGCCTCCAACTGGGCCTTCTGGGTGTCGAAAATGGTTTTGTTGGCTGCCGTGGCTCTCAACGCCTTTTTCTGCGGCAGCAGATAATTACGGGCGTAGCCCGGCTTGACGGCGACCACATCGCCCATCTGACCCAGTTTCTCTACGCGTTCCAGCAGAATGACTTCCATAACCTTACTCTCCCGTGCGCTGACCGGGACCCGTCAACCGCTGACGGAGGCCGATCAATTGCTCGACAAAACCAATCGCGGCGACTGCAGCCATGAACCAGGCGACAAGAACCACGAACACATAAAACACCCCCAGGACCAGCATCGGGAGCGGGAACCGGGACACCAGGGTATGCACCACGGCAAGACCCATGAAAAACGACGGCACGGACAGGATAATCACCAAATTCCGGCCCAGATACTCCAACTCGCCGCTGCTGGCCAAAGTCAAGGCGGCCACCACGACCAACGGCACCGGCGCCCATTGGGGCACGGTGAGCCCGGCGAACGTCGGCGATGGCCTTTTGTTGCGACCGGCGCGCGCCACCAGGGCCTGCGCCGCAGCCGCATTGGCCACCACCATGATCACCCAGGAGGTGCCAACCAGCCCGGGAAACACGGCCACCAGGGTCGCGATCCAGTCTTCTCTTTCCGCCACCGGAGCGGCGGCGAGAAGCGGGGACAGCAACTCCGTCAACATCTTTTCGATCCCCTGGCTCAGGACGACCCCGGAACTCAGGAGGAAGGCGGACATGACCACAAACATGGCCGCCGTCATCAAACTCAACCAGACGATCACATGTCCGGCCGGATACCAAAGCGTGCCGGACTGTTCGTCCGGGCGGTGCATCAAGGCAAACCGGACCACCATCAGGGCCGGTGCCGCATGCACCAAAGCGTATACCATGCCCGGCAACAGGCCCAGCAACAGGACCGAAATCGCCAAACCGGCCAAACAGGCCACCAGAAGTGCCCCGGCTCCGCGGGACAACCCGACCCAATACAGGGGCAGGGGGGCCACATAGGTCAGCAGCATACCAATCGGATTGCCGCTGACCCAACTCAAGGCCAAAACGCCACTGAAGGCACCAGCCGCGACGGCTGTTAGAGTCTCCTTCGACATATTGGCCCCGGCTCCGGGTTCCGGTCCTACTTCAGCACGTACGGCAGTAGTCCCAGGTAACGGGCACGCTTGATGGCACGGGCCAACTCGCGTTGCTTCTTGCCGGACACGGCGGTGATCCGGCTGGGTACGATCTTACCACGCTCGGAAATGAAGCGGCCCAGCAGACGAATGTCTTTGTAATCAATCTTCGGCGCGCCTTCACCGGTGAACGGGCAGTTCTTGCGACGACGGAAGAACGGCCGACGGGGGGCAGGTTTGCTCATCATTCGGCTCCTTCACTGGTCGATGCGCTGTCGCCAAATTCGCGCGGCCGGTCATCGCGGCGCGGGCGATCATCGCGGCGCGGGCGATCCGGGCGGTCATCCCGATCACGGCGCGGACGGTCCGGGCGGTCGCCACGGTCCTTGTTCTGCATGATCACGGAGGGGCCTTCCTCCAGTTCATCCATGCGCAGGGTCAAGAAGCGCAGCACATCTTCATTGAGCTGCATCTGGCGTTCCATTTCGAGAACGGCGGAAGCCGGGGCATCAATGTTGAACATCACATAATGGCCCTTGCGATTCTTCTTGATCTTGTAGGCCAGACCCCGCAGGCCCCAATACTCGCGCTTTTTGACCTCGCCCCCATTGTCCGTGAGGACCGTGGTGAAGGCATCGGCCAAGGCATCGACCTGGGGTGTGGAAATATCCTGGCGTGCAATGAACACGCATTCATAAAACGACATACTCTGACTTCTCCCTATGGCTTCTCTCAGCCCTATTCAGTCACAAAAGGGCATAGCCGGGCCATCCCGGCAGGAAGACTGAAGGCCGGGACTATACACATTTCAAAGGGGTGTGCAAGAATTTTGGCGGGATTTTTTGCCATTCCGACGCTTGATCCGACGCATCGCAGCCGCTAAGAACGTCCTTCCCTTATCGCAAGGGCGAAATGTTTTTTCAACAACAGGGGCGACGGCTGTCATGTCACGCGCATTCGTATTTCCCGGACAGGGCTCCCAGGCCGTCGGCATGGGCAAAGATCTGGCCGATTCCTTCGAGACCGCTCGCCATGTCTTTCAACAGGTGGATGAGGCGCTGTCTCAGAATCTGTCTGGCCTGATGTTCGAGGGGCCGGAGGATCAACTGGTGCTCACCACCAACGCCCAACCGGCCCTGATGGCGGTCAGTCTGGCGGTGGCGCGGGTGCTGGAAAAGGACGGCGGCCTGGATTTGGCGCAATCCTGTTCTCTGGTCGCCGGTCATTCCCTTGGCGAATATTCGGCTCTGGCCGCCGTCGGGGCGTTCGATCTGGCCGATACGGCGCGGCTATTGCGGATTCGCGGTGAGGCCATGCAAAAGGCGGTGCCGGTGGGGCTGGGAGCGATGGCGGCCCTGCTCGGTCTGGACCTGGAAACGGCCCGCGAAGTGGCCGAGGCGGCGGCCCAAGGTGAGGTCTGCACAGCGGCCAACGACAATGCCCCCGGTCAGGTGGTGGTCAGCGGGGCCAAGGCGGCGGTGGAGCGGGCTTTGGTCATCGCCAAGGAGCGTGGCGCCAAGCGGGCCGTGCTGTTGCCGGTGAGCGCGCCGTTCCATTGCGCCCTCATGCAGCCGGCTGCCGAGGCCATGGCCGAGGCGCTGGCCGGGGTCAACATCGCCGCGCCGAAAGTGCCCCTGGTGGCCAATGTGACCGCCGCCCGGGTAACCGACCCGGAGGAGATCCGCCGGTTGCTGGTCGAGCAGGTCACCGGCGCGGTGCGCTGGCGGGAAAGCGTGCTGACCATGAAGGCCGAGGGGGTCACCGAACTGGTCGAACTGGGCAGTGGCAAGGTGCTGGGCGGTCTGGCCAAGCGCATCGACAAGGCGTTGTCGGGCCAATCGGTGGGCACACCGACCGATATCGAGACTTTTTTGCAGAATCTGTAACTGGCTCATCCTTCGACAGGCTCAGGATAAGGAGCAACACAACACCACCTCATCCTGAGCTTGTCGAAGGATGTGGATGAGACTCCTGGTGTGCCATGAATGGGGAAATGAATATGTTCCAATTGACGGGAAAAACCGCCCTGGTGACCGGGGCCTCGGGGGGCATCGGCGGGGCCATTGCCCGGGCCCTGCATCAGGCCGGAGCGCGGGTCGCGCTGTCGGGCCGCAACCGGGAGTCCCTGGATCGCCTGGCCGCTGAACTGGGCGAGGGGGCGTTCGCGGTGCCTGCTGATCTCTCCGATTCTGCCGGAGCCGAAGCCTTGATCAAGGATGCGGAGGCGGTGCTGGGACAGGTGGATATCCTGATCAACAACGCCGGGATGACCCGCGACAATCTGGCCATGCGGATGAAGGACGACGACTGGCAGACGGTGCTCGATGTCAATCTGAGCGCCGCGTTCCGGCTGTCCCGGGCCTGCCTGAAGGGGATGATGAAACGGCGCTGGGGACGCATCGTCGGTATCACCTCCATCGTCGGCACCACCGGCAATCCGGGGCAGACCAACTATGCCGCCTCCAAGGCGGGCATGATCGGCATGACCAAGTCGCTGGCCCAGGAAGTGGCGTCGCGGGGGATCACCGCCAACTGCGTGGCCCCTGGGTTCATCGTTTCGGCGATGACCGACGGCCTGCCCGAGGCGCAAAAGGACAAGCTGTTGTCGGCCATTCCCGCCGGACGCATGGGGGATGTGGCGGAAATCGCCGCCGCCGTGGTTTATTTGGTCAGCGACGAGGCCGCCTATGTGACCGGTCAGACCTTGCATGTGAATGGCGGAATGGCGATGATATGATGCTTTTTCGGACGGCGATAGGATGCTAGCCTTGCCGGATAAAGTATGATACCAAACGCCGAAAGGCCCAGAAAAAGGCCCAGAAATTGGGGGGTAAGGGGTGGTATCCCCAGGATACCTTTAGTTTTTTTGATACGACCAAGCAATCCGAGGGATAACGAGCATGAGTGACACTGCTGAGCGCGTGAAGAAAATTGTCATTGAGCACCTGGGCGTCGAAGAATCCAAGGTGACCGATACCTCCAGCTTCATTGACGATCTGGGCGCCGACAGCCTCGATACCGTCGAGCTGGTCATGGCCTTCGAAGAGGAATTCGGCTGCGAAATCCCTGACGATGCGGCGGAAAAGATCCTGACCGTGAAGGATGCCATTGATTTCATCGAAGCCAACGCCTCCTAATTCGGGGCGCTGGATGACTCATCAAGGTCTGCCATGAGACGCGTCGTCATCACCGGACTCGGTCTCGTTACCCCTCTGGGGTGCGGGGTTGAACTGACCTGGAACCGTCTGCTTGCGGGCGAGTCCGGTCTGGGCAAAATCACCAACTTCGACGTTTCGGACCTGGCGGCGAAAATTGCCGGCCAGGTGCCGACCGACGAGTCCGTCGAGGGCGCTTTCATTTCCACCGACTGGATTCCGCCCAAGGATCAGCGGCGCATGGATGATTTCATCATCTATGGCATCGCAGCGGCCATGCAGGCGGTGCAGGATTCCGGATGGATGCCTGAGAACGAGGCCGATCGGGAACGGACCGGCGTGTTGATCGGTTCCGGGATCGGCGGCCTGCCGGAAATCGCCAAGGGCGCCTTGACGGTGGAGACCAATCCCCGCCGTCTGAGCCCATTCTTCATTCCGGCCAGTCTGATCAATCTGGTGTCCGGCCATGTATCCATCAAATATGGGTTCAAGGGACCGAACCATGCGGTGGTGACGGCCTGTTCCACCGGCGCGCACGCCATCGGCGACGCGGCCCGCATGATCATGTGGGAAGATGCCGAAGTCATGGTCGCGGGCGGTACGGAAGCGGCGGTCTGTCGCTTGGGTGTGGCTGGTTTTGCCGCCGCCAAGGCGCTGTCCACCGGCTTCAACGACGACCCGGTGCGGGCCTCGCGTCCCTGGGACAAGGACCGCGACGGCTTTGTCATGGGCGAAGGCGCGGGCATGGTGGTGCTCGAAGAATACGAGCACGCCAAGAAGCGCGGGGCCAAGATCTATGCCGAGGTGGTCGGCTACGGCATGTCCGGCGATGCCCATCACATCACCGCCCCGGCAGCCGATGGCAATGGCGGTTTCCGCTCCATGCAGGCGGCCCTGAAGCGAGCCGGGATGAACCCCGAGGATATTGATTACATCAACGCCCATGGAACCTCGACGCCGCTCGGCGATGAAATCGAACTGGGCGCGGTGAAGCGTCTGTTTGGGGCGGCGGCCTATGATCTGACCATGTCTTCGACCAAATCGGCGATCGGGCATCTGCTCGGCGCGGCCGGGGCGGTGGAAGCGATCTTCTCCGTTCTGGCGATTCGCGATCAGGTGGCTCCGCCAACCCTGAATCTGGATAATCCGTCGGACAGTTGCGATCTGGATCTGGCGGCCAAGCAGGCCATGGAACGTCCTATTCGGGCCGCCTTGTCCAATTCCTTTGGTTTCGGCGGCACCAATGCGTCGCTGGTTCTCAAGGCCGTCGATTAAGTCAGGGGGTCAGGCAGCATGGGGCGCCTGATCCTCATTTTCCTCACATTATTGATGATGGTCGGCGCCGCGTTTGGTGGCCTCTACGCCTGGGGGTATGCCCGCTTCGTCGAGCCGGGCCCCCTGTCGTCGGATCGCACGATCCTGATTGCCAAGGGCTCCGGCGTGGCCGCCATCGCGCGACAGTTACAAGATTTGGGTATCCTCAACAATCCCCAGGTGTTTCAGGTCGCCGTCCGGCTGACCGGCGACGGGCAGGGCCTGCGGGCCGGGGAATATCTCATTCCGGCTTCGGCCAGCATCCGCGACGTGCTGGATATCCTGCGCCAGGGCAAGACCCTGGCCCGCCGGTTCACCATCGCCGAGGGACTGACCAGCGATTCGGTGCTCGATCAGTTGGCGGCGGTGGAGGGGTTGCTCGGTCCTCTGCCCCATCGGGTGGCGGAGGGGGATCTGTTGCCCGAGACCTATTATTTTTCCTACGGGGACCAACGGGCCGACGTGGTGGAACGCATGCGTCAGGCCATGCGCGAGGCGCTGGCCGAGGTCTGGGCCGGTCGTGCGGAAGGCCTGCCCCTGAAAACCCCGGAGGAGGCCTTGATCCTCGCCTCGCTGATCGAGAAGGAAACCGGGCTGGTTGGGGAGCGCGTCCGGGTGGCCGCCGTTTTCGTCAATCGTCTGCGCAAGGGGATGCGCCTGCAATCGGACCCCACCGTGTCCTACGGACTGTCCCCCGGCGTGCCCCTGGGGCGCCCCCTGACGCGCGCCGACCTGCAATCCCAGACGCCGTATAATACCTATGTGATCAAGGGGTTGCCGCCCGGCCCCATTTGCAACCCCGGACGAGCCTCGCTGGAGGCCGCCGTGCACCCGGCGCGGACGCAGGATCTGTATTTTGTGGCCGACGGGCAGGGCGGCCACAGCTTTGCCCGCACCCTGACCGAGCACAACAAGAACGTGGTCAAGTGGCGGCGCCTCCAGAAAGCGGCGGGAAATTAATCTGCCGGGCCAGAAGTGCAACCGGATGCAAAACCGGAATCTCATGTCCGACGTCGCGGCAGCCACTGGACAGATGCAGCGCACAGGAGAGATTGGTGCTGATCAGCAGGTCGGCCTTGCTGTCGAGGAGGGCCTGCACCTTCTCGTCCCGGGGGGGCGACGCGAGTTCGGGATGTGTCAGCATCTTCGTGCCGCCTGCCCCGCAGCACATGTCATTGCCGGGCAGAGGGACAACCTCAAGCCCGGGAATCCGCGCCAACAGCT
This sequence comes from Magnetospira thiophila, assembly GCF_054657015.1. Lineage (NCBI taxonomy): Bacteria > Pseudomonadati > Pseudomonadota > Alphaproteobacteria > Rhodospirillales > Thalassospiraceae > Magnetospira > Magnetospira thiophila. The sequence continues at coordinate 421,299 of NZ_BAAHXF010000002.1, forward strand.
CATAAACAAGATGACTGTTTTTCAAGACGTTGCGCTGACTGCACGGCTCGTGCACGGCAACCCGTGCCTTCATTTCCCGGAACGTCACGTGGCGAAATCCATCATTTCCGACCAGAAAATCCATGATATCGCGCATCGGCGGTCCCATTCCGTCCCCTGGCGGGTCCGCGTTCAATAGGCCCTCATACTCGCTCAGGAAGGCCCCGCAGCCACTCGAATTGTAAATCATCGACTCGACCCCGAGCCCGGAAAAGGCGGCTCTGTTCTTCCGGGCACAGGATCGGGCGCGCTCGAAGTCTCCGTTATGAGCATACAGGGCACCGCAACAGGTTTGCGCCTCGGGAACGCACACATCATAGCCCAGGGCTGTCAACAGGTTGATCGTCGCACCATGGGTTTCGGTATCCAAAACATGGGCGATACAGCCGGTGAACAGCGCCACTTCTCCCCGGCACTCGGGGGCAATCGCTGGATTGAAGGGCGGGACGGGAGGGCCTACCTGTGCTGCGGGCAGGAGGGATTCCAGCCTGCGCAGGTTCCGCATCATCGGCGGAATCGACAGCCGCCTGATCGCACGCTGCATTTTGCTCTTTTGGTAGAAGCGGAGCAGGGCATTCAGCCCGCGCTGCGCGGTTCGCCCTTCCGCCACCGCACCCAACATCACCCGGATCGTCCGCCCCTGCCTCGGCCTATTCGCGAGGGCTTCCAACGTCTGGCGGTAAAGATCACCATAGGCCATCTTCGACGGACATGCCGTTTCACAAGATCGGCAAAGGGTGCAGGCCATCAAAGCCTCCATCGCCTCCGCGTCAAGAACCTGGTTCTTTCTGAGCACCCTCTCGATCATACGAATGCGACCGCGAGGACTGTAGGGTTCCTCACGTCTGACCTGATAAGTGGGGCAACGACGCAGGCACATGCCACAACTCATGCAGTCGCGGGCCTCTGGGATGTACGGCCCGGCCAGGGGTTCGGCGTCCTCGGAGAAGGAGGCAAAACCAAATCCCGGCGCATTTTGTCCAAAGTCAAAGGTGCTCAATCGCTCATGCCTTTCGCATCCTGAAAAGGATCATGAGTCGTTCTACGCAAGAACCGCGCCGTTAGCGCAACTCATTGTTTATATTGCTTATTGAAATTTATGTGGTCGAAATATGAGGCAATTGGTCCCGTTGGTCTGTCGCATAGCCGACAGAAACCAAGCCGTCATGCTGAGCGCAAAAAAACCCGGCTCCCTTCGCAGGGGCCGGGTTTTTTGTCAATGGCGCGGGGTCAGCCGCGACGGAAGGCGCGGAACGGATTGGCCGCCCGACGGGCCTGTTCGGCCAGTTCCTTGGCCCGCTTGCCGAGGCTGTGGGCCCTGTAGCCGCGATACACTGCATATCCCCCAAGACCCCCGGCGACCAGCAACACCGGACCCCAGGCCCCCAGGCCGAGACCCAGACCGAGGCTCCAGCCGGTGCCGTTCCAAATTGTCCCGGCCGCAGCAGCCTTGCTCCCCGCGGCGGCGGCGGCGGCGGCCTTGGTGCCGGTCGTCCCGGCCACCTTGGCGCCTCCGGCCTTGGCGGCCATGGTCGTTCCGCCAGCCTTGGCCAGCCCCATCTGGGTCGCCCCGGTTTTGGCGGCGGCACCCTTGGTGGCGGCAACGGCCTTGCCGGGAATGACGCTCACATCCGCCGGACCTTTGATGACGACACTTTCTCCGGAAAACAATTTCAGCCCTGTTTCCTTGATGATCATTTTTGCAATCCCTTGCACTCAGTCGAAATAAAAAACCCGATTCGCCGTTGTTGTCCGGGTATCGAGGGTCCAAATATTACCTGGGATGAAGTGTATGGAATTTTTTGCCGTTGAAAACCCCTTTCTTTTGGCGAAAGCGAAATAGTTTCGAGGCATTCGATAACCTGTGACGACGATCAATTTTCCAGAGGCGCGGAAAGTGCTACAATGGTCCAACCTTGCAAGTGACCGTTGAGGAAACATGGCCACGCCCCTGTCCGCCATTGCCGATGTGACTGCCTTTCGGCAGGCCACGCTGGATCGGATCTCTCTGGAAAGAGCCCGGGATCGCGCGTCCTTGCGTTTGCGCCAGGATGAACGGGCTCAACTGCGCCGCGACGACATCCAGGACTTCTATCAGGCCAAGGCGCTGCAAGCCCAGGTGAGCCGCTTGCTGGAGACCAAGTCCAATACGGAACAGGCCATCCAGACATTGCAGGCCACCCAGGCCGGGCTGGATGCCGCCGGACGGCTGTCCGACCAGTTGCAGGGACTGGCCCTGGCGGCGCAGGATGCCAGCAGCGCCGAACAGCGGGCCGAATTGGCTCGGCAGTTCGATCAGGTGGCGTCTCAGTTGGACAATCTGGTCGCCGACACGTCCTATCGGGGAACCAACCTGCTGAGTATTCCGGCGGATGATTTGCGGGTCTCGGTCAGTCCGGCACCGGGGCCTGAACTGACGGTGCAGGGGCGGCCCAGCGATGCGGCGTCCCTGGGACTCGGCTCGGCGACCACGGACTATAACAATTTCGCCACCCAGACCGATATTGATGCCGCCCTGAGTGCCGTGCAGAGTGCCGGAAGTACCCTTCAGGCCAGTGCCTCGGCCATCGGCATCAATGCCGGAATCCTTGAGGTTCGGAGCCGCTTCAATCAGGATCTGGCCGATGTGACGCAGACCGGGGCCGACCGGCTGACGGCCAGCGATCCCTACGAGAGCGCCGCCGCGTTACAGGCCACCCAGGCGCTCGACGGACTGGCCATCGAGGGGCAGCGCATCGCGGCCCGTTCCCAGAATTTGATTGTCGATCTGGTGACCCAGGCAGGCGGATGATTTCCTCTTCCCACGCCTTGCATGCGGCCCGGGCGGCCTATGCCAAGGCGGCCCGAGGACCACAAATCCGCTCGCGGGCCGAATCCGAAGCCCTGGTCAAGGCGGCCCGGTTGCTTGATCAGGCACGCCATGGCCGGGGGGATCTGGCCGAGGCGCTACGCTTCAATCACAAGCTCTGGACCATTTTTCAGGCCGACCTTTCGGCGGCGGGCTGTCCGCTGTCGGAGGATTTGCGGCGGGATCTGCTGGAACTCTGTGACTTCATGGATCAGGAAAACCAGCGGGCGGCAAGCAATCCTGCGGCGGCGCGGCTCGACGAAATGATCGCCGTCAACCGCACCCTGGCCCGCCGCGAGGGGTGACGGGCCTGCCCTCATTTATGGTATAATCCGCCCGGTTTCCGGGGCCTGGGGAGATGTGTCCCCGGAAAGGGAGAACCCACAGCGAGGGGGAATGTCATGAAACATTTTGGATTCAAGATGCTGGCCGTCGCGGCGACTCTGGGGATGGGAGCGCTCCTTGCCGGTTCGGCGCAGGCCCAGTATTGGGGGGCGCCCTGGGGCGGTCCCGGATACGGTTATGGACCGAGCGGACCGGGATACGGCTATCGCGGGCCTGCCCAACCGCCGAGCCGCGAGGCGTCCCGTTTGACCCATGAACGGCAAAACCTGATGCGCGACCACAGTGACCAGATGCGGCAACTGAAACTGATTTTAGACGGCCAGCGGCACATCGACCGCAGGGAAGCCACCAAAATGGCGCGCGAAGTCGAGGCCGGGGCCGGGGAGAACCTGTGGTCCCTCTACAAGCCCGGCAGTCTGACCCGGCAGTCGCGCAGCCTGCCGCTGATCTGGGAGAAGTTCGACGACTTCAAGGCCTTTGCGGAGAACCTGAAAGTCCGTGCCGGTGATCTGGCCGACAAGCTGGCCGAGCGGCCGAGCCCGGAGGAGGCGAAGACGGGAACGGCCTATCGTCCCCGCGATCCGCGCACCATGGGACCGCCCTGGCGTCCGCAGCCGCCGCGTCCGGTCCGTCCGACCCGGGACATTCGCGAGGAGACCTTCACCGAAGAGACCTTCACCGAAGAGACGGTCGAGGCCTTCGGCAACCTGATCCGCGCCTGCACCCAGTGCCACGAAACGTTCCGCATCCCGCAGGGGTGGTGAGCGGCGTCTTTCCACGGCGGGCGTGACCCCAAGCGGCGCAGAGGGCGGCCTGTGGCCGACCCTGCTGCCGCGAAAGGCGCTATAGGGCTTGTGGGGCCGTACCCGAGGTGTCGATATTGATCTCGAAGACGAAGCGGGAATAGCTGTCGTCAATTTCGTAGAAAACGTAATTGAAGCTCGTCAGTCTGTTGCGGGCGATGTCGATGAAACCGACCGCAGCGCCCTTGCTTTGTTCAGGTGTGTTGCCTCTGAGGGTTTCCTTGTAGAGCTTTTTCCGGCCTTCCGCATCCAGCCCGCATATGGTGTCAAGATGGCTGCGGAGGGACTCCACCTTTTCATTTTGGATTTGGTTTTCGGAGGCGACCACGATCGTGTCTTTACCTCGTCCGACAACGATCGTGCCGAATTTGAGGTCTTCTGCCCCCCAGAGGGACTCGATGAACTCATGCTTGTCCGAATAGCGCATGATGTTCTGGGCCAATTCTACGAAAACGTGGAAGGTGATCTTGGCCACCGCGGGCGCGACGTCGTCACAAGACAAACGCATTTTCAGCGCATTGGACGTGCCAGACAAGATGTCTTCCGTCAGGAAGCCCTCGAACAGGAACCAGATTTCCTTGTTCTTCAGTGTTTTTCGGATCGACATAACCGTATTCCTAACTGCTCTTCAGGCGTCCCGGCACCGCCGCTCACGGTTTCGGCAGGGTCTCCACCTGATCGCCGGTGGCCACCACCAGGGTGTGACAGAGGTCGATGAACAGGCCGTTATCAACCACCCCGGTAATGCCGTTCAGTTGCGCGTTGAGGGCGCGGGGATCGGTGATGGAGTCCATCTGGCAATCCAGGATGTAGTTGCCGTTGTCGGTCACATAGGGCTGCCCCTCGACCAGACGCATGGCGTAGGGGATGCCCATTTCCTGGATGCGGCGCTCCACCTGCTGATGACCGAACTTGATGATTTCCACCGGCAGCGGAAACTGGCCCAGGGTTTTGACCCGTTTGGAGGCATCGACCATGATCACCACATGATCGGCCGCCGAGGCGACGACCTTTTCACGCAGCAAGGCACCGCCGCCGCCCTTGATCATCTGGAAGTCGCCGTCGATTTCGTCGGCCCCGTCGATGGCCATGTCGAGCTTGTCCACCGAGGCGAAGTCGATCAATTCAATACCCAATTCATGGCACAGGGCGGCAGTGCGTTCCGAGGTCGGCAGGCCCTTGATCTTAAGCCCGTCTTTGACCCGCAATCCCAGAGAATGCAGGAAATAATTGACTGTCGATCCGGTGCCCAGGCCGACCAGCATGCCATCCTGCACCAATGCCGCCGCGGCTTGTCCGGCCAGTTTCTTTTCGGTGTTCTGTTGTTCGCTCATGATCGAATCCCCCGCTCGAAATTTTTTGAATTCCTGGGAGTCTAGCCCCCGGATTTCTTGTGGAAAAGGAAAAACGGGCATGGCGGGAATCGGCTGCGCATGGAATCCTCTCCCCATGACCCATGCCGATTTTGTCCATCTGCGCGTCCATACCGCCTATTCGCTCTCCGAGGGGGCGATCAGGGTCAAGGATCTGGCCAAGCTCTGTCAGGCTCACGACATGCCCGCCGTGGCCGTCACCGACACCAACAACCTGTTCGGGGCGATGGAGTTTTCCGGGGCCATGGCCGGGGCCGGGGTGCAGCCGATCATCGGCTGTCAGTTGGGACTCGCCCGCAGCGACGGGACGCCCGGCAAGGGGGGGCTGACCCCACCGCCGGATTCGCTGGTGCTGCTGTGCCAGAACAGGGTCGGCTATCACCATCTGCTGAAACTGGTCAGCAGGGCTTTTCTGGACACCGATCCGGGAGACGACCCGCATGTTACCTGGGAGTCCCTGGAAGCGCTGAATGGCGGATTGATCTGTCTGACGGGGGGGCCGGCTGGGCCGGTGGGGCGGCTGCTGTCCGAGGGACAGAACGATAAGGCCGAAGAGTATCTTTCCAGGTTAAACAAAATATTCCATGATAGACTTTATGTAGAACTTCAACGCCACGGCCTGGCTGTGGAGAAACAGATCGAGGGGCCGTTGGTCGATCTGGCCTATGCCCAGGGTCTGCCGCTGGTTGCCACCAACGAAGCCTTTTTTGCCGACGAGTCCATGTACGACGCGCACGACGCGCTGCTCTGCGTGGCTGCCGGGGCCTATGTTTCACAGAGCGAGCGGCGGCGGCTGACCCCGGAGCATCGCTTCAAGTCGGCGTCGGAAATGCGCGCTTTGTTCGCCGATTTGCCGGAGGCGGTCGATAATACGCTGGTCATTGCCCGCCGCTGCGCGGTGATGGTGGAAAAGATCGACCCGATCCTGCCGCCCTACGACTGCGGCGAAGGACGGGGCGAGGCCGACGAACTGCGTGCCCAATCCATTGCCGGGCTCGACAAGCGTCTATGGACCGGCGTCTACGGTCCGGCCATGTCCGACGACGAGCGGGAGCGGGTGGCGAAACCCTATCGGGAGCGTCTGGACTATGAGTTGGACGTCATCGCGCAGATGGGCTTTCCGGGCTATTTTCTCATCGTGTCGGACTTTATCAAATGGGCGAAAGCCCATGATATTCCAGTCGGTCCGGGGCGTGGATCGGGGGCCGGTTCGGTGGTCGCCTGGGCGCTGACCATCACCGATTTGGACCCCTTGCGCTTCGGGTTGCTCTTTGAACGCTTCCTTAATCCCGAGCGCGTGTCCATGCCCGACTTCGACATCGACTTCTGTCAGGACCGGCGGGACGAGGTGATCCGCTACGTGCAGAAGAAATACGGCTATGACCATGTGGCCCAGATCATCACCTTTGGAAAGCTTCAGGCGCGCGCCGTGCTGCGCGATGTGGGTCGGGTGCTGGAGATGCCCTACGGTCAGGTGGACCGCATCACCAAGCTGGTGCCCAACCCGCCGGGCAAGCCCGTCCCTCTCGCGCAGGCTATTAAGGACGAGCCACAACTACAGGAAATGATTGACGATGATCCGACGGTACGCAGCCTGACCGAGAAGGCGCTGAAGCTCGAAGGGTTGTACCGTCATGCCTCTACCCATGCGGCGGGGGTGGTCATCGGTGATCGACCGTTGGATGAACTGGTGCCCCTGTACCGCGATCCGCGCTCCGACATGCCGGTCACCCAGTTCAACATGAAGTTCGTCGAAAGCGCCGGGCTGGTGAAGTTCGACTTTCTCGGCCTGAAGACCCTGACTGTACTGGCTACGGCGGTGAAGCTGATTGCTGACAAAGGGGTGACGGTGGATCTGTCGACCATCCCGCTGGATGACCGAACGACCTTCGAATTGCTGGGCCGGGCCGAAAGTCAGGGTGTGTTCCAGTTGGAAAGCGCAGGGATGCGCGATGTGCTGAAGAACATGAAGCCCGATACCCTGGAGGACATCATCGCCGTGGTGGCCCTGTACCGCCCGGGGCCGATGGACAATATCCCCAGCTACATCCGCCGCAAGCATGGGGCGGAGGAGCCGGATTATCTCTATCCGACTCTGGAGGGTATCCTCAAGGAAACCTACGGCATCATCATCTATCAGGAACAGGTGATGCAGATTGCCCAGGAACTGGCCGGCTACAGCCTCGGCGGCGCCGACCTGCTGCGCCGGGCCATGGGCAAGAAAATCGCCGAGGAGATGGAGAAGCAGCGCAAGATTTTTGTCGACGGCGCGGTAGCCAAGGGGGTGCCGGAGAAAAAGGCCTCGGAGATTTTCGATCTGGTGGCCAAGTTCGCTTCCTACGGCTTCAACAAGTCCCACGCCGCCGCCTATGCCCTGGTCGCCTATCAGACCGCCTATCTGAAGGCCAACCATCCGACCGAGTTCATGGCCGCCTCCATGACCCTGGACATGAACAACACGGATAAGCTCAACGCCTTTCGTCAGGAACTGGCGCGGCTGAAGATCGAGGTGCGGCAGCCTGACGTCAACCGCTCGGAGGTGACCTTCTCGGTGGAGCGCGACGGTCAGGGCGGGGCGGCGGTACGCTATGCCCTGGCGGCGATCAAGAATGTCGGGGCGGAGGCGGTGCGGACCATCGTCGAGGAACGGCGTGCCCATGGCCCGTTCAAGGACCTGCACGATTTTTTCGACCGCCTGGACAGCAAGGCGATCAACAAGCGGCAGTTGGAAAACATGGTGCGCGCCGGGGCCTTCGACGGCCTGGAGCGTAACCGACAGCGGCTGTTCAAGGGGTTGGAGGCGTTGATCGCCCATGCCAGCATGGCGACGGCGGAACGCAACAGCAATCAGATGGGCATGTTTGGCGATGCGGGTCTGCAATCCAATCGCCCGAAACTGCCCGAGGTGGCCGAATGGCGTCCCATGGAGAAGCTGAAGGAAGAGTTCGACGCCATCGGCTTCTATCTCTCGGCCCATCCCCTGGATGCCTACAAACAGGCTCTGAAGCGGCTGCATGTGGTGGCCTCCGCCGAGCTTCTGGAATCCGGGCGCTCGGGGGCGGTGAAGTTGGCCGGGACGGTGGTCGCCAAGAAGGAGCGGGTGTCGGCCAAGGGCAACCGCTTCGCCTTCGTCTCCCTGTCAGACGCCTCGGGGGCCTATGAGATCACCCTGTTCTCGGAGCAACTGGCCCAGTCCCGCGACCTGCTGGAAACCGGCACCTCTCTGTTCATCCGGGCGGCGGCGGAGTTCGACAACGACCGCCTGCGGCTGACCGCCAGTTCGGTGGAACTGCTGGACAAGGTGGCCGGAGAGACCGACGCCGGTCTGACCCTGCGCCTGGACCGGCCCGAAGCCCTGCCCGGACTGCGCGACCTTCTGGCCGGAGAGAAAAGGGGGCGTGGCGAGATTCGTCTTTTGTCGCGCCTGGAAGACCAAACGGAGGTCGAAGTGCGCCTGCCCGACCGCTACGCGGTGTCGCCGACCCTGGTGCAGTCTTTGACCTTCCTGGACGGGGTGATTGAGGTGGTCGAGGTTTGATTTGGTTGCATCAAAGTAGAACCTTAAATCAAACAACCGGGTTGCCAAGAATTCGTAAATGATATATTATTAATTTTGGTCTTTAATCCGATAAAAACGAAATCGTTGGAGGTGTGGTATGAATACACGCGTACAATTCTGGCGTGATGTGAACTCTGATGGGCATGCCGAGCGTTCCATCATCAAAACGTACATCATTCCCAGTGGAATCGATGACTTGGATGCCATCGGCGCGGCGATGCGGGAGTTTTGTCAGGAACTGGACGTCGTGACCTGGACGGAGGCCGCCCACGGCTACGATGTGTCCTGCCGAACGGACGAAATGCGCCGCACCCATCAGCGCGACAGTGGGAGCGCCTATTGGGAACGCCGGATCGAAGCCGGGCAGTCCAGGCACTGAGTTGGACGCGCCATTGCTGGGCCGGACCCTGGCCTTCTTGATCCGCTGGCTTGAGGGGGCTTTTCCGGGGTTGGCGTGCTGGAAGCGGATTTTCCCTTGATTTCCGGGAGGAGGGCGCGTAGACCTGCGCCCACTTCGCACGCGGACTCGCGGCGGCGGCGCAAATTCGCCGTTTTGTCGCTCCGGTGTTCCCATGGGGGAACTCTCGTCCGCGGAGGCTTAACCGGAAAAGGAAATTGAAAGATGTCGCTTCCCAGCTTCACCATGCGTCAACTCGTCGAGGCGGGTGTTCACTTCGGCCATAGCTGCCGCCGTTGGAACCCGAAAATGGAGCCGTTTATCTTCGGCTCCCGCAATAATATTCACATCATCGACATGCGTCAGACCATGCCCATGCTGCATCGGGCCATGGAAGCGGTGCAAACCGCTGTGGCCGGCGGCGGCCGGGTGCTGTTCGTCGGCACCAAGCGCCAGGCCAGCGAGCGGGTCGCCGAAGCGGCGGGCAAGTGCGGTCAATACTACGTCAACCATCGTTGGCTCGGCGGCATGATGACCAACTGGAACACCATTTCGGTCTCCATCAAGCGCCTCAAGGAACTGGAATCCCGCCTCGGCGAGGATCAGACCGGCCTGACCAAGAAGGAAATCCTCGGCCTGACCCGCGAGCGCGAAAAACTGGATCGCTCCCTGGGCGGCATCAAGGACATGGGCGGCCTGCCGGACATCCTGTTCATCATCGACACCAACAAGGAAGCCCTGGCCGTGGCGGAAGCCAACAAGCTGGGCATTCCGGTGGCTGCGGTGGTGGATAGCAACAGCAATCCCGACGGCATCACCTATCCGATCCCGGGCAATGACGACGCGGTGCGCGCCATCACCATGTACTGCGACCTGATCGCCGGTTCGGCCATCGGCGGCATCCAGGCCGAAATGGCCGCCAGCGGCGAGGATCTGGGCGAGATGGAAGTCGTGCCCGACGAGGTGCTGCCCGAGGCTCTGCCCGCTGAGGCCGCGCCGGTCGAGGCGGCTCCGGACGCCTGATCATCTCCTTCGAACACGGTGGCGGGAGTTGATCCCGCCACCGTTGCTTTGACCACTCACATTCAAGCTTCATGAGGACAAGGGAACCATGGCCCAGATCACTGCTGCGCTCGTCAAGGAACTGCGCGAGAAAACCGGTGCCGGTATGATGGATTGCAAGAAGGCGCTGAACGAAACCGATGGCGAGTTGGAAGCCGCCGTCGATTGGCTGCGCACCAAGGGGCTCGCTGCCGCCGCCAAGAAGGCCGGGCGCATCGCCGCCGAGGGTTTGGTTTGCGGCAAGACCGGTGGCACCGTGGGGGCGGTGGTCGAGGTCAATTCGGAAACCGACTTCGTGGCCCGCAACGAGACGTTCCAGGGCTTCGTGTCCAACGTGACCGATCTGGCCATGAACGTCGATGGCGACATGGAGGCGCTGGCCGCCCAGGCGTTCCCGGGCAGCGGTCGGACCGTCGCCGAGGAACTGACCCATATGATCTCCACCATTGGCGAGAACATGGGGCTACGCCGGGCCAAGGTGCTGAAGGTCGAACACGGGCTGGTGGCCTCTTACATCCACAATCAGGCGGCCCCTTCCCTGGGCAAGATCGCCGTGCTGGTGGCCCTGGAATCCGAGGCCGATGGTGCGGCCCTGGAGGCCCTGGGCAAGCAATTGGCCATGCATGTGGCGGCGGCCAACCCGCAGGCGGTGTCGCGCAATGACGTGGCCGCCTCGGACCTGGATCGCGAACGCGAGGTGCTGAAGGAACAGGCCCGCGAGTCCGGCAAGCCCGAAGAGATCATCGACAAGATGGTCGAAGGACGGCTGCGCAAATACTACGAAGACGTCTGCCTGTTGGAGCAGGCTTTCGTGATGGACCCCGAGAGCAAGGTGCAAAAGGTGGTCGATGCGGCAGCCAAGGACGCGGGCAAGCCGATCACCGTGACCGGCTTCGTGCGCTACGCCCTGGGCGAAGGCCTGGAAAAGAAGGAAGAGGATTTCGCGGCCGAGGTGGCAGCGGCGGCTGGCCGCTGAGGCCCTCGCTCGGTCTTCCTTTTTTGAAAAAGACCCAACGGCCCGGATTGTGTAAGATCCGGGCCGTACGTCTTTGGCCTTTGGAAAGCCGGGAGCCTTGGTATAAGGCTTTCCTCCATGGGTTCACCTGTGCGATAAACCACGACCGACAAAACGGACGACGGAAGACTCTGCCATGCCGGATGGGCCGAAATATAAACGAATTCTGTTGAAGCTCTCGGGCGAAGGCCTGATGGGGGCGCAGCCCTTCGGGATCGACCCGCAGGAAGTGGCGCGCACCGCTGCCGAGGTCAAGGCCGTGCATGATCTGGGGGTTCAGGTCGGGCTGGTGATCGGGGGCGGTAACATCTTTCGCGGACTGTCCCAGGCCGCCGCCGGGATCGAGCGGACCACCGCCGACTACATGGGCATGATGGCCACCGTGATGAATGCCCTGGCCATGGCCAGCGCCCTCAAGACGCAAGGGGTGGCGGCGTCGGTGATGTCGGGCCTGTCGATGCCGACGGTCTGCGATTCCTATACCCAGCGCGACGCGGTGGCGCGTTTGCAGAGGGGCGAGGTGGTGGTGTTCGCCGGCGGCACCGGCAATCCCTATTTCACCACCGATACCGCGGCGGCTCTGCGGGCCGCGGAAACCGGCTGCGATGCCTTGATCAAGGGCACCCAGGTGGATGGCGTCTATGACGCGGACCCCAAAAAGGTGCCTGATGCCAAACGCTACGACCGGCTGACCTATCAACAGGTCCTGTCCGATAATCTTCGGGTCATGGATCAAACTGCGGTCGCTTTGGCACGGGAAAACCACATTCCCATGCTTGTCTGTTCCGTTCATACGCCCGGCGAACTGGCCCGAGTGGTGGCGGGTGGCGGTCGTTTCACGATCATCGAAGACCCGAAATAAGGGGGAGGATGTCCAACAATGGCTCAATTTACCGATTTCAAGGAACTCAAGAAAGATGTGTCCCACCGCATGGACGGGGCGGTCAAGATGCTGCACACGGAATTCGCCGGGTTGCGCTCCGGGCGCGCCACCACCAGCCTGCTGGAACCGATCCAGGTGGAAGCCTACGGCAGCGTGATGCCGATTTCCCAGGTCGGCAATATCGGCGTGCCCGAGCCGCGCATGCTGACCGTGCAGGTCTGGGACAAGGGCATGATCAAGGCGGTGGAAAAAGCCATCCGGGATGGGGGCCTTGGGCTCAATCCGCAGACCGATGGTCAGTTGATCCGCGTCCCGGTGCCGCCGCTGACCGAGGAACGGCGGGTCGAATTCACCAAGATTGCCGGAAAATATGCCGAGGATGCCCGGATTTCGGTGCGCAATGTGCGCCGCCATGCCCTGGATGAACTCAAGCGCATGGAAAAGGATGGCGAAATCTCCCAGGACGAGTTGCGTGACCACAGCAAGGAGATCCAGACCCTGACCGACGACCATGTGGCGTTGATCGACGAGGCGCTGGCGCACAAGGAAAAGGAGATCATGCAGGTCTGATGATGGAACCGGCCCCGCAAATCTCGGACGACCCGCAGGTCCCAGTGCATGTGGCCATCATCATGGATGGCAACGGACGCTGGGCCAAGGCCCGTCGACTGCCCCGCGCGGCCGGCCACAAGAAAGGGGCCGATGCGGTCAAGGAGGTCGTGCGCGCGGCTGGGGAATTGGGGATTTCCTATCTGACCCTGTACAGCTTTTCATCGGAGAACTGGAAGCGCCCGCTGAGCGAGGTCAAGGACCTGATGGGGCTGCTGCGATTCCATTTGCGCAGCGAAGTGGCCAACCTGCACAAGAACAATGTGCGTTTGCAGGTGATCGGCGACCGCACCGGATTGGCCGACGACATCGTTTCCTTGATCAAGGAGGCGGAAGCCAAGACGGCCGAGAATAGCGGCCTGACCCTGGTGCTGGCACTCAACTACGGCGGACGGGCCAGCATCGCGGCGACGGCCCGCCGTTTGGCCGAAGAGGTGGCATCGGGGCGACTGGCGGCCTCGGAGATCACCGAAGACACCTTCAATGAGCGGTTGGAAACGATGGGAACACCGCCGCCGGATCTGCTCATTCGCACCGGTGGCGATCAACGCATCAGCAATTTCCTGCTATGGGAAATGGCCTATACGGAATTTCTGTTCGTCGACAAGTTTTGGCCGGATTTCGGTGCCGAGGACCTGCAACGGGCGGTGCACGACTTCATGGGGCGCGAGCGCCGCTTCGGCGCGGTGGGGAGTTGAGGCCATCGTGACCAAACCCGATGCCGACGCAGGGGCAGTCACACCTTCCAGGCTTGCTGGAGGTGGCGTGGGGGTGCGGATTGTGTCCGCCCTGGTGCTTGCCCCGCCGGTTCTGGCTGCGGTCTATTTCGGGTCGCCCTATTTCGAGATCCTGGCGGCGGTCTGCCTCGTTCTGCTCGGGGTGGAATGGGGACGTCTGGTCGGCTGGCGTGCGAGCTGGATCGTCGTCGGCATTCCCTACATCGTGCTGCCCATGGCGGCGATGGTCTGGCTGCGCGGCATGGAAGATTGGGGGATGGTCAACTTCATATGGCTGCTCGGGGTGGTCTGGGCGACGGATACCGGGGCCTATGCGGCCGGGCGCTTGATCGGCGGGCCGAAACTGGCTCCCCGGATCAGCCCCAAGAAAACCTGGGCGGGGCTCCTCGGCGGCATGGCCTGTGCGATGGCGGTCGGGGCCGGGATTGATTTCTGGCTGGAACGGCCTTCGGGGAGTTGGATGTTCTGGGTCAGTGGGGGGCTGGCGGTCATCGCCCAAATGGGAGATCTTTTTGAATCCTGGGTCAAGCGACGCTTCAATGTGAAGGATTCAGGCGGTATGATCCCCGGACACGGAGGGTTGCTTGATCGCATGGATGGCCTGCTGGCCGCCGGTCTGGCCCTGGCTCTCCTGGAATTCTGGGCACTGGGAGGACAGTGAGCATGGCTGTGACGGAATTGAAGGCGGCAACCGCCCCGCGCACGGTCGCCATCCTGGGCTCGACCGGTTCCATCGGTTGCAGCACCATTGATCTTCTGAAGCGCAATCGGGCCGCCTTTCGGGTCGAGGCCCTGACCGCACACCGCAACGTGGCGCTTCTGGCCGAGCAGGCCCGCGAGCTGCAAGTCCGTTTGGCCGTGGTTGCCGACCCTGAGCGCTACAAGGACCTCAAGGCGGCGCTGTCGGGCAGTGGCATCGAGGTGGCCGCCGGAGCGCAGGCGGTGGTGGCCGCCGCCGCCCGGCCGGTGGATTGGGTCATGTCGGCCATCGTCGGCGCGGCGGGGCTGGAACCGACTCTGGCCGCCGTGCGTCATGGCGCGGTGGTGGCCCTGGCCAACAAGGAGACCCTGGTCTGTGCCGGCGATCTGGTGATGGAGGAGGTGCGCCGTCACGGGGCGACCCTGTTGCCCGTCGACTCCGAACACAACGCCATTTTTCAGGTGTTCGATTTTGAACGCCCGGAGCGTGTGGAGCGGATCATCCTGACCGCCTCGGGCGGGCCGTTCCGCGAGGCGAGCAAGGCATTCATGGAAGCGGCGACGCCGGAACAGGCGGTCGCCCATCCCAATTGGAGCATGGGGGCCAAGATCTCGGTGGATTCCGCCTCCATGATGAACAAGGGGCTGGAGTTGATCGAGGCCTCGCATCTGTTCCCGGTGCCCGAGGCGCGGATCGAAATTCTGGTGCATCCTCAATCGGTGATCCATTCCATGGTCGCCTATGCGGATGGCAGCGTCTTGGCGCAGTTGGGGTCGCCGGATATGCGCACGCCCATCGCCTACAGCATGGCCTGGCCTGACCGGATGGGGGCACCGGTGGAGAAGCTCGACCTGGCGAAGATCGCCACGCTGAGCTTCCAGAGCCCGGACATGGAGAGATTCCCGGCGTTGCGTTTGGCCCGCGAGGCCTTGCAAAGAGGTGGCGCGGTGCCAACTGTTCTCAATGCGGCCAACGAGGTGGCGGTGGCCGGGTTC
The DNA here is from genome assembly GCF_054657015.1 of Magnetospira thiophila. NCBI lineage: Bacteria > Pseudomonadati > Pseudomonadota > Alphaproteobacteria > Rhodospirillales > Thalassospiraceae > Magnetospira > Magnetospira thiophila. The sequence goes on from NZ_BAAHXF010000002.1 coordinate 436,664, forward strand.
CTTGGGCGGAAAATTGGTTTTCTGGATATCGCCCGGGTGGTCGAAGAGACTATGAATGCCGAGCAATCTGGAACCATGGAAAGTTTGTCGGATGTTCTGGAAACCGACGCTTGGGCCCGTCGCAAGGCGCAAGAACGTATGGATTTGATTCAGCGGTGAAGGGCGCGGCGGTGAGCCTGTCGCGCCTCCCCACAAGGAAATGGATTAGGAAAGCATGGAATTCGTCGGGAGCGTCCCTTACTACGTCTTTGTTTTTGTTTTTGTTCTGTCGGTTCTGGTGTTTGTCCATGAACTCGGTCATTACCTGATTGCCCGTTGGGCCGGGGTGCGGATCGAGGTATTCTCCATCGGCTTTGGACCGGAGTTGCGGGGCTGGAACGATAAACACGGCACCCGCTGGCGGGTCTGCGCCCTGCCGTTGGGCGGCTACGTGAAAATGTTCGGCGAAAACGGCGATACCACCACTGGCGAAGACGGCGAAGAACGGCCGATGACCGAGGCGGAGAAAAGCGGCTCTTTTCAGCATAAACCCCTGGGCAAAAGGGCTGCCGTGGTGGCGGCGGGACCGTTTGCCAATTTTGCCTTCACCATCGTGGTGCTGGCCGGGTTGTTCTGGGCCGTCGGGCAGCCTTACCCGATGGCTGCCGTGGGCACGGTGCAGGAAAACTCTGCCGCCGCCGAGGCCGGGTTCGAGAGTGGCGACCGGGTGCTCTCCATTGCCGGAACGCCGGTCCGATGGTTTGACGACCTGAAGAGCATCGTTGAGAAAAATCCCGGAATCGCCCTGGACTTCAGTGTGCGCCGGGGGGATCAGATTCTGACCCTGACCGCTGTGCCCAAATCCCGCGACGTGGCGGGAGAGGCCAAAGGCTTCCTTGGTGTGTCTCCGGACCCGGAACAGATTGAAACGGAAACCTATGGTCCCCTGGAGGCCATCGCAGCAGGTTTTGACAAGTCCTGGACCATGACGAAGCAGATTCTGGGCTACCTGGGGGAACTGATCACCGGTGATCGGGGGTCCGAGGAATTGGGGGGCCCCCTGATGATCGCCAAGATGTCCGGCGACGTGGCGCAGGGTGGATTGTCCAATCTGGTGTTTTTCATGGCCGCCCTGTCGTTGAATTTGGGGCTCATTAACCTGTTCCCCATACCTATGCTGGATGGTGGTCATCTGGTGTTCTATGCCATCGAGGCGATTCGCGGGCGACCGATGGGAGAGCGGGCCCAAGAATACGGTTTCCGTTTCGGTCTGGTTCTGGTATTGGCTTTGATGGTGTTTGCCACCTGGAACGACTTGGTAAATCTGAAGATTGTCCAGTTCTTCACGGATCTGGTGTCCTGAGGAACGACCTGGAAAGGGATTGATTTTGAGCCGCTTTGCCGCCGTCGCCGTGCTGCTGCTTTGGGGAGTGGGAATGTGGGAGCCGTCGGCCCTGGCCCAGTCCTCGGGGGTTATTCGCGACATCGTGGTCGAGGGGGCGCAGCGCGTCGAACCGGAAACCATCCGTTCCTACCTGCTGCTGCGCGAAGGGGATATCTATAATCAGGTGCGGGTGGATCGGTCGCTGAAAAAACTGTTCGGCACCGGCCTGTTCGCCGACGTGACCCTGGAGCGCCAGGGCAGTCAGCTGGTGGTCCGGGTGGTCGAGAATCCGGTGATCAACCGCATCGCCTTCGAGGGCAACCGGCGCATCGAGGATGCCGATCTGGAAAAGGAAGTGACCCTGCGACCGCGGGTCATCTATACCCGGACCAAGGTGCAGAACGACGTGCAGCGTCTGCTCGGACTGTATCGCGCCCGCGGGCGGTTTGCCGCCACGGTCGATCCCAAGGTCATCCAGTTGGAACAAAACCGCGTCGATCTGGTGTTCGAGATCAACGAGGGCAAGGCCACGGACGTGGAGCGGATTCGTTTCGTCGGCAACCGGGAGTTCAGTGATTCCCGGCTGCGCGAGGAAATTCGCACCAAGGAGACCCGCTGGTGGCGCTTTCTGACCGGCGAGGATACCTACGATCCCGACCGCCTGTCCTTTGACCGGGAACTGTTGCGGCGGTTTTATCTGAACGAAGGGTTCGCCGACTTTCAGGTGCTGTCCCTGGTCGCCGAGATGACCCCGGACCGGGAAGATTTTTTCATCACCTTCACCATCGACGAGGGGCCACGCTACGAACTGGGCGAGGTCACCCTGTCGACCAACATCAAGGGCTTGAATGTCGAAGATGTGGCGGATGTGGTCGAAATTGAACAAGGCGACTGGTACGAGGCTGACAAGGTGGAAAAGACCGTCACCGACCTGACCAACGAAGTCGGTGAACTGGGCATTGCCTTTATCGACGTGCGCCCGAGCATCAAGCGCAATCGAGAAAAAAAGACCATCGACATCGCCTTCGCCCTCAATGAGGGGCCACGGGTGTTCGTCGAGCGCATCGATGTGTCCGGCAATGTGCGGACCGAAGACAAGGTCATTCGCCGGGAATTCCGTCTGGTCGAAGGCGATCCGTTCAACCAGTCCCGTTTGCGGCGCTCCCGTCAGCGGGTGCAGGATCTCGATTATTTCGAAAAAGTCGAAGTGGAGCAGGTGCCTGGCAGCGCCCCGGACAAAACCGTCGTCGAGGTGGATGTGCAGGAGAAATCCACCGGGTCGTTATCCTTGGGGGCCGGGTTCTCGACCACCAACGGCGCGCTGGCCGAAGTGGGCATCCAGGAATCCAACCTTCTGGGCAAGGGGCAGAAGCTGAGTCTGTCGACGACCATTGCCCAGCGCCAGAGCAAGATTGATTTGTCCTTTACCGAGCCCTACTTCCTGGATCGGGAAGTGGCAGCGGGATTTGACCTCTTTCATTCCTCGACCGATCTACAGGATACCCAGTCGCATAATACCAGCCTCACCGGCGGCGCGCTTCGCGTGGGCTATCCGATTACCGAGCGCTTGAGCCAGAGTTGGCGTCAGACCGTGAAGCAAACCGAGGTGACCAACGTCCAGTCGGGGGCCTCGACCTTCATCAAATCCCAAGAAGGCACCACCTTGCTGTCGGAATTGTCGCATGGTCTGCTCTATGACCGCCGGGACAGCAAGCTTTCTCCCACCGACGGATATTTCGTGCGTCTGGCCAACGATCTGGGCGGTCTCGGCGGGGACCGGCATTATCTGCGCAATACATTGTCGGCAGCCAAATATATCCCCATCGACGATCAGGTGACGCTGTCGGTTTCCGGTCTGGTCGGTCACATTTATGGAATCGGTGAGGACGTGGTTCTGATCGACCGCTTCCACGGGGGCGGGGACGATTTGCGCGGCTTCGCCACGGCGGGTATCGGTCCCCGGGATTCCTCGACCAAGGATGCCCTGGGCGGGGAATGGAAGTATACGGCATCGACACAGTTGTCGTTCCCGCTGGGCCTGCCCAATGAATTCGGGATCAAGGGGCGGGTGTTCAGCGATGCCGGCAGTGTGGGGGCGGTGTCGCCCAAGTCTTCCTTGATTCAGGATACCGGAAGCCTTCGGCTTTCCGTGGGCTTCGGCGTGGGATGGGAATCCCCGGTCGGCCCCATCGGGGTGGATTTCGGCTTCCCGATTCTCAAAGAGAAGTTCGATCAAACAGAGTCGTTTCGGATTAACTTTGGCACGAGGTTCTAGGTCATGCGCTTGATTTCAGGTTTAACCGCCAGCATCGTCGTGGCCATGTTTCTGTTCGGTCCGCTCGCGGGGGCCATGGCGCAGGACGCCAAACAGACGACCGATGAGACCAAATTCATCATCGGTGTGATCGACATGGAGGCCGTCCTGCGGGGGGCGCTGGCCAAGAAAAATATTGATGATCAGGTGGCGCAGTTGATCAAGCGTTTGCAGGAAGAAACGGCCAAGGACGAAGAAAAATTGCGCGAGGCCGATGCCGAACTGGGGCGTCAGCGCAATATCATTTCCGCCGAAGCCTTCGAGGCCAAGCGGGTTGCGTTTTTCAAGGAACGCGAAAAGGCCCAAAGGTGGCTGCAGGCCAAACAAAAGGCCATTTCCGATGCCGATCAAAAGGCCAAGGACGTGTTTCAGGAGGCGATGCGCAAGATCATCATTGATGTGGCCAATGAGAAGGGGATTTCACTGGTCTTTCGACGCCGGGAGTTGGTGTTGACCCCGAAACGTCTGCAAATCGACGATGAAGTCCTGGCGGCGCTTAATAAATCGCTGCCGTCTGTCAAGGTCGAGGTCGTCTGGCCCGTCGAGCCTTGAGCCATGGCGGATCCTCGTTTTTTTGCCCGGTCGGGACCTTTTTCGCTGGCCGAATTGGTCACTTTGTCCGGTGCCGAATTGGCGGCGGGCGGCGATTCCTCGGCGCGGATCATGGATGTGGCGCCCCTGGATTCGGCGACTTCGGAACACCTGTCTTTTCTCGATAACGCGAAATATCTCCAACAATTCCGCAGCAGTCTAGCCGGGGCCTGTCTGGTCCGGGCGGCCCATGTGGACAAGGCCCCTCCGGGGATGGCGTTGCTGGTGACGGCCGACCCCTATCGCGCCTATGCCAAAATCGCCGCGGCCTTCTATCCCGCTCCGCCTTTCAAGGAAGGGGTGGAAAGCGGGGCGCAGATCGCCGATGACGCGGAAGTGGGCCTCGATACGCGGGTTGAGGCGGGGGTGGTCATCGGCCATCGGGTCAAGATCGGGAACCGCTGTCATATCCGGGCCAATGCGGTGATCGAGGACGGGGTAAGCATCGGTGATGATTGCCACATCGGCCCTTGTGTTTCCCTGACCCATTGCCTGATCGGAAACCGGGTCATTCTGCACGGCGGCGTGCGCATCGGCCAGGATGGCTTCGGGTTCGCCCTCGGTCGTGAAGGCCACCTCAAGGTGCCGCAACTGGGCCGAGTGATCGTCGGCGATGACGTGGAAATCGGGGCCAACACGACCATTGACCGGGGCACCGGGCCGGATACCGAAATCGGTGCCGGGACCAAGATCGACAACCTGGTGCAGATCGGTCACAACGTCAAACTGGGCAAAGGTTGTATCGTGGTCTCTCACGTGGGGATTTCCGGAAGCACGGTGGTCGGCGACATGGTGATGTTCGGCGGGCAGTCCGGCATCGCGGGGCATCTGAGCATCGGCGCCGGGGCCAGGGTGTCGGCGCAGGCCGGTGTTTTCCGTGATATTCCGCCGGGGGAAACCGTGGCCGGATCGCCCGCCATGCCAGCCAAGGAGTACTGGCGACAGGTGGCGATGTTGGCTAAACTCGCGCGGAAAAAAGACCCTTGATCTATGGAGGACCATGCGGAAATGACTGAGGGCTTTAGCATTGATATCGGACGGATCATGGAGATGATTCCCCATCGGTATCCCATGTTGCTGATTGATCGTCTGGACGATGTGGTGCCTGGGGAACGGGCCACCGGGATCAAGAACGTGACCATCAATGAGCCTTTTTTTCAGGGCCATTTCCCCCAAAAACCGATCATGCCGGGGGTGTTGATCATCGAAAGCATGGCCCAGACGGCGGCGGTGCTGGTGGTCGAAACCCTGGGCGAGGCCGCCGAAGGTAAGTTGGTATATTTCATGTCGGTGGATGATGCCCGTTTCCGGCAGCCCGTGGTGCCCGGCAATTGCCTGCATATTCACGTGACCCGCATCCACAGCCGGGGCAGCGTCTGGAAATTCAAGGGGGAGGCCAAGGTGGACGGCAAGCTGGTGGCACAGGCGGTGTTCGCCGCCATGATTCGGACCGAAGAATGACGAATATTCACCCCACGGCCATTGTCGATCCCCAAGCCCGGATCGGCAAAGATGTGCAGATTGGCCCCTATTGCTGTATCGGCAAGGATGTGGTGCTGGAGGAGAACGTCATCCTCAAGTCCCATGTGGTGGTGGCCGGACGGACCACGGTTGGGGCGCGCACGCGCATTTTCCCTTTTGCCTCCATCGGCCATGAACCGCAGGATCTGAAATATGCGGGCGAACCTTCGCAACTGATCATCGGGACCGACAATACCATCCGGGAGCATGTGACCATGAATCCGGGCACCGAGGGCGGCGGCATGCTGACCCAGGTGGGGAACGGCTGTCTGTTCATGATGGGCTCCCATGTGGCCCACGACTGTCGGGTCGGGGATTCAGTGATCCTGGCCAACAACGCCACCCTGGCCGGGCATGTACGGGTCGGCGATTTCGGCATTCTCGGGGGGCTGTCCGCCGTGCATCAATTCGTGCGCATTGGGCGTCATGCCATGGTCGGCGGCATGTCGGGGGTGGAAAACGATGTCATCCCCTATGGCTCGGTGATGGGCAACCGGGCGCGGCTGTCGGGGTTGAATATCGTCGGCCTGAAACGGCGCAGCTTCTCGCGTGATACCATCCACGATATTCGCAAGGCCTATCGCCTGATCTTCGCCCAGGAGGGCACCATGTCAGAGCGTCTGGCCGATCTGGTGGAGGATTTCGCCAACAACGAGCCGGTCATGGAGATCGTCGATTTCATCCGCGACGAGTCCTCTTCCCGCGGCGTCTGCCTGCCGGCCGACGGGCATGTCGACTGATCCGACCGTCCCCCTGGGCATCATCGCCGGGCGGGGGGATCTTCCGGCCTGGATCATTGCCGCCTGCCGGGAACGGGGGCGGCCATACTTTGTCCTCGCCATCGAAAATCAGACTGACCCGGAAACGGTTGCCAGGGATGTGCCCCATGCCTGGATCCGCCTGGGCGGCGCGGGCAAGGGCATCACGCTGCTGCGTCAGGCCGGGGTGAAGGATCTGGTCATGGCCGGCGGCGTCACCCGGCCCAGTCTGGCCAGCCTGCGTCCCGACATGTGGAGTGCCCGCTTCCTGGCCAAGGTGGGCCTGAAATCCCTGGGCGATGACAACCTGTTGCGGGCGCTGATTGCCGAAATCGAGGCTGAGGGCTTCCACATGGTCGGGCTGGATGATCTGTTGCCCAGTCTGTTGGCTCCCCGAGGACGGCTTGGCCGACTGGAGCCGGACGAACAGGCCCGCATCGACCTGCGGCGGGGCTGGGAGGTGGCGCGCGGTCTCGGGGCGTTGGATGTGGGGCAGGGGGTGGTGGTGCAGCAGGGCATTGTGCTGGCGGTCGAGGCGGTGGAAGGCACCGAGGCCATGCTGGCGCGGGCGGGCAGGTTGGCCCGTGACGGGCTCGGAGGGGTGCTGGTCAAGCTCAAGAAGCCGCAACAGGAACGCCGCGCCGATCTGCCGACCATCGGACCGGCGACCATGGATCAGGCCGCCGCCGCCGGTCTGCGCGGCATTGCCGTGGAAGCGGGCGGCACGGTGATGCTGGATCGCGACGAAATCCTCGTCCGGGCCGACCGCCTGGGGCTGTTCCTGATCGGACTCTCCGAGCCGAGGGATATCTGATATGCCCGGGGCCGCCCTGGTTTATGTGGTGGCCGGGGAGCCGTCCGGCGATTTGTTGGGCGGACGTTTGATGGCGGCCCTGCATGTGGCCCGTCCGGGGCGAATCACTTTTGCCGGAATCGGTGGTGAGCGGATGGCCGAGCAGGGGCTGCACAGTCTGTTTCCCATGTCGGACCTGAGCCTGATGGGATTGGCCGAAGTGCTGCCCCACCTGCCGCGCCTGATGCGCCGCCTGCGGGAAGCGGAGGCGGATATCCGTCAGTGCCGACCCGACCTGATTTTGACCATTGATTCCCCTGGCTTCTGTTTCCGTCTTGATCAGCGGGTGCGGGATTTGGGCATTCCGCTGGTGCATTACGTGGCCCCCACGGTCTGGGCCTGGAAGCCCAAGCGGGCGGCCAAGATTGCCCGTTTTCTCGATCATCTGCTGGTCTTGTTGCCCTTTGAACCGCCGTATTTCGAGCGCGAGGGACTGCCCACGACCTTTGTCGGGCATTCGGTTATCGAGGGCGGGGCCGACCAGGGCGATGGGGCGGCCTGTCGCGCCCGCCTGGGGTTGACCGAAAATGCGCCGCTGCTCTGCGTGTTGCCGGGCAGCCGGGTCGGCGAGGTGACCCGCCATCTGCCGGTGTTTCGCGAGGTGGTGTGCCGTTTGGCCGAGTCCCTGGACGGGCTGCGTGTGGTGCTGCCGACCGTCGCCGGGGTGGCCGACTTGGTTCGCACGCAAGTCGTCGATTGGCCCTGTCCGGTGCAGGTGATCGAGGGTGAGGGGGCGAAATTCGACGCCTTTGCCGCCGCCGACGCGGCCCTGGCGGCCTCGGGCACGGTGACCCTGGAACTGGCGCTGGCCGGTTGCCCGTCGGTGGTCGCCTACAAGATGAACCCGCTGACCGCCTGGCTGGCGCGGCGGTTGGTCAAGGTGCGCTATGCCAGCCTGATCAATTTGATTCTAGACCGTCCTGTGCTCCCCGAGTTTCTTCAGGAAAATTGCCGCGCCGAGACCATCACGCCGGTTTTGCAGTCCTATCTGGCCGACCCCGCGCGGCGACGGGCGCAAATCGACGCGGCGGCTCCGGCCCTGGAGCAGTTGGGGCGCGGCGGTCCCTCGCCGTCACGCCGCGCCGCCGAGGCGGTTTGGACCCTCATCGACAGGAAGGAAATCAAAAGCCTTTCGCCTGTTATATGATCCATCCTGACCGAATCATTTTTTGCCAGGGGCAGGAGCGGCGCGCAGGGCGTAGCGGGGCTACGGCCAAGGGTCGCGACGCAGCCCTGGCGGAAAATGATCGGCCCGAAAGGGTGGCATCTGGCGGTCGCCCGCGGCGTCAAGCTCTCTCACCGATGCGCCGCATCGCTTTCGAGACCTTTCCTGGCGGTTCGACTCGCCGGATGCTATCAGGAGGGGTCATATAACAGGTGAAAGGCTTTAGCCATGGATCAATCGAAATTCCGCTTGCTGCATACCATGATCCGGGTCCGCGACCTGGACAAATCACTGGATTTCTATACCCGCCTGCTGGGCATGCGGGAACTGCGCCGGGCCGACTATCCGGGCGGCAAGTTCACCCTGGCCTTTGTCGGCTATGGCGACGAGACGGACCATACGGCCATTGAGCTGACCCATAACTGGGATCGCGACACCCCCTATGAGCGCGGCGACGGCTTCGGCCATCTGGCCATTGCGGTCCCCGATGCCTATGCGGTCTGCGAGGCCCTGCGCGCCGCCGGTGCCAAGATCACCCGCGAAGCCGGCCCCATGAAGCACGGCACCACCGTCATCGCCTTCATCGAAGACCCGGATGGCTACATGATCGAACTGATCCAGAAGGATTGAGGGTAAGGGCGTTGCGGACCTTGAAGGGGAGGGCAGAGTTGGCATCAACAGCCCTCCCCAGGATCGGTAACGCCCGGAAAACAGCCATTGTCTCCATTGCTGCCTTCTGCAATCAGCGGAGTCTCCCTCTTTTGTGCCATCGCACGCCCCATTCATTCCTTAATGCCATAAAAAATGAAACAAGCAAAACAAGTCTCGTAAACAAAATTAATTAACTTAGTGATTTTATAATGGAAATATTTTATAACAATTATTAATAATTGTTGATTATATTTGAAAAGTATGCCATTTTATTTATATCAGGAACGGGTTTTTTTAAATAGAACCCATAAAGTTTTTTATTCCTGTGAAGCGGAAAATAAATGCATCCCCTTCCTTATGTAGATTGCTTCGCTTCCAGCGTTGAAGCATGTGATCGGCTGTTTTCAGATGCCATCGTTCAGGGGCTATCTGGTGAGGATGGCCGTGCAATCTTCTGCTTTAAGATGCAAGCCGAACCGACAGGACTCACGAACAACAAAGAACTCGCGAGTCTTCAAAATATGCACCATCTACCAATACATGAACAAATAGAAATATGGAGAATTGAAATGCCTAAAACAAATGAAGAGAAAATCCGGGATGCAGCTTACCAAATATGGGAAAATGAAGGATGCCCGAGTGATCGAAATGAAGTGCATTGGGAGAAAGCCAAGTTGGAGTTGGCTGCTTCACAAAAGAACATTAAACCTAATTTAGTCAAACAGCTTAATACTTAAGCAGAAGCAATTAAGATATAAATTCCCCCCCCCCCCCCCCCCAGAGAAAGGTCAGACACATGTCCTTTAATAGTTTCTCATCATCCCAAAAGGCGACGAAAACCGCCATATCCAAGGATGCACCGAAAGTCGATCAACCTTCTAAAAAACCAGAGGAAGTGACTGTCGTTGTCGCGCCAAAAGTCAAAAAATAACACTTAAGTTGACCAAACGAAGGGCATCCTGATCCATATCATCAGGACAACGCCTCCCCTCCTTTCTGCGGCACGACCAAAACGCAGCCCAGGGGGGTGAGGCTGTGGAGGCAGATGACGCAGGAGAACCACGCAAAGACAGTGGTCTGCGTCATATATGCTTGATTTCAGTAAATCGGCGGTTCGGCGTCGATTGATTCATAAAGGCTCTCTGGAGCAAGTGAACGGCTGAACAGCCCAACTTGCCCAGGAAGCCCCCCGAAACCAACTTTCTCTCCATTCCTCTCTCGCCTTGAGGGTTGATATGTTATAGCTTGCCCTTGCAGAGGAGGCTGGAGAGCCGATGAGTACGACACTGATCATTGCCGCAGTCGCGTTTGCCGTGGGGTTTGCCTGGGGCTACCGGCGTCCTGCGGGTTATTGCCATCTGAGCAGCGAACAGCGCCGCGCTTTCAGGAACCGGGCCAGCAGCGGCCTCATCAACGGTATTGTGCTGGCGGGCGTCGTCGGCCTGATCGCCTACCTCGGCTTTGCTTCGGGACTTTGAGCGCGTTATCCAGGGCAGGGCAACGGGCCAGTGGGGAAGGGGTTTCTCACGGGTTCGGGATGCGCTAGCCTGACCACGGGAATGTCGAGCAGCAGTAACAGCGCGAGGCGGGTATGTGGGGATGGAAATCAGCAGTCGTGGCGTTGGCCGTCGGAGTCATGGTGCTTCTGGGCGGCGTGGGACGAGCCGAGTATAAGATCCTGCAATATGACAGCCAGGGGCGGGTCATCGGAATCGAGAATGGCGAGGGCCAGAATTCCGGCTCCGGCTCCGTAGGCGAGGAGCAAGGCGGCGGTCCCAATCCGGCCTTCGAGCCCGACGAAGTGATGGTTCTCGATCCACCGAGCGGCTTTTTCTCAGCGATCAAACGGCTTGGGTTTCGCGTCATTGATTCGGTGTCCCTGGAGCGGCTGGACATGACTCTGGTGGTGCTCAAGGTGCCACCCGGGGAGAGCGTCGTTGGGGCCATTCGCACTCTCAGGGATCGGTTTCCCAGCCTGACCGTAGAGGCTAACCATCGGTTCGAGGCCCAGGCCAGCCAGAACCATCGCCATGCCCGGGCGGCCATGGGATGGCCGGCGGCCCCGCCGGGCTGTGGCAGCGGCGTGAGTCTGGGCATGATCGATTCAGGGGTGGATCTGACTCATCCGGCGCTCAAGAACCGCAACGTCGAATTCCGATCCTTCCACCGCACAGGCCGCCAGCAGGGACCCTCGCTCCATGGTACGGCGGTCGCGGCGATCCTGGTGGGCAACCGCGAATGGGGTGGCCTTCTGCCCGAGGCGTCGCTCAAGGCGGCCAATATTTTCGAACTCACCGAGACTGGGAGCAAGGTCGCTAACGCGGCTGGGCTGCTCAAGGCCCTGGACTGGCTGGCGGGCGAGCGGGTCCATGCGATCAACATGAGCGTGGCCGGGGACGACAACAAGGTGATGCGGCTTGCCGTCTCCAAGTCCCGCAAGCTCGGCATGTTGCTGATCGCGGCGGCCGGCAACTGGGGGCGCGATGACAAGCCCGCCTATCCGGCGGCCTATTTGCCGGTGGTCGCGGTGACGGCGGTGAGCGGCGGTTCGGCGGACAGCATCATTTATCGGCATGCCAATACGGGGTCCTGGATTGATTTCGCGGCACCGGGAGTGGGGTTATGGACTGCCGTTCCCGGGGGCGGCAAGTCGCAAAGCGGAACGTCCTTCGCAGCACCCTTCATTACCGCGCTGGCGGGTGTCGAGGCTTCCCGCAGCGGTCAACTGAGCGCCGACAAACTGCGCAAGATCCTGCGCCAGGAAACCCTCGACCTGGGCCTGCCCGGCCGGGACAAGGTATTCGGTTGGGGCCTGGTGGATCGAATGCTGTCCTGCAAATAGGGGGCACCTCGATCATCACCCCGGTGAATAAAAAAGGTATGTATTTTTGCGTTGCGGGATTAGAGTGCCACCCCCTCGGGCAACTGGCGCTTTTCTTCTGTGAGATACGGCGTGCGATATCCCGTATTCAGAAAGAAGAAAAACATGACAGACTTTGAAGGCGTCATCGAGACGCTGGGTCAGGCCTTGACCAAACGGGGCTATACCCAATTGACTCCGGTTCAGGAGTCCATGCTGGCCCCCAATCTGCGCGATGCCGATGCCCTGGTTTCCGCGCAAACGGGCTCCGGCAAGACCGTGGCGTTCGGGCTCGCCCTGGCCCACACCCTGCTCAATGAGAGCGGGCGCTTCGCCTATGCCAAGGCCCCCCTGGCCCTGTGCGTGGCCCCGACCCGCGAGTTGGCCTTGCAGGTCAAACGGGAGTTGGAATGGCTCTATGAAATGACCGGGGCCTCCATTGCCTCCTGTGTCGGCGGCATGGATATGGGCACCGAACGGCGGGCGCTGGATCGTGGAGCACACATCGTGGTCGGGACGCCGGGACGGCTGCGCGACCATATCGAGCGCGGCTCCCTGGATACCTCCGAAATGAAGGCGGTGGTGCTGGACGAGGCGGACGAGATGCTCGATCTCGGGTTCCGCGACGATCTGGAATATATCCTCGACTCCGCGCCCAGCGAGCGGCGGACCCTGATGTTCTCGGCCACCGTGCCGCGCTCCATCGCCAATCTGGCCCAGCGCTATCAGCGCGACGCGGTGCGGGTCAGCACGGTGGCGGAACAGAAGCAGCATCTGGATATCGACTATCGCGCCTTCATGGTGGCCCCCAACGATCGGGAAAACGCCATCATCAATCTGCTGCGCTACTACGATGCCAAGAATGCCCTGGTCTTCTGCGCCACCCGCGCCACGGTCAATCACATGACCAGCCGATTTGCCAACCGGGGATTCTCGGTGGTCGCCCTGTCCGGCGAACTGAGTCAGAACGAGCGCAGCCATGCCCTGCAAGCCATGCGCGACGCCCGGGCGCGGGTCTGTATCGCCACCGATGTGGCCGCGCGGGGCATTGACCTGCCCAACCTGGAACTGGTGATCCACGCCGATTTGCCGAAAAGCCGCGAGACCCTGCTGCATCGCAGTGGCCGCACCGGTCGGGCCGGACGCAAGGGAGTGAGTGCCCTGATCGTCCCCCATAACTGGCGCAAGCGCACCGAACGGCTGTTCCAGGCGGCGCATATCGAGGCGTCCTGGGTCCATCCGCCGTCGCTGGTGGATATCATGGGGCGCGACCGGGAGCGCATTCTGGCCGATCCGTTGCTCAGTGAGGCGCTGACCGAGGATGAGCAGTCCTTTGCCCAAGACCTTTTGAGCCAGCATGCGCCGGAGCAGATTGCCGCCGCTTTCTTGCGCTTGCATCGCTCCAAGCAACCCGCCCCGGAGGAACTGCTGGATGCGGCTCCGGTGGAACGGGAGCGGCCTCCTCGGGATAATTTTACCGGCGGCGTGTGGATTTCCCTGTCGGTGGGGCGCGAGCATACCGCCGAGCCACGCTGGTTGTTGCCCATGCTGTGCCGGGCCGGGCATATCACCAAGCACGAGATCGGGGCCATCCGTATTCATGCCAGCGAGACCTATGTGGAACTGGCTCCGGGCTGTGTGGAACGCTTCCTGGAAGCTCTGGGGCCGAGCCGCAAGGTGGAAAAGACCATTTCCGTGACCCGCCTCGACGGCATCCCGGAGGCGCCTCAGGAAAGTGGGCCCAAGCCTGCTTATGCCGACAAGAAGCCCTATGAACGTCCCCGCCCGGAGCGTCGTCCGAAGCCGGACAATTGGCAGCCGCGCACGGATTCCGTGGCGCCGGAACCCGTGAAAGTCGAGGTCGAACCCAAACCCTATGACCGACCGAAGCCGGAACGGTGGAGCAAGAAGCCGAAACCGGACGCCAAGCCCTACGAGCGGAAAAAACCGTATTCACCGGCGCCGAGGGTTGAGGCGGATGAAGCGCCCCGGAAAACCGAGGAGGAGGCCAAGCCGAAGCCCCGTCGCAGGCCCGAATCACGCCCGATTTCCGAACGCTGGGGCGAGGCCAAACCGGCCCGTCGGTCCAAACCGGAACAGCCGTCCCGATCGGATGCGCCAGTTGCGTCCGCCCCCCGGGGCAAGCTGGGGCTGTCCCGCAGAACGGAGCGCGCCGAAGAAACCGGCGACGCGGCATCCAAGGAAAAGGGCAAATATCAGGGCAAGAAACCGTTCAAGCCCAAGTTCGCCAAGTCGGCCCCGCGCAACCGCAACCAGGATGACGCCGGATCGCGGCCCCTGAAGCGCAAGCGTCCGCCAAAAAAGTCGGACTGATCACTCCCGCTCGGCGCGCAGGTCCGGCACCGGCTTGATGTCCGAAGTCTTAAGCGCCGGAGCCATCAAGTCGAGGGCCGGAGAGGGATGGGAAACCTCTTCTTCCCGGGGCAGGTCGTCGCCGTGGAAAATGTCGCGCAGGGGGGCGGATAGGAAAGCGGCCTGGGTCTTTTCCGCCCGGCTGAGCTTGTTCAGCATGCGCGCGGCCCAGGCTGGGGTCTGCTCCTCGACGGCGGGCAGCGGCCCCAGCGGTAAATTCAGGGACTGATGCAGGTCAGCCAGGGTGGTGCTTTCCGGATTGCGCGACAACACCCAGCGGCCCGTATCGGTGCGCGTGATGTAGGACTCGCCAGCCAGATGGTCGAGCATGTAATCGACTTCCATCTCGCCGACCCCGGTTTCGTCAATCAACAGCTTGCGCTGCACCTCGCCGCCTTCGCCATGGCTGCGCTCGTCGAGGATCTTGAGAATATGAGCGGCCAGCCACAAGCGGCGTCCATGCTCTGAAAATCCTTGATATATGAGATGGTTGCCGCGATTCCACTCGGCCAGGGCGGCGGTGATGGTGGCCCCGAACAGAATCACTGCCCAGGACAGATACATCCAGATCAAAAAGATCGGAATGGAGGAAATGGCCCCATAGACCGCCTGATAGGACGGAAAGGAGATTACATAGAGGGCGAACACCCAGCGCAGAAAGGCAAACAGCAGACTGGCGACAATGGCCCCGGTCAGGGCATGGGTCCATTTGACCGAGCGGTTGGGCATGGTCATGTAGAATAACATGAAGGCAACGATGGTGAGCAGGGTCGGGGTCGCGATGGTCAACTTGCCCAATGGCCCGGCAAAGGCGTCGGCCCCGTTGAGCTTGAGCAGCGTGGTAATGTAGCCCGACAGGGTGAACGACGACCCGATGAGCACCGGCCCCAGGGTCAACAGCGCCCAATAGACCAGAATGCGGACCAGAAAACTGCGCGGACGCGAGACCCGGAAGACCCGGTTCATGGCCCCTTCGATGGTCGACAGCAGCATCAAGGCGGTGACCGCGAATCCGACCACGCCCACGGCCCCCATCTTCCCGGCATTAGTCAGGAAATTGTTGAAATAAAGCTCAATCTGATCCCGGTCCTGCATCACCAGATTGTCGAGCAGAAAGGCCAGGATCTGTTCCCGCGCTCCGGCGAATCCGGGAAAGGCGGCGAGCATGGCAAAGGCAATGGTGAGCAGCGGAATCAGCGACAGCAACGAGGTGTAGCTCAGCGATGCCGCTACCCGCAGCCCCTGGTCGTTGTGGTAGCGGGCCAAAACGGCACTCGGAAAAGATATCGGACCGCTGGCCCGAGGTTTGGAATGGCTGTTCGCTGTCACGTGATGTGCTCCCCCTTGATTCCCCGCCCCATGATACACTGCCGCCCGGGCAGGGCAAACCGATTGCCTCTTGCCATTCCCGGCCCTTACAATAGGCCCCCATGAAACAGTATCTCGATCTTCTTCGACATGTGCGCGACACCGGTGTATTCCGGGGTGATCGTACCGGCACCGGCACCCAGGGGGTGTTTGGCTACCAGATGCGCTTCGATCTGGGGCAGGGCTTTCCCTGTCTGACCACCAAGAAACTGCATCTTAAGTCGATTATTCATGAGCTTTTGTGGTTCCTGAACGGTGATACCAATATCAAATATCTGCGCGACAACGGGGTGAGAATCTGGGACGACTGGGCGGACGATAAGGGCGAATTGGGGCCGGTTTATGGCCATCAATGGCGCTCCTGGCCGACCCCTGACGGCAGCAAGATTGACCAGATTTCCCAGTTGGTGGCGCAGATTCGGCAAACACCCGAGTCCCGTCGTTTGATCGTCAGCGCCTGGAACGTGGCCGACGTTGACCGCATGGCCCTGCCACCGTGCCACTGCCTGTTTCAGTTCTATGTGGCCGAGGGCAAATTGTCTTGCCAACTCTATCAACGCTCGGCGGACATTTTCCTCGGCGTGCCGTTCAACATCGCCTCCTATGCCCTGCTGACCCAGATGATGGCCCAGGTCACCGGGCTGCAACCGGGCGAATTCGTTCATACCTTCGGTGATGCTCATCTCTATGTGAATCACCTGGAACAGGCCGACCTGCAATTGACCCGAACCCCGCGCCGACTGCCGAATATGACGATCAATCCCGATGTAACCGACATCTTCGGCTTCCGCTTCGAGGACTTCGAACTGACCGGCTACGACCCCCATCCGCATATCAAGGCTCCGATTGCGGTGTGATGGGTTGACGTTGCTCTTTGCAGTGTGAGGCGCTATGCTAAAACTAGTCAGACTAGTTGGAGGGGCTCATGTCTCATCCTTGTACTTGGCAATTACAAGAGGCCAAGGCGAAGTTCAGCGAGTTGGTGCGCCGGGCGACCCGTGAAGGACCGCAGATGGTCACTTTTCACGGTGAGGAAGCGGCAGTGGTGCTGTCTGCCGCCGACTATCATCGCCTACAAGACTCGCGGCCCACTTTGACAGAATACCTCAAGGCCGGTCCCCGCTTTGACGATGAGGTGATTGATCTGGTGAACCTGCGCGCATCCGATACGGGGCGGGACTTGGACTTGTGAGGTGAGGTTTGGGGTTCCTGCTCGATACCAACGTGATATCCGAAACCCGACGCAGATTTCCGGACCCACGAGTTATGGCATGGTTCGATAGGGCCAATCCCGAGAAACTGTTTCTGAGTGTGCTGACCTTGGGGGAGATTTCCAAGGGGGCGCGGCTGCTCTCGCGACGGGACCCGGTCGCCGGAGCCGCGCTGCAATATTGGCTCGACGGACTGAAACTATTTTACGCTGATCGGTTGATTCCTATAGACCAGGAGATCGCCGAAGTCTGGGCAAAGCTTTCCGCCGTGCGCCCTGTGCCAGTAGTGGACAGCCTGCTGGCTGCTACGGGCTCTGTTCATGGTCTCACCCTGGCGACACGGAATGTGCGTGATTTCGAGGCATTGGGGGTTACAATCGTCAATCCCTGGCAGACTTGATCGAAAGGACGGTTTCCATGCGCCTCTCCCTGATCGTTGCTCTGGCCGAGAACCGGGTCATCGGGCGGGCCAACGGGCTGCCCTGGCGGATTCCGGGGGACCTGAAGCATTTCAAGCAGATCACCATGGGCAAGGCGATCATCATGGGCCGCAAGACCTTCGAGTCTATCGGCCGCGCCCTGCCCGGACGGCACAATATTGCGGTGTCGCGGGACCTGGCCTTTGCGCCCGACTTCGTGGAGGTGGCCCGCACCCTGGACGCGGCCCTGCATGCGGCGGCAGGCTGGGGCGACGAGGAAGCGTTGGTCATCGGCGGGGCGGAACTCTACCGGCAGGCCCTGCCGCAGGTCGAGCGCCTGTATCTGACCGAAGTGCACGCGCAAGTGGAGGGGGACGTCCTGTTTCCGGAGTGGGACCGCGAACAATGGCATGAGCTGTCCCGCCAGCGCCACGAGGCCACCGACGGGGCGCAATATCCCTACAGCTTCGTTACCCTGGAGCGTGGGCCAGCCTAGGCGGCGGGCGGCGTTTCCCGACGGAACTGTTTGCCGTCGAGCAGCGCCGACAGGGCGACGGTGATGGTCCGGTTGCGGTCGCCCTGGCTGACCAGACGCACGTGCGGCGGAATGTCGGTGTATTCGAACATGCGCTCGACGGCCCATCGGGTCTGCGACGTGCCGGATTTCACATAAACATCACCTTGCGTGATATCTTCTCTCTTCATGGAGTGTCTTCCTTGCGAACCAATGGGCGGCGGAGCGGGCGACAGCAATAGCGCATTCTTTGCGTCTGACCAATCAGGATTCCGTCGTTTGGTCGATCATATCAGATTAGCGGCTGACGCAGTTGCAAATTATCTTTTCAGTGCGGCCGAAAAAAGGCCCCCACCGGGGTGGAGGCCTTTTCGGTAGGGAATCGAGCCTTATTGCAGCACGATCTTCGGCGCCTGGGCAGCTTTTTTGGCCAGTTGCTGCTCGACCTGAGCCCAAACCTTGTCGGCGATTTCCCGATAGGCCTTGGAATGCGGGCTCTCCGGATCGGAGTCGACGATCGGATTGCCGCCATCGGAGGTCTCGCGAATCTGCACGTCCAGCGGCACTTCGCCGAGGAAGGTCATGCCGAGCAGGTCGGCCTCGTCCTTGGCCCCGCCGTGGCTGAAAATGTCGGTCCGCTCGCCGCAATGCGGGCAGGCGAAATAGCTCATGTTCTCGATGATGCCGAGCACCGGCACGTCAACCTTGCGGAACATGTTGAGACCCTTGCGGGCATCGGCCAGGGCGATGTCCTGCGGGGTGGAGACGATCACTGCGCCAGTCAGCGGGACGCGCTGGGCCATGGTCAACTGCACGTCGCCGGTGCCCGGGGGCATGTCGACGACCATGACATCCAACTGCCCCCAGTCCACGTCGCGCATGAACTGCTCCAGGGCCCCCATGACCATCGGGCCGCGCCAGATGATCGGGGTTTCTTCCTCGACCAGGAAGCCCATGGACATGCATTTGATGCCATGGTTCATCATCGGGTCCATGCGACGGCCGTCGGCCGAGGTCGGATCGCCGGTGATGCCCAGCATGCGCGGCATGGACGGGCCATAGATGTCGGCATCCAGAATGCCCACCTTCAGACCCTTGTCGCGCAGGGCGATGGCCAGATTGACGGCGGTGGTGGATTTGCCGACGCCGCCCTTGCCCGAGGCCACGGCGACGATGGAGGCCACATGCGGCAGCAAAACATTATCAAGTTCCTGCTGACCCACCGGGCCGCCTTCCTGCGGGCGCTCGGCGGTGAGCACGGCGGTGACCGAAATCACCCCGGGCAGATTATGCACAGTCTGTTCCGCTTCCTTGCGCAGCGGCTCCATGTGCGGACCGCGCTCCGGGTCCACCTGGATGGCAAATGCCACATGGCCGTCTTTTATTTGCATGCCTGTAATCATGCCCAGATCGACGACGTTATTGCCGCGTTCCGCATCGTTTACGCCCTGCAAGGCTTCAAGGATTTGTTGTTCTGTCACGTGGGTCATACTTGAATCTCCAAACCAACCAACCGATATTCGGCAATAAGTTACATCGAGCTGCGTTGCGCCGCTCGGCTGTCTGTCATATAAGGCCACCGTTCGAGAGTTCAAAGGCCGGAATCGAATTAAATAAGGAAAGGGTGATATCCATGGCATGGAATCCACAAGGAGGCGGCCCCTGGGGCGGCGGCGGCGGCGGCGGCGGGCAAGGCCCGTGGGGCGGCGGCCGAGGCCCGTCTGGAGGCGGCGGTCGCGGACCCACCCCGCCCGATATCGAAGAAATGATGCGCAAGACCCAGGAACGCATGAAGGGATTCATCCCCGGCGGCGGTCTGGGCGGGGCGCGCGGTTTCGGCCTGGTGGTGATTGTTCTGGCCCTGGTTTGGGCCGGTACAGGTTTTTATCGGGTGCAGCCTGGCGAGGTTGGCGTGCAGCTGCTGTTCGGCAAGTATGTCTCGCAGACTCCGGCTGGCCTGCATTGGTGGATGCCGTCGCCGATGGGCGAGATCATCCGACCGAACGTGGAGAAGATCAATACGATCCCGGTGGGTTACCGGGGCGGTGAAGATGTCGGCGGACGGAGCCTCGGCAAGCAGGACGTGCCGCAGGAAAGCCTGATTCTGACCGGCGATCAGAACATTGTTGACCTGAAATTCCAGGTCCAATGGAAGATCAAGAACGCGGCGGATTTCCTGTTCAATATTCGCAATCCCGTGGCGACCATCAAGGCGGCGGCGGAAAGCGCCATGCGCGAAGTGGTTGGTCAGACAACCCTGGAGAACACCCTATCCAAGGAACGTCCCAAGGTGCAGGCGAATTCCCAGGATTTATTGCAGCAGATTCTCGATTCCTACCAGTCCGGCGTGCTGATTACCGAAGTGAAGTTGCTGGAAACCGACCCGCCGAAAGAGGTGATTGATGCCTTCAACGACGTGCAGCGGGCCAAACAGGATCAGGAACGTCTGGTCAACGAGGCCAACACCTATCGCAACGACATTGTGCCCCGGGCCAAAGGTCAGGGTGAACGGATGATCCAGCAGGCCACGGCTTACAAGGAACAGATGGTTCTGGAAGCCAAAGGTGAATCCCAGCGGTTTATCGATATTTACAATGCCTATGCCCAGAACAAGGGCATCACCCGCAAGCGTCTCTATCTGGAGCGTATGCAGGATGTCATGGGCAATGCCAACAAAGTCATCATTGATGAGAAGGCGCAGGGCAAACAGGGCGTCGTGCCCTACCTGCCGCTCAATCAACTGGGCCGGTTCGGTCCGCAACAGCCAAGAGGGAATTGATCATGAAGCCCCGTTTCATATTTCTGGCTGTCGTATTGGTGGTGATGGGGGTCATCGCGTCCAGTGCCATGTTTACGGTGCAACAGACCCAGCAGGCCCTGGTGCTTCAGTTCGGTAATCCCATTGCCGTTCGCAACGAACCCGGCCTGCACTTCAAGTTGCCCTTTGTTCAGAACGTGGAGTACTACGAACGTCGCATTCTGGATCTGGACCCGCCGCCGCAGGAAGCACCCTTGGCCGATCAGAAGCGCGTTAACGTGGATTCTTTTGTTCGCTACCGGATCGTCGATCCGTTGGAATTCCGCAAAAGAGCCGGCACGGATACCAACTTCCGCAGCATTTTCGGGGCGCAGCTCAACTCTGCGGTTCGGGCCGAGGTCGGGCAGGTTTTTCTGGCTGACATGCTGAGCAACAAGCGGCAGGAAGTCATGGATCGGATTACGGCCAACCTGAAAGAAAAGGCGCCGGAGTTCGGGGTCGAGGTGGTGGATGTGCGCATTGGCCGCACCGACCTGCCGGAAGCCACGTCGGCTTCCGTGTACAACCGGATGCGGTCTGATCGTAAGGCCTATGCTGCCGAGATCCGTGCTGAGGGAGAACGGCAGAAGCTCAACATCGAAGCAGACGCCGACCGTCAAAGCACCATCATCATGGCCGAAGCCAAGCAGAAATCCGAGACACTGCGCGGTGAGGGCGATGCTGCACGAACCCTGATCCTCAGCGACGCTTATGTCCGGGACCCGGAGTTTTTCGATCTCTACCGGACTCTCGGGGCCTATGAGAAGGGGCTCGGCGAGGGCACCACCATGGTTCTGAGCCCGGACTCGGAGTTCTTCCGCTACTTCCAGTCGAGCACTGGACGCTAAGTCATGGCGCATCTCTTCACGGCGTTGGGTTTGGCCATCGCCCTCGAAGGGATGCTCTATGCCCTGTTTCCCGATGGCATGCGCAAGATGATGGCGCAGCTCCTTCGGACCCCCTCCGGGACCCTGCGCGCCGCCGGTCTGGCGGCGGCGGTTCTGGGCGTGCTGATCGTCTGGTTGTCGGCCTGAATTAACGGTTTCCTCACAATGCCGTGATCAACTGTGCCCTTGCCAAGCTTCGGCCACATTCTTTTTGCATATTCGCTCAGGTAAAGGACCTGTTTAAGAAATGACGGAGAATTCCAAAATGAGCCAACGAAAGTTGTCGCGGGTGTTTATATCAGCGCGCGAGGCATTGCCCGATGACCGCATGGTGCGCTGGATGATCATCGGTCTGCTGGCCATTGCCACGCTGGCCGCCGCCGCCGCCGCCCAGGCGCGCGGTGCCCCGGAGAGCTTCGCCGATCTGGCCGAGCGCCTGTCGCCTTCCGTGGTCAATATTTCCAGCTCTCAGGTCGTGCAGGGGCAACCGGGCATCGAAATGCCGCAGTTTCCTCCAGGCTCGCCGTTCGAGGATTTCTTCAAGCACTTTTTCGATCAACAGGGCGAGGGCCAGGGACCAGGGCATGAGCCGGGTAAGCGGCGCGCCTCTTCCCTCGGCTCCGGCTTCGTCATCGAAGGCGGCTTTGTGGTGACCAACAACCATGTGATCGAAGGCGCCGACAAGATTTTCGTCATTCTTCAGGATGACACCCGGCTGGAAGCCGAACTGGTCGGTCGTGATCCGAAGACCGATGTGGCGGTGCTCAAGCTGTCAGAGGGCAAGAAACTCGATGTGCCGCCGCTGGCCCTGGGGGATTCCGGCAAGGTGCGGGTCGGCGACTGGGTGTTGGCCATCGGCAATCCGTTCGGTCTCGGTGGCACCGTGACGGCGGGCATCGTGTCGGCCCAGGGGCGCGATATCAACGCCGGTCCCTACGACGATTTCATTCAGACCGACGCCTCCATCAACAAGGGCAACTCCGGCGGCCCCATGTTCAATCTTGATGGCGAGGTGATCGGCATCAACACGGCCATCTATTCGCCCTCCGGCGGCAGTGTGGGCATCGGCTTTGCCCTGCCCATGGACGTCGCCAAGCCGGTGATCGGTCAGTTGATCAAGTTCGGTCGCACCAAGCGCGGCTGGCTCGGGGTGCGTATTCAGCATGTCACCGAGGAAATCGCCGAGAGCATTGGTCTCAAGGAACCCAAGGGCGCGCTGGTCGCCGGGGTGAGTGACGACGGCCCGGCCAAGGTCGCCGGGATTCAGTCCGGTGACGTGATCCTGTCGTTCAACGGCCAGGACGTCGATGAAATGCGTCATCTGCCGCGCATGGTCGCCGAGACGGAAATCGACAAGGCGGTGCCGGTGACCGTCTGGCGCAATGGCGAAACGCAGAAACTCTCCGTGGTCATCGGTGAGTTGGAGGAGTCGGAAGTCGCCGACGCCGAAACCACCGCCAAGCCGACCAACACTAAGTCCGGGTCGCTGGATATCGACTCCCTCGGTCTCAGTGTGGCCCAGGCCAACGATGCGGTCCGCAACCGCTTCAGCCTCGGCGAGGGCGAGATCAAGGGTGTGGTGGTCACCAGCGTCGATCAGGATGGCCCGGCCGCCGAAAAGGGCGTCCAGGAAGGCGACATCATCGTCGAGGTCAACCAGTACGAAATTACCGAGCCCAAGGACGTGGTGCAGCGCATCGACGAAGCCCGCAAGAGCAGCCGTCGTTCGGTGCTGTTGTTCGTCGAGCGGCAGGGCGACCTGCGCATCGTCGGCGTGCGGCTGCGCGAGGGCTAAACCCCAATTGTCCCCGGATATGGAACGGCGTCCTTCGCGGGACGCCGTTTTTGTTTTGCCAGTCTTCGGGTTGGGGGCTAGAAAGGGGCAGCAACCATCAACCAAAACCAACGGGGGAGGGGACATGAGCGACGAAACGGTAAAATATCTGTTGTCCGAGGATCGCATTCCGAAGGATTGGTACAACGTGCTGGCCGATCTGCCGGTGCCCATGGCGCCGGTGCTGCATCCGGGAACCGGCCAGCCGATCGGGCCGGAGGATCTGGCGCCGCTGTTTCCCATGGCCTGTATCGCCCAGGAAGTCTCCACCGAACGGCATATTGAGATTCCCGGGCCGGTGCGTGAGGTCTATCGTCAGTGGCGGCCATCGCCGCTATACCGGGCGCGCCGCCTGGAGAAGGCCCTCGATACCCCGGCCCATATTTACTACAAATACGAAGGCGTCAGCCCGTCCGGCTCGCATAAACCCAATACGGCGGTGGCGCAGGCCTTCTATAACGCCGCGGAAGGGGTCAAGAAACTGACCACCGAGACCGGGGCCGGGCAATGGGGCTCCTCGTTGGCCTATGCCGGTCATCTGTTCGGGTTGCAGGTGGACGTCTACATGGTGAAGGTGTCCTATCATCAAAAACCCTATCGCCGCGCCTTGATGGAAGCCTACGGGGCGCGTTGTGTGCCCAGCCCCTCCATGGAGACGGCCTCCGGTCGTGCCGTCCTGGAGAAGGACCCCAACTCCAATGGCTCGTTGGGCATCGCCATTTCCGAGGCGGTGGAACTGGCGGCGCAGCGGGACGACACCAAATATTCCCTGGGCTCGGTGCTCAATCACGTCTTGCTGCATCAGACGGTGATCGGCGTCGAAGCCATCGAACAGATGGCCATGGCCGGTGAGCAGCCGGATGTGGTGATCGGTTGCGCCGGGGGCGGTTCCAACTTCGGCGGTTTGGCTTTCCCCTTTGTCGGTAAGAAAATCCGCGACGGCATGAACGTGCGCATCGTGGCTGTCGAACCGGCGGCCTGTCCGACCCTGACTCGCGGCACCTTTGCTTACGATTTCGGCGATACGGCCCACCTGACCCCGCTGGTCAAGATGCATACCCTGGGCTCCTCCTTCATGCCGCCGGGTTTCCATGCCGGGGGATTGCGCTATCATGGCATGTCGCCCATCGTCAGCCACCTGCTCGACCAGGGACTGATTGAGGCGGTGTCCCATCACCAGACCGGCTGCTTCGAGGCCGGGGTGGCCTTCGCCCGTGCCGAGGGCATCATCCCGGCTCCGGAATCCACCCATGCGGTCAAGGAAGCGGTGGACGAGGCCCTGCGCTGCAAGGCCGAGGGGGTATCGCGCAACATCCTGTTCAACCTGTCCGGCCATGGTCATTTCGATATGGCGGCCTATACGGACTACTTCGCCGGCAAGCTGGAAGACCGCGACTATGATCCGGCGGCGCTCCAGGAAGCGCTCAACGGCCTGCCGCAAGTGGCGGCGGAATAGGTCATTCATTTTTTGTGAGGGCGGGAGTCCGAGGACTTCCGCCCTGCAAGTCCAAGTTAACAAATGCAATTGGAATTTTCGGTGTCTGATCAGTCCGTTCCGCGCCCGCTGCCGCTGCTTCGCCCGTTCACCGGGCTGCGTCCCCATCCCGATCAGGCTGCCGATGTGGCTGCCCCTCCCTATGACGTGGTAAGCTTCGAGGAGGCGGCGGCGCTGGCCCGGGGTAAGCCATCGAGTTTTCTGCATATATCACGTCCGGAAATCGACCTGCCCGAGGGCACCGATCCTTATGCGCCGGAGGTCTACGCGACCGGGGCGGTCAATCTGCGCCGCTTGATTGACCAAGGAGTGATCGTCCGCGACGAGATCCCGACCTATTCCGCCTATCGTCTGAGCATGGGCGATCATGTGCAGACCGGGATCGTCGGCGCGGCCTCAGTGGCGGCCTACGATGCCAACCGCATTCGCAAGCACGAACTGACCCGTCCGGCCAAGGAAGACGACCGGGTACGGCAAATCGACACGGTCAATGCGCAGACCGGGCCGGTGCTGCTGGCCCATCGCCCTGACAACCGTTTGACGGCGCTGCTCAAGCGGGTGACGGCGTTCCCCGTCAGTTACGAGGTGACCGACGAGGCCGGGGTGACCCATAGCCTGTGGGTGATCTTCGAGTCGGAGATCTGTGATCAAATCACCGAGATTTTCGAGTCCATGCCAGCGATTTATATCGCCGATGGACATCATCGTTCGGCCGCCGCGTCGCGGGTGGCCCAGGCCCGGCGTGAAGCTGCCCCGGCGCCACAGGGGGACGAGCCCTATGAGTCGTTCCTGGCCGTTTCCTTTCCCAGCGATCATATGCGTATTCTGGATTACAACCGGATTGTCCGCGATCTGAACGGCCTTACGACCGACGCTTTTCTGGAGCGACTGACCGGCGCATTTCACGTGACGCCCTCTGTTGGAATGTTCAAGCCGTCCGCCAAGGGCCATTTCGGCATGTATCTGGGCGGCACATGGTACGGCCTGACCCTCAAGGAGCCGGTTCCCGAGGACCCCAAGGCGGGCCTTGATGTCAGTCTGTTGACCGACCGGCTGCTCGATCCGATCCTCGGCATCACCGATCTACGCCGGGATTCGCGGATTGATTTCGTCGGCGGCATTCGCGGTCTGGAGGGGTTGCAGGCGCGGGTGGATGACGACGGCTGGGCCGTTGCTTTTGCCCTCTATCCGACCGCCATGGAGGAATTGATGGCGGTGGCCGAGGCGGGGGAGATCATGCCGCCCAAATCCACCTGGTTCGAGCCCAAGCTGGCCGACGGTTTGGTCTCCAACCCGTTGGATTGATCAGCCCGTCAGCAGACTCATTTCCACGTCTCCGGCATCGCAGAAGACTTCCAGCGCCCCTATGGTATGGGCCATGGCCTCGCGCAGGCCGGGCGCGTCTCCAAAGCCGATCAATACCATCAACAGGTTTTGGGTCGTGAGATCAATACAGGTACGTTCGGAATCAGAGGTCGGGCTACCGAACGGGCCATCGTCGTCGGCAAAGATCGGCAATCCTTCCAGATTCAGCGGTCCGCGACCGATACCGGCGTAGCTCTCGCCCGCTGCGGCGCGGCGGAATTGAATCGCTCCCCGCACCTTACTCAGGTCATAGGCGCCGATGGAATAGCCGGTGCGGATGGAAATCAGGTTGTTCACGTCGACCACCGTATTGACCCGATAAATGTCCTTGCCCGACTGCACCCGTCGCAACAACGCTTCGGCGGACGGGCGGTAGCGGGCCGGGTCCTTGCCCAGGGCGCGATAGGCCTTGCGGGTGCCTTCGATGGGCGGCCATTGGGAGATGGGGGTCTGTTCAATCTGTTGGTGGGCGATTTGGATCTCATCGTCCAGGGCGCGTTCCAGGTCCGGGTGGCTTTCTTGCACCCGCAAACGGCACCCCAGCCCCCCCAGGGAGACAGTAATGTTTCGTTGCGCGAAATCGTCGGATATGGTGATCGGTATCATCTGTCTCGGGGGTGCCCCAATCGGGTGAAGGGTCCAGCTCCTCAGTCGTGGTATGACGATCTCATGACAAAATCAAATGACATTCTGCTGCTCGCCGGACCGACCGCCAGCGGCAAGACGGCGTTGGCGCTGGATATTGCCGCCGAATTCGGGGCCACCATCATCAATGCCGACAGCATGCAAATTTATCGGGAATTGAAGATCATTACCGCCCGTCCGACCCCTGAGGAGGAGGCGCAGGCCCCGCACAGCCTCTATGGCTGCCTGTCCGGTCGGGAGGCCTGTTCGGTGGCCCACTGGCTGGATCTGGCGCTGAGCGAGATTCAGTTATGCTGGGAGTCCGGGAGATTGCCGCTGCTGGTCGGCGGCACCGGGCTGTATCTCAAGGCGCTGGTCGAGGGCCTGTCGCCCATTCCGGCGGTGGATGACGGAGTGCGTCAGGAGGCGTCGTCGCTGTTCGACGACTTGGGCGGCGCGGCCTTCCGGCTCCATCTGGCGGACTTGGACCCTGAAAGCGCCGCCCGACTGCCCGACGGCGACCGACAGCGGCTGATTCGCGCCTATGAGGTGGTTCGGGGGACCGGTCGCAGCCTATCCCAATGGCAGAAAGACTATCCGCCGCAGTCCCCTTTACCCGGAGTACGGTTCACCAGATTGCTCCTGGAGCCGCCGCGCGAGGTGCTCTATGCCCGCTGTGACCGGCGGTTCGATGCCATGTTGGCACAGGGGGGCTTGCAGGAAGTGGCAGCCCTGGCGGCCCTGGACCTCGATCCCGACCTGCCGATCATGAAGGCGGTGGGGGTCCCGGCGCTGCTCGGCCTGTGGCGGGGGGATTTGTCCGAGGCCGAGGCCCGTGCGGCGGCGCAGCGGGCGACCCGCCAATATGCCAAGCGGCAGACCACCTGGTTTCGCCATCAGATGAAGGCCGAGCAGGTGGCGAGGCACCCCAATATTCCGCAGGTCCGCGACGACCTGTTGACCTATCTTGGGGCACGGTTGCATGGTAGCCCGAACGGCTGAACAAGGAGAATGAAAATGCGGAAAGCGCTACTGGTGGTGACGGGCGTGCTATTGGCGGGGATGCCGGTGGCTCAGGCGGGGCCGTTCGATACCCTGATGCAAGGGGTGCTGGGCGGCGGCGCGAACAAGTCCACGGGCAACGACTCCCTGATCCTGGGCAATGAAGATCTGATCGCCGGACTGAAAGAGGCCTTGCGCGTCGGCACCGAGACGGTGGTCGGCCAACTGGGCCGCCCGGACGGATTCAACGCCGATCCGCAAGTTCATATTCCGTTGCCCAAGGCCCTTTCCGATGCCAAGAGCCTGTTGGGCGGCCTGGGCCTGTCGGGCACCCTCGACGACCTGGAGCTGCGCATGAACAGGGCCGCCGAGCAGGCGACGCCGCAGGCCAAGCAACTGTTCTGGAATGCCATCACGGCCATGAGCCTGGATGATGCCAAGGCCATTTACGACGGGCCGGAGGACGCGGCGACCCGCTATTTCCAGGGCCATATGACCCCGGAACTGAAATCCGCGATGCGGCCCATCGTCGAGGAAAACATTGCCCAGGTCGGGGCGGTGCAGCTCTATCAGCAGGTGGTGGCGCGGGTGAAAACCGTGCCCTTCGCGCCGCAACTCAATCTGGATCTGACCGACCATGTGCTGGAAGAAGCCATTGGCGGCATGTTCCTGTATCTGGCCCGCGAGGAAGCGGCAATCCGTCAGCAACCGGCCAAGCGGGTGACCGAAATTCTGCAACGCACTTTTGGAAATTAGGAGGATAAGTTTCATGATTTTGACCACCACCACTGCCGACACGGTCGAAGGCCGTCAAGTCACCCAGGTGCTCGGAATCGTCGCCGGACATGCGGTGATGGGTACCAATTTCTTCAAGGATCTGTTCGCCGGCGTGCGCGATTTCATCGGGGGCCGATCCGGTTCCTACGAGAAGGAATTGCGCAAGGCCAAGGAATTGGCGCTTGAGGATCTGGTGGAAGAGGCGAAGGAAATGGGGGCCGATGCGGTCATCGGCATCGACCTGGATTACGACACCATCGGCGGCGACGAAAAGACTCTGTTGATGGTCAGCGCCAACGGCACGGCGGTCAAGCTGGGCTGAGGACGCACTTTCAAAAAAAGGGCACCTCGCTGTTCGGGGTGCCCTTTTTTTCGTTTATAGCGCGTCGCGGTCGGTTTCCCCGGTGCGGATGCGGACCGCCTGTTCCAGATCCAGGACGAAGATCTTGCCGTCGCCGATCTTGTCGGTGTGCGCCCCCTTGCTGATGGCGTCGATGGTGCTTTCCACGTATTCGTCCGGCACGGCGATTTCCAGTTTCAGCTTGGGCACGAACTGGATGTGATATTCGGCCCCGCGATAAATCTCGGTTTGGCCTTTTTGCCGCCCGTAGCCCCGAACCTCGGAGACCGTGGCACCGGTGATGCCGAGGTCGCGCAGATTATCCTGCACTTCTTCGATCTTGGCCGGCTTGATGATGGCTATGATCAGTTTCATGGGTTGTCCCTTGGTAAGAATGCTCTTGGCATTAATTGAAATCGTAGGCCCGTTCGCCGTATTCCGTCAAATCCACGCCCTCGGTTTCTTCCGACGGGTCCACGCGCAGGCCGAAAATCCCAGCCAGAGCCTTGAATATCAGGAACGTCAAAAGCGAGGACCAGACGACCGCGATGAGGATTCCCGCCGCCTGGGACGCCAACTGGCTGCCCACGGAGACGCCGTCGCCCAGCCCCATGCCGCCCAGGGAGGGCAGGGCCAGCACCGCCAACATCAGCGATCCGAGGATGCCGCCGACTCCATGAACGGCGAAAACGTCCAGCGAATCGTCGATGTGCCAGCGCATTTTGATGGTGTTTACCGCCACATAGCAGACGCCGCCGCCGACCAGACCGCAGATCATGCCGCCCAGCGGGCCGACGAAGCCCGAGGCCGGGGTCACCGTTGCCAGCCCGGCGACCATGCCGGTGACGATGCCGACCAGGGTCGGTTTGCCGTATTGACGCCATTCCATCGCCATCCAGGTCAGCGAGGCGACGGCGGCGGACAGATGGGTCACCGCGATGGCCATGCCCGCGCCGCCATTGGCCGCCAGGGCGCTGCCGCCGTTGAAGCCGAACCAGCCGACCCACAGCATGGCCGCTCCAGTCATCACCATGCCGGGGGAATGGGGCGGTTGCAGATGGTTCGGGAAGCCCTTGCGCGGGCCGATCATGAGGGCCGCCACCAACGCCGCCGAACCTGCCGTCGCATGAACCACGATGCCGCCCGCGAAATCCTTGACCCCGACGCCGAACAACTCGCCGAACAGGCCGCCGTCGCTCATCATGCCGCCGCCCCAGATCCAATGCACCGCTGGCGCATAGACGAGCAGCATCCACAGGCCGCTGAAGGCCATGGTGGTGGTGAACTTGGCCCGTTCGACGAAGGCCCCGAGGATAAGTGCCGGGGTGATGATGGCGAAGGTCATCTGAAACATCATGAAAACCACTTCCGGCAAGGCACCGGAGGTCGACTCAGGAGTCATCCCGGACAGGAAGAGCTTGTCCATGCCGCCGACGATGCCGCCGCCGACTGTGCCGAACGCCATGCTGTAGCCAATGACCACCCAGAGGATGGAGGAAATGCAGGCCACGGTGAAACAATGCATCAGCACGCTGAGGGTATTGCGGGCCCGCACCAGACCCGCATAAAACAGCGCCAGGCCGGGCAGGGTCATGAACAGCACCAAAGCGGTAGCAGTAATGATCCAGGCCGTATGACCGCTGTCCACGCCTTCGGCAGCATGGGCCGTGGCGGACCAGAGGGTCGCCAGCCCGCCCAGAAGCAGCGCGACAGGGAGCGCTTTCGCACATTTACTCATCATGATCTTTCCCCCTTGGGGGCGTCCGGATCGAGAAGTCCGGTAGCCCAATATCAATGTCTGCCTAAGCAGTACGCAGTTTTGACAAACAGAAGGGAGTCCGGTCAAGGGAGGACCGAGTTGGGGAGTCATAAAAATGCGAATTTGCACAAAATTGGTGCAAATTGATTGGGTGGGTGATCTGGTTGCCTTCTTGCACAACGGAGACCGGACGCTACAATCGGTCGTCACGAAGCCTTAGAGGGGCGAAAATTTTCGATGGCTCATTTTGTGCGTCGACTTTGGAAACGCTTTCACAAGACCGCCAAGCCGTCGCCCGAGGCCGAGGCGCCCAAGCCGCCCCATTGGTCGGAACGCCTGGAGGGTTTCACCCAGACCCTGGACGATGTTCTGGACAGCACGCCGCCGGATTTGGGGACGGCGGTCCACGTCATCAGCCTGTCGGCGTTTCGCGAGGTGGTGGGGGATGCCTGGGAGCGTCTGGCCCCCAAGGTTCAGTTGATGAGCGAGAACCTGATCCAGAAATATCTCGACCCGAAAGACATTTACCAGCAACCGGCAGAGGATATGTTCGTTCTCGCCTTTCCCGCCAAGACGCCGGATTCGGCGCATTTCAAGGCGCGCGAGATCACCATTGATCTGGGTAATCGTTTGATGGGCTCGCATTTCGATCCGGGCGGCGGGGCGCTGGTCCATACGGCGGAGGTCCCCACCGCGCAGGCCTTCGGCCCCGACGGCGAGGTCAGGCTGGACGTTCTCGCCGCCTCGGTCACCGAGGTGCGGGCGCGCGAGCCCAAGCCCGCTACCCTCAAGGCGGCCATGGCATTGGATCTGGGTATGTTCGATCTGGGCAGCAACGTGGTGCAGGCCCGCTATCGGCCGATATGGGATGCGCGGGTGGCGCGAATCGTCGGCTACCGATGCATTCCGATCCGCGAGGTGGAGGGGCGCAAGACGTCCGATGGGGCCTTCTATCCAGCCAATGCCGGGGTGGATTTTCTGTGTGACCTGGATCGCGACCTGCTCGACTTGGTGGCCCGGATTTATGCCCCGGCGGAGGCGCAACGGACGGACGTGATCCTGCCCATTCATGCGATGACCGTGCTGAGCGGCGGTCGGGATCGAATCAATGACTGTTTGCAGGGAATTCCCGGGCATTGTACGCGCCGCCATCTGATTTTCGAGGCGGTGGGGGCGGGCAACGAAATCCTGGCCCGCGATGTACTCGACGTGCTGCGCCCGATTGGCGGCGGGGTACTGCTGCGCCTCAGCCCCTCGTCGCCCGATCCGCTGGTTCTGCTGCGCGCCGGGGCCGACGGGGTGGGCGGCATGTGGACCGAAGGCGGCGTGCGCCGCAAGCTGCATCAGAGCCTGCAAGACGCCCCCCATGCGGTGGCCTACTTGTGGAACATGCCGGATCGCAAGTCGGTCGCGGCGTCTTTGCAGGCGGGCATTTCACTGTTTGAAGGTGCGGGAGTGGCCCCGGTCACCCTCAAGGCCCCCGGCCGCACGGGGCCGCTTTCCAAGGCCAAAATCATTTTGTCCGACGGAGAAGGAGAATCTTAAGTTTGTGCGGCGCACACTTGCTTAGAGCCCTGGAAAAGGGCATAACCACAACTCACGATTCAGACTCCCTCAAACGAATTCGAGGAAGCGGAGACAGTCGATAATGAAAATTGCCATTCCCAAGGAAAGGCGTGCTGGCGAAAAACGCGTGGCCGCCTCACCGGATACGATCAAGAAATTGGTTGCTCTCGGTTTCGACGTCGCGGTGGAAAAGGGGGCCGGAGCCGGTGCCTCGTTCACCGATGACGCCTTCAAGGCTGCCGGAGCCAGCATTGCCGCCAAGGCCGACACCCTGCTCAAGGGGGCCGATGTGGTGCTCAAGGTGCAAGGCCCGATGGTCGGCGGCAAGGATGACGAACTGTCGGCCTATGAAAAAGGCACCGTGGTTATCGCCCGCATGGACGCGCTGACCAATGCCGAGACCATGAAAGCCTACGCGGAGGCCGGTCTGACCGCTTTCGCCATGGAATTGATGCCACGCATCACCCGTGCGCAGAGCATGGATATCCTGTCGTCGCAGTCCAACCTGTCCGGCTACAAGGCGGTGTTGGACGGGGCCTCGGAATTCGGACGCGGTTTCCCGATGATGATGACGGCTGCGGGCACCATTCCCCCGGCCAAGGTCTTCATCATGGGCGTCGGCGTCGCCGGATTGCAGGCCATCGCCACGGCCAAGCGTCTCGGCGCGGTGGTGACCGCCACCGACGTGCGCCCGGCGACCAAGGAACAGGTGGAAAGCCTGGGCGGCAAGTTCCTGGTGGTCGATCCGGAAATGGAAAAGGACGCCCAGACGGCGGGCGGCTACGCCAAGGAAATGCCGCCGGAATATTACGCCAAGCAAAAGGCGGTGGTGGCCGAGCATATCAAGAAGCAGGACATGGTCATCACCACGGCCCTGATTCCCGGACGCCCGGCCCCGGAACTGATCACCGAGGACATGGTCAAATCCATGAAGCAGGGATCGGTCATCGTCGATCTGGCGGTGGAAATGGGCGGCAATTGCAAGCTGGCGCAACTGGGCAAGGTCATCGTCAAGCACGGGGTGACCATCGTCGGTCACGACAATGTCCCGTCCCGACTGGCCGAGGACGCCAGCTCCCTGTTCGCCAAGAACCTGTTCAATTTCATCACCCCTCACGTGAACAAGGACAGCAAGACGCTGGCTTTCGATTGGGACGACGAGACGGTGAAGGGAACATTGATCTGCAAGGACGGCGGGCTGGTCCATCCAGCACTGACCGGGGAGGGCAAGTAACATGGACGCAACCAAGCTCGCCGAACAGGCCATGCAGATGGCCGCCCAGGCCAAGGAAATGGCCGAGGAGGCCCTGCGACTGGGCAACGAGACCGCCGCCGCTGCTTTGAGCGCCTCCAATGGTGCTTCGACGATGGTCGAGAATGTGGCCGGTGTCAGCCACAGCACGCCGTTCCTGTTTTTGTTTTCGGTTTTCGTGCTGGCGGTTTTCGTCGGTTACTACGTGGTCTGGAGCGTCACTCCGGCCCTGCATTCACCGCTCATGGGCGTCACCAACGCCATTTCCTCGGTCATCATCGTCGGGGCCTTGCTGGCCGCCGGACCGGATGGCTACGGCTTTTCCAAGATCATGGGCTTCCTGGCTGTGACTCTGGCCTCCGTCAACATCTTCGGCGGATTCATCGTCACCCAACGGATGTTGTCCATGTTCAAGAAAAAAGAACGGAAATAGGAGAGGGCCGGACCCATGAGTGGAATGGAAAATATCACGGGCTTCGCCTATCTGGCCGCGTCCGTCCTGTTCATCCTGGCGCTGCGGGGCCTGAGTTCGCCGGAAACGGCGCGCAAGGGCAACCTGTTCGGCGTCGTCGGTATGCTGATCGCCGTCATCACCACCCTGGTGCAGCCGGGCGTCATCAGCTACTGGATGATCATCGTCGGCATGCTCATCGGTGGATCGCTGGGGACTGTCATTGCCCTGCGCATTCAGATGACGGCATTGCCACAGTTGGTCGCCGCCTTTCACAGTCTGGTCGGTCTGGCCGCCGTGCTGGTGGCCGCCGCAGCGCTCTACAACCCGGAAGCCTATGGCATTGGCATCGCTGGACAGATTCATGCCGGATCGCTGGTGGAAATGTCCCTGGGCACGGCCATCGGCGCCATTACCTTCTCCGGCTCGCTGATCGCCTTCGCCAAGCTGCAAGGGCTGATGAGCGGCAATCCCATCGTGTTCAAGGGCCAACATGCGCTGAACGCCCTGCTGGCTGTGATCATGGTGGTGCTGGTCGTCTGGTTCTCCTCCGAGGAAGCCTATACGGCTTTCTGGCTGCTGGCTCTGCTGGCCTTCGTGCTCGGTTTCCTGATCATCGTGCCCATCGGCGGGGCCGATATGCCGGTGGTAGTCTCAATGCTCAACTCCTATTCCGGTTGGGCGGCCTGCGGCATCGGCTTCACCCTGTCCAACATGGCGCTGATCGTCACCGGCGCGCTGGTCGGCTCGTCCGGTGCCATCCTGTCCTACATCATGTGCAAGGGTATGAACCGCTCAATCTTCAACGTTCTGTTGGGCGGCTTCGGCGGTGATAGCGGCGGGGCCGGGGCGAGTGCCCGCGACCCCAACAAACAGGCCAAGGCCGGTTCGGCGGACGATGCGGCTTTTATCATGTCCAATGCCTCCAAGGTCATCATCGTGCCCGGCTACGGCATGGCGGTGGCGCAGGCCCAGCACGCGGTGCGTGAGATGGCCGATCTGCTGAAGAAAGAGGGCGTGGAAGTGGCCTATGCCATTCATCCGGTGGCCGGTCGCATGCCCGGTCACATGAATGTGCTGCTGGCCGAAGCCAACATTCCCTATGACGAAGTGTTCGAGTTGGAGGATATCAATCACGAATTCTCCACCGCCGACGTGGCTTATGTGATCGGGGCCAACGATGTCACCAATCCGGTGGCGCGCACCGATCCGCAAAGCCCCATCGCCGGGATGCCGATCCTCGACGTGGACAAGGCGGGAACGGTGCTGTTCGTCAAGCGCTCCCTGTCGCCCGGCTATGCCGGGGTGGACAACCCGCTGTTCTACGAAGACAAGACCATGATGCTGTTCGGCGATGCCAAGAAGATGACCGAACAGATCGTTCAGGCCCTCGGCTGACCGACCAGGGTCAGACAAAAAAACGGCGGAGCTTGCGGGCTCCGCCGTTTTTGTATGGGAATTTTATTTGACTGCGATGGCGACTTGCATCACATGTTCGCCGCCTGGAGCGACGGTGACCACATCCGGCCCGGCATTGGTGGTCTCGACGCAGAGCATGGACTTGTAGTCGTCGTCGCCCAGGTCGGCCATGGCTTGGGCGGTGGCGGCCCAGGGGTTCCAGACCACGGCGCTGGCGCTGCCTTGCGAGGTCAGGGCGAGCGTGCGGCCCAGCGCCTGGTCCTCGATGCTCAGATGGGGGCCGACGCCGGTATAGATGCGGTCGGTCTCGCCGGAAATGGTCACTGCCCCCGCTTGCGGCTTCTCGGTGCTGTTGTCCATCTTGTCGATGTAGGTGCAGCCCTCGAGCCCCAGCACCCGGGCCTGGGCGATGTCGCCAACCCGGAAGTAGCTGTGCAGAGCCTGAGTGAGGGGGAACGCCTCGGTGCCCCTGTTGCGGGTGATCAGGGCCACCTCCAGGGTCGCTCCGATGATCGCCCGCAGTTCCAGTTCGAAGGAATGCGGCCAGATGGCGCGGGTCTCTTCCGTGTCGCTCAGGCCGAGGCGAATCTCGATGGTCCCATCAGGCCGCTCGGCGGTGCTCAACAGGCTCCAAGCCCGGTTGCGCACGAAGCCATGGCCGGGGCGTCCCAGGCCGTCCGGGTCGGGGCCGAACCAGGGCCAACAGACCGGCAGCCCGCCCTTGATTGCCTTGCCCGGCGCGTAATAGGCCTGCTGGCTGAGGAACAGCAGGTCCTCGGTCTGTCCGGTCGGGCGATAGGCCAGCACCTGACCGGCGTAGGGCGACACCCGGGCGGTGGCCAGGGCGGTGCTCACATCGAGCATGGTCAGACCGCCGGGGCCTTCGACCAGGGTCAGTTTCCCGGCAATGCCGAAATCGGTGTTCAGTTGGTCGATGGTCATTTCGTCAGTCCTCCAATCGGCACCAGACAGGGGTATGGTCACTGGGTTTTTCCCAGCCGCGCGGGGTGCGGTCGATGCCCGACTCGGCAAGCCGGTCGGCGGCCTGGGGGGAGAGTAGAAGGTGATCTATGCGCACGCCCAGATCTTTCTGCCAGCCGCCGCCGCGATAGTCCCACCAGGTATAGCGCCCGGGCTCTGGGTGTTGGCTTTTGAAGGCATCGGTCAGGCCGAGCCACAGCAGTTTGCGGAACGCGGCACGGCTGGCCGGAAGGCACAGGGCATCATCGGCCCAGCCCTTGGGGTCGTGGCAGTCGGCATCTTCCGGGGCGACGTTGTAATCGCCGCCGAGAACCAGAGGTTCCTCGGTTTGCAATAGGCTGCGAGCATGATCGTAGAGCCGCGCCATCCAATCGAGCTTGTAGGCATATTTGTCATCGCCGCCGTTGCCGTTGGGCAGATAGATTGCCGCCACCCGCAGGCCGCCGGTGCGGGCCTCCAGATAGCGCGCTTGTTCATCGTCCGGGGCACCGGGCAGGGTGCGCTGCAAGACCTTGATGGGCGTTTTGGAGAGGACTGCCACGCCGTTGTAGGTCTTCTGGCCGACGGTGGCCACCTCATAGCCCAGGCCATTCACTTCCAGGGTCGGGAAGTTCTCGTCGAGGCATTTGATTTCCTGCAACAGGGCCACGTCCGGGGCCGCCTGTTGCAGCCAATCGAGCAGGTGGGGCAGGCGGGCCTTGACTGAGTTGACGTTCCAGGTGGCGATGGTCGGCATGGGCGGTTCCTCCTGGTCCATCTTGTAGCACGCTCCCTCTTGGAAGACAGTCCCCATCGGCTTATCTTGAGAGGATGAAAACGCTCCTGTTGACACTGTTGCTGATGACTGTCGGTGTTCCGGTGAACGCCGCCCCGGCCCGCTGTCCGGGCGGCGACAGCCTGATCGACGTCACCCTGACCAGTGATCGCGGCGGCGTGCGCTTCTACAATACCAAGACCTTGAACGACCTGCGACGGCTGACCGGGGCCGGCAACTACGCCGATGGCACCCAGGTACTTGGCCTGACCCGGCGGCTGCTGGATTACCGGTTGCAGGCCCGCACCCGCACCGAAACCAACGACGGACGGCAGTTCTGCGTCTCCCTGTCGAAAGTGGATCTGCATCTGGGATTCAAGGATTTCGAGGTCTATATCGCCCGCCGCTACCAGCCCGGCAGTTGCGCCTATCGGGTGACCAAGGAACATGAACTGACCCATGTGGCCCTGTACCGGCGCGAACTCAACGATTCCCTGGAATCCTTCAAGGCCCGGGCGATCAACGCCGCCATGCGGGTGCCGGTGGTCTGGACCCACGACCCCAACGCCGCCACCCAGGCCATGCTCAACGACCTTTACCGGTCCCTGGAAAAAGATTTCCAGGCCCTGGAAGACCGCATGGACTGGGCCAACAGCCAGATCGACACCCCCGCCGCCTACCGGCGCGAACATAGCAAGTGCGAGGATTGGTGAGAGGGCAGGGGCTCTTCGCCTACCCTGTTTCCCCCCGACTCTTAGGGATGACGGTGCGTTTTTCGGGTGGCAAAGACGCCTCCAGATTGACGAAAGGCTGAAAAAGCAGAACCCCACCTTTGAAGCAGCAAACTGGTTAGGCAAGGGCGTAGATCTGAAGGGCTTTCAGGCACCGTGATTTGACGGCGGCCATGTAAGGCGATGCTGACGCTTTCAATTACCCACAAGTGTTTTTCCATTACCATATGCGGCTTCGAAGCCCATAACGAGGTCGGCGAGGCGGGAGAATCCCCGCCACAGGACGGTGGTTCCAGGCGGAGGGTCGTGTCGTCGGGCGAGGTAGCCGCCAAGGCGGGCGACGGCGACGATATAGAAATCGAGGTTACGCGCTTGGCCGGGGCGAGTGGCGGGCGCGGTGCGATCCAGGAGCGCCAATTCCGTGTCTGTGAAGACGGCCCGCGGCGTGCTCGCCGGTTCGGTACGGCGAAGCCACGTCATCCAGGAGATCCTCCAGGCCGTCACGCTGGCAAGCGCGATGCAATTGGCCAATCGGTCGGCAGTGCTGAGACGGATGTCTTCGATCCGGCATCCGGTCTTGAGGGTCTTGAAGAAGGTTTCGATACTCCAGCGCCGAGCGTACCAATCGAGCTTGTGGACGGCCTCCTCGAAGGAGGTTACGGCAAGGTTGGTGATCAGTTTCCACAGCAGCGGTTCCCGGTGGATGGGAGGATCGACCTCGATGGCATGGATGATCTGGAGCCGTTGATGTTCGTACTTTTTCTGTTTCCCAATTGGTGGACACACGGTCATGGTGGAGAACTTGATAGCCAGCTGGGCTTCCTGTGGCTGGCCGGTGGCATCCCGGAAGCGGATGAAATGCGTACCGCTGGGCTCGATCCCCTCCATTACCTGCGCGATCGTCGTCGCCCCGTCTTGGGCAAGCCGGTTGACGCAGGAGCGCACCAGGAAATGGGTGCCGAGTTCCCGGGCGAGGCTGAAGAGCTCATAGATATCGCTCTCCCGGTCACCGATATGGATGCACCGCTCGGGCGCGCCGATCAACTCGGTCGAAAGTCGAAGATTGTCGAGCCAGCGCATGCTCTCCTTCTGTTCGATCGGAACCCGTGTGGGATTGATCTTGCGTTTCAGAGCCTTCGTGCCTTTGAACTTGTCTCGCGACCAAAACCGCGCGGCGGCCAGCCCGAGCGGCAGGCCGTCGGGTGTAACGGCCAGGCTTACGTGCATGAGCATGCCGCAGATCGTATGCTGATGATGGCGCCCTTCCTTGGTTTTATGGCCGCAGGAGGTCTTCGTGAAACCGACTTTCTCGGGCTTGCTCCGTTTGAACGAGAATTCGGTGGTGTCCTGCAGCACGAGAATTGGTCCGTCTATGGCCTGTACCCGCAACGCGGTGGCCGCGAAGTGTCCCGCCAGGATCTTGTCCTCGCTGACATTCTCATTTGCAAAGAAGCGGTAAGCCGCCTTCGTATTCGCCCAGTCCTGGAACGCGGTGGGCAGCGATCCACCCGGTCGCTCTCCCATGGCAGCCAGCATCGCTCCCATCCGCCGGTTCAGCCGCGCATCACCCAGATCACAGCTTGCCGTTTCGTCATCCACCCACGATCCCATGTTTGCACCCTATACTGTGAGGTGCCCAACAACGAATCATGGCCGATTCCTGAGAGTCAAGCCTAAATGTGGCCCATCATCCATCAAGACCCACAAACTGTGGGTAATTTCAAGATGCTGACGCCCTCAGCTCTCCATAATTTGGTCAATGAATTCAGAGGAGTGGTGTATGCTGTGCTTTTCAACCGGATGCTTTGTGGGGGCAGGCCTTGATGCGATCTGAGAAATCTTTGTCTTGGGCGGGGCGGGCGGCCCTGGGCATCGCCCTGTTGGCGTTTTGCTGCCCAGTGGAGGCGGGGGCGTTTGACGGTGTCTCTCTCACCCGGGGCGGACGGCTGTACGACAACTGGATCGTGGAGAACAAGGACCGGCCCCCCACCGAAATCCATCCACAATTCATTCCCGGTCGGCCCTCCATGCATGACACCGAGAACAGTTGGCGTTGCGTTAGCTGTCATGGATGGGATTATTCGGGGGTGACCGCGCAACGGACCGGCCCTCTGGCGGCAGAATACCGTCCTTCCGTCGCGCAATTGACGGCGCTGCTCCAGGGGCCGACACATGGCTACCAGGGAAAACTGTCAAACCGCGATCTGGTGGATTTATCCGCCTTCCTCGCCGACGGTCGGGTGGATATGTCCGCCCATATCGAGCAGGATACGGGGATATCCCGGGGCAATCCGGCCCGGGAACAAAACCTCTATGATACGGTTTGCCTGAATTGTCACGGCGGCGATGGAAAACGCCTCGCGGAAATCGAGCCCCTGGGCGTCACCTCGCGGAAGAATCCCCAGAAAGCTCTGCATACGATCTTGAATGGACATCCCGGCGTTCGCATGCCGCCCATGCGGATCATCTCCCTGGACCGCCTGGGGAATTTGCTGGCCTATCTTCAGACGCTGCCGGATCTTCAGTTG
This sequence comes from Magnetospira thiophila, assembly GCF_054657015.1. Lineage (NCBI taxonomy): Bacteria > Pseudomonadati > Pseudomonadota > Alphaproteobacteria > Rhodospirillales > Thalassospiraceae > Magnetospira > Magnetospira thiophila. The sequence continues at coordinate 477,187 of NZ_BAAHXF010000002.1, forward strand.
GCGGCTTCGGTCACCCGTGGGGGGCGACTTTATGATAACTGGCAAAAGGAAAAGGACGCACCCGAGCAAACCTTCCGCCACCCGGCCTATCCGCTGACCGGGGCGCAGGCGAAACTGCCGTCGACCAATTGGCGATGCAAGGAATGTCACGGATGGGATTACAAGGGGCGCGACGGGGCCTATGGCGAGGGCGCCCATTTCACCGGCATTGTGGGCATTCGAGCCCAGGCTGGCGCGTCGCCTGATGACCTGCGCAATCTGCTGATGGATGAGAACCACCAATACCATGGCACAAGGTGGACGGGCAGCCTGTTGAATCAACGGGATCTCACGGATCTGGCGAATTTCGTCGCAGCGGGTCAAGTGGACATGGACAGCTTCATCGACCCCAAGACCAAAAAAGCCAACGGTCAGGCCGCCGACGGGAAAGAGAAATACGACGTCTTTTGCGCCACCTGTCATGGCATTGACGGGCATGCCCTGGCGACGGGATTCGATATCGGCGACCTCGCACGCGCCAACCCGTGGGAGACGCTGCATAAAATACGCAACGGCCATCCCGGCGAAACCATGCCTGGCCTGCAAGGGGTTCTGGAGGACCGCGCGTTGGTCAATATCTTGGCGCATACCCAAACGTTGCCCTGAGGAAACAAGCATCTTCCGCCGGGGGCCTCCGGCGGCTGCACAGGGATGAACTCCCCCGGTGACAAACGCCGCTCAAGCGGCCATAGTCGCCGCCATGTCCATGACCGTTTTCGACCGCCGGGCGGTGCGCCGCCATCGGGACCGGGCCGCACCCGGCTTTGCCGACTTCGACTTTTTGTTGTCCGAGGTGGCGGAGCGCTTGCTTGATCGGTTGGACGATGTGAAACGCAGCTTCCCCACCGCTCTTGATCTGGGCTGTCACACGGGCGAGTTGGGGTCTTTGTTGAACGGGCGGGGCGGTATCGAGACGCTGATACAGAGCGATCTGTCCCCGGCCATGGCGGCGCGCGCCGGTTCCCATGCGCTCTGTGCCGACGAGGAAGCCCTGCCTTTCGCCGAACAGAGCTTCGATCTGGTGTTGAGCTGCCTGTCCCTGCATTGGGTCAATGACCTGCCCGGCGCGCTGCTGCAAATCCGCCGCGCCCTGAAGCCGGACGGCCTGTTCATGGCCGCCCTGTTCGGCGGTCTGACCCTGGCCGAACTGCGCCAGTCCCTGGGGGCGGCGGAACTGCAATTAGAAGGCGGCCAGAGTCCCCGGGTCTCGCCGTTCGCCGACGTCAAGGACGTGGGCAACCTGCTGGCCCGCGCCGGGTTCACTCTGCCGGTGGTCGATACGGACCTGCTCACCGTGTCCTATGGCGAGCCGATGAAGCTGATGGCCGATCTGCGCGGCATGGGGGAAAGCAATGCCGTGCTGGAACGACGCAAGGGCTTCAGTCGCCGCGCCACTCTGATGACCGCACGGCAACAGTATCTGGAGGATTTTGCGGGCGAGGACGGACGTGTCCCGGCCACCTTCCAGGTGCTGTATCTGCTCGGCTGGGCGCCACACCCCGACCAACCCCAAGCGGCGGCGCGCGGCAGTGCCCAGGTCTGCCTGACCGATATTCTGGAGTAACCCATGGACTTCCCGACCCCGCTGCTGCGCGGCAAGCTGATCAAACGCTACAAGCGCTTCCTGGCCGATGTGGAACTTGACAACGGCGATCTGGTGACCGCCCATTGCGCCAATTCCGGCTCCATGCTCTCGTGCAAAGACCCCGGCTCCGAAGTCTGGCTCTCGGAGAGCGACAACCCCAAGCGTAAGCTCAAATACACCTGGGAACTGATCCGTATCGGCACCGGGCTGGTCGGGATCAATACCGGTCTGCCCAACAAGCTGGTGGCCGAGGCGATCACCGACGGCACCATAACTGAATTGCAGGGCTATGCGACCCTGAAGCCGGAACAGAAATACGGCCAAAACTCACGCATCGACATTCTGCTTTCCGACCCGGACCGTCCGCCCTGCTACGTGGAGGTGAAAAACGTCACCCTGATGCGCGACGGCTCCGGTCTGGCCGAATTTCCAGATGCGGTGACCAGCCGTGGCACCAAGCATCTTCAGGAACTGACGGACATGGTGGCCGAGGGGGCGCGGGCAGTTATGGTCTATCTGGTGCAACGCGAGGATTGCACGCGCTTCCGGGTGGCGACGGACATCGACCCGACCTATGATCGGGCGCTCAAGGCCGCCGTCGAGGCCGGTGTGGAAACCCTGTGCCATGCCTGCAATCTCACGCCGGACGGAATCACGGTGGCAAAACCCCTGCCGATTACGATATAGAAGTACAAACGAAACCAAGGAGCGACCTCTTGGACGCCGATTCCAGCAACATCATCATTCATAGCGAAGCCGACTTCGAGGGCATGCGCAGGGCCGGACGGCTGGCCGCCGAGTGCCTCGATTTCATCACCCCCCATGTGCAGCCCGGCGTCACCACCGGCGAACTGGACCGGCTCTGCGCCGATTTTGTCAGTGAGCGGGGCGGCATTTCGGCCCCTCTGGGCTATAAGGGATTCCCCCGTTCCATCTGCACCTCGATCAACCATGTGGTCTGCCACGGCATTCCCGGCGACAAGGTCTTGCAGGACGGCGACCTGATCAATATCGACGTCACCCCGATCCTCGACGGGTGGCATGGGGATTCCAGCCGCATGTACTTCGTCGGCAATGTCAGCGTCAAGGCGCGGCGGCTGGTCGATGTGACCTATGAGGCGATGATGCGCGGCATCGAGCAAGTCCGCCCCGGTGCTTCCCTGGGCGATATCGGCCACGCCATCCAGTCCTTCGCCGAGGAGCAACGTTTCTCTGTGGTGCGTGATTTCTGTGGTCACGGCCTGGGGCGGGTGTTTCATATGCCGCCCAGCGTGCTGCATTTCGGACGCCCGGCCGAGGGCATGATCCTGCGCCCCGGCATGTTCTTCACCATCGAGCCGATGATCAACGCCGGAAAGCACGACGTGAAAATCCTCGCCGACGGCTGGACGGCTGTGACTCGGGACAAATCCCCTTCGGCGCAGTTCGAACATTCCATCGGCGTCACCGAGGACGGCTGCGAGATCTTCACCCTGTCGCCCAAAGGCTGGCACCAGCCGCCCTATATCGGAGCCTAGAAACCTTGGGGCGCGGCAAGCCGGACCCGGATTCCGCCACCCTCGCCGAGGCCGGGCTGATCCTGTCGGAACGCGAGGCCGCCGACGGCAGCCCGGAATTCCAGGTTTCCGGCAACACCCATCCGCACCGCCATGCCCTGCGCGCTGCCGGGGGGCACTGGCACAAGATGAAGCAGCTTTGGGTGTTCAGCGGGGATAACCCCAGCGCCGCCATCGCCCAACAGGTCACCGCCCATGAGGCGCAACGGGGCCTGGCCGAGGACGGTGCGCCGGGTCTCGGCCACAACCAGCCCAAGCCCCACTATCACGGCCACCGGCAACGGCTGCGTGAGCGTTTCTTGGACAGTGAGCCGGGCCAGCTTTCCGACTATGAACTGCTTGAACTGATTCTGTTCTTCGCCATTCCGCGCATCGACGTCAAGCCGCTGGCCAAGGAGCTTCTGGCGCGCTTTGGCGGATTGGGGGGCGTTCTGGCCGCCGATCCGGACCGGTTGGCCGAGTTCGACAAGGTCAACCAGCCGACCGCCGTGCTGTTGCGCGCCATCCGTGACGCCACCCTGCGCCTGGGCCGCGAACAGGTTCTGGACCGTCCCGTCCTGGCCTCCTGGCAGGCGCTGATCGACTACCTGCGCAGCATCATGGCCCATGAGACCCGCGAATGCTTCCGCATCGTTTTCCTCAACCGGACCAACGAGGTCATCGCCGACGAGGAGCAGCAACGCGGCACTGTCGACCACACCCCGGTCTATCCGCGCGAGGTGGTCAAACGTGCCCTCGACCTGGGGGCGACGGCGATTATCTTGGTCCATAACCACCCCAGCGGCGACCCCACCCCGTCGCGCGGCGACATCGAGATGACCAAGGACATCAAGGAAGCCGCCCGCCTGCTCGGCATCGTCCTGCACGACCACGTGATCATTTCCCGCAAAGGCCACAGCAGTTTCAAGCAGATGGGGCTGATGTAGGGGGTAGCTGGGTTGGGGAAGGCTCGATTTTTTTGCGGATTTGCAGGTCATGCTCTGTCAGCCTTGCGAAGTCGCACCCGTTAACTGTAGGGGCTGGCCTCCTCGACCGGCACCCTGGCCAACCTCCTGCTGAGGAAGTCCGACGAGCTGTCTCGAAGTATGGGGTTATGTTTTTTCACCCCCCCCAGACAGCCTTGCGCCCATCTGGTGGCGACTTCGCAATCCGAAATAAATGCAGCGTCACCGAAATCCGGAATTTCCTCTGACCTGAGCCCCTGTTTCCCTCCAGTCATTGGTAGAGTCCAGGTTTGCAATGCTTGCCCTTTTGGGTCGGGATGACAAGCCAGTCCGGGGCATGCCCCGGACTGGCTTTGCCGGCGATCTCGGCGGGGGTGCGCCCGCCGAGGCTCGAATGGGGCCTGACGGTGTTGTAGTCCGCCTTCCAGGTATTCAGGACGGCGCGGGCATGGGACAGCGAGCCGAACAGTGTCTCGTTAAGGCATTCGTCCCGGAGCCTTCCGTTGAAGCTCTCGACGAAACCGTTCTGCATCGGCTTGCCGGGGGCGATGTAGTGCCAGTCGACCTTGCGGTCCTGAGACCATTTGAGGATTGCCATGCTGGTCAGTTCGGTGCCGTTATCGCTGACGATAGTCTTCGGCCTGGCCTTCCTTTGCCAGATCAGGGCATCGAGTTCCCGGGCCACCCGCAGGCCCGACAGGGAGGTGTCGGCGACGAGCGCCAGACACTCCCGGGTGAAGTCGTCGACCACGGCGAGAATGCGGAACCGGCGGCCATCGGCAAAGGCGTCGGAGACGAAATCCAGCGACCAGCGCCGGTTCGGCCCGTCCGGCAGGGTCATTGGCGCCCGCGTGCCGAGGGCCCGTTTGCGGCCGCCGCGCTTGCGCACCTGGAGGCCTTCCTCCCGGTACAGAGTAAGCATCCGCCCTATCTTTCAATTACCCACAAGTGTTTTTCCATTACCATATGCGGCTTCGAAGCCCATAACGAGGTCGGCGAGGCGGGAGAATCCCCGCCACAGGACGGTGGTTCCAGGCGGAGGGTCGTGTCGTCGGGCGAGGTAGCCGCCAAGGCGGGCGACGGCGACGATATAGAAATCGAGGTTACGCGCTTGGCCGGGGCGAGTGGCGGGCGCGGTGCGATCCAGGAGCGCCAATTCCGTGTCTGTGAAGACGGCCCGCGGCGTGCTCGCCGGTTCGGTACGGCGAAGCCACGTCATCCAGGAGATCCTCCAGGCCGTCACGCTGGCAAGCGCGATGCAATTGGCCAATCGGTCGGCAGTGCTGAGACGGATGTCTTCGATCCGGCATCCGGTCTTGAGGGTCTTGAAGAAGGTTTCGATACTCCAGCGCCGAGCGTACCAATCGAGCTTGTGGACGGCCTCCTCGAAGGAGGTTACGGCAAGGTTGGTGATCAGTTTCCACAGCAGCGGTTCCCGGTGGATGGGAGGATCGACCTCGATGGCATGGATGATCTGGAGCCGTTGATGTTCGTACTTTTTCTGTTTCCCAATTGGTGGACACACGGTCATGGTGGAGAACTTGATAGCCAGCTGGGCTTCCTGTGGCTGGCCGGTGGCATCCCGGAAGCGGATGAAATGCGTACCGCTGGGCTCGATCCCCTCCATTACCTGCGCGATCGTCGTCGCCCCGTCTTGGGCAAGCCGGTTGACGCAGGAGCGCACCAGGAAATGGGTGCCGAGTTCCCGGGCGAGGCTGAAGAGCTCATAGATATCGCTCTCCCGGTCACCGATATGGATGCACCGCTCGGGCGCGCCGATCAACTCGGTCGAAAGTCGAAGATTGTCGAGCCAGCGCATGCTCTCCTTCTGTTCGATCGGAACCCGTGTGGGATTGATCTTGCGTTTCAGAGCCTTCGTGCCTTTGAACTTGTCTCGCGACCAAAACCGCGCGGCGGCCAGCCCGAGCGGCAGGCCGTCGGGTGTAACGGCCAGGCTTACGTGCATGAGCATGCCGCAGATCGTATGCTGATGATGGCGCCCTTCCTTGGTTTTATGGCCGCAGGAGGTCTTCGTGAAACCGACTTTCTCGGGCTTGCTCCGTTTGAACGAGAATTCGGTGGTGTCCTGCAGCACGAGAATTGGTCCGTCTATGGCCTGTACCCGCAACGCGGTGGCCGCGAAGTGTCCCGCCAGGATCTTGTCCTCGCTGACATTCTCATTTGCAAAGAAGCGGTAAGCCGCCTTCGTATTCGCCCAGTCCTGGAACGCGGTGGGCAGCGATCCACCCGGTCGCTCTCCCATGGCAGCCAGCATCGCTCCCATCCGCCGGTTCAGCCGCGCATCACCCAGATCACAGCTTGCCGTTTCGTCATCCACCCACGATCCCATGTTTGCACCCTATACTGTGAGGTGCCCAACAACGAATCATGGCCGATTCCTGAGAGTCAAGCCTAAATGTGGCCCATCATCCATCAAGACCCACAAACTGTGGGTAATTTCAAGCCGCCCTATACCGCAGGCATGTCGGTTTGGGAGAATTGGTCCTCGATGATTTCCTTCAAGGATTCGTAGCTGCGTTGGGTAAAGGCGAGGGCATGTGTTTCCTCGGTGTCGTAGATCCATAGCATGCCGTCTTCGGGTTCGAGTTGTTCGGCGATCTCGCAGATCAGGTCCTCGTCGCATTCCAGGATCTGGGCGGCGCGTTTCAGGGTGAAGGCATGAGAAGGTGCCGCCATAGGGTCACGCGGCCAGGGCCTGGCGGTTGGTTTTCCAGGTCCAGGGCAGCAACTCGTCGAGCCGCTTGGCCGGGTGGTTGGCGATCCTGGTCAGCACATCGGAGAGCCAAGCCTGAGGGTCGACGTCGTTCATCTTGGCCGTGACGATCAGGGTGTACATGAGCGCGGCCCGCTCCCCGCCGCGATCCGAGCCGCAAAACAGCCAGGATTTCCGCCCCAGGGCAATCCCCCTGAGTGCCCGTTCGGCGGCGTTGTTACTGAGGCAGATGCGGCCGTCTTCGAGGAAGCGGGTGAAGTCCGTCCAGCGCCGGAGCATATAGTCCATGGCCTTGGCCACCAGGGCGTGACGCGACAGTTCGGCCCGCTGGTGATCCATCCAGGTCTTGAGGTCCCGAACCAGCGGTGCCGACCGTTCCCGGCGGACGGCCAGGCGCTCACCGGCGCTCAAGCCGTTGATCTCGCGCTCGATGGCGAAGATTTCGTCGATCCGCGTCACCGCCTCCAGGGCCAGGGGCGCCACCGGGGTCCTGGTTCTGCCCTTGGATTTGCTGTTCTTCCGTGCCGCCGCCTTGAGATCTGCCAGTTCGAAGAACTTGCGCCGTCCATGGGCCCAGCACAGGGCCAGGGGCAACGGACCCGGTTCCCGGTCGTCCTCGAACAGGCGGTTGAACCCGGTATAGGCATCGGCCTGCAGAATGCCGCCGTACCCGTTCAGATGGATTTCCGGATGCTCCGCCGTGCGGTCGCGGGAATAATAAAACAGTGCCGCCGGCGGATCCTGGGATCCAAACGGCGCATCGTCGCGCACATAAGTCCACAGCCGCCCGGTCCGCGTCTTGCCTTTGGCCAGCACCGGCACCGTGGTGTCGTCGCCGTGCAGCCGCTCGGCCTGCAGCACATGGTGTTTGATCAGATCGTGCAGCGGGCGCAGCTGGAAGGCACAGGCCCCCACCTGGTCGGCGAGGGTGGACAGGCTCAGCTCCACGCCCTCGCGGGCGTAGCGCTCGCTTTGCCGGTTCAGCGGCTGATGCTGGCCATACTTCTCGAACAGGATCATGGCCAGCAGGTTCGGCCCCGCCCAGCCCCGGGGCGTGGCGTGAAAGGGCGCCGGCGGCTGGCTGATCTTCTCACAGTCCCGGCAGCTGAACTTCTCGCGCACCGTCTGGATCACCTTCCATTGGCGCGGGATCACTTCGAGCGTCTCGGTCACGTCCTCGCCCAGCTTGCGCAGCCGATCGGAACCACAGCATGCGCAGGTCTTGGGGGCTTCCACCACCACGCGCTCGCGCGGCAAATGGTCCGGGAACGGCTTGCGTCCGCCTGTTTTGCGGGTGAATGCCTTGACTTGAGTGGTTCGGGACGCGCAGGCTTCCGCCGCCAGTTCGTCCTCGGTGGCCTGGCTCTCCAGTTCGTCCAGTTCCAGCTCCAACTGGTCCAAAAGCCGCTTCGAGCGTTCCGAACGCGTGCCAAAGATCTGCCGCTTGAGCTTGGCGATCTCCAGCTGCAATAACGCGATCCTGGCGCTCGCATCCGCCACCCGGGCCTGGACTTCCGCCGCGTTCGCTTCCGCCTCAAAGGCCTTCGCCTCGGCCTCATCGGCACGGACCAAGGCCGCCGCAAGCGCGGTTTTGAGGGCGTCATTTTCGGTCTGCAGGAGGCTTTCCATGACCTTGATGGAATCACGATAACCCGCGTAAATCCAGTGCTTTTGGAAGATTATCAAAACAAAATTCAGCCCACGCTCAGGGGCCGCCAAGTCCGCGCCGGCATCCGCCAGTCGATGCCTTCCAACAGCATCGAGAGTTGCGCCGGCGTCACGCTCACCTTGCCCCCCGCCGGCGACGGCCAGACGAACCGACCCCGCTCCAGGCGCTTGGTGAACAGGCAGGCCCCCTGGCCGTCATGCCAGATGATCTTCAGCAAATCGCCCCGCCGACCCCGGAACACAAAAAGCTGGCCGCCAGAAGGATCCTGACGCAATACCTCCTGGACCAGAAGGGACAGGCCCGGAAATCCCTTGCGCATGTCCGTGTGACCCGCCGCCAGCCACACCCGAACCCCCGCCGGGACCGGGATCATCGGTCCTCAACCACAGCCAGAAGACGCCGCAGGGCGCCAGGATCAAACGCCCCCTCCACAGTGATCCGCCGCCCCCCGTGGCAGACGATCTCCAGCCGACCAGGCGAAGGCCCCGCCAAGCCGGATTGATCTCTATCCGTCGGCTCGCCATAAGTCTCCTCTGGAACAATCACCGCCGGGACAAACGTCACGGGCGGCTCTCCCCCAAACCGGCGACGCCAATTGAAGATCAGGTTCGCATTCAATCCATGACGCCGCGCCACAGCCGACGCCGATACGCCCGCAGCCGAAGCCTCCGCCACAACCTGTCGCTTGAACGCGTCACTGTACCGACGCCGCTTCCCTGACCGCCAATCCGTCATTGCCATTGATGTCCATCTATCCTTAAACGGACATCTATCGTCCGCAGAGACAGGGTCATGGATATCAATCAAGATGGGAAGGCGGTGCTCGACGACTTGAAATTACCCACAGTTTGTGGGTCTTGATGGATGATGGGCCACATTTAGGCTTGACTCTCAGGAATCGGCCATGATTCGTTGTTGGGCACCTCACAGTATAGGGTGCAAACATGGGATCGTGGGTGGATGACGAAACGGCAAGCTGTGATCTGGGTGATGCGCGGCTGAACCGGCGGATGGGAGCGATGCTGGCTGCCATGGGAGAGCGACCGGGTGGATCGCTGCCCACCGCGTTCCAGGACTGGGCGAATACGAAGGCGGCTTACCGCTTCTTTGCAAATGAGAATGTCAGCGAGGACAAGATCCTGGCGGGACACTTCGCGGCCACCGCGTTGCGGGTACAGGCCATAGACGGACCAATTCTCGTGCTGCAGGACACCACCGAATTCTCGTTCAAACGGAGCAAGCCCGAGAAAGTCGGTTTCACGAAGACCTCCTGCGGCCATAAAACCAAGGAAGGGCGCCATCATCAGCATACGATCTGCGGCATGCTCATGCACGTAAGCCTGGCCGTTACACCCGACGGCCTGCCGCTCGGGCTGGCCGCCGCGCGGTTTTGGTCGCGAGACAAGTTCAAAGGCACGAAGGCTCTGAAACGCAAGATCAATCCCACACGGGTTCCGATCGAACAGAAGGAGAGCATGCGCTGGCTCGACAATCTTCGACTTTCGACCGAGTTGATCGGCGCGCCCGAGCGGTGCATCCATATCGGTGACCGGGAGAGCGATATCTATGAGCTCTTCAGCCTCGCCCGGGAACTCGGCACCCATTTCCTGGTGCGCTCCTGCGTCAACCGGCTTGCCCAAGACGGGGCGACGACGATCGCGCAGGTAATGGAGGGGATCGAGCCCAGCGGTACGCATTTCATCCGCTTCCGGGATGCCACCGGCCAGCCACAGGAAGCCCAGCTGGCTATCAAGTTCTCCACCATGACCGTGTGTCCACCAATTGGGAAACAGAAAAAGTACGAACATCAACGGCTCCAGATCATCCATGCCATCGAGGTCGATCCTCCCATCCACCGGGAACCGCTGCTGTGGAAACTGATCACCAACCTTGCCGTAACCTCCTTCGAGGAGGCCGTCCACAAGCTCGATTGGTACGCTCGGCGCTGGAGTATCGAAACCTTCTTCAAGACCCTCAAGACCGGATGCCGGATCGAAGACATCCGTCTCAGCACTGCCGACCGATTGGCCAATTGCATCGCGCTTGCCAGCGTGACGGCCTGGAGGATCTCCTGGATGACGTGGCTTCGCCGTACCGAACCGGCGAGCACGCCGCGGGCCGTCTTCACAGACACGGAATTGGCGCTCCTGGATCGCACCGCGCCCGCCACTCGCCCCGGCCAAGCGCGTAACCTCGATTTCTATATCGTCGCCGTCGCCCGCCTTGGCGGCTACCTCGCCCGACGACACGACCCTCCGCCTGGAACCACCGTCCTGTGGCGGGGATTCTCCCGCCTCGCCGACCTCGTTATGGGCTTCGAAGCCGCATATGGTAATGGAAAAACACTTGTGGGTAATTGAAAGGCTCGACGAGGGGTTACGCCTTAACCGGATGGGCACAGTCCAAAGAAAAGGGGAGAGCGCCTGAGCCCTCTCCCCCATGTCTTGTGCAGTGATCGTGAAGCCGTGGCTTACGACGAGTAGTACATCTGGAACTCGACCGGATGCGGGGTGTGTTCGAAGTTGTAAACTTCTTCCCACTTCAGGGCGATATAGCCGCTGATCATGTCCTTGGTGAAGACGTCACCCTTGAGCAGGAAGTCCTGATCGGCTTCCAGGGCTTCGAGGGCCTGACGCAGGCTGCCGCAAACGGTCGGCACGTTGGCCAGTTCTTCCGGCGGCAGGTCGTACAGGTTCTTGTCCATGGCATCGCCCGGATGGATCTTGTTTTGGATGCCATCGAGACCGGCCATCATCATGGCCGAGAAAGCCAGGTACGGATTGGCCAGCGGATCGGGGAAGCGGATTTCGACGCGCTTACCCTTCGGGCTGGCCGAGAACGGAATGCGGCAGGAAGCGGAACGGTTGCGAGCCGAATAGGCGAGCAGCACCGGGGCTTCGAAGCCGGGGATCAGCCGCTTGTAGGAGTTGGTTGTCGGGTTGGTGAAAGCGTTCAGCGCCCGGGCATGTTTGATGATGCCGCCGATGTAGTACAGCGCCGTGTCGGACAAATCCGCATAGCCCGAACCGGCCATGATCGGCTTGCCGTCTTTCCAGATGGACTGGTGGGTATGCATCCCCGAGCCGTTGTCGTTGATCACCGGCTTCGGCATGAAGGTGGCGGTCTTGCCATAGGTATGGGCGACCATGTGGGTCACGTACTTATAGATCTGCACGTTGTCGGCCGATTTCACCAGGGTGTCGAAGGTCAGGCCGAGTTCATGCTGGGACGGCGCCACTTCGTGGTGGTGCTTGTCCATCTTGAGGCCCATTTCCTGCATCACGGAAACCATTTCGCCGCGCAGGTCGGATACGGAATCCACCGGCGGGACCGGGAAATAGCCGCCCTTGACCGGCGGACGATGGCCGGTATTGCCTTCCGGCATGATCTTGCCGGTGACATAGGGGCCTTCCTCAGAGTCGAATTCGTACATGACGCGGTTCATGGAGACGTCGAAACGCACGTCATCGAACACGAAGAATTCCGGCTCCGGACCGAAGAAGGCGGTGTCGCCGATGCCGGTGCTCTTCAGATAGGCCTCGGCCTTTTTGGCGATGGAACGGGGGTCGCGATTGTAGAGCTGGCCGGTGCCGGGCTCCATGATGTCACAGTTGACGATCATGGTGCTCTGGGCGGAGAAGGGGTCCATGACCGCCGAGGCCGGATCGGGGATCAGCGCCATGTCGGATTCGTTGATGGCCTTCCATCCGGCGATGGACGAGCCATCGAACATGATCCCGTCGGTGAAAGAATCCTCATCAATGAAAGCCGACACCATGCTCAGATGCTGCCACTTTCCGCGCGGATCGGTAAAGCGCAGGTCGACAAATTTGATCTCGTTGTCCTTGATGACTTTCAGGACGTCAGCGGGAGTTTCGCACTTCAACGTCATAGTTCAGGTACCTTTCAAACGTATAGATGAGGGTTCGAGGGGACGCCGTCAGACGGCTTCCTTGCCGCGTTCGCCGGTCCGGATGCGGATGGCGTCTTCAATGGTGGAAATGAAAATCTTGCCGTCGCCAATGCGACCGGTATAGGCAGCCTGCTGGATGGCTTCCACGGCCCGCTCGACCAGGTCCTCATCCACCACAAGCTCGATTTTTACCTTCGGCAGGAAATCGACAACATATTCGGCGCCGCGATAGAGTTCCGTGTGGCCTTTCTGGCGGCCGAACCCCTTGGCTTCGACAACGGTGATGCCTTGAAGTCCCACTTCATGCAGGGCATCCTTCACCTCATCGAGTTTGAAGGGTTTGATGATCGCCTCGATTTTCTTCATGGAATACTGTCCCTTTGCCAATTTGGGCGATCCCTCGCCGGGAAACGCCAAAGCCTTTCGGCCCGGCCCTTTCTTAGCACATGCCGTGCCAGCCACGCCAATCCAATATTTTGATCCGGTTTGACCCGATTCCGGGGCATTCTAGCGGAAGATGCGTCAAAAATAAGCGCATTTATGTGCCCAAATATTAGGCGGCTGCATAATAATCGGGCGGCACACTCAGAGGACAAGGGAGGGCAAAAATCAGCAAACTCCTTGACGCCACTTTGCCCAGCGGTTAAAGAATGCGCCTCTTGTGGCGAGTGTAGCTCAGTTGGTTAGAGCACCTGGTTGTGGTCCAGGGGGTCGTCGGTTCAAATCCGATCACTCGCCCCATATTTCCCAATCCCTTATGATGTTCTTTTTAGCGGTACGGTCCTCGGGGATCGGCCCACGGGGCAGGCGAATGCGCCTCCCTAGACCTTTTCCATGTCTGATCGCGGAGGGAGTCGTGATGGATGAGGCATTTTATTAATATTAGAAAAATCTAATTGACAAACATTAGTAAAATCTAATATTATGGCGATCAGGTTGTCAGGATGAACAACGGTTCAGGAAACGAAAGTTCAACGGAAGGATCTGTGCCGCTCGAACGGCAACGCCAAGCAAGCGGCCTTCACCCCATAGTTCAACATAGAGAGACAGATATTATGAACACGATCATTGAATTGAAGCCCGAATGGACGGCCCTGCTGGACGGGGTGATGGTCGCCTACGAGAATGGTGACGACTTCGAAGGTGTGCGGCTGGCCAAGCTGCTTTGTGATGATCTGGCCCGTTACCCGGGCGAAGAAGCCGACGTGGCGCGGGAGCGCCTGCACATGATCACCGAGGCGCTGAATCTGGCCGCCTGATGAGAATAAAATAAAAAAAGTGCCGGGAGAAACGGGAGGGTGACGGGGCGATCCGTCACCCTCTTTTATGTTGCCGAGGTGTCCGGATCGGTCGTGGCTTTGATGACCACGACCCCGGCTTCGGCGAACATGGCGGTGGAGGTGCGGATGTCCGCCTCCCAGCGTTCCATGAACGGGCCATCCATGGTCGCCGCATCGACGACCACCCGGGAAATGCCAGACTGGATGATCTTGCGGGCGCAGCCACAGCAGGGGTAGTGGGTCACATAGAGGGTCGTGCCCTCGGTGCTGGCCCCCATGCGGGCGGCATTGCAAATGGCGTTTTCCTCGGCATGGCTGGTCCATTGGTATTTTGTCGGACGCTCGTGACGTTCTTCAACCGTATCATCAATACCACGTGGAAAGCCATTGTAAGCAAAGGTAACAGGTGTCCGGTCATCGGTGATCAGGACAGCCCCGACCTGGGTGCTGCGGTCCTTGGACCAGGAGGCCACCTCATGGGCCAGACGTAAAAACCGCTCGTGCCATTTGTTGTTCATTGTCGCAGGACCTTCGCGGTCAGGAGGGGTTTTCGGCCTTCGCCTTGTCCCGTTGCTGCTTTTGCCAGCGCGGGAACAAGATGCCTTTTTGCGGTCCGCCATCGGCCACGTACTGGAAGGCCCGGAGGTAGAACTGCGGGGCCAGATAGCCCGGCACTCGAAAGATCTCCGTGCCCTCGGCGCCGAAGAAGATGGTCGTCGGCGAAAAATTGACCATCAGCTTTTCGTTGAAGCGGGCTTCGGCCAACACTTCGCCGTCGAAGTCGGTCACCTCGTTGGCACCGTACATATTGATGACCATGACATCGAAGTTGGCCGAAACGAAATCAATGATTTCCGGTTCCTGAAAATTCACCTCGTGCAGCCGTTTGCAGGCCCCACAGCCCTGCTGTTCGAAAATCAGCACCAGGCCCTTTTTGCCGCTGTCCAGGGCCTCCTTGAGATCTTCCTTGAGATCGAGAAAGGACAGATTCTTGAACCAGGATTCCGTATGAACGCCGTCGTCGCGCTCGATGCTTTCGGCCTGGGCCGGAAGGCTCAGAAGCAACAGGGCGGCGAGGGCAATGGAAAGACGACGCAACATGCATACCTCCATGAGACTGAGCAGAAAAACGGGGACCAGTTGGCCCCCGTTTTCGCGGTTTTCTGCGGGCCGAAGCCGAAGGATCAGGTCCGGCTCCAGATATCGTTGGTGATGTTGCCGTACCAGCCACGGGCATAACGGGCCTCGGCGGCGCGGAACTTGGGCCCTTCGCCCAGGGGTGACAGACCACCGGAACCGGCTTTGCCCCGATAGCCTTCATCGGTCAGCTGATAAACCGCCGTGACCGAGATTCCGTACACGGGGGTGATCAGGCTGTAGCAGGTGTTGGTGGTGGTCGGCACGCCCGGCTCACGCCCGGCCAGTTCATCGACAATGGCCGCCGCGCAGACCTTGGCTTGGGTGTTGGCGGCGTTGCCGGATTTCGGCATGCCGTTCACCGTGGCCGCGTCGCCCAGGACGTAGACGTCCTTTTGCAGGGTCGACTCGAAGGTCTTGTGGTCGATCGGGCACCAGCCCAGGGCATCGGTGAGGCCCATGGTGAAGGCGATGTCGTTGGCCTTTTGCAGCGGAATATAGTTGAGAACCGCTGCTTTATGCTTTTCGAACTCGGTGACGGCGGTGTTGTTCTTGACGTCGATGGAGACGACCTTGCCGTCCTTGGACCGCGGCACCCATTCGATCATGTCGCCGTAGTGCAACTGCCAACCTTCCTGGAACAGGCCCTGCTTGGAGAACTTGTCCTTGGAATCGAGGATCAGCACCTTCGATTTGGGCTTATTGTACTTCAGGTAATGGGCGATCATGCTGGCCCGCTCGTACGGCCCCGGGGGGCAGCGGAACGGATTGGCCGGCGGGGCAATGATGACAACGCCGCCGTCATCCATGGCGCGCAGTTGATCGTGCAGGATTTTGGTCTGCGGACCGCCGTTCCAGGCATGGGGGACGAGCTGCGCCGCCGCCATGTCGTAGCCCGGGGTATCTTCCCATTTGAAGCCGACGCCCGGCGAAACCACCAGCTTGTCGTACGGGAAAATACTTCCCTTGTCGGTGGTGACGGTCTTTTTGTCCGCATCGAAACCGGTGACGGTCTCGTGAACCACGATCACGCCTTCATCATCACGCAGATTGTCGTACCCGAAGGTGATCGAGTCGTAACTGCGGATTCCAGCCAGATAAAGGTTGGAGAAGGGACAAGTGGTGAAATGCGTTTTCGGTTCGATCAGGGTGACCTGGACGGTCGGATCGAACAAACGGATGTACTTCGCGGCGGTCGCGCCACCAAAGCCCCCGCCGACGACGACGACGCGCGCGCCGCCCTTTTCGCAGCCTGCGATGCCGAAGGCGGAAACGGCGCCCGCCGTGCCCGCGAGCTTCAGAAATGACCTGCGGCTGGTACGTGCCATGGGTCTGTTCCTCCCTAAATGCATTATTTGTTGATTTTTTCGAAGTAGTTGGCGATCGCCTCGATTTCCTTGTCGGAATAACCCTTGGCAATCCGGTTCATGATCGGGGCGACCTTGTTGTCCCCTTTGTAGTCCGACATGTAACCGATCATCCGCGAGGCCTTGATATCGGAAAGGCCGGGGATGATGCCCAAAGATTCTCCCTTGGGACCATGGCAGTTGTAGCAATTGGCCGCCAGAAGTTCGGCCCGCGCCATGTCCTCGGCCTTGGCGGAAGAGGCTCCCGCGATTGCGAAAACAACAGCCAGCGCAACCCCGTAAAGGGCGCTCCGTTTGTAATTCATTTGTTCCTCCCAGTCGTCGCTCGTTACGCGTTGTTTGATTTCCGGCTTTTCCCGGTATGGCCCTTGCCATCGCGGTTCCCAGGAACCACCCATGACTTGGGATCATGTATAAGTTACGGATAACACACCATGGTGCGTTTGCAAACCGTTATTGGCCCAAACGAGCAGGAAGTGGAATGTTTATATATTCCACTTCCATCTGGGGTATTGGCGGATTTTCGACGCGGCCTGAATAGGGCGGATGGCGAAATAGGATCGAAATATTCCGCCGCGCTATTCCAAAAAAAATCGTGTAATAACAAAAGATGCTCATACGCTTAAGAATAGGGATGCCTCTGATGCGGATACTGAATCTTATCGGACTGTTTGTTCTGCTGGCATTTACGCCTCTTCATTGGGCCTGGGGGGCAGATAATCCAGTGATCGGGCAAATCAAAATCGCCACCGGAGCCGTTCATATTGTGCGTGATGGAAAGACATTGGCGGTGACGGAAGGACAGGAGATCCACCTCAACGATGAGGCGGTGACAGGCGGCGACGGCACCCTGGGTATCACCCTGGAGGATAGCACCACTTTATCCTTAGGGCCGGACAGTCAGTTGATTTTGGATGCATTTGTTTACGATCCGGTGGGTGAGGACCTGGGCTTGGGATTGAATCTGTTGCAAGGCACTCTGGCTTATGTGTCCGGGACCATTGCCCATTTGGCACCGGACAAGGTGTCGGTCCATACCCCCATCGCGACTATTGGAATCCGGGGCACCCGGTTTGTCGTCAAAGCTACTCCGCAGTGAGTCAGGGAGAATACGTCGATGATTGATTGGATTTTGATAGCCTTGTTTGCCGGGTCGGTTTTCGCCTTGCAACCGCCGGATAATGTCGTGGTTTTATTGGCTGAGGAGGATGGCTCCGTCGGTCAGGTGATCGTGACGACAAAAGGCGGCTCGCAAGTGCTGGATCAGGCGGGATTGGCGACGGTGATCGACTCTGCCGAACAGGCCCCCTCGGCTCCAGAGACGCTGGATGCCGCCCAGATCGACAGTCTGTTTGGGGCGACCCTGGCGGCCCAACCGCCGCGGCCCTATCATTTCAAGCTGTTTTTTGAGACCGGCACCACAAAACTGGATGCTGAGTCGCAGGGCCGGTTGGCGGAAATCGTTGAAGCTGCCAAGGGGCGGGCTTATGCCAAGGTCTCGGTGATCGGCCATACGGATCGGGCCGGGGATGCCGCCTTGAATGCCAATCTGGCGGCAAAACGCGCTGCGGAAGTCCGTGACCTGTTGGTCGATGCCGGTCTGGCGGCAACCGCCATCGACGCGCGTTCCCATGGTGAAATGGATACCTGGATTCCTACGGCCGACGGTGTGGCTGAACCGCGCAATCGCCGAGTGGAGATCAATATCCGTTAAACTGCTTCGGCGCCGTAGAACAGGGTGACCGTGTGCTTGGCCTCGGCGAAGAACAGCCAGCGCTCGACCACGATGCCCAGGCTTACCGAGAAGGCGGCCAAGACGGTGGCCGTGATGGCGATCCAGGACCCGTCGAAGGCCATGGAGACGACGGTGAAAAGCACCGGCAGGGCAAAGGCGAACAGGTGGGTGACGCCGCGCAGGTTGGCGGCATGTTTGCGCGCCACCTGATAGCCCATTTCGCGGAGCAGGTAGTTATCCACATAATGGGGGCTCTCGACGGCCCGGATGCGACCATAAACCCGCAGGCCGGTGGCGGTTTCCGGGGTGCTGATGGCCTCGGTATTGTCGATGAAGTTCCAATAAAACAGCTTGGCCCCCCAACCGGCGACAATGGTCGCCAGCACCCAGCCGGAGATATAGGGGTTGTGCAGGCCGAAGCTCTCCACCAGCACGTTGAACCAGATGCCGCCGGTCATCACACCGAGGATGGTGTAACTGGGCGGCACCCAGATGTTGTACCACTGGTGAATGGTCTTCAGGCTGCCATAGATCATGCTGGTGCAGAACACGGTCAGCATGGCCATGCCCGCCGTGGCCAGCCCGACCAGCGCCCAAGGACCGTAATTATCCTCGAACACCAACCAGCCGAGGGCGAAGATCCCGGCGATGGGGTAGGTGATTACCGCAAACACCCCCTCGCGGGCCAGCCAGGAGGATTTCCATTGGGTCAACGCCCGCCAGGCCCGTTCCGGGTGGCCCAGGTGAAAGGTCGAGGACAGCAGCCCGACGGAAACCGTACCCAGGGCCAGGGCGAAGGCGGTCAGGCCGAACCAGAAGTCGGCGGGTAGCACCCCGGCGGCGGACAGGAAGCCCATGATGGTCAACATGCCGTAGCCGGCCCCGGAGGTGGTGGTGAAGAAAATGACGGAATAGGCGGGATGCATGGGGAGGAGTCCTTTCCGTCAGCGCGTGAACAGTTTGTCGAGCCAGCGGGCCAGCAGCCGTTCGGTCTTGCCCATGGGCACCAGACGACGGGGCGCGCCAATGTCCCGGGCGCGGGTCTTGCGGGGGCGCGGCGGCAGATATTTATTGGTCGGCTTGTAGCCCAGTTCCGGCATCAGGTCGAAGCCGCCACGGGCCGCCACCAGCCGCGACACCTCGGAGGCCGGGTCGCCCAGATCGCCGAAATGCCGGGCACCGGTGGGGCAGGTGACGACGCAGGAGGGCTGGCGGTCGATTTGCTGCATGTTCTCGTTATAAATGCGATCCACACAGAGGGTGCATTTCTTCATCACCCCCTCGTTTTCATCGAACTCGCGCGCCCCATAAGGACAGGCCCAGGAGCAGAGCTTGCAGCCGATGCACCAATCCTCGTTGACCAGCACGATACCGTCTTCCTCGCGCTTGTAGGAGGCCCCGGTCGGGCAGACGGTGACGCATTGGGCATTTTCGCAATGCAGACAGGATTTGGGGAAATGGATGGTCCGGCAGTCGTTGCCTTCACCGGCTTCGAAGGTATGAATGCGATTGAGCCAGACGCCGACCGGATCGGCCCCGTAGGCATCTTGGTCGGTCAGCGGGGCCGGGTGGCCGCCGGTGTTCCATTCCTTGCAATGAACCGCACAGCCATGACAGCCGACGCAGATGTCCAGGTCGATGACCAGGCCGAGGCGGCGACCGGAGGGATATTCGGGAAGGCTGGTCATGTCAGGCGTCCTCCCCGTTTTTTCTGTGCCAGGATTTGGGATTGAAGAAGTGGCCGAAGCGGTTGTGCTTCGGGGCCGGACGTGCGCCGGAGGGGCGCTGCTGCGGGTCGAATTGCGGCCAGGTCGATCCCTGTTCCTCCGGTGCCGCCTTGCGGATTTTGACCTTGAGGTCGAACCAGGAGGCCTGACCGGTTACCGGATCGGAGTTGGAATAGGCGTAGGCGTCCTTGTCTTTTTTCGGCGGCAGCAGTTCGGAGATCAAATGATTGAGCAGAAAACCCTTTTGGCTTTCCGGGGATTTCGGATCGAGGCCCCAGGCTCCGGCTCGCTTGCCGATGGCGTTCCAGGTCCAGACGGTGTCCGGGTTGACCCCTTCGACCAATCGGGCCTGGACGCGGATTTTACCGTGGTGGCTTTCCACCCAGATCCAGTCGTCGTCGGCAATATGCAATTTGGACGCCGTAGCCCGGTGGATATACAGCCGGTTGGCCGTGTTGATCTGACGCAGCCAGGCATTATGGGAGCCCCAGGAATGGTACATCTGCATGGGCCGCTGGGTGAGGGCGTGCAGCGGAAATTCCGCATTGTCCACCATCGCTTCCTCGAACGGCACATACCAGATGGGCAGGGGGTCGAAATAGTCTTTCACCCGTTGGCGATGTTCTTCCGGCGGCTGATATTCCCCGTGCCCCTCGGCGGCCAGCCGGAACTTCTGGATCGGCTCGGAATAGAGCTGCATGACGATGGGCTCGGCGGAGCCCAACAGGCCGAAATCCACCGCCCATTCCAGATAGCCCGCATTGGCGAACTTGTAGAACTTGTGCTCATCAGGCAGGTGATAGGCCCAGAAGGACTGGTTTTCGATGTAGCGATTGAGCTGGTCCGGGTTGGGGGTGCCGCGTCCGTGCTGCTTGCCCTGTTCGCCGCGCCAACCGGCCAGCGGGCCGATGCCCGGTCCGCGCTCGTGGTTGACGATATAGTCCTCGTAACCGCCCGGATACTTGGCCGTGCCGTCGTCGTTGGTCATGCCCGGCAGGCCCAGACGGGCCCCCAGGTCGAGCATCACCGTCTGGAAGGGGCGAACATCGCGATCCAGGGGAATGATCGGCTGGCGAATGGCGTCGGCCGGACCGTCGGCCTCGCAGATCGGGCGGTCGAGCAGCGAGATGCAGTCCCAGCGTTCCAGATAAGTGGTGTCGGGCAGGATCAGATCGGCGAAGGCGACCGTCTCAGACTCGAAAGCGTCCACATAGATAAAGTGGGGAATCTTGTATTCGCCGGTTGCCGGGTCTTTGTCCTTGAGCATCTCCATGACGCCCTTGGTGTTCATGGAGGAGTTCCAGGCCATGTTGCCCATGTACATGAACAAGGTGTCGATGGGGTAGGGATCGCCCTTCCAGGCGTTGGTGATGACCATGTGCATCAAACCGTGGCTGGACAGCGGGTTTTCCCACGAATAGGCCTTGTCGATGCGCAACGGCGTGCCGTCCGGATCGACCAGCAGGTCGGCCGGTTCGGTGGGAAAGCCCAGCGGCGCGCCGGGCAGACCCTGGCCCGGCTTGACCTGATCGCGCTTGCCGGTCGGCTTTTGCGGCGGCGGCACCGGGCGCGGGAAGGGCGGCTTGTAGCGGAAACCGCCGGGGCATTCGATGGAGCCCAGCAGCACCTGCAACAGATGAATGGCGCGGCAGGTGTGAAAGCCGTTGCTGTGCGCCGAAATGCCGCGCATGGCATGCATGGCGATGGGGCGACCGATCACCTTGTCATGCTCGCGACCGGCCCAGTCGGTCCAGCGGATTGGCAGTTCGATCTGTTCCTTGAACGCCACATGGGCCAGTTCGGCGGCCAGACGGCGGATGGTCTCGGCTTTCAGGCCACAAGTCTTGGCGACCTGATCCGGCGCATATTGCGGGTCCATGTAACGGGTGGCCAGCAATTGGAACACGGGTACGGCCTTGCGGCCATCGGGGGCCACGTAGGTGCCGACCATGGCCGGTTTCAATTCCGGGTCCATGGCATCGGCCAGACACTTGCTATCGGAGTCCCAAATCTGCGGATTGCCCGATTCATCGCGCAGGAAAAGCCCGTGATCTGCCGCGCCCGGGTCCTGAATGACCAGCCAGGGGGCGTTGGTGTAGCGCACCAGATATTGGAAATCCACTTTGTCGGCGCGCAGCAATTCGTAAATCAGCGCCATGACGAACAGGCCGTCGGTGCCGGGACGGATGCCGACCCACTCGTCGGCGATGGCCGAATAGCCGGTTTTCACCGGATTGACTGAAACGAATTTGGCGCCGCGCGTCTTGATCTTGCCCAGGCCGATTTTGATGGGGTTGGAATCG
The DNA here is from genome assembly GCF_054657015.1 of Magnetospira thiophila. Taxonomy (NCBI): domain Bacteria; kingdom Pseudomonadati; phylum Pseudomonadota; class Alphaproteobacteria; order Rhodospirillales; family Thalassospiraceae; genus Magnetospira; species Magnetospira thiophila. The sequence continues at coordinate 499,176 of NZ_BAAHXF010000002.1, forward strand.
TGGTCCTCGGTCACCCCGAACATCATGAAATATTTGGTGCGGTCCCAGTCCGGCTCGCCGAATTCCCAGAACGACCCCCCGATGGAATAGAGACCGGCGGCGGCCATGTTGACCGAACAGAATCCGCCGTGCGCCGCATAGTTGGGGGTGCCGAACTGGCTGGCCCACCAACCGGTCAGCGACTGGCTCTGGTCGCGCCCGGTGAAAAAGGCCAGCTTGCGCGGGTCGGTGTCACGGATGTTTTGTAGCCAACCACTGGCGATGCCGAGGGCTTCGTCCCAACTGATCGGCTTGAATTTGCCTTCGCCGCGTTCGCCGACGCGCAACAACGGCTGGGTCAGCTTGGCCGGGGAATATTGGGTCATGATGCCCGCCGAGCCCTTGGCGCAGAGCACCCCCCGATTGGTCGGATGGTCCCGGTTGCCCTGGATGTAGCGGATCTTGCCGTCTTTCAGGTAGACCTTGATGCCGCAGCGGCAGGCGCACATGTAGCAGGTCGAATATTTGATGTCATCGGCGACCTCCGGAGAAGTTTCCACCACTTCCCGCTTGGTGATCGGCCAGAAGCGATTGGCCATGCCTGATATCCTTCCCCCTTGCGCGTGCCTTCGAGTCGGCTTTTGTATTTCAGAATCCTTATAATATTAGAAATATCTTATATGTGTCAAACGGCTTGTTGAGCGACTCGAGAGGCTTCCTACCCGAAAAGGGGAGGTCGGGTAGGAAGGCCCTTGCAACTACCCGAATGGACGGGTACATAGAGCCCGGACCCACCTGAACCCACCCACAAGAAGGCAGGGGAGTCGAGAGGAAAGAAACGTGGACGAATCCACCGATACGGTGCCCATCGACCTGGTCATTGCCGACAAGAGTCCTTTGGTGCAGACGGCTTTGGCGAGTCTTTTCGGCGGCGACAAGCGCTTCCATCTGGTCGCCGTCTGTGCCGATGGGGAGCGATTCATGGAAGCGGTAGACCGTCTGGCCTTTAGTATCGGCGTGATCGGGTGGGATATGCCCTACCTGCATGGTCGGGGAGTCCTGGAGGCTCTGCGCGGTCGTTCGGATGGTCCGCGCCTGGTGATTTACAGTGGCAATGCCAGTCTCGATATTCCCCGTCAGGTGATGAACCTGGGCGGGGCCGGTTTCTGTTCCAAAAGCGAGGCCCCGGAACGGCTCATCGAAACCGTTTTGGCGGTGGCCGAGGGGCGGATGATGTTCCCCTTCATTGATGTGCACAAGGCCATCGACGATCCGCTGGCCGGCCTGACCACCCGTGAACACGAGCTGCTGGCCTCGCTGGCCGGCGGGCGGACCAATGCCCAGATCGCCGCAGACATGGATATTTCCCTCAATACGGTGAAATTCCATCTGAAGAATCTCTACAGCAAGTTGACGGTCCATAATCGGGCCCAGGCGGTGGCCTGCTATCTGCGGGCGCGCGGACACGATGGGTAGGGACAGGCTACCCGGACAGGTTGGGGTGGGCCTCTCCGGAAGAGTTTTGCTACCCGCCCTCGGGGGTGTTTCTTCCACCAGGGTCGGGTGCTAGTAATATTGTTACGCAGCGGGTGCGGTCCTTGGGGGAGGTTCCGGGCCTCCGGTGAATGACCAGGACAGACGCGGGGCAGGGGGGACTTTGTACATCATGCCGTTGGATCGCAGAGTCGATCATCCGATCATCCTCGGGATTGTCGGGGATTCGGCGTCCGGCAAAACAACGCTGGCGGCGGGAATCGCACAGATTCTCGGCCCGGAGCGCGTGGTGTCCCTATGTTCCGACGACTATCATTCCCTGTCGCGGGAGCAGCGTCGGGCGCAAGGTCTGACGGCGCTCAATCCGCAGGCCAATTACCTGGAGATCGCCGGTCAGCACTTGCAGCTATTGCGTTCCGGGCAGCCGATCCTCAAGCCGGTCTATGATCACCGTCTGGGGGTGTCCGGCCCGCCGGTGCTGGTCGAGCCCAAAGACTATATCATCGTCGAGGGACTGCTGGCCTTCGCCACCAAGGTTCAGCGCGATTGCTTCGACGTTAAGATCTATCTGGAACCGCAGGAGGACTTGCGGATCAAGTGGAAAGTACAGCGGGACACGGCGGAGCGCGGCTATACTGTCGAGCAGGTGCAGGCCATCCTGGCGAAGCGCCGCGACGATTGCCGACAATTCATCCAACCGCAACGGACTTTCGCCGATATTGTGGTACAATTCTATCCGCCACAGGGTCACTCGGAGGAAACCGGTGCCCACCTTAACGTTCGCCATAGCCTGCGACCGACCTTGCCGCACCCGGATTTGACGCCGCTGCTCGACGCGGGCGCGAAGAGTGGCTTGCGATTGGACCTGAAAAGGGATATCGACGGCAAGCCGGTTGATGTATTCGAGATCCCGGGGGAAATTGACGATGCCCGCGCCAAGGCCATGGAAGACCTGTTATGGAACCTTATCCCGGAGGCCCGGCATCTGAGGGAGAACGTTGGCACTTTCACCGACCGGAGCAACCGGCAGATGATGTCTCATCCGCTGGCGCTGTCGCAGCTTCTGATCACCTATCACATGGTCAAGGCGGCGCTTGGCCAACATGCCATTTAGAGAACGATCCTACGACCACCTGACCAAATTCAAAGACCAAGAGAGAAAACGAGGAGACGTCCAGTCATGACTGCTACACATAAAGAAATGGCCAATGCCATCCGTTTTCTGGCGGCTGACGCTGTGCAGAAGGCGAATTCCGGCCATCCCGGCATGCCCATGGGCATGGCCGATGTCGCCACCGTCCTGTTCACCAAGTTCATGAAGTTCGACCCGAAGGCCACCAAATGGGCCGACCGCGACCGCTTTATCCTCTCCGCCGGTCACGGCTCCATGCTGCTGTACTCGCTGCTCCACCTGATTGGAGTCGAGGACTTCACCATGAAGGAACTGGAGAATTTCCGTCAACTCGGGTCCCGTTGCGCCGGTCATCCGGAATACGGTCATGGGGCAGGCATCGAAGCCACCGCCGGTCCGCTGGGCCAGGGCATTTCCATGGCCGTCGGTATGGCGCTGGCCGAGCGCATGATGAATGCCCGCTACGGCGACGAACTGGTTGATCACTATACCTATGTGATCGCCGGTGACGGTTGCCTGATGGAAGGCATCAGCCAGGAAGCCCTGTCCATTGCCGGTCACATGAAGCTCAACAAGCTGATCGTGATGTGGGACGACAACGAAATCTGCATCGACGGCAAGACCAACCTGACCCTGTCCGACGATCAGTTGGCCCGCTTCAAGGCGTCGAACTGGAACGTGATGAGCATCGACGGGCATGATCCCGCCGCCATCGAAAAGGCTTTGACCGCCGCCAAGGCGTCCGACAAGCCGACCCTGATCGGCTGCAAGTCGGTGATCGGCTACGGGGCACCGACCCTGGCCGGTTCCCACCATACCCACGGCGCGCCCTTGGGTGCCGAGGAAATCGAAGGCATGCGCAAGGCTCTCGGTTGGACCGCCGCGCCGTTCGCCGTGCCGGAGAATGTGTTGGCCGAGTGGCGCAAGGTCGCGGCGACCGGCAGTGCCGCGCGCAGCGCCTGGGAAGGCCGTCTGAACAAGGCCGCCAACAAGGCCGAGTTCATGCGCCTGCAATCGGGCGAACTGCCCGGTGGCTGGGAAATCGCCATGAACGATTACAAGAAGAAGATGGCTGCGGAGCAGCCCAAGAAGGCGACCCGTCAGGCTTCCGGCATGGCTCTGGAAGTGCTGGCCGACGCGGTGCCGGAAATGATCGGCGGTTCGGCCGATCTGACCGGCTCGGTCAATACCAAGACCTCCTTCATGACCGCCATCCAGCCGAATGATTACGGCGGACGCTATATGCACTATGGCGTGCGTGAGCACGGCATGGCCGCCGTCATGAACGGCATCGCCCTGCATGGGGAGTTCATCCCGTATTCCGGCACCTTCGCGGTGTTTGCCGATTACATGCGCGGTGCCATGCGCCTGTCGGCACTGATGGGGCAGCAGGTGGTTTATGTGCTGACCCATGACTCCATCGGCCTCGGCGAAGACGGCCCGACCCACCAGCCGGTGGAAACGGTCGCCAACCTGCGCGCCCTGCCGAACTTCAACGTCTATCGTCCGGCCGATGTGATCGAAGCCGCCGAATGCTGGATGTCCGCCCTCAAGACTCCGGAAACCCCGTCGGGCATGATCCTGTCCCGTCAGGCGCTCCCGGCGGTGCGGGTCACCCACACGGACGACAACCTTTGTGCCAAGGGCGGCTATGTGCTGCGCGAAGCCGAGGGCGGTGCCCGCAAGGTCACCCTGCTGGCGACCGGCTCGGAAGTTTCCGTAGCCATGGCGGCACGCGACAAGCTGCAAGCCGAGGGCGTGCCCACGGCGGTGGTTTCCATGCCCTGTTTCGAGTTGTTCGATGCCCAGGACAAGGCCTATCGGGATACCGTATTGGGTGCCGATGGAGGGGCCCGCGTGGCGGTCGAAGCGGCCGTGCAGCAGGGCTGGGACAAGTATCTCGGGTCCAATGGCGGGTTCGTTGGCATGACCGGTTTCGGTGCCTCGGCTCCGGCCCCGGATCTTTACAAGCACTTCGGGATTACCGCCGATGCGGTGGCCGCCGAAGCGAAGAGCCGACTGTAAGAAACGACTGCAACAGTCTGTAAAGGAGTTAAACTATGCCTCTAGTATCCATGCGTCAGTTGCTCGACCACGCGGCCGAAAACAACTATGGCATCCCGGCGTTCAACGTCAATAATATGGAGCAGGTCAAGGCCATCATGGTGGCCGCCCAGGCGACCAACAGCCCGGTCATCCTGCAAGGTTCCGCCGGGGCGCGCAAGTACGCCGGTGAAGCCTTCCTGCGTCACCTGATCATCGCGGCGATTGAAGAATATCCCGATATTCCGATCTGCATGCATCAGGATCACGGGACCTCTCCGGCGGTCTGCCAGCGCTCCATCCAGTCCGGGTTTTCCTCGGTCATGATGGACGGCTCCCTGATGACCGACGGCAAGACTCCGTCGTCCTATGAATACAACGTCGAAACCACCCGTCGGGTGGTCGACATGGCCCATGCCTGCGGCGTTTCCGTCGAAGGCGAGCTGGGTTGCCTGGGCTCTCTGGAGACCGGCGAGGCCGAAGCCGAGGATGGCGTCGGGGCCGAGGGCAAGCTGGATCATTCCCAGTTGCTGACCGACCCCGACGAAGCCGCTGATTTTGTCAGCAAGACCCATGTGGACGCCCTGGCCATCGCCATCGGCACCAGCCACGGGGCCTACAAGTTCACCCGTCCGCCGACCGGTGACATCCTGGCCATTCAGCGGGTCAAGGAAATCAACGCCCGCATCCCCAATACCCATCTGGTGATGCATGGCTCGTCTTCGGTGCCGCAGGACTGGCTGAAGATCATCAACGAACACGGGGGCGAAATGGGCGAGACCTACGGCGTTCCGGTGGCGGAAATCGTCGAAGGCATCAAGCACGGGGTGCGCAAGGTCAATATCGACACCGATCTGCGTATGGCCTCCACCGGTTCCATCCGTCGTCACCTGGATGAAAACCGTTCCAACTTCGATCCGCGCAAGTACCTGAAAGTGGCCCAGGACGCCATGACGGAAATCTGCAAGGCCCGTTATGAAGCCTTCGGGACGGCCGGCAACGCCGACAAGATCAAGGTTGTCAGCCTCGAGAAGATGTTCATGGATTATGAAGCTGGCAAGTTGAATCCGAAAATCAACTAATCGGATTTACTCAACGGATTTTCGTTGGGTGTAATATTTATGAAAGGGGCGCTCTTTGAGTGCCCCTTTTGTATTTATCTGCATGCCTTTTTACTAAATATTAGAATATTCTAAAATTAGAAACATTTGATGAATGTGTTGTTCGTGTTGAAATTATATTCTGTATATGGGGCTCTGTAACAATAAATATTATACTTTTGTGTTTTCAGGCTAAATTTAGTGTGGTATCGCTTTTTCTCACAAACGTCTATTTCAGGGAGGCAAAATGGTGTCCAAGATGATTTTACGTGCCGCATTCGCCGCTGCCGTTGTTGGCGGTCTGGCTGGTGCCGGAGCTGCTCACGCAGAGGACATGGCAACAGCCAGTATGCTGGCCAATACCTGTAACGGCTGTCATGGCCCCAACGGGAGCAGTTATGGGCCGGCTACTCCCTCTATCGCCAGCATGAACGACCTGTATCTGACTGATACGTTAATCGCTTACAAGAATGGCAAGCGTTCCTCGACCATCATGGGGCGGATTGCCAAGGGGTATAGCGATGCGGAACTGACGGCCATTGCGAAATACTTCACCGGCCAGAAGCTTGAACGTGTCGCGAACCAGGCGGCCGATCCTAAAATGGTCGAGATGGGGCAGAAAATCACTCGGGACCTGTGTGAGGGTTGTCACGAGAAGGACGGCTATGTTGCCGAAGATTATCCCGTTCTGGCCGGTCAGATGATGCCCTATCTGCGCAACAATCTGGCCGATTTTGAATCCGGCGCGAGGAACTTGGATGAAAATCCGGCGTTGTCCGCCAAGGAACTCCGGAAGAAAAAGGGCAAACTTCAGGATCTCCACGAGAAATTCGGCAAGGACGGTGTGGAGGCCGTTGTTCAATTCTACGGCAGCCGCAAGTAAGGGGAGAGACATACAAATGACCAATTTTAATCGTCGCGGATTTCTCAAGCTGACGGGTGGCGCTGCCGCCGTTGCCGGAGCCGTCGTGGCTGCCCCGCATGTGGCCAAGGCCGCCGGGGGCAAGGTTGTCATCGTGGGTGGCGGTGTGGGTGGTGCGACCACCGCGCGCTATCTGAAGCTGGCCGATCCGGCCATTGACGTCACACTGATCGAGCCCAATGCCACTTATCACACCTGCTTCATGTCCAATGAGGTGCTGTCCGGCGAACGGACCCTGGATCAGATTGCTGTGACCTACGACGGCCTGAAGGCCATCGGCATCAATGTGGTCAAGGATACGGTTTCCGGCATCGACGCGGCGGGCAAGAAGGTGTCCACCGCCGGAGGGCAAACCTTTGCCTATGACCGTTGCGTGGTCGCCCCGGGCATTTCCTTCAAGCTCGATGGGTTCGGCGGTGTGTCCGATGCCATGTTCGACAAGATCCCGCATGCCTGGAAGGCCGGTCCGCAGACCGCCCTGCTGCGCAAGCAGTTGGAAGCCATGCCCGATGGCGGCACTTTCTGTCTGGTGGCCCCGCCAAACCCGTTCCGCTGTCCTCCGGGGCCGTACGAACGGGCCAGCCAGATCGCCATGTATTTCCAGCACAACAAGCCGAAATCCAAGGTCGTCATCCTTGATCGCAAGGACAAGTTCTCCAAGCAGGGCCTGTTCATGGGGGCCTGGAAGGAACTGTATGGCTACGGCACCGACAACAGCATCATCCGCTGGGTGAATGCGGCCGAGGTGGGGACTATCGAGTCCATTGATCCCTCGACCATGACGGTCAAGACCGACTTCGAGACTGTCAAAGCCGACGTCATCAACTACATCCCGCCGCAAGTGGCCGGTGAGATCGCCATCTCGGCTGGTCTGACCAACGACAAGGGGTGGTGCGATGTGGACAAAGTGACTTTCGAGTCCAAAGTGCATCCGGGCATTCATGTGCTGGGCGACGCTTCAGTGGCGACTTCCATGCTCAAGTCGGGCTATTCCGCCAACTCGCAGGGCAAAGTCTGTGCGGTGGCCATCAATGCGGCCCTCAAGGGTCAGGAGATGGGGACTCCGTCTTACGTCAATACCTGCTACTCCATTGCCGGCAAGGACTATGGCTTCTCCGTTGCCGCAGTCTACAAGTACGACAAGGAGAAAGACGTCATTGCAGGTGTCGCCGGATCGGGCGGTCTGACTCCGGGCGATGCATCCGCCGAGATGCGTCGGCGCGAGGTGGAATTCGCTTACAGCTGGTACGACAACATCCTCAAGGATACCTGGGGCTGAACCGGGTTTCCGTCCAGGAAGAGATGAACCCAAATGGCGAAGGCCCTTGTCCCTGGCGGGCAGGGGCCTTCCGCCGCCTCGACGAATAACAAAAAATCAGTAACGTTATTGACTCGACATGGGGTGTGGTCGAGTTGGAGCATACGTAGGGAGGGAAACGATGGTGCGCAAAATCTGGAATTGGCTGAAGAATCCGGGGGCCAGATGGGGGCTGATTATTGGCGTTGTGGGGACATTCGCGGGGATTGTTGGATTCAATGTCGTGGTCGCGCATACCAACACCTTGGAGTTCTGCACGTCTTGTCACTCCATGACCTTTCCGTTGGCGGAGTATAAAAAGAGTTTCCATTATAAAAATACGGTCGGTGTACAGGCTGAATGTCCAGATTGTCATGTGCCACATACCTATCCAGACCTGCTGATCGCCAAGATCATGGCCGCCAAGGATGTCTACGGTGAGATTATTGGTCGTATCGCGACTCCGGAACTCTACGAGCAACATCGTATGGAGATGGCTCAGCGGGTCTGGGCCAAGATGGAGGCCACCGAATCTCGCGAATGTCGGACCTGCCATGATTTCGAGGACATGCTGTCCGACGAGCAGGGGCGACGCGCCCAACGCAAGCATGCCGAAGCCCGAAATGAGGGCGGCCATTGCATCCAATGTCACAAAGGTGTCGTGCATGAATTGCCACAAGGCTACGAAGGCTGAAGCCTTGTCCGGCGATTCACGCTATAAGAACCCAACCCGATTTGGATAAGGAAAGGCCGAGATATGTTTTGTCGTTACAAATTTGGAGGGATGGTTGCCGCTGCCGCCCTCCTCATGGCGGGGGCTCTTTGGGGAGCGCACGCCGAAGCCCGGGAGGTCTCCGAAACCCATGAGGACAATCTGGTGGCCTCGGTGGCCTCCGGTGGTCGCCTCTATGACGATTGGATGCGTGAGACCGCGGCCCGCAAGCCCAGCGACCTGCATCCGCTCTATCCCAAAGAAGGTCAGTATTCCAAGCAACCCTGGCAGACCTGGCGGTGCGTGACCTGTCATGGCTGGGATTACAAGGGCGTGGACGGGGTGTTTCATACTGGCCCCGATTTCACCGGAGCCAAAGGCATCGTCGGCAAGAAGGGGGCGCCCATCGGTGAGATCGTGGAGATTCTCTCCGATCCCAAGCATGGGTATGGCGATCTGTTGAATAATCAGGAACTGCTCGATTTGGCGACGTTCGTCCAGTCCGGGCAGACCGATGTGGATTCGGTGATCGACCCGGTGAGCCGTCGCGCCAAAGCCGAACCTCAAATGACGTCAGTTTATTTCTCGACCATTTGCGTCAATTGCCACGGGGCGGACGGCCGGATGATGGAAACCATTCCGCCCATTGGCGATGTGTCCCGGGCCGATCCCTGGCAGGCTTTGCACAAAATGCTGAATGGTCACCCGGGTGATGACATGCCGGCCCTGCGGGCCTTCAATATCCAGACCATTCTGGGGGTGCTGGCCTATTCTCAGACCCTGCCCTCCAGGGACCGCCTGGCCTCCATTTCCCGGGGCGGCAAGCTGTATGACGACTGGGCCGCCTCGGTGGACCGGCGCTATCCGGAGGACCCCCATCCGCTCTATCCCAAGGACAAGAAGGTGGACGTGGGCAGCAACTCCTGGCGTTGCATCGAGTGTCACGGCTGGGACTACAAGGGCACGGCGGGTTTCCGCGGCATCCGTAACATGGCCGGGGCGCATCCGCTGACCATCGTCAAGATCCTTGAGGACCAGACTCATGGTATGGATCGCTACCTCAAATACAAAGATATGATGGATCTGGCCAACTTCATCAGCCAGGGTCAGGTTGAGGTGAACGAGTACATTGATCCGGCGACCAAAAGGGCCAAGGGCGATAAGGACACCAGTCCGGAATACTTCCTGACTCTGTGCGCCACCTGCCACGGGGAGGATGGACGCGCCATTCGCACCATGCCGCCACTGGGCCGGGTTGCTGGCGAGAACCCCTGGAAGGTGCTGCATCGCATGTTCCATGGTCATCCTGGCGATTACATGCCCGCCTGGCAGGCTTCCATGCCGCCGACCATCGTCAAGGACGTGCTGGCGAAATTGCAGACGCTGCCGACCAAGAAGTAGGGTGGCCTCTGCCCCATAACGGAAAAGCCCCGCGGCGGATGTGTCGCGGGGCTTTTTTTGGCGTGAGAACCGAGAGAGCGTCGGGCTTATCCCCGCAACAACCGAGCCGCCTCCCGGGCCGCGTAGGTGAAGATCCCGTCAGCACCGGCGCGCTTGAAGGAAATCAGGGTTTCCATCAGCGCCGCGTCGTGATCGAGCCAGCCGTTAGCGGCGGCGGCCTTGAGCATGGCATATTCGCCGGACACGTTGTAGGCGAAGGTCGGCATGCCGAAGGTCTCCTTGATGCGGCGGATAATGTCCAAATAGGGCAGACCCGGCTTGACCATCAGCATGTCGGCCCCTTCGGCGATGTCCAGGGCGACTTCACGCAGCGCCTCGTCGGTATTGGCCGGGTCCATCTGGTAGGTCTTCTTGTCGCCCTTGAGGGCCCCGCCGGAACCCACCGCGTCGCGGAAGGGGCCGTAAAAGGCGGAGGCGTACTTGGCGGCGTAGGAGAGGATCTGCACCTGCTGATGTCCGGCGGTGTCGAGGGCCTGACGGATTTCACCGATGCGCCCGTCCATCATGTCCGAGGGGGCGTTGATGTCGCAGCCTGCCTCGGCCTGCGCCACCGCTTGTAGGCACAGCGCCTCGTTGGTCTCGTCATTGAGGATGATGCCGTCTTGAACCAGTCCGTCGTGACCGTTGGAATTGTAGGGGTCCAAGGCCACATCGCAGATGACGCCCATGTGCGGATGTGCCGCCTTCAGCGCCCGTACGGCGCGACAGACCAGATTCTCCGGGTTGTAGGCTTCCTGGGCATCGGGGGTTTTCAGGTCGGGGTCTGTATAGGGGAACAAGGCGACGGCCGGAATCCCCAAATCCGCCGCCCTCCCGACTTCCTCTACTAGTAGATTGATCGACAGCCGATCGACCCCGGGCATGGAGGCCACCGGCTGGCGCGCATTGTCGCCCTCGATGACGAACACCGGCCAGATCAGGTCGTCGGGGGTCAGCGTGGTCTCGCGGACCATGCGACGGCTCCAGTCCTGCTTGCGGTTGCGCCGCAGGCGGGTCCAGGGATAGCTCCCCAGGCCCAGGCTCGCGTTGCCGGTCATGTTGTGTCTCCTCTCGATAGTGTGGGCCGAAGCATAGCGTGGAGGCGAGGATTTGGAAGGACGAAATTCCCCTGTTAAAGGAACATGTCAAGATGCCCTCATATAAAGTGTAAATTATAGTGTATCTGTTTTTCAAATGTATGTTGAAAGCCTTGTTTTGTATGGCTTATAATGTTCTTCTAAAAAAATAAATAATCCTCTGGGACACCAATGAGAATCCCACTTTATATTTTTATAATATAAAAAGAGAGGAGGGGAGAATATGAGGTGTGTTTTGCGGCGAAGTCTCGCCGTTTGGTTTTTCTTTTTGCTTTTTCCTTGTGTGGTCCTGGCCGACAAGCCGGTGGCCCCGGAGCAGGTGCCAGGGGCCGAGACGGTCTCGGCGGAACAGGCTGTCCTGCTGATCCAGTCCATGCCCGGTTTGGTGATCGTCGACTCCCGGCGTCGCGAGGAGTTTGTGAAAGGACATATCCCCGGAGCCGTCAGTCTGCTTGATTCGGACATGACCCGGGAGTCCCTGGCTGCCGTGGCTCCCGATCCGACGACCCCGATCTTGTTTTATTGCAATGGGCCACGTTGTCTGCGGAGCAGCCAGGCCAGTTCTCTGGCGCTGTCCTGGGGGTATCACAGAATCTACTGGTTCCGTGGAGGATGGACCGAATGGGCGGGGCAGGAATTCCCCGTGTCCTACGCCGAACCATGAGAATCGAATCCCTTTCCACCCGGACCCTGATCGTGCTCTGCCTGATGGGGCTGTTTGTCGCGACGTTCGCCTTCACCTACGTTCTGCAACGCAATTATCAGGAGTCGACGCTCAGTAACGCGGAATCGTTTTTGCGGGAAATTGCCAACGTTTCCACAGATGCGGCGCTTCACGATCTGCACAAGGCCATATTGATCTTTGGCAACACGCTGATTTCCCGCCCGGAATTCATCAAGGGCTTCGAAGCGGCACTGGCCGGAAACCCGGAGCCGCTTGAGTCCGCTTTGAGCGATCCCTTCCGTAGCGGTTACGTCAATGCCACGACCATTGCCCTGGAGGGGCTGCGCACCTATCGACCGGACTGGAGTCTGCTGGCCCAGGGCCGCACCGAGGGGCCGATGACTGTCGATCCTATGCCCTTGGAGGCGACCAGCAATGCCGTCTTGGAAGGCGCGGCCAAGCGGCAGGGGGTGGCGAAACTGCGCGCCTACGGGGGCGTTTGGGTTTCCGCTGGCGGCCCCTTTTATTCGGTGATCCTGCCGGTGGGCGGCCTGACCCCGGAGGGATATTTGGAGATCGTCGCCAATCCTTCCCATAACCTGCCCCGGTTGGAGGAGATTATCCGACAGCCGGTGCGCATCGTTAACGTGGTGAGCGGTGAGACGGTCCATGACAGCGGCCCCTCCTTGCTGGGGGAGGAAGGAGTCCTCAAGTCGCGCTATCGGCTGATGTCCGAGGGGGGGCAACCAGCCTATGATGTCACCGTCTATGTGGACAATGCCGCCTATCTGGCGGATATCCGTAACTTTCAGGTCAACACTCTGATTTTGGGCACATTGGTCAACCTGTCCGTATTGGCCCTGGTGCTGTTGCTATTGAACCGCTTTCTGATCGGTCCGCTGGAGAATCTACGCCGGGAAATCCGCCGCCACGAGGAGACGTTGCACGACGATCCGGTGCCCACCCGGGGGGTCCGGGAGTTCAACGAGTTGGCCCGCGATTTCAATCATCTGATTGATCTGGTCCGGCAGCAGAACATGGCCCTCAACCGCCTGTCCAAGACCGATGAGTTGACCCGACTGCCCAACCGCCGGGCGCTCAATGCTTTCCTGGAGGCCGAATGGCAGCGTGCAAAGCGCACTCAGGAGTCGATCGGCGTGATTTTGATGGATATTGATTGCTTCAAAAATTACAACGACACTTATGGTCATCAGGCCGGTGATGACTGCCTGCGTGCCGTCGCCGAGGTGATCCGTGATGCGGTGCCACGGGGCACCGATTTCGTGGCCCGCTACGGTGGCGAGGAATTCATCGTCGTCATGCCGCATACGGTTCTGGACGGTGCCCTGGAGGTGGCGCAGCGCATTGCCACGGCCTTGCGCAGGCGCGCCCTGCCGCATGTCTCCACTGTGGTCGGCAAGACGGTCTCCCTCAGCCTCGGCGTGGCGACCTGCGTGCCTCTGGAGGGACTGGACAGTTCCTGCCTCATCGAACTGGCCGACGAGAATCTCTATGCGGCCAAATCCCAGGGGCGGGACCGCTGGGTCGGCACCGACGGCCAGTCGCGCATGGCGCTACTGACCCCTCGGATCAAACCTGATCCAGTGCCTGTGTCAAATCGGCGATGATGTCGTCGATATGCTCGATGCCGACGGACAGCCGCACATAGCCCTGCGAGACCCCGGCGGCGGTCTTTTCGTCATCGGTCAACTGGGAATGGGTGGTGCTGGCCGGATGGATCGCGAGGCTGCGCGCATCGCCGATATTGGCCACATGATAGAACATCTCCAGGGAATCGATGAACTTGCTGCCCGCCTCAAGGCCGCCCTTTAGTTCGAAGCCGAGCAATCCGCCATAACCCCCTTGCATGTAGGTATCGGCCCGACGACGCATTTCGCCCTCTTGCTGGCTGGGGTGGATGACCTTGGCGACCTTCGGATGATCTTTGAGGAAATCCGCCACGGCCTGGGTGTTGGCGCAGTGGGCGCGCATGCGCAGGGGCAGGGTCTCCAGCCCTTGAATGAACTGGAAGGCATTGAACGGGCTCATGGCCGATCCCAGATCGCGCAGCAGAACCACCCGGGCACGGATGGCAAAAGCGATGGGGCCGAGGGGCTTCACGGCTTCGGTCCAGACGGCGCCGTGGTAGCTGGGGTCGGGATGATTGAGGGTCGGTAGCCGGTCACCGCTGGCTTCCCAATCGAAGGTGCCGCCGTCGATGATCATGCCGCCGATGGAGGTGCCGTGGCCGCCGATATATTTGGTGGTGGAATACATCACCACCGCTGCCCCATGGTCCAGCGGGCGGCAGATGATCGGGGCCGCCGTATTGTCGACGATCAGCGGGATGCCCAACTGCTTGCCGATGTCCGCCACTTCGCGGATGGGGAACACCTGCAATTTCGGATTCGGCAGGGTCTCGGCGAAAAAACAGCGGGTGCGGCTGTCGACGGCGCGGCGGAAATTCTCCGGGTCCGAGGGATCGACGAAGCGGCACTCAATGCCCATGGCGGTCAGGGTATTGGCGAACAGGTTCCAGGTGCCCCCGTAAAGGTCGGTGGAGCTGACGAAATTATCGCCGGATTCGCACAGATTGAGGATGCAGAAGGTGGCCGCCGACTGGCCCGACGCGGTGGCCACTCCGGCGACGCCGCCTTCGAGGGCGGCCAGGCGCATTTCCAGGGCATCGTTGGTCGGATTCATGATGCGGGTGTAAATGTTGCCCAATTCCTTGAGGGCAAACAGATTGGCCGCATGTTCCGCACTTCGGAATTGATATGAGGTCGTCTGATATATCGGCACGGCCACTGCACCGGTTTCTGGATCGTTGCGGTAACCGCCGTGCAGAACAATGGTTTCCGGATTCTTGGAGTTTCTGGACATGCCTTGTAGACCTCCCCTGGCCGTCGTTTCTTGTGATGGTGGATCAAAATCCCAATCTGTAGAGTGAAAGTCAAGGATTGCCCAAATTGAATACGGAAAATGACCTGCGGGATGGTTTTCCCGAAGCCTTGTCAGTGCTAGCTTGGCATGATGGACATGTGAGGAGTCTCGAATCGTGAACAGGGCGGAACGGCGACGGGCGGAGCGCAAGGCACAGGCCGCTTCCAAGAAGGCTGGAAGCAGTGTCGAGCAGTTGGCCGCCCTGTGGCGGACTGGGGATGCCAGCGCCTCGATACGGATGGCCTGGGACTTGCTGCGCGCCGGACAACCCGGTTTGGATGAAAAGCCCGGCGACGCGCGGGACCAGGTGCGCTGTCTGTTGGCCATCGCCCAACTGATGGAAAAGGAAACCGATTACATTCTGGCGGAAAAGGCGTTGCGGCAGGCTCTGGAGGTGATCCCTGAGGCCCCGACGCTGCTTTCCCGGCTGGCCCAGGACCTCAACCGTCAGGGCCGTCCGGAAGAGGCGGAAGAGCTGGCCCGGCGGGCCATGCGGTTGGAGCCGACGGACCTTGACGGGGCGACGGCCCTGGTGATGGTGCTGCTGGACGAAGGTCGGCTGACGGAGGCCATCGCGGTGGCCGAACAGGCGCGCCAGGACAATCCCGGCAAAGTGCGCGCGTATCTGCTGGCGGCGCGGGTTTATCGCCATGCGGGACAGGATACGGCGGCCCTGGAGGCCCTGGAGGCCAGCCTGAAAGTCGCGGCGACCGGCGAGGCCTGGATGATGATCGGCCACATACGCCATGACCGGCGCGACGGCGCAGGGGCTCTGGCGGCTTATGACAAGGCGCGGGCCTGCGGTCATGCCCCGGCCGAGGCCGGATTTGCCCGGGTCAATACCTTGCAGGCCCTGGGACGGTTCGCCGAAGCGCGGCGTCTGTATCGGCAAATGGGAGAGGCGGACCCGCGCTTCCTGGGGGCGCATGTGGATTTTCTGCCCCGAGCGGGGGCGGGTGCCCTGGAGAGCAAGGTTCCGGCCGCCTCGGACCTGGACTCCCATCAAATGATTCTGGTCAGTTGCCCGTTTACCTTTCCCAATTTGCCTCTGGGCTTGGGTTTTCTCAAGGCGCAGGTGGAAAAGTGCACGGATTTCCATGTGACCTGCATGGACTTGAATCTGGATTGGTACGATTTGATCCTCGACGGGCTGGCGGTCGAGGAGGGTACGGCGCTGGGATTCAAAGACTCGGCGGATTTCCTGCAAGCCGCCACGGTCTTTCGGGTGGGCGGCGCGGCGTTTCATGATCCGGCGTCGCACGAACGGCTGGCCGAGGTCTTCACTCGCTATCGGGCGGTGGTTCAGGAAGCCTATGGGGCGCGGTGTCGGCAGGTGCTGGCGACCAACGGCGCGACTCCCTGGTTCATTGATTGGATGGCGGCCCGCATTCTCGCGCATCGTCCGTCGGTGGTTGGTCTGTCGGTGATGTTCACCGAGCAATATCCAGCGACTGCCCTGCTGGCCCGGGCGCTCAAACGGCTGCGTCCGGAAATCACGCTGATCTTCGGCGGCGGCTTTTTCAACAAGGCGGACCTGCCCGGATTTCTGGCCCAGGACTATGTGGATTATCTGGTGCTCAACGAGGGAGAGGGGCCGTTGCCGCGACTGCTCGATGCCTTGCGGGGCAAGGGCAATATGGCCGAGATCGACGGTCTGGCCTATCAGGATGGAGCGACCGGGCGCTTCGAAGTGCGCGAGAACCAGCTTAACATCAAGCACGACGAACTGCCCTATGCGGATTATTCCGACATCGGAGCCGATCGCTATTTCAATCCGGAGCCGGTCATTCCGGTGATCAGTTCGCGTGGCTGCTATTGGCGGCGCTGCACCTTCTGCGACCATTTTGCCAGTTACGCCGGGACCTACAAGACCCAGAGCATTCCCCGGGTGGTCGATGAACTGCAATATCAGATGCAGGCCACCGGCGGGCGTCTGTTCAGTTTCGTTGACGAGATGATCTCGGCCCGACGCTTCAAGAAGATCTGCGAGGAAATCCTGGCCCGGGGGCTGGACCTGCGCTTTTACGCCTTGGCCAAGCCGACTCCCGACTTCACGCCGGACATTCTCGAGCTCATGTACGAGGCCGGATGTCGGAGCATCTATTGGGGGCTTGAGTCGGGAAACGACCGCGTTCTTTCTCTTATGGACAAGGGAAATACAGTACAAAGCTCATCTGATACATTAAAATTTGCGAGTGCCGCCGGAATCCGCAATCACCTGTTCATGATCGTCGGCTTTCCCACCGAAACCGAGGCGGAGCTGAAGGATACCCTCGACTTCCTGTATGACCACAAGGATCAGGTGGATATGGTCCTGGCCGGCCATTACATCATGAAGCGGGGCACGCCGACCTGTGACCAGCACTGGAATTTTGGCGTCTCCCGGGTGTTGCAGATGCGCTCCCTGTGCAACAGCCGGGCCTTGCGCTACGAGACCTCGGAGGGGATCGACGCGGCGCTGACCGCACCCTGGGCGGATTTTCTGCGCCGCGAGTATCTGGATCGGTTCTGTGTCCAAGGGCGGTTCTTCGGCACCCCGCGCGATCATATCATCGTCAGCTATGCGGATCAGGACGGGCGGGCGGTCCGTCCGTCCAAGGTGGTGCCCGATCCCAATGCGGTCTGGCGGGTCCTGCACAAACAGGCTGGATCGTCGCGCGATGACGGGCAGGCTCCCCTCTATCCGGTTTGGCGCTTCTGATGTCTGGCGGCGGGCGTCGATTTCCCGAGATTCTGATCGAATTTTATCATGTGGGGCGCTACGTCAAGGTCAGTGCCATTGATCCGCTGACCAACGTAGAGGTTTGCATTGTGGGCGACCCCAAGCGATCCAAGGAAGAGTTGATCGAAGTGGCACGGCGCAAGCTGATGATGGTGCTGCGCAAGAAACAGGAGGCTCGTGGCAAACCCCTTTGATTCTAAAGTGTCAGAGGCTAAAGTTCGGGGTCAGACTTGAGGACCCGAAATTTGATTGCCATTGAGAATATTTCCAAACGTTTTGCCGGTATCCAGGCGGTTAATGAGTGTTCGTTTCGCATCGCCAAGGGACGGATTACCGGCCTGATCGGCCCCAATGGGGCGGGCAAAACGACCCTGTTCAATATCATTGCCGGTTTCACCCGGCCCGACCGGGGCCGTATCCTGCTTGATGGGGAGGATGTCACTGGCCTGTCGCCGCACCGGTTGTTCCACAAAGGGTTGGTGCGGACCTTCCAGATCCCGCAGGAATATCCGCGCATGAGTCTGCTGGAAAATTTGATGGTGGTGCCTGAAGGACAGTCGGGGGAAAACTTGCTTTCGGCGTGGTTTCGTCCCGGAAAGGTCCATGATGAAGAGCGCAAGGTCCGAGAAAAAGCTGAAGATGTCGTTGAGTTCTTGCAGCTTTCTCATGTGGCACATGAGCTTGCCGGGAACCTGTCTGGGGGGCAGAAAAAGCTGCTTGAATTGGGCCGTACCATGATGACCAACCCGCGGGTGGTGCTGCTGGACGAGCCGGGGGCCGGGGTCAACCGCACCTTGTTGGGCAAGCTCTGCGAGTTCATCCAAAGGCTCAACACGGAGCGCGGCTATACCTTCTGCATTATCGAGCATGACATGGATGTCATTGCCCGGCTGTGCGATCCGGTGGTGGTGATGGCCCATGGGTCGGTGCTGATGGAAGGACCTATGGAGCTTGTGCGCCATGACCCGAGGGTGCTGGAAGCCTATCTGGGCGGTGGCTCGGACGCGGAGGCCCGGGGATGAGCTTTCTGGAGACCCTGGGCATCTATGGGGGGTACGGCGGCCTTGATATTCTCAATGGCACTGATATCGCGGTGGAGCAGGGGGAAATCGCCGTTATCGTTGGGGCCAATGGGGCCGGGAAATCGACCCTGATGAAGGCGATTTTTGGCTTGGTCAAGCTGCGTGAGGGCCGCATTTTGTTGGAGGGCGTGGATATCGCCAACCAGCCGCCGCAGAAGATGGTCCAGCGCGGCGTGTCCTATGTACCGCAGGAATACAACGTGTTTCCCAGCCTGACCGTGCGCGAGAATCTGGAAATGGGGGCCTTCCCGCGCACCGACGACTTCCGACCCCAGATGCAAAAGGTATTCGATCTTTTTCCGCGTCTGGCCGAGCGGCAAGACCAGGAAGCCGGGTTGATGTCCGGCGGTGAGCGACAGATGGTGGCCATGGGACGGGCCTTGATGATGGAACCCCGTCTGCTGATGCTTGACGAACCGACGGCCGGGCTGTCGCCCAAATTTATCGACCATACGTTCGAGCAGATTCTGGCCGTCAACAAGCTGGGAATCACCATTTTGATGGTTGAACAGAACGCCCGCCAGGCCCTCGCCATTGCCCATCGCGGTTTCGTGCTGTCATTGGGCAAAAAGCGTTTCGAAGATACCGGCCCCAACCTGTTGGCCAACCGCGAGGTGGCCGAGATGTTCTTAGGGAGCTGAGGGATGTTGATGGAACTCCTGCAATTGCTGGTCTACGGGATTGTCCTGGGCAGCATCCTGACCCTGGGGGCCATCGGCGTGTCGATGATCTTCGGCATTCTCAAGTTCGCCAACTTCGCCCATGGCGACCTGATGACCTCGGGGGCCTATCTGGGGCTGCTGTTTGTTGGTCTGGGGTTGTCTGTGTGGTTGGCTCTGCCGCTGGCCATGGCGGCAACGGCGCTGTTGGCGGTGGCCCTGGACCAATTGCTGTACCGCCGGTTACGCCGCACCGCGCCGGTGATTCTGCTGATTTCCTCGTTCGGTGTGGCCTTGATCCTGCGCAGCCTGATTCAGTTGATCTGGGGGCCGGATATTCTGGTCTATCGGACGGGTATCCAGATGCCCTACCGGGTCGGCGATGTGATCCTCAAGCCCGATCATCTGTGGATCGTGTTGGGCGCGGTGGGGCTGGTTGTCGGAATGCACCTGTTCCTCAGCCGCAGCAAGATGGGCAAGGCCATGCGGGCCATGAGCGACAACATGGATTTGGCACTTATCAGCGGGATTCCGGCCGAACGGGTGATCGTCTGGACCTGGATCATGGGCGGGGCCATGGCGGCGGCGGCGGGGGTGTTTCTGGGTCTGGACACCCGCCTGCATCCGGTGATGGGCTGGGGGGTGTTGCTGCCGATTTTTGCCGCGGCGATCCTCGGCGGCATCGGTAAACCCTATGGGGCCATCGCCGGGGGCATGGTGATCGGCATTGCCATGGAAGTTTCGACCCTGTTTCTAAACCCCACCTACAAACCTGCGGTGGCTTTCGCCATCATGGTGGTGATGTTGATCGTGCGGCCTCAGGGTCTGTTCGGGAGGCGCGCCTGATGGAAGGTTTGTTCAGTTATTTCGTGTTTTTCCTGAGTATGGCCGGGATTTACGCCATCCTGGCCCTGGCCTTGAACCTGCAATGGGGGTTTACCGGCCAGTTCAACATCGGCATCGCCGGATTTTTCGCCGTTGGGGCCTATACGGGGGCCATTGTCACCACCCTGCCCACGGAATCCCATCTGGGCGGCTTTGATCTGCCGTTTCTGGTCGGGGTCGTGGCGGCCATGGGGGTGTCGGGGATCGTGGCGCTGTTGATCGGGCTGGTGACGGCTCGCCTGCGCACCGATTACCTTGCCATCGCCACCATCGGCATCGCCGAGATCATTCGCCATGGCCTGAAGAACGAGGACTGGTTGAGCAACGGGGTGCGTGGCATTCCCGGCATTCCGCGTCCGGTTGAGGGGGAATGGGCCTTTCTGGCGCTGGTACTGGTCTTTGTGGTCGTCGTCTATGGCTTGATCGAGCGGGCGCGGCGCTCCCCCTGGGGGCGGGTGCTGCGGGCCATCCGCGAGAATGAGAATGCCACCCTGGCGGCGGGGAAGGATGTGGCCCGATTCCGGCTGGAAACCTTCGTCGTCGGATCGGCAATCATGGGCGTCGGTGGGGCGCTCTACGCCCATTTCTTCGGCTTCATCAGCCCCGAGGCCTTCGATCCCCTTTATGGGACCTTTCTGGTCTGGGTGATGCTGATCGCCGGGGGCAGTGGCAACAACCGGGGGGCTGTGTTGGGGGCAGTGGTGATCTGGGGCCTGTGGTCAGCCTCGGAGATCCTCACCTCGCAGTTACCGGTGGAATATGTGACCCAGGCCGGGGCCTTGCGGGTGTTGCTGATCGGCGTGGTTTTGCAGGTCATCCTGCTGTTCCGCCCGGAAGGCCTGTTGCCGGAGGAAAAACCGAAGCTCGGCCGCGAGGCGGGGGAATAGAGGCCCGGAGCCTGTGCCCCGGGCCTCCGTCTTGAGCCTACTTGGGTTCGAACACCTTGACGGTGACGATCTTGCCATCCTGGATTTCCCAGTGGGCGTAGGTGCCGGCCACATCGCCGTTGGCATCGAAGTTGACCGGACCAGAGGCCCCCACATAGTCGATGTCCTCGCCGTTCTTGAGCAGGGCCACGGCTTTGGCGAATTCACCGGGCAGGATCGGCGCGCCCGGCGGGTTGGCGACGAAACGCAGGGCATCGCGGATGGCCTTGGAGTCCGTGCTCCCGGCCTTTTCGGCGGCCAGGGCGATGAGCATCACCGCGTCATAGGAGGAATCGATATAGGGTTTGGGCGGCAGTTCGCCGAATTTGGCCTTGTAGGCCTCGCGAACAATCTCGCCCGCCTCGCCGAGGGATTCCGGGGCTGTGCCGAACGACCCATTCAGGTATTCAGCCCCAATGTTGTCAATGATTTCAGGAGCTTTCAGGCCATCGGTGAAGACGAACTTGTTGAACATCGCCCCTTCGAGGGCCTGACGGATGATGGTCGTGCCATTCTCCGGATAGCCGACCAGCATCAGCGCTTCCGGGGCCCCCTTGGCCGCCTTTTGCAGTTCCCCGCGATAAGAGGGCTGTTTCGGCTCATAGCCTGAAACGGCGGTGACTGTGCCACCGATCTTGCCGTAAGCCTCCGTGAAGGCATCGGCCAGGCCCTTGCCATAATCATTGTTGAGATAAAGCATCCCAACGCTTTTGATGCCCTTTTCGAGGGTCAGTTGGGCCAGGGCGACGCCCTGAATGGCATCGGTCGGCACGGTGCGGAACAGGAAGTCATTATCGGCCAGACCGGTGATTTCCGGCGAGGTGGAGGCGGGGGAAATCATCAAGACGCCCTGCGGGGCCGCCACCGATTGGGCCACCGGGATGGTCGAGCCGGAGGACAAAGCGCCGACGATGGCGTTCACATGTTCGAGGTTGACCAACTTGGTGGCCGTATCGACGGCCGCCTGCGGCGTGGTCTGGGTGTCGCCGACCATGATTTCTACAGGACTGCCCAGGACGCCACCTTGCTTGTTGATCTCGTCAACCGCTAACAAGGCACCATTGTAATCGGGAGGGCCATAAGCCTGAAGGTCGCCGGTCATCGGCATCAAGGCCCCGATCTTCAGCGAGTCCGCATGTGCGGTGCCAGCCATCAGGGCCACAGCGGCCCCCGACAGCAGGTTCAAATAACGCGATGTTTTTGTCATCTTCGATCTCTCCCATGGCAAATTCCTGCACCGGGGCGGCAGGACGGCTTTCGATTTCGGGGCTGAACATCCCGGCTGAACTTTAGACGACAGTGACCACACGAAGAAAGTATGGATTTGCGTTGCGTCGCACAATCAGTACAATCGGGCCTCTCTTCATTCATCAAGGCCCCGTTTCATGTTGAAGGTCATCAAAGCCAAGCTGCATGGTATTCGCGTCACCAATGCGGATCTCAACTATCATGGTTCGATCACCCTCGACCCTGAACATTGTGCCCGCGCCGGGGTCATGCCGTTGGAATTCGTCGACATCTGGAACAAGAACAACGGGGCGCGCCTGAGCACCTATGTGATTTTGGGCGAGCCGGGGTCCCGCTGCTGTGTCCTCAACGGGGCGGCAGCGCGCTTGTGCCAGGTGGGGGACGAATTGATCGTCGCCGCCTCCCAGTATCTACCGCCGGCTCAGGTGCCGGATCAGCGTCCGCGCATTCTGACGTTTCTACCGGACAACCGGATTGATCAGGTGCTGGCCTATGAGGTCACCCGCAAATCCGATGGGACCATGGGGTTCGCCATTGTTGACGAACATACCCACGGCCCCGATGGCTGTCATACCTACACCAACGTGGATGTCACTTCGGTGCGCAACGACCTACTGGGTAAGGGATGGAGTGAAGACGAAGTGGAGCGGTTCTGTCAGAATCACTTCTCACTCTGAACATAGACGCTGGGGTCGACGTTCATCCAGGCAGCCCCGGCGGCGCGGGTGAGGGCGAAAATCGGGCAGCTCTCCCGGTGCGCCCCCGGCAGATAGCCGATACACATCAGAAATTCGTTGGTGATTTCGCCCCCGGTGAACTTAAAAATCTGCTTGAACAATTTGACCCAATCTCGCTTGCATAAAGGATGATGAGCCGCCAGCCACGCGGCAAACCCGTCATGGCTGGCGCGCATATTCTGGATCACCCGGGCATTGTGAATGAGGGCATCCACTTTCAATCCATTGCGGATAATCCGTGGATCGGCGAGCAGCCGTTGCCGGTCTGCTGCGCCATAGGACGCCACACGATCCACCTCGAATCCTTCGAAGGCGGCGCGCATACCCTCGCGTTTCTTCAGCACCAGTTCCCAGTTCAATCCAGCCTGAAAGATCTCCAGGCACAGAAGCTCGAACAGCGCCCGCTCATCGGTCTTGGGAAAGCCGTATTCTTCATCGTGGTAGCCCTGGTGCACCGGATGCCCCGGGGCCGCATCGCAGTACCAGCTCACGCCTGTTCCAGCTCCACCAGGGTGCCGTTGAAGTCCTTGGGATGCAGGAACAGCACAGGATTGCCATGTGCCCCGATTTTGGGGTCGCCGTTGCCCAGAACCCGCGCCCCCTTAGACTTCAGATGATCCCGCGCGGCCAGGATGTCGGTCACCTCGTAGCACACATGATGAATGCCGCCGGAAGTGTTCTTTTCCAGGAAATTGGCAATGGGAGAATCCGGCCCCATGGGGTGCAGCAACTCTATCTTGGTGTTGGGCAATTCCACGAACACCACGGTGACGCCATGTTCAGGCACGTCGTGCGGGGCCGAGACCTTGCCGCCGAGCACATCCCGATAGGTTGCCGTCGCCGCTTCCAAATCCGGCACGGCGATGGCCACATGATTCAGTCGTCCGATCATTGTTTTTCTCCCATTTCCCTGTTGCAAAACCCAAAGCTAGCAAGGACCGACGGGCCTTGAATGTCAAGTCAGTCCTTGCGATAGGGAGTGCCCTCGGCCAGTTCTACCATCTGCTCCTGGAGGGCTTGCCGTTCGGCCTCCAGATAGTGGCCAATGGCCTGCGCAAAACGCGGATCGGCGATCCAGTGGGCCGAGTGGGTCAGGTTGGGGCGGTAGCCCCGTTGAATCTTATGTTGGCCCTGTGCTCCGGCTTCAACCCGGCGCAAACCCTGGGAGATGGCGTAGTCAATGGCCTGATAGTAGCACATTTCAAAGTGCAGGAACTTGACGTCGTCCAAACATCCCCAGTTGCGACCAAACAAAGTGTCCCGACCACGCAGATTGAGCGCCCCGGCCACCGGTTGCCCGTTGCGGAATCCCATCACCAGCACCACCCGGTCGGCCATCCGTTCGCCGAGCAGGGAAAAGAATGTCCGGTTGAGATAGGCAGAGCCCCATTTTTTGTCCGAGGTGGACAGGTAGAATTGATAAAAGGCGTCCCAATGGGCCTCTTCGAGGGCGTTGCCGCTGAGAAGGCGAATGTCGATATCGGTTTCGGCGACCTGTCGGCGCTCCTTGCGGATCGCCTTACGCTTGCGTGACGACAGGGTCTCCAGAAAGTCGTCGAAATCGGCATAGCCTGGGTTGTCCCAGTGGTACTGGATGTCCAGGCGCGGCATGAATCCCTGCGATTGCAGGCTTGACTGCTGGGATTCGGAGAGAAAATTGGCGTGGATGGAAGAACATCCCTGTTGCTCGGCCAGTCGAATCATCCCGGCGGCCAACAGCGCCGACAGACTCTCCGGCGCGCCCGGTCGCCGCATCAGGCGCGGTCCGGTGGCGGGGGTGAAGGGCACCGCACAGAGCAGCTTCGGGTAATAATCCTGTCCCGCCCGGCGGTAGGCATCGGCCCACGACCAGTCGAACACATACTCGCCGTAGGAATGACCCTTGAGGTACAGCGGCGCACAGGCCTGAACCTGCCCCGTTTCGTCCTCGACGGTCAGATGACAGGGGGCCCAACCGGTTTGCGGACGCACCGAGCCGCTGTCTTCCAGGGCGCTCAGGAAAGCGTGTGATACGAAAGGATTGTCGTCCCCGGCACAGGCATCCCACTGGGCCGCCGGAATATCACCGATGCGGCCATGAACCTTCAGCGGGAGAGCGTCGTTTCCGTCGGGCATAAGGGAAAGATGAGTATGCAAACCGCTTGATGCAAGACGGCCTATGCAATCTCCACCAGGGCATCCACCTCCACCGGCACGTCGAGGGGCAGGGACGGGCAGCCGACGGCGGCGCGGGCATGGCGTCCGGCGTCTCCGAATACCGCGACCATAAGGTCCGAGGCCCCGTTGATGACCTTGGGGTGATCGGCAAAGTCGGCCGTGCAGGCAACGAATCCGCCCAGCCGCACCACCCGCTTGACCCGTTCCAGGTCCCCGTTACAGGCCGTCTTGACCTGGGCAATGATGTTGATGGCGCAGAGCCGCGCCGCCGCGATGCCGTCTTCCAGTGAGACACCGGCCCCCAATTTGCCTTTGAAGGCCACCTGGCCGCTCTGGATTGGCACCTGACCCGACACCACCACCAGATTGCCGGTGACCACGAAAGGCACATAATTGGCCACCGGGGCGACGGCTTCGGGGATCTCCAATCCCAGATCCTGGAGTCGTTGAGCGACGGTGGCGGTCATGGCGGGACTCCTCAATCCTGGGAAAAAAGGCGGGCCGGAAGAATGGGCACGGTGCTGATGCTGTTTTTCGGTGAACCTTCAATGATTTTGTCCGAATAGACAAGGTAAATCAACACATTGCGTTTGCGATCCAGGAACCGCACCACTTGCAGCTTCTTGAACAGGAAGGAGCGCCGTTCATGGAACACCGAGTCGCCGTCCTTCAGATTCTCGGGCAGGGTGATCGGCCCCACCTGACGGCAGGCAATGGCGGCATCGGAGGTGTCTTCAGCCAGCCCGACCATGCCCTTCAGGCCGCCGGTTTGGGCCCGCGAGATATGGCAGGTCACGCCGGGCACTTCGGGATCGTCGAAGGCCTCGATACAGATTTTGTGGTCCGGGCCGAGCAGCTTGAACACCGTACTGACACAGCCGATTTCCTCGGCTTGTCCGGGAGTGCCCCAGGTCAGGGCGAGCAGGGCGGCGGCAAAAAGAATTCGCATGGTCCGACTCCGTTGGGTCACGGGAGACAGACTCCTAACAGACTCCCATGACCGAATGAAGGCGGGCCGCCGACAAAAAAAACGCGGACCCGCAGGCCCGCGTCTCAAGGTATGCAGGGGGGAGGATGTTTTCTCCCCTGCTTGGAAAGGGTTAGGAGCAGCCCGAGGTGGAGCCGCAGGTCATGCATTTGAGGCAGGTGCCGTTGCGCACCAGGGTGAAATTGCCGCAATTCTCGCAGGCATCCCCCTCGTAGCCCTTCATGCGGGCCTCGCGCACCCGGTCCATACCGGAGTCGCCTTCGGTGGAGAGGCTGGTGGTGGAGTAGCTGTCGCCGCCCACAGCCAGACCCAGGCCGCCACCGGCGGAGGCCAGACCGACGGCAGCCTGCGCCGCTTCGGCGACGACCTGTTCCAGCTTGTCCTGCTTGGAGCCGTTGACCACAAAGAAGTTCTTGCGCACATAGCCGGTGCTGGCCAGTCGCGCCACCTGCTGCATGGTATCGGCCTGCTCGGTGGATTCCGCTTCCTCGGGCAGGGTGCCCTCGGCCTTGTCCCCGCGCCCGAGGGTGTCGGGCATCAGGTCGGCCATTTCCACATGGGCCAGATCCTCGCGGCCCAGGTAGGCAATGGCCAGTTCGCGGAACATGTAGTCGAGCAGCGAGGTGGACATCTTGATGGCATCGTTGCCCTGGACAATGCCCGACGGTTCGAAGCGGGTGAAGGTGAAGGCCTCGACGAATTCCTCCAGCGGCACCCCATATTGCAGGCCGATGGAAATGGCGATGGCGAAGTTGTTCATCATCGAGCGGAAGGCCGCGCCTTCCTTGTGCATATCGACGAAAATCTCGCCGATGGTGCCGTCCTCGTATTCGCCGGTGCGCAGATAGACCTTGTGGCCGCCGACGATGGCTTTCTGGGTATAGCCCTTGCGCCGCGAGGGCAGGGGGCGACGGGTGGCGATGCTGCGCTCGACGATCCGTTCGACCACCTTTTCGACCTTTTCCACCTGAGTCAGGGGAACCGCCGCCTCTTCCATGTCGTCCACGTCTTCCAGCACGCTGGACTGCAACGGCTGCGACAGCTTGGAGCCGTCCCGATACAGGGCGTTGGCCTTCAGACCCAGACGCCAGGACAACATGTAGGCGTCCATGCAATCCTCGACCGTGGCGCTGTTGGCCATGTTGATGGTCTTGGAAATGGCCCCGGAGATGAACGGCTGGGCGGCGGCCATCATGCGAATATGGCTGTCCACCGAGAGCATCCGTTTGCCGACTCGCCCGCACACGTTGGCGCAGTCGAACACCGGCAGGTGCTCGTCCTTCAGATGCGGTGCCCCTTCCAGGGTCATGGCCCCACAGACGTAGGTGTTGGCCGCCTCGATCTGCTTTTTGCTGAAGCCCAGATGGGTCAGCATGTCGAAGCTCGGGTCGTTCAATTGTTTGGTGGTGAGCCCCAGGGTTTCGGTGCAGAACCGCTCGCCGAGCGTATAGCGGTTGAACACGAAGCGAATGTCGAAGGCATCCTTGAGCGACCCTTCCAGGGCTTCCAGCGCGTCGGCGGTGAAGCCCTTCTCGCGCAGGGCCGCATGCCCAATGGCCGGCGAGCCCTTGATGGTGCCGTGACCGACTGCGTAGCGGATGATGTCGTCGATCTCGTGAGCCTCGTACTTGAGATGCTCCAGGGCCTGCGGCACCAGACGGTTGATGATGCGGAAGTAGCCGCCACCTGCCAATTTCTTGAATTTCACCAGGGCGAAGTCGGGTTCGATACCGGTGGTATCGCAATCCATCACCAGCCCGATGGTGCCGGTGGGGGCGATGACCGAAACCTGGGCATTGCGGAAGCCATGCCGCTCGCCCCACTGGGTCGCCTCGTCCCAGGCCCGCTTGGCCGATTCCACCAGCAGCGGATCGGGGCAGTTGCGGGCATCCAGAGGCACCGGCGTTACCGCCAGATCCTCGTAGCCTTTCTGCTCCCCATAAGCCGCCCGGCGATGGTTGCGGATGACCCGCAGCATGGCCGTGCGGTTGGCCTCATAGCCCGGGAACGCCCCCATTTCGCCCGCCATTTCCGCCGAGGTGGCGTAGGCGATGCCGGTCATCAGGGCGCTGATCGCCCCGCACAGGGCGCGACCTTCCACCGAGTCGTAAGACAGCCCGGTGGACATCAGCAGGCCGCCAATATTGGCGTAGCCCAGACCGAGGGTACGGAACTCGTAGGACCGTTTGGCAATGTCGGCGGCCGGGAACTGAGCCATCAGCACCGAAATTTCCAGGGTGATGGTCCACAACCGCGCCGCATGTTCAAACGAGGCGGTATTGAAATCGCCGCTCTCGCTGCGGAACGCCATCAGGTTCAACGACGCCAGATTGCAGGCGGTATTGTCCAGGAACATGTACTCGGAGCAGGGGTTGGAGGCATTGATGCGCCCCGATTCCGGACAGGTATGCCAGTCGTTGATGGTGGTGTCGAATTGCAGGCCCGGATCGGCGCAGGCCCAGGCCGCTTCGCCGATTTGCTGCCACAGGTCGCGGGCCTTGACGGTGCGGGCCACCTCGCCGTCTTTGCGACGGATCAGTTCCCATTCCCCGTCTTCCATGACCTTTTGCAGGAATTCGTTGGTGATGCGCACCGTATTGTTGGAGTTCTGACCGGACACGGTGGCATAAGCCTCGGAATCCCAATCGGTATCCATGATCGGGAAGTGGATCTCGGTGAACCCCTGTTTGGCGAACTGGATGGTGCGCTGGATATAGTTTTCGGGAATCTGCACCCGTCGGGCGGCCAGGATGGCCTTCTTGAGCAGCTTGTTGCGGCGCGGGTTGTGACGGTCGCCTTCGCAACAGGCCATATCCTCTTCGTTGGCGGCGCAGGCTTGCAGGATCAGGTTCAGATGTTCATGGGCCAACCGGGAACCGGCCACAAGGGCGGCGACTTTCTGTTCCTCGCGGACTTTCCAACTGATGAACTGCTCGATATCCGGATGATCCACGTCGACGATGACCATCTTGGCGGCGCGGCGGGTGGTGCCGCCGGACTTGATGGCCCCGGCCGCCCGGTCGCCGATCTTCAGGAAGCTCATCAGGCCGGAGGATTTGCCGCCCCCGGAAAGCGCCTCGTTCTCGCCGCGCAGGCGGGAGAAATTGGTGCCGGTTCCAGAGCCGTATTTGAACAGTCGCGCCTCACGCACCCACAAATCCATAATGCCGCCTTCGTTCACCAGATCGTCTTCAATCGACTGAATGAAGCAGGCATGGGGCTGCGGATGCTCGTAGGCCGACTTGGACTTGACCAGCTTGCCGGTGGTGAAGTCCACATAGGAGTGACCCTGCGCCGGACCGTCGATGCCATAGGCCCAATGCAGGCCGGTATTGAACCACTGCGGCGAGTTGGGCGCACCGACCTGGGCGCAGAACATATGGCGCATCTCATCGAAATAGGTGCGGGCGTCGGCCTCGGAATCGAAATAGCCGCCTTTCCAGCCCCAATAAGTCCAGGTGCCGGCCATGCGGTCGAACACCTGCTTGGCACTGGTCTCGCCGCTGAAACGCTGGTTTTCGGGGAACTTGGCCATCGCCTTGGAGTCGGGCACCGAACGCCACAGCCAGGACGGAACGTCGTTTTCCTCGACTCGGGTCAGGGCAACAGGAACACCGGCTTTGCGGAAGTATTTCTGCGCCAATACATCACAAGCGACTTGTGACCATTGGGCCGGGACTTCAATTTCCTCCGCATGAAACACAACTGTTCCATCCGGGTTCCGAATTTCACTTGAAGCTTTCCTGAACTCAAAGGAGTCGTAAGGAGACTCGTCGACCGTCGTGAAGTGTCGCGTAATGCGCATTACATCCCCGCTTTTGAAATCTGTTATCCCAAGCAACCCGGATCACAGGCTCCCGAAACCAGGGAAAATCCTTTGATCCGCCAGACCCAGATTATGCGGGTCCGAGATCGAAGCGCGCCCCCTATATTATGTGTTCGGCTCCGCTCGACGGGGCAAAATGTAGCGGAGCCGAATTCCGCCTGCAACCATATTTTGGGGCTTGTTGCGGAACAATCACACCACATCATGTGTTTTATCGGTCAGAAAAGGCTTGCTTTACGTATTGGTAATATATGGCGACTCCGATATGGACCCGATGGGGCGGGAGTCGGAGGCGGAAAATTCGCTCTTTGGTCTCAAGTGAAGCCGAATTCTGACTCTTTGGAATCAGATCCGACAGATGAATTTTTTTTTTACAGTTCACGTGCTGCGGACAGGGTTTGTCCCGAGACGACCTCCTTATATAAACGTATAGCCACTGAATATTGTCGATGTCTAATATTCGCAATTAATAATTAAAAATCGGCGGTCATTTTTGATCTATGTCAATAAGCGGCGATGCGGCTGAGTTAGCCTATCTCACTGCCTGAAGCAGAAGAATCCGCGATGAGCGGGTCGAATGTTTTTTCGCCAAGGTGTGTCTTTGTAGGGAATGGCGAAGGGCAAAGTCGGGCGGGGGGTTGACGTCGATCGGGGAGTCCCGGAGGTCGCTGCTTTCTAAAGAAAGCTGCTGTTTCCCTGGGTATTCTGCCTTATCCGCGAGTGCCTTCCGTCTTGGTATGGAAGTTTAATGCCACCAACCGGATGGGGGTTTTCATGTTGAACAGATTAATTAGGACCGGACTGATGTGCGTCGGCTTGGCCGTCGTCTTCGGATTCGGCATGACGACCGATGCGGAGGCCGCCCGGCCTTCGGGTGTCATCGGCAAGGATTGGGGTAATCCCAAGGGGTTGATTTGCGTCGATTGCCATCGCAAGGAAAGCCCGGGCTTGGTCCAGCAGTGGAACGACAGCCAGCATGGTCAGTCGGGCGTCAACTGCCTGGATTGCCACGCGGCGAAGCCGGACGACAAAGACGCCTTCATGCACGAGAATTTCCTGATTTCGGAGCTTGTGACGCCGAAGGATTGCTCTCAGTGCCACGAGACCGAGGTCAACGAGTTCCAGCGGTCTCATCATGCGTCGGCGGGGGAGATCCTGGCGTCTCTCGATAACCTCTTGGGTGAAGTGGTCGGTGGACCGGCTGCGGTGAACGTCGGCTGCCGTCAGTGTCACGGCGGGGAAGTCGAAATTCAGACCACCGGCAAGATGAAGGGGCATCCGACCCCGCAGACCTGGCCCAACACGGGTATTGGTCGGTTGAATCCCGATGGGACGCGCGGTTCCTGCACGGCTTGTCATGGTCGCCACGGCTTCTCCAAGGCTCAGGCTCGGACTCCTGACACCTGTGGCAAGTGCCACATCGGTCCGGATCATCCGCAGATCGAAGTCTACAACGAGTCGAAGCACGGCATCATCTATCGGGCCAGCGTCGATAAGATGAATCTGGGTTCCGACAAGTGGGTTGCCGGTGTGGACTATGTCGCCGCGCCGACCTGCGCCACCTGTCACATGTCTGCCGCCAAGGGCCTGAAAAAGACCCACGACGTCGGCGAGCGTATTTCCTGGAACCTGCGGGCTCCGATCTCCAAAAAGATCAACCTGATCCGTTTGGACAACGGGCATCAGTACGATGTGGGCACCTCCGATCTCGCGTCCCTGCCGAAGGTGGGCGACAAGCCCGATCATCCGAAGGCCAAGGGCGGAAAGGTCACCGAGGTCATGACCTGGAAAGACCGTCGCGAAAACATGCAGGCGGTTTGCTTCTCCTGTCATGGCGGCAGCTTCGTCACCGGCTTCTACAAGCAGCTTGACGATCTGGTCGATCTTTACAACGAGAAGTTCGCCAAGCCGATCGCCGCGATCATGGGCGACCTGAAGAAGATGGGCAAGATCACCCCCGAGCCGTTCGACGAGCAAATCGAATGGACCTGGTGGGAAATCTGGCATCACGAAGGTCGTCGTGCCCGTCACGGGGCTTCCATGAGTGGT
This sequence comes from Magnetospira thiophila, assembly GCF_054657015.1. NCBI lineage: Bacteria > Pseudomonadati > Pseudomonadota > Alphaproteobacteria > Rhodospirillales > Thalassospiraceae > Magnetospira > Magnetospira thiophila. The sequence goes on from NZ_BAAHXF010000002.1 coordinate 531,278, forward strand.
CCGGACTATGCCTGGTGGCATGGTATCTATGACGTCGCCAAACACACCTACATGAAGTTCATTCCTGAACTGAAGGAAGTGGCTGGCGAAAAGGATGCCGAAATGCTGCTCGACAAGTACTTCCGTCCCATCGAAGGGCACGACTGGTACTTCAACGGCATGGGCAAGGACGCCCTGGATAAGGTGCGGAAGGGTTACGAAGCCCGCTACGGCAAGGGTTCCTTGAAGTAGTCCGCTCCTCCGGTTGGCCTGTTCCCGGTCGGCAGATTGTCGGCCGGGAACAGGACCGGACTTTCCAATGTTGTGACCAGGGAGACTCCCAATCATGGGACTTATTCACCACAGGCTTCGTCGTTTCGCCATGGCGGCTGTCGTCGGCTTTGCCGTCGTCGGGCTGGCGCAAACGGGGATGGCTGCCACGGAGGATGCCAAAAAGCTCGTCGCGGAGGGTCAGACCTTTTGGGAGCAATCCCAGCCCGATCAGGCCGAGGCCAGCTTCAAGGCCGCTCTCAAGGCCGATCCGGCATCCTTGGATGCCCATCTGAAACTGGGGGGGCTGTATCTTTCCCGCCAGGACTACGACACGGCGATCGGACATTTTCAATCGGCCATCGGCCTGGACCCCTCCAACGGCAAGCTGTTTGCCGTTCTCGGGATGGCCTATCTGCATTCCAACCGGACTCCCTTGGCTCAGGCAGCGTTGCAGGAAGCCTTGCGTATCGACCCGGAACTGAAGGCCGCTCAGGAACTGATGAAAATGGTGGAAGCTCGTCTCGAACGGGAAGCCATGCCCGCCGATCAGAGTCCCCCGCACTTCATGCCCAAGGATGACACCACATCTGATTCGCCGGTTTCCGCGCCTGCCGAAACCGGGACAAAGTGAGAGGAATTGCCATGACCAGGACATTTGCCATTTCGCTGGCCATCAGCAGTGCCATGGCGCTGACTGCCCCGGCGATGGCCCAGGGGCCCAGCGGGGCCATGCTGGCCAACACCTGCGCAGGGTGCCACGGCACCAACGGTTCCAGCGTCGGTCCGGCGTCACCGAACATCGCCGGATTTACCAAGACGTACTTCATCCAATCCATGATGGACTATAAGAGCGGTGCCCGCTCGGCGACCATCATGGACCGCATTGCCAAGGGATATTCCGACGCGGATATCGCGGCCATGGCCGACTTCTTCAGTCAACAGACTCTCGCTCCCGGCATGCAGGCCACCGATGACAGCAAGTCGCGTGAGGGGCTGCAACTGCATGAATTGTTCTGCGAGAGCTGCCACAAGGACAAGGGCCGGGCCAATGGTCAGGGGCCGCTGCTGGCGGGTCAGATGATTCCCTATGTCAAATATTCGTTGGAGGATTTCCTCGGCGATGAACGTCCGGGACCGACGAAAATGAAACTGGCGATCCGTCACATGCATTCGCTGTTCGGCGAGGCGGGCGGGGATGCCTTGGCCCAATATTACGGCAGCTTGAAATAGGGAGGGGGCCATGAGCACTCTGACACGTCGAGATATGCTGCGCCTGACGGGCGCGGCGGTTGCCACCAGCAGCATCGTGGGCTGCAATGCCTCCGCGGCGTCCAAGCGGGTGGTGGTGGTCGGTGGCGGCACCGGTGGGGCCACGGCCGCCAAATATCTGCGGATGGCCGATCCGACCATTCAGGTCACCTTGATTGATCCGCAGAGCACCCACTATAACTGCTATCTCTCCAATGAAGTCTTGAGTGGGGAGCGCACCATTGAGCAGCAGGGAGTCGGTTACGACGGCCTGAAGGCGCATGGTGTGATCGTGGTGCATGACATGGTCACCGCCATTGATGCGGATAAGCAGGAAGTGGTGACCAAAGGCGGCGACAAATTTGCCTTTGATCGCTGCATCGTCTCTCCGGGCATTGATTTCAAATGGGAAACCATCGGTGGCTATAATGCCGAGGTGGCCGAGACCATTACCCATGCCTGGAAAGCCGGCCCGCAGACGGTGACCCTGCGCAAGCAGCTGGAAGCCATGCGTGATGGGGGAACGGTGCTGATCGTTGCACCGCCAAATCCGTTCCGCTGCCCGCCCGGGCCGTATGAACGGGCCAGCCAGATCGCCATGTATCTGCAACGGCACAAGCCCAAGTCCAAGGTCCTGATTCTGGACCCCAAGGACGCCTTCTCCAAGAAAGGGTTGTTCGAGCAAGCCTGGACACGTCTCTATGGCTACAAGACCGACAACAGCCTGATCAAGTGGGTGCCCGCGGCTGAGGGCGGCAAGATCGTGGCCGTCGATGCCAAGAACATGACCCTGGAAGGGGATATTGATACCTTCAAGGGCGACGTGATCAATATCATCCCGGCGCAAAAAGCCGGCAAGGTCGCCTTTGCTTCCAACCTCACTGAAGGCGATTGGTGCCCGGTTAACAAAAAGACCTTCGAGTCCACTCTGGTGCCGAAGGTTCATGTGATCGGCGATGCCAGCAGTGCGGCGACCATGCCCAAATCCGGCTATTCGGCCAATTCGCAGGCTAAGGTCTGTGCCTCGGCGGTGATGCATCTGCTCAACGGCATGGACCCGGAGACCCCGGCTTATGTCAACACCTGCTACTCCATTGCCGGACATGACTATGGATTCTCCGTGGCCGCCGTCTATCAGTTGGACGAGGCCAAGAATCAGATCGTCGGTGTCGAAGGTTCCGGCGGTCTGACTCCCATGGACGCCAGTGCCAAGGCGCTCAAGCGCGAAGTTTCGTTTGCCCGTAGCTGGTACGACAACATCGTGCACGACTCTTTCGGCTGACGCGCTCCATGACTCTCTGAAACAAACTGAAGGGGGAAGCAGCCTATCGCTTCCCCCCTTTTTTTGTCTGCCCGGCATGACCACGGCTTGCTTGTGTTGACGGCATCGAAATGCCATATTGCCTGCGGCCTGCGACGGGCCTTGATGATGCAATGGAAGGATCGGCAGCCCCATGATAACCGGCACCTTGATCTATACGTGGTTCAAAGGCGAACAGGTCGGCAAAGACCAGTACGGCAACCGCTATTTCCGCAATCGCAAGAAGCTGCAAGGCCGGGAGCGCCGCTGGGTGATGTACAAAGGCGCCAATGAAGCCTCCAAGGTGCCGCCGGAATGGCATGCCTGGCTGCATCACACGGTCGATGAACCGTTGAGCGACGCGGCTTCGGATTCCGAGGCTTGGCAAAAGGATCACCTGCCCAATCTGACCGGGACGACCTTTGCCTATGTCCCTCGGGGGCATGACCTGACGGGAGGCAAGCGGGCCAAGGCGACGGGCGATTATCAGCCCTGGACGCCGGAAAGCAACTGATCCGGATTGATTATGCAGAGTCGCAGCAAGGAACAATGGGTGGGGGCGCTGGCCCTGGGCGGACTGGCGCTGATGCTGGCCTTGTCCTATGGGCGAGGGCAGGCCAAGCCCAGCGGCGGATACGAGGTGGCCGCCGCCTTCAATCGGGTGGATGGTCTGGCAGTGGGCGATGAGGTCACCTTGGGCGGAATCAAGATCGGCAAGGTCGCCTCGCAACGGCTGCAGAAGGGCACCTATCGCGCCGAGCTGGTGCTGCTGATTGATGATCACGTGGTGTTGCCCCGCGATACATCGGCCGCCATTCACACGGACGGTCTGTTCGGTTCGAAATTTGTGGTCCTCGAACCGGGCGGTGATATGGAACCCCTGAAAGCCGGAGATTCCATCGGCTTCACCCAGGAATCCATGATTGTCGAGGACCTCTTGGAGATGATCATCTCGCAGGGAAAATCCAAGCGCGGCATGCCCAACGACGGCGGCAAGTGAGCCGCTGGCAGCCTACAGAATAAAGGATCGGTCGATGCGTTCGAACATGGTTGAAACGGTAATGGGGGCGGTGGTTCTTCTGGTGGCCGCCATGTTCGTCTTTTTCGCCTATAACACGGCTCAGGTCCGCGCCGTCAGCGGGTACGAAGTCAAGGCCGCGTTCTTCAAGTTGGGCGGCCTGTCGCGGGGGGCCGATGTGCGAATCAGCGGCATCAAAGTGGGCACCGTGCTCGACAGGGCGCTCGACCCCAAGACCTATGACGCCGTTGTCACCCTGTCCATTTCCCGGGATATCCAGTTGCCCACCGACACGGTGGCGTCCATCGGCAGCGAAGGCATTCTGGGCGGCAAGTACATCCGCCTGATGCCCGGCCAATCCACCGAAATGCTGGCCGCCGGGGGGCAGATCACCCATACCCAGGATTTCCGCTCCCTGGAAGATCAGGTCGGCGAGATCATCTTCCTGGCCACCAATCCGGGCGGCACGCCTTCTCCGGGCACGCCCTGAGTCTCGTAAAATAGCACCAGCCTTCACCCGGCCATATTCGGATGCTATACCATCCCGAGGCAGAGGGAGATGGGTGTCATGCGTTGGGCTGTTGTCGGGTTGGGTCTGTGTTTGGGGCTGATCGGCGGGGTGGCCGGGGCGGTCGAAATGGATACGGCCGTGTTGCAGGGGTTGGACAAAGTCACCGCGCGGATCTCGACCATCGAGGCCCCGGTCGGTCAGTTGGTGACCTTCGGCAATCTGGAAATCATCGCCCGTCACTGTGACAAGCGCCCGCCGGAGGAAACGCCGGAAAGCTCCGCCTTCATGGATATCTGGGAAGTGCGCGAGGGGGAGCCCACGCAGGCCCTGTTCCGCGGCTGGATGTTCGCCTCCAGCCCGGCCCTCAATGCCATGGAGCACCCGGTTTATGACGTCTGGGTGCTTGACTGCCGGAACAGATCCTCCAACGCCTCGCTCAATACGTCCGGTGCCGGGGAGGCGTCGAACTGACCCTTGACCTGCATGGCATCGGCCAGACGCTGATGGTAGTCCCGGCGTGGAATGGCCAAGGCCCCGAAGCGTTGCAAATGTTCGGTGATGAACTGGGTGTCGAGCAGCACGTATCCGCCCAGGCGCAAGCGGGCCACCAGATGGACCAGCGCCACCTTCGAGGCGTCGGTGGCACGGGAAAACATGCTCTCGCCGAAAAAGGCTCCGCCCAGGGCAATGCCGTACAGACCGCCGACCAGTTGACCGTCCTGCCAGCTTTCGACGCTGTGGGCGACGCCCAACGCATGTAATTGGCCGACCAGACTGAAAATTTCACCGTTGATCCAGGTTTCCCGGCGCTGTGGGGCCGGAGACGCACAGAGATCGACCACCTGATGAAAGGCGCTGTCGCATCGCACGTCGAACAGGCCCTTGCGCACCACCTTGCGCAGGGAGCGGGGAACGTGAAAGGCGTCGAGGGGGAGCACGCCCCGTTCTTCGGGGTCAAACCACAGGAGTTCTGAACTGTGGCGGGTTTCGGCCATGGGAAAAATGCCCGCCGCATAGGCACGCAGCAACATTTCAGGCGTGATGTGACCGATACCGCTCATGGACCGCTACGATCTTGTTCTGTCTTGGGGGGGGCAGTATGTACAAAAAGGGGCGTTCCGTCCAGCGGACCGCCCCTTTGTTTTTACGAAATCGAGAGTCACAGCCTTATTTTGCGCATTCCGATGAAACCGGCCACTGATTCCGACGGAAAGCGGCCACCCATTCCGATCCAAAACGGCCACTTTATCCTGGGCTCGTTTTTGGCGGCGTGATCGACGCCGTTGGGTAATTTGTTGATGTCATTTTCCTTAGGTCTGGTCAATGGTTTTGGCGGCCATGGTCTTTCGCATTGAGGGTCCGTCGAGATCGAGCCTGTGGGCGTTGTGGACGATACGATCGAGGATGGCGTCGGCGAAGGTGGGCTCGCCGATGACGTCGTGCCACTTATCGACGGGCAGTTGGCTGGTGATCAGGATCGAGGCATTTTGGTAACGCTCTTCGACGATTTCCATAAGATCGCGGCGCTGATCAGCGTTGAGTTTTTCCGGGCCCCAATCGTCGAGGATCAGCACGTTTGGTTTTGTCAGGGCGCGAAACAAACGCGGGTAACGGCCATCGGCGCGACCCATTTCCAATTCGGAGAACATTCGGGGCAGGCGTTTGTAGAGGACGGAATAATCATCTCTGCAAGCTTTTTGACCCAAGGCGCAAGCGAGCCATGATTTGCCGATACCGCATGGACCCGTAATGATCAGGTTCTGTTTTTGGGCGATCCATTTCCCCTGGGCCAGTTGCTGGAACAGGGATTTATCGAGACGCCTGGGGCTGCGGTAATCGACGTTCTCGACTGAGGCCCCGGCGTGGCGCAGGCGGGCGTTTCTTAAACGGTAGGTCAATCGGCGGTCGTCACGGACGGCTTCTTCACGATCAAGAAGCAGAGCCAGCCATTGATCATGAGCCAGATCTTCGGCTTGGGGGTTGTCTCTGAGGTCGGCGAAGGCCTGAGCCATACCGGTCAGCTTGAGGAGCTTCAGTTGGTCGTGAGTGGGGTGTTGCAACATGGTTGTTTTCCTCCTTAATGAAAATATCCGGAACCCCGGATGTTGGGATGATCGATGGCGGGACCGTTCTCAGCCTGTTTCGTTTTGCAATCCTCAAGCCTGTTCTTGAGGATGGAATTGACGGAAGAATAGGAATGGGCGCCGATCTCAAGCGCTCTTTCGCAAGCCGCCTCCAGGCGTTCCGGCCCATGAACCTTGGCCAGGCGGAGGATGCCGATAGCGGAACGAAAGCCCTGTTCCGGGTGTGGCTTGCGGCGCAGAATAATGTCAACGAGGGCTTCCGTGTTGGCCCCTTGGGCGGTAGCCATGCGGCGGATTTTCTCCGGCGTCCAACTGGCGTATCGTCGGTGTGATGACGGCATGTGTTCCGGGACCGTGGTATGACGCCGATTGCCGGGGCCGCGCATATGGACGGCGACACGCTTGCCTTTATGGAATATCTCGACACTGCGTTCCGTGATGCGAGCCCACAGGGTTTGTTTGACCAACGCATGCGGGACCGAGTAAAAATGCTTGCCCACTTCCACATGGTAATCGATGCCGGCGCGTCGCTGTTTCCATTCGGCGTATTCGAAGGGCTCGGCGGGCAAGGCTTTGAGGGCCGGGCGGTCCAGTTCTTCGAACAGTTGCCGCCGGGACGCATCCAGATGCTTGCTGACCCGCCTATTCAGAACCTCAAGCTGTTCACGGATTGCCTGATTGAGTTCGGCCAGGGAGAAGAAACGGCGATTGCGCAGGCGGGCCAGAACCCAGCGCTCGACCACCTGAACGCCGACTTCCACCTTCGCCTTATCCCTTGGTTTGTAGGGCCTGGCGGGAATGACCGCCGTACCGTAATGGTTCGCCAGATCGGCGTAGGTCCGATTAACCTCGGGATCATAAATGCAGGATTTGATGACACCGGACTTGAGGTTGTCGGGAACGATCTGCTTGGGAACGCCGCCGAAAAAACTGAAGGCGCGGCTGTGCGAACCGATCCAATCAGGCAGCGCCTAGCTCCAAGTGGCCTCGGCGTAGGTGTAACTGGAGGCTCCCAGGGTGGCGACGAAGATCTGGGCCTCGTGGACCTCGCCGGTCAAGCCGTCAATCACTTCCACGGTTTGACCGGCGTAATCGACAAACAGCTTCTCACCGGCCACATGGTTCTGGCGCATGGTCGGGTTCAGCTTACCCCGCCAGTCCCGGTAAAGATCACAGAACCGGCTGTAACCGTAACCCTCTGGATGCCGCGCCCGGTATTCCTCCCACAAAAGGGCCAGGGTCACGCCGGGCTTCTTTTTCTCCCGGTGCAGCGACGGCCAATCGGGCGGAAGTGGGCGTTCCCTCGTTCGAACCCGCAAGGGCGGAAACAATAGCTGCTCCAGCCCTTCCTCCGAAAGGTCCCCGGGTAAGGGCCAATTCAACCCCGCTTGTTTGGCCCGGGCGATATAATCCCCGACCGTTGTACGGCCAATATTCAAACTGACGGCGATCCGCCGCCTCGACAGGCCCTCGGCATGCAGCCTCAAAACGTCGCGAATCTTGCGCATGGGCAACCTCTCCCTGGGCATCTCCGCTCCTTCCCAAAAGGTGCGAAGGTAATGTCCATCGCCCATACCTGATTGGGACGCAGGATGGGTAGGCCGCGCAGCAGGTACGGATAGATCTTGTGTCCCGCTGCTGGTTTTGACGTGTTTGGTCGCCGGTACAAGGCCTCGATCCCCATGCGCCGCATCAGCGTGATGACATGATCGCGGCCGATCTCAACGCCCTCGTTGCGCAGGAAATCGCGCAGCATCCGGCTGCCTGCGAACGGAAAGTCCAGGTGCAATGCGTCGATCCGACGCATGATGGCCAGATCGGCGGCAGACACCGGTCGGGGCTGGTAATAGAGGCTGGCGCGACTAAGCCGCAGCACCTCCGCCTGCCGTTTCAGCGGCAGGGCATGGTCACGGTCGATCATCGCTTTACGCTCAACATGCCGGCCTTGTCGAGCGCACCGGCCAAAAAATCATTCTCCAACGTCAATTGGCCGATCTTGGCATGCAACTCCTTCAGATCAACCGGCACCGTCGCCTGGGATCGGCTCGCGCCGAAAACCCCCGATGCCCCCTCCAGCAATTGCCCTCGCCAGGTCGTGATCTGGTTCGGATGCACATCAAACTGCTGCGCCAACTCGGCCAGCGTCTTGTCTCCCTTGATCGCCGCCAAAGCCACCTTCGCCTTGAAAGCCGCTGTGTGGTTCCGCCGTGTACGCTTCGTCATGGTTCCTCCCGATCAACGGCATCATCGCCGCTCTCAGGCAGAAAATCCACTTAACCCCCTGTCTGAATTTCCCAGGCCACCTCTGTTTGGCTTGCCGCCTTCTTGTACCATGTTAAGGCGGCCTGATAGAAAATCGGCTGCCCGCGTCCAAAGCGATATATATCGGCCAGCCAATACTGCGCCTGAGGGTCCCCAGCCTCGGCCAAGGGCAACAAGATTTCGTGTGCCGTCCGATAGTCCTTAGCCTCATAGGCCCTCATCCCGGCGTCGAAATCGGCGCGGGCCGGAAGGGCGAACAGGGCACAAGCCAGGATCAATAAAACACGCATGGGGCGAGTGTATGCTGGGTGGCCGCGAATCTCAATGGGTCCTCAGGAGAAACGGAAAGTCCTTCGAAGTGAAAAGCGACCCCTGGAAACGACAACTGGTTGGTGAACTGACACTCCGAAACGGTCGTGTTGTCGATTCCAAGTTTGATTGGCGAGATGTGAAGTGATAGGTTTCTCAACGTTATGTTGAAAAGTATCCGCGCATGGCTTTTCTCCAAGTGTCTCGATCCTCGGTTCGACCGCTTGGCATCAAATCTCGTTCACCCTTGCAAACCCTTGGGCTCCCCATCAAAAAAAACACAGCAATATAAAGTGATTGCAAATGATAAATGGCGGATGGGGTGGGATTTGAACCCACGAGAGGCGTGAACCTCTGCCGGTTTTCAAGACCGGTGCCATCAACCGCTCGGCCACCCATCCGCAGGCTGTCCCCGATCGTTCATTTATGGAACAATTGATCGAGACCCTTGAGAACCGAGTGGTCCCAGATTCGTCGGCGGGCGTCAAGGGCAGTCAGGCAAGGGGGGCGAGATGCGGGACAAGGTCATCACGGCGGGGCAGGCGGCGGCTCTGATCAAGGACGGGGTGACCGTGGCCACGGCGGGATTTGTCGGCATCGGGTTTCCCGAAGCCCTGGCCGAGGCGCTGGAACAGCGATTCCTGGACGGAGAGGGGCCGCATGACCTGACTCTGGTCTATGCGGCGGGGCAGGGCGACGGCGGTCGGCGGGGGCTCAATCATCTGGCCCATCCAGGGATGCTGCGCCGGGTCATCGGCGGCCATTGGGGGCTGGTGCCCGGGTTGGGGGCGTTGGCCCGTACCAACGCCATCGAGGCCTATAACCTGCCGCAGGGGGTCATCGCCCACCTGTATCGCGACATTGCCGCCGGTCGTCCGGGGCATATCTCGCGCATTGGTCTGGGCACCTTTGTCGATCCCCGGCAACAGGGCGGGCGGCTCAACGACCGGACCCCGGAAGGGGTGGTGCGGTTGATCGAAATCGACGGCGAAACCTATCTGTTCTACAAGACCTTTCCCATCCATGTGGCGCTGTTGCGCGGCACCACCGCCGACGCTCAAGGTAATGTGACCCTGGAGCGCGAGGCCCTGGTTCTCGACGCCCTGGCCATGGCCCAGGCGGCGCGCAATTCTGGCGGACGGGTCATCGTGCAGGTGGAAAGGCTGGTCGAACGGCATCAGGGACCGCCCAAAGACGTGCGCATTCCGGGCATTCTGGTGGATCATCTGGTGGTCGCGCCGCCGGAATTGCACGACCAGACCTTCGCCGGACACTTCAATCCGGCCTTTTGCGACTTTCTGCCCGACGGGCCGCCGGTTCCGCCGCCGCTGGTCCTGGGGCCGCGCAAGGTCATCGGTCGCCGGGCGGCGCGCCTGTTGAAACCGGGCGCGGTGGTCAATCTGGGCATCGGCATGCCGGAAGCGGTGGCGTCCGTGGCGGCGGAAGAAGACATCATCGGACAGATCACCTTGACCGTCGAACCGGGGGGCATCGGCGGCATTCCGGCTTCCGGCCTCAATTTCGGGGCAGTGTACGGGGCCGAGGCGATCATTGATCAGGCGGCGCAGTTCGATTTTTACGACGGCGGCGGACTGGATCAGGCGTTTCTCGGCATGGCGGAAGTGGATCGGGAGGGCAATGTGAATGTCAGCCGTTTCGGCCATCGTCTGGCCGGGGCCGGAGGCTTCATCAATATCAGTCAGAGCGCCAGGGAACTGGTTTTCGTCGGGGCCTTTTCCAGCAGTGACGCGGAAATGGAGATGGGCGACGGACGGCTAACCCTGATTCGGGACGGGGCGCGCGGCAAATTCGTGTCCCAGGTGTCTCACCTCACATTCAATGCGGCCCAGGCCCGGGCGCGGGGACAGAGCGTGTGCTACGTCACCGAACGGGCGGTGTTTCAGTTAACGGCGCAGGGACTGCGGCTGACCGAGGTCGCCCCGGGCATCGACATGCAACGGGACGTTCTCGATCGCATGGCTTTTCAGCCGTTGATCCCGGAGCGGCCCCGGTTGATGGCGGCGGATCTTTTTCGACCGTCCCGGCTCGGGCTGCGTCGGCCATGATCGAAACCTGTCGCCCTGATGTGTTACTCAGTTTAAAGAGAACGCCTTAAACCCCGATTGCTTGGAGGCAAGTCCCATGTTGCATAGATCCCGTGGCCGAAAATTGATGGCAGTGGCCCTTCTTGCCGTGGCCTTGGGGCTGCCCCGGATCGGCTGGGCCGCCGAGTCCGACCCCAGGGAAATGCTGGAGGAGGGGATGCAAACCATCTTTGGGGCTCTGGAAATGCTGATGATGTCCATTCCCCAATATTCCGCTCCGGAAGTCTTGCCCAACGGGGACATCATCATTCGCCGCAAACAGCCGATGCCGAAATCTGCTCCGGCGGAGGAGGAGAATAAGAAACCGGACAACGACACCCGCACCTGATTTGAACCCCTGCGGGCTTTACGGTCGCTTAAGAGGATGCGGTTAAGCTGTCGGTCGGTGACGATGCGGACAGGATGGCAGTGTTTTTTTATCTCTCCAAGATTCTGTGGTTTCTGATCGAGCCCTTGAACCTGATTCTGGTCGGGTTGCTACTTGCCTGCGGCCTGTTGTGGACCCGTTGGTGGCGCCGCGGGCGAGGGCTGCTGACCGTGATTTCCTTGATCGTCGTGGTCATAGCCACGGTTCCTTTGGGCACCCGCGTGATGGTCGCCCTGGAGAATCGGTTCCCGCTGCCGGTCCTGCCTGCCAGGATCGACGGCATCATCGTGCTCGGCGGGGTGGTGGACCCGGGGCTCTCGGAAGCCCGAGGTCAGGTGGCGCTGAACGGATCGGTGGAGCGGATCACCGTTTTACCGGACCTGTTGCGCCGCTACCCGGACGCCCGGGTGGTGTTCAGCGGCGGCTCTGGGGACCCCTTCGACCAATCCCTGAAAGAGGCGGATTATCTGGCGCCGCTCCTCAGTACGTTGGGGGTCGCTCCGTCACGGCTGATTTTGGAAAATCAATCGCGCAACACCTGGGAGAATGCGACCCATAGCCACGATTTGATCAATCCCGCCCCGGATGACCAATGGCTGCTGGTCACCTCGGCCTTTCACATGCCGCGCGCGGTCGGCTGCTTTCGTCAGGCCGGATGGAACGTGCTGCCCTATCCGGTGGACTATGGCTATCGAGGAGAGGAAGATGTGGCGCTGGGCTTCAATTTCGGGCGTGGAGTCTCGGCGTGGTCGCAGGCCCTTCACGAGTTGCTGGGGCTACTGTTCTATCGCTTGACCGATCGAACATCTGCCATATTCCCATCATGATATCAATGTACTGTAGGATTATTATGAACAAAAGAATGATCTTTGCGTTGGCGGTGGCTGGAGGCGTAACCCTGAGTGGCCCGGTCAAGGCCGCCGATGCGTTGCCGTTTCCTCAATGGCTCGAAGGGGTGCGCCAGGAAGCGGCGGGGCTGGGGGTTTCCTCGACCGTTCTCGATCAAGCCTTGAAGGATGTGACGCCCATCCCCCGGGTTCTGGAACTGGATGCGCAGCAGCCGGAATATACCCAGACCCTGTGGTCCTATCTGGATAAGCGCATTACCGAAACGACCATCGCCAAAGGGCGCGAAATGATGGCCAAATATGGTCCGCTGTTGGATCGGGTGGAAGCCAAGTACGGCGTGCAGAAGCGTTTTCTGGTCGCCTTTTGGGGGCTGGAAAGTCATTTCGGCGCCTATACCGGCACCTTTCCCCTGGTCGGTGCCCTGGCGACCCTGGCCCATGATCCGCGACGCTCGGATTTCTTCAGAGCCCAACTTCTGGCTGCCCTGCAATCCATGCAGGACGGGGACATTCCGCTGGATGCCAAGAGTTCCTGGGCCGGGGCCATGGGCCAATGTCAGTTCATTCCGACGACTTTCCGGGCCTATGCCGTGGACTTCAATGGCGACGGGCGACGCGACATGTGGGGCAGCCTTGAAGACATCTTCGGTTCGGCGGCCCACTATCTGGCCTCGTCGGGCTGGGAGCACGATTATACCTGGGGCCGCGAGGTCCGACTGCCGAAGGATTTCGACCTGGATCAGGTCGGACTGGGCATCCGCAAATCCTTGATGGAATGGCAGGCCCTCGGGGTACGCAAGATTTCCGGCAATGCCCTGCCTGGGGTGGATATAGAGGGGTCTATCGTCCTGCCTGCTGGAATCGAGGGACCGGCCTTTTTGGTATATCAGAATTTCCGCACCATCATGGTCTGGAACCGGTCGTTGCTCTATGCAGTGGCGGTGGGCCATCTGGCCGACCGGTTAGAAGGAAAAGGGGCCTTTCAAACCGCCCGGCCGAAGAATGTCCAGGCCATGGCCATAAAGGATATCAAGGCGATGCAGGATGAACTTAAGAGGATGGGTCTATACGAGGGCGAGTCGGATGGTCTGGTTGGGCCGATGACCCGCGAGGCAGTGAAGACCTTTCAACGGCAACATCTCTTGCCCGCCGATGGCTATCCGTCCCACGGACTGTTGGAGCGAATGGGGGTTCTTTGACCGACCGTGTCTTGCCCGACGGGGCGAGGCGGTCTAAATTGGCCCATCAGGTGATCAGGAAAGAGACCGAGCCGAAATGTTGATTTGTCGTTCCTTCTACCGCAGCTTTCCGGTCGTGCTGGCCCTGGTCGGTCTGCTGTCGGGTCTGTCCCTGTCCGGTTGCGCGCCCACCCAGTTGGCCGCCCATACTGCCAAACGGGCCCAGGAGCCGGGCGGTTATGAGCCACGGACTGAATATGGCGGCACCTACAAGGTGGGCAATCCTTACCAGATCGCCGGAATCTGGTATTATCCGGCGGTCGATTACAGCTACGTCGAGACCGGCGTCGCGTCCTGGTATGGGCCGAATTTTCACGGCAAGAATACCGCCAATGGCGAAGAGTTCGATCAATGGTCGCTGACGGCAGCGCACCGGACCTTGCCCATGCCGAGTTTCGTCAGGGTCACCAATCTGGAAAACGGTCGCAGCATCGTGGTCAGGGTCAACGACCGGGGGCCGTTCGCCCATAACCGGATCATCGACATGTCGCGGCGGTCGGCGCAATTGCTGGGTTTCGAGAACCAGGGCACGGCCCGGGTCCGGGTCGAGATTGATGCCGAAAAGAGCCGTCAGGTGGCCTCCCGGGCGCAGGCGGGTATCGGCGTTGCCGAGGCGGATCGGCAGCAGATTCAATCGCCGATCAAAGTCGAGGGGCGGCCGCGGGGCATGGTCAACCGGCAGTCTCTCACGCCGCCGACCATCTTACCGGTTTCCGCGACCCAGACGGTGACCGAGTCACAGCAACCGCTTAACCCGGGGCTGGTCGGGGTCTATGTTCAGGCGGCGGCCTTCTCGGTCTATGAAAATGCCAATCGGGCCAGGGAATCCCTGTCCTCCATCGGTCCCGTGGAGGTCCATCAGATCCTGGTCAACGGCCGCGATTGGTACCGGGTACGCATCGGGCCGTTCGCCTCGGCTCCAGAAGGGGCGCAAGCGCTGGCCCGGACAGTGACCGCCGGATTTTCCGATGCCCGGTTGGTCACCGATTGATCCTTCATCCGTCCTCATAAACACAGAAATGAGAGACCTGCATGTTTTCGCCTTCCCTGTTGATGTTACATCGTCTGTCTTTGACCCTGCTGGCTGCCGTTTTTGCGTTTAGCGCGGCGGCTCAGTCCATTGAAACAAAGGCCAAACAAGCCATTTTACTGGACTATAATACCGGTGCCGTATTGTACGAAAAGGAACCCGACACCCGCATGCCGCCGTCTTCCATGAGCAAGCTGATGACCGTCTACATGCTGCTCGAAGCGCTGAAGGATGGTCGGCTGTCCCTGGACGACAGCTTCCCGGTCAGCAAAAAGGCCTGGCAGATGGGCGGCTCCAAGATGTTTGTCGAGGTGGATACCCGGGTCAAGATCGAAGACCTGATCCGTGGGATCGTCGTGCAATCGGGCAATGATGCCTGCATCGTGGTGGCGGAAAGCCTGGGGGGGTCCGAGTCCGCCTTTGCCTCGCTGCTCACCGCCAAGGCCCACGACCTGGGTATGGTCAACTCTCACTTTGTCAATGCGTCTGGCTGGCCGGATGAGCAGCAATGGTCAACGGCCCGTGATCTGGCAATCCTGGCTAGCAAGACCATCAAGACTTTTCCAGAGTATTATCACTATTATTCTGAACAGTCCTTCACCTACAACAAGATCCGCCAGGGCAACAGAAACCCGTTGTTGTTCAAGGAAATGGGGGCTGACGGCCTGAAAACCGGTCATACCGAAGATGGCGGCTACGGATTGACGGCGAGCGCCCTGCGCGACGGGCGACGCCTGATCATGGTGGTCAACGGTCTGTCCTCGGTCCGCGAGCGCGCCTCGGAATCCGAACGACTGATGGAATGGGGATTTCGGGAATTCGACAATTACGATCTGTTCCGGGCCGGCGACATGGTGCTTGATGTGCCGGTTTGGCTGGGCGAGAAGGGCATGGTCCCGCTGCTCATCGACCAGGATGTCACCATTACCCTCAAGCGCGCCGCCCGCAAGAACATGAAGGTCACCGTTTCCTACGAGGAACCGATCCCGGCTCCGGTGACCAAGGGCACCCGGCTGGCCACCCTGCATATTTCCGCCCCGGAAAGCGAGATCCATGAGATTCCCCTGGTCGCCGGGGAAGACATTGCCCAACTCGGACCGTTCGGACGGCTGGGCGCGGCAATCAATTATCTGGTCTGGGGGGGCAACGGGTGAGCCGTGGCCGCTTCATCACCTTCGAAGGCGGCGAGGGCGGCGGCAAAACCACCCAGATCACGCGGCTCCGTGAGCATCTGGAAGCGCGCGGAATTTCCGTGCTCTGCACCCGCGAGCCGGGGGGGACAGAAGGCGGCGAGGCGATCCGCAATCTGCTGGTCACCGGCGATCCCGGACGCTGGGATTCGATAACCGAGGCGCTGTTGAATTTCGCCGCCCGCCATGAACATGTCATCCGCAAAATCATTCCGGCGCTGGAGTCCGGCACCTGGGTGCTGTGCGACCGCTTTGCCGATTCAGCCCGGGCCTATCAGGGCTTCGGGCAGGGCATGTCGGCCGAACATATCGAACTGCTTTATGATCTGGCGGTGGGGGACCTGAAACCGGATTTGACGCTGATTCTCGATCTGCCGGTCGCCGAGGGGCTGCATCGCGCGATCCGACAACGGGGCGGCGACGAGGACCGCTATGAACGGATGGATCTGGCCTTTCACCAAAGACTGCGCGACGGATTTCTTGAAATCGCCCGTCAGCATCCGCAGCGCTGCGCCGTCATTGACGCGACGGCGGACCTGGATCGGGTCGCTCTGGACATCCGTCGGCAAGTGAGTGCCCGGTTGGGCCTGGATCTGTCATGAGTGAGATTGCTCAGCCGCGCAACACGGCGGAACTGGTCGATCATGAGGCGGCGGAACAGGATTTTCTCGACGCTTTCTATAGCGGTCGTCTGGCCCATGCCTGGCTGATTTGCGGACCGAAAGGCATTGGCAAGGCGACCTTGGCCTACCGCATGGCACGCTTCCTGTTGCGGCAGAAAACCCAAGACGCGGGCGGCCTGTTCGGCGACGCCCTGCCTGAGGCAATTCCCGAATCCCTGCACATGGACGCCGAGGACTCGTTGTTTCACCGGGTTGCCGCCCTGGCCCATGGGGATCTGCTGGTGATCGAACGGCAGATCAATCCCAGAACCGGCAAGCTGCGCGATGAAATCATTGTTGACGACGTGCGCGAGGCCGGGAGTTTTATGTCCAAGACCGCCGCCGAAGGGGGCTGGCGGGTGGTGATCGTCGATTCGGCCGACGAGATGAACCGGAACGCCGCCAACAGTCTTTTGAAGGTGCTCGAAGAGCCGCCGCGGCGCGCCATCCTGTTGCTGGTGGCCCACAATCCGGGACGATTGCTGCCGACCATTCGCTCGCGCTGCCGCAAGCTGGTCCTGCAACCGCTGGAGGACGACACGATCCTCAATCTGCTGCTTCAGCGGTATCCGGATTTGACGGCGGAGGAGGCGAGACTCCTGGTCCTGTTGTCCGAGGGAAGTCTGTCCCGGGCGCTGACCCTGGCCGGGGAGGGCGGATTGGAGCTTGGCAGGGGAATTCTGGATGTGCTCGACCGATTGCCCAACCTGGATCTGCCAGACCTGCATAAACTGGCGGATAGTCTGGCCAAGGCGGGGGAAAGTGAGCGCTTTCAGGTGGCCTGCGACCTGATCCGCTGGTGGCTGGCGCGGCGAATTCGCGGCATGGCCGCTGCCAGACAAGGTGGCGGCCTTGATCCCTGGCTTCAGGTATGGGAAAAGACCGATGAACTGATGGCCCGCGCGGCCGGTCTGGATCTGGACCGCAAACAGGTGTTTCTCACCTTGATGCTGACTCTCCAAGGCGCGGCGCGGTCCTGAACCCGAACCCACCCGAGGACCGCATGTCGTCGCCCAGCTACTATGTCACCACGCCGATTTACTACGTCAATGATGCGCCGCACATCGGCCATGCCTACACCACGCTGGCTTGCGATGTATTGGCGCGCTTCAAGCGGCTGGATGGCTATGACGTGAAATTCCTCACCGGCACCGACGAGCACGGGCAGAAGGTCGAAAAATCAGCCCAGGCCGCCGGGGTCGATCCGCAGAGTTTTACCGACCGGGTGTCGCAGAACTTCCGCGATCTGGCCGCCTTCATGAATTTCTCCAACGACGATTTCATCCGCACCACCGAGCCGCGCCACAAGACCTCGGTGCAGAATCTGTGGAAGAAGCTGAAAGACAACGGTGAAATTTACGAGGGCTCCTACGCTGGCTGGTATGCCACCCGTGACGAAGCCTTCTATACCGAGGGCGAACTGGAAAAGCGCCCCGACGGCACCCGTATTGCCAAAGCCTCGGGGGCCGAGGTGGAATGGGTCGAGGAGCCGAGCTACTTTTTCCGTCTCTCCGCCTGGCAGGATCGGCTGCTGGAACTGTATGAGCAAAATCCGGATTTCATTCTGCCCAAGACCCGTCGCAATGAGGTGCTGAGTTTCGTCAAGGGCGGCTTGCAGGACCTGTCGGTGTCGCGGACCACCTTCAAATGGGGCGTTCCAGTGCCCGACGATGACGCCCATATCATGTATGTGTGGCTCGATGCGCTGACCAACTATATCACCGCCGTCGGCTACCCGGAGACGGAGCAGGGCGAATATGCCACCTATTGGCCGGCCGATGTGCATATGGTCGGCAAGGACATTCTGCGTTTCCATGCGGTCTATTGGCCGGCGTTTTTGATGGCCGCCGGGTTGCAGCCGCCGAAGCGGGTGTTTGCCCATGGCTGGTGGACCAACGAGGGGCAGAAAATCTCCAAATCGGTGGGCAATGTCATTGATCCCATCGCCCTGGTGAATACCTACGGCCTGGATCAGGTGCGTTATTTCCTGCTGCGCGAGGTGCCGTTCGGCAATGACGGCGACTTCTCCCATAGCGCCATGGTCAATCGCATGAACAGCGAATTAGCCAATGATTTCGGCAATTTGGCACAGCGCGTGCTGTCCATGGTGTTCAAGAATTGCGAACGCGCCATTCCGACCCCCGGCCCCTACAGTGCCGAGGACAAGGAGCTTCTCGCCGCCGTTCATGGGCTGCTGTCGGTGGTCCGCCAATCCATGGATATTCAGGCCTTCAACGAAGCCTTGGAAAGAATCTGGGAGGTCATCCGCGCCGCCAACGGCTATGTGGACCGGCAAGCTCCCTGGACCTTGCGCAAGACCGATCCGGCGCGCATGAAAACGGTGCTCTATGTGTTGTGCGAGGTGATCCGCCATCTGGCGTTGATCGCGCAGCCGTTCATGCCGCAGACCATGGAAAAATTGCTGGATCAAATCAAGGTCTCGCCCCACCATCGGACCTTCGCTTTTATGGGGGCCGATCATGCCCTGGAATCTGGCGTGGAACTGGATCAACCCGAGGGGGTGTTCCCTCGTTTCGTGGACCCGGACGCCGAGGGCGCCTGATCCACTCTTGTCTGGGAGGACTGTACGCATGAAAAAATGGTTTGCCACCGCCGCTCTGGCGATTTTCGCCCTGGCCCAGCCGGCTCAGGCCCTCGAAGCCACCTATGACGCGGCGCAAACGGCCCAGTTCCTCGACTGGTGCACCGGCACCCATGGCGCGTCCGAAAGCACCTGTTCCTGTACCCTGAAGAACCTGTCCATGACCGTGCCGTCCCAGGCGCTGGCCACCTATCTCAACAGCCAGGGCGCGGGCGGCATGCCGAGCCTGAGCCAGGGATTGGTCGCCACCGCCGCGTCAGTCACCCAGGCCTTGACCGTTTGCAGTCACTGAACCGAGACCGATGCCCCGACCGCCACTGATCGACAGCCATTGCCACCTGGACTTCCCGGATTTCGACGGGGAGCTGGAGGCGGTTTTGGCCCGGGCGGCGGAGGCGGGGGTCGGGCTGATGCTGACCATCTGCACCCATGTGACCCGGTTCGATCAGGTTTGCGTCTTGGCCGAGGCGCATGACAATATCTATTGCACCGTCGGCATTCACCCGCACAACGCCGCCAGCGAACCGGAAGTCACCGCCGAACATCTGCTGCGGCTGGCCGATCACCCAAAAGTCGTCGGGCTCGGGGAAACCGGGCTCGATTACTTTTATGAACACGCGCCGCGTGAGGCGCAGCAACGCAGCTTTCGAGCCCATATCGAGGCCGCCCGCGTGAGCGGTCTGCCGCTGGTGATCCATAGCCGCGATGCCGATGAGGATATGATTTCGATCCTCGAGGAAGAGCACCAAAAGGGGGCTTTTCCGGGATTGGTCCATTGCTTCAGCTCCGGCCCTGAATTGGCCCAGCACGCATTGGATCTGGGGTTTTATCTCTCCTTGTCGGGGATCATTACCTTCAAGGCCGCCGAGAGCTTGCGTGATACGGTTCGCCATGTGCCGATGGATCGTCTACTAGTAGAGACAGACAGTCCTTATCTGGCGCCGATCCCCAAGCGCGGCAAACGCAATGAACCGGCCTATGTGGCCCATACGGCCAACAAGTTGGCCGACATCATGGGGGTGACCCCGGAACAATTATACGAAACAACCTCGTATAATTTTCATCGCCTTTTCACCAAGGTGCCCAGCGGGCAACAGGTCATGGAGGATCATTGATCATGCGCGTGACCTTTCTCGGAACGGGAGGCTCCAGCGGGACGCCGGGCGTTTTTCAGGGCTGGGGGGTCTGCGATCCGTCCAATCCCAAAAACCGACGCTTGCGGCCCTCGATCCTGGTTGAAACGCCATCTACCTCGATCCTGATCGACACGTCACCGGATTTGCGGCAACAAAGTCTTCAGGCTGGTATTCGCAAGCTGGATGCGGTGCTGTTTACCCATGCCCATGCGGATCATCTGCACGGGATTGATGATTTGCGGGCCATTAATCGGTTGATCGAGGCGCCATTGCCAGCCTATGCGGACCATGAAACCCTGGAAACCATACAGACCCGGTTCGGCTATGTTTTCGAGGAACTGCATCCCGACGCACCGTTTTTTTACAAGCCAACTTTGACGCCGCATGAACTGCACGATGGCGACTCTTTCAAAGTGGGCGATGTCCCGGTGGTCTGTTTTCGACAGGATCATGGATATAGCCATTCCATGGGCTTCCGTCTCGGCGATCTGGGCTATTGCACCGACGTGGTGTCCTTGCCAGACGCGGCGTTTCGAATTCTGGCAGGGGTGCGCAGCCTGATTGTCGGCACGTTCCGGGAAACGCCGCACGAGACTCATGCGCATGTGGACCTGGCCCTGACCTGGATGGCCCGCATCCATCCGGCGAAAGGCTACCTCACACATCTCAGTTCCGATGTGGATCACGTATCCCTGCAAGCCAAATTGCCGCGTTACGTTACGCTGGCCTATGACGGCCTCGTCATCGACGCCTGAACCTCATCTTATTAAATATCAAATCAACGTATTGATTAACCTACCCCATTTTTAATACCCATTATTTTCCATAATATACATTATGCGATAAACGGAATTACCCCGTTCCGCAAACGGGTTCGCTCCGTTCACGGTTTCAGGTCCCTTTCGCGCCCGCGCTTTGTGGAATTCCAGAGCGGATTACGGACGCAAGGTTTTCACTTCCCGTTGCGCTTCTGAATGTCTCGGATCAATTTGCCAAGCTGCCTGTCCTTGGATTTTCGTTCGGCCAGGCTTGACGCATTGAAGCGCTCTTCTCGGACAAGTTTTCGCCAACGGGACAACCGCTCGGCATCCACTTCCCCGGTTTCCAGGGCCCGCAGAATGGCGCATCCAGGTTCCGTCTGGTGTTGACAGTCGTTGAACCGGCATTGGCCGGAGAGCCGTTGCAAATCGTCGAAAACCAGGGCGACCCCCTCTTGGGCATCGGCCAACTGCAATTCCCGCATCCCCGGTGTATCCAGGGCCATGCAGCCGTTCGGCAACATATGAAGTTGCCGTCGCGTAGTGGTATGGCGTCCCTTGCTGTCGTCTTCGCGTATGCCTTGAGTGGTGATCGACGACGCGCCCGCCAAGGCATTCACCAAGGTGGATTTGCCGACCCCAGATGAGCCGAGGAAAGCCACGGTTTGACCAGGGGTACACCATGCCGACAGATCGTCATTCACAGCTTCCCTTCGCGCATCCACAAGCCGGACTGAAACCTGATTCGACAGGGCTTGAGCCCGAACCCGGTAGTCTTCGGGCGTGTTACTGAGGTCAGCCTTGGTCAGCACGATCACCAGTGTAACCTGGGCCTCGAAGGCCAGAGCCAAATAACGCTCCAGACGGGCCACATTGAAGTCGTGATTGCACGACGAGACGATGAAGACCGTATCCACGTTGGCGGCGATCAACTGGATCTGTCGATTGGTGCCCGGTGCCCGGCGCTTGAACAGGCTTTTGCGTTGCAAAAGAATGCTCGACCCGGGCCTGTCCCGATTGAGCAGCAGCCAATCCCCGACCGTGGCGTCAGAATGGGGCGGAATCAGTGAATCTACCCCTTCACCGATGATATGATGGCCCGCACGATGTACCTCGGTGATGCGCACGGGAGGCGTCGCGCGCATCTCTTCGACACTGGTTTGCTGAGCAAAAAACGGCTGCCATCCCAGGTTTTGCAGGAGGGAACGGGCATCAGGCATCGGCTCGCGTCCGGCCGAATGGGACGGCAGAAATTGTGTGTAATCTCGTTTCATGGGTCGAGGAGCTTTCATGGTCCGGCCTCGGGCGCGGAGCCCGGGCACAAGGATGTCAGAATTTCTGAAAGCGCAAACCAACCTCGCACCCGCCAAGACTAGGCGGGCACCCTATCAGGTCCAGGTTTGCATCGGGAGAACCTCGGTCCTCCCCACCTTAGCGGGACATAAAATCTCCATTGCGTTGTTTCCTGTTTATCAGCGTGTCTTGTCAGGGTCAATCGACCTGTCATCCGTCCGCTATCTTCCCCCTGCGTGGTCCCTCCATCGTCTTAACTATCTACTAGTAGACACGCTTTCCTGTTTTTGAGTGGCCGGGGCTATGTTACAAAAATTTCTCTGTTCTGACTGGGGGCGCGTCATGGATATGTCGATCCTCCTCTGGGCTTTTGCCTGGGGGATTCTCAGTGCCGCTTCCTTGCCGCTCGGGACACTGACGACCTGGTTCTGGTCGCCCCAGGACCGTGCCGTTGCGGTGCTCATGGCTTTTGGCGGCGGGGCTCTGCTGGCGGCCCTGACCATTGATCTGGTCGGTTCCTCCCTGGATCATGGACATGTCTGGCCCCTCACCATCGGCTGCCTGCTTGGCGGAATTTTGTTTTTTCTGCTCAATCAGACGATCAATAACCATGGTGGTTTTTTGCGCAAATCCTCGACGATGATCCGATATCTCGGACGTCAGCGGCGGAAAAAGGTGGAAAAGCTGCTTACCCACCTGGAAAGTCTGGATATTTTTCGCGACTTGCCGACAAGCGTCATCGAGGAACTGGCCTGTGCGGCGCGCCCGCGCGAAATGACGCCGGGTATTTCTCTGTTTTATCAGGGCGAGCCTGCCGATTCCTTTTATGTCATCGAAACGGGCGAAGTGGATCTGATCGACAACCGGCATGGGCACCGGTTCGTGCGCCGCCAAGGCCCCGCCTCCGCCCTTGGGCACCCTTCCCTGTTGACCGGCATGCCCCGCGCCCTGAGTGCCATCGCGGCAACGGATGGCCGGGTCTGGCGCATTCCGAAACGCGCCCTTGACCGATGCCTATTGGGATCCCGCGACATGTCAGAGGTTCTGGCGCGCTTTATCCGGGGCGACGTCATCTCAGGCTATCTGATTCGGGAACATGATTTGGAGGCCTCTCAGGTCGCGCACTGGCAGGAACAGGCCACGGCCGCCGTTCTGGAGGCCAAGGTCCTGACTTCCGTCTCCCAGGCCGAGGTGCAGGACAGTGGTTTCTCTCAGGTGGCGGGTCATATCGGCCGATTCCCCATTTTCGCCCGATTGGAGGGGGCCGAACTGAAGGCGGTTGCGGAACGGCTTATCCTGTCCCACCATCGCCCCGGAGACACTCTGTTCCTGAAGGGAGAACCCGCCGACCGGTTTCTGATCGTCGAATATGGCGAAGTCACCCTGGTCGATCCGACGAACACGACCCAGCCGCAAACCCAGGTTCATGACCTGGAAGCCTTCGGCGGCCTGTCGTTCCTTACCGGGGCACGTCATTCGGTGACTGCGGTGGTCACGGCAGAAACCGCCGTCTGGTCGCTGGAGCGGGAGGATTTCGAGCAATTGCTGGGCGAAGTCCCACAGTTGGACAGGCAGGTGCGCGAGGTTCTCGAAAGCCGCATGACCAGCGATTATCTGGAAAACCGTCTGCGCATCGAACATCAAAAAGCCGCCAAATGGATTCGCCACGCCACCCGCAATCTGGCCGAGGGACGGTTGATCCCCTCGGCCCGGGATCTGGCCCGTGAAGTCGGCCAACACAAGGGGGCTCCGTTGGCCATCTGGTTGGGCATTCTGCTCGACGGCATTCCCGAATCCCTGGTCATCGGGGCCGGACAAACTCATTCCCATGTGAGCCTGTCGTTGATCATCGGACTGTTTCTCTCCAACTATCCCGAGGCGCTTTCAAGCTCCGTCGGCATGCGCCAACAGGGATGGTCCTTCCGGCGCGTGTTGTTCATGTGGACGACGCTAATGATTCTGACCGGGATCGGGGCCGCGCTCGGGTCGCTGTTTTTTGTCGGCGCCGCCCCCTGGTCCCATGCCCTGGTGCGAGGGTTGGCCGCCGGTGCCATGCTGACTATGATCGCCGAAACCATGCTGCCCGAAGCCTACCTGAAAGGCGGTTCGCTGGTCGGCCTCTCGACACTGGCGGGGTTCCTGACCGCCATTGTTTCCACGTCCCTGGGGTAAGCCCACCCCACCATCCATGGAGTCGTTTATGAGTGAGCAAACCAACCGCCTGCTGGAAATCATGGCCCGGCTGCGCAATCCCGACGGCGGCTGTCCCTGGGACCTGGAGCAGGATTTCGCCACCATCGCGCCGCATACCATTGAGGAAGCCTACGAGGTCGCCGACGCCATCGAGCGCCGGGACATGCCGCATTTGCGCGACGAACTGGGCGATCTGTTGTTCCAGGTGGTCTATCATGCCCAGATGGCCAAGGAATCCGGGCATTTCGATTATGAGGACGTGGCCCGGGCCATTTCCGACAAAATGGTGCGGCGGCACCCCCATGTATTCGGCTCGGCGGAGATTGCCACCGCCTCTGAACAGACTGTGTCTTGGGAATCCATCAAAGCTCAGGAGCGGCAACAAAAGGCCGCCGAAGCGGGCGCGTTCCATAGTGTGCTGGACGATGTGACGCCCGGCCTGCCCGCCCTCACCCGTGCCTTGAAACTACAAAAGCGGGTGGTCCGGGTCGGTTTCGATTGGCATACCCACAAGGACGTGCTGAACAAGATCCGCGAGGAAATCGAGGAACTGGACGCCGAGCTGGAGCATGGCGATCCGGCCCGCCTGGAAGACGAACTGGGCGATATCCTGTTTGTCATGGTCAATCTGGCGCGCCGCCTGGAGGTCGATCCAGAAAGCGCGCTCCGCCATGCCAACAACAAATTCGTCGGGCGGTTCCAAGGGGTTGAGCGCGAATTGGCGGCCCTCGGGAAAACGCCAGAGCAATCCAACCTGGAAGAAATGGACGCCCTGTGGAACAAGGTCAAGGCGCGCGAAAAAGCCGCCTCAGCGTAACAGCCGAATCAATGCCGAGGTGTCCAAGCGCCCGCCGCCCTGGGCCTGAATTTCGGCATAGAATTGATCGACCAGGGCGGTGACCGGCAGCCGCGCTTTATTGTGGCGCGCTTCGGCCATGCAGATCCCCAGATCCTTGCGCAATAGATCGACGGCAAATCCGAAATCGAATTTGTCGTCGAGCATGGTATGGGCGCGATTGTCCATCTGCCAGGACTGGGACGCACCTTTGGAGATAACCTCGACCACCTTATCGCCGTCGAGTCCCGCTTTCTGGGCGAAATTCAGTGCTTCTGATAGGGCTTGCAGCAGCCCGGCCTGGCAAATCTGATTGACCATCTTGGTCAACTGCCCCGATCCCACCGGCCCCATCAGGGTCACCGCCCGGGCGTAGGCGGAAAGGATATCATCCACGCGGGAAAAGGCCGCCGCATCGCCGCCGACCATGATGGACAGGGTGCCGTTCTCGGCCCCGATCTGGCCGCCGGACACCGGCGCATCGAGAAAGGCCACGTTCTTTGCGGCAGCAGCGGCGGCGATTTCCCGCGCCACGTCCGCCGAGGCCGTCGTATGGTCGACCAACACGGCCCCCGCGTCCATTCCGGCCAGCACGCCGTCCTCCCCATAAACCACGTCGCGCAGGTCATCGTCGTTGCCGACACAGAGGCAGACCACTTCGGAATCCATGACCGCCTCGCGCGGAGTCAACGCCATGTCGCCGTCGTATTCGGCAATCCATTTCTCAGCCTTGGCGGTGGTGCGATTGAACACCGTGACCTCATGACCGGCCAGGGAAAGGTGTCCGGCCATGGGATAGCCCATGATACCCAGTCCGATGAAGGTGGCGTTAACTTTGCTCATGTTCGAGGGACTCCATTGAAAATGCAGGGCGAAGTTTAGCCGTCACCCAGGAGAGCGGAAAGGGTTTTCC
The DNA here is from genome assembly GCF_054657015.1 of Magnetospira thiophila. NCBI lineage: Bacteria > Pseudomonadati > Pseudomonadota > Alphaproteobacteria > Rhodospirillales > Thalassospiraceae > Magnetospira > Magnetospira thiophila. Next base: position 557,432 of record NZ_BAAHXF010000002.1, read on the forward strand.
AGGTGTCTTGATCCGGGGCCAGAATCAATTGTCCGCTCAGCGGGCCATCGGGCCGATAGGCGGCTCCGTCGCTTCCCTGGCCATCGAACCCGCCCGCCTCGCGATGAATCAGCACCCCAGCCGCATGATCCCAGGGTTTCAGGCGGTCGAAACTGGAGATGTGCAGATGCCCCTCAGCCAGAGCCATATATTCACAGCCGGCACAGAACATCCGAGGGACAACGCGCGGCAGTCCCGAGCGTCCCTGCTCCGCCAAGGTCTTGATCCTGCGTCCCTGGGTGCGATTGAGCGCCGCCCTCAGGCCTTCCATGGAGGACAAGGGAGCGAGGCGGAGCGGACGCTGATCGCACCAGGCCCCCTGCCCCTTGAGCGCCCAAATGGTCCGTCCATCCAGGGGGCTGTGAATCCATCCGGCCAGAATATCCCCGCCCCGACACAGGGCGACGATCATTGCAAAATTTGGACGCCCCTGGGCAAAATTATTGGTCCCATCCACCGGGTCCAACACCCAGACCGGACGATCTTCACGCAGTTGGGTGAGCAGGTCGGGGTCCTTGGAGGTGGCTTCCTCGCCGACCACCCCGGAGCCGGGAAGCAAAGCGGTCAAATGGGCCGAAAGCGCCTTTTCCGAGGCCAAATCCGCCGTTGTACAGAGGTCCTGCGGCCCGGATTTGCTCCAAATGTCCAATTTGGACAGGTTTTGGAACCTTGGCCGCACTTCCTGGGCGGCAACTTGGTTAATAATTTGTAAAACTTTGGCGGGGTCAGGTGACATTTTTTGGCCTTTAATCGGCATACAGGTCGCGGTCGCGGGCGTAGGCTTCCACGAACAGCTCCAACAAACGGGAGGCCTCGTCGTTGAAGTCGGCCTGCTGGCGCAGCGCCTGGGTGATGAAGCAGGCAAAGGCCACGGCTTCCCCCTTGCCCTTCAGGTGATGGATCTCGGCCAGGTCTTCGAGGCTATCATGAACCAGCTTCCGCGACATCACATTGAGCTGACGTTTCACGAAGCGATTCTTGTCCCGCCATTTGCGCTGTCCCAGGGTGGTGGCCATGGATTTTCTCCGCATATCTACTAGTAGATACTTTGCGCCCCCCTCCCCGATAGATCAAGGACAGATTTCCTTCTAGCGATCCCAGGCCAAGGCCACCCCGACACCAATGAAGATACTGCCGGTGATCCGGTCGATCCACAGCCGCGCGCGATCATAAAAAATGGCGACTCGATCCTGGGCGAACAAAATGGCCATGCCGCCGTACCAGCTTATGGAGATGCACAGGATGGCGGCGATGCTGGAAACCTGTAGCCACAAGGGCGGCGTCAAGGGCATCAGCGAGGCATACAGACTGGTGAAAAACACCGCTGTTTTGGGATTGCTGAGATTGGTCAATAGACCCACGCGATAGGCGGCGAGACAGGACGCGGGAAGACCCGGATGACGGCTCAACCGGTGCAGCGAGCCGATCCCCCTGGACAATATCAGGCGGACCCCCAGATAGATCAAATACAGGGAGCCGAGCAGCTTGAGGATGAGATAGAGCCAGCCGACCTGGGCAAACAGGAGGGCCAATCCAAAGGCACTGGCCGTGGCCCAGAGCAGGGTGCCGGTGGCCAATCCCCCGACCACCCATAGCCCATGACGGCGCGACCGGGACAAGGTGAAATGCACCGTGGTCAGCAGATTGGGGCCGGGGGTAATGACCGCCGCCAGCCAAATCCCCGACAGGGCCAACAGGGCGTGGATTTCATTCATCAACCCCGCGCTCCCGCCCGGGCCACAAGATCCGGAACCGCCCGATATTTTCTGAGCTTAGACGAACCCTGACCCGGGTTTCCTGTTCATCATCCTGCCTTGAGATCACTTCGCCATGTTCATGCAGCCAGGCCATCAATCGGCCTTCATTGGGGGCCAGCGAGACGTCCAGGGTTTCCCATTCAGCGGACAGACGGGTATCGAATATCCGTAACAGGGCGTCGCAGCCCTCCCCTGTGCGGGCCGACAATGCGACCGACAGAGAATCGGGGCGGACCGCGCGGGCGGAAACTGCGGCCCAAGCTTCCGCGGAGAGCAGGTCGATCTTGTTGAGCGCCTCGATGGTCCCCTGCTCGGCCATCACATCCAGCCCCATTTCGATTTTCAGCACGCCGAGCACGTCCTGCTTCTGGGCTTCCGTATCCGGGTGGGCGATGTCCCGCACATGAACCAGCAGGTCGGCTTCGCGAACCTCTTCCAGAGTGGCATGGAAGGCATTGACCAGTTCATGGGGCAGGTCGGAGACGAAGCCCACGGTGTCGGAGAGTATCACCCGCCGTCCCGACGGCAACCGAATGCCGCGCATGGTCGGATCGAGGGTGGCGAACAACTGGTCGCGGGCGTCCACATCGGAGGCGGTCAAGCGATTGAACAGGGTGGATTTTCCGGCGTTGGTATAACCGACCAGGGCGATCACCGGATAGGGCACCCGCTGGCGGGCCTGACGATGCAGCAAACGGGTTCGCCGGACGTCTTCCAGATCCCGTTTGAGGCGGACGATTTTTTCGTCGATCAAACGGCGGTCGGCCTCGATCTGGGTTTCGCCCGGGCCGCCGACAAACCCCAGTCCGCCGCGCTGCCGTTCCAGGTGGGTCCAGGACCGCACCAGCCGGGAGCGGGCATAAGTCAAAGCGGCAAGTTCCACTTGCAGGACGCCTTCCTTGGTCCGCGCCCGCTCGCCGAAGATCTCCAGGATCAGCCCGGTGCGGTCGATCACCTTGCAGGACCAGGCTTTTTCCAGGTTGCGTTGTTGCACCGGCGACAGGGCGGCGTCCACCACCACCACATCCACATCATTGTCGGTGATGATCTGACCCAACCGCTCCACCGCTCCGCCGCCCAGCAGAGTGGCCGGTTTGACCCGCGCGAGATTGAAGGATTCCGAGTGAATCACCGTCAGATGGACAGCCTCGGCCAGACCGACGGCTTCCTCCAGACGCGACTGTGGGTCCCGCGCGCCGTCCTTACGGTGCATCGCCGGATGAATGACCAGGCAGTTGGAACTCACGTCTTGCCCGTCCCCACGACGACCGGACGTGAAAGCGGACTCAAGATGCCTCGTCGGCCTTGTCGTCGCCGGCACCCTCGAACAGTTGAATCGGCGTTGACGGCATAACGGTCGAAATGGCGTGCTTGTAGACCAACTGAGTGTGCCCGTCCCGCCGCAACAGGACCGAGAAATTGTCGAACCAAGTCACGATTCCCTGCAACTTGACCCCGTTAACGAGAAAGATCGTAACGGGTGTTTTATTCTTGCGGATAAAGTTCAGAAAAACGTCCTGAACATTTTGGCCTTTTTCCGATGGCATGGCTTTGCGCCCCCGATCAATTCTTTGTTGTGGGCATCCCAAAAAAGATGCCGGTGAACCGCCTTGCGGCAGGTCTCCCAATGCGTGAGTCGCCCCGCGCTTCCCACAAACATAGGAGGCCTGCCAAATTCAAACGCATTCAGCGACGTTCGTCCAGTGAATATCTACAGCTTCCCAAAGTAATTCCGCATCCGAAACATGCAGGGCCGGTGGGCAACCTGGGAACTCCCTGTCTGCCGGGGGATCGGGACGCAGCAGGACCGGCAGGCAACCGGACTGGTGAGCACAAAGCAGATCCACATCCGTATCACCAACAAACCAGACCTCAGGACCGGCGCTCACCCCGGAACCTTGCAGAGCCATATGCACCGGATCGGCGGCCGGTTTGTCCCGCGCCGCATCCTTGGCCCCCACCAGATGACCGAAAAGCGCCTGCCATCCCAGGTGGGCGACTTCCTGGCGCAGAAAATCGCCGGTCTTGTTGCTCACCACCCCCAGGTAAAGTCCGCGCCCAACCAGCCGTTGCAGCATTTCCTGAACACCGTCGATGGGTTTCAGCAAATCCAGATGAATGGCCTGAAAGCGGTCGTAGAAAATCCGCTCGGCATCCTTCCAGGCGTCGCCGAACAACTCCGGAAAGGCTTCGCGCATGGAACGCCGCACCCGCTGGCGGGTCTCCGCCATCGTCCAAGGATCATGCCCCATGGCGGTCAGGGTATGATTGGTGGCGTCGTGAATGACGTCCCAGGTCTGGACCAGCGTGTTATCCCAATCGAACAGCAAGGCCCGCGGCGGGCGAATCGCCGGGGGATTACGATGCGCCACCGAAAACCTCCACATAGCGTTCCAGCAGCCGCCGGGTCAGCGGACCCGGCTGTCCATCGCTGACCGCCGCGTCGTCAACGCGCACCACCGGTCGCACCCAATTGGTGCTGCTGGTCAGAAAGGCTTCACGGGCCTTGCGGCATTCTTCCACCGAAAAGGCCCGCTCCTCGAACGGAATCCCCAACTCCCGGGCCACGTCGAGCACGCCAAGGCGGGTAATTCCGTTAAGAATATTCAGGTTGGCATGGCGGGTCACCAGCACCCCATCACCGGTGACGATCCAGGCGTTGGATGCGGTGCCCTCGGTAATCATGCCCGCGTCATCGACCAGCCAGGCGTCGAAGGCTCCGGCGTTCAGGGCTTCCTGTTTGGCCAGCACGTTGGGCAGCAGGCCGATGCTCTTGATGTCGCAGCGGGCCCAGCGCAGGTCCGGGGTCAAGCGGATGGCCACGCCCCGTCCGGCCGCATGGGGATCGAACGGCTTGGTTCGCTTGGTGGTCAGCACCAGCGAGGGACGCGGGGCGGGCGATGGAAAGGCATGATCGCGCGGCGCCACTCCACGGGTAATCTGCATGTAGACAAAACCGTGGCGCAGTCCATTGCGGCGAATCAGGGTGGTGACGATGAATTCCAAAGCCCGCTGGGACATGGGCCAGCTCAGGGACAGGGCGCTCAGGGAATGGTCCAGTCGCCGGTAATGGCGCGCGGCTTCCACCTGACGCCCATCCTGGACCGCAATGACCTCGTACACGCCGTCGGCGAACTGATAGCCCCGGTCCTCGATATGAACGGTCGCCAAGCCGTGCGGCAGGTAGGACCCGTTGACGTAGGCCAGTCGGGGCATGGCCGAAACTCCTAAAAGAATTCGAGAGAAACGGAAAACATCTTTTCCACCTTGCGGATCGCATCGGCGGCGGCGAACAGCACCACCCGGTCCTTGGGCTGCACGATGGTGGTGCCTCGTGGCATGATCACCTCGCCCTTGCGGACAATGGCCCCCAGCAGGACGTTTTTCGGCAGTTTGCAATCCTCAAGCGGAATGCCGACCAGACTGGTGGTTTCCAGAGCCTCGGCCTCGATCAGTTCGCCGAAGCCTTCGCGCAGGGAATGCACCGAATGAATGCGGCCCCGGCGCACATGTTGCAGGATGCTCGACACGGTGATGGTGCGCGGACTGACCACCACATCAATCCCCAAGGTGGTCATCAATGGCTCGAACTTGCCCTCATTGATCAGGGTGACCGTCCGTTGCGCTCCGTGGCGCTTGGCCAGCAATGACGCCAGGATGTTGGTTTCGTCGTCGTTGGTCACCGCCACCACGGTTTCGCAACCGCCCACATTGGCCTCTTCGAGGATCACCGGATCGAGCACATTGCCATTGATGACTACGGTGCTTTCCAGTCTACCGGCGATCTCCTGCGCCCGTTCATTGTTTTCTTCGACGATCTTGGCATGCACCCAGGGATATTCGGCCTCAATCCGTTCGGCCAGATAGAAGCCGATATTGCCGCCCCCCAGAATGATCAGGCGACGGGCTTCGGTTTCCTCGTGACCAAAGGCGGTCAGGGCCCGTTGGACATGTTCGCTATCGACGATGAAATAAGCTTCGTCCCCGGCCAGCATCTGTTCGTCACGTCGCGGGACGAAAGGCTTGCCGTCGCGCACCAGACCGATGATGACGATGTTCAATTCCGGAAACAGCACCGCCAGTTGGCGCAACGGCGTATGCAGCAAAGGGCAATCCTCATCGCACCGCACCCCCAACAATTGAACCTTGCCGTCGACCAGGGGAATCATCTCGAAAGCCCCCGGAACTCGCAACCGCCGGGTGACCGCCTTGGCCACCTCGACTTCCGGCGAGATGATCACGTCGATGGGCAGATTGTCGCGTGAAAACAGGTTGGCCCAGATGGGATCAAGATAAGACTGGTGGCGAATTCGGGCGATTTTGGTTGGTACGTTGAACAACGAATGGGCCACCTGGCAGGCGATCATGTTGATTTCGTCCGTGTAGGTCACGGCGATGACCATATCGGAGTCTGCCGCCCCGGCCTTTTCCATCACATCCGGATAGGAGGCATGGCCGACCACGCCTTGAACGTCCAGGCTGTCGGTCAGGCGACGAATCAATTCCGGCGACTGGTCGATCACCGTAATGTCGTTGTTTTCCAGCGCCAGATAGCGGGCGATATTGGCTCCCACCTGTCCGGCACCGCAAATAATCACTTTCACCGCCCGATCCTTTGCTTCATTTGGGCTCCGCCTTGCGGCCCTTTTCGTCCCCTTGAACGCCCAGGGACTTCAGCTTGCGGTGCAGGGCCGAACGTTCCATGCCGACAAAACTGGCCGTCCTGGAAATATTGCCGCCGAAGCGATCCACCTGGATCATCAGGTATTGCCGTTCGAACAGTTCCCGCGCCTCGCGCAGCGGCAGAGCCATGATCTCGCCGCTCTTGTCCCACCCCAGGGCGGCACTGTTCGAGGACCCCAGTTCCCCCGGCAGACTATCGGCATGGATCAGATCCCCGGCACCGCCCGGGGCCATGATCAGCAGCCGTTCGACGATGTTGCGCAGTTCCCGGACATTGCCCGGCCAGTCATAGGCCTGCAACGCGGCCAGGGCATCGTCGCCGAAAACACGGGGCGGTTGTCCGGTGGCCTCGGCGGCCCGGCGCATGAACTGCTGGGCCAACAGGGGAATGTCCTCGCGGCGCTTGTTGAGGGCGGGCATGACAATCGGCACTACACTCAAGCGATAGAACAGATCCTCGCGGAAGTGACCGGCGGCGATCTCCTCGTTCAGGTCGCGGGTCGAGGAGGCCACCACCCGCACATCCACTTCGATCCGCGCCGACCCGCCGACCCGCTGGAATTTCTGTTCCTGCAAGATTCGAACGATTTTGCCCTGTGTTTCCAGGGGCATATCCGCCACTTCATCGAGCAGCAAGGTGCCGGAATCGGCCCGTTCGAAAGTCCCGTGCTGAATGACGCCCCCGTCCTCGGTGCCGAACAGCACGGCCTCCACTCGGTCGGGGTCCATGGTGGCGCAATTGACCACCACGAACGGGCCATCGACCCGGCGCGACAGGGTGTGCAGCAACCGTGCCGCCACTTCCTTGCCCGACCCGGCGGGGCCGGTGATCAGCACTCGGCTGTTGGTGGGGGCCACCTTCTCGATGGATTGGCGCACCTGCGACAACGCCGGAGACTTGCCCAGAAGCTCGGTCTCCGGTCCAGCGCGCAGCCGCAACTCGGCATTTTCCTCGCGCAGCCGGGCGGCTTCCATGGCCCGCTGAATGACCAGCAGCATGCGATCGGCCTGGAAGGGCTTTTCAATGAAGTCGTAAGCCCCTTCGCGGATGGCCTCCACGGCGGTTTCGATGGTCCCGTGGCCGCTCATCATGACCACCGGCACATGGGGATTCTGGGCCTTGATTTCCTTCAGGATGCCGAGGCCGTCCAGGACGCTGCCCTGGAGCCAGATATCGAGCAGCACCAATCCGGGAATACGGGACTGTACCTCGGCCAGAGCGGACGTGGAATCAGCGGCTTCACGGGTATGAAAGCCCTCATCTTCCAGGACACCGGCGGTCAGCATCCGGATATCGGCTTCATCATCGACAATGAGAATATCAAGGGCCATCGGTGGTCAACCTTAATGCTACCTGCATGGGGTCTCTGGAGTCGCCCTCCCCTGCCCCGTCCCGTAGCCTATCGCCCGAGGGCGGAAAAACCAAGGATGCCCGTGTGCCGCCTTCGGGAAGATCTGCGAGAGCAAACTCACCGCCATGATCTTCCATGATTTTTCGGACAATAGCCAGCCCCAGGCCGGTGCCCTTGGGCCGTGAGGTCACATAGGGCTCGGTCAGCCTGTCCCGATACTCGGGTGGCAGGCCGGGACCGTTATCCTCGACTGTCAACTGTGGACCCCGCCCTGGCTCTTCCGGAGTCTCCGGTGTCAGGGTGACCAGGATTCGGGGCGCACGTCCTTCGATGGGATTTTCGGTCAGCGCCTCGGCGGCATTTTTCAACAAGTTGGTCAGCGCCTGACGGATCTGGTGCGGATCGCAGCGCACCTCGCTGCGCGTCTCGGGAAGCGCAAGCTCGAACCGGACCGACTCGCTGCGCGACCGCTCCATGAACACCGTCTGGCTGACCAACTCACCCAGGTTCTCCGCCTTCATGGTCGGTTCGGGCATGCGGGCAAAGGAGGAAAATTCATCGACCATGCGACCGATATCCTTGACCTGCCGCACGATGGTGTCGGTGCACAGGGTAAAGGTTTCGGCGTCGGAGCTGATCTGCTTCAGATATTTGCGCTTCAACCGTTCGGCGGACAACTGGATGGGGGTCAGCGGATTCTTGATTTCATGAGCGATGCGCCGGGCCACGTCGGCCCAGGCCGCCTGTCGCTGGGCATTTTGCAGGTCGGTGATATCGTCGAACGTCACCACATAGCCGAGGATGGTTGAGCCAAGGGTCTCCGCCGCCATGCGGACCAGAAACACCCGCTGCCGCCCATTGGCGACCACCTTGATCTGTCCTTGGCGCAAGCGTTCTGGACGTTGTTTCACCTCGTCGCACAGCTCCGCCATTTCGGGCACCAACTCCGACAATTGGAAGCCCAGCGCCCGGTCCAGGTCCTGGGCCAGCAACTGCGCGGCGGACCGGTTGGAAAGGCTGATCCGACCCGCAGAATCCAGGCCGATGACTCCGGCCGAAACCCCGGCCAGCACCGTTTCGGTGAATCGCCGTCGTTCATCCAGCTCGTGATTGGCTTCCATCAGCCCCCGTTGCTGATTTTCCAGTTGCAGGGCCATGCGATTGAACACCCGCCCCAGGGTGCCGATTTCGTCGGCGCTGCTACTGGCGTCGGCGCGGGCCGTCAAATCCCCATGCCGAATGCGTTCCGAGGCGGCGATCAGCCCGGCGATGGGCTGCACCAATGACGAGGCCAATGTCAGTCCCACCCGGATGGAGGCCAGAAGCAGCAGCAGGGCCAGCACGATGAACACCAGAATGAAGGTGATCTGCATGCTCTCCCGGCGCTTTTCCACCTCCTTGTAATCCTTGTAGGCTCCCTCCGTGCGCTCGATATGGGTCATCACCTCCTGATCGACGAAGCGCCCGACCAGCAGATAGGTATCGACGAAACGCTCCAGAGCGACCATGGCTCGAACCCGGTCATCGCTATCCGTGTCCAATATCACCACATGCCCCAGGTCGGCCTGACGCAAGGAATCGCGTGGGATGCTTTCCAGGGACAGACTGAGGCTCAAGGAGGTGCGGGCCAAGACATTACCGGCCCCATCAATGACGATTCCTTCGGCCAGATTGCGTAACATGGCCTGGGTTTCCAGATAACGGCTGAATCGAGCCGTCTTGCCGGCCAGTTTAGGCGCTTCCCGATTGATGTCATTGGCCATGGCCAGGATCTCGGCGCGGATGGTCTTTTGGTGTTCCTCCAGATAGGCCCGGGCCACCGAACGGGAATTGTCAACCACCGTTCCCACCCGTTCCCCGAACCAGGCCTGAATGCCAAAATTGAGAAATATTGCCGTGAAAACGGCCACCAGGATGGCTGGCAATACCGCTACCAGGGAAAACATCATGACCAGTCGCACATGCAGGCGTGAACCTGCCCGTCCGCGCCGTCGCGCCACCCACATGCGGGTCAGGGGCCGCGCCACCACGCCGCCCAGCAACAACAACAAGATCACGTCCAGATAGAGCAGCCCGATGACCATCCCGGGATCGGGACCATAGAGCGACCCGAATCCCGACATGGTGGCAAAGGTGGTCAGCCCGGAGGCCACCGACGCCACCACCAGGGCGAGGGTGAGTTTACGACTGAGCCGGGTCCGTCGGGTCCAGGCCAGAGTACGCCGCCATCTGCGCTGCCATTTCATGATCCACCCCGGACGACCGGAATATCCAGCAGCTTGATTTTCTTGCGCAACGTATTGCGGTTGAGGCCGAGCACATGAGCCGCCTTGATCTGATTGCCCCGCGTCGCTTCGAGGGTCAGCTGGATCAACGGGCGTTCCAGTTCCTTGAGCACCCGCTCGTAGAGTCCCGGATTGGGCAATTCTCCCCCATGCGCCGCGAAGTACCCCTTGAGATGGCGCTCCACCGATTGGGACAGCCCCTCCGACTCCTCATCGACGACCTCGGCGGGCAGCGGGGAGGTGCTCGACAATTCCGCCTCGATCACGTCCAGCCCAATGGTTTCCTGGGAATAGAGCGCGGCCAGCCGTCGAACCAGATTTTCCAGTTCGCGGACATTGCCCGGCCAACGATGCACGGACAGGCGTTCCATGGCCGGGCCGTTAATGACTTTGGTCGGCAGGCCCTCGCGGGCCACCTGGGAGAGAAAATGGCGTACCAGCTCGGGAATATCCTCGCTCCGTTCACGCAGCGGCGGCAACCGAATGGGGACCACGTTGAGACGGTAGTAGAGATCCTCGCGAAACTGCCCCTGGGCGATCATCACATTGAGGTCCCGGTGAGTGGCGGCGACAATCCGCACATTGGCCCGGATCGGGGTGCGGCCGCCGACAGTAGTATACTCCCCCTCCTGCAGGACCCGCAGCAGCCGGGTCTGGGTCTCCAGGGGCATGTCGCCAATTTCATCGAGAAACAGGGTACCGCCCTCGGCCTGTTCGAAGCGCCCCATGCCGCGCGCCGTGGCCCCGGTGAAGGCCCCTTTCTCGTGACCGAACAATTCGCTTTCGATCAAGTCGCGGGGAATGGCCGCCATATTGATGGCGACGAACGGACCATCCCGGCGCGGCCCCATTTCGTGCAGCGCCCGGGCCACCAGTTCCTTTCCGGTGCCGGATTCACCGGCAATCATCACCGTCAAATCGGTGTTCATCAGCCGCGCCAGGGTGCGGTAGATGTTCTGCATGGCCGCCGACCGTCCGATCAGCGGCAGTTTTTCCTCGTCCTCGTCCACCGCTGGATTTGGCGCCGCCTCGCTCTCGACAGACGCTTCGAGCGCCCTCTTAACAACAGCTATGATCTCTTTGAGATCAAATGGTTTTGGCAAGTATTCGAAGGCCCCCCTTTGGGTCGCCTTGACGGCGGTCAGTAGGGTGTTCTGGGCACTCATGCAGATGATCCGCAAATTGGGCCGGATCTGCCGCATGCGGGGAATCAGATCAAGGCCGTTGCCGTCCGGCATGACCACATCGGTAATCACCAGATTGCCCTCGCCGTCGCTCACCCAACGCCACAAAGTGGTGGCGTTGCCGGTGGTGCGCACGTCGTATCCGACCCGACTGAGTGCCTGATGCAGGACGGTCCGGATGGCGGCATCGTCATCGGCGATCAAGATGGTGGGGGGAGCGCTCATATCCGCTTTCCTTTACCGAGAGACAAGGTCTTGCTGCGATCCTCGCCGGACACCATGGGCAGCATGATGCGAAACAGGCTGCGGCCCGGACGGCTTTCGAACTGGATCGCCCCGCCGTGGTCGTCGATGATCTTCGCCACCAAGGCCAACCCCAGGCCGGTTCCCTTGGGCTTGGACGTCACGAAAGCCTCGAACAGATGGGCCTGGATATGCTCCGGAATGCCCGGGCCGTTATCCTTGATGCTGACCGTCAGGGGCAGGTGCACCCGTTCGGAGCGCCCCGGCATGGATAGGCGGACCCCATGGCGATAGGCCGTGGTCAGGGTGATTTCCCCGCCCTCCTCCGGTACCGCCTCGGCGGCATTCTTGACCAGATTCATCAACGCCTGGACGAGACTGTCGAAATGGCCGAACACCGGCGGCAGGGACGGATCGTAGCGTTCGATGAAGGTGACCTTCTGACCAAAGCCCGTGCGCGCCACATGATGGACCCGCTCAAGCACCTCATGGATATTGATAATTCCCCGTTCCAGGTTGGGATTCTCGCTGAACACATCCATGCGATCAACCAGATTGACGATGCGGTCCGTTTCGTCGCAGATCAGGCGGGTCAGTTTGCGCTGCTCCGGCTCCACATCCAGTTCCAGCAACTGCGCCGCGCCGCGAATGCCAGATAGCGGGTTCTTCACCTCATGGGCCAGCAGCGAGGCCATGCCGGTCACCGAACGGACTGCGCTGCGATGTTGCGCCAGACGGCGGTCCAGTTGATCGGCCATGGAGCGTTCATGCATGGTCAGGATGACCTGACCGGGACGGTCATGATGTGGGACCGCGTGGATGTCCACCAAATGGCGACCGATGCGGGGGGATTCCAGGGTGACCGCATATTCCGAAACCCGGGTGCTGCCAGCCTGCACCTGCGCGATGGCCTGGTAGAGCGGACTGTCCTCGGGAATATAGTGGCGCAACGGTTGATGCAGAATATGGTCGATGCCGGTGGCGAAAAATATCTCGCCCGCGTTATTCAGATAGCAGATCCTGTTCTGCCGGTTGAGAATGAGAACCGTAGAGGCCAGGGCGTTGAGAATGGACTCCGCCGACCCCGGATCATCGTTCTGGGTCGGCATCAGGCGGCCATCCGGCTCGTGTGAGCCTTGTAGAAATCGTCGATCAGCCGTCGCACCGTCGCCGCGTCGGGGGTCGCCATGACCGCGCCTCGGAATTCCGCCGAATCAATCATCCCCTTGCTGTACCAGCCGATGTGTTTGCGCGCCACGCGCACCCCGGCCCTTTCCCCATAATACGCAATCATGGCATCGAGGTGATCGAGCAGGGTTTCCCTCTGAACCTCGATGGAGGGCGCGGGCAGATGCTGGCCGGTGGCCAGATAATGCGCCACCTGGGACGGAAACCAGGGCCGACCGTAACAACCGCGCCCGATCATCACCCCGTCCACCCCGGCCACCCGACGCATTTCCGCCGCGTCTTCCTCGGTTATGATGTCGCCGTTGCCAATGACCGGTATGGACACCGCCTGCTTGACCTGGGCGATATAGGTCCAGTCGGCCTGACCGGAGTAGAACTGATTGCGGGTCCGGCCATGCACGGTGATCGCTTGGACGCCGCAGGCCTCGGCCTTGCGGGCCAGACTGACGCCGTTGCGGTGTTCGGCGTCCCACCCGGTACGCATCTTCAGGGTGACCGGGATCTCCACCGCCGCCACCACCGCATCGAGAATCCGTTGCGCCAGATCCTCGTCGCGCATCAAGGCGGCCCCGGCGTCGCCCTTGACCACCTTCTTCACCGGACAGCCCATGTTGATATCTATGATATAGGCCCCCCGGTCGGCATTCATGCGCGCCGCCTCGGCCATGACTTGAGGGTCCCGGCCCGCCAGTTGGACGGTGATCGGCTGTTCCTCATCGCCCAGGGTGGCAATGCGCAGGGTCTTTTGATTGGCCCGGATCATCGCCTCGCTGGCAATCATCTCCGAGACCACCAGCCCCGCTCCGAAGCGCTTGACCAGACGCCGAAACGGCAAATCCGTCACCCCCGACATGGGGGCCAGAATCACCGGGCTCTCCAACACCACTTTACCGATGCTCAGGGCCATGGGGCCACGATCCTTGCTTGAGTAATTGTTATGCATAAAGGATATTTTTGCCTGCATAATAGGCAAAACGTCGGGAAGGTCAACCCAACAGCACGTCGCTGACGAACTTCACGCCGGGATATCCCAGGGACAGCAACAGGTAGGCGACCAGGACCAGGCGCGCCGCCACCCGCCCCCGCACCCCGGACTGAAACTGCGCGAACAGCAGGCCGGCAATGACCAGAAAGGCGGTGATCGACAACAGGGATTTATGATCAAGGCTGAAGTAGGTGCCGCTGCTGCCGTACAGGGTGGCAACGCCGGTCATCAGGCCGAGGGCCAGGACCAGTTCTCCGGCCAGCAGCAGTTTGACCTGGAGGGATTCGCAATCGGCCACCGACGGCAAATGCCGGGTCAGGGCATTGGGGCGTTTGCGTTTCAGGGCCTGGGCTTGCAGCATGGCCCCGAAGGCGGCGATGGCGGCCAGGGTCACCAGGGCATAGGTCAACACCGACACAACAATATGCACCTCGACCCAGCGCAACGGCGCGTCGCCGGTCAAGGGCCGCGCCGCCAAACCGATCCAGACGGTGGCAATGAGAGCCAGAAAGATCAGATAGGGCACCAGCAGCAGCCGCAACTTCCAGATCTCATCCATGAAAATGGCGAGAAATCCATAGACCCACAAGGAGGCGCAAACGGTCACCCAAAGGGTGGTCGAGAGGTCGCCTGTCCAGTTGCCGGACAGATGCACCGCGACCCAAGCCGTGGTGCCGGTCAGGGCGACCAACAGCCCGCCCCACAAGACGGCAAGACTGGTGGTTTTTTCGCCGCGCCCGAGCAGGCCGAGTGGCAACAACGACAAAATGGCGGCGATGGCGATCGTCAGATTATGACTCATGGACCAGTAATACTTTGCGACTATGGTGATATGGGTGAGATACGCCCTTGCGCGGGGCTTGGCAAGGGAGATAGCTTTTGCCGTTGGTATGAAACGAGGTTTGGATATGAGTGGCTGTGTGGCCCTGGTGGTCAGTGCGGGGCGCGGTCGCCGGTTTGGCGGCGCACGGCCCAAGCAGTACGAAACCCTGGGTGGACAGCCGTTGCTGCGCCGCACCTTGCGGGTCTTTCTCGATCACCCCCGAGTCACCTCGGTGCGGGTGGTGATCCATCCCGACGACCAATCCCTTTACGATCAGGCGGTTGAGGGACTCAAGCTCCCGGCCCCGGCCTTTGGCGGCGCGACCCGTCAGGATTCGGTGCGTCTCGGCCTCGAAAGCCTGGCCCCTCTGGCCCCGGATCTGGTGCTGATTCATGATGCGGCCCGCCCCTTTCCCTCCCCCGCCCTCATTGATCGGGTGATGGATCAATTGCAGCATACCCCGGGCGCCATTCCCGCTGTGCCGGTGGCCGATACCCTGAAACAGGCTGACGACGCGCAGAATTGCCATGGTACCGTGGATCGGGCCGGGTTATGGCGGGCACAAACCCCCCAAGGCTTTCATTTTAATGCTATTATGTCGGCACACCACACGGCGGCAGGTCGGGACGATCTGACGGACGATGCTGCTGTGGCTGAGCTTGTGGGCCATAAGGTGGCCCTGGTGTTGGGGAGCGAGGATAATTTCAAGGTGACCACGCGCGAAGATCTGGACAAGGCGGAACGGTTGCTCGGGCGTCCCTCGTGGGACATCCGGACCGGCTTCGGCTTCGATGTGCATCGCTTCACCGAGGGTGATGGGGTCACTCTGTGCGGCCTACGCATTCCCCATGATGCCGCTCTGGAAGGCCATTCCGACGCCGACGTGGCGCTGCACGCCCTGACCGATGCGCTGCTCGGGGCACTCGGGGCGGGCGATATCGGCGCCCATTTCCCGCCCTCCGATCCCCAATGGCGGGGCGTCGCCTCGGAGGTCTTTCTGCGCCATGCCAACGCGGAGGTGGCACAACGGAGCGGCACCATAACCCATGTGGACGTAACCCTGATTTGCGAGCGTCCCAAGATTGGTCCCCACCGGGAGGCCATGCGCCGCCGGGTGGCCGAGATTCTCGCCCTTGACCTGGATCGGGTCAGCGTCAAGGCCACCACCACCGAAAAGCTGGGTTTCACCGGCCGGGGCGAAGGCATTGCCGCCCAGGCCGTGGCCACCTTGCGGATCGACGGCTGACGGGGGGGGAATGGCGGGTCTCAACCTCGAAGATATCCGCGTTTTCGTCGGTTGCCCGGATCAGAATGTCCGGACGACAACCCTGACCGTTTTGCGCAATTGTGGATTCCGCAACGTGGAACATGGCACCACTTTGGAGGCCGTGCGCACTGAAATGTCCATGCGCCCGCCGGATTTGCTGTTCTGCGAGACGACATTTCCAGACGGCGACCCCGGCGCGCTGATTCGCGATATCCGTCACCATGAATTGGGCAACGATCCCTTCCTGGTGGTGGTGATGATGACCTGGAAGCCCTCGGCGGAACTGGTGGGTAAGATCATCAATGCCGGTGCTGACGACCTGTTGGTCAAACCCCTGTCGGCCAAACAGGTCATTCAGCGGGTCGGGGCCCTGATCAAGAACCGCAAGGGATTCATGGTCACCTCCGATTACATCGGGCCGGACCGGCGGCGGGACAAGGGGCGCCCCGAGGAAGAAGGCGAAGAGCAGATTAAGCCCCTCGAAGTGCCCAACGCCCTGCGCGCCAAGGCATTGGGTGAAGCCTCCTCTGCCGAGATCCAGCAATCCATCAACGAGGCCCTGAAATCCATCAACAGCCGCAAGCTGGAAGGTCATGCGGTCAAGGTCAGCCAATTGGTAGCCGACATCCTTCCCGCCTATCGGGAGGGCCGGGTCGACCTCACGGTCCGCCAGAAGCTGCACCACCTTGTATTTGTGGCCGAGGATACAGCGCGCCGTCTGGTGGACACCGAATACAGCCATGTGGCCGATCTCTGCAACAGTCTGGTCCAGGTGAGCAATGACATCTATGCCAGTTGGAAAGATCCCAATCAGAAGGACCTGAAACTGCTCGAACCCATCTCAAAGGCCATCGAAACCGCCTTCACCGGCACCCCGGAGCAGGCCGACATGGCCCGCCAGATCACCGATACCGTTTCGGGGCGGCGTCCCGGGCATTAGGAAACCTGGGACTCAATCCAATGCAGGAAGGCCGGGTTGCCGTCGACGATGGGCAGCGCCACCACACAGGGGCAGTCATAGCCATGCAGGGTGTTGACCCGCGCGATCAGGACCTCCACATGGGCGGGGATCGTTTTGGCGAGCAGCACGCATTCGCCCTCCTCCTGAAGCTTGCCCTCCCACCAATATAGGGAGGTCATGCCGGGCAGAATATTGATGCAGGCGGCCAGTCGTTCAGAGACCAGCGCCCGACCGATGGTCCGGGCCTCCTGCTCGTCGGCGGTGGTGATGTAGATCAGGACCTGAGACACGAGCTTTACCCCCATGATTCATTCTGGTGCTTGCGATGCCACTGATTTCCCCTCTACCATACCAGGGAGGCGAAAAAAGGGGAGCCCGGTTCATGTCCCACACGACGGACCAGGATGAGCGATTGCCCGCAGTGGCTGAGGCCGAGGGAGAGATCAAGCCGACCGGACCGCAACGGCGCTGGCTCAAGCGCGGCCTCGACGAACCGGGGGGCAAACTGCCGCTGTTCGACGATCAAGGACAGAAGGTCAGTGAGAGAACGATCCGCTCCTGTATCCATCATGGCTGGGCCGAACCCTGGTTCGCCAACCCTCTCAAGCCCGACTGGCTGGTCTGCAAAATCACCGAGGCCGGCCGCGCCGCCCTGCTGAAACACTGACTCCTTCCCCCCCAAAGGGGCACCCGCCCCCCCTGTACCTTCATACGCAGATGCGATCAACTGGCCCCCTATGCTATTGTTATCGCAATTTATTTATACAATTTCCCGGCACAAAAGCGCACTGTCCATGTTTGACACGGCCCATTCGTTTGCCATCCGGCTCGGACCGCCCCGTACTTCGAGACGGGCCATCTGGTCGCGTGAGAAGTCCTGGAAATCGTTTCATCAAATTCCCAGATCGAGGGCCTCGGTTTTTTTGATTTGATATCAAAACGAACGCTGCTGAGCCCTCTTTTCCGCTTTATGGGCAACGGATCTCGGATATTGTTGTCGCCGCATTCAAGAGCTGGGAGACCTGGGCATGGCTGAACAAGATGCGGAGCGGCCTCAGCCCCCCGGCGATTCGGAGATCGTGGTTTGCACGAACCGCCGTCTGCCGCCCCAAGCCTCCTGTGCCGGTCGCGGCAGCGTAGCCTTGGCCGACTATCTGGAATCCGAAGTGGCGCGCCGGGGTCTTCCGGCTTCCGTTCGACGGATCATCTGCCTGGGTCATTGCCAGAAAGGTCCGACGGTGCGACGGGTGCCGGGCGGTCGGTTTCTGTTCGCCCCGCAACGCCATGATTTGGATGAACTTCTCGATGAAATGGCCGATCCTGGCCTGCCCCTAGCCTCAAGGGCCGATTGACCATGCCCAGCAGCAGCGCCCAAGGAAAGCAGTATTCGGCTCTGATCATCGCGGCCCTGCACCAAGCCGGCGCAATCACACGGATTCTGGATGTGGGGGTCGGTTGCGGCACCTACGCGGAACTCCTGCGCCCCTACACGCCAGGGGCCCACTGGACGGGGCTCGAAGTCTGGGCACCCTATGTGGAAAAATATCATTTGCGGCACCTATATGATGCCTTGGTGCTCGCCGATGCGCGGTCTGTGGATCTGCAATCCCTGGGGTCTTTCGACTTGATTGTGTTCGGTGATGTGTTGGAACACATGGAAAAACAGGAGGCTCAGGCGTTGATTGATCGGTCCCTGGCGGTCGGCAGGCTGGTGCTGATCTCCATTCCCATCGTGCGCTACAAGCAGGGGCCTATAGAGGACAACCCCTTCGAACGCCATATCAAGGACGACTGGTCCCATCCCGAGATCTTGTCCAGCTTTCCGGCCTTGCGCTGCGCATTCGTACAGGGGGCCATCGGGGTCTATCTGTTGAGCCGCGACGAGACACTGGTTCCGCGAATCGAAATCCTGCACGAAAATGTGGCGGCCCGGCTTCAGAGCCTTACTCCCGACGTCCCCCTGCAATGGAGCCGTCTTCGGAGCGACGAAAAAGGACCTGGCTCAGAAAAGCCAGGCCCTTGATCTGCTTGGTCGGAGCGGCGGGATTCGAACCCACGACCCCTACACCCCCAGTATAGTGCGCTACCAGGCTGCGCTACGCTCCGGCAATCGGGGGTGACGCCCGCAAGGGGCGTCGGGGACCGGGAATGTACGCTGTTGCGGCATGGGGTTCAAGGCTTTAAGCGGGATTGCGCAGCATGTTGCGCAACTCGCCCAGATCTTCCAGTACCGCTTCCAGTTCGGCTCGTTTCAAGGGATCAAGCACGATGCTTTCGTTGGGACGGGTGGGCTGCTCGTTTTCGAACAATTCGCTGACCTTGAGCGGCTGTCCTTCCTCGCGGAGAAGTTTCTGCACGCCCTTGATGGTATAGCCTTCGCCGTGCAGAAGGTCGCGAATCCGACGCAGGATCGCCACATCCTCCGGGCGGTAGTAACGCCGTCCACCGGCCCGTTTGACCGGGGTGATCTGGGTGAATTTGGTTTCCCAGAACCGCAGCACATGTTGTTGCAGTCCCAGTTCCGTCGCGACCTCGCTGATGGTGCGGAAGGCCGTGACAGACTTGCCGCTTTGCCGGAAGCCGGAATCGCCGTCTGAATCCGCATCCGTCATGGGAAAATCCGCGACCGTCACGCCTTGCGTTCGTTGATTCGCGCCTTCAGCACCTGCGAGGGCCTGAAGACCAGCACCTTGCGGGGCAGAATGGGAACTTCCTCGCCGGTTTTGGGATTGCGTCCGATTCGCTCGCCCTTGCTGCGAATGGAGAAGCTCCCGAAGGAGGAAATCTTGACGGTCTCGTCGCGACCCAGAGCGTCCGTCACTTCGTTCAGAACGGCCTCCAGAAGATCGGCCGATTCGTTTCGGGACAGACCGACTTCCTGATAAACGGCCTCGCTGAGTTGGGCGCGTGTAATCGTTTTACCTGACATGCTGCGGCACTCTCCCAAGAGTTGACGTAAAGAGCCTACATTGCCGAGGGAAAACCGTCAATATCAAAGGGATGCAAGAGCGCCCTCAGATCTCACCAGCGGACCAGACAGGCCCCCCAGGTGATGCCGCCGCCCATGGCCTCCATCAACACCAGATGGCCCGGTTGGATGCGGCCATCTCGCACCGCCTCGTCCAGCGCCAGCGGCACCGACGCCGCCGAGGTATTGGCGTGATGATCCACCGTGACCACGACTTTTTCCGGGGCAATGCCCAATTTGCGGGCCGTGCCGTCGAGGATTCGCATATTCGCCTGATGGGGCACGATCCAGTCCAGATCGCTGGCCTGGTATCCATTTTTTTCCAGGGCTTCCTTGACCACCCCGGCCAGATTGGTCACTGCGTGGCGGAACACTTCCCGTCCCAACATGCGGACCTTGCCCACCGTGCCGGTGGAAGACGGGCCGCCATCCACATAAAGCAGGTCGTGCAGACGGCCATCCGCATGCAGATGACTGGACAGAATGCCTTGCTGTTGCAGGGAATCGGCAACGGTCGGTGCGCCGATCTGGCGTTCCTCGGCGCGCAGCACCACCGCGCCCGCGCCATCACCGAACAGCACGCAGGTGGAGCGATCGTTCCAATCGAGAATGCGGGTGAAGGTTTCGGCCCCGATGACCAGGGCGGTCTGAAACTGTCCGGCGCGCAGAAAGTTATCCGCCGTCGCCAGGGCATAGATGAAGCCGGAACAAACCGCCTGCACATCAAAGGCAGCCCCTCGGGTCACCCCCAACTGGGCCTGAACCTTGGTGGCGGTGGCCGGAAAGGTATCGTCGGGCGTCGTGGTGGCGACGATGATCAGATCCACATCGTCGGCAGACACCCCCGCATGATCCATGGCCCGGCGCGCCGCAGCGGTCGCCAAGTCAGAGGTGTTGACCCCCTCTTCGGCGATGTGGCGTTGCCGGATTCCGGTGCGTTCGACAATCCATGAATCGTCTGTCTCGACGGTCTTTTCCAGATCCACATTGCTGACGACTTTTTCAGGAAGAAAGGAGCCACAGCCGATGATGCGGGAAATATAGGGAGATTCTTTGAGGCTCATGGGGCCGGGTCCTCGATAATGCGCATGGTTTCATCCCGTTCCCGCTGGGCCATCAAACGTTCCAGGTCTTCCTTGATACGGGCATTGAAACCGTGGCGAATCAAACGGTCAGCTGATCGGATGGCGTTGCAAAAGCCCAGGCCGTCGGTCCCGCCATGGCTCTTGACGCAGATGCCGTTGAGACCGAGCAGCATGGCCCCGTTGTAGCGCCGCGGATCGACCCGCTGCTTGAATTTTTTGAGGGCGGGCATGGCCAGGGCCGCACCGGCCTTGCTGAGCAGGGAGGAATTCAGGGCTTCCTTGAGGAACGTCCCGAACATGCGCGCCGTACCTTCTGCGGTCTTCAGGGCCACATTGCCGGTAAACCCGTCGGTGACCACCACATCGACCGTACCGGCCCCGATATCGTCGCCTTCAACGAAACCATGAAACTTGATCGGCAGATTGGCCTTGTTGAGCAGGGCCGAGGCCTGTTTGACTTCCTCATGCCCCTTGAGGTCTTCCACGCCGACATTGAGAATGCCCACCGAGGGCTGTTCCAGGTCCAGCACCTGACGGGCAAACACTTCGCCCATGACTGCGAACTGCACCAGATTTTCCGCATCGCAGGTGACGTTGGCCCCCAGATCGAGCATCACCGAACGTCCGCGCTGGGTCGGAAAATAGGTGGCGATAGCCGGACGGCTGACGCCCGGCAAGGTGCGCAGTTGAATCACCGACATCGCCATCAAGGCGCCGGTATTGCCAGCCGAAATTACCCCGTCGGCGTCGCCGCTTTTGACCGCGGCGATGGCCTTCCACATGCTGGAGTTGCGCCCCGTGCGCAGGGCCACGGAGGGCTTTATCTCGTTGGTGATGACCCCTTCCGCATGGTGAATTTCACTGCACCCGGCAGCCACGGGATGGCTGGCGAGCAAAGGGGCCAGACGCGACTCATCGCCGAACAGCAAAAAACGGGTGTTCGGGAGGCGCGCATGGGCCAACTCGATCCCCTCAATGACCATGTCGGGAGCATTATCCCCACCCATGGCGTCGATAGAGAGGGTCATACGGGCGTTCAAGCTTCAGTTCCCCTGCGAAAAGGAGTGGGCGATGACAACAAGGCCCAATGATCAAGCCGCGTCGGTCTCGACGACTTCACGGCCATCATACTGGCCGCAGGAACCGCAAACGTGATGCGGCTGCTTGAGTTCTCCGCAGTTCGGGCATTCCTGGTAGCTGGAAGCCTTCAGGGAATCGTGAGCCCGACGCATGTTGCGCCGTGACTTGGAGACTTTCTTCTTAGGTACAGCCATCTCGAAATCTTCTTTCTCTAAGGTCCGCAAAAAGCGGCACGTTCACCCTGCCGGTGCAGGGCGCTCTGTTTAAACAAAAATGAAACGAAGGGCAAGCCATTACCCTGCCCTGCTCTCATGGTCGGCGCTATGTTTAGCGGTTTTTGTTCAACTTTGCCAGCACGGAGAAGGGATTCGGACGATCACTTTTTCTGTCGGAATCCGACGTGGCCTCCGTTGAAAAACTGTCGAAATGCACCCCCGGGGCCTTGGGATAGATCGGGATCTGAGCCCCGAAACACTCGGCAATGGCCTCACCTATGTCGATTTGGTCATCAAAAAGCGGAAAAACGTCGTCTTCCGACTCCAAAGAGAGATCCACCTCATTGACAGGTTCCGCCTCGACGGGATTTCTAAAAACCACATTCATTGTCTGTTCTATGGGGGTCTCTACGGGTTCAAGGGTCACGACGCAGGGCTGTATCACGCGCCCGGAGACATGGCCGGTGAGGCGAACCTCTCGCCCCCGGGTTTGAAGCGACAAATGAATTTCCGCTGACAATTCGGGGATTGCGTCCACCTCGAATCGTCGCGCCAGGGCCTGACATTCTTCCGCCGAGGCCGTGACTGTCAACTGACGTCCTGCTTCCAAAATTTCGGAAAGACGCATGGGACGCGACAGTTCGGGAGTGACATCATTCATTCGCGCACCTCGATCACGTCGGGCAATCCGGTAAACTGCACCTGCCCCTGACGCAGGTCGCCCAGGGACTGTTGATCCAGGTGGGCGGCCTGCCGTCGCACATAGGTGGCGAGCACCGCCAGATGGTCGTCATCCGGTTGCTGCTTGCGATAGACATTGCGGCGCAGGGCGGCGATCAGCACGCCATCGTCCGGAGCCGCCAGTCCCCCGTCATAGGCAGCCACTCGTCCGAAAAACCCCTTGGCGACCGACTTCACGCGCCCGCCGACGGCAATGTCACTGACTCCCAGTTCGCGCAGATTGCGCTCGATATCCACGAACATGATATCGAACAGGGCCTGGGACAGCGCCTGTTCTTCCGCCCCGGCGCTCTCCGCCTTCAGTCGGCGCATGACCAAAAAGGCATGCAGGGCCACCATGTCATAGCGACCGTCGACCGTATCGGGGACGCCGAGCGAGGTGTAAAATCCCGGCTGCCGGGCCTGCTCCACCACCGCGCCATAAAGGGCCCGGGCCGCCTCCGCGTGCGCGTTGCGTCGAAACAGATTGAACAAGCCCATGGGAAGCGCCCTTGTTGACAATGGCCGGTTGGCGGTGCGATGTATCTCCTGATCAAGCTGACATGCCGATAAACACAGGAACAGTCAAGCTCAGCCATGAAAATTTTTACCCTCACGTCCCGTTTGCTGGCCACCGCCGCCCTCTCGGGCCTGCTGGTCACCGCCTGCGCGCCGCGCATAGATACCCGGGGCAATCTGCCGGACCGCGAGCGGCTTTCTGAGGTGCGCATCGGGGAATTCACCCGCGATGACGTCATCGACGTGCTGGGGTCGCCCTCCAGCACCTCGGCCTTCGGCGACGAGGTCTGGTACTATATCTCCAAGCGTACGGAAACCACGGCGTTCTGGGCTCCCGAGGTCAAGGAGCGGACGGTTGTCGTGCTGCGCTTCGATCAGGCCGGACATGTGGCGGAACTGCACGAAGTCACCTTGGACGAAGGCAATCGGGTGATCCTGGTGGATCGGGTGACCCCGACCGCCGGTCACGAATTGACCCTCATCGAGCAGTTGTTCGGCAACCTGGGGCGCTTCTCGCCGAAGAAGTAAGTCCGTGCAAAAAGAAAGGCCCCGGAGGATCTCCCCGGGGCCTTTGTCTTGTCTGAATTGTGCCGTCTTAGCCAGCCAGCAGGGCGAGCAGCAGAATGGCGACAATGTTGGTGATCTTGATCATCGGGTTGACGGCCGGACCGGCGGTATCCTTGTAGGGATCGCCGACCGTGTCACCGGTCACCGCGGCCTTGTGGGCATCGGAGCCCTTGCCGCCGTAGTTACCGTCTTCGATGTACTTCTTGGCGTTATCCCAGGCCCCACCACCGGAGGTCATGGAGATGGCCACGAACAGACCGGTCACGATAGTGCCCAGCAGCATGGCGCCCAGTGCGGTGAAGGCCGCAGCCTGACCGGCGAAGCTGGACACCACGAAGTAGAGGGCGATCGGCGACAACACCGGCAACAGGGACGGAAGGATCATTTCCTTGATCGCCGCCTTGGTCAGCATGTCCACACAGGTGCCGTATTCCGGCTTGCCGGTGCCTTCCATGATGCCCGGGATTTCCTTGAACTGACGCCGCACTTCCAACACCACCGAACCGGCGGCGCGACCGACGGCCATCATACCCATGGCCCCGAACAGGAACGGCATCAGACCGCCGAAGAACAGACCGACCACCACGAAGGGGTCCTGCAACCGGAACTGAACATCCAGATCCGGGAAATAGTGATGCAGGTCTTCGGTGTAGGCGGCAAACAGCACCAGCGCGGCCAGAGCGGCGGAACCGATGGCATAGCCCTTGGTGACGGCCTTGGTGGTATTGCCCACCGCATCAAGAGCGTCGGTGGTCTTGCGCACGTCGGCCGGAAGATCGGCCATTTCGGCAATGCCGCCGGCGTTATCGGTCACCGGACCATAGGCATCCAGAGCCACTACGATCCCGGCCAGGGCCAGCATGGTGGTCGCGGCAATGGCGATGCCGTACAGGCCGCCGGAGAAGAAGCCGACCAGGATACCGGCGCAGATGATCAGCACCGGCAGCGCCGTCGATTCCATAGACACGGCGAGCCCCTGAATAACGTTGGTGCCATGGCCGGTCACCGACGCCTTGGCAACGCTCAACACCGGCTTATGCTGGGTGCCGGTATAGTATTCGGTCACCCAAACGATCAAGCCGGTCACTACGAGTCCGGTCAGGGCGCAGATCATCAGATCCATGCCGGTGATCATTTTGGCCCCCATCGCGATTTCCTGATCAAAGCCGAACATCTGGCTGATAATCACTGCGATGAAGATGGCGGAGATGATTGCCGTGACAATCAATCCCTTGTAGAGCGCCCCCATGATGTTCTGGGAGCCGCCCAGGCGGACGAAGAACGTCCCGATGACCGAAGCCGCGATGCAAACGCCGCCAATGACCAGCGGGAACAGCATCATGGATTCCTGGATCGCACCGACAAAGAAGATGCTGCCCAGCAGCATGGTGGCGACGATGGTCACCGCATAGGTCTCGAACAAATCGGCGGCCATACCGGCGCAATCGCCCACGTTGTCGCCCACGTTGTCGGCGATCACCGCCGGGTTGCGGGGATCATCTTCGGGAATACCGGCTTCGACCTTACCCACCAGATCGGCACCCACGTCGGCACCCTTGGTGAAAATGCCGCCGCCCAGACGGGCGAAGATGGAGATCAGCGAAGCCCCGAAGCTCAAGGCCACCAGGGCCTCCAGGATCGGCCGCATATCCTCGGTCCCCAAAATGTTGCGCAGGAAGATATAGTAGCCCGCCACACCCAGCAGACCCAGGCCGACCACCAGCATGCCGGTGACCGCACCGGATTTGAAGGCGATTTCCAGACCTCCGGCCAAACCTTTAAGGCGAGCCGCCTCAGCGGTCCGCACGTTGGCGCGCACCGACACGTTCATGCCGATATAGCCGGCCAGGCCGGACAGCACCGCGCCGATGGTGTAACCAATGGCCACATGCATGCCCAGGCGCACGCCAAGCAGAATACCGATGACCACGCCGACAACGGCGATGGTGGTGTATTGTCGATTGAGGTAAGCGCTGGCGCCTTCTTGGACGGCGGCGGCAATTTCCTGCATACGCGGATTGCCAGCCGGCGCGGCAAGGACCGAGCGGACGGCGTAGGCTCCATAGAGAAGGGCCAACAGCCCCATCGCCAGAACCAGGATATACAAAGATGACATTCCGTTTCCCCCTAAATTGGACGGATGACTGGTTGCAAAAAGATACACGGATCCCCTAGTCACTGGTGGCCGTGAGTCGGGGGGGACTTTGCCACGAGCCTTCGTTCGGCGCAATACCAGCGATCAAGACGACTTTTTTACTTGTTTTGACGAATGTCGGCGGTCACGGTCAGATCCTTGACCAGATCCGCATCGCCGGTGGCCTTGGCGGCCAGCAACAACAGCCG
Organism: Magnetospira thiophila; assembly: GCF_054657015.1. Lineage (NCBI taxonomy): Bacteria > Pseudomonadati > Pseudomonadota > Alphaproteobacteria > Rhodospirillales > Thalassospiraceae > Magnetospira > Magnetospira thiophila. The sequence goes on from NZ_BAAHXF010000002.1 coordinate 583,696, forward strand.
GTCCTTCAGCAGTGCCAGATCAACTTCCTTTGATTTTCGCAGCATACGGGGCAGATAGCCATAGAGGTCGCGCAAAAATCCATCCGATATTTTGGGTGCCAGACGCTTGAGTGTGGCTTCGTTGGCATCGCCCATGCACTCGAACTTGATCTCCACGGCAACGGTGGCGACCATGCGGTCCCCCTCGATCAACGGCACCATGAGGGGTTCCAGATCCACATATTTGGGCTCCATGACCGGCGCCTGCTCCTCCTGGGGCGCGGGCTGCTCGTCCCCCATGATCAGGGCCAAAAGGTCGTAACCCATCCAAGAGGCCACGGCAAAGGTGCCGCCTGCCAATACAATCAATGCCGCGAGAACAATCGCCAGTATTTTCATAAGTATGATCCTCCCCTGAGCGGCCCATTATTCCCCGGCAACCGATACTAGGAAAGAGCCAATTGGCGACGGCTTCAAAAGTGGCGGTATCCCTTTGTTTGCGGCGAGACGTCCCGTCCGTCTTCGGCCCGGACACGGACCCCGGGGTTGGCAGTCATGGTGCCGATGCGAGTCACCTCAATCATTCCCGCCTGCGCCAATCGAGCGACCAGAGATTGCGACGACGGCGGCAAGGTGAAGCAAAGTTCGTAGTCGTCCCCGCCACTCAGACACAGATCCAAAGCCCAGGGACCGCGCGCCAGGGCGGCCCGAGTCGCGGCAGACAGGGGCACCCATGCCGCCTCCAGGTCGGCCCCCAAACCCGACGCCCGGGCCAGATGGCCCAGGTCGGCCAGCAGGCCATCGGAAATGTCCAGGGCGGCACTGGCCAGACCGGCCAAGTGACGACCCAGGGCCAGCCGCGGACGCGGGCAGCGATAGCGGTCGAGCAGAAAATCCCGATGCTCCGACGCCAAATCCGGCATCTCTCCCCGGGCCACCCGCAGGCCCAGCGCCGCGTCGCCAATGGTGCCGCTGACATAGAGTCCATCGCCGACCTTTGCCCCGTTGCGCCGCAGCATGGCCCCCGGCGCGACGGCCCCGAAGGCGGTCACGGTGAGGGTCAGCGGTCCCGGCGTGGCGACCGTATCGCCCCCCAGCAACGAGAGTCCGAAGGTTTTTTGATCCTGTCCCAGCGCCTCGGCGAAGGCGGCAAGCCAGTCGTCGTCCGTCTCCCGGGGCAGACAGACGGCGAGCACGTAGCCCAGAGGGGCCGCGCCCATAGCCGCCAGATCGGACAGGTTGACCCGTAAGGCCTTGCGCGCCACATCGCCAGGGGGATCATCGATCAAGAAATGCACCCCGGCGACCAGCGCATCGGAGGTCACCACAACCTCCTGACCCGCCGGGACGTCCAGCCGGGCCGCATCGTCGGTGAGCCCGAAGGCACCGGGCGCCGCCGCAGTCAGTGGGGCGAAATGGCGGGCGATGAGACTGAATTCGTCACCCCGGGTCACGGCTCCCCTCGCCTTTCGAGTCCCATTCGTCGTCCCGCAAGGTGCGCGCCAGCCGATCGAGCACGCCATTGACCAGACCCGGTTCATTGTTGAGGAAGAAATCCCCGGTCAGATCCACATATTCGCTGATCACCACCCGCGCCGGAACCTTGGGACAGGCCAGCAATTCATAAGTCCCGGCCCGCAGGGTGGCGCGCAGGACCGTCTCCAGGCGATCCACTACCCAGCCCCCTTGCAAGGCGCCGTTGATCATGTTGTCCAATTCGGCGCGCCGGGCGTGGGTGCCGCGAAGCAACAGGCCAAAATAGTCACCGTCCGGCTCCGGCAGCGGCACCCCGTCGCCATCGCTCAGATCGGCATCGGTCCAGCGCTTGTGAAAGAATTCGTCGAGCACCGGCTCCAGGGCCGCTCCGGTCATGTCGATTTCATACAGGGCCTGCACCGCCGCCAGACGGGCCGCGCTGCGTCGGCGACCACCGCCGTCGTCAGAGCCCGAAACCTGGGAGGAGGCTCGGCTCATGCGAGATTGAAACCCTGTTTGATTTCAAGCAGACGCAGGCAGGCCTTGGCCGCACGACCGCCGAAATCCTTGCCTGTGCTATCGGCGCGAAGGCGCGCCTGCTCCCGGTTCTCCACCGTCAGGACGCCGTAGCCATGGGGCATGGCATGACCGATGGTCAACTCCAACATGGCGCGGAACGACTCGGCACAGACCACATCGTAATGACTGGTTTCGCCCCGAATGACGCAGCCCAGGGAAACCACGCCCACATAGTGACAGGTGCTGGTACAATCGACCATGCTCTGTAGCGCGTATCTGATGACTGAGGGGATTTCCAGAGCCCCCGGCACCAGGATATGGTCGAACGGTAGCCCGGCCTCTTCCAGAACCTTGGAGGCTCCCTTGAGCAGTTCGGCCCCGATGTCCTCGTAAAAGCGGCCTTCGACGATCAAAATGCGCGGTCCGTCGATCATTCCGGCGCTCCTTCGACTGGAATCGGTTTCTGGTCCACGATCTTCAGACCGTAACCTTCGAGACCGATGATGTTCTTTTGCGTGTTGGACAGCAACACCATTTCGCGCACGCCCAAATCCAACAAAATCTGCGCTCCGATGCCATAATCCCGCAATTCGCCGCTGGGCGGGGCCTCGCCGGACAAGCGGGCGCAGACCCGGTCGGACAGGCTGGTCCGCTGGGGCTCGCGAATGAGCACGACGACGCCGCGCCCTTCCCTGCCGATGCTGCGCATGGCCTGATGCAACTCCGCCGCCTTGCCCGCCCGGTGGTCGCCCAGCACGTCATCCAGCACATTCAGCGAGTGCATGCGCACCAGCACCGGCGCATCGCCGGAGATATCCCCTTTGACCAGCGCGATATGTTCCGCGTAGGCCACCTTGTTGACATAGACATGCAGACGGAAATTGCCGCCGTAGATGCTTTCAAGGTCGCATTCCTGGGCCTTGGCGATGATCCGGTCATGGCGCAGGCGATAGGCGATCAAATCGGCGATGGTGCCGATCTTGAGGCCATGGCGCTGGGCGTATTTCACCAGATCCGGCAACCGGGCCATGGTGCCATCGTCGTTCATGATCTCGCAGATCACCCCGGCCGGGGTCAATCCGGCCAGACGCGCCACATCGACCGCCGCTTCGGTATGGCCGGTGCGCACCAGGACGCCGCCGTCGCGCGCCGCCAGGGGAAAGATGTGCCCCGGCGTGGCGATATCCTCTCGGCCTTTGGTGGAATCGATGGCCACGGCAATGGTGCGCGCCCGGTCGGAGGCGGAAATGCCGGTGGTCACCCCTTCCTTGGCTTCGATGGAGGTGGTGAAGGCGGTTTCGTGGCGCGAGGTATTGGTCTGGCTCATCAGGCCCAGTCCCAGGTGTTTGACCCGCTCCTGAGTCAGGGTCAAACAGATCAGGCCGCGCCCATGGGTGGCCATGAAATTGACCGCATCCGGAGTCGCCATCTGGGCCGGAATCACCAGGTCTCCCTCGTTCTCCCGTTCCTCGTCATCGACCAGGATGAACATGCGGCCATTGCGGGCATCTTCGATGATCTCCTCAATGGACGACAAATATTGATGATATTCGGTGGTCATTGGCACTCCAGGAGGCGCGCCACGTAGCGGGCCAGCATATCAATTTCCAGGTTCACGGGGTCCCCCGGCCGCCGACTGCCCAGGTTGGTGGCGGTCTGGGTATGGGGGATGATGTTGACGCCGAATTGCCGGTCATCCACTTCGTTGACGGTCAGCGAAACACCGTCGATGGTCACCGAGCCCTTGGGGGCGATAAAGCGTTTCAGCTCTTCCGGGGCTTCGAAGACGAATCGCATGGATTCACCGTCGGGGGTGATGGACACCACATGGCCGATCCCATCCACATGACCGGAGACCACATGGCCGCCCAGTTCGGCCCCGATGCACAGGGGGCGTTCCAGATTGACCGGATCGCCGACTTTCCAGGTGCGCATGGTGGTCTTGGTCAGACTCTCGTCGGAAGCTGAAATGCGAAACCAGCCGTCGCCCTTGTCGATCACCGTCATGCAACCGCCATTGCAGGCGATGGAAGCGCCGATTTCGACGGTCGACATGTCGAATGACGTCTCGAAGGTGAAACGGGTATCTCCGTTCCCCGGTTCGACCGCCTTGACCCGTCCCAGATCGGTGATAATTCCGGTAAACATGTTTAATGATCGCCCGCGCGGTAGGTTTCCATCCAGTCCGGTGCCGCCTGACGTGCCCCGGAGGGTTGGAAATAAGGGGTGTCGGACAGTTTGTCCACTCCCAAGGTGCCGAAGGCCGGAGTCCCGTCACTTCCGATCAGCCGCGCCGCCCGGAACCAGATCAGACGGTCCGCCAGCCCGTGGCGGATGAACGCCCCGGCAACAGTGCCACCGCCTTCCACCAGAACCCGGGTCAACCCCAGCCCGCCCAGGGCCTGTGCCGCCTCTGGGAGTGACAGATGCCCGTCTGTGTCAGCCTTCACCCGCAGCACATCCACCCCTTTATTCTGCAAAGCTTTTTCGCGGCCCGGCGCGGCCTGATGGTGACAAATCACAACCACCTTGCCGCTGCTGGCCCGGGCCACCAGGGCGCTGTCCAGGGGCAGTCGCAGATGACTATCCAGCACCACCGGCACCGGCGAACGGTCGGCCAACCCAGGCAGACGGCAGGTCAGCGTCGGATTGTCGGCCAAAGCGGTGCCGATGCCGACCAGAATGGAGTCGTGTTTGGCCCGCAAAAGGTGGCCCAGGGCGCGTGCCTGATCCCCGGTGATCCACTGGCTGTCACCGCTCGCGGTGGCGATGCGCCCATCCAGGCTGGTCGCCGTCTTGAGGGTGAACAGCGGGCGACCTTCGTTGAGGCGCAGAAAGAACCCGGCATTCAACTCCGCCGCCGCGTCGATGCAGACATCCTCGGTCACCACGATACCGGCCTGACGCAGGGTATCCAGTCCCTGCCCCGCCGTACGCGGGTCCGGGTCCCGATGGGCGACGACAACACGCGCCACCCCCGCCCGGACCAGAGCCTCGGAACAAGGCGGGGTTTGTCCGTGGTGATTGCAGGGCTCCAGGGACACATAAACAGTGGCCCCGCGCGCCGCCTCTCCGGCCCGCCCCAGCGCCTCGGTTTCCGCATGGGGACGACCGCCGGGCTGGGTCCACCCCCGACCGACCACATGGCCGTCCTTGACGATCACACAACCGACCGCCGGATTGGGCCAAACATGCCCCAAACCGCGCCCAGCCAGGGCCAGGGCGGCCCGCATAAACTCCCGATCCGTCTCTGGATCACTCTTCACCCAAGGTTCCAATAAACTTCTCGAAGTCCTTGGCTTCACGGAAATTTCTGTAGACAGAGGCGTAGCGGACGTAGGCCACCTTATCCAACTGAGCGAGCACATCCATGACCATTTCGCCGATCACCTTGGAATGCACCTCGCTCTCCCCCAGGCTCTCCAGGCGGCGTTGGATCGAGTTGGCGATGCGGTCGATCTTTTCCGCCTCCACGGGCCGTTTGCGGAGGGCGATTTTCAAGGCGCGGATCAGCTTTTCCCGCTCGAACGGGGCTTTGTCGCCATTTTTCTTGATCACCGTCAGTTCCCGCAACTGCACCCGCTCGAAGGTGGTGAAACGGGATTCGCAGGCCGGACAATAGCGCCGCCGTCGGATGGCCGCGTTGTCTTCGGTCGGCCGCGAGTCCTTGACCTGGGTATCGTCGTTACCGCAAAACGGACAGCGCATGGCCCGCCTCCTCCCTGAGTTGGGGTTGAATCACATGTCGGAATAGATGGGGAACCGCTGGCAGAGCGCGGTCACTTCCTCCCGGGCTTTCAATTCTGCCGCCGAATTATCGTCGGGATTGGCGGCCAGACCATCGAGCACGTCGCCGACCAGTTCACCGACCCGGCGGAATTCCGCCTCCCCGAAGCCGCGCGTGGTTCCCGCAGGCGTGCCGAAACGCAACCCCGACGTGACCATCGGCTTTTCCGGATCGAACGGAATGGCGTTCTTGTTACAGGTCATCCCGGCCCGTTCCAGGCTGGCCTCGGCCACATTTCCGGTCAGTTTCTTGGGCCGCAGATCGACCAGCATCAGATGGGTGTCGGTGCCGCCGGACACCACGTCGCAGCCCCGCTGCATGATCACCTCGGCCAGGACCCGGGCATTGTGGGCGACGTTCGTGGCGTAGGTCTTGAATTCCGGTTTCAGCGCCTCGCCGAAGGCCACCGCCTTGGCGGCAATCACATGCATCAACGGCCCGCCCTGCAAGCCCGGGAACACGGCGGAATTGAATTTCTTGCCGAGATCCGGATTGTTGCTGAGGATCATGCCGCCACGCGGCCCGCGCAGGGTCTTGTGGGTGGTGGTGGTCACCACGTCGGCAAAGGGCAACGGGCTGGGATGGATGCCCGCCGCCACCAAACCGGCGAAGTGGGCCATATCGACCATCAACAGGGCTCCCGCCTTGTCGGCAATCTGGCGCATGCGCTCGAAGTTGATGATGCGGGGATAGGCCGAGCCACCGGCGACAATCAGTTTCGGCTTGTTCTCGATGGCCAGAGTTTCCAACTCATCATAGTCGATCTGACCATCCTGGCGCCGCACGCCATACTGAACCGCGTGGAACCACTTGCCGGACTGCGCCGGAGCCGCCCCATGGGTCAGATGCCCGCCAGCGGCCAGGGACATGCCCATCAGGGTATCGCCCGGCGACAGCAGCGCCTGATAAACCGCGCCATTGGCCTGCGCCCCGGAATGGGGCTGCACGTTGACATACTCGCAATGGAACAGCTTCTTGGCCCGCTCGATGGCCAGACTTTCCCCGACATCGACAAACTCGCAACCGCCGTAATAGCGCCGCCCCGGATAGCCTTCGGCGTATTTGTTGGTCAGCACTGACCCCTGGGCTTCCAGCACCGCCCGCGACACGATGTTTTCCGACGCGATCAATTCGATCTGGGTTTGCTGGCGCTCCAGCTCCTGACGAATGGAACGGTAAATTTCAGGATCAGCATCGGCCAGGGAGGCCGCGAAAAAGGTCGCAGAGGTCATGGGGCTGTCTTTCCTTCATGGGACGGCAAAGGGGTCAAGGGTGTGGAGAGCATGGCGACCCGCCGGGTATGGCGGCCGCCCTCGAAATTCGTGGCGAGAAAGGTTTCCAGGCAATCGACGGCGGTATCGGGGCCGATCATCCGGCTGCCGAAAACAATGACATTGGCATCGTTGTGCTGGCGGCTCATGCGCGCCCCCAGGGAATCATGAATCAGCGCCGCACGGACCCAGGGAAAGCGATTGGCGGCCATGCTGATTCCGATGCCGCTGCCGCAGATCAGCACGCCCCTTGACGCCTGTCCCTGGCGCAGGGCCTCGGCCAGACGAAAGGCATAATCCGGATAATCGACCCGCTCCAGGCCATGGGTTCCCAAATCCAGGGGGTCGCAGTTCAGCCGCCGCAAGGCGTCCACCAGGGAGGCCTTGAGGGGGTATCCGGCGTGATCGCAGGCAAGGGCAACGGCGTTAAACGACATGACAACGCAACGAGATCCATGGACGGGAAAAACCGCGATCTTGGTACCATATGTTGGTGTCGCTTGTCAGCCATCACCTAGAGCTGATGAAAATTTAGCCCTGAGATGGCGCGCTGGACCTTCCCCGAGACGGCATCTGAATAGTCGCGGAAGAAACAGGGAGATTCAGAAGCAATCATTATTCGTAAACCATGATATGCAGATTTTACTTATACTTTTGTTTGGTATGCTGATTGTATTTCATGATATGAAATAAAATCCCAATTGACAGTCAAGGTGATTTATATAATAAAACTTTCAAGCTTAGTCACTCAATTCAGATTGGAAAATTGAAATATCATGAGCAAAGAAAATTCCGACACCGTGTCGAACGAAGACCTTCTGCAAATGTCTGTTGATGTGGTTGCCGCCTATGTGAGCAACAACTCGCTGCCTGCCGCGCAGATTTCCGAAGTCATCACCACTGTTTACAGCGCCTTGAAGTCTTTGGAAGGCGGTGAAGTGGTGATGGAGGAAGCCCAAAAACCCGCCGTGACGGTGAAGAAATCCATCACACCGGACTATCTGATCTGCCTCGAAGACGGCAAGAAGATGAAAATGCTCAAGCGCTACCTGCGCACCACCTATGGCATGACTGCTGAAGAATACCGCGCCAAATGGAACCTGCCCGCCGACTATCCGATGGTGGCCCCGAACTACGCGGCCCAGCGCTCGGCGTTCGCCAAACAGATCGGCCTAGGCAAAAAGGGCGGCCGCCGGAAAGCCTGACCCTCGCTGCATCGCGAAAAGCCAAGCCCCGGGCGACGCTGTCATCCGGGGCTTGCTGTATAGGGCTTTGGACGTTCAGACCCTCACCAGATGCACCTGCATGGCCGGTTTCTTGCCGATGGCGCCCCGGAAAACCCGGCGGACGGCAACCTTGACCGCATCGCTGACCTCGTCGTCATTTTTCAGACAGGAGCGCGGAACCTCGTTGACCGCGCCCGCCGCCGCCGCCTCGGCCTCTTCCAGCAACCCCTGCTCCGCTTCCTCGATCAGGCCCTGCACCGAGACCTGAGGCGTGGCCACCAGATGTCCCTTGCCATCCAGCACCACAGTGACCAGGGCCGATCCATTAAAAATCACCCGATTGCGCCCGCGAATCACATCGCCGTCAAAGGCGATCAACCGTTGCCCATCCAAGCCATAACGCCCCACCGGCACGTTATCCACAACGGTCGGGCCATTGGGAGACAATCGCACCATGCTGCCGTTTTCGGCCACCAGAGTCTTGGGAATGCCGCAGGTTTCGGCCCATTTGGCCTGTTCGCGCAGATGAATGGATTCGCCGTGCATCGGCACCAGAATCTCCGGGCGCAACAGATCATAGAGCTTTTTCAATTCACCGCGTGCCGGGTGGCCGGACACATGCACATGGGCATCGCGCCAGGTCAGAACCGTCATGCCGTGGCGCACCAGGGCATTCTGAATCCGCTGCACCGACAGTTCGTTGCCGGGAATAATACGCGAGGAGAAAATCACCAGCGCTCCGGGCTTCAGCTTGACGTCCCGGTGCCCGTCATGGGAGATGCGCGACAAGGCCCCGCGTGGTTCCCCCTGGCATCCGGTGCAGATATACAGCAGCTTGTCTTCGGGGATAAAACCCGCCTCTTTTTCCCCGATGAAATCCTCGACGCCGTTGAGCAGCCCCATTTGGCGGGCAATTCCCGACATTTTGTGCAGCGACCGCCCGACGAGGCAGACATGCCGCCCGGTGGCCGCCGCCGCCGCGCAAATGGTGCGCAAGCGGGCCACGTTGGTGGCAAAGCAGGTCACCGCCACCTGCCCCGTGGCGGCGTCGATGATCCGTGTCAAATCCTTGAGAAGATCGGATTCCGATTCCCCGTCGCCTTCGGTCAGCACATTGGTGGAATCGGCAATCAAGGCCGTCACTCCGGCATCCCCGTAGGCCTTCAGTGTCGCCTTGTCCACCGGTTCACCGATCACCGGGCGCGGATCGAACTTGAAATCACCGCTGTGGGCGATACGGCCATGGGGGGTGTCGATCATCAACAGATTGGGCTCAGGGATGGAATGAGTCATGGTCACGTATTGCAGCTTGAACGACCCGACCTCGAATTTTCCCGACAGTGGAATCACGTGCAACGGCACTTGGTTTTGCAGGCCCGCCTCGGTCAATTTGCTGCGCAGCACCGCCGCCGCGAAGGGCGTGGCGTAGACCGGACAGCGCAGCCGATGCCAGAGATAATGCACCGCGCCCAGATGATCCTCATGGGCATGGGTCAACACCAGACCGGACAGACGATGCCGGCGCTCCTCGATCCAGGCGATTTCAGGCAGAATCACATCGACGCCGGGCACCGTGCCGTTGCCGAAAGTGATGCCGCAATCCACCATCAGCCATTCCGGGTCTTCTTCCGCTCCCAGCCCATAAAGGTAGACATTCATGCCGATTTCTCCGGCCCCCCCCAGGGGTAGCCAGTACACACCCTCGCTCACGGCGATCTCCTCAAGCAGTGTTGATTTTTGGTTTTTTCATTTGACGGGCATGGAGGATCAACAAACCGCGCATGGTCAGGTCCCCATCTTCCGCGTCGATACAGTCCGTTGCTTCGGTAAAAAGATTGGCTAATCCGCCGGTGGCGACCACCCGCATGGGGGCGCCGAATTCCGTCTGGATGCGCTGTACCATCCCCTCGATCATCCCCACATAGCCCCAGAAAATGCCCGACCGCATGGCTTCCACGGTGCCCTTGCCGATCACCCTTTTGGGGCGGCCGATAGCGACCCGGGGCAACTGGGCTGCCGCCTTGTGCAGAGCCTCCAGCGAAAGGTTGATGCCCGGCGCGATGACCCCACCCAGATAATTGCCATCCCCGTCGACCACATCGAAGGTGGTGGCGGTGCCGAAATCAATGATGATCTGCGGTTCTGGCCACGACTGGAAGGCGGCAATGGCGTTGATCAGTCGGTCCGCGCCGACCTCTTCCGGACGGTCGACCAGGACCTGAATGCCCAAGTCCACATCTTCGGCGCCGACCACGATCGGCTCGCATTGGAAATAGGCCCGGCAGAGCATGCGCAGATTGAACAGATTGGCTGGCACCACGGTGGCGATGATCGCCGCATCCACATCCTCCCGGCTCAAACCCTTCAAGATCATGAGCCGGTCGAGCCAGACGCCGTATTCGTCGGCAGTGCGGTTGGCATCGGTGGCGCAACGCCACTCGCCCCGCTCCACGTGATCATCGTCAAACACGGCGAACACGGTGTTGGTATTGCCGGAATCGATGGCGAGCAGCATCAGCAAACATCCTTGTCGGCCCCAGATCGGGACCAAAGCCTAATCGAAAAACACATCCCCGGCATTTATATGGCGCTGCCCCTGACCACTGTCCAGCACCAATGCCCCCTGCTCGTCCAGGTCCACGAAGCGACCGCGCAGGGTTTCCCGGGCCAGCCGCACGGTCAGGATCTCCCCCCGCCCGTGGGCGCGGGCCAACCAATCCTTGCGCAAGGACTGAAACCCATGGCTTTCCCAGGCGGTCCAGCGGACCAGAAGTTGTTGGCACAATGCCTCCAGCAGCCGTTCCGGAGTCACCTGACCGGCCCCCTCATCGGCCAGACAGGTGGCGGGAAAGTCCGTTCCCGTCGGGGCATGGGCCAGATTGACTCCAACTCCGGCAATCAACCAATCCACATTTCCCTGAGCCGTAGCCGTGCTTTCCAGCAGAATCCCGCTCACCTTCCTGCCGTTCAGCAACAGGTCGTTGGGCCATTTGCAGGTTGCCCGCAACAGGCCGTCGCTCACCTCGTACAAGGCATCGGCCAGGGCCAGGGCGACCAGGAAACTGACCTGCCCCGCCGTGGCGACGGCGCATTGCGGCCGCAGAATGAACGACACATACAGATTTCCCGGCCGGGAAACCCAGGTTCGCCCGCGTCGACCGTGCCCGGATGTTTGTTCACTTGCCTGGATCACGGTCAGATGCGGGGCACCGGCCAGGACCCGGCGACGGGCCTCGTCATTGGTGCTGTCCACCCGCTCCAGACTCACCACCTGAAAAGGCGAAGGAACCGACATCCGCGCCGATCAGGACCCGAACAGAACGGAAGCCGCCTGTGCCGCACCGCTGAGGATGGGGGCCGGATAGAGGAAGAAACAGAGCACGAAGAATCCGGTGACCGCGAGAACGCCGCCCATTTCCACGCCGATGGGCCGGTCAAAGGATTCGGCGGGATCGTCGAAATACATGATCTTGACGATTCGGACGTAATAATAGGCTCCGACCACGCTGGCCAGCACGCCGATCACCGCCAGCCCGTAAAGCTGGGCGTCAATGGCCGCCATGAATACATAGAACTTGCCGAAGAACCCGGCCAGCGGAGGAATCCCGGCCAGGGAAAACATGAACAACCCAATGACCAACGCCATCATCGGCTGCCGCTTGCCCAGTCCGGCCAGATCGTCGATGTTCTCAACCATCCGCTCGTTGCGGCTCATGCACAAGATCGCCGTGAACGCCCCGGCATTCATGAACAGATAGATGGCCATGTAGACCAGCACCCCACTGACACCCGCCTCGGTCCCCGCAGCCAGACCGACCAGGGCATAGCCCATGTGGCCGATGGAGCTATAGGCCATCAGACGCTTGATATTGCGCTGACCGATGGCGGCAAAGGCCCCAAGCAGCATGGAGGCCACGGCAAAAAAGGTCACGATCTGCTGCCATTGCGCCACCAGATCGCCGAACGGCCCGGTCATGAGTCGCAGAATCAGACCCAGGGCGGCAATCTTCGGGGCGACGGCGAAAAACGCGGTGACCGGCGTCGGGGCCCCTTCGTAGACATCCGGCGTCCACATATGGAACGGCACGGCGGAAATCTTGAAGGCCAGACCGGACAGAATGAACACGATGCCGACAATCGCCCCGACAGACGGGCCATGGGCCGCCCCATGCTCGAAGAAATGTGCCAATCCCGCGAAGTTGGTGGTGCCGGTAAAGCCATAGACCAGGGACATGCCATAGAGCAGCAACCCGGAAGACAGCGCCCCGAGGACGAAATACTTCAGCCCGGCCTCAGTGGAACGCAGGTTGTCGCGGCTGAAGGCGGCCAGGATATAAAGGCTCAGACTTTGCAGTTCGAGGCCCAGATACAGGGACATCATGTCCCCGGCCGAGACCATCATCAACATGCCCAGGGTCGCCAGCAGGATCAGCACCGGATACTCGAAGCGCTGGATATGCTGGGTTCTCAGGTAAGTTTGGGAAACGATGATGGTCAACCCGGAAGCCACCAGAATCAGCGTTTTAAGAAAAGCCGCATAGCCATCGGCCAGGAACAAGCCATGCAGAGTCTCCCCGGCATGGCTGCCATAGACCCAGACCAGCAAAATGGTCAGCAGACAGGTTATGACCGACAGGTGGGACAGCAGATGGACCGTCTTGCCGTGTTCCGACGGGGTGTCCTTCTGGAACACGCCGAGCATCAGCAGGGCCATGGCGGCACAGGCCAGGAACAGTTCCGGCATCACCGGGATGAGATTGAAGGACGGGCTCATCGTATGCATGGCGGGCATCGCTCCTTACTGTCCGAGCCCGGCCACGAGGCCGGAAGTCTGGATTTGTGCCGATTGAACATGAACCTGGGAGAGCAGATGTTCCACCGAGGCATGCATGGGATCGAGGAAGGTGCTGGGATAAATGCCCATCCACAGCACAACCAGGACCAGGGGGGCAAAAATGAACACCTCGCGCGGGCTCAGGTCGAGGATTTCCTTCAGATGATCCTTGGTCAGCTTGCCGAAGATCACCCGCCGATAGAGATACAGCATATAGGCCGCGCCAAGCACCACACCGGTGGTGACCAGGGCAGCAACCAGCGTATCCACCTGGAACAACCCCATCAACACCAGGAACTCACCGACGAATCCCCCGGTCCCCGGAAGGCCCACCGACGCCAGCATGAAAATCATGAACACAAAGGCATAGACCGGCATGCGATGCACCAGACCGCCATAGACGTCGATCTCGCGGCTGTGGATGCGGTCATAGACCACGCCGACGATGAGGAACAGGGCAGCCGAAACCACCCCGTGAGACAGCATCTGATAGATCGCGCCCTCCACGCCCTGAACGGTCATGGAGAAGGTCCCCGCCGTCACGAAGGCCATGTGGGCGATGGAGCTGTAGGCAATCAGCTTTTTCATGTCCTGCTGCACCAGGGCGACCAGCGAGGTATAGATCACCGCGATGATGCTCAGGCTGAAAATAAAGGGCGTGAAATAGAGGCTGGCTTCCGGGAACATAGGCAGCGAGAAACGTAAGAACCCGTAACCGCCGAACTTCAGCAGCACCCCGGCCAGGATCACTGAGCCCGCCGTCGGGGCCTCCACATGGGCGTCCGGCAGCCAGGTATGCACCGGCCACATGGGAACCTTCACCGCGAACGAGGCAAAAAAGGCCAGCCACAGCCAGGTCTGCATGGACATGGGGAAGTCGTAAGCCATCAGCGCAGGAATATCGGTGGTGCCCGCCTCAGCATACATGGCCAGCAGGGCCAGCAGCATCAGCACCGATCCGAGCAGCGTATAGAGGAAGAACTTGAACGCCGCATAGACCCGCCGTTGGCCGCCCCAGACGCCGATGATCAGGAACATGGGCAGCAGCACCGCCTCGAAGAACACGTAGAAGACTACGATATCAAGGGCGCAGAAGGTACCGACCATCATGGTTTCCAGCACCAGGAAGGCAATCATGTATTCCTTGGTGCGTTCCTTGATGCTCTCCCAACTGGCCAGGATGCAGATCGGGCTCAGGGCCGTCGAAAGCAGGACGAAGAACAGGGAAATACCATCAATTCCCATGTGATAGGCGATGCCGGAGCTTTCCATCCAGACGACGTTTTCCTCGAACTGGAAGGCCGCCGTGCTGTTGTCGAAATCAAGCCACAGGAACAAGGACAGCAGGAAAGTAATGCCCGATGTCCAGAGCGCCACCCGGCGCGCGTTGCGGGCTTCAACCTCGACGCTCTTGTCGTGGATGAACGGAATCAGGAACACACCCACCAGGGGCAGGAACGTGACGATGGACAGGATTGGAACGTGTTGCATCAGTCAGCTCACCCCTGCGTAAACAGATACCAGGTCACCAGTCCGGCGACCCCGATCAACATGGCGAAGGCATAATGGAAAACGAAGCCGGTTTGCAGCGCCGAGGCGCGGCGCACCCAGCTCAGGACATTGGCCGCCACCCCGTCGGGGCCGACCCCGTCGATCAAGGCCCCGTCGCCGCCCTTCCAGAAGGCCCGCCCCAGCTTGAAGGCCGGACGCACGAAGAGCACATCGTACAGTTCGTCGAACCACCACTTGTTGAGCAGCAGGTCGTAGACGGAGCGGAAATTGGCCACCATCCAGCCCGGCATGGCACTGAACGGGCCATAGAACAGGAAGCCCAGGAGCAACCCGCTCACCCCCATGACCAACGGCAGCAGCTTCACCCAACCGGGCGCATGATGGGCATTTTCCAGGGCCTGATGATGCTCGGCGACGAAAATGGCGTTGCCCCAGAAAGCCACGGCGTTGTGTCCCACGAAGTACTCATAACCCAGCCAGCCCGCCGCAATGGCCCCGGCGGCAAGCACCAGAAGGGGCAGAATCATCACTTTCGGGCTTTCGTGCACATGGGCCATGGTGGTTTCGTCGGCCCGCGGCTTGCCATGGAACGTCATCATCAGCAGCCGCATGGAATAGAACGCGGTCATGAAGGCCGCCGCGACACCCAGCCAGAAGGCCAGATAGCCGATGGAGGAATGGGCCCCCCAGGCGCTTTCCAGGATCATGTCCTTGGAGAAGAATCCGGCGAACGGCGGCACCCCGGCCAGGGCCAGCGAGCCAATCCACATCAGGATATAGGTCATCGGGATCATCTTCCAGATCCCGCCCATACGGCGCATATCCTGTTCGTCGGACATGGCATGGATCACCGACCCCGCCCCGAGAAACAGCAACGCCTTGAACGAGGCATGGGTCATCAGATGGAAAATGCCCGCCGAATAGGCCGAAACGCCGCAGGCGAAGAACATGTAGCCCAACTGGGAACAGGTGGAATAGGCGATCACCCGCTTGATGTCGTTTTGCACCAGCCCCACGGTGGCGGCGAAAAAGGCGGTGAAGGCCCCCACATAGGTGACCACCATCAAGGCGGTGTCGGAATATTCGAACATCGGCGACAGGCGGGCCACCATGAACACTCCAGCGGTGACCATGGTCGCCGCATGGATCAAGGCGGAGACCGGTGTCGGGCCTTCCATGGCATCGGGCAGCCAGGTATGCAGCCCCAACTGCGCCGACTTGCCCATGGCCCCAACGAACAACAGCAGGCACAAGGCGGTCAAGGCATGCACTTCCATGCCGAACACATTCATGGTGGCGTCGGCCTGACCGGGCACGGCGGCGAAGATAGCGTCCAGGCTGATGGTGTCAAACAGCAAAAAGGTGCCGAATATGCCCAGAGCGAAACCGAAATCGCCGACCCGGTTGACGATGAAGGCCTTGATCGCTGCCGCATTGGCCGAGGGCTTGTCGTACCAGAAGCCGATCAGCAGATAGGACGCCACACCGACACCCTCCCAGCCGAAGAACATCTGCAACAGGTTGTCGGCGGTCACCAGCATCAACATGCAGAAGGTGAAGAACGACAGATAGGCCATGAAACGCGGCACGTCCGGATCATGGTGCATGTAACCGATGGAATAGATATGCACCATCGCCGACACGGTGGTCACCACGATCAGCATGACGGCGGTCAGGGTATCGACCTTCAAGGCCCAGGACACGTCCATGGTGCCCGATTGAATCCAGCGGAACAGTTCGATGGTCACCGGATGACCGCCCAGCGCCACATCGGCGAAGGCCTGCATGGACAGCACCCAGGAAATCACCAAGGCACCGCTGGTCACCCATTGCGCCTTCTGGTCGATCTTATGCTTGTGTTCCTTGTCGCGCGGCGTGACAAAGGCCAGAGCCCCGGCGATCAGAAAGGCCAGAAACGGCAGGAAGACGATGGCAGCGTACATCTGGCCTACCCCTTCATCACGTTGATATCTTCGACCGCGATGGAACCGCGGTTGCGGAAATAAACCACCAGGATGGCCAGCCCGATGGCGGCCTCGGCGGCGGCCACGGTCAGGATGAACATGGCGAAGATCTGCCCCACCAAGTCCTGAAGATGGGCCGAAAAGGCGACCATGTTGAGGTTCACCGCCAGCAGCATCAGTTCAACCGACATCAAGATGACGATGATGTTCTTGCGGTTGAGGAAAATGCCGAACACCCCGATGGTGAACAGGATCGCCGACAGCGTCAGGTAATGGCCCAGGCCGATGTCCATGTCAGATCCCCCCCCCCTGTCGGAACCTTGCGCAGTTCCACGTCTTTGCCGCGCGCCACTTGGTCGGCAATTTTCTGTTTGCGCACCCCCGGCCGTTTGCGGTGAGTCAGCACGATAGCACCAATCATGGCAACGAACAGCACCATGCCCGCCGCCTGGAACAGATAGATGTAGTCGGTATAGATGACGTTGCCGATGGCCTGTGTATTGGTCACAGAGGCCATATCAGGTATGGGCGACAGGCCCTTGCCGATCAGCTCCGGATCCAGATGCAGTCCGCCCAGAATGGCCACCAGTTCAATGAGCAGGATCAGGCCAACCGCCCCGCCGATGGGCAGATAGCGCTGAAATCCGGCGCGCATTTCGGCAAAGTTCACGTCCAGCATCATCACCACGAACAGGAACAGCACGGCCACCGCGCCCACATAGACAATGACCAGGATCATGGCCAGGAATTCCGCCCCCAACAGCAGGAACAGCGCCGCCGAGTTGAAGAACGCCAGGATCAGGAACAACACCGCATGGACCGGATTGCGCGACGAGATCACCATCACGGCGGAAAACACCGTGAATGCGGCAAACAGGTAGAAAGCCAAGGCCTGTATCATATCGTTGCCATCCCCCCCTTCAGGGATTTTCCTTGTGCGCTCATCGGTACGGCGCGTCGGCCCGGATGCGGGCCGCCAGTTCGGTTTCCCAGCGATCCCCATTGGCCAGCAGCTTGCTCTTGTCATAGAACAGCTCCTCGCGGGTCTCGGTGGCATATTCAAAGTTCGGACCTTCGACAATGGCATCCACCGGACAGGCTTCCTGACAGAAGCCGCAATAGATGCACTTGGTCATGTCGATGTCGTAGCGGCTGGTACGACGGCTGCCGTCGGCCCGCGGCTCGGCCTCAATGGTGATCGCCAGGGCCGGACAGATGGCCTCGCACAGCTTGCAGGCGATACAGCGTTCTTCGCCGTTGGCATAGCGGCGCAAGGCATGTTCGCCCCGGAAACGCGGGCTCAACGGCCCCTTTTCCATCGGATAGTTGAGGGTCACGCAGGGCTTGAACATGTAGCTGAAGGTCAGGGCCATGCCCTTGACCAACTCGACCAGCAAAAAGGCGCGCGCGGTGCGATCAATGAATCCCATATCTTCCTCCTACGCCCCCGGAACCAAGTCGAATGCCAACAGGAACCCGGCCACAATCACCACGGCGGCGAGCGAAATCGGCAGAAAGATCTTCCACCCCAGGCGCATCAGCTGATCGTAGCGATAGCGCGGGAAGGTCGCCCGAATCCACAGGTAGAAAAACAGCACGAAGCAGATTTTCAAAGCGAACCAGATCGGTCCCGGCACCCAGGTGAAGGGCGCGAAATCGAACGGCGGCAGCCAGCCGCCGAGGAACAGGATCGAGGTCATGCCCGCCATCAGGATCATGTTGGCATATTCGCCGAGGAAGAACAGGGCGAAGGTCATGGCCGAATAATCCACGTTGAATCCGGCCACCAACTCCGCCTCGGCCTCTGGCAGGTCGAACGGATGGCGATTGGTCTCGGCCACCGTGGAGATGAAGAAAATCACGAACATCGGAAACAGCGGCAGGAAATACCAATTGAACAGGCCCAATCCGCCCTTCTGCGCCATCACGATATCGGTCAGGTTCAACGAACCGACGCAGAGCAACACGGTGATGATGACAAATCCCATGGAGACTTCGTAGGACACCATCTGCGCCGCCGACCGCAGCCCGCCGAGGAAAGCGTAGCGCGAGTTGGAAGCCCAACCGGCCATCAGGATGCCGTAGACCCCGAGCGACGAAATGGCAAACAGGTAAAGCACCCCGACATTAATGTCTGCCAGCACCATGTCTTCACCAAACGGCACCACGGCCCAGGCAATCAGCGACAGAATGAAGGTCACCATCGGCGCGGCAATGAACACCACCGGGCTGGCTCCAGACGGCACGACCGTTTCCTTGAGGAACAGCTTCAGACCATCTGCTATGGGCTGCAAAAGGCCGAACGGACCGACCACGTTGGGGCCTTTACGCCGATGCATGGCTCCGATGACCTTGCGTTCGGCATAGGTCAGATAGGCAACCGCAATCAGCACCGGCAGGACAATGGCGACGATCTTGATGATGATCCACAAGGTCGGCCAAATATATTCCATGAAGAAGTCAACCATCGGTGCCGGTCCTCTCCAGGCTTGCCGTGCCGAAAACGTCCGTGCAGCGGGCCATGGTCTCGGAGGCCCGACTGATCGGGTCGGTCATGTAGTAGTTGTCCACCGACGACGTCAAAGCCGCCGTGGCGATCTTGCCGGCGGTTCCGAAAGCGGCCCATTCGGCGGCGCTGATTTGATCCAGATTGCCCAGGTTCGGACAGGCGGCGACCATGGCCTTGCGCAGGGCAGGCAGATCGTCGTATGGCAGGGCCACACCCAGCACCCCCGACAGGGCACGCAGGATGGCCCAGTCTTCCTTCGCCTCGCCCGGCGGGAACACGGCCCGGCGACCACGCTGCGGGCGGCCCTCGGTGTTGACGTAGGTGCCGTCTTTTTCCGTATAGGCGGCCCCGGGCAGGATCACATCGGCGCGCGCCGCACCGGCGTCCCCATGATGCCCCTGATAGACCACGAAGGGCCGACCGAGACGATTCATGTCCAGTTCGTCGGCACCAAGCAAAAACAGCACTTCGATCTTACCGTCCTGGGCCGCGCGGTACATTCCCGCCACATCAAGGCCCTTGTCCCCCGGCAGGAAACCGAGGTCCATTGCCCCGACCCGTCCGGCGGCGGTATGCAGCACATTGAAGCCGTTCCAGTCGGCGGTGATCATGCCCATCTTGTCGGCCAACTCGTGAGCGGCGGCCAGGATGGCAGCCCCATCCGGACGGGCCAGCGCCCCCATGCCGAGAATGATCATCGGCTTTTTGGCATCCTTGAGGATCTTGCCAAACGGATTGCGACCATCCAGCTTGCCCAGCAACGACGGATCGTCGCCCAGATGGGTGGTCTTGTAGGTCAGGTCCATGGCCTCGCCGAGCACGCCGACAGCGAAACCGCCCATCAGATAGCGCTTGCGCAGTCGGGCATTGAGCACCGGAGCCTCCCGGCGCGGATTGCAGCCGACCAGCAGCACCGCGTCGGCCTGCTCGATCCCGGCGATGGTGCTGTTGAACAGATAGCTCGCCCGAACGGTCCCATCCAGGGCTGCGCCGTCCTGGCGGCAGTCCATGTGTGGCGACCCCAGGGCCTCCATCAACCCCTTCAGCGCGAACACCGATTCGCAATCCACCAGATCTCCGGCGATGGCAGCGATTTTCGATCCGTCGAGACCGGACAGCCGGGCCTTGATCGCCGCCAGGGCGTCATCCCAGGAAGTCGGGGCCAGCTTGCCATCGGCACCGCGTACATAGGGACGGTCCAGGCGACGCTTGCCGAGGCCGTCGCAGGCATGGCGGCTCTTGTCGCCGAGCCATTCTTCGTTGATATCCTCATGGACCCGTGGCAGGACGCGCAGCACCTGTGGCCCCCGGGCGTCGATGCGGATATTGCTGCCCAGGGCGTCCAGCACGTCGATGCTCTCGGTGCGGCGCAATTCCCAGGGCCGAGCGGTGAAGGCATAGGGCCGCGAGGTGAGCGCGCCGACCGGGCACAGATCAACCACGTTGCCGGACAATTCGGAGCCCAGGGCTTTTTCCACATAGGTGGAGATTTCCATGTGCTCGCCGCGCCCGATGCCGCCCATGTCGGGCACCCCGGCCACCTCGGTGACGAAGCGCACGCAGCGGGTGCAATGAATGCAGCGGGTCATGATGCCCTTGACCAGCGGTCCGAAGTCCTTGTCGGCCACGGCACGCTTGTTTTCCGCATAGCGGCTGCGGTCACAGCCATAGGCCATGGCCTGATCCTGCAAATCGCACTCGCCGCCCTGATCGCAGATCGGGCAGTCCAGCGGATGGTTGATGAGCAGGAATTCCATCACCCCCTGGCGCATCTTGCGCACGGCTTCGGTGTTGGTCTTGATCACCATGCCCTCGCCCACCGGCATGGCGCAGGAGGCCACCGGCTTCGGGGCCCGCTCCATCTCCACCAGGCACATGCGGCAGTTTCCGGCAATGGACAGCCGTTCGTGATAGCAAAAGCGCGGAATCTCAATTCCCGCCTGCTCGCACGCCTGAAGCACGGTCAGGCCGGGCTCCACTTCGATTTCCATGCCGTCGATGGTCAACTTCGGCATTGTCTGTCCTCTTCTCCCAACCCGCTCAGGCCGCAGCCCCGGTTTTTGCCTTGATCCGACGTTCCAGTTCCGGCCGGAAATGACGGATCAGTCCCTGAATCGGCCATGCGGCCGCGTCGCCCAGGGCGCAAATGGTGTGCCCTTCCACTTGGCGGGTCACCTCATCCAGCATGTCGATTTCGTCCAGTGTGGCATCGCCCGTCCCCAGCCGTTCCATGACCCGCCACATCCAGCCGGTGCCTTCCCGGCAGGGGGTGCACTGGCCGCAGCTTTCATGGGCATAGAAACGCGACAGCCGGGTAATGGCGCGGACAATGTCGGTAGATTTGTCCATGACGATCACCGCCGCCGTGCCGAGGCCCGATTGCACTTCGCGCAGGCTGTCAAAATCCATCAGCACCGTGTCGCAGGCGGATTTGGGAATCACCGGCACCGAACAGCCGCCGGGAATGATCCCCAACAGATTGTCCCAGCCGCCGCGCACGCCGCCGCAATGCTTTTCGATCAACTCCTTGAGCGGAATGCTCATGGCATCCTCGACCACGCAGGGGTTGTTCACATGCCCGGAAATGCCATAGACCTTGGTGCCCGCATTGTTGGGACGACCGATCCCGGCAAACCAGTCTGCCCCCCGGCGCAGGATAGTCGGCACCACAGCGATGGATTCCACATTGTTGACCGTTGTCGGACAGCCATAGAGACCGCAATTGGCAGGGAACGGCGGTTTCAAGCGTGGCTGACCCTTCTTGCCCTCCAGGCTCTGAATCAGCGCGCTTTCCTCACCGCAGACATAGGCTCCCATGCCGCGATGCAGATAGAGGTCGAAGTCCCAGCCATGGACATTGCCCTTGCCGATCAGCTTCGCCGCATAGGCCTCGTCGATGGCCTGTTGCAGGGCTTCCGCCTCACGGTAGAACTCACCACGAATATAGATATAGGACACATGGGCCCCGACGGCGAAACTGGCGATCAGCGCGCCCTCGACCAGCTTGTGCGGATCGTTGCGCATGATCTCCCGGTCCTTACAGGTCCCCGGCTCACCCTCGTCGGCGTTGATGACCAGGAAATGCGGACGCTCACCGATTTCCTTGGGCATGAACGACCATTTCATGCCGGTGGAGAACCCGGCCCCACCGCGCCCGCGCAGTCCAGACGCCTTGACCTGCTCGACCAGCCATTCGCGACCCTTTTCAAGCAAACCCTTGGTGCCGTCCCAGTCGCCCCGGGACTGGGCGCCCTTCAGCCCGACATCGTGAAAGCCATAGAGATTGGTGAAAATCCGATCCTTGTCACTGAGCATCAGGACTTCCCTCCCTCGTTCAGGCTGGTCAGCCCCCCCGCCGGCTCGCAGCCCTTGCGATCACTCTGCGGTCCCGGCTTGGGTGTCTCGCCCTTTGCCAGGGCATTGAGAACCTTTTCGGTGCTCTCGGCGTCCAGATCTTCGTAATAGTCGTCATTGACCTGCATCATCGGCGCATTGACGCAGGCTCCCAGGCATTCCACCTCGCTCAAGGTGAACTGACCGTCGGCGGTGGTCTCGCCGGGGGCGACGCCGAGTTTTTTCTTGCAGGTGTGCATCACCTCGTCGGAGCCCTTGAGCAGACAGGAGATGTTGGTGCAGACCTGGACATGGTGTTTGCCCACCGGCGCCCGGTTGTACATGGTGTAGAAGCTGGCCACTTCGTAAACACGAATGGGGGCCAAACCGACGATCCCCGCCACATGGTCCATGGCCGCGATGGGCAGCCAGTTGTCATGCTGACGCTGCGCCAGATCGAGCAAAGGCATTACCGCGCTGTAGGCCCGGTCTTCCGGATACTTGGCGAGGATCTCCTTGACCTTGGCCTGATTATCGGCCGAGAACTCGAAACTTTCCGGCTGCTGCACCTTGTCCATTCCCCCCGCGCTCATCGGTCGATCTCCCCGAAAACAATATCCAGGGAACCAATGTTGGATACCGCATCGGCCAGCATGTGCCCTTTGGACAGGAAGTCCATGGCCTGCAAATGGGCGAATCCCGGTGCCCGGATTTTGCAACGATAGGGCTTGTTGGTGCCATCGGCGACCAGATAGACGGCGAACTCGCCCTTCGGCGCTTCGACCGCCGTATAGGTCTCACCGGCTGGAATATTGACCCCCTCGGTGAACAGCTTGAAATGATGAATCAGCGCTTCCATGGAATGCTTCATTTCGGCCCGAGGCGGCGGCGCGACCTTGCGGTCGTCAGCAATGGAAGGTCCATCCGGCATGTTTTCAATGCACTGACGGATGATCTTCAGGCTTTCCCTCAGCTCTGCCATGCGAATGAGATAGCGGTCGTAGCAGTCCCCATGCTTGCCGACGGCGATGTCGAAATCCATCTCCGCATAGGCGTCATAGGGTTGCGCCTTGCGCAGATCCCACGGCACCCCGGAAGCCCGCAGATTGGGACCGGTGAAGCCCCAGTCGAAACACTGCTCAGCGTTGATAACCCCGATATCCACCGTGCGCTGCTTGAAAATACGGTTCTCGTCGAGCAGGGTCTCGATATCGTCAATCACCTGGGGAAAGCGCTCCGACCAGGCCATGATATCCTCGGCCAGACCGGCCGGCATGTCCTGCGATACGCCACCAATACGGAAGTAGTTCATATGCAGGCGCGCCCCACTGACCCGCTCGCAGAACTCCATCAGGATTTCGCGCTCCTCGACCCCCCACAGCATGGGCGTCATGCCGCCCACGTCCATGGCAAAGGCGGTGACGTTGAAGGTGTGGTTGAGCACCCGACCGATCTCGGCGAACAGCACCCGGAGGTATTGCGCCCGCTTGGGGATCTCGAGCCCGAGCAGCTTTTCCGCCGCCAGCACGAAGGCGTGTTCCTGATTCTGCGGCGACACGTAATCCAGACGATCAAAATACGGCGTCGCCTGGGCGTAGGTCTTGTACTCGATCAGCTTTTCGGTGCCCCGATGCAACAGACCAATATGGGGGTCGGCCCGGTCGATGATTTCACCGTCCATTTCCAGGATCATACGCAGCACGCCATGGGCCGCCGGATGCTGGGGACCGAAATTCAGATTGTAGTTCTTGATATGGGTTTCGGTCATTTGCCGTCGCCCTCCGCTTGCGCTGCTTTTTCGTCCCCGGGCAACGGCCCAGGCCCCTCCCAGGGGCTGAGGAAATCGAATGTGCGGAATTCCTGAGTCAACTTGACCGGCTCGTAGACCACCCGCTTGAGTTCGTCGTCATAGCGCAATTCCACATATCCGGTCAGCGGAAAATCCTTGCGCAGGGCATGCCCCTCGAATCCATAGTCGCACATGATGCGGCGCAGGTCCGGATGACCGGCGAACAGAATGCCAAACAGGTCATAGGCTTCGCGCTCGAACCAATTGGCGGTGCTGAAAACGGAAACCGAGGATGGCACGGGGGTTTCCTCGTCCGTATGCACCTTGACCCGCACGCGGCGGTTATGCACCAGACTGAGAAGATTGTAGACCACCTCGAAACGGTTCTCGCGTTCCGGATGGTCGACCCCGCAGAGATCGAGCAATTGCTTGAACAGGCAGCCGCTATCGTCACGCAGGAAGGTCAGGACCTTGCAGATGCGGTCGCGGCGTGCGGTGATCATCAACTCGCCCAGAGCGATCTCGGTATCAAGCACGTCTTCCGACAACGCCAGATCGACGCGGGCTTGGACCTCTTCGAGCCCTGCCAGAATATCCTTATCCACCCTCATGAAACCCCTCGCTTCCCCTGCCGATCAACCGATCCCCAAACACGCCTCAGCGCCACAGGGTTCCAGTGCGGCGAATTTTCTTTTGCAACTGGAGAATGCCGTAGACGAGCGCCTCGGCGGTCGGCGGGCACCCCGGTACGTAGACATCGACAGGAACCACCCGGTCGCAGCCCCGCACCACCGAATAGGAATAGTGGTAGTAGCCGCCGCCATTGGCGCAGGAGCCCATGGAAAGGACCCAGCGGGGCTCGGCCATCTGGTCATAGACCTTGCGGAAAGCCGGGGCCATCTTGTTGGTCAGCGTTCCGGCGACGATGATCAGATCCGATTGGCGGGGACTTGGACGCGGCACCACGCCAAAACGGTCCAAATCATAGCGCGAGCAATAAGCGTGGATCATCTCCACCGCGCAACAGGCCAGCCCGAAGGTCATCGGCCACATGGAACCGGTCCGCGCCCAGTTCACCACCTTGTCCAGATTGGCCACCACGAAACCCTTGTGGGTCAGCTCGTGGGTAACCCGGCTGAGAATCTCGTCCTGCTCGGCACCGGGCGGAATCGGTGCCAGTCCGGGATAATCCCCCTGTCCGTCTACTCCCATTCGAGCGCTCCCTTCCGCCATTCATAAATGAAGCCGATGGTCAGAATCCCAAGAAACACCACCATTGACCAGAATCCGAACATCCCGAGGGTACCTAGACTGACCGCCCAGGGAAACAAAAAGGCGACTTCCAGATCAAAGATAATGAACAGGATGGCCACCAGATAGAAGCGCACGTCAAAGCGCGTCCGGGAATCGGAAAAGGCATCGAATCCGCATTCATAGGCGGAATTCTTTTCAACATCCGGACGCTGGCGGGAGACGATATAGGAGGCTCCGACGGCAATCACGGCGATGGCAATGGCAATGCCCAAAAAGATCAATATGGGCAGGTATTGTTGAAGCAGCGCTTCCATGGCGACTGTCTCCTTGGCTCACGCCCCTGATGCCGCCGTTTATCCGGCGGTCTGATCCTTTGGTTCCCCTTGCGGGAGCAAGGATGGCGGGAGCGACGGGACTCGAACCCGCGACCTCTGGCGTGACAGGCCAGCGCTCTAACCAACTGAGCTACGCCCCCATAGAGCTAGACCCCTTGAAAAACCTGGAGTTGCCCCGCTCGGGAAGCTTTGATTTAAAGCCTCCCCCGGTGACTGTCAAGCGCTGTTGCCGCCCCATTTGAATATTCTGAGGCCCGCCGATACGGTGCCGTTGACCCGCGCCGGGAGCTGGCGCAAGATGGGCCGTCCATTTTGGACAGCCGCTCACTTCTGGACAAAGCCATGGCCCTGACGAAAATGGAATCCGAGCGTTTGGCCAAGGTTCTGGCCCTGCTCGACAGCGACCGCGACGGCGAAGCCCTGTCCGCCCTGCGCAAGGCGCGTATTTTGTTGTCGCGCTCCGGCCTGTCCATGCAGGACCTGCTGAATTACAGCGAGCCCGCGCCTTCGACCTCGGTCTATGGCGGCCCCCATGCCCAGCGCCCGGTCATCGACATGGACGCGGCCCAGGAAATTCAGAATCTGCGCATCGAGATCGACGGCTTGCGCTCGGCGCTGCAAAACCGCGACATGGAAGTCTCCTCCCTCAGTAACTTCCGCGACGAATCGTTCCATGTTCTGGCCGACAAAAACAACAAGATCATGGCCTTGAAGCGGGATCTGCTGGAGTTGCGCAAAAAAACCGCCGCGCAAGGCGTGGACCTGCCCGAGGACGCCATTCAACTCCGTCAGGAATTGGCTGAAGCGCGCCATCAGATCGAGGAGTTGCGCACCGAACGCCAGGCGGAAACGGTGCTGCTGTCCCGCCGGGAGAGCGAAATCGCCTCCCTCACCCTCCGCCTGCGCGAGAGCGAATCTCACCGGCGCCCGGTCGAGCAGGCCACGCATCAGGCCACCGAAACGCGCACCGCCATCGCGCGCCTTGACGCCGAAGCCGCCGCCCTGCGCCGGTTTCGCGATGAAGCACTGTTGGTGCTTACCCAACGCAATGAGCAGGTCAGCGATCTGCGGCGGCGGATTGGCAACCTGCAACAAAGCATCGGCGTGCTGCGGAGCGGCGAACCGGCTCCGGTGGCCGACCTGCGGCTGGACCTCGAACGCTGTGAGGAAACCCTCGACCAGACCCGCGACAGCCTCCACCAGACCCAGGAGAGCCTGCATCGCCAGGCCCGGGAGGCCGAGGATCTGCGCAACCAGGTCAATACCCTGCGGCTGGCTCTCCAGGACACTGGCGAAGAGCGCGGCGTGATGGAGCGTCGGTTGCGCGAGGCGGTGCTTCGTCTGGACGCGGAAGCAACCGCTTTGCGGAGCTACCGCGATGAAACCGCCCAGGTCCTGACCCGGGCCGAAGGGAAAGGCGGCCAGGTGGACCATCCCCCGGCCGCGCCGGAGAATGCCGAGGCCGTATTGCATCTGGCCAAACTGGAGGCCGAGGCGGTGGAGCTTCGGGCCGTCCTGGCGGGGCGCGACTCCCGGGTCAGCGAACTGGAAACCGAACTGGCCGACCTGCGGACAGCGCACAAGGAGCAGCGCCGCCAGGACAGCGCCAAATCAGCCCAGATTCAGGCCGAATCCCAACATTTGAAAACGCTCCTGGCGCAAAAGACCCGCGAGGCCGCCGCCGCCGCCACGGAAATCACCGAGATGCGCGCCCAAATGGACAGCCTCAAGAGATCGGCGGCCGAGGTGCGCAATCTGCGTTCCATCCTGGCGGCCCGCGGCAAGAGCGCCCCCGCGTCCAAGGCCAATCAGGACCGCATTGCCGACCTGCAACAGCAGATCACCCAACAGACGGCGGCCAAGGAGAAACTGGCCCAGCAACTGGCGACTGTCGAGCGGGAACTGGAAGCCTCCGAAACCACCCGCGCCGAGTTGGAAGAAGCCCTGCACAAGGCTGAATCCCAAGCCTCCAGCCACACATCTCCGACCGGCACCAACGAAATTCAGGAAGCCCAAATTCGCGCCCGAGTGGAGGCCGAGATCCTGAGCAAGGTGAGTGCTCAAAATGGTCAGGGCGGCTCCTTTCTCGACAAGGCGCTTCTGGTGCTGTCGGAAAAGAACGACGAAATCGTGCGCCTCAAAACCGAATTGCAGCAATTTCGCCATAATGGCCCTGCTCCCGTTGCCGCCCCGGCTGCCGCTGCTCCCGCAGGAGGACCGCGCACCAATGCGGAAAAACGGGAGGCCGTGCTGGAGTTTCTGCGCGACCCAGAAAAAAGCGACCTGTCTGATCGGGAGATCGCCCGCCAAGTGGGGGTCTCGCCGCAAACCGTCTCCAACTGGCGCAAGCGTCTGGCCGACGGCGACTTTCAAGATGACTGACGACCGCCCTCTCCTTCTGACTGACAAAAGGCCTGTCGATGCCCCGCAATGAGCCCTCCTGGTACAAAGACGCCATTATCTATCAGCTTCATATCAAAGCCTATTTCGATTCAAATGACGATGGTGTGGGCGACTTTGTCGGACTGTGCCGCAAGCTCGATTACATTGCCGACCTGGGCGTAACCGCCATCTGGCTGCTGCCGTTCTATCCCTCCCCGTTGCGCGATGACGGCTACGATATCGCTGATTACCGCAACATCAATCCGTCCTACGGCACCTTGCGGGATTTCAAGCAACTGGTCGGCGAGGCCCACAAGCGGAACCTGAAGGTCATCACCGAGTTGGTCATCAATCATACCTCCGACCAACATCCCTGGTTCCAGAAGGCGCGCAAGGCCAAGCCCAATTCAGCGGCGCGCGATTTCTATGTCTGGAGTGACAGCGACGAGAAATACGACGGAACGCGCATCATTTTCTGCGATACCGAACCCTCCAACTGGACCTGGGACCCGGTGGCCGGGGCCTACTACTGGCATCGCTTCTTCCACCATCAGCCGGACCTTAATTTCGACAATCCGCGAGTGCTCGAAGAGGTCACCAAGGTGATGAAACACTGGCTGTCCACCGGCGTCGATGGGCTGCGCCTGGACGCCATTCCCTATCTGTGTGAGCGCGAAGGCACCAACAACGAGAATCTGCCGGAAACCCATGACATTCTGAAAAAATTGCGCGGCTGGCTGGATGCGAACTATCCCGACCGCATGCTGCTCGGCGAGGCCAACCAATGGCCGGAAGACGTGCTGCCCTATTTCGGCGACGGCGATGAATGCCACATGGCGTTCCATTTTCCGCTGATGCCGCGCATGTACATGGCCTTGGCCCAGGAAGACCGCCACCCGATCACCGATATCATGCGCCAGACGCCGGATATCCCCGACGGCTGCCAATGGGCCATTTTCCTGCGCAATCACGATGAACTGACCCTGGAAATGGTCAGCGATCGGGAACGCGATTACCTGTGGCAGTATTTCGCCGCCGATACCCGGGCTCGCATCAACATGGGCATTCGCCGCCGTCTGGCACCGCTGCTCGACAACGACCGGCGCAAGATCGAACTGCTCAACAGCCTGTTGATGTCCATGCCCGGCACCCCCATCGTCTATTACGGCGACGAGATCGGCATGGGCGATAATATCTTTCTTGGCGACCGCAACGGCGTGCGCACCCCCATGCAATGGTCACCGGACCGCAATGGCGGCTTCTCCAAAGCCGATCCGCAGTCCTTGTTCCTGCCGCCGATCATGGATGCGGTTTACGGCTATGAAGGGGTCAATGTGGAAGCCCAGAGCCGCAGCGCTTCGTCGCTGCTCAACTGGATGAAACGGCTGATTGGAATCCGCAAAAACCATCTGGCGTTCGGTCGCGGACAACTGAACTTCCTCTATCCCGGCAATCGCAAGGTGCTGGCCTATTTACGGGATTTCGAGGACGGCTCGGAAGTGATCCTGTGCGTCGCCAATCTGTCACGCGCTCCGCAGGCGGTGGAACTGGACCTGAGCCGCTTCCAGGGCCGCATTCCCATCGAATTGACCGGACGCAGTCCCTTCCCGCCGATTGGCGAATTGCCGTATTTTGTCACCCTGCCCGCCTATGGCTTCTACTGGTTCCTGCTGGCCGAGGAATCCGATTCCCCGGCTTGGCACGAAGCGCCACAGGAAGTCATGCAACTGCTCGACACCCTGGTTTGGACGAGCGGTTGGAGCGATCTGTTGACCCTGCGCGGCGGCGGCATCCTGACCACCCATATCATGCCCAAGTTTCTGCCCCTGCAACGCTGGTTCGCCGGCAAGGGTCAAGGGGTGCTCGATTGTCGGTTGGTCGATCGGGTCGATTTGGACGGCACCGAGGAAGGCTACCAGATCACCTTTTACGACGTGGAATCGGAGGATGGGGCGATCCATCGCTACCTGCTGCCCATGGCCATTGTCTGGGAGCAACTCTCGGGAGCCGCCTTCCCGCCCAGCCTGCAAGCCTATGGATTTGCCCAGGTCCGCCGCTTCAACAAGATCGGCATGGTCTATGACGCCCTGGGCGGTGACCGCTTCAGCACCCGGATGATGTCGGCGCTGCGCAACAACGAGGACGTTCCAACCGTCAACGGCGGGCAGCTCCGTTTCCGGGCAACCGAGTTGCTCCAGAATTTTGCCGTCGAGGATGATTTTTACATCCGCCATATGGGGCGCGAACAGAGCAACACTTCGATCCGCGTCGGTGAAGACATGATCTTCAAGGTTTTCAGAAAGATCGAGAGCGGCATTCATCCAGAACTGGAGATGAATCGCTACCTGACTGAGGTGGCGCATTTCACCCATGTCCCGGCCATGCTGGGGTCGGTGGAATGGATCGACAGCACGGGAACGCCCTCAGCCGTTGCCATTTTGCAGGCATTCATCCCCAATCAGGGCGACGGCTGGACGGTCACCCTCGATCATCTGGAGCGCCATATCGAGGAACGCGCCTTGTTGCCGGAGGAGGAACGCGGCGATCCGTCAGTCATCGAGAGTTACCGGCGCTATCTGCTTCTGGCCACCACCATGGGGCAGCGCATCGCCGAACTGCATCTGGCCCTTGCCCTGCCGACCGAGGACCCGGACTTTCGTCCTGAGCCGGTGACCGAGGACGATCAACAGCACTGGCTGCAACGCATCGCCAAGCAGGCCGTAAAAGCACGCGCCGCCCTGGAACAGGTGCTTCATGCCGTGACTCCCGACGTCGCTCGTCAGATCGACGACCTTTTGGCGCGCTGGGATCGGGTGGAAGCGGCCATCGAAAAAAGCGGCCTGGACGGCCTCAAAATGTCCAAGAGTCGCATTCATGGCGACTTGCACCTGGGTCAGGTGGTGGTCATTCACGAAGACATCCATGTTCTGGATTTCGAGGGCGAACCGGCCCGCAGCCTGCCCGAACGGCGGCATAAGAGCACCCCGTTGCGGGATGTGGCGGGGATGATTCGATCCTTCGACTATGCCGCCTGGACCACCCGCATGTCCCGCGACGCCCTGGCCCATATGTCACAGGAAACGGAACATGCCTGGATCGACCAATGGCAACTGGAAACCACTGGGGCCTTCATCCAGGCTTACCAGGAAACCATCGGTCAATGCTGTGCCATGCCCAAGAACCAGCGCCATTTCAAACGGTTGCTGAACTTATTCATTTTGGAAAAGGTGCTCTATGAAATCTGCTACGAAGCCTCCAACCGCCCCGACTGGCTGCCCATTCCGTTGAATGGCCTGAGTCGGCTGGTGTTGGGGCGGGATTGAGTCACTTGGACGTGCTCTCAAGGCCCCGTCCCTCCTCCGCCATCATCCGGGCCACGACCTGGACGATCTTCTGTTCGGCCAGGGTTTCCACCTCGCGGGGATAACGCCTGCGCCAGTTGGGATGCTGGTCGATGGTGGCGGGCATGTTGGCCTGTTCCTCCTGATTGAACAGGTCCTCGAACTGGACCACGGTCATCAGGCTGGGGGTACGGGCGAGAAAGCGGTGCACGGCCAGAATCATGGCGTCCGAAGGCCGTTTTTGATCATTTTCCAGGGTGTCGCTCAGGTCCGCATATTGATTCAGCGCCTCGGCCAATCGCACCCGATCCTCCTGCCGCCCTTCCACCGCCAGAACCTCCGCTTCCGGCGACGGATACAGAGACAGCTCCCGGCGCCGTTGCAAGTCTCGGCTGATCCAGAACCCGGCCAGGGTCGCCTGATCGTGGGTGGCCGGGGCGGCCAAGGCGAAGGGTGGATAATCCGCCGGGGCCTTGTAGCTGCGGTCGGCATTGCGCTCCCGGTGCAGCACCCGGAACGACAAGGCCTGCTTGTCCATGATGCGCTCCCGGAAACCCTCGGGGATGGTACCCAGATCCTCGGCCACCACGGCACATTGATTGCGATGGCTTTCCAGGGCGATCAGCCCCATCAGATCATCCATGGGGTAGCTCACGTAGCCGCCCTCGCGAGCCGTCCGTCCCAGCGGCACCCAGTACTGGCGCAGCAATTGGAACGCATGATCCAGGCGAATCACCGAGGCATGGCGCATGGTGGCGCGCAGCATCTCGATGAACGGCGCATAGGCGCTGTCGGCCAGGGACACCGGGGAGAATGGCACCACCCCCCAATCCTGGCCCAGGGGATTGCGCAAATCCGGCGGACAGCCGACGGAAATCCCCTGCGGCACCGCTTGCTGATGGACCCAGCAATCGGCACCGTCGCGGTCGAACCCCACCGCCAGATCCGTGTACAGCCCCAACGGCAGGGTTTCGGCCAGCCGCGCCGCCGCCGCCAACTGACGATCGGCTTCCCATTGCAGATAGAGATAGAAGTTAATTCGATCCCCGTGTTGAGCCGCGAACTGCCGCACCTCCGGGCTGTCAGGGCGGCGAAACGGTGCCGACCAGTTCTGCCAGGGGGTCCAGCCGCCGCCTGCGGGCGCGACGGCCATTCGTTCACGCAAGGCTTCGAACAGAGCAAACTGCCGCAAGCTGTCGCCGCGCGCCTGGACAAAGGCCTCGAACGCCTTGGCCCGCGCCGAACCGGTCGACAAATGGCGCTTCTGAAACCCTTCGAACAGCCGCTCCAGCAACGGCAGCTTGAGCGCCGCCACCTCCGGGTAGTCCAATTGCGCCGCATCCCGGAGCGCGCTCAGACGCTGCTGAAATGCGGAATCGTTGACCAGCGCCTGAACAGGCCCGTTCTCAGCCATGTCGGGGATCGCCAGCAGATCCAGATACAGCACATTGAGTTGGGCGCGGCTATTCGGCGAATAGGGAGTACAACGTTCTGGACGGTCGAGGAACAGAGCGTGCAAGGGGTTCAATCCGACAAACGACGCCCCCAACCGGGCCGACGTTTCCACCAGCCGGGACAGGTCGGTAAAATCACCGATGCCCCAGTTCTGCGTGGACCGATAACCATAGAGCTGTACCGAAAAGCCCCAGGAACGCACGCCCCGGGCCAGACTCTCGGGCAGGAAACAGGCCTTGGGCACGACAATCAGCGCCATGCTCTGCCCCGTCGCCAGACTGAGCCGATGATAGCCCGGCTGCTTTGGAAGCGGGACGGCAGCGACATAGCGGGTCAGCCTCCGCCCGTCCACGGTCCTCTGATCAAGGGCCGTCAAGGGTACCACCAGGGAGCGCGCCGTTCCCTGCTCCTCGTGCAGAGTCAGGGAAAGGGTGTCGCCCGGCGAATCAGAGGGCAGGACGACCGGCAAATCAAGACGCGGCGTCCCCACCTGTAGGACGCGCACCGGCGGCAGCGACCTTTGCCAGGGGCGGTTTTCCAGTTCGGTCAGCGCCGCTTCAGGATCGCTCGGATCGACCCCAAAGGCGCGCACCAACTGTTCCGCCACATCGCGCGGCAGAGTCACCTGATGTCCCGCCGCATGACGATAGCCGGGCCAAATGCCCAAGGACTCGATCAATTGTTCAAATGAGGATTTGCTCAACGTCTCATCTCCATTAGGAAAATGCAGACGCCATGTTGTTCAAGGGGACGCCCTGTGAAGGAGATTTGGTGGGCGGTGACGGGTTCGAACCGCCGACCCTCTCGGTGTAAACGAGATGCTCTTCCAGCTGAGCTAACCGCCCACAGATGTTTTCCCAGATTTCCGGGTCTGGCGCAACGGATTTAGGGCCGGAAACGACAATACCGGCCACGGTATTCCGTGACCGGTATCGTAAGGAACGTCAAGAGGAATTAGCCGTTGACGGCGTCCTTGAGGCTCTTGCCCGCCTTGAACTTCGGCTGCTTGGAAGCGGGAATCTTGATCTTCTCGCCGGTCCGGGGATTGCGGCCTTCGCTGGCGGCACGGGCCGCGACACTGAAGGTTCCGAAGCCCACGAGACGGACTTCCTGGCCGCCCTGGAGGGAAGAAGTAATGGCACCGAAAACGGCATCCACTGCCTTGCCGGCATCAGCCTTAGACAAACCGGTGCTGCTGGCGACGGCCGCCACGAGATCATTTTTGTTCACTTGAAGCCCCCTATAAC
Organism: Magnetospira thiophila; assembly: GCF_054657015.1. Taxonomy (NCBI): domain Bacteria; kingdom Pseudomonadati; phylum Pseudomonadota; class Alphaproteobacteria; order Rhodospirillales; family Thalassospiraceae; genus Magnetospira; species Magnetospira thiophila. The sequence goes on from NZ_BAAHXF010000002.1 coordinate 617,909, forward strand.
GATGTTTCAGAAAAAACGCATGCCATGTGATAAAACTTGCGAGACGCCCGGAGTTTAGAGTGCTCCCGCGCGTGCCGTCAATCCAAGAACGGCTGATTTCTCCAGTTTTTTTACGATTTCTCACGGGTTAAGCGCCCCGGATCATTATTCATGTGGGTTAATTCGAGCCGTGAGCGCCTCTGGAAGGGACTGGCGATCACAGACAAAAAAAACGGAGCGCAAAACCGCTCCGTTCTTGTTTTTGAGAGGGCCGTGATCAATGGGTGATCACATCGCCGCGTTCGCCATCCTTCGCCGTTGAGGTCAGGGAATCCAGCGCCGCCTCGTCTTCCTCGGTCCACTCGATGGGAGTCAACGGCTTGACCAGGGCATGCTGGAGGACTTCCTCGACCATCGCCACGGGAATGATCGTCATGCCCTTTTTGACATTGTCCGGGATATCGGCCAGATCCTTCTCGTTGTCCCGTGGGATCAGCACCGTCTTTATTCCGCCGCGCAGGGCGGCCAGCAATTTTTCCTTCAGGCCGCCGATGGGCAACACCCGGCCACGCAGGGTGACTTCGCCGGTCATGGCCACATCCTTGCGCACCGCCGTGCCGGTGAGCACCGAAACGATGGAGGTCACCATGCCGACACCGGCCGAGGGGCCATCCTTCGGGGTCGCCCCTTCCGGAACATGCACATGGATGTCTCGCTTGTCGAACACCGAGGGTTTGACGCCGAAACGCACCGCGTTGGACTGCACATAGGAACGCGCCGCCTGGATGGATTCCTGCATCACGTCGCCCAGCTTGCCGGTGATGGTCATCTTGCCCTTGCCGGGGACCATCACCGATTCGATGTTGAGCAGTTCCCCGCCCACTTCGGTCCAGGCCAGTCCGGTCACCACGCCGACCATGTCGTCGTCTTCAATTTCGCCGAATCGGTATTTCCGAATACCAGCGTACTTGCCCAGGGTCTTCGGGGTGATGCGGATGCGCTTCAGGCCGCGCATGAGGATATCCTTGGTCCCCTTGCGGCACAGATTGGCGATCTCGCGCTCCAGATTCCGCACCCCGGCCTCGCGGGTGTAGTAGCGGATGATATCGTGCAGCGCCTCGTCGGTGATCGACCATTCGCCCCGTTTCAGACCATTGGCGTCCATCTGTTTCTTGATCAGGTGGCGCTTGGCGATTTCCACCTTTTCGTCTTCCGTATAACCGGACAGGCGGATGATCTCCATGCGGTCGAGCAACGGCTGCGGCATGTTCAGGGTGTTGGCCGTGGTCACGAACATGACGTCGGAAAGGTCGTAATCGACTTCCAGGTAATGATCGTTGAAGGTCGCATTCTGTTCCGGGTCGAGCACTTCGAGCAGCGCCGAGGACGGGTCGCCGCGCCAATCGGAGCCCAGCTTGTCCACCTCGTCGAGCAGGAACAGCGGATTCGAGGTTTTGGCCTTTTTCATGCTCTGGATGACCTTGCCCGGCATGGAGCCGATATAGGTCTGCCGATGCCCCCGAATCTCGGATTCGTCGCGCACGCCGCCCAGGCTCATGCGCACGAAATTGCGTCCCGTGGCCCGCGCGATGGATTTACCCAAGGAGGTCTTGCCGACACCCGGAGGTCCGACGAGGCAGAGGATCGGCCCCTTCATCTTCACCGTGCGCTGCTGCACGGCAAGATATTCCAGAATCCGTTCCTTGACCTTGTTCAGGCCGTAATGATCGGCATCCAGAATGCGCTTGGCTTCCCGAATGTCCTTTTTCACCCGAGCCCGCTTCTTCCATGGAATGGACAGCATCCAATCGAGATAGTTGCGCACCACCGTGGCTTCCGCCGACATGGGGCTCATGGAGCGGAGTTTTTTCATCTCTCCGCGCGCCTTTTCCTCGGCTTCCTTGGACAGCTTGGTCTTGTTGATCCGTTCCTCCAGCTCGACGATCTCTTCCTTGCTGTCGTCGGACTCACCCAGTTCCTTCTGGATCGCCTTCAACTGCTCGTTCAGATAATACTCGCGCTGGGTCTTCTCCATCTGACGCTTGACCCGGTTGCGGATTTTCTTTTCCACCTGCAAGACGCCGATTTCGGACTCCATATGGGCGAACACCTGCTCCAGGCGATCGGCCACCGAGACCAGTTCCAGCAATTCCTGTTTCTCGGAAATCTTCAACGCCAGATGGGCGGCGACCGTATCGGCCAGCTTGCTGGCGTCGTCGATCTGATTGATCGACACCAGAACCTCCGGCGGGATTTTCCGGTTGAGTTTGATGTAATGCTCGAACTGGGCGATCACCGACCGCGACAGGGCCTCGGTTTCCTCTTCGGATTCCTCGATTTCCTCGCGAACGACCGCTTCGGCCTGGAAAAAGTCCTTCTGGGAGGTATAGCGCACCACCTCGGCCCGCTGTCCGCCCTCGACCAGGACCTTGACCGTGCCATCGGGCAATTTGAGCAATTGCAGCACCGTGGCAATGGTGCCCACTTCGTAGATGTCCTTGGGCTGCGGATCGTCTTCAGCGGCGTTCTTCTGAGTGACCAGCAGAATTTGCTTGTCGTCCTTCATTACGTCCTCAAGCGCCCGCACGGACTTGTCGCGGCCAACGAACAGAGGGACGATCATGTGGGGAAAAACAACAATGTCGCGGAGCGGCAAAACGGGATAAATCACGCCTGAAGCTGTCACTGTTCTCAAATCCTTATCTTCCGAGCCCGAACCTCAAGGGTCCGCGCCCGCATTGAAGTATATCACTCACAAAGAAATGGCGTTGTTGAGCCGAGGCTTCAAGGCTGCGCATCACAAAAGAGCCGCAAAAAGCGGATCAGGCGCTGGTTTCCACCTCGTCCTGGCGGTCCGCATAGATGTAAAGCGGCTTGGCGCCGGAATCCACGACCTCCCGGTTCACCACGATCTCTCCGACCCCTTCCAGGGACGGCAGATCGAACATGGTATCAAGCAGAATCCCTTCCATGATCGAACGCAAGCCGCGAGCCCCGGTTTTGCGTTCGACGGCCTTCTCGGCGATGCCATCCAGCGCCCCGTCGGAAAAGTCGAGGCGGGTATCTTCCATCTCGAACAGCCGCTGATACTGCTTGACCAGCGCATTTTTCGGTTCGGTCAGAATGCGGATCAGGGCCGTTTTGTCCAAGTCTTCCAGCGTTGCCAGCACCGGTAAACGACCGACGAACTCCGGAATTAGGCCGAATTTCAACAGATCCTCGGGCTCCACATCGGCCAGCACTTCGCCGGTTTTGCGGTCATCGGGCGAGCGCACATCGGCACCGAAGCCGATGGACGAGCCCTGTCCCCGGGAGGAAATGATCTTGTCCAGGCCAGAGAATGCGCCGCCGCAAATGAACAAGATGTTGGTGGTATCCACTTGCAGGAATTCCTGCTGCGGATGCTTGCGTCCGCCCTGCGGCGGCACGCTGGCCACGGTGCCTTCCATGATCTTGAGCAGCGCCTGCTGCACCCCCTCGCCCGAGACGTCACGGGTGATGGAGGGGTTGTCGGACTTGCGCGAGATCTTGTCCACTTCGTCGATATAGACGATGCCGCGTTGCGCCTGTTCGACGTTGTAGTCGGCGGCCTGCAACAGCTTGAGAATGATGTTTTCCACGTCCTCGCCCACGTAGCCCGCTTCGGTCAGGGTGGTGGCGTCGGCCATGGTGAAGGGCACGTCGATGATCCGGGCCAGAGTCTGGGCCAGCAGGGTCTTGCCGCAACCGGTCGGCCCGATGAGCAGAATATTGGATTTGGCCAATTCCACATCATTGCTCTTGGAGCCGTGGTGGAGCCGTTTGTAATGGTTATGGACGGCCACCGACAGCACCCGCTTGGCGCGCGACTGACCGATTACGTAATCATCCAGAACATCGTAGATGTCCTGCGGCGCCGGGACGCCTTCACTGGATTTCACCAGGCTGGACTTGTTCTCCTCGCGAATGATGTCCATGCACAATTCGACGCATTCGTCACAGATAAACACCGTCGGACCCGCGATGAGCTTGCGCACCTCGTGCTGGCTCTTGCCGCAGAAGGAGCAATAGAGGGTGTTCTTGGAATCGTTGCCGTTGGTCGTCTTGGACATGGGATCTCCGATTTCGGAAGCGAGTGCTTATGTTAGCCGTTGTTCCCCTTGGGATACAACGCAAAAATCAGGCCGAGGACCTCCTCCTTGAAAGAGACTCCCGGACCGAAGCCCGGAAGATCCTCTTCAAATGGGAAGGGCCGATGCCTTTTTTAAGCCCCCAAAGGTCGATCAGGCACCGGAGCCGTTTTCGTCATCGGTCGCCGGACGCTGACTGACCACTTCGTCGATCAGGCCGAAAGTCTGGGCATCCGCCGCCGTCATGAAGTTGTCGCGATCCATGGAGTGTTCGATCTCTTCAAGGGTTTTCCCCGTATGAGTCACATAGATCTTGTTCAACCGCTCACGCAAAGCGAGGATTTCGCGGGCCTGGATTTCGATGTCCGCCGCCTGCCCCTGAAAACCGCCGGAGGGCTGGTGAATCATGATCCGGGCATTGGGCAGGGCATAGCGCCGACCAGCGGCCCCGGCGGTCAACAACAAAGACCCCATGGAGGCCGCCTGACCGATACAGACCGTGGACACCGACGGGCGGATATACTGCATGGTGTCATAGATCGCCAGACCCGAGGTCACCACGCCACCCGGCGAGTTGATGTAGAAGGAAATGTCCTTCTTCGGGTTTTCGGATTCCAGAAACAGCAACTGGGCACAGATCAGGCTGGCCACGTCATCATGCACGGTGCCGGTGAGGAAAATGATGCGTTCCTTCAACAGCCGCGAATAGATGTCGTAGGCCCGTTCGCCCCGGTTGGTCGATTCAACGACCATCGGGACCAGGTTATTCATATAGATTTCAACAGGGTCGCTCACGGAACACACTCCTTTTCGGCGCCATCATCACCACTCCCAAGTCCTTGGGGAACCGTCCTCAGGACTCTTCCGCCCCGTCTTCATCCGCCTTCTTTTTGCGTGGTGCCGCTTTTTTCTTCGGCTTGCTCTCGGCCTTGGGCGTCTCGTCCTCGTCCGGGTCGCGCAGCAGTTCTTCCACCGAAACGGGCTTGTCCACCACGGTGGCCAGCTCAATAACGAAGTCACAGACCTTGTCTTCGAAGATCGGAGCCTTGATCTGCTCCATCATCTGGGGGTTCTGGCGATAAAAATCCATCACCATTTTTTCCTGTCCCGGATAACGGCTGGCTTCGCTCATTAAGGCCTTGGTCACGTCATCGGCGGTCACCTCGATGTGGTTGCGACGCCCCACCTCGGCCAGCAGCAGACCCAGACGGACCCGGCGCTCGGCAATGTCCCGATGCTCGGCGGTCACTTCGACCTCGGCTTCCGGCTCACCCTCGGCGGGAACTTCCGCGTCTTCCTCGGCCCGGGCCTCGTCAGCCAGGGACTTGGCCACGGCATTGGCCTCCGCCTCCAGCATGCCCTCGGGCACGGCAAACGAATGGCTTTCAGCCAGCTTGTCGAGCAGGGTCCGCTTCAGACGCATGCGGGAAATCGTGCTGAATTCCTTGCTCTGCTCGTCGCGGATGCGCTGTTTGAGATCTTCGAGACTGTCGATGCCCGCCTTCTTGGCCAGTTCGTCATCAATGGCCGCCGGAGCGGACTCACGGATTTCCTTGACCTTGACCTCGAACACGACGTCCTTGCCGGCCAGATTCTCGGCACCGTATTCCGCCGGGAAGGTCACCTTGACCTCCCTGTCCTCGTCCGCCTTGGCACCGATCAACTGATCCTCGAAACCAGGAATGAAGGTGCCGCTTCCGAGTTCCAGATTGTAATCCTCGGCCTTGCCGCCCGGAAATTCCTCGCCATCGAGACGTCCGGTGAAGTCGATGACCAGGATATCGCCGCTCTTGGCCTTGCGGGCCTTGCTGGTCACCGGCTGTGAGCTTTTGTGGGCCTCGGCCAGCCGTTCCAGGGATTTATCCACGTCGGCCTCATCCACCTCGACCACGAGACGTTCCAGGCTCAGGGTGGAAAAATCCACCGGCTCGAACTCGGGAAAGAGTTCCACCGCCATGGTGTATTCCAGATCCTTGCCCTCATCGAAGCTGACGATTTCGATTTTCGGCTGCATCACCGGACGCAAGTCATTATCGCGCACCGTCTGCTGCGAGCTTTCGTTGACCGCTTCTTCGAGCACTTCGCCGAGCACCGATTTGCCGAACCGCTGCTTGAGCAGCGACACCGGCACCTTGCCGGGGCGGAACCCGGGAAGCGATATGGTCTTGGCGGCATCCTTCAGGCGGATGTTGACTTTCTGGTCCAGCTCGGCCACGGGAACGACGATTTTGTATTCCCGCTTCAAGCCTTCGGCGAGGGTTTCTGTTACCTGCATCGAGATCTCTATGATTTTGGGTGGGACAATATTTCTCTCAGTGAACGCGGCGCATCTGGGACGCTCACGATATGTTTGTCAATGTTGGCCTGCGATGGCCCTCTTGGTGGTCGCCGGTCTAGGGATCAGCGGGACTGGTGCGGGCGAAGGGACTCGAACCCCCACGACTTGCGTCACGTGGACCTAAACCACGCGCGTCTACCAGTTTCGCCACGCCCGCCGGTCCGGGGGGGCCAATCTATACGAACCGCCGCCCCTGTCAACGACCGAGACGGCAATGGGCACAAGGGACTTACCAAGGGTCATGAAAAAAGAGTATACAGGCCTTGTCTCGTGGATCACGGGACATGGACAAGGTGCATGAAATTGAATTTCGAGGAGTTTCATCGGCATGACCGAGCAGCCCGTTTTTGTTACCAAAGAAGAATGCGACGAACGCATGGCGTTTATTGGGCTGGACGAAAAGACCAAGGAGACCCTACGCGAATTCAAGCCTGTCATGGAATTTCACATCGACGGGATCCTCGATGAATTCTACGCCCATGTGTTCACCTGGCCCGAACTGGCGGCCCTGTTCAAAACGCCGGAGCATCAGAAACGTGCCCAAGGCGGCCAGCGGGCCCATTGGGTGGGCAATATCTTCAATGGGGATTTTGGAGAAAAGTATCTCAAGGAAGTCGTTGCCATCAGTCATGCCCACGAGCGGATTGGTCTGAATTTTCGCTGGCACATCGGGGGCTACTGCCGAATTCTCAACGAATTGACGGCCGTTGCCGTTCGAACCTATCGCAAAAAGCCGGAAAAACTGATTGAAGTGCTGCAAGCCATCAACAAGGTGGTGATGCTGGACCTGGATCTGCCCATTTCCGTCTATACGGATTCCACGCGCCATAAATTCGATTCCACCTTGTCCAACCATGGCGACCGCTTCGAAAGCAATGTCCATGGCATGGTCCAGGTGGTGGCCTCGGCGGCAACCGAATTGCAGGCCACGGCCCAGGCCATGACGGGCACCGCCCAGTTGACCTCTGAACGGGCGACCGCCGTCGCCGCCGCCGCCGAGGAAGCCGCCACCAACGTGCAGACCGTGGCCGCTGCGGCCGAACAGCTTTCCGGTTCCATTGGCGAAATCAGCGCGCAGGTGGACAAGTCCTCGCAGATTGCCAGCTCGGCGGTGATCGAGGCCGACAGGACCAATGAACAGGTGCGCGGACTGGCCAGCGCGGCCCAGAAAATCGGCGAAGTGGTCAATCTGATCAATGACATCGCCAGTCAGACCAATCTGCTCGCCCTCAACGCGACCATTGAGGCGGCGCGGGCCGGAGAAGCGGGCAAGGGATTCGCCGTGGTCGCCTCGGAAGTCAAGAATCTGGCCAGCCAGACGGCTAAGGCCACCGATGAAATCGCCCGCCAGATCGCGGATATTCAGGCCGCCACCCGCGAGGCCGTCGGGGCCATCCAGGGGATCGGCAATACCATCGGAGAAATCAACAGCATCAGTGCCTCCATCGCCGCATCGGTGGAGGAGCAGGGCGCGGCCACCCAGGAAATCGCCCGCAACGTGGAACAGGCCGCCGCCGGAACCATGGAAGTCACCTCCCATATTGTCGAAGTGACCACGGCCGCTGATGAGACCGGCCACTCAGCCTCCCAGGTTCTCAACGCCTCTCGGGAACTTTCCACCCAGGCCGAGTCCCTGACCCAGGAAGTGCGCCATTTCCTGGAAGATCTGCGCCAATTTTAACGCAGGTCGCAGAGGATGTTTCCGACCGACGGCGGCAGATCCTCGGCAATCAGCCCGCCGCTGACGGCCCGGGCGGACTGCCCCAGCACCCAGGTCCCGGCGCAGGCCGCCTCGAAGGCGGGCATGCCTTGGGCCAGCAGCCCGGCCACGAGACCCGCCAGCACATCGCCACTGCCGCCGGTGGCCAGACTCGATGGTCCCGCCGTGCAAATTACCGCCCGGCCATCGGGCGCCGCGACACAGGTATCGGCCCCCTTCAGCAGCACCACTGCCCCGCAGTGACGGGCAGCGGTGCGGACGCGGGTCAGCTTGTCGCCGCTGAGATCGAACAGCCGCCTGAACTCCCCCTCGTGTGGAGTCAACACCACATCCGGCCGCAAGCGGCCGAACAGTCGGTCGGGCTGCTCGGCGAAGCTGCTCAGGGCATCCGCGTCGAGAACCAGAGGCCGGTCGCTGTTCAGGGCGACAGTGACCCGGCTCCTCGTCCCCTCACCCACACCGGCCCCCGGCCCCAGCAAAACCGCCGTTACTCGGGAATCCGCCAAGATTGCGCCGAAATCCGCGTCGTCCGGACAGGACCGCACCAGAATCCCCGGCTGGTCGGCCAGATAGGGAAAAAGCATTGAGGGCGGTACGGCGAGGCTCACCAACCCGGTCCCGGCTCGGCGCGCAGCAGCGGCGGCCAGACGCGCCGCGCCCGTCATCCGCCCGCCGCCCTGAATGATCAGGTGGCCTCGGGTATATTTATGGCTGTCGCGCCCGGGCCGGGGCAGCGCCGCCTGCCATAGACGCGGATGGTTGTGCCATTGGCGCGGCTTGAGAGTTTCCAGGACGGAGTCGGGAATGCCGATGGGGGCCACGGTCAAAGCGCCGCAATAATCCCGTCCGGGCTGCAACAGATGACCGGGTTTCGGCCTAAAAAAGGTCACCGACGCCACGCATCGGGGGGCACAGCCCAAAACCGCGCCACTGTCCCCGGCAATGCCGCTCGGCATGTCCACCGCGACACAGGGCAGACCTCGGCGGTTGATCTCGTGGACCGTCGCCGCCGCGGCGGCGTCCAGCGGGCGCGTCAATCCGGCACCGAACAGCGCATCCACCACCAAATGACAACGGTCGAGGGCCTCAGGGCCCAGCGGCGACACCGGCCCTGTCCATCGCTCGGCCATGCGGGCCGCGTCACCCTTGAGGGCCGACCGCTCCCCGAGCAGGGCCACGCGCACCGGCCAGCCCTGTCGGGCCAGCAGGCGGGCCACCACGAAGCCATCGCCGCCATTGTTGCCCGGCCCACAGAGCACCAACAACGGACGGGGTTTCCACCCCTGACGCAGGACCCGCGCCACGGCCCATCCGGCGGCTTCCATCAGTTGCACGCCGGGGATGCCCGAGGCCATGGCCAGACGGTCCGCATCATACATCTGGGCGAGAGTCAGAATTTCGGTCATGCGGGTCACTCGGGTTTCTGTTGCAGGGATATGGGAACACAGGTAGCCCTCTCTGGCAACCGGCGGGCGGGCCGTGTAGACTTTCCGCGTTGTTCTCCAATGGCATTGAGTCTCCATGAAAATCAGACCGGATTCCAAACTGCTGATCGGGACCACCGTGACCATTGCGCTCACCGCCCTGGCCATATGGAGTTTGGTGACCTGGATATCGGCGCAAAAGGAGATGCAAAAAGAAATGCAGGAGCTGGCCAATCGGGCCGCCCTGCCCTTCGATATCCTGCTGGATGAAACCGCCACGCAACTGGCCCGGCTTGAACAGGTCAACAGTCTGCCGGAACTTTTTGAACTCGGGGGTCGCCCGGGCCGCATGGCCGGCTACAATCCAGAAATCGTGCTCGGGATTTACACCCCCTCCGGCAGGCGCCACCTCAGTTCGGCGGCCCTGTTCGACCAGCCCTCCCCGGCCCTCAAAAAAGCCTTTGACGAGGCCCAACAGAGCCAACAGGACAGCTTGTGTCTGCTGACCGCCTGGAATGGTGCCGCCTATATCGGCGTTGTCCGGCCGCGCATCACCCAGGACGGCGAGCTTGAGCGATTCAATGTGTACAGCTTTGCCCTGGAGAAAATGCAGGACTGGGGCGAAGCCCTGGATATCAAGGACAACATCAGTCTTCGCTTGCTGACGTCAAAGGGGAGCACGCTGATGCAGCTGGGGCCTCCTCCGCTCACCGATCCGGTCATTGGGGTTTCGCGCATTCTCGGCAATTTCGAGCTTCGCCTTTCCCTGACCGCCGACAAACGCGCCGTGCTCTCCCATTGGGTCCGCCACAAACTCTCCGGCCTGTTGCCGGTGGCCCTGGTGATCGTGATCGCCAGCGGCGTGATCTTTTTCATGGTCAAGCTCTACAATCGCGAATTTCGCCACCAGGAAGAGGCCACCGCCCTGCGCCAGGTGCATATGGCGCAGCGGGAACAAGACCGTCAGCGGCTGGTCGATGCGGTGAACAGTCTGTCGGAAGGCTTCGCCCTGTGGGATGTCGATGACAAACTGGTTCTCGGCAATACCCCCCTGCATTTTTATTTTCCGCGCGAAGTGGTGGGAGATCCCCTGGGCCAGACCTTCGAGACCCTGTACAGCAAGATCATCGCCAGCGGCTTTATCCCCGCCGCCCGCGACAAACCGCAGCAATGGCTTCACGAGCGTTTGAAGCAACATCTCAAGCCCAGTGGGTCCTACGAAATCCGTCTCAGCAACGGTCGCTGGGTGCGCATCACCGAACGCAAGACCCGCGAGGGGGGAATCGCCGCCACCTACACAGATATCACCCTGGAAAAGGTCGCCGCGGAACGCATCCGCAAGGAAAAGGAAACGGCGGAAACCTACCTGGCGATAGCTGGCACGATCATCCTGGCCCTCGATTCCTGGGGCCGGGTGACGCTGATCAACCGCAAGGGTCGGGAGATTCTTGGTCGCCCGGAAAGCGATATCATTGGCCGGACATGGTGGGATCTGGCGCTGCCGCAAAAGGACCGGTCCAAATTCACCGAAATGTACACCCAAGCCATGCGTCAGGAGTCGGCGCTGCCGGAATATTTCGAGAATGAGATCGTGACCCTGGACGGCTCGCGACGGCTGATCGCCTGGCACAATGCGGTCATTCCCGACCGCGAGGGGCGGACCGCCGGATCGCTCAGTTCCGGTGAGGACATCACCCATCGCAAACAGACCGAACTGGCCTTGCGTCACGCCATGCAGGCCGCCGAATTGGCCAACCGGGCCAAAACCGAGTTCCTGGCCACCATGAGCCACGAATTGCGCACGCCGCTCAACTCCATCATCGGCTTTTCCGATATCCTGGCCAACGAGATGTTCGGCCCCCTGGGACAGCCGGATTACCAGCAGTATTCCAAGGATATCAACGAGTCCGGCAAGCACCTGCTCGACCTGATCAACGATATCCTGGATATCGCCCGCATCGAATCCGGCGGCATGGTGCTGCGCGAGGCCGGAATCGATGTGGGTCGATTGATGCAGAGCACCATCCGCATGGTCCATGAGCGGGCCGAACATGCCGGGCTGATTCTGGAATTGGTCGATGCCCTGCCGAAGCCCACGCCAATGCTGTTCGGCGACGAACGACGCCTCAAACAGGTGCTGATCAACTTGCTGTACAACGCGATCAAGTTCACACCCTCGGGAGGCACGGTGACCCTGGTCGCCGGAATGGATCGGGAAAGCCGTTTCTATTTCCAGGTCACCGATACCGGAATCGGCATTGCTCAAAAGGATCTGGAGCGTGTCCTGTCGCCGTTCGGGCAGGCCGACGGATCGTTCAGTCGCCCCTATGAAGGTGCGGGTCTGGGCCTGCCGCTGAGCAACAATCTGGTTGAACTGCACCAAGGCACCCTGCTCCTCGACAGCGCTCCCGGCGAAGGCACCACGGTGACGGTCCGTCTTCCCGCCAACCGCACCACCTTCCTGAAAACCGATGACGGTTGAACGTCGCCCGCAGTATGGGCTTGACTGTATGCCCGCCCTCACTTAGAACAATGCATGAACATATGAGGTTTTTAGCCGTCTGTCGGAGACTCCTTCATGGCCCAAGTCGCATCATATCCCTGTCCGATCCATTTGTTGCCGCAACCCGAACCCATCGAGGCCGTGGCGCGACGCCCCCAGGACCCGCCGGTCATGATCCGCCGACGGGGGCGCATCCACCGCATTGCCCGCAGCGATGGACTGGCCGGTCCGTTCCCGGACGGCGGCACCAGACAACCAACATCCGGCAGCCCCCGCCGCAGCCGCGACTATTTCAGGCTGGAAGATCAGAACGGACGGCATTTCTGGGTGTTTCGCGAGGGACTGCCGCGCCCGGAGGTATTCCCCCAATGGTTCCTGGAAGGAGAGTCCTGATCAGGGACGAAGGGCCCGCCGCTGGATGGACAATTCATGCGCCCGGGCCTGCTGCTCGGGTGTGAGCAGTCCAATCAGGGCGCGGTTCAGGTCCTGATATCCCGGCACACCGGCTCCGGCCAGATGAGTCCACATGAGCGCCTGGATCAACTTTTCGGGCTCTTCCGGGTCGCGCGACAACAGGAAGGCCATGCGCAGGGCCGCCTGATCCAGGCCTCCGTCATAGGCGGCTTCGTACCAGGAAAGGGCCGCAACCTCATCGCGCGGCACGCCCGTGCCGTTTTCCAGCATCACGGCGAAATTATAGGCCGAGTGGATATCGCCATTGCCCGCCGCAAGGGCGGTCCAATGGGCGGCTTGCTCCACGTCCCGGGGCACCCCCTGCCCTTCGCCATAGAGGGCGGCCAGGCGTTTCTGGGCGGGCAGGTAGCCCTGATTGGCCGATTCCTCATACCAATGAAGGGCGGCGCTCAGATCCACCGGCACCTGCACGCCGCGCTCCAGACGCACCGCATAGAGAAACTGCAACTTGGGATTTCCGCCCTGCGCCGCACGGGCGTACCACCCAAGCACCTCCGACGGACCGGTAGGCGGCGGCGGCGTTTGCGCCTCGGCCACCGCGCCCAGGAGTGCGCCCCACAGGCCGATCAACAGGGAGAGTTTTCGGGTCACGCGCAGACCTCATCGTCATGTGCGTTCAATGTACCTGAAAGTCAGGGGAATGCAAAACCCGCACTAGGGCAGAAATTGCCCAGGCCCGGCAATGTTGACCGAGGTCGGGTCACTCCCCATAAACCTGAACCAGGGTCCCGCCCTCCGGCACAGGCTCCGGGGTCATGACATAGTAGCCCGCCGGATAAGGGGCCTTGGGTTCCGGCACATCAACCGGTTCCGGGGCGTCATAGCGGCTGGGATGGGGGCCGTAGTAATTCACCAACTGCCTGGAATCCCTGAAATTAGGCTCCCGCTGGCAGGAAATCTTCCCGAGGGAATGGTAACAATAAAGGGGCTCGAAATCGGCCACGCCCTCCTCGTAGGCATCCACGTAACCACAGGCGCCGAGTGCGCCGACCGCCGCCAACAAGATCCAACCCAGTGCGTTTTTCATGTCTGCCTCCTGTCCGAGTCCTTGCGAGAGATGCAAGGCGGAGGCCAACTACGACAGGCATTCCTGATAGCGAATGGCCGCGCCGATGGGATCTCCGAGCACCTGACCATCGCGCATCACCACATGGCCCCGGACCAGTGTCGCCTCCGGCCAACCGGTAACCTTCATGCCATCAAACGGCGTCCAGCCACAGCGCGAGACAATCCACTGATTGGTGATGGTCCGTTGCGCCTTGAGGTCCACAATGGTGAGATCGGCATCGTAGCCAAGGGCAATCCGCCCCTTGCCCGCCACCCCGTAAAGACGGGCCGGACCGGCGCTGGTCAGATCGACGAATCGGGTCAGGCTGAGGCGTCCCGCATGCACGTGATCAAGCAGGATCGGCACCAGGGTCTGCACCCCCGGCATGCCGGAGGGACTTTTCGGATAGGCCTGGGCCTTTTCCTCCAGGGTATGGGGGGCGTGATCGGAACCGATGCAATCCACCAACCCCTGATCCAGGGCGCGCCAAAGGGCATCCCGGTGCGCCGTTTCACGGATCGGCGGATTCATTTGCGCCAGCGAGCCCAGGCGTTCATAGGCTTCCGGGGCGCTGAGGGTGAGGTGCTGCGGCGTCACCTCGACCGTCGCCAGATCCCGATAATCGGGCAGGATTTCCATCTCGTCGGCGGTGGTCACATGCAGCACATGGACGCGTCGTTGGGTGCCCCGGGCCAGTCGCAACAGGCGCTCGGTGGCCCGCCGCGCCGTCTCCGCGTCCCGCCAATGGGGATGCTGCGACACCGGCGCGCCGCCCTCGACCATGGCAAAACGCTCGCGCAGGCGCGGCTCGTCCTCACAATGCACAGCCACCCGGCGGGTGCCATTGGCCAACACCTGGGCCAGGGTGGCGTCGTCCTCGACCAGCAGCGAGCCGGTGGAAGACCCCATGAAAACCTTCACCCCCGCACAAGCGGGCAGCCGCTCCAATTCAGCCAGTTGTTCCACGTTCTCAGCCGCCGCGCCGACGAAAAACGCCATGTCGCACCAGGCCCGCCCCTTGGCCCGCCGCGCCTTGTCGGCCAGTGCCGCCGCAGTGGTGGTATTGGGCTTGGTGTTGGGCATTTCCATCACCGCCGTGACCCCGCCGAGCACCGCCGCCATGGTGCCGCTGGCAAAGTCCTCCTTATGCTCCAGGCCCGGCTCGCGCATATGCACCTGAGAATCGATGACCCCCGGCAACAGGTGCAATCCCCGCACTTCAAAGCGCGAAACCGCTGCGTCTTGATCCAGAGCACCGATGGCGGCAATGCGGCCGTCCCGAATGCCGATATCGGCCCGCGCTTCCCCGCCCGGCAGAACGCAGGTGCCGCCGTGCAGAATCAAGTCATAGGGGGGGCTCATGATTTCTCCGCATCGTCGGCGGCATCGGTGCGGCGGACCAGGTCCTGAATCGACACCATCAGGGATTCCATATCGGCCAGCTCCGCCAAACCATCCATCTCAATGGGCTCCAGGGGCTCGCCGATGTCGTCCTCGCGGCGCAGCTCCTCCTCGATCGGCAAATCATCGCCGGCGGAAATTTCCACAACATGGTCCAAATCCTCCGGATCTCCGGTGGCCGATTCCACCTCCTCAAACCCCCTGACGATCGAATCCAAATCGGAATCTTCTTCATCTGACAGATTTAAAATATCTTCCAACTCGTTGTCATCAATTGGGGATATGTCCTCATCATCCTCCAGGAGAACGGCATCTTCCGTATCAAGTCGCATGGACGCATCCAGGTCCAAAACATCGTCCAGGGAGTCCTCGAATTCCGGTTCCAGGATTTCCTGCGCCGGGGAGTCGTCCTCCGCCTCCCGGACCAAGGTCGCGGCGTCGGCCCGCGCCCGTTCGGAGGCCGCGACGGCGCCGGAATCGGACAGTCTTTCGAACAGGTTCTCGCTGTCATCTTCCAATTCGTCATCGGAGAAGAACAACGACTCCGCGGCCATCGCCGCCAGATCATTGCCGCGCACCAGCGGGGCATAGGCCATGTCTTCCTTGAGGATATGCTGCACCAACCAAGTGCGCAGGAAATTATACATCAAATTCAGATCAACCGTTTCCGGCTGAATATCGAACTGCTCCTTAAGCGAAAGCACCACATCCTTCAGGTCGTCGTGGTTTTTCAGATGAGGCCCGATTCCCTCGTAGCCGACAGTTTCCATCACCCGTTGCTCGCGCTCGAAATGGTATTCGGTATATTCGACCAGAGCATTGAGCACGCTGCCGACCGTATTCTCCCGCTCCTCTCCATTCTCGCTGTCTTGGGCCTCGTGCAACTCGTTGATCAAGCTGATCATCACTTTGTGATCGTTATCAATGGATTCCAGCCCGACACTCATAGAGTCCTTCCAGTGTATCAGGGCATCATCCAGTGCCTCGTCGGCGGCCTCGTCCTCCGCTTCCAACGGTTCCGGTTGCTCCAACGAGGGCGCGTCGTCATCGACCAGGAACAGGTCACTATCCAGATCGAGATCGGATTCATCCAGCAGGTCTTCCTCGGTTTCGTCGTCGTCGTCCTCTACCACGGGGCGGCGCTCATCGGTGTCTTCAAGTAGGTCCTCATCGAAAAAGTCGTCGTTGTCCGCCACCTCATCCGGTTCGTCCGGCGCACCTTCGGTCAGGTTGGCACCGCTGTCCCAGTCGGACATGCTGTTGCTGTCTGATTCGACGGTGCGAATGGGCAGGATGGCCTCCACCCCCGGCGACAAATAGGGCACCCAGTCCGGGTCCTCGTCGCGAATATGTCCGTCAATCCAGGCGGCCAGCGCATCGAGCAGATCCTCGGGATCTTCATCGGCCCCATGATGACGGCGCAACAGGTTGAGAAAATCCTCGTGCTGTCGCTGCTGGTCCTCACTGGCCGGATAGTTGCCGTAATCCAACAGCCCCTCTTCGCGGGCGAAATTATAGATGCAGTCCTCGATCATCTCGCCAAGCAGCGTCTGAAAGCCCTCCCGGTCGCCCTCGGCGGCCAGGGCTTCCAGCCGCGAGGCCTGATCCACCAGCACACGATGTCCATCGTCCACCGCCTCGACACCCAGCGACAATCCCTCATCCCAGACGAAACGAGTCGCCTGCGGGATCGGGGCCGCCGGGGCTTCCGTCTGGGCCAGGGCTTCCGGCAGCATCCACCATTCCTGATAGACGTAGGTATCCCCCTCGCGCTCAAAGCCGATGACGCTGACCCCGTTGGGATGCAGCGATATGGTGCTGTTGTGCAGAGGCCGCGCGGCGGGAGTCTCGGGACTGCTCCAGGCGAAGGTGCTCTGGTTGTGAGTCTCGAAATAGACTCCATGGCATTCGCGGGGATTCTTGAGCGGTTTCCCGTTTTCCCGCTGAACGCGAAGCGTGAACAGAAGTTGCGGCATATGGACAGCCTCCCTCGGCACGGATGAAGGTTGATTGTGCAAGGGTCTCAGCCCGTTGACAAGCACTCCAGCACATCCGGCCCCGACTCTCTGCCCAAAACATGCCTTTGATGCCATAAAGCGGCGAATAACAGGGTCCAGGCCGCCTTGCCCTGGGCCGGATCGGCGGCGGCGAACAGCGACCGCACCACCTCGGGGTGACAGAATTCGGCGATACCCGGTTGGCGGGCCATCGGTTCGGCCAGTTGTTTCCCTCGCGCAGCAATCCATTCCCCCACCGGCACGGTAAATCCGCGCTTGGCGGCAAACGGATCACTGCCGGGCAAATGCCGGGCCAGCCACTGGCGCAGCAGCCACTTGCCCCGTCCGCGACGGGTTTTCAGATTGTCCGGCAGTCGAAAGGCGAAATCGGCCAGCGGCAGATCGAGAAACGGCACCCGCCCTTCCACCCCATGGGCCATCAGGCAGCGGTCCAGCTTGATCAGCAGATCATTGGGCAGCCAGTCCGCCCCATCGGTGGCCTGCGCCCGTTGCAGGCCGCTCAGTCCGCCCGGCAGGCTGTTCTCGCTGGCGGTCAACCCGTCCCGCCAGCCGCGCGGCTGGCGCAGAATGCCCAATCCATCGAGAATCCCCTTGCGCCGCATGGGTTTGGTCAGCGGCCAGGGGCGGCAGGCGGCACGGTAGCGGCCATAGCCGCCGAACAGTTCGTCCCCCCCCTCGCCGCTCAACACCACCTTGAGGCCGTCAGCCCGGGCGGCGGCGGCCAGTTTATAGGTCGGCAGGAGGGCGTAATCGGCCACCGGATCGTCCAAGGCGTCGGCCACGGCAGGCAGCAGGGACCAGAAATCCGCCTCGTCGAAGCCCACCTCGACCGCTTCCGCGCCGGTGGCCGCAACGGCTTTTTTGGCACTTTCACGCTCGTCACGGGCCGCCGTGCCAGGGAAATAGGCCGTATAGGCGCGCACCGGTCGCTCATTGAGCCGCGCCATCATCGCCAGCACTGCCGAGGAATCGATGCCGCCCGATAGAAACATCCCATAGGGCACATCGGAACGTTGGTGCTGCCGCACGGAATCCTCGAACAGATGATCCAGTCGGGCCAGCATTTGCGAGTCCGAATCCGCCGGGCGCGGCGGCTGCAACGGCAGTGCCGCCACATGGTGACGGGCGACAATCCGCCCCTCGCGTACCACCAGGGTTTCGCCCGGTGCCAGCCGCCGGATACCGCCCCAGGGAGTCCCGGTCCCGGTGGTAAACTGCAATTGCAGCAATTCGCGCATTTTTTGCTCACCGACTCGGCCGTTCAACCCGCCGCTGGCCAGCAAGGCCCGGGGCTCCGATGCGAACAGCAGGCCCTCCTCGGTTTCCGACACATAGAGCGGCTTGATGCCGAACGGATCGCGGCTCAAAACCAACAATTCCCGGACCGGATCATGCAGGGCAATGGCATACATGCCGCGCAAATGGCGCGCATAATCGGTCCCGAGACGGGCATACAGATGCAGCGGCGGCTCGCAATCTGAGCGCGTATAGAAGGCCACGTCAGACAGATCTCGGCGTAGATCAAGGTCATTGTAGATTTCACCGTTGGCAACCAGAGTCAGGCGGGACTCAGCGGGACCCGGCCCAAACAGCGGCTGGTCTCCGGTCTCCAGATCGACAATCGCCAAACGGGTATGCAGCAATCCCACATTGCCCGCCACATGGGTGCCCTGCCCGTCCGGACCGCGATGCCCCAGACAGGCCCCCATACGCGCCAGAACCCCTTCGTTCACGGCGCGGCCCGGTCGGGTCATCATGCCGGCCAGCCCGCACATCAGCCGCTAACCTTGCGGAAGAAGTCCATGTAGCGCGCCACCACCGAATCCTCAGAGAAATCCTTTTCATATGCCGCACGGCCCTGCACGGATAATGCTCGTGCAATTTCAGGCTCTTGCAATAGATAGTTCATGGCCTGGGCCAAGGAAGAGGCGTCTTCGACCCCGACCAACAGCCCAGTTCGTTCAGGCGCGATCAGGGCGGACGGCCCCTGACTGGCCGCAGCGATCACCGGCACCCCCTGCGCCCAGGCTTCCAGCACCACGTTGCCCAGCGGCTCGTGACGGGACGAACAGACAAACAGATCCACCGCCGCGAACAGGGCCGGAATATCCTCCCGCCAGCCGAGGAAGCGGACCCGCGGCAGGACCCCCAAATGACCGGCCAGAGCCTCCAGGGCGGCCCGTTCCGGGCCTTCTCCGGCCAGCCAGAGATAGGCCCCGGGCACCCGGGTCAACGCCCGAATCAACACGTCAAACCCCTTGTTTTCATGCAGGCGGCCCAGCCCGAGGATCACCGGCGCCCGTTCGGGGGTGGAATATTCGCGCCGCGACAAGGGCGGCTGGCGTTCGGTCTGGACGAAATTGGGCAGATAATGGGCCCGCTCCCGGGGCCACCCCTCCCGCACCAGATAGTCCACGATATCCTGGGTATTGCCGATCAGGTGGTCGCATTGACGGTAATATTTGAGGTCATAATAACCGCCCAGACGCGCCACATGAACAAACCCGCCCCCATGCACCTTGGAGGGACAAAAGGCGGTCGCCCGGTTCATCCAGGTCAGCACGATGTCCGGCTGAAAGGCATTGATTCTGCGCCGGAAACCGAGTCGTGTCCGAAGATCCAGCAGCCCGCCGAATGGCAGTTCCGTGACCGTCGCCCCGGCCTGCCGCAACCGGTCGGCGCGGCGCGGATGGGTGCGGATGAGCAGTTCCTGCTCAATGCCGGTTTTCTGCAACGCCTGGGCCAGCCGCACGAAGAAGGCTTCCGCGCCGCCAACCCTGGCCCCGGCCATGGCTTGGATCAATCGCATCAGGGGAGAAACTCCTCGAAGGCCTCGGCGGCCTGGACCCAGCCCCAGGACCGTTGCAGCGCCAAGGCGGCGTCATGCTGGGTTTGCCAGTGTTCCACATTGGAAAGAAGGTCGATGGCGGCGGCGGAAAAATCGGCAGCGTTACAGACCACGGCGCCGGTGGTGCCATGACGCACCCGCTCGGCCATGGAGCCTAAATCCTCAACCACCGCCGGAACCCCCATCGCCTGCGCCTCGCCGACCGCCAGGCAGTAGGTCTCATTGAGATCGCCGCGATAGAGCATACAGCGGGCGGCCCGGAATTCTTCCACCAGTTGGCTTTTGGGCACCGGGCCACGCAGCACGACGCCCCGATCCGCCAGGGCCTCGGCCTGGGCCAACACTCGGTTCATGGCCTCGGCCTTGGCATCGCCCACCGACCCGTAGGTGGCGGCCCCGGCGAATACATGCAGTTCCGCATCGGGCACGGCGGGCCGGATATCCGACTCCCAACGCTCCAGAATCCAGTCCAGGGAACGCAGCGGATTGGAGGTGAAGACGGCGCGCGGCGGCGGCGTCCCCGCCCCCGGCGCGGCAAGGCGGAATTCGTCCGGCGTGCCGTAGGGAATGACCTTCCGCCCGCCGTCCGGCACCCATTCGGGACAGGTGGTGGCGTGATAGCTGCCGATGAAAACGATCACCGGACGCCATTTCCAGAGTTTATGCAGATAGCGCCATTTCAGCAGATATTGTGCCGGATTATGAATCCAGAACAAACGCCGCTTGGCTCTGGGAAGCAAGGGAATCAACTTGTCGCCGCGATTGGCGATATAGAGATCCGCCGTCTCGGGCAGTCCTTGAGCGATCGGTGCCCAGTCGACGCCGTTATGAAGGATCGGCGCGGCGCATTTGTTGCGCACCAACACCTCATGGCCGCGCGCCGCCAGGGTCTCGCAGAGATTGACCACCGAGGATTCGACCCCGCCCAGGGGCTTTTGACCTGGCGTGGTGCCATCGAATTGAATGCCGTCGTCGGCCAACACGATCCGCGCCACTCAGTGGTCCTCCAGCTTGGCTTTCAGGTGGGCCAGCAGCGGATACAGGCCCGCGAACAGGGCGATGATCAGCCCATAGCCCCCTTCCTTATACCCCTTGCGCGAGACGTAGCATTTGAAAAATCGCGACACCAGACGACGCAGATTGTTGGCCGTGGAGCCTATCTGGCCGCTGTCGCGCAAATCCTTGGCCCGGGCCGTGGAATAGGCATCCAGGCGGCGGATCATATCGGAGATGTTGCGGTCCACGTAATGGTTCAGCCGCTGGGTCAGCATCCTGCCCCGCCGTCCCGACCAGATGAGCGAAGGATGCACCCGCTGCATCCCCCAACGCTTGACCGTCCGCCGGAACAGCCCCGGATAGGCCGCCTTGCCGAACGAGGCCCCCCAGCCATGACGCACCAATCGTTCGCCGATGTAGTTATCCACCGGAATTTCGTGCCAATCGGCATCGGTCTGCTCGATCACCCGGCGGATTTCTTCGGCCAGGGCCTGCGGCACCTGCTCGTCCGCATCCACTTCCAACACCCAGTCACAGCGGCAGGCGTCGATCCCGGCATTGCGCCGCGCCCCCTCCAGATCCCAGCTTCCTTCGAGAAAGTGGCGGGTATAGACGGAGGCCACCTCGCGGGTGCGGTCCGAGCATTTATCGAGCACCACGACGATTTCGTCGGCGAACTCCAAACGCTCCAGACAAGCGGCAATCCGCGCTTCCTCGTTATGCGCCACCACCAGGGCGGACAGGGTTTGCGGTTTATCGGTCATGACCGACCTTCTCCCACAACTCACGCACGGCCTCTTCCACCAGATCGACGCTCAACGGCCCCATCAGAGATCCGGTATTGCGATGATCGAAGTTCTCGGGAAACATCTTATCCCAGGCCATGGGCGGCCGCACATAGGCGCAATGGTCGCCCCAGGGATAATAATGATACTCCGGCGTTGGACCGAACAGCCCCAACGTGGGCACCTTTGCCGCCGAAGCCAGGTGCATCAGCCCGGAATCGTTGCCGATGTAGAAGCTACAGCGGGTCAGACAGGCCGCCACTCCCAACAGATCCAGACGACCGATCAAATCAATGCGCCGCGCCTCGGGAATGGCGGAAATCAGCGACAACACGGAGATCCGCTCGTGGTCGGCCCCGAACAGGGCGATCCGCGCCCCGGGCCAAAGCCCCTCCTTTCCCGTCAAGCGCTCGATCAATTGGATAAACCGTTCCGGCGGCCAGGTCTTGGCGATCCAGTTGGCGGTCGGCCCCAAGGCCAGAACCGGTGTCCCGCTGGGAATCAAGGACTTAGCCATATTCAGGTGGGCCTCGGACAGCCACACCGTCGGCGCGGCGGGGGTCTCCAGGCGCAACACTCGGGACAACTGCACGATTCGATGATCGTCGCTTTTGTCGCGCCCCATGCGGAAGCTTTTTCCGGCCAGCAAAGCGTAGGTCAGCGGCGCATTGCGCAGATCTACCAAGACATTCCAATAATGCCCGACACAGAGCCCCCACAGTCGCAACCAGTGCAGCGAGAACGCCATTTTGTCGAGCACGATCAGCCGTTCCAGCCCCGGCACCGCCTCGAACAGTGAGGCCGCCGCCGGACCACAGGCGACGGTGATTCTGGCTCCGGGGTGGCGCTGAATGAGACTCTCCAGCAGGCCGGTGGACAGGATGGCGTCGCCGACCCGGGTCGAGGTGACGAAAAGGATCCTCACGCGCCCCTCACCGCCAGACCTCTTCGAACGCCGCCGCCGCCGCATCCCAATCGGGCTGGCGCTGCCGTTCGATGGCCTGGGCATGCAGCGAGTCATAGAGACTGCCGCCGCTCAAAAGGTCGAGAGTCAGATTGGCGAAGGCCTCATCATCGGGCACCATGTAGGCGGTCTCGCCATTGCGCACCCGCTCCGCCGTCGCCGGTCCGGCAAACGTCACCGCCGGACAGCCGCAGGCCTGCGACTCGGCCAGGGTCCAGGGAAAGATTTCATCGTCGGCACGCGGATAAAGGTGCACCCGCGCCGACCGGTAGGCCTCGGCCATCACCGCCTCGGTCCCAGGCATTTCCACATCGACCCCCTGCACTCGGGCCTTTTTCACCTGGGCCAGAATGGAATCCAGGGCCTTGTCCACCGGTGCGCCCTGCAAGGCCTTGTAGAGGGAGGCGGAATAGAGCTTCAGCCGGGCCTCGGAACGGCGGGCCTGGATTTTGCCGCACCAGACCTCCAGAATGCGGTCCAGGCCGCGCAGAGGATGGGTGGTGACAATGGCCGTCGGTCCGATGGCCAGCCCGTCCACGTCGGCCAGGAACGGCGCGCCAAGCCCCGGCGTCACGACGGTTTTCCGCAGTTCCAGGCGACTGTCGAAGGTCGCCAGATGGGTCTTGCCGAGAAACACCAGTTTCGGCTTGTGCCGGATCAGCGTTTCCCGTGATCGGGGCTTGTTGAGAAATCCCGCCGGATGGGCCAGCCACAGCACCTTGTTGTAGACCTCGGGCATCTCGTCGAGCAGCGCCGGACGGCGGAAGGCGATCAGCAGATCGGCTTGCGGCGGGCGCGGCAATTCCCAGGGTATCCAGGTTACATTTTCGATTTGCACCGTCTCTTCGGTGCGGGTCACGGCGGTCACGTGATGGCCGCGTCGGGCCAGGGCCGCCGCCAGACCGGCAAAAGCCCTTTCCGGCCCGCCCAGGGGGCGTTCCGACGCGGTGGCCCCATCGAAGGGAACGGAATCGTCGATCATGGTAATCAGCATCAGGCGGTTATACGGGGCTGTTGCCCTCTTGCCAACAGACTGCCGCAGGCCCACCTTTGCGGTAACTTGGAAAGATCAAGACGAAGGAGCGACCGTCATGGCCGACAATCTGTATGTTCCCTTGGAGTCCCGGGGGGTGGTTCTGCTCACCGGCCCCGACCGGGTGAGCTTCCTGCAAGGGTTGGTATCCAACGACGTGACCAAGGGAGCTCCAGAAAAGGCATTGCATACCGCCTTTCTGACCGCTCAAGGCAAATATCTGCACGACTTCTTCATCGCCCTCGATGGCGAAGTCATGATGCTTGATGTGGAGAAGGAACGCCTGCCGGACCTGATGAAGCGGCTGAAGATGTACAAGCTGCGTTCGCAGGTCAATCTGACCGATGTCAGCGCCGATTACATGGTTGCCGCGATCATCGGTCCACAGGTGCCGCAGATCCTGGGACTGGCTGACGCGCCGGGCGCGGCCAAGGCCTTCGGGCGTGGCGTCGCCTTCATGGACCCGCGCCTGGCGCAGGCCGGTGCCCGCGCCCTGTTGCCGCGCGCCAACGGCACCGCCACTCTGGATGCGGCCGGATTCACACTGGGCACCATGGTTGACTATGAGCGCGTCCGCATCGCCCTCGGCCTGCCCGACGGCAGTCGGGATCAGGTGGTGGACAAAGCCCTGCTGCTGGAGAATGGTTACGACGAATTGGGCAGCATCGCCTGGGACAAGGGCTGTTACCTGGGGCAAGAACTGACCGCCCGCACCCGCTACCGGGGCCTTTTGAAAAAGCGGCTGATACCGGTGGAAGTGGAGGGTCCGATGCCTGAACCGGGAACCCCGGTGACCCTCGACGCCAAGGAAGTGGGGGAAATCCGCTCCGGACAGGACGGCGTCGCCCTCGCCCTGATGCGCCTGGAAGCCCTGGAAACTGACGGAACCTTTATGGCCGGAGAAGCCCAGGTGACGCCACGCAAACCCGCCTGGGCCTCGTTCTGAGCCCCGCCGAGACCATACCCCCGCCCGACGGGCGGCTGTTGCAGCCAGTGGTCGCCGCCTATCGGGCCAGGATTCGCGACCACGGCGCCACCCCGCCCGGCGTCGTCTGGCGCTCGGAACGGCGACAAACGGACCGTTTCGCGGTGCTGCTCGACATCATTTCCGAGAGCGACCGGCTGCGCGATCTGACGATCAACGACCTGGGGTGCGGCTATGGGGCGTTGCTCGATTACACGCGCCTCCATACGGATTTGCGACTCCGCCGCTACCAGGGCTACGACGCCTGCCCGGAAATGATCGACTCGGCCCGCCAACGGCTGGGCGAGTCGGACTCCATCCGCCTGGAAGTGGCCAGTCAGGCCACATGCCCGGCCGATTACTCCCTGGTTTCCGGCACCTTCAACCTGAAGGTTTTCGCCCGCGACCGGGAGTGGGACGCCTATGTCAAAGACAGCCTAGTGGCTCTGTGGGCGCAATCCAGGAAAGGTATGGCCTTCAATTTGTTGAGCAACCGTTTCGGTCAATCGGATGGCACATTGTTCCTGGCCGACCCGGGGGACTATGTGAATTTCTGCCTGCGCCGCCTGTCGGGAAACGTGGTGCTGCGCCACGACTACATGCCCGACGATTTCACCCTCTGGGTGCTGCGCGAAGAATGAGCCCCAAGTTAAGAAAAGACGGACCATGAGATCCGTCTTTTCCGGCGTGGTTACTCCGCCAAGCCTACAAATCCGTCACGAGGTCCCCCTCTTCCGAAACTTGGGCGGGACGGCCACTTTCCTCCCCTACTTGGGCCCCTGCGCGAAATTTTATTTCGCATTGGGAGCCATTATATTAGCCCTTCTTTCGTCCCAGGTCACGAAAATTTTACTTTTCAAAACGTATTAAATGAATTCTGTGGCATGATGATCCAATAGCGATCCCCATAGGAGACCCCCATGTTTCTGCGCGGCCTGTTGATACTCCTTGCCATCGCCAGTGCCTCGCAGGCCCTGGCGCAATCGACGTTGCAGGTCTCCCGGCGGGATTGTCAAAGCCTCGTCGAGCACCGCCCCTCCGACGACGTGACCTATCGGCCCGGTGTCGATGTCCGGGGCCGCCCCGTGGCCCCGGCGGACCTCAATGGCGGCTCCCCCCTCCAATTGCCGGAGCGGATCAACATTCCGATCACCATTGATCTGGCGGAACGCTACGGATTTGACGACCGGGGCATGGGTGCCTCCACCACCCTGGGCACGGTCTCCGTTCGCGGGGGACAGGCGTTCTGGAACGGCAAGCCGCTGAACGGAGGCGATCAGGCGGCCATCGCCGAAGCCTGCCGCAAGGCGGGATATTGATCAGAGCCACCAATCAGAATTTTTCCTTTGTCGTTTCAGGATACCGGCATGGCCTTGTCCATTTTAATCCTCTTCGTGACAAGCCTGGGACTGGGCCTGTGGTTTCGAGTCCCGGGGCTGGGGACTCGCCTGTTTCTCGGCACCGCACTGCTACCTTTTCCTTTATTCCTCATCAGTGACATTCTGGGGCTCGGCCTCACGATCGCCGCCTGGGCCGTTCTCGGGTTCGCGTCCCTCGGACTTCTGTACCATCTGCAACAAGCCATTCGTCTGGCCCTGGACGATTCCGAATATGCCCGCCGCTGGTTCCGAGAACTCCCGACCCCGGCCCTCTGGCTTCCCCTGTTGATCCTGGGGGTTTTGGCCACTGAGCCTGGCTATTCCTATATTCCGGTGCATTGGGACGAGTTTACACGGTGGCTGTTATGGCCAAAGCTGCAATTTCTCACCGAGCAGGTCTGGGACAGTCGCATGCCCTACGCGACGCCCGGTTATACGCCCGGCTGGCCGTTGCTAGTCGTTTTCCCTCAGATGTTCCATGCGTCGTTCAATGAATTCCGCTCCGTCGCCGCCGGGGTGGTCCTGACCGGAGGTCTGCTCGGGCTGATTTATGATGCCATCGTGACCGACCGAAATTCAGTCATTACGCGCATCCTGGCGTCAGGCGCCCTGCTCTGGCTGCTCTTTATTCCAGCCTTTGATGAGATCATCCCCTCGGAAATTCTGCTTGAACCGATCTTCACCAAGTTGCTGATCGAGCCCATGCAGATTTGCCTGAATGTCGGCTTCCTGGTCCTGCTCTACCGGTCGTCCCAGGCGCCGTTCGGCAGCCGTTCCCAATATTGGCTGGCCGGAGCCGCGGGAGTGGCGCTCGCCGCCGGATATTTCACCAAGGGAGCGATGATACTTTTTGCCCCCGTCTCGGCACTGCTTTGGCTCTGGGTTGTATTCCGGGCACCTGAAAACAGGCTCCGCCCGGCGTTCATGCTGGGACTCCTCTCTTTCGCGCCGCTGCTCGTCGTTTTCAGCATATGGCAGGGGTTGTTTCCCCCCGAGCAATCCTGCATGACCAGCCCGACCGCCTTTCTGGCGAGCCTGCTTGACGGTGTGCAGCAGCCCATATCCCTGAGCGACTTCGGGCAGCAAAGCCTGATTTTCCTCGAAAGCTTCACGTCCCCCCCAGCCTTTTTCCTGCTGATGTTGCTCCCGGTTTCCCTGTTGTCTCGGTCCCTTCGCCCTTTTGCCCTGGTCGTTGTTGGATGGGGGGCGACCTATGTCACCGTTTTGTATTTTTCCTACGCCGGATGTTTTGGGGGATACGAGCAATCCATACTCGCCTCCCTGGAACGCTACCTGGCCGTTCCGTACAAGACCGCGCTGATGATCAGCGCATTCCTGCTCGGTCTCTGGCTGCGTGACATGCCCCCCCCTTTCGGACAAGCCCTGTCCAAACGGGCTGCCCTGGGCCTCGGCGGACTGGCCTTGGCCCTGCCCCTTTCGGCGGCGGTTCATCTGCACCAGGATTCCGCCTATCGCCTCCAACGCATGTCGGATCGTTTTTCGGCTCCGACACAATTGCGTTTTTTCGCCGCCGCCATGCAAACCGGACGCATGATCCGGGACATCGCCCGCGAACGCCATTTGGAGCGCCCCCTGGTCCAGATCATCACCCAGGGCAGTGACGGACGGGAACTGGCGGCCCTTCAGTATATGCGGGTCCCGGAAACCCGGGGCGACCAACTGTATCTGTTCTACACGGCCGCCAGCCACAGTTGGTCCCCCCAACCGGGGAATCCCTTCGCCCCCCAAGCCACGACACAGCAAATAACCGACGCGATGCTGGCTGCGGATATCGTCTGGCCGTTCCGCCTTGATCCCTGGACGGGAAATATTATCAACAAGATGACTTTTGATTCTCAATGCATGAATCATCCCCAGGCTTTTCTCATGGTCAAACGTCCCAAGCCGCAAAACGACCACGACCTCTTTGCCTGTGTTCTGAATACTTATCTGGTCGGAAAGGCCAACTGAGGCGGCGTTGACCCTCACCGTTTTACGTCCCAAATCGGTGGATTTTTCAACCGTTTCACCGTATTGTTCAAGCCATTGGGGAGTCCCCCGTTGCTGGGGCGACGGTAGCGCGTTTTCGGAGGGTTGGCTCGGTTATGTCTCGGCACCGGATTTTGCATGCCCTGGGCCTGCATTTGCATCAGCCGCCGGGTCGTCTGGCGCACCTTCGACACAGCGATCCGGCAACGGCGCGTCATGTGATGGCCGCCTATGATCGTATAGGACGTTTTGCCGCCAAATACGCCGAAGCCAGCACCCTGCATGTGTCCCTGCCCGGTTCCCTGCTGGCCCAGTTGAGCGATCCGCTGTTGATTGCCGCCTACGCCGATCTTTATTCGCTG
Organism: Magnetospira thiophila; assembly: GCF_054657015.1. Lineage (NCBI taxonomy): Bacteria > Pseudomonadati > Pseudomonadota > Alphaproteobacteria > Rhodospirillales > Thalassospiraceae > Magnetospira > Magnetospira thiophila. The sequence goes on from NZ_BAAHXF010000002.1 coordinate 646,243, forward strand.
CCCGATATCCTGGACGGCTGGCGACGGGCGTCCAATATCGAGTGGCTGGGTTGTGGCTATCACCACCCCATTTTTCCGCTGATTCCCACCGACCATTGGCCGGATCACCTGCGCCGTGAACGAGACCTGTTCCAGAAGGTCCTGGGACAGGCACCCAAGGGATTCCGTCCGCCGCTGGGGGCGCTTCGGGAAGACATGATTCCGGTTCTGGTCGCCGCCGGTTATGAGTATGTGGTGCTCGATGCGGCGCATCTGGCCAAGGCCACAGACGGCACGCCGGTCGATCCGTTCAGCCCCGGCCTGCTGCGCTCGGGCAAAAGCAGTCTCGCCGTTTTTGCTACCGATGCCGATCTCTGTGCCCAACAGGCGCACGGGCAATCCCCGTTCCAGTTGGCGGATACCCTGACCGACCGGGCCGTGCATGGGGCACCGCCCCGGCTGGCCACCACATGGTCCGACGGCGCGTCCGACCATTGGTTCCTGCACGAGGGGGACGACAGCGGCTTTTTTGGAGATTTTTACGGTCTCTATGCCGAATATTGCGAAACCGGCGAGTTTCCTGCCCGTTCCATCTTGCTGTCCGAGTTGCTGACCGACCCGGCCCCACGGCAAGAGATGAAACTGTTGCCGCAGACACCTGCCATATTCGAGGCCGGACATCGCCCCCTGCTGGGCCGCCTGCTCGACATCGCCGCCCGCGCCGGATCGTCCAACGCGGCCCGCGACCTGTTGCTGCAAGCCGAAGAAAGCAGCCTGCTGCTGGGCGATGCCTCGGAGGACGCGCAACTCATCGCGTTGCTGGACGAGGCGGAGAAATGCCTGAGTGCGTCCTCTGCGCAATCGGAACCGACCGTAAAACCGGCACAAAAACCCAAGGCGACGCCCAAGCCCAAGCCTAAAGCCAAACCAAAAGCCAAGGCGGCCCCCAAGGCGACCCCCAAAGCAGTGCCCAAGCCTGTGCCCAAGCCTGTGCCCAAGCCCGGGCCGGAGCCCAAGAGCACGCCAAGCCGTTCATCCAAAACGCCGGATAAAGCCAAATGAGCCTCAAAAAAAAATCCAAGGGTGTTCGGCGCTCCAAACCATTGGCTGATCCAGCGGTTACGACCTCGCTGGAGCCCGAAGCCCCCCTGCCGTCGCCCTCACCGCCTACCCCCTTTACCGCCGCCGAATTGCGCCGCATCAGCGAAGAGATCAATCAGAGTTTTCCCGGCCCGATCACCCAGAGCGATGTGACCCTGCTCGATGTGGACCCGCGCCATCTGCATGCCTATTGGAGCATCACCCCCGCCGACCTGGAACGGGCAAAGGCCCAGTTGAAGGACGGCGCGGTCTCCGGCGAATTGGCGTTGCGCCTGTACGATGTGTCCCCGAGCAGCCGCCGCGAGGGTCCGCCATCGCCGCCTTTCGATGTGCAGGTCCAGGGTCTGCGCGGCAACTGCTACGTGGATCTCTGGCAGGATGGGCGGAGCTATCTGGCCGAGTTGGGGCTGCGCGACGCCAGCGGGGACTTTTCCCGGTTGGCCCGGTCGCAGCAGGTGGATCTGCCCAAGGACGGTCCCGCCGCCGAGACGTCATCGGAACAGATCGCCGTGCACTTCCCCACGCCGTCCCTCTCCTTGCCGCCGGAACCTCCGGTCCCCAGCAGCGACTCCGTGTTCACGGTCCTGTATTCGGGCGAGGCGGAGGCCGAGGATGGGCATATGGACGAGCCAGGCCCACCGCCGCCGCCGCCGTCTGAGATCGACGCTTTTCCGGAAATCGAGATTTCTTCGACCTCCCATGCCCTGGATGAGGAAACCCAGGTTCTTTCGGCCATGGGCGGAGATCCGTTCGAGGGTGGTCCGCCGCCCGAGCCCGAAAGCCCGCCGCCCGCTGCCGATGCACCGGCAACGCCCCCCTCCGCGCTGCCGGTCGAGAGCATCCTGACTCAATCCAGCTTTGTCTTGGGCCGCGAGGACGTGACCCTGGAAGTCAATGCCGAGCTGCATATTTTCGGGCGCACCAAACCCGGCCATCGGCTCACCTTGTATGGCAAGGAGGTGCCGGTGCGTCCCGATGGGACGTTCAGCGTGCGCCGCCCGTTGCCGCACGGGGCGGTGGTGCTGCCGTTGCTGGTGACTGAAGAACAAAGGGATGAGGAATGACCACCGCGTCACCCCCGGCCTATGGCTATCTTTGCCTGGCCCTGCATGCCCATCTGCCATATATCCGCCACCCCGAGCACCAGAGCTTCTTCGAGGAGATGTGGCTGTTCGAGGCGATTACCGAGTGCTATGTACCGCTGATCCGCATGTTGCAGCGCCTGGACGCCGACCAGGTGCCGACCCGGCTGACTCTCTCCCTGTCGCCGACCCTGATAACGATGCTACGCGATCCGCTGTTGCAGGAGCGCTACCACGCCCACCTGGACAAAATGTGCCAATTGGCTGATCGGGAGGTGGCCCGCACCGCCGGTGATCCGCACTTCCAACCGCTGGCCCGACTGTATCAGCGCCAATTGGCCGAATGTCTGGAAACCTATGACAACCGCTACCACCAGGACCTGCTTGCCGCCTTTGCCGACTTTCAGGACAAGGGTCTGCTGGAAATCATCACCTGTGCCGCCACCCACGGCTATTTGCCTCTGTTGCGCACCGAGCCGCAGGCGGTGCGGGCGCAATTGCAGGTCGGCCAACAGATGTACGCCAGCACCTTCGGACGCGCCGCGCCGGGGGTCTGGCTGCCGGAATGCGCCTATTACGACGGCCTGGAAACGTTGATCGAAGAGGCCGGATTTGGCTATTTCTTCGTTGATACCCACGGCATCGAACGGGCCAACCCTCGGCCCAATCACGGGGTTCTGGCGCCCATCGCCTGCCCCAACGGCATCGCCGTGTTTGGCCGCGACCCGACCGCCTCGCGCCAGGTCTGGAGCCGGGACGAAGGCTATCCGGGAGATTTCTGGTATCGGGATTTCTATCGCGATATCGGTTTCGATCTGGATATCGACCTGATCCGGCCGTACATGCTCGATGGCCGGACCCGTGTCCATACCGGTTTCAAGTATCATCGCATCACCGGCCCCGACGCCCACAAAGAGGTCTACGACATCGAAAGGGCGCAGGAACGGGTGGCTGCCCATGCCGCGCATTTCGTCAGCGAACGGCGTAACGAGGTGGTGCGTCTCGGCCCCGGCCCCGGTCCGAAGCCGATCATGGTCGCCCCCTATGATGCCGAGTTGTTCGGCCATTGGTGGTTCGAAGGCCCGCAATGGCTGGAAGCGGTCATTCGAAAGCTGGCGGAAAGCCAAGGCCCGGTCGCCCTGGCAACCCCGCGTGACTATCTGGGGGCCAACCCGGTGCTGCAAAAGGCCACCCCCTCGCCTTCCAGTTGGGGCGAGAAAGGGTACAACGATTTCTGGCTCAATCCCGGCAACGACTGGATTTATCCGCATTTGCACGAGGCAGCCCGCACCCTGCGGGATCTGGCGCAGCGCTTTGCCGATGCGGAGGCGCAAACGCTTCCCGCGCGCGCCCTGAAACAGGCCGCCCGGTCGCTGCTGCTGGCGCAGGCCTCGGACTGGGCTTTCATCATGAAATCCGGAACCTCGGTCGAATATGCCCTCGAACGCACGCGCAATCATCTGGCGCGGTTTCATTATTTGGCCACCGCCCTTGATGCAGGCACGATCGACGAACGGCGTCTTCAGGCCCTGGAATTCATGGACGCCATCTTTCCCGACATCGACCCGGCCCTTTTCGCCTGAACACGGAGCTTGCCGCCATGTATATCGTAATGGTCACTTCGGAATGCGCCCCGGTTGCCAAGGTTGGCGGCCTCGGGGACGTGGTGCCGGGTCTGGCCCGGGAACTGGCCATTCGCGGCAATTCGGTGGAAGTCATCCTGCCCATGTACGATTGCATGCGGTACGACAAAATCTGGGGCCTCACCCAGGTGTTTGATGATCTGTATGTGCCGCATTTCGACCGCTGGATTCATTGCACCGTCTTTTTCGGCCTGGTCGACGACATCAAGTGCTTTTTCATCAAACCCCATTCGAGCGAAAATTTCTTTGATCGCGGGACCTTCTACGGGGCACCGGACGACGCCGCGCGCTTCGCCTTCTTCTCCCGCGCCACCCTGGAATTCATGCTCAAATCCAACAAGCACCCGGACATCATCCATTGCCACGACTGGCAGACCGGATTGCTGCCGGTGTTGCTGTTCGAAATCTACAACGGCCTCGGCATGACCCACCCCCGGGTCTGCTATACCCTGCATAATGTGCATCACCAGGGTCAGGTCGGCGAGCAGGTGCTGCGTCAGGTGGGCTTGAATCCGGCTCATCTGATGACCCCGGAGCGGTTGCGCGACCACAGCTACCCGGATGCCATCAACATGATGAAGGGCGGCATTGTCTATGCCAACTTCACGACCACCGTTTCTCCCCGCTACGCCGATGAAATCCGCACCAGCAACCTGGGTCACGGGCTGCAACATACCCTGGGTGTCCACGGGGTCAAATTCGGCGGCGTTTTGAACGGGGTCGATTACAACGTCTGGAATCCGGAGATCGACCCCCATATTCCGGTAAAATATGGCCCCGGCGACATTTCGGGCAAATTTGCCAACAAGGATGCGCTGCGCCACCGGCTGCTGCTCCAGGACAAGTTCAAGCCCATTGTGGCTGTGGTCGCCCGGCTCGATCCGCAAAAAGGCGTCCACCTGATCCGCCATGCCCTGTTCCATACCATCGCCAACGGCGGCCAGTTCGTTCTCCTCGGATCGGGCTCCGATCATGGCATCAACGAGCACTTCTGGGGCTTAAAGCATCACTTTAATGATAACCCGGATGTGCATCTAGAGATTGGATATGATGACGATCTCGCCCATTTGATTTACGCCGGATCGGATATGATCGTCGTGCCCAGCGCCTTTGAGCCCTGTGGCCTGACACAGCTCATCGCCATGAAATACGGCACCGTGCCGGTGGTTCGGGAAACCGGCGGTTTGGCCGACACGGTGTTCGACGCCAACCATGCCGACAAACCCTATGAGCAACGCACCGGATATACCTTCCAGCATTTCGACCATGCGGGTCTGGAAAGCGCGCTCGGTCGCGCCCTCGGGCTATGGCACCAGTTCCCGCGCTATTTCAACCAGTTGCGTCTCAATGGCATGCGGCAGGATTACTCCTGGAACCATCCCGGCACCAACTATGTGAATATCTATAACTGGATCAAGAACTAGCGGATCAGGCACTCCCATGCGCAACGGCATCATCGGCATTATCATCGGCATCGTGCTCGGCATGGTCCTGGGTTCCTCGGTTATTGCGCCGTCCATGGCTCCTCCGCCGCTCGACGTTCCCCCGGCACCGGAAAAACCCCTGGCCGAGGGCGAAACCGCCGTGACGGAAACCCTGAAATCCCCGACCCACCGCTGGAATCTGGCCAGTGCCCTGCCACCCGATCTCCCGCTCTATGGGGCGGCGGTCACCCATCTGGTGGATCATGTGACCAAGATCCTCGACGGCGATCTGGAAATTCGGTTGTACAAACCCGATGCCCTGGTGCCTATAGCCGACAGCCTGCAAGCCGTCGCCTCGGGCACTATCGAGGCGGCCTTCGCCCCCTCCTCCTTCTGGGCCGAACAGTCCCCGACCCTGGGGCTGATCGGCGGTGCCCCATTCGGACCGCCCCCCTGGGAACTGCTCAGTTGGTTTGATCGCGCGGGCGGCAAGAACTTTCATCGGCAGGCTTACAAAAACCTCGGCGTGGTGGCGATGATCTGCGGCCTGGATGGCCCCCGGGGCAGTGGCTGGTTCAGCCGACCTCTGGTTCATGTCAACGATTTCAAGGGCATGAAGATCGGTGCCACCGGCCTGGAAGGGCGGCTGTTCCGTCACCTGGGGGCCGACGTCCGTCCCCTGACCCCGGCGGACATGGTCACCGCCATGAAGCTCAACGTGGTGGATGCGGTGGTCGGCCTCATTCCCAGCGCCGATCAGTCCCTGGGATTGGGCCAACAAGCCCCCTATTCCTATTGGCCGGCCTGGCACCACCAGGGCGGATTTTTGGATCTGGTCATCAATCCCAAGGCCTGGGAGGCGCTGTCGCCACGCCTTCAAGATGCGGTGCGCACCACCTGCGATGCCAATGTCCGGCAGGGGTTGGCCGTTTCCATGGATCAGTTCCAGGCCCTCAAGGCGCAGCAGATGAGCAAGGTTCCCCCTGCCCAATGGCCAAAACCAATCCTCGACGAATTGCAACGGCAGTGGGAAATGGATCGCGAGGAACTGGCCGCCGCCGACAACCTGTTCGCGCAGGCTCAGAAATCCCTGACCAGATTTCGGCGCAATTTCGCCATCTGGCAGGAACTCACGACCTCGCCATAGAAGAGGCCTTTCCTTCGAGCGGCAACTCGCTCATCTTGGTCAACAGGTATTCCAGATCATCGCTTTCAAATTGGACCCCCAAGTCGCCGTACTGGGTCAGCACCCGCTCGATGATCCGCCGGGCATAGCGTTCGCGGTCCCGCTCGCCGCCGTCCAGCATCGTCTGATGCATGGCGGCAACGGCCGCCCGAACGGCCGGATAATAGGTCTCCGGCAGTTTGGCCTTGCGAAAGATTCCCTTGAGTCCGAGGTAGCCCTCATCGTGGATCAGCAACCGGGCATTCTCCAGCGGCACCTGCGCCAGATGCGACATGGCGAATTCGAAAAAACGCAAATCTCCCATACACAAGGCACGCACCAGAATGGAGGGGGTCAGTCGCCCGGTATGCTGCATCTGTGCGACCATGCGGCTCAACTGCTCATCGGAGGACTCCGCGCCGATGCCCAGCACCGCCCGCTCCCGGCTGGCTAGGAATAAATCCGCCGCCATATGGTCCGTCAGATCGTAGCGCTGCGCCAGTTCCATCTGATAATGGGCCGACAGGTGGGTCACCAGACGTTCGATCACCGTGGAGGGAATCTCTTTGCGGGCGACCATGGCCCCCTGCACGGCCTCGCTGTCACCGAATGTCTCGACGACTTTTTGCAGGGATTGCTCGGAAATATTGGCTCCCTGATTGGAGACCAGGGTGGCAACCACGGTTTCGTTGCCCTTGTCCACCAGAGCCCCGGAGACCCCTTCGGACACCCGCTTGCGCTGAGCAATAGCCATTTGTTTTTCGACGCTCTGGCCTTGGATGATCTCGATGAGATCCTCGTCAGAGAAGACCTCCGAGAACTGCAACACCGGCAGCGCCACGGTTTCCACGTCTTCGGCCAAGGCTCGCGCCACATCGAGCGGGATGGCGGGATTTTCCTTCAAACTCTCAGCCAGGGCCTCGCGCACCCGGACTTGGGCATCCTTGACCATGACGCGGAAGATATCCTCCGCAATCTGTCGCTCCTGGGGCGATAAGCTGGCGAGTCCGAATTGCCGGGCGATCTTTTGCGCCGTCGCGGCGCGGGCATCCGGTGAAGGGTCGGTCAGCAGCGCCGCCACATCCTTGCTGCTCAGTATATGCTCCTGATCGCTCACGATCCCGCTGTCTCCCGCACGTTCCAATGTCTTGAAAAAGCCATGCTGTGTCAGACTTGCATATTCAATGCTGAATGACAATATGGGCCGCCGCAGAATTATGCTGCTATAAATGCACGCCAAGCAGGTCCCGCGCCTGGGCCGCCGTCGCGGCATGACGCCCCATCGCCTCAAGGATTTGGCGCACGCTTCGCACTTGGTCCGCGTTGCTGGTGAGTGGCTCGCCCTGAGCGGAGAGGAGATTGTTTTCAAAGCCGACCCGAACATGACCGCCCAGGATCGCCGCCAGACCGGCGCAAGCCGCTTCGGAACGACCGAAGGCACAAATCATCCAGCTTCCTTCATCGCCCCCGGCCATTTCCAGAAACGGCAGCAGGGACGCCGGATCGCTGGGATTGGCATCGCCGTAGCGCCCCAGCACATAAAGCACTGCCGGACGGTTGCCAGAAATGACATGGCGGCGGCGAAGGTCACGAAAGCGCATAACGTCTTCCGGGGAGTACAAAATATACTGGGGTGCAATGCCTTCTTCGTCCAGCCAGCGCAGAAAAGCGCGAACCGATTCCGTCTCGCCATTGGATAAGATCTCTCGGACAGACAAGGAAATTGCTTCCGGTCGCAGGTCGCGCACCACGGACATCTGCGCCGCCGGGCCGTAAATCCCGATCGCCTCGGTGGTGATTTGCACCACCATATCGCCGTTCGTGGCGTCTTTCACCGCCGCCGTGGCCTCCCGATACAGCCCCACGTCCAGCACATGTTTCTGGTCTCGGTCGCGCACATGCAAATGGATCATCGAGGCCCCCGCCGCGTGGCACTCGCGGGCCGTCTGGGCGATTTCCGCCACCGTCACCGGCAGGGCCGGATGATCGGCCTTGGTCCGTCGGCCCCCGTTCGGGGCCACGCAGAGAATGACGGGAGTCTGGATCATGGTTCGAGTCTCCCTTCGAGGGAACGGGGATTTCAATCTGCACCGCTGGACCTCTTAAATCAATGGGTTACCGACGCGGCACTGCGGCGGTCACGGCAAACGCCCCCAACGCCGCCACCACGATGGACGGCCCGGCGGCCACATCCCAGGTGAAGGCGCCCCATAGGCCGACCGCAACGGCAAGACTCCCCAAACCCATGGAAAACAAGGCCATGGTCTCCGGCGTGCGGGCCAGATGGCGGGCCGCCGCCGCCGGAATGATCAGCAGGGAGGTCACCAGCAGCAGCCCCACCACCTTCAGGGCCAGGGCCACGGTCAGGGCGATCAACAGCACGAAAACCAGCCGCAGCCGACGTACCGGCACCCCTTCCACCGCTGCCAGATCCGCGTGCACCGTCAAAGACAGCAGGGGCCGCCAGATCCAGGCCAGGATCAGCAGCACCACCGCCCCGCCGCCCCAGATGATCCACAGATCCAGCATCTCGACGGCCAGAATATCGCCAAACAGGTAGGACATCAGATCCACCCGGGTTCCGGCCAGCAGACCCACCGCCACCAGCCCGAGAGACAGTGCCCCATGGGAGAGGATGCCGAGCAGGGTATCCGAGGCCAGGGACCGATTGCCCTGCATCCAGACCAGCAGCAAGGCGAGCGCGATACAGACCAGCGCCACCCCGAGCCCAGGATCAATCCCCAGGAACAGCCCCAGCACCACGCCCAGCAGCGCCGAATGGGCCAGGGCATCGCCGAAATAGGCCATGCGCCGCCAGACCACAAAGGCCCCCAGCGGCCCGGTCACCAGGGCAACGCCGATTCCAGCCAGCAGCGCGGTCAGATAGAGATCACTCATCGGCGCCCTTCTCCAGCGGCACCACATGTCCTTGCAAATCATGGGCATGGTCATGGTGATGCTGATACAGCGCCATGGACGACGCCACGCTGTCGCCGAACAGCCCCACAAAGCCAGGATCGCGGCTGACGATGGCGGGATGACCGCTGCAACAGACATGGCCGTTCAAACAGACCACATGGTCGGTGGCCGCCATCACCAGATGCAGATCATGGGAAATCATCAGCACGCCGCAGCCGTGATGACGCCGGATATCGGCGATCAGTTGGTATAGCTCCGCCTGCCCATTGACATCGACCCCCTGCACCGGCTCATCGAGCACCAACAGGTCCGGTTCCCGGATCAGCGCCCGGGCCAACAGCACCCGCTGCATTTCGCCGCCGGAGATTCCCTGGATCGGCGAGTCCAGCAAGGCCGTGACGCCGACTTCCTCGGCCAGGGGCAGCAACCGCGTGCGCTCTCGCCGCCGCCGGGGATTGGCCAGATCCAAAAAGCCGTGCACGGTCAGGGGCAGCGTGTCATCCACCTGCACCTTTTGCGGCATATAGCCAATTTTCAGGTGGGGACGACGAACAACGCGGCCGCTGGAGGGCTGGACCAATCCCAGCAACACGCGCACCAGGGTCGTCTTGCCCGCCCCATTGGGGCCGACCAGCGTCACCACCTGACCCGGTTCGACGCTCAGGCAAACCTGATCGAGAACAGCCCGACCCGAAAAAACGACGGAAATGTTTTCGGCTACGACGAGTGCTTTTTGTCGCACGGCAGGCCCTGGTGAAAACGGACACAACGACCGACAATTTCAATGGTGCCTTCCTGGATCTCGAAGCCGACCCGCTCGGCGGCCGAACTGAGCGCCTCATCCAGCAAAACCTCGTCGATTTCCTCCGCCACCCCGCAGTCCTGGCAGAGCAGGAACCGGGTCACATGGGGATTTTCCGGACGATTGCAGGCGATGAACGCATTAAGGCTTTCGAGCTTGTGAATCAGCCCCTGTTCGAGCAGAAAATCCAACGCGCGATAGACCGTCGGCGGGGCCGCGTTGCCCTTTTCCTGCTTCAACTCCTCCAGCAGTTCATAGGCCCCCTTGGGACGCCCGCGATCCTCCCACAAACGCTCCAGAACCCACCGTCGCAACGGTGTCAGGCGCACGCCGCGGTGACTGCATAGAGCTTCCGCCCGCGACACGGCATTCTCAATGGTCCAGGGGTCTTCACTTCTCAAAGCTGGCAGGTCCTTGCCCGAGGCATGGGTGGCATTGGTCACGCGTTCATCTCCCAAACGGGCCATACCGGTTGTGTGGTTGGCGCTCTTATCAGGACGTCCGACCCCTAGGTGACCGCGTGGGATCTACCGGGCTCGAACGTATTATATAACGTCCCGTGATACTGTATGCTTTTGCCGTGAAATACAAGGATAAAGTATCATTTTCAGGACTCCTCCCCATGCCGGTCAGTCTTGACAGTCTCGCTCCCAGGGGCGATGTACTTGCCGAACAGCTTGGAGGCTCCCATGTGCGACGACCTGCTCCCTCTGGAGAACCTGAAATACAATGCCGATGGGCTGATTCCCGCCATCGCGCAACAGCATGACACCGGCGAGGTGCTGATGATGGCCTGGATGAACAAGGCGTCCATCGAGGAGACCCTGCAAACCGGCCATGTGTGCTACTGGTCCCGCTCGCGCAGCAAATTCTGGCGCAAGGGTGAAAGCTCCGGTCAAGTGCAGCATCTGAAGGAAATGCGCTGGGATTGCGATGGCGATACCCTGCTGCTGCTGGTCGATCAGTTGGGGGTCGCCTGCCATACGGGACGCCGCAATTGCTTTTTCCTCGCCTGGCGAGACGGCAAGACCCAGATTATCTCCGATCCGGAAGTCTCCCCCGAAGATCTTTACGGCAAGAGCTGACCCCCTTGACGATGCTCCCCGTCACCCTTCTCACGGGCTTTCTGGGCAGTGGCAAGACCACCTTGCTCAATCGGTTGCTGGCCCGTCCGGAACTGGCGGACAGCGTCGTTCTGATCAACGAATTCGGTGAGGTGGGAATCGATCACCTGTTGGTGCGCCAGATTTCCGAAACTGTGCTGCTGCTCAACTCCGGCTGCCTGTGCTGCACCGTGCGCGGGGATCTGGTGGACAGTTTGCGCGACCTGTTCCTGCAACGGGTCCGCGGCGACATTCCGGAATTCCAGCGCCTGATCATCGAAACCACCGGTCTCGCCGATCCGGCCCCGATTATTCATACCCTGATGACCGATCCGCTGATTGCCGCCCGCTACCGGCTGGACGGCATCGTCACCACCATTGATGCCCGGCATGGGGACGGCCAGTTGGACGATCACCCGGAATCGGTCAAACAGGCCGCCGTTGCCGATCGACTGGTGCTGACCAAGACCGATACGGTGGACAGCGACAGTTTGGCCCGGCTCACCTCCCGTCTGCGTGCCATCAACCCGGCGGCACCGCTATTGACCGCGCGCCATGGTGATTTGGACCCGGCCCAGATTTTCGATTGCGGCCTTTTCAACGCCCGGAGCAAACATCCCGACGTGGCCCGCTGGCTGGCCGAGGAAGCCTATGAAAAGCCCAATCATGAACATGGGCACGAGCCTGGGCGCGAACACGGGCACGGGCACGGGCACGGGCACGCCCATGACCCCAACCGGCACGACGATCACATCCGCTCATTCTGCCTGCGCCTCGACCAGCCGCTGGATTGGGATCGGTTTACCGAGTTCATGGACATATTGCTGTCTTCCCACGGGGAGCGGTTCCTGCGCATCAAGGGGGTACTCAACCTGATCGGCGCACCTTATCCAGTGGCGGTGCATGGGGTGCAGCATATGTTCCACCCGCCCGTCCCCCTGCCCGGCTGGCCCGAGGGCGACAGCCGACAGAGCCGCGTGGTGTTCATCACCCGCGACGTCAGCCCCGATGCCATTCAGCGGACCTGGGACGCGGTCTCGGCTTAAACCGTGATATCGAGGTAAGTGCCGGGGGCGGTACTCAGATCCGCCGGAGCGGCCCCGGACAGACCGGCGTTGACCGCCGGCGCGGGCGACGCCGCCGAAACCTGGGAAATCATCTGGACCACCAGCGCCTCGGACGTCAATTGCTGGCGCAGCATCATCAACGACGTATCGGCGGTCACTTGCGGCAGGGCAATTGCGGGATCAGCCATGGGGCCCTCGCGAGGTTGCTTGTCCCGCAATCCTAACACAGGCAGGCCCTGGCCTCAATGTTCCAGCATTTTGCCGCGCTTCAAATCTCCCCTTGCACGATCCGCGTTTATATATTAGATTATCCACATATTAGATTTTTCTGATAAACAAACGAGGTTCAGAAATGACAATTCTTAGCTCCATTATCACGCTGCTGACCGCGCTGATGGTTATCGCCGTGCTCGCCATGCCGGTGGTGTTGCTGGCCTACGTCCTGCGCGCGCTGCTGAGCAATATCTACAATTCCACCATGGTCTATCAAGCGAAGACGGAAGCCCAACAGGGCACGGCCTGATCAAGCTTTGCCGCCAAAACAAAACAGGCCTCCCCACGGGGAAGCCTGTTTTTTTTGGACTGAACCTTGTTGGAATCAGGCTTCGAGCTGCTGCTCCGCTGCCCGCGCTTCCAAGTATTCCACGCCCCGGTCCCAGGCATACTTGCCGGCCACCGCCGCCACGAAAGCCGTACCCAGGGAAACGGCCAAACCGCCGCCGACCAAACCCACCGTGTAGGCACTGAAAGCAGTTGCCACACCGGCACCCGACGCTTCCTTGACTGTATGAATAGCCACGTCGCGGGTGTCGGCTTCGCCCTTATTCTTTGCCCGAAGGCCCTGCGCCAGGGCGGCGGAACCGCCGACGATGCTGCCGATTACGCCAACGCCCGGAACCGACTGGGCGAGGAAGGGAGCCAATTGGAATGCCATTACAACCTCTTCTCGTTCAAATCTGAAATCCCCGACCGATTCAGGGCTGCGCTTAGTCTATCGGGTTTTATTGATATTTCAAGTGACACGCCGCTGCTTATTAAGAATCTTTCATGCGCACCCCTTAAGGATTAGCCTCATTTCCGCCACTGGCTCCATAAAACATCAAATACAACAATTTTATACTGCCATTCCCTCTTTAACCCCCGGCGAATTGTGATTATCTTGTGGGAAACCTCCAACCGTCGGGTTGGATGGGCTCATAGAGGAGAACGTCAATATGTGCGATTTATTTGGTTGTGGCAGTACCCCCTCCAACAAGCCGCTGCCCCGGGTGACCGATGATGAGCGGCGGAATTTTCTAAAAGGTCTGGCCGCCCTGCCCCTGGCCACCGTGCTGGCTTATCCGGAACTGGCCCGGGCCTCCGGCCACATGGGCACGCAGCCGCTTTCCATTCCGACGCCCTCCGGCGGCACGGCACGCGGCGTTATCGCCATGCCCGAGGTCACTCCGGCCCCGGCGATTCTGTTGATTCACGAATGGTGGGGCCTCAACGACCAGATCAAGTCCGTCGCCGCCGAATTCGCCAAGCTGGGATATATCGCCGTGGCGGTGGATATGTATGGCGGCAACGTGGCCACTTCCGGTGAAGAAGCCAAAGCCCTCATGAGTGCTGTGAACGCCGAGACCGGCACCGAAGAGCTGGTGACCCTGGTTGACTGGCTGCGCAAGAATGAAAAATGCACCGGCAAGGTCGGCACCATCGGATGGTGCTTCGGCGGCGGCTGGTCGCTCAATGTTTCCCTGGCCACGCCGGTCGATGCCACGGTCATCTACTACGGGCGCGTCAACAAGACCGCTGAGCAGCTGGCTTCCCTGAGCAGCCCGGTGCTCGGCCATTTCGGCACCCTCGACACCAACATCAACCAGGAAATGGTCGCCGGTTTCGAAAAAGCCATGGCCGAAGCGGGCAAGACCCGTTTGACCGTCAACTGGTACGAAGCCAACCATGCCTTCGCCAACCCGACCGGCTCCCGGTATGACGAAGAGGATGCCAAGCTGGCCTGGGCACGCACCACGGCCTTTTTCGAGGAACACCTCAAATAATGCGCATTCCGACGCAAAGCGGCCACTGATTCCGATCCAAAGCGGCCACTGATTCCGATTTAATCCGGCCACCGATTCCGACGCAAAGCGGCCACTTTTGTCTGGCCTGTGATCGACCTCGTTGGGTGATCTTTTGAGGGTTACCTTCGCACCTTTTGGGAAGGAGCGGAGATGCCCAGGGAGAGGTTGCCCATGCGCAAGATTCGCGACGTTTTGAGGCTGCATGCCGAGGGCCTGTCGAGGCGGCGGATCGCCGTCAGTTTGAATATTGGCCGTACAACGGTCGGGGATTATATCGCCCGGGCCAAACAAGCGGGGTTGAATTGGCCCTTACCCGGGGACCTTTCGGAGGAAGGGCTGGAGCAGCTATTGTTTCCGCCCTTGCGGGTTCGAACGAGGGAACGCCCACTTCCGCCCGATTGGCCGTCGCTGCACCGGGAGAAAAAGAAGCCCGGCGTGACCCTGGCCCTTTTGTGGGAGGAATACCGGGCGCGGCATCCAGAGGGTTACGGTTACAGCCGGTTCTGTGATCTTTACCGGGACTGGCGGGGTAAGCTGAACCCGACCATGCGCCAGAACCATGTGGCCGGTGAGAAGCTGTTTGTCGATTACGCCGGTCAAACCGTGGAAGTGATTGACGGCTTGACCGGCGAGGTCCACGAGGCCCAGATCTTCGTCGCCACCCTGGGAGCCTCCAGTTACACCTACGCCGAGGCCACTTGGAGCTAGGCGCTGCCTGATTGGATCGGTTCGCACAGCCGCGCCTTCAGTTTTTTCGGCGGCGTTCCCAAGCAGATCGTTCCCGACAACCTCAAGTCCGGTGTCATCAAATCCTGCATTTATGATCCCGAGGTTAATCGGACCTACGCCGATCTGGCGAACCATTACGGTACGGCGGTCATTCCCGCCAGGCCCTACAAACCAAGGGATAAGGCGAAGGTGGAAGTCGGCGTTCAGGTGGTCGAGCGCTGGGTTCTGGCCCGCCTGCGCAATCGCCGTTTCTTCTCCCTGGCCGAACTCAATCAGGCAATCCGTGAACAGCTTGAGGTTCTGAATAGGCGGGTCAGCAAGCATCTGGATGCGTCCCGGCGGCAACTGTTCGAAGAACTGGACCGCCCGGCCCTCAAAGCCTTGCCCGCCGAGCCCTTCGAATACGCCGAATGGAAACAGCGACGCGCCGGCATCGATTACCATGTGGAAGTGGGCAAGCATTTTTACTCGGTCCCGCATGCGTTGGTCAAACAAACCCTGTGGGCTCGCATCACGGAACGCAGTGTCGAGATATTCCATAAAGGCAAGCGTGTCGCCGTCCATATGCGCGGCCCCGGCAATCGGCGTCATACCACGGTCCCGGAACACATGCCGTCATCACACCGACGATACGCCAGTTGGACGCCGGAGAAAATCCGCCGCATGGCTACCGCCCAAGGGGCCAACACGGAAGCCCTCGTTGACATTATTCTGCGCCGCAAGCCACACCCGGAACAGGGCTTTCGTTCCGCTATCGGCATCCTCCGCCTGGCCAAGGTTCATGGGCCGGAACGCCTGGAGGCGGCTTGCGAAAGAGCGCTTGAGATCGGCGCCCATTCCTATTCTTCCGTCAATTCCATCCTCAAGAACAGGCTTGAGGATTGCAAAACGAAACAGGCTGAGAACGGTCCCGCCATCGATCATCCCAACATCCGGGGTTCCGGATATTTTCATTAAGGAGGAAAACAACCATGTTGCAACACCCCACTCACGACCAACTGAAGCTCCTCAAGCTGACCGGTATGGCTCAGGCCTTCGCCGACCTCAGAGACAACCCCCAAGCCGAAGATCTGGCTCATGATCAATGGCTGGCTCTGCTTCTTGATCGTGAAGAAGCCGTCCGTGACGACCGCCGATTGACCTACCGTTTAAGAAACGCCCGCCTGCGCCACGCCGGGGCCTCAGTCGAGAACGTCGATTACCGCAGCCCCAGGCGTCTCGATAAATCCCTGTTCCAGCAACTGGCCCAGGGGAAATGGATCGCCCAAAAACAGAACCTGATCATTACGGGTCCATGCGGTATCGGCAAATCATGGCTCGCTTGCGCCTTGGGTCAAAAAGCTTGCAGAGATGATTATTCCGTCCTCTACAAACGCCTGCCCCGAATGTTCTCCGAATTGGAAATGGGTCGCGCCGATGGCCGTTACCCGCGTTTGTTTCGCGCCCTGACAAAACCAAACGTGCTGATCCTCGACGATTGGGGCCCGGAAAAACTCAACGCTGATCAGCGCCGCGATCTTATGGAAATCGTCGAAGAGCGTTACCAAAATGCCTCGATCCTGATCACCAGCCAACTGCCCGTCGATAAGTGGCACGACGTCATCGGCGAGCCCACCTTCGCCGACGCCATCCTCGATCGTATCGTCCACAACGCCCACAGGCTCGATCTCGACGGACCCTCAATGCGAAAGACCATGGCCGCCAAAACCATTGACCAGACCTAAGGAAAATGACATCAACAAATTACCCAACGGCGTCGATCACGCCGCCAAAAACGAGCCCAGGATAAAGTGGCCGTTTTGGATCGGAATGGGTGGCCGCTTTCCGTCGGAATCAGTGGCCGGTTTCATCGGAATGCGCACGGGGGTCAAGCAAGCCGTGGGTACCATCGCTATCATTCTTCACAGCCTCAATATGAGCCTGCATCAATTCCCGCCTGATTTTTTCTTGATCGGCGCTGTGGCCGGTATAGACCCGCGAGAAGGCCTCCAGACGGCTATTGACCGACTGGCCGCCAAACAGCGAGTCCAGCACGCCACCCGGTGGATTGAGGGATTTCAAGGCGATATCGGCAACGGGATCCCCCTTGGCCTTGCGAGAGTCCCAGAATCCTTGCGCGTCCCCGGCTTCCGCCAGGGCGCGTTCCCCGTCGGTAATGGCGAGCGATGGCGACGGCGCATCGGTCGTTTCCGTTTCGTCCAGAGTATCATGGCCGGACCCGCCCAGCAAAAGATCGTCACCGGCCTCGCCTTCAATCTGATTTTCAACGTCCAGGCCGCTCAGATTGTCAGAGGGCGAGGTCGCCCGCTCAATATTCCGGTGGAAGGCCCTTGATCCAGTCCGGCTGCGGCCATTTGAGGATGTCGTTGTAGATGATGTCGTAAACCCACTGGTCAGGGTTTTCCGGATGCCGGACAAAGAAGTTGCCATGTTCGATCATATGGTGATCAAACCGTTTGCGGACCGCAATCTCACCGCCGGAGACCTCATAGAATGTATCCATGAATCGGTCGTCACCGGCGAGAAAGGAGATGTCATCGCTCTTGGTACAATTCAATCCCCATGTGCCGGTGGTGTCGAATAGAAGGGTTGTGTACTGACTGCCTTCCCAGAGTTCAACGAAACAGTCCAACTCAGCACGGCAGACGGCCTGGTAGGATTTTTTATATTCATCCGCGCTATTCCAACTGCGGTCGGTCCCTATGATATGGCGAATTCCCAACCGTTCCCATGTCTTGACCAGATTGTCGAAATGATTCGTTTGACCGGGAAGGGCAAGGTCTCTGCATTGGGCACACTCACTTAACCCCCAGCCCTCATCGGGGTCTCCAGGAAGGGCGGTTACCCGCCAATCGGGATTTGCAAACGGAGACCCCATGTCGGCATACAGTATACCATTATCGTTAAACACTTGCTGA
Source organism: Magnetospira thiophila (assembly GCF_054657015.1). NCBI lineage: Bacteria > Pseudomonadati > Pseudomonadota > Alphaproteobacteria > Rhodospirillales > Thalassospiraceae > Magnetospira > Magnetospira thiophila. Next base: position 664,238 of record NZ_BAAHXF010000002.1, read on the forward strand.
CAGGCCGACAGCCAGTCGCGGTCGAACTCGGCGATGTCGATCTGTCGGCAAGTCATTTTTCTTAATCCGGGAAACGTAATTTCAATTGATGCCCCTTACCATAGCGCAATGATAGGTTTATATCAACCGTCGGAGTGCTATCTTTTTGACCTCCTTTGCCGCTCGAATGGGGGCGCCATTGAATATGAGTCCCGTCTTTAACAGGCTGCGGAAAAACGCGGAAGGTCGGCCCCTTTCCCCATCGGTCGGTGCCATTCAGTGGCCTCGGCGAGGGGGTGCGGGCCGCTTTTGCGGCCGGTTTCCCCGGACTCTGCCGATTTGAGGCAGAGTCCGGGTATCGTCATGCCGCAGCCATCAACTTCGGCAGCCTGACGAGGTTGTAGGCGGCGGCGGTCAGGGTGAAGACCCAGTCGACGCGGTCGGTGCCCTTGTGGCGGGTCTTGCGCAAATTTCCGGTGGTCTTTGCCCAGCCGAAGACCTCCTCAATCCGCTTGCGGATGCGCAAGCTGATGGCGTAGCCGGGATGGCGGGTTGTGCGGCCATCAATGGCGCTACGGCGGCGCACGTCACCGGTTTCGGTCACCTGCTCGTTCCGGGCGATATGGGGCGTGACCTTGCGGACCCGCAAATCGCGGACGAATTCGCGGACGTCGTAGGCCTTGTCGGCGCCCAGGGTGATGCGGCCCTTTGCGGCCAAGCCATCAACCAGCGACAGGGCCGCCTCGCGCTCGGCGGTGCCGGTGGCCCGGGTGACCATGGCGCCGACCACCAGGCCGTTGCGGTTCTCCATCAACACGTGGCCCATGAAGGCCATGCGCGAGGATTGGCCGTTGGCTTTGCGGTACAGCTTGGCGTCGGGATCGGTGGTCGAGGCATGGGTCTGGTTCGAGCGCTTCTCGCCGCGGAAATCGCGTTCGCCGTTGCGCCCCGGCCCCGGAGGCGGATCGCCGCCATCCTTGGGCCGGAAGCTCTTCATCGAGGCCCAGGCGTCGATCAGCGTCCCGTCCACCGAGAAATGCTCGTCCGACAGCAGGTCGCGGCCACGCGCCTGCGCCACCACCGCCGACAGAAACTTGGTCGCCACCTCGCCTTCCAACAGCCGGTCGCGATTCTTGGTGAACACCGTCACGTCCCACACCGGCGCATCCATCGACAGCCCCACGAACCAGCGGAACAGCAGGTTGTAGCCGACCTGCTCCATCAACTGCCGCTCGGAGCGGATCGAATAGAAGGCTTGCAACAGCAGGGCACGGAGCAGCTTCTCCGGCGGGATCGAGGGGCGACCCACCTTCGCGTACATCCCCTCGAAATCCGTCGACAGGACCTCCAGCACCTCATCGACGATGGCCCGGATCGGTCGGAGCGGATGGCTCGCCGGAACCCGCGCCTCGCAACTCACATACGAAAACAGGCTCTCCGTCCAAACGTCGCTGCCACGCATCTCGCCCCCCCTGTCGCTTTCAGGAGGAATCGAATCATACCCGGTCGTCAAAGGGAAGAGTTTTTCCGCAGCCTGTTAAATGTATACTCATGGCGGCCATCTTTAGTGGGCTCAATATCCTCCACCCGTCCGCCACCGGCGCGGACGATATTCTCCATGGTCTGGCGGGCCGCATCGACCCCACCTGACGCCTGAACGTGGGTTTTGCCAAGCTTTTCACCATCCCCGGTCCTGCCCTTGAGGGCCTGTTCGAAGATGGCGTCGCGGACGCGAACATCCTTGGCATTCTCATACCCGGCGAGGGTTTTCGGCGGTAAGTCACCCGCTTCCTTGATCTCGACCGGATCAATGGGATCGTAGGTAAAGACGGTGTCTTCCGCAGCCATCTCCGGGGCCGGATTGTCCACAATCCCCTCCTCGAGCGGCGGGGTCTGCGGATCAACAATCACCCCATCGCCCTTTTCCGGTTGGCGGGCGGGATAGCCCTCGGCGGTGGAGGGCTCGGGGGACGGGGCCGGTTGCGATGGCGGCAGCGGCGGCTGGGGTTCTGCTATGTCGGAGCGGCCCATCTTGCCGTCGAAATAATTATCGATCCATTACCGTAACCCCACCTGGGCAGGATCTTGGCCGCCGTAACAGGGGTGAAGGGTATCAAATTGATTCGAGGTATTTAAGACCCGGCGGTACCTCCGGCCAGGACCAGCGCCCCTCTTCTTTGTTTAACCATTTTTGCATCTCGGCCTTGGGCAGATCTCGACCATACACTTGGAACCAGTCGGGGATTGGCCAATGGAGGATTTTTTCGTACAAATAATCGATTTCATCCCATTCGCCGCCTGGGCCGACGAGAAATTCGCACAATTGAATGAACGAATTGGAAAACATTGTCTGAAGGCGCTCCATTCCGCCCGACAGGCGGATATAGGTCTCAGCGAACGTGTCGTCGCCACTGATCCATGTGAAATAAGGTGTGCAGGGCCAAAGCGCCCAGGTCCCCGATTGGTCGAACATGACGAAGCCGGACTCATCGAATTCCACCGGAGCGACCTTTAGGGCTGTTGCGGCGGCAGAGATTTCATGGAAAATATCCTTGTCGAAGTAGGAGAAAAATTTCCCGCTCTCTGTCGTTTCGAATTTGTGCCGCGAAGCGACGAACACGGATTCGATGCCTAGCTCTTGCCAAGTGTCGAACAGGGGGCCGAACTGGTTGTTCAGCCCCCTTTCAATTTTCTTCCGACTTGAGTGCAGTCCATAACTGAGAGTGCACCCAACAGGGAAATGCTGCCAGATCGGATTGTTCATCACTTGGGTGTCGATGAAATCGAAACTGACCGAATCATTGACAAAAAGACGTCTTCGGATCGGACTCCAGACGTCCTCGTACTCCTTGTCACTGATACGCCGACACGCCATGGATGCTATCTTATTTCAGATACCTTACTTTTGCCCAGTGATTTTTTCCTCCTCCTTTGTTTAATTTTACATCGAGCGTTGGGGTTGACCCTCGATTTTTGTAAGGACGGGAAAAGCTTCGGACCGTCAACACACTCCCGTCTGAAAATTCTTGCGTGTACTTTACTCCCTGTTCTTCGGGTTGGGGTTTCACGGTGGCAGGATCAATCCCATGCTCTCTAAGAATCGCATCGAAGTCTGCTTTGGCGGCGTCCATACCTCCGGTCGCCAAGGCGTGGGTTCCTCTTTCGTCCGATCCATTGACAGACGTGCCCTTCAAGCCATGTTCGTAAAACGACCTTCCCAATTTCGGGTTGGTGTTGTTTGCCAAGCTTGTAGCGGTGGGTTTCGGAAGGTCTTTTTCCTCCTCTATTTTGACTGGGTCGATTGTTGTGATTTCAACGATAGAATCACTCCACTGAGGCTCAGAGATGGGGTTTACATTCGGACCGACTTTGACAGGTTCCGGTACCTTATCAACGATCACCCCATCGCCCTTTTCCGGTTGGCGGGCGGGATAACCCTCAGCGGTGGACGGCTCGGGGGACGGGGCCGGTTGCGATGGCGGCAGCGGCGGCTGGGGTTCGGCAATGTCGGAGCGCGGCAGGATGGTCAGGCCCTTGTATTTGAGACCCTGGGGGAAGGCTTGCTGTAACGTAAGCGGTGTCCCGCTTACACGCCGGCCTGATAATTCCAGGGCAGCAATTCCTTGATGTGATTTTGCTTATGGCCGTTGACGATGGCTTTCAGCGTATGCTCGATGTAGGCGAAGGGGTTGATGCCGTTCAGCTTGCAGGTTTCGATGAGCGAGGCGATCGCCGCCCAGTTTTCGGCGCCCGCGTCGTGACCGGCGAAGAGAGCATTCTTGCGATTAAGGGTGATGGGCCGGATCGTCCGCTCGACGGTATTGGAATCCATTTCGACGCGACCGTCGGATAGGAACCGGCAGAGCCCTTCGAAGTGCTTGGCAATATACGTCAAGGCTTCGCCAAGCAGTGATTTTGCCGAGACCCGGCTGCGCTGTTCGGCGATCCAGGTTTCAAAGGCTTTGACCAAGGGTGCGGAGCGTTCCTGGCGAACGGCGAGCCGGTCTTCGGGCGACCGACCGCGGATTTCATCTTCGATTTTGTAGAGTGCCGCAATCTGTTTCAGGCCCTCCCCGGCGATGGGCGATGTTCCCGTTTTAACCAGTTTATAGAGTTTGCGCCGGGCGTGGGCCCAGCAATAGGCCAGCCAGATCGCCGGATCGAGCCGTCCGGGCTTGATCAACCGGTTATAGCCGGTATAGCCGTCCACCTGGAGAATGCCGCCGAACCCGTCCAGGATATCCTCGGCATGTTTGCCACCGCGCCCCGGCGCATAGGTAAACACCACGCCAGGAGGATCGTCACCACCCCAAGGCCGATCATCACGGGCCAGGGCCCAGAAGTAACCGGTTTTGGTCTTGCCCCTTCCCGGGTCCAGGACCGGTGCCGGGGTTTCGTCCATGAACAGTTTTGTCGAACCCTTCAAGTCCGTCAGCAGAGCATCGACCACGGGTTTAAGAACGAAAGCCGCCTTGCCCACCCAGGCCGCCAGGGTCGAACGATCCAGATCGATCCCTTGCCGGGCATAAATCTGGGCCTGGCGATAGAGCGGCGCGTGATCCGCGTACTTGGAAACGATGACATGGGCCACCAGACTTTCCGTCGGCAACCCACCCTCGATCAGACGTGCCGGAGCGGGGGCCTGGACGATCCCTTCCTCGCAGACCCGGCAGGCATATTTGGGACGCCGGGTGATGATCACACGGAACTGCGCCGGAATGACATCGAGCCGTTCGGACACATCCTCGCCGATGACGTGGCGCTCGGTGCCGCAGCACGCGCAGGTCACATCATCGGGTTTGATGACTTCCTCAATCCGCTCCAGATGTTTGGGCAGATTGCCCCGATTGGTCTGGCGTGGTTTCTTCGTTGACTTTGATGAGGGCGTGTTCGAAGCCTCGCCCGCAGCCTGAACCTCGGCAATTCCGGTCTCGATATCCTCCAGCGCCAGTTCCAGTTGATCCCGGGCTATTCTTTCCGACTTGGCGCCGAACAGGGCATGTTTGAACGCCTTGACCAGCTTCTCCAGCCGCGTATTGATGACGTGCTGGGAACGGATGATGGCCTTCAAGGCCTCGACATCGTCGGGCAGGTCCGCTTCGGATAGGCCGCTTTCCGGCTCGCTTTCAGGCGCGTTCAACATGGCTGGAATCTAGCAGAAACCATGGCCTTATGCATTATAAAACATGCATTTTCTGGGTCAGGCCACCGTCGGCGAAGACCCTTCCAGGGGCCGAACCTTGCGCCAATCCAAGCCCGCAAAAAGGGCCTCGAATTGCACCGCAGACAGGGCCATCACCCCGTCTTTTATCCCGGGCCAGACAAAGGTTTGATCCTCAAGCCGCTTGTAGGTCATCACCAGGCCGCTGCCGTCGAAGTGGAGAAGTTTCAAACGGTCCGCCCGCTTGGCCCGGAACACGAAAACCATGCCGGTGAACGGATCGCGTCTCATGGCGTTGAAGACATAGGCCGCCAGCCCATCATGGCCTTTACGGAAGTCCACGGGACGGGTCGCCACCACGATCCGCACGCCCTCGGAAGAAAACATCATCGCTCCCGTCCCAAGGCTGTAACGATCTCCGCCAAGCGATCCGCCGAGGTCGAAGCGTCAATCCGGATCGTCACCGGGCCGACAATCATATCCAAAGTCGATGCCGGTTCCGGCGGGCTTTCTTCACGCACAATGACAGAGGCAAATGCCGGGGTGAGTGCAGGCGCCACCATGGCCATATCACCTTCGGCCGCCGGCAGAACCAGACGACCCTCCCGCGCCCGCCGCCGCCAATCCGAAAGGTGATTGGCTCTCAGACCATGGCGTTTGGCAACGCCATTTACGCTCGCGCCAGAAACCAAGGTCTGTGCAACAATCCGTGCCTTCACGTCGTCGGGCCACCGGCGCCGACCACCCGGCTCCGTAACAAACTGAGAAACGACAGTGGACTCCGTATGTAGCGCCGAACCTTCCGGCATAGAAAACCTCCCTCGAAAAATACGAGGCAAGATTATCGCCGCTTCTCATTGGAAAAAATAGGTGGGGTCAAAATGGCGCTTACGCTGTAACTGTTCGATTGCCTTGTTTCCTAACGCGTTCAGTTGCCGCGTCCGCTCCTCGTGCCCGGGGATCATCTGCGGCGGCACGGGCACCGGCAGTGGGCCGGGCAGCGGCACAACAGCCTGTGCATTTTGAACGTTCGGGTCGCGGTTCGGATTGTCGATTTTGTTGCCATCGAGGCCGTACCATTGGCCGTCATCGCCCATTGAGGGGCCGTTTGTTTGCGGTTGGGAGGCGGGCGTCGGCATCCCCGCCTTGGCCCGCGCGCCCATGCTGCGGGGTGTCTGGAGGCATCTTCCAGACCGCCTCCGTATCGGCCTCGGCCTGCTTGAGAAGGTTTTCCTGTTGCGCTCGGTCGCTCGGGGACTCGTCAAGGAGGGCGTTCGTCCGGCGTGCCGGGGTGTCGAGGACAGGGTCAGAGGCAATGGACGGAATCGGGGCAGAGGACTGGGAGTCCCCGTCGTTGCCGGGGGTGGTGCTGGAGGATGGCAGCACGATCCAGCAGGGGACGCGGTCAGTTGCGGTATTGGAAAACAGGGAAACCGGGACCGGTCACCCTGCCCATGATGCTCGATCGCCGGGTGGATATGTTCGCCGCCGCTCATCGGCCACGCCGGTTCGCACCGCCATCAAAACCGGTAACCCTCTTCTTTTTCAAGAAGCGGTGTCAGATCAGGTCTGAACTACTGCATTTAATGACCGCATCCGCAGCTCGCATCCCCATGCCCCTCATGCCGATGCTGGTGATGCCCATGTTCCTCGCAGACATCTGGCGCGGCAACTGAGCTCACCCCCCGTAAAAAGCCAGAGACAGCCAGATCCGGGTCAGTCTCCGACGTAAGCACCACATCTATGCTCCGCGCAGCCAGACGCTGACGGAGCCCCGCCCCGACGCTGCGGGTAATCAATATATCCATGGGATCAAGCACATGATGTTCGTGGGGCGAACTCTCGTGGAAACTGGATTCCTTCGCCAGTTCCACCAGTGTTTTGCCCTTCACGATATTGTTTTCAATCGAGTACAACCAAAATTTCCGGCATCGACCAGCATGTTCGGTGACTGTTTTTCGGTCTTGGCTGGTTACGGCTATCTGCATCATGTGCTCCTGCTGCATAAATGATATATTGTACCATATATGGAGCAGTGGCAGACCCTCTTCAAGACAAAAGATTTGGATATAACATCATGAAAATAAAGCCAATCTAAAGAATCTAGACAAGCTAAAACGCGATGCCAAAAAACTTGGCATCACGCATGACGTCATAGCGGAACCTGTCCCTCAGTGTTTCTGTTGGTCCTTGAGGGCGAGTATCTCGGCTTCGGCGCGTTCCCAGTTTTTCAAGCCTTGATCCGGTTGGCGTCCCTCTTCTTCCCAGATTTCATAGGCACGGGCACTGATTTCGGCCTGGAGTTCCCAAACCGTTTGGGGATAAACATGCTGTCCATCAGCCATTTGACGATCCTCCGGATCTGCCGCCGGGCGAATGCCAAGCGACCACTTGCATTAGAACGTTATGATATACTAATGCCGCAAGAGCGAAATGTCAATATTGCACTGCAGGTACTGCACTGCGGCCACACAAAAAAATATGGGATGCCGAAGGTCCATAAAACAGCCTTGCAGATGCGGCATTTTTTTGCCTCCCTGCTGGCAACGTCCCGCCGATTGTCATAGAATTCCCATCATCCCAGTCACCCTCAACCGACAGGCGACTCCCCTGGCCATCACCCGGTCCGAATTCGAACTTTTGTGGCGTTTGCGGGAAGCGGGCGTTCTTCCGATGCGCCCGCGCCTGCTCGAAATGGGAGAGCAGCATTGGCTGGGCGACGTGCCGGTGGCGGAGCTGGTCACCCGGTGTGTGGCGGCCCTTGAAGGCGACCTTCCGGCCTTGCAGAGATTCGGCCGGGACATGGCGGCAGTGGATAAAAACTTCGGCCCCCGAGCCGCCTTCGATCTGGTCAAGGCTTTCTATGGAGCCCTGTTCGGATACATAGAATATACAGCGGTTGATTTCGTCAGTCCCAATGGGTTGCGCCATGATCTTAATATGCCGCTTCCACTATCTGGGCCGTTCGATGTGATCACCAATATCGGCACCTCCGAGCATGTGTTCGACATTGCCCAGGTTTATCGCTCCATGCATGAACTGACCACTCCCGGCGGTCTGATGCTGCATGTGCAACCGATGACTGGCGCCCTCAATCACGGTTTTTATTCGATCAGCCCGACGCTCTTTGTGGATCTCGCCCGGGCCAATGACTACGACATTCTGGACCTGTCCTGCACCGCTTTCCGCCCACATCCTGTCCATCTGCCGTTTGCTGATCTGGCAGCCTTCCACGACCTGGAAAAGGCGCACAAAATTCCTCCTGAAGCCTTTTTGGCCTGCGTTTTTCGTCGGAGCGTCACGGCCACCCCCTTTGTCTCCCCGCAACAGGGGGCCTATGCGGAGATCATCTCCCGGCGGCAGCATGAGTCCTCGCCCTGAGGGAATTGCCGACCGATGTACGGAGAGAGTGACCTGCTCGACGAATTCAGGCTATAAGACGGGGCGTCCAAGCGGGACGCTTGCCGTTCGAGTCCAACGTGCCCCACGATCGTTCATCCTTATTCAGCGACAGCTACAGCCAGGCCCGGGCGCGTTTCCAGGCGACCTGCGCCGCCGCCGGAGTCCCTTTCACTCGGCACGACCATCCGTTGACCGGACCACAAGGCGAGCCGCTGTCCCTGGATACCGCCTGGGTCGGCCCAAGTGACGCCCCGAAAGTGCTGGTCCTGATGTCGGCCACCCACGGGGTGGAAGGTTTCGTGGGATCGGCGGTGCAACTGGATTTTCTGCATCGACTCTCCCCCGACGACCTGCCCGAGGGATGCGCCGCCCTGCTCCTGCATGCGCTCAATCCCCACGGATTCGCCTGGCTGCGCCGGGTCAACGAGGCGGGAGTCGATCTCAACCGCAATTTCATCGACTTCGACCAACCGCTGCCGGAAAGCCCCGGATACGATGAGCTGGCCGAAGCCCTGGTACCGCCCCGCAATGATCCGGCCCTGTGGGCTGAGGCCGACCAGATCCTGCGGGACTATGGACGCCGACACGGCCAACGGGTCCTGGAAACGGTGGTGACGGCGGGACAATACAGCCATCCCAGCGGCCTGTTTTACGGCGGCACGGCACCGGTCTGGTCCCGGCTCCGGGTGGAACGACTGATCGACGATTTTCACCTCAAGGACCGCCAAACCGTCGCCGTCATCGACCTGCACTCGGGGCTCGGGCCGTTCGGCCATGGCGAGATCATTTCCGACCATCCCCCACAATCGGCGGAAGCGGCGCGCGGGCGGCGCTGGTACGGCACCGAGATGACAGAGCCGGCCCTCGGCACCTCCTATTCAACCCCCAAGTCCGGGCTGATCGACTATGGCTGGCAGGCCGCCCTGGGCGCGGCGGTGACCTTTGTCACCCTGGAATTCGGCACCTTCAGTGTCGAGGAAATGCTCCGGGCCCTGCGCGCCGATCATGTGCTGCACCGGGACGGGCTGCCGAATTGGGATGCGCCGGAGACGCAACGGATCAAGGCAGACCTGCGGCGCTTCTTTTATCCCGCCACCGCCGACTGGCAGGATCTGGTGCTCCGCCGCGCCCAAATCGTCGTGGGGCGCGCGTTGGCTGGATTATCGGCCCCGTGACTCGATGCGCCGGATGAACTCCTTCAGGATCCGCGCATACAGCTCGTTTTTCAGCACCTTGTCCTCAACCCCCTGGTCGATGCTGGGATTGTCGTTGACCTCGATCAGAAACAACCCCTTGTCGGTCTGTTTGAGGTCGACGCCGTAGAGTCCCTTGCCGATATGGGAAGCCGCCTTGAGCGCCACCTCGACTACCTCGGCGGGCGCATCCTTGACATCGAACGTCTTGAACCCGCCCTGCTTGAAGGTCCCGTCGCCCTTGTGGTTGACGATCTGCCAGTGATTGCGCGACATCAGATATTGGGAGACGTAGAGCGCTTCGCCGTTGAGGATGCCGACGCGCCAGTCGAAGCTCGTGTAGACGAACTCCTGAGCCAGGATCAATCTTGATTTTTCAAACAGTTCCCCGGCAAACCTCACCAACTGGTCACGGTTTTCCGCCTTGTGCATGCCGCGTGAAAAAGACCCGTCGGGAATTTTCAGGATGATCGGATAGCCGAGCGTACTTTCCAATTTGTCGAGCACCGCGTCGGTGAAATTGAGCCGATTGAGGGACTCGGTCTTGGGCGTCGGCAGGTGGTGACGTTTCAACAGTTCATGCAAATAGACCTTGTTGGTGCAGCGCAGGATCGACGTCGGATCGTCGATCACCACCAACCCCTCCTGCTCGGCCTTGCGGGAGAACTGATAGGTATAATGGTCGATGGCCGTATTGGTGCGGATGAACAGGGCATCGAATTCCGGCAGCCGTGCAAAATCCTTTTTGGTGATGCGCTCCACGTCCACGCGCAGGGTCTGGCCGACCGAAACGAACTTGTCCAGCGCCTGTCGGTCCGAAGGCGGCAGGGCTTCATCCGGATCGTACAGAATGGCCAGACTGTACAGGGCGGGGGGCGCGCCGCCGCGCAGGGGTTTGCGGGCCCGGGTGTAGGCGCGCAGGGATTCGTTGAACAGGGCATCTAGGGACCGCGGCACCTGATGCAGCCCCATCGGCCGGATAGTGGCAATTTTCCAGTGCCTGCCGGGGATCAACCGCAGGCGCAGCAACGGATAGCGGAACACATCGAACACCTCTTCCGCCAGTCGCTTGAACCGGGCATCGTCGGCGCGACCGAAACAGGCGGTCAGGTCAAAGGGCTCGGTGGGCGCCGTCACCAACCGCTTGACCGTGCGGTTGAGGATGGCTTCCAGTTCCGGCACCGCGAAGGCGTAGAGATGCTTGCGCGCCAGAGACAGCACGTCGGCGACCGTCGGCATGGGGGTCTGCCCCCGTGCCTCGGCCAACAGGGAGCAATAATAGCCGCCCGAGAGATAGCTGTAGTGGCGACACAGATTGACCACGTAACGGGGTGATTTCTTTTCGTGGTAGCTGTGCAGCATGTACTGATCCGCACTCATCAGATCGAGCCCGTCGGTGCTCCAGCGCCAATCGCTCAGCCGGTCGGTGATGATCGTGTAACGCGCCATTCATTGTCGCCCTTTCTGACGAAGTGGATAGACGATAACCGTTGCGAAATGCTTGCGTTTGCCGAACCGGGACATGCGCTCAAGTTCGATGGGAGCCAGGGGAATGCCGACACAATCGGTTTCTGAGCGGTTCTCCTCGACATCCACGAACGGGTCGTTGATATAGATGAACCGATCATCGTAGGCCGTCACCACCACCCAGTGGGGCGATTTGTCGCCGGTCATTCGATAGGAACTGATGAGCACGATGGGCACCCCGCCCCGGTCGAAGGCGGCACAGAGATCGGCAACCCCCAGCGGCTGGGCTTCGACCTTGATCCCCGTCTGGGCGACGTCTTTTTGGAAGCCCTCCTCGACCAACCGGATCACTTCCTTCTTGCGTTCATCGCGCACCGTGTCGACGAACATGGTGGTTTCGTCGCTCAACGAGACCTCGACCCCGAAGCCCCGGTTCCAGGCTGCCAGGGCCAGCCCCAGCGCCCCGCAGCCGCCATGACCACGGGTCATGAAAATGGTCGTTGTTTCGCGCCACAAACGCATTTCCAGGGCCCGGTCGGCCACCATGGTGCGATCATGACGGGCCATCGCCATGATCAGACAGGCCGGACCGCAGGTGAAGTCCAGGGACTGGGAGAAATACGGCACCGTATTGAGGTCCCGGGACAACTGTGGCGCCAGATGCTTCTCCATCCGCACCGCCTCGGCGTGATCCTCGTAATAATCGGGATAGACGGCGAAGGCGCGATAGCCCAGATCTTTATACAGTTTCTGGGCCGCGAGGTTGTTCTGATGCACTTCCAGCCGCATCCGGGTCGCCGAGGCGGCCAGCGCCCGGCGTTCGGACTCCGCCATCAACTGCCGCGCCACCCCTTGGGATCTGAAATTCGGCCTCACCCCAAGGGAATAAAGACGGGCCAGAGAGGTATTGGCGTGAAACAGAATGAGACTGTAGCCGCGCAATTGGCCGTCCTGCTCATCGACAATCAACTGCGGCTTACCCTGTTTGAGGAAATTCCGAAAACTGCGCGCCGACAGACGGTCGATGGAGAAACAGGCGTTCTCAAGGGCCACCAAAGCCTCGACATCTGACAAACCGGCGTCCCGTATCATCGACTCACACTTGTTTGGGTGGGTATCAATTGGTCGGGGAGACAAGATTCGAACTTGCGACATCCTGCTCCCAAAGCAGGCACTCTACCAGGCTGAGCTACTCCCCGACGGACAGGAAACCTAATGGTTCGTTGGAGTTCGAGCAAGCGGCAAATACCTCGGACAATGTAAGTGACAATCTGTCGCAATGCGACTATGATTCGCGCACTTCCTCTCACAGTATTCAATCGTTGAGTTAGATTTCCTTCATTGAGGCTATGAACACAGAGTCCCCAGACCTCCCCAAGAAGAAGACCCGATCAACGGCCCCTGCGAAGTCAAAAGTCAAGGCAGGGCTGTTCTATGTCGGGATTGGTGCCTCCGCCGGCGGACTGGAAGCCCTGCGCCCCTTTGTCGCCAATCTGCCCGAAAAATCCGACATGACCTTCATCGTGGCGCAGCACATGTCGCCGGATCATCGCAGCATGATGGTCGAGTTGCTGGCCCGCGAAACCAAACTGACCGTTCTTGAAGCCAAAACCAATACCTTCCCCAAGGCCAACACGGTCTATGTGGCTCCGCCCGACAGCGATATCACCATCTCGCACGGCAAAATCCGGCTAACCAAACCCCAAGCCGCCATCGGTCCCAAACCCTCGGTGGATCGCCTGTTCCTCAGTCTGGCCGAGGATCAGGGGGAGAAGGCCATCGGGGTCATTTTCTCCGGCACCGGGTCCGACGGCGCGCATGGCATCAAGGCCATCAAGGCGGCGGGCGGTATTTGCATTGCCCAGGAACCGGATACGGCCAAGTACGACAGTATGCCCAAGGCGGCCATTCGCTCGGGCGGCGTCGATCTGGCCCTGACTCCGGTCGAGACAGCAGAGCAGTTGGCCTCCATCACCACCCTGCCCCGCGTGCCCATCATCACCGAGGACGAAGGGGTCGCCCCTTCGACGGTGCGCGGCATCATCAATCAGGTGGGCGCTCACACGGGCATGGATTTTTCCAACTACAAGGATTCCACCATCACTCGCCAATTGCAGCGCCGCATGTCCGCGCTGCAAATCGGCGATCTGGAGCAATACGGCCAGTACACGACCGATCACCATGAAGAACTGCTGGAACTGGCCAACAACTTCCTGATTTGCGTCACCTCTTTTTTTCGCGACACAGAATCCTTCGCCGCCATCAAAAAGGAATTGGCCGAACTGATCCGGGCCAAGGAACCGGGAGACGACATCCGCATCTGGGTGCCGGGCTGCGCCACCGGCGAAGAAGCCTATTCCCTGGCCATCCTGGTCTGCGAGGAACTGGGGACCAATATCGACAAATACCGGGTGCAGATTTTCGCCACGGACATCAACAACGAGTCGACCCAGTATGCCCGCAAGGGCTCCTATCCCGAGGCCTCATTGGTCAATATGGATGAGAAGTTCCGCAAAAAATATTTCACTCAGAAAGACCGTCAGTATCATGTGGACAAGTCGCTGAAGGACATTGTCGTCTTTGCCCGCCAGGACATCGTGCAGGACCCGCCGTTCGTCCGGCTCGACATGGTGAGTTGTCGGAATCTGTTGATCTATTTCAAGCCGGAACTGCAAGACAAGGTCATGCGCAGTTTCCATTATGCCCTCCGGCCCAATGGAATCATGTTCCTCGGCAAATCGGAATCCATCGGCACCCATTCGGCCCTGTTCTCGGAAAAGAACCGGACTCACAAGATTTTCACCTGCCGCAATGTCCCCACACCGATGACCGGGCATTTCGCGAAGGCCGCGCCGTTGACCCGGTCCGGCAAAAAATCAAGGGTCGCACCTGAGGACGTCAAGCCGTCCGAGATGGGCCATAATCGGATTTTCGACCTTTATGCCCCGGCCAGCATTCTGATCGCCAGCGATGGCAGCGTCATCGAGTTTTTCGGTGATTGCTCCCCGTTCATCAAAATCAACAAAGGCAAGGCCGACTTCAATCTGTTTTCAATCATCAATCCGGCCTTTCGCAGTGAGTTGCGGGCTTTTTCCCATCGGGTCAGCCGCAAGAAGGAAAGCGCGGCGGGACAGCCCTGCGTGCTGTCCGTCGATGGCGGAAACCGCCTGTACCGTCTCGCCGTGCATTTCGTCGGCACGCAGGATTACGACAGTGAACTGCTGCTGGTCTGCTTCGAGAAACAGCCGGACAAGTCGATCATTCCGGTGAGTGGTGATGATGAGACTCTTGAGGAATCGGCAGCCAACCGCATCGCCGAGCTGCAACATGAGCTGACTTCCACCCGCGAAAATTTGCAGACGGTGGTCGAGGAATTGGAAACCTCCAATGAGGAATTGCAGTCCCTCAACGAGGAAGCCCAGGCCGCCAACGAGGAATTGCAGGCATCCAACGAGGAACTGGAAACCTCCAACGAGGAACTTCAGGCCACCAACGAAGAACTGACAACGGTCAACGACGAACTGATCGTCAAGACCCAGGAACTCTCCGAGGCCAACAGCGACCTGGAGAACATCCAGGCCAGCATCAACAAGGCCTTGATCGTCGTCGACAAGAATCTCGTGGTGACCCGCTACAACGAAAAGGCCGAGGAATTCTTCAAGCTCACCCGGTCCGGGCCGCGCGAGAATCTGACCAGCGTGCCGACCCACTTCGTTCTGAACGATCTTATTGGCTCTGTGCGCTCCGTGATGCAGACCGGCGTCACCGTCGACCGTGAATTTCCGATGGGCATTTCATATTACGCCATCCATATCGTCCCCTACGTGGTCAACACGTCGAATACGGTTCAGGGGGCTATTCTCACCATCAACGACATCACCGAGCAAAAGACCGTCGAGGAACGGCTTCGATTGTCGGCCACAGTCTTCGAGGCGGCCTCGGAAGCGACCCTGATCACCGACCAGAGCAACACCATTCTTTCAGTAAATCCCGCTTTCACCCGTATTACCGGCTACAAGCGCGACGACGTGATCGGTCGCAAACCCGATCTTCTGGCTTCCGGCAGACATTCCAAGGAATTCTACAAGGAGATGTGGACTTCCTTGATGGATACGGGGCATTGGCAGGGAGAAATCTGGAACAAGCGTAAAAACGGTGATGTCTACCCGGAATGGTTGTCGATCAACGTGTTGCGCGATGACCGTGGCAAGATCATGCGCCATATCGCCGTATTCAGCGACATCAGCGACGACAAGAAAGCCCAGGAAATCATCAAGAAGCAGGCCAGTTTCGATCAATTGACTGGTCTGCCCAATCGTCACCTTTTTTTCGACCGGCTCAGGCAGGCGGTGCAAAAAGGCGAGCGTCGGCGCAATCTGGTGGGCTTACTGTTCCTGGATCTGGACGGCTTCAAGAGCATCAACGACACCCTGGGCCATTCCGTCGGTGACGGTCTGCTGAAGGAAGCAGCGAGCCGCCTGAGCGCGGTGACCCGCAGTTCCGATACGGTGGGCCGTCTCGGGGGCGATGAATTCACCATCTTGTTGAGCGATCTGGTGTCGGTCACCGACATGACGCCGACCATCGACAAGGTGCTGGCCGAACTCTCGCGTCCTTTCGATATTGAGGGCAACGAACTGCATATCTCGGGCAGTATCGGGGCCACCGTCTACCCGGACGACGGTGAAGACATCGAAAGTCTGCTGAAAAATGCCGATAGCGCCATGTACTCCGCCAAGGATGCCGGTCGCAACACCTACCGTTTCTTCACTAAGAGCATGCAGGACGAGGCGGAACGCCGTCACCGCATGGCCAACGACATCAAGAACGCCCATCGGGACGGCGGGTTCGAGGTTCATTATCAGCCCATTCTCGCCCTCGACTCGGGAACGGTGGTCGGTGCCGAGGCCCTGATGCGCTGGAAGCATCCGGTGCGCGGCTATATCTCGCCCGACGAATTCATCCCCATCGCCGAGGAAACCGGCATGATCAGCGAACTGGGGAACTGGGTCGCCGACGTGGCCACGCAGGCGGCCAAACAATGGGGCAAGGCCTATGGAGCTCCTTTGTATGTGGCGCTCAACAAATCAACCAAGCAGTTCCGGCTGGGGAACTTCCGCACCGATTGGCGGTCAATCATCCGAAAATCCCATTTTCCCAAGGAAAACGTCATCGTCGAAATCACCGAAAGTCTGATGATGTCCGATCATCAGTCGCATGTGGAGTATCTCAACGAAATGCGCCAGGAGGGCTACCGGATCTCCCTCGATGACTTCGGCACCGGTTATTCCTCGTTGAGCTATCTCAAGCGCCTGCCGGTTGATCTGTTGAAAATCGACCGCTCGTTCATTCGCGACGTGACCGACGATCCCGATGACGCGGCGCTGGTCGAGGCCATCATCGCCATGGCCCACAACCTGAAGATCAAGGTGGTGGCCGAGGGCGTGGAGACCGAGGCGCAGATGCGCTTCCTCCAGGAACGGGCATGTGAATTCGCCCAGGGCTACTATTTCAGCAAGGCCCTGCCCCAGGAGGAATTCCTGCGCTTTCTGGAAGCGCGGGCTGCGTCATAGGGGGCGCCCCAGCGGCAGGCCCCTCGCCCCACGTTTCACCGCCAGCAGACAAAGAATGTCATGGGCGACGGTGGCGGCGGCAATGGCGGTGATTTCCGACAGGTCGTAGGCCGGGGCCACTTCCACCACATCGGCACCGACCAGATCCAGATCGGACAGGCCGCGCACGATCCCCAATGCCTGCGCCGAGGTCAGCCCCCCGGAAACTGGGGTGCCGGTGCCCGGGGCGAAGGCCGGGTCCAAGCAATCAATGTCAAAGGTCAGATAGACCTTGCCTGCACCGACCCGTTGCCGGATGGCAGCGATGGTCGCCTCGACCCCATGATGATGCACCCAAGGCGCGGTCAGAATGTCGAACCCATGGTCGGAATCATTGTGGGTGCGAATGCCCACCTGACAGGAACGGCTGACGTCGATCAACCCCTGATTCTTGGCGCGCAGGAACATGGAGCCATGATCGAGCCGCGACCCGTCGTCGTCCCAGGTATCGCAATGGGCATCGAAATGCAGCAGAGCAACCGGGCCATGATGGGCCGCCATGGCGCGCAGGATCGGATAGGCAATGAAATGATCGCCGCCGAGGGTCAACGGAAACACCCCCGCCGCCAAGATCTCGGCAATGTGCCGCTCGATGGTTTCGACCACCGTTTCCGGGTGGTGCGGATCGAGGAAGCAATCGCCATAATCCACCACGGCCAGACTATCGAAGGGATCGAAACCGAACGGAAAGGACTTCAATTCCGCCAGTTGCACCGAGGCGGCCCGAATGGCGCGCGGACCGAGACGCGCCCCTGAGCGGTAGGTAACCGCCCCGTCATAGGGCACGCCGCTGACCGCCACATGGACTCCGGTCAGGTCACGGCTATAGCATCGACGGAGGAAACTGAGCGCCCCGCCATAGGTCATTTCCGGATGCCGTCCGAGCAGGTCGGCCTTTCGAAAGGCCTGATCGCCATCGTCGTTGTGGGTCATGATCCTGCCCTTTGATGAATATTTCGCCTTTTATCGCATGGCGATGGGCATCGGGCAACGAGTCTTGCTATAAGCTTCGGAACCGACTCAGGGAATGGAAAAGGGGCCACGGCATGCACGGCTGGACGATGGAAGATACTGAGGAAACCTATCGAATCCGGCGCTGGGGCAGCGGCTATTTCGGGGTCAGCGACGACGGCAAACTGCTCGCCCTGCCCGATGTGGACAATCTGGAAATCCCCATCGCCTTGCAGGATGTAGTCGATGAGCTGTTGGCCCAGAACGTCCAGTTCCCGGTGGTCATGCGCTTTCACGACATTCTCAAGAACCGGGTCAAACAGCTCAACGAGTCCTTCGACGCCGCCATTACAGAGTCCGGCTACACCGCACCCTATCGCGGGGTCTATCCGATCAAGGTCAACCAGATGCGCGAGGTCGTCGATGAGATCGTCGAGGCCGGTCGCCCCTATCACTATGGACTGGAGGCCGGCTCAAAAGCTGAACTGCTGGCCGTGCTCTCCTACGATACCGGCGAGGAAGCGCTGACCATTTGCAATGGCTACAAGGACGAGGACGTGATGCGATTGGCCCTGTTGGGCCGCAAGCTCAATCGCAAGGTGGTGGTGGTCATCGAGAAATTCAGCGAAATCGACCCCCTGCTCCGCATGGCCGACGAGATGGAAGTACAGCCGATCATCGGCCTGCGAATCAAGATGCGCGTCAAGACCGAGGGCCGATGGAGCGAATCCAGTGGCGAACGAGCCAAATTCGGCCTGACCATTTCGGAAATTCTCAATGCCACGGCGCTGATTCAGCAGCGTGGCTATGGCGACGCCATCCAGTTGCTGCATTTCCATGTGGGCAGTCAGTTGTCCGATATCCGCTTCGTCAAGGAAGCGGTGCAGGAGGCGGCGCGGATCTACGCCCGTTTGGTCAAGCGGGGCATTCCCCTGACCTATCTGGATATCGGCGGCGGATTGGCCGTGGACTACGACGGCAGCCGGTCGAGCGGCCATTCCTCCATGAATTACGCTCTGACCGACTATGCCAGTGGCGTGGTCTACGGTGTGATGCAGATTTGCGATCTGGAAGAGGTGCCCCATCCGATCCTGGTGTCCGAAAGCGGGCGTGCCATCACCGCCCATCATTCCTGCGTCGTCATGCGGGTAATCGGCGAAATTGCCAATGATGCCAATCCCATTGGCACTGATCCGGTGGCAGAAGAGCATATTCTGGTGACCAACATGCGCACCCTGGTGACCGAACTGGAGACTCTGCAAAATCACCAGGAGGCATATAACGAAGCCGCCATGTTGCTGGATGACACCCTGAACGCCTTCAAGCTCGGCGTGCTCGGTTTGGAAGAACTGGCCCGGGTGGAATCCCTCTACTGGAAGCTGATGCGCGACATCTCGAGGGGCCTGAAAACGGCGGAGTTTGTATCCGAAGATATGCGTGATGTGGAGTCCCTGCTCGGGTCTCAATATCTGTGCAATTTCTCACTGTTTCAGTCGGCCGCCGATAGCTGGGCCATCCAGCAGGTGCTCCCGGTGGCCCCGCTGACCCGACTGCACGAGACCCCGTCGCGCAATTGCACCCTGGCCGATATCACCTGCGACAGCGATGGTCGGATCGCCCAGTTCATTGGCGAACAGGGAAATCAAACCACCCTGCCCCTGCATCCCCTGCGCCCGGATGAGAGCTATTATATCGGGCTGTTTCTCACCGGAGCCTACCAGGACGTGATGGGGGACATGCACAACCTGTTCGGGCGCCTGAATGAGGCCCATATTTTCTGCGACCCGAAAGATCCCTCGGGATTCTATATCGAGGAATTCGTGGCCGGCTCCTCGGCCGGTCAGGTGCTTCAGGTCATGCAATACAGCCCCGATGCCATGGCCCGACAACTCAAAAAACGCAT
The DNA here is from genome assembly GCF_054657015.1 of Magnetospira thiophila. NCBI lineage: Bacteria > Pseudomonadati > Pseudomonadota > Alphaproteobacteria > Rhodospirillales > Thalassospiraceae > Magnetospira > Magnetospira thiophila. The sequence continues at coordinate 683,906 of NZ_BAAHXF010000002.1, forward strand.
TGATCGGACCGTCGCGCAAGGCAACCTGCGCTCACGGGACGGGGTAAAGCTGGTGGATTTCTATGAATCCTGTCTCGCCAACTATACTTACCTGCGTCAGTCGGACATGCCACCGGCGGGCTGAGCGGGGACGGTAAAAATGTCGTGCCGCAGATGATCCCCGACCCGCACCTCCAGTGCGGCCGCCGTTCCGGCCGGCAGTTCGAGCACCGCCCGGACCGGCTGTCCCGCATCAATCATATGCTGCGAGCCGGGTTGGGTATGGGGGGCGATGGCAACGATCTCCCCCACTTGATCAATGAACAGCATATCCAGCGAAATCTTGGTATTTTTCATCCACATGGCGACGCCACGCGGCGATCCGAAGTCGAACAGCATCCCCGTGCCTTCCGGCAGTTCCTCACGAAACATCAGGCCGCGCGCCCGTTGCTCGGGGGTCTCCGCCAGTTCCACCTGCACCGTGCGGGTGCCCTTCGCGGTGAGGATCGTCACTTCGGTCCAGTCGAAATGCAAGGGGCCCTGGGCCGCCAGAAACAACACACACACAAGCAGAGCGGCGGAACGGTGCAACATTGGGCGGGTCTTTGTCACGCTATAGTTTACCTTTTTTAAAGGGCAAATCTGACCTATAATACAAGTCTATGAGCCACAGGGACGTGTCATCGAATCATGGATCAGCTTCTGGATACCAGGACCGTTGCGGCGGGTGAAATTATTTTTCGCGAAGGCGATCCCGGTCACGAAGTCTTCATCATCAAATCTGGACTGGTGGAAATTTCCCACAAGGACGACAACGACGGCCATGTCAGCCTAGCCTTTCTGGGCGAGGGGAACCTGTTCGGCGAGATGGCCCTGGTCGATAACGAACCCCGTTCGGCAACGGCGACGGCCCTGGAGAATACTGATTGCTACGTGCTCCCGGAGCCCCTGTTCCGCGAAAACATGGAGCGCACGCCGCCGATCATTCAAAGCATGATTCAGTTGCTGGTCCGCCGTCTGCGGCACACCACGCGCGACTTTTCGACTCACAAATTATGACCCAAGGCACTTGCCTTTGCGGGCCACTCTGGTCATAGTCCGCATTCCTTTTTCGTGCGGGGGGAGCCGACGTTTCGGCTGAGAGGTCTTCGAGTGGAAGACGACCCCTAGAACCTGATCCGGTTGAACCCGGCGTAGGGACGCTTTCATGGCCGTAGACCTGTCTCCCTCCCCCTCCCTGTCGGTGCATATTCGCGCCGGTCGCTTGGTGTATGGCGACATGGTTTTGTTCGAGAACCTGGAAATGGATCTTCTGGCAGGGCAATGGACCTGCCTGCTGGGAGCCAGCGGCGTCGGCAAAAGCAGCCTGTTGCGGCTGATTGCCGGACTGGAGACCCAGACCGCCGGGGAAACCCGCCTGACCACCGGCGATGGCCTACCGCTGAAAGGCCGCATGGCCTACATGGCCCAGTCCGACCTGCTGCTGCCCTGGCTGTCCGTGCTCGACAACGTGGCGTTGGGGGAGCGCCTGCGTCGGGGGCGGCTCGACACCACGGCACGGGACAAGGCGTCCCATCTGCTGGATCGGGTCGGACTGGGAGACCATACCCAGGATCTGCCCGGTACCTTGTCCGGCGGCATGCGGCAACGGGTCGCCCTGGCCCGCACCCTGATGGAAGACAAGCCGCTGGTGCTGATGGACGAACCCTTCGCCTCGCTCGACGTGCTGACCCGCCTGAAGCTACAGGACTTGGCCGCCGAACTGCTGGCCGGGCGCACAGTCTTGCTGGTCACCCATGATCCCCTGGAAGCCCTGCGCCTGGGCCATGAAGTGCGGGTGCTGGCCGGACGACCGGCGTTGCTGCGTCCACCCCTGCATCCTTCGGGCGACGCGCCCCGTCACATTGATGACCCCAACCTGCTGACCCAACAGGGACAATTGCTGGCCCTGCTGGCGGAGGCGGCCCCATGACCCGGCCCCTGCGCGGCTTGATTATCTTTACCGGCTTACTCTTACTGTGGCAGGCGGTGGTTTGGCTCACTGACGCCCCCCATTACATTCTGCCCAGCCCCGAACGGGTGGCCCGGGCACTGCTGTCGCACGCCGCGCTGATTGGCGAACATGCCCTGACCACCGGCACAGAAATTCTGCTCGGCTTGATTCTCGGCACCTTGCTCGGCGGCAGTAGTGCCTTGGTCATGGCCTCGGTGCGACCGGCACGGCGTTGGCTGATGCCGGTTTTAGTGGTGTCGCAGGCCATTCCAGTATTCGCCCTGGCCCCCATTCTGGTCCTCTGGCTGGGCTATGGCATGGCCTCCAAGGTCGCCATGGCGGTACTGATCATTTATTTCCCGGTCACCTCGGCCTTTCTCGACGGATTGCGCCGCACCGATCCCGGTTGGCTGGATCTGGCCCGCACCATGGGGGCTTCCCGGCGGGCGATTCTGCTCCAACTACGCCTGCCCGCTGCCCTGCCCGCCCTGGGCTCCGGCCTGCGGGTGGCGACCGCCGTCGCGCCCATCGGGGCGGTGGTCGGCGAGTGGGTCGGATCTTCCAGCGGCCTCGGCTACCTGATGCTGCATGCCAATGCCCGGATGCAGGTGGACGTGATGTTTGCCGCCCTGCTGGTTCTGGCCTTGATCGCCGTGAGTCTCTATTTCGCCGTTGATACGGGCCTGCGTCGTCTCGCCCCGTGGCAGACGGAAACCCATCCAGATGATGACTAAAAAGGAAATACAATGCTATATCGTATATTTTTAATCTTAAATATTAGCTTTATGCTCGCCCTGCCTGCCGCTGCGGCAGACAAGATAACGGTCATGCTCGATTGGTTCGTCAACCCCGACCATGGGCCGCTGATTGTCGCCCAGGAAAAAGGCTACTTCACCGCCCAGGGCTTGGATGTGGAATTGGTAGCTCCGGCTGACCCTAACGACCCGCCGAAGCTGGTCGCAGCGGGCAAGGCCGATTTGGCTGTCTCCTATCAGCCGCAACTGCATATGCATGTGGCCGAAGGGCTGCCGCTGGTCCGCGTTGGCACGCTCGTCGCGACGCCGCTGAATGCGCTGGTAGTGCTGGCCGAGGGTCCGATCCAGACCCTCGCCGATTTGAAAGGCAAAAAAGTCGGTTATTCGGTCGGCGGCTTCGAAGACGCTATGCTTGGCGTGATGCTGGAAAGTGTTGGCCTGAGCCTGGACGATGTGACCCTGATCAACGTCAATTTCTCCCTGTCCCCGTCCATTCTGTCCGGCAAGGTGGATGCGGTCATCGGGGCCTTCCGCAATTTCGAGATCAACCAGATGGCCATCGAGAATCATCCGGGCCGCGCCTTCTATCCCGAAGAACATGGGGTGCCGCTCTATGACGAATTGATCCTGGTCGCCCATAAGGACAAGCTGGCCGATGACCGGCTGCGGCGCTTTCTGAATGCCGTGGAACAGGGCGTGACCTTCATGCTCAATCACCCGGACGAGGCCTGGGCCTTGTTCGCCCAATCGGGCAAGGAATTGGACGACGAGTTGAACAAGCGGGCCTGGGCCGACACCCTGCCTCGCTTCGCCCTGCGTCCGGCGGCTCTGGACAGCGTCCGCTACGTCCGCTTCGCGACCTTCCTCAAGGACCGGGGACTGATCCCCGAAGCCTTGCCGGTGGGTGGCTACGGGGTTGAACTGCCGTAATCAAAGAGAGCAAACCCCATACTTCGACAAGCTCAGTATGAGGTATTTCTGTACGATCACCCCACCCGGAGCCCTCATCCCGAGCTTGTCGAGGGACAAAGGGCGGGGCAACTGGGGATGCGCTTCAATGCAACCGGGCGCCGACGATATAGACCTCTACCGTCGCATCGCCGAGCGTCCGGCGCGCCTCCAGACGATTGACTCCGCGAACCAACACGTAGCGCTTCTTGGCCTGATCCCGGCGCACCTGGATTGGTGGCAGTGCTTCCTCGTTCATCAATTGCCCGATCACCGCCTCGACCTTTTGCGGGTCCAATTCCTTGCGGCGCTCCATGGGGATGTAAATTTCGGTGATGTTTATGAACACGGTTTTGAGCATGGGAGTCTCCCTCGACAGCAGCCTATACCCGCGCTCCGTTTGCCCATAGGAGAACCGCGTGAGTCATGGCAAAATAGTCCCCTGTATTCTCACGAGTCCTTCTGAAAGGGCAAACAAAATGACCAAGGAAAAAGCCCGCAAACGGGCCAAGGCGAAAGCCGCCGACAAGACCACCAAACGCAGTCTGCCGGAAGACCCCAACAGCCAGCAGGCCCACCCCGGCCGCTTCAACCCGGAAGCCAGTTCCATCAAAGGCCCTGGCAAGAGCGGCGGCAGTAAGAATTTCGGCGGCATCCGCCGCGGTGCAGCGCGATCCGGGTAGGATCAGCGCTTGAGGTCACGATAGAAGTTTTCGTGACTGCCTAAAGCCAGCAGCTTGATCTCCGGCTCCGCACCGAACACCTCATATGCCAACAGCATCTGCTGTCGGTTCATTTTGAATTTATGGACCCGCACGCCCGCAAGATCTCCGATCTTGGTCTCCCCCATGGTCGGGTCTCCAGCAACGGCGCGCACGGCTCTGTCCAGGTCCTGTTTTTGTTGCTTGTGCAGTCTTTTGACAGAACGGATGAAGGTGGGAGTCTGAACAATCCGTGCCATCAGTCGAAAGTATATTCTTCGGTTGCCTCTTCCTCCCGGGCAATCAGGATATCGCGGATCACCGAGAACGGCAGATCCGGGTTTTCTTCAGCAATTTTTCCCATGCGCGACCAATACTCAATTTGTTTGGGCAGCGAACGATGATGCACCGCCGCCAACCGCTTGGCTTCGGCAACGAATTCATCGGAAAGCTTGACGTTGATGGACATGAAAAGGCTCCTATCTACAATGATCTAAAATAGAACATTATGGACCATTTTGGAACCTTCTAAAAATGCACCGCCCGCCCATGGGCATCCAACACGCTCTCGTGCATCATTTCCGACAGGGTCGGATGGGCGAAGACGGTCTGCATGAGTTCGGTTTCAGTGGTTTCCAGGGTCTGGGCGATGCCGTAGCCCTGGATTAGTTCGGTCACCTCGGCACCGATCATGTGCGCCCCCAGCAGTTCGCCGGTCTGGGCGTCAAAGACGGTCTTGACCAGCCCTTCCGGCTCACCCAGGGCGATGGCCTTGCCGTTGCCCATGAACGGGAAGCGGCCGACCTTGACCGTATGGCCGCGTTGTTTGGCCTGCGCTTCGGTGAGGCCGACGCTGGCGATTTGCGGGGTGCAATAGGTGCAACCGGGGATACGGTCGAAGTCCAGCGGATGAGCGTCCTTGAACCCGGCGATCTTTTCGACGCAGAGCACGCCCTCGTGGCTCGCCTTATGGGCCAGACAGGGTGGCCCGGCCACGTCGCCGATAGCATAGATTCCCTTGGCAGAGGTGGCATTCCACTTGTCAACGCCGATGAAGCCCTTCTCGGAGAGTTTGACCCCCGCCGTTTCCAGGCCGATGTTTTCAACGTTGGGGGCCACGCCGACCGCCGAAATCACCCGGTCAACGGTGATCTCCCAGCTTTTGCCCGCCGCTTCCAGGGTCGCGGTGACCCCCTGGGGGCCTTTCTTCAGGCCCTTGACCATGGTCGAGGTGAGGATCTTCAGCCCCTGTTTCTCAAAGGCTTTTTGGGCGAAGGCGGAGATTTCCTCGTCTTCCACCGGCACCACCCGAGGCAGCACCTCGACCACCGTCACCTCTGCCCCCAGGCTATTGTAAAAACTGGCGAATTCGATCCCGATCGCGCCGGACCCGATGACCAGAAGGCGTTTCGGCATATCTTTGGGGACCAGCGCTTCCTTATAAGTCCAGACCCGTTCGCCGTCCGGCTCCAGGCCCGGCAGCACCCGCGCCCGCGCCCCGGTGGCAACGACGATATGCGGCGCTTCAAGGGTTGGCCCCCCGTCCACAGCCAACTTGCCGCCGCCGAGCAACTTGCCCTGACCGTCGAACACGGTGACCTTGTTCTTTTTCAGCAGATGCTTGACCCCGCCGGAGAGCTGCGCGGCGATCTTGCGCGACCGCTCGACCACCTTCGGCAGATCGAAACCGAAGTCCTTGACCACCAAACCGAAATCGGCGGCGTGCTTCATATGCCCATAAATTTCCGCCGAGCGCAGCAAAGCCTTGGTGGGGATACAGCCCCAGTTGAGGCAGATGCCGCCCAAATGCTCGCGCTCCACCAGCGCCACCTTCATTCCCAATTGCGCCGCCCGGATGGCTGCCACATAGCCGCCCGGCCCGCCGCCGAGCACGATGAGTTCGAATTTGCTGTCGCTCATGGTTTCATCCCAGGAAAGATCATGAAGCCGGGTTCGTCGGCCCGCCTCGCCCTTTGTCCTTCGACAAGCTCAGGATGAGGGCAAGGCTCCAATTATATTCTATGGAACCTCATGCTGAGCTTGTCGAAGCACGAGGTTCTCGGTTCGGATTTGGTCTCTTACTACAACATCAGCGCCAGGGGATCTTCGAGCAGGCCCTTCAGTTCCTGCATGAAGGCTGCGGCGGTGGCGCCGTCGATACAGCGATGATCGACAGCCAGGGTCAGGGTCATCACCGTGGCGATGCCCAAGGCTCCTTCCTTGACCACCGGGCGCGGCTCTCCGGCCCCCACCGAGAGTATGCCCCCCTGCGGCGGATTAAGGATTGAATTGAAGGCCTTGACCCCGAACATGCCCATGTTGGAAATGGTGAAGGTGCCGCCCTGGTACTCCTCGGGCTGCAATTTGCCGTCGCGGGCCTTGGCGGCCAGGGCTTTGGCTTCAGAGGACAGAATCGCCAGCCCCTTGGCATCGGCATTCTTGAGAATCGGCGTGATCAATCCGCCCTCAATGGAAACGGCGATACAGATATCCACCTGCTTGAAGCGCAGGATGGCGTCGTCGGTATAGGCCACATTGCAGTCGGGCACGTTGGTCAGCGCCCGGGCCGTCGCCTTGACCACGAAATCATTGACCGAGAGCTTGTAGTCCGCCTTGGCGCGGGCGTTGAGGTCGCGGCGCAGACCCAGCAGCTTGTCGATCTCCACATCCATGGTCACATTGAAATGCGGCACGTCGCGGGCCGACTCGGTCAGTCGCCGGGCAATGGCCTTGCGCATGTTGGAATTGGGGAGCACCTCGTATTCCGGCATCCAGGCGAAGATCGGATCGCCCACATGGGTGGTCGGCGGCGCGACGGCGGCGCTGGGTTTGGAAAGCGGAGCGGCGGCCACGGCCTTGCCGGTGCCCTCGGCCAGCGCCTTTTCGACGTCGCGTTTGACGATTCGACCATGCGGCCCGGAGCCTTTCACGGCGGCCAGATCCAGGTGTTTTCGTTCGGCCATGCGGCGGGCCAGCGGGCTGGCGAACAGACGAGTTCCCGAGTCCGCCGGGGCCGTTTGTGACGCAGGCGCAGCTGTTGGGGCTGGCGTGCTCGGCGTGGGAGCCGCTTGGACCGGAGCGGCCACGGATGCCAGATCGAGCGCCGAAGCGTCCTCGCCGTCCTCCAGCAACAAGGCAATGGTCGAATTCACCGCCACATGGTCGGTCCCGGCAGGCACAACGATACGGCCCAGGATGCCCTCGTCCACCGCTTCCACTTCCATGGTCGCCTTGTCGGTTTCGATCTCGCACAGCACATCACCAGATTGGACAGCATCGCCTTCCTTCTTGTGCCAGGAAGCCAGCTTTCCCTCGGTCATGGTCGGCGACAGGGCGGGCATCAATATGTTGATCGGCATGGCGCGCCCTCCTCAGCGATAACAGACCGACTTGGCGGCCTCGACGATCTGCGACACCCGTGGCAACGCCAGGGCTTCCAGATTGGCGGCATAGGGCAGCGGCACATCGGCCCCGCAAACCCGCCCCACCGGGGCATCCAGCCAGTCGAAAGCCTGCTCCATGACCACGGCGCTGATTTCCGAACCGATGCCGGAGAAGCCCCAACCTTCCTCAATGCTGACCAGACGATTGGTCTTGCGGACCGATTCGAGGATGGTCGCGGTGTCCAGCGGACGCAGGCTGCGCAGGTTGATGACCTCCGCCTGAATGCCCTCCTCGGCCAGCTTATCCGCCGCTTGCAGGGCAAAGCCGACCATCCGGGAAAAGGCGGTCAGGGTGACGTCGGTCCCGGCCCGTTCAATCTTGGCCAAGCCGATGGGCAATACGTAGTCGTCGGAAACCGGGACCTGGAAGCTCTGGCCGTACATCAGCTCGTTTTCCAGCACCAGCACCGGATTGGGATCGCGGATGGCCGCCTTTATCAGGCCCTTGGCGTCGGCACCCGACCAGGGAGCCACCACCTTGAGGCCCGGCACATGGGCATACCAGGAGGCATAGCACTGGCTATGCTGCGCCCCGACCCGCGAGGCCGCGCCGTTGGGGCCGCGAAAGACGATTGGACAGCCCATTTGTCCGCCGGACATGTACAGGGTCTTGGCCGCCGAGTTGATGATGTGGTCGATGGCTTGCATGGCGAAATTGAAAGTCATGAACTCGACGATGGGCCGCAAGCCGCCAAACGCCGCACCGACGCCCAACCCGGCAAAACCGTGTTCGGTGATCGGCGTATCAATCACCCGCTTGTCGCCGAATTCGTCCAGCAGACCCTGGGAAACCTTGTAGGCGCCCTGATACTGGGCCACTTCCTCGCCCATCAGGAAAATACGTTCGTCGCCGCGCATTTCCTCGGCCATGCCGTCGCGCAACGCCTCGCGCACGGTCAGGCTGCGGGTTTCGCCCAAAGCCGGTTCATCGGCCGAAGGAACGGCTTCTGGCGCAGGGGCCGCAGCGGGTGTCGCTGGCGCCTCAGCGGGCGCGGCGGCAGCGGGGGCTTTGGAGGCGGCCCCTTCCAGGTCCGAATCCGACTCGCCCTCTTCCAGGATCAAGGCAATCGGGGAATTGACCGCGACATTGTCAGTGCCCGCCGCCACCAGGATCTTGCCCAAAGTGCCCTCGTCCACCGCTTCCACTTCCATGGTCGCCTTGTCGGTCTCGATCTCGCACAGCACATCGCCGCTGGACACCGAATCCCCCTCGGATTTGGCCCATTTGGCCAGCTTGCCCTCGGTCATGGTCGGCGACAGGGCGGGCATCAATACTTGGATCGGCATGACTCAGCCCTCCCCTATCAACACATCGGTGAACAATTCGGAAGGATCGGGCTCCGGGCTCTCCTGGGCATAGGCGGCGGCCTGAGTGACGATGGCCTTGACTTCCTTGTCGATTTCTTTCAGCCCGGCTTCGTCCAGGTGCGGCCCCTCGGCGATCATCGCCCGTACCAGATCAATGGGATCACTCTCGGCGCGCACCTTGGAGACCTCCTCCTTGGTCCGGTATTTGGCCGGATCGGACATGGAGTGGCCGCGGTAGCGGTAAGTCTTCATTTCCAAGATGTAGGGTCCCTTGCCGGTGCGGCAATGTTCGGCGGCGCGGGCCACCGCATCGCGCACTTCGACCACGTTCATGCCGTTGACCTGATCGCCGGGAATGTCATAGGCCTCGCCGCGCCGTGCCATTTCAGTGGTCGCCGCGTGACGCTCGATGGAGGTTCCCATGCCATACTTGTTGTTCTCGATGATATAGACCACCGGAAGGTGCCACAGGGCGGCCATGTTGAAGCTCTCGTAAACCTGACCCTGGTTGGCCGCGCCGTCGCCGAAATAGGCGTAACAGACCCCGCCGTCGCCTTTGTATTTATGGGCAAACGCCAGCCCGGTGCCGATGGGCACCTGCGCCGCAACGATTCCATGGCCACCGTAAAAACCGTTTTCGGCCGAGAACATATGCATCGAGCCGCCCTTGCCTTTGGAATAGCCGCCCCGCCGACCGGTCAGTTCCGCCATCACCCCTTTGGGGTCCATGCCGAAGGCCAGCATCTGTCCATGATCCCGATAGCTGGTAATGACCGTGTCCTGGGGCTGCGATGCCGCCTGGGTGCCGACCACGACGGCTTCCTGACCGATATAGAGGTGGCAGAAGCCGCCGATCAGACCCATGCCATAGAGTTGACCGGCCTTTTCCTCGAAGCGCCGGATGAGCAGCATGTCGCGGTAATAGCGGATCAATTCCTCGGGCGTGGCCGCCGGGGCGGTCGGCGCGGTGGCGCGCTTGCGACCATTGCCCCGTCGCGGTGCGGGTTTCGTCGTTGCCATGGCTTTGTTACCTTCCAGGTCTAAGGGACTCCCAGAGCCTAAGGAGGCGCGAAAGACTTGGCAACACCTTTTATGTTGTTGTAATCAACTGTTATTATTACATTTTTTATGCATTTACTTGATGTAAGTTAATTTGCTGCATTGCACTGTTTAGGGTTTTCATGTCATTGCCTCTCCCCCAAAGCGCCAAAATGCCCTAAGATCCAGGCAGACGTTGCATTGAAGGATGAATTCCCGTGACGGCGCAAAGCCAATCTCCCCTGCCGACCCTGCATGTGGATCTGGTGATCGATACCATTTGTCCGTGGTGTTATATCGGACGCAGCCGTTTGCAAAAGGCGGTGGCGCAACGGCCCGGATTGGACATCCGCATCCGCATCCGTTCGTTTTTGCTCAATCCCAACATGCCCGGCGAGGGCATGGACCAGGAAGACTACATGGCGCGGCGCTTCGGCAACGAACAACGCATCGCCAGAATACTCGACTCCATCGAGGAGGTCGGGCGCAGGGAGGACATCCCCTTTGCTTTCGAACGCATCACGCGCGCGCCCAACAGTCTGGATTCCCATCGCCTGCTACGTCTGGCCGCCAACCTGGGACGACAGGGGGAAATGGCCGATGCCCTGTATCACGCCTATTTCGCCGAAGGGCGGGATATTGGCGACATTTGGACCTTGGTGGATATCGCGTCGGAAGTTGGTTTCGATCCCGCAATAACCCAACCATTCCTTCAGGGCATGACCGGCGTGGATGACGTGCTGGCCGAAAATTCCTGGGCGCACCGACAGGGAATCAATGGGGTTCCGGCGTTTCTGTTCGAAGGGGGACCGGCCCTCTCCGGGGCTCATGAGCCGCAGGTGCTGTTGCGCCTGATCGACGTGGCCAAGGAATTGACGGCGACGCCGCCCCTTTCCTATTGCGATTAGACTTCTGCCACCTCGGACAGGCCGATCATCAGCCGTCGCACCCCGGTGACCCGCAACGTTGGATCTTCCCAATTGCGGCGAAAGACCAGCTTGTGGTCCGGGCGCAGCTTGGCCGAACCGGTCTGACGGGTGATGAATTCCACCAACCCGGCGGGATTGGGAAATGAGTTTTCGTAAAAGCTCAACACCGCGCCCTTGGGGCCGGTATCCACTTTCGCCACATGGGCTGCCTTGCACAGTTGCTTGATGACCACCGTCTGCAACAAGTTTTCCACCTCGGAGGGCAACGGGCCGAATCGATCCAGCAACTCCGCCGCGAATCCTTCCACCGCCTGCCGGGTGTCCAAAGTGGCCAGCCGGCGATAGAGACTCAAGCGCAAGGACAGGTCGCTGACATAGGTCTCCGGGATCAAAACCGGGATGCCCAGGTTCAATTGCGGGCTCCAGTCGCGCTCCATGTCTTCCAGCCCCAGCCCCTTGGCCTCGGCCACCGCCTCCTCCAACAGGTGCTGATAGAGCTCAATGCCCACTTCCTTGATGTGGCCGCTCTGTTCCTCGCCGAGCAGGTTCCCGGCACCGCGAATGTCCAAATCATGGCTCGCCAGGGTGAATCCAGCCCCCAAGGTGTCCAAAGTTTGCATCACCTCCAGCCGTTTTTGGGCACCAGTGGTCAAAATTCGGCCCGGCGGAAGAGTCAAATAGGCATAGGCCCGCTTTTTTGAACGACCGACCCGACCCCGTAATTGATACAATTGGGCCAGCCCGAACATATCGGCGCGATGGATAATGATGGTATTAACCCGAGGCAGGTCCAACCCGGATTCGACAATATTAGTGCACAACAAAAGATCGTATTCACCATCTGTAAACGCAGTCATGGTGTCGTCCAAATCCGTCGGCGTCATCCGGCCATGGGCCACGGCCACACGTATGTCGGGAATCATGCTCGCCAGCCGTTGCTGCTGACGCCCCAGGTCTTCGATCCTTGGGCAGACATAGAAGGTCTGCCCGCCCCGGTAATGTTCGCGCAGGATGGCCTCGCGCAGCACCACCGGATCTTCCGGCGTGATGAAGGTTCGCACCGCCAAGCGATCCACCGGCGGCGTGGCGATCAAACTCAATTCACGCACCCCGGTGAGGGCCAGTTGCAAGGTGCGCGGGATCGGCGTGGCGGTCAGGGTCAGTACATGCACATCCGACTTGAGCTGTTTCAGCCGTTCCTTGTGAACGACCCCGAAATGCTGCTCCTCATCAATGACCAGCAGCCCCAAGTCCTTGAAACTCACACCTTTAGCCAAGACAGCATGGGTCCCAACCACCAGATCAATGGTGCCCTCGGCGAGCCCGGCCTTGGTCTCGCGGGCCTCCTTCGGGGTGACCAGTCGCGACAATTGACGCACTTGCACCGGCAAGGAAGCGAAACGATCCCGAAATGATTTGAAATGCTGGCGGGACAGCAAAGTGGTCGGCACCACCACCGCCACCTGCTTGCCGGACATGACCGCCGCGAAGGCCGCGCGCAGGGCCACTTCGGTCTTGCCAAAGCCCACATCGCCACAAACCAGACGATCCATGGGGCGGCCTTTTCCCAGATCCTCAATGGAATCATAGATTGCACGGAGTTGGTCGTCGGTTTCCACATAGGGAAATCCGGCGCAGAATTCGTCGTACAGCCCCTCAGGCAGGGTGATCGCTTCGGCGGTTTTCAGTTCCCGTTGCGCGGCCACGGCAATCAGCTTTTCCGCCATGTCGCGGATGCGCTGCTTGAGCCTGGATTTGCGCGCCTGCCAGCCCACACCGCCCAGTTTATCGAGCTGCACGCCATCCGTTTCGGAGCCGTAACGGGATAAGGTTTCGATATTTTCCACCGGCACGAACAGCTTATCGCCGCCGTCATAGATGACTTTCAGGCAATCATGCGCCGCCCCGGCCACGTCGAGGGTTTCCAGTCCCTCATAACGTCCGATGCCATGATCCATGTGGACCACCAAATCGGACGGATTGAGCGAAGAGGCCTCGGAAATGAAATTCTCTGCCCGGATGCGCACCTTGCGTGCCGGACGGACCAGACGGTCACCGAGAATGTCCTGTTCGGTGATGACCGCGAATCCCTCGCCGGTAAAGCCGCGCTCGAACCCCGCCACATCCCAGACCAAGGCCCCATCCTGGCCGGACAGAAACGATTCCCAGCCCCGGCCCCGGGACACTCCCTCGATGCCATGGTCGCCCAGCACATGCAGCAGACGCTCTCCCGCCCCCTCGGTCAGGGCCACCAGCAGGACTTTCGTGGCGTTCTTTTTCAAGCTCTTGAGATGCTCGGCCAAGGCGTCGAACACATTCTCTCCGGGGCGCGCCCGCACATCGCCGAAATCCCGGCCCACATGCCCGCCCCCGTTCCGGATGCCCGGCCCCTCCGGCAACTCGAAGGGAGAGAATTGCACCGACCGCCTATCTACTAGTAGATCGCGCCAAATGTCAGAATCCAGATACAGCCTTTCTGGCGGCAAGGGCCGATAGGGCGGACCGCCGCCCAGCCCCTCCATGGTCAGGGCGTCCACACGCGCTTGATAATGCTCTCGAATTTGCTCCAGATGGGCGGCTATGGCCTCGTCTGTCTGATAATCCAATACCAGATGCACATCGGGCAGATAGTCGAACAGAGACTCCATGTGGGGATGGAACAGCGGCAGCCAATGCTCGAAACCGTCGGCCCGTCGTCCGGCGGAAATTTCCTCGTACAGCAGATCCTGCGTGCCCGCCGTCCCGAACAGATCCCGATAGCCAGTGCGGAAGCGGGCGATGGCCGCCTCGTCGAACACCACCTCACCGACCGGCTGCAAATTCAGCCCCTCGACGGCCTCGGCGCTGCGCTGGGAGACCGGATCGAAGGCGCGAATCTTCTCCAACTCATCGCCGAAGAAATCCAGTCGCAAGGGAGTCTCACAGCCCGGCGGAAACAAATCGACGATGCCGCCCCGCACCGCATATTCCCCCGCCTCCATGACTGTGCCGCTGCGGTGATAGCCGTTGCGCTCCAGAAATCCGGTCAGCTTGTCCAGCGGCAGGCTGTCTCCCGGCGACACCGACAGGGCGCAGTCCTCGAAAACGGCGCGCGACGGGACTTTTTGCAGGATCGCCGACACTGTGGCCAGGATCACGCCCTGTTGCGGACGGCCCTGGGCCAACCGGGTCAGGGTGGCCAGCCGCCGCGCGACCACTTCCCCCTTTGGCGAGACCCGGTCATAGGGCAGACAGTCCCAGGCGGGCAGTTGCAGGCAGGGAAGCTCCGGCGCGAAAAAACCCAGGGCATCGGCCATGCGCGCCATATGGGCGTCATCCCGGGCGACGAACAGCAAGGGCCCCTCGGCCTGGGCGAGGCGGGCCAGCACCAGGCCGTCATAGCCCTCGGGAGCGCCGCCCAACTGCACCCGGCCGGTCATGTCAAAAAGGGAGGCGAGTGCTTTCAAGGCTTCAGACTGTTGTCTTTGAACGCCCAAAGACGGCGCATCAGGTCATTGTCGTGGGCCGCCGGAGGAGGTTCCTTGCCGGTGATCCAGTTGAGCAGATCATTGTCGCCCTCTTTCAACAGGGCCTCGAACTGAGTCACCAGGGACTCGTCCAGGACGGCCAGATAGGCCTGCGCAAAACCGCCGAGCAACAAATCGGTTTCATGCATTCCCATATGGTTGGCGCGAAAAAGCAGCCGCTTGCGTCGAGGGTCCAAGTGAAAAATCCGTGTTGCCGTCCTCAGATGGTCCTAGGATATAACCGTATCGAGAGCCCCTGTCAGCCACCGATGGTCCCATGCGCCCCGAGATCCTGTTTCCCCTGTTCAAACCTGTGACCAGCCTGGCCGGTGTGGGGCCGCGCCTGGGCAAGCTGATCGAAGGTTTGGCCGGGCCGCATCTGGCCGACCTTCTGTGGCATCTGCCCAGCGGTTTGATTGATCGCCGCTTCGCGCCATCGGTCGCCGACACCCTGCCGGGGGTCATCGCCACCCTCACCGTCACCGTCGATCAGCATCTCAAACCGCCGCGCCCCAAGCTCCCCTACAAGGTGCTTTGTTCCGACGCCACGGGCAGTCTGACCCTGGTCTTTTTCCATGCCCATGAGGACTATCTGCGCCGCCAATTGCCGGAAGGTGAAACCCGGATCATCAGCGGCCGCATCGAGCACTTCGGGGCGGAAATCCAGATGGCCCACCCGGATTACATCGCCCGACCGGAGGAAGCCGATAGCCTGCGGATCGTCGAGCCGGTCTATCCGCTGACCACCGGCTTGACCCTGAAAAAAATGCGCCAGGCCATCGAGGGGGCGTTGGAGCAGACTCCGGAACTCCTCGAATGGCAAGACCCGACCTTTTGTGCCCGCGCCGGTTGGCCGGGGTGGCATGCCGCCCTGCTCGCCGCCCATCATCCTGAAAGCCTTCCCGAACTGGAACCCGAGGCCCTGCCCCGCCGCCGCTTGGCCTATGATGAACTGCTGGCCAATCAATTGGCCCTGGCTCTGGTGCGGCTGAATATGCGTCGCCTGGGTGGCCGAAAGATTGCCGGAGACGGACACCTACGCCACAAACTGTTCGAGGCCCTGCCCTTCCAACTGACCCATGCCCAACAGCGCGCAGGCCGCGAAATTGCCGCCGACATGGCCGCCGATACCCGTATGTTGCGGCTCTTGCAGGGGGACGTGGGCAGCGGCAAGACCGTGGTCGCTTTGGCCGCCATGCTCAATGCGGTGGAATGTGGCATGCAGGCCGCGCTGATGGCCCCGACCGAGATTCTGGCCCGACAGCACCTGAAAACCATAGAGCCCCTAGCGGCGGCGCTCAACCTGCCGGTGATGCTGCTCACCGGGCGGGAAAAGGGCCGCAAGCGGCAACAGATTCTCGATGCTCTGGCCGACGGATCGACCGCGCTGGTCATCGGCACCCATGCCCTGTTTCAAGAAGATGTGGCCTTTCACGACCTGGGGCTGGCGATTATCGACGAGCAGCACCGCTTCGGCGTCCATCAACGCCTCACCCTGGCCGCCAAGGGCCGGGCGGTGGATGTGCTGGTGATGACCGCCACGCCCATCCCGCGTACCTTGATGCTGACCGCCTATGGAGACATGGACGTGTCGCGCCTGGACGAGAAACCGCCGGGACGGCAGCCGATCAAAACCCGGGCCCTGCCCAACTCCCGCCTGGAAGAGGTGGTGAATGGATTGCACCGCGCCCTTGCCGACGGGGCGCGGGCCTATTGGGTCTGTCCGCTGGTCGCCGACTCCGAAACCACCGACGCCGCTGCCGCCGAGGCCCGCTTTGAACATCTGAAGGAAAGTCTCGGCCCACACGTCGGGCTGGTGCACGGACGCATGAAAGGGGCCGAGAAGGACCAAGCCATGGCCGATTTCGCCGAGGGCCGCCTGTCGGTGCTGGTGGCCACCACGGTGATCGAGGTCGGGGTGGATGTGCCGGAGGCCACGGTGATGATCATCGAACATGCGGAACGCTTCGGGCTGGCCCAGTTGCACCAGTTGCGCGGTCGCATTGGACGCGGCGGGCGAGAATCCTCCTGTCTATTGCTCTATGCCCCGCCCCTGAGCGAGACCGCCCGCAAGCGGCTGGAAGTACTGCGCGAGACTGAGGATGGCTTTCGCATCGCCGAGGAAGACCTGAAGCTGCGCGGGGCCGGAGAATTGATGGGCACCCGGCAAAGCGGCCTGCCGGAATTCAAGCTGGCCGATCTCACCGTGCATGGCGATCTGTTGGCGACGGCCCGCGATGACGCCCAACTGATCATCGACAAGGACCCGGAACTGACCGGCCCGCGGGGACCGGCCTTGCGGGTCCTGCTCTACCTGTTCGAGCGGGACGCGGCGGTGCGGTTTCTGCGCGGTTAAGGGCTTTAGCGTTCAGCCAGTGCCAGCCGCGCACCCAGAGCCGCAAAACAGCCCGCAAAGCTGTAGCGCATCCAAGCCAGCACCCGGGGATTGGAAATCACATGGTCTCGCACCGACGCCGCCAGCAAGCCATAGATGACAAAGACTCCCAGGGTCATCGCCATGAACACACCCCCCAAGACGACCATCTCCCAGGTCGGTGAGGCGACGCCGGATGTCACGAATTGCGGCAGGAAGGCAAAGAAAAACAACGAGAGCTTCGGGTTGAGGATATTTACCAGGATGCCTTTGACCGCGATGCTGAAGGAGCTGCTCCGGGAGGTCTTTTCCTCGACCAGTATTCCGCCTTTCCGACGCAAGGCTTGCCAGGCCAGATAGAGCAAATACAGGACCCCGGCAATCTTCACCGTTTGGAACGCCACGGCACTGGCATGCAGCAACGCCGCCAGACCCAGCACGGCGGCCGCCAAATGAGGCACAATTCCCAATGTACAGCCCACCGCAGCGGCGACACTCGCCCGGGAGCCCTGCCCCAACCCCACGGCGAGGGTATAGAGCACCCCGGTCCCAGGGGCCAGTACCACCACAAAAGAGGTGATCAGAAATTCAGGATTCATCGGAGCCAGCGGGTTTGAATGTCCGCGACGCCAGCAGCACCGGTGCATTTTCCTTTTCCCGCAAAATCTCCAGATCCTCGTAGACCTTGGCCGAGGTCTGAGGCTTGGCCTGTTCGGCCTCCGGGCGACGGTCCGGCGGCGTCACGATGCCCCCCGAAATGACCATTTTGATGGCCTCCTCCACCGACATGTCGAGGGGGATCAAATCCTCCGTGGGCACGAACAGCAAAAAGCCCGATGTGGGATTGGGCGTGGTGGGCAGGAAAATGTTTACGCAGGTTTCCTGGGTCAGGTTCTGCACCTCGCCCTTGGTCCGCCCGGTGATGAAGGCGATGGCCCAGATCCCGCGCCGCGGATATTCCACCAGCACCGCCTCGCGGAAAGCCTGGGATTGCTGCGCCAGGACGGTTTCCAGAATCTGCTTGGTCGCCCCATAGACCGTGCGAATGACCGGCATGCGGGCCAGCAGATTTTCCGACAGCTTGATAAACATCCGCCCGACGATGCCAGCGGTAAAGGCCCCGATCAGAATCAATACCAAAATGACGAGGATCAGGCCCAATCCCGGAATGCCGAACGGCAAATAGGATTCCGGATTATACTTGGCGGGAATCAGCGTACTGACCCGGCTATCGACAAAATTGATGAACAGGTAGGCCAGATAAACGGTCAGCGAAATGGGGGCGGTGACCAGCACTCCCGCCAAAAGATAGGCCCGCATACGCTTGCCGAAGCTCATGCGCGAAGGGGAAGGTTTGCTTTCCGTTTGTTCGTCGGGACCATTGGCCATTTTCAATCCTCGTCGTCCCTAGATATGTTGTCATACCCTCTGTGAGACAAGTCCATCATAGCAGGAAGCATGGCGAGAAGATGGCGGTTTTGTTTTATTTCGTGTGATTTCGACGATCGCGGCTCAAAGTACGGATTGTGCGCACGAAAATGGTCATCAGGGTTTTGATGAAAGGGTCGGCCTTGGACAATTTCTCGACAAAGGTCCGGCGCGGAATGACCACCAGGGTGGTGGTCCCCTCGGAACGGGCGCTGGCCATGCGCGGCGCGTCGTCCACCAGGGCCATCTCGCCGAAAACCCCGCCGGGACCAATTTCGCCGATCAGGCTGTCCACATCCTCTTCTTCGCCATCTTCATTAACGTTCTTGTCTCCCAGCGCCTTGAAAATACATATTTTTCCTTCCTGGACGATATAGGCGCGGTCGCCCCGGTCGCCTTCCTTGAACACGAAGTCATTGTCAAAGACCACTTTCCGTTCGAATACTTCTCCACGCATGAAAGGGTCCTCTTGCTTGCCGGGGCTGGTCATCGTCGGCGACGGACACCATGATAGCCTGAAAAAATCAGTTATTACAATTTGCCTTGGAGACTCCATGCCTCCCACGCCCGTTTCCGCCGTCGGTGTCGTCGTCTGGAAGGCCGCGCGCGTGCTGTTGGTGCAACGGGGACATTGGCCCAACGCGGGGCGCTGGACCCTGCCCGGCGGCCACCAGGAATGGGGAGAAACCATCGCCCAGGCGGCGATACGCGAAGTCCGCGAGGAAACCGGTCTGGAAATCGAATTGTGCGGTCTGGTGGATGTGGTGGACCTGATCGGCGAGGATTATCACTTCACGGTAACGGAAATGGCCGCCCGCTGGCACTCTGGAACTGCCCGGGCAGCCAGCGACGTGGCGGCGGTGATCTGGGCCGATTCGGAGCAACAAAAGGCGTTGAATCTCACGCAGGAGGTTCAACGTATCATCAAGGCCAGTCAAACCCTCCTCGAAAAGGCCTCCCGATGAGCACAAGGTTCATTGCTTTTTTGGCGATTCCAGGGTCAGCAGATAATCCTTCATTTTCAGCGCCGGCATCGGGGGACTGAAGAAGTAACCCTGCACCTCGTGGCACTTGTAGTCACGAAGGATTCGAAGCTGCTCGGCGTCCTCGACACCTTCGGCCACCACCTTGCGCCGCAGACTCTGGGCCATGTTGATGATGGTGCGGATGATTTCCGCATCGTCGCTGTCAATGGCGATATCGGACACGAAGGAGCGGTCGATCTTGATGATGTCGATGGGAAAGCGTTTCAGGTAACTGAGCGAGGAATACCCGGTGCCGAAGTCATCCATGGCCACCTTCAGGCCCATTTCATGCAGGGCTTCCAGGACCTTGATCACCGGTCCATGATCGGACATCAACATGCTTTCGGTAATCTCCACTTCCAGGGCATCGGGACCGAGACCGGTATCCTTGAAGATTTCCTCGAAAATGCCGATCAGCGCCGTGTCGCGAAGCTGGCGGGCCGAGAGATTGACCGCGATTCTGATCGGCGGCAATCCCTGTTTGATCCACTCCAAATGCTGACGGCAGGCTTCGCGCAGAATCCAGATTCCCACATCGACGACCAGTCCGGTTTCTTCGAGCACCGGAATGAAGCGTCCCGGCGGCACCAGGCCGATCTCCGGATGATTCCAGCGCATCAATGCCTCGACACCGGTCATCCCCTCCACTTGCAGGCCCATCTTGGGCTGATAATAGAGTACGAATTCCTGGCGCTCCAAGGCATTGGCCAGGCCATTCTTGAGAAACAGCCGCTCCTTCACCTCCTCGTTCATATCGGCGGTGAAGAATTGGTAATTGTCCTTGCCCTTCTCCTTGGCCCGGTACATGGCTCCATCGGCATTTTTCAACAGATCGGTCGCATTGTCGGCATCGTCGGGAAAGGTGGTGATGCCGACACTGGCCGAGACGAATGCCTCCTGACCGTTGAGATCGAAGGCCCGCGACAGGGCGTCGATCACCCGTTGAGCCACAATGGGGGTGTCGTATTCGTCCGATATCTCGGTCAGACAGATGGTGAACTCATCGCCCCCCAGGCGGGCCACCGTATCGGAGGTTCGCACACAATCGAGCAGCCGGGACGCCGCCTGGGTCAGCAGGAGATCTCCCATTTCATGCCCCAGGGTATCGTTGACCAGCTTGAATCCGTCCAGATCGATGAACATCAGCACCACCTTGCGCCGCTGCCGTTTCCCCAGTTGCAGGGACTGGTCCAGCCGCTCCATGAACGAGGCGCGATTGGGCAGGCCGGTCAGGGCGTCGAAGTTGGCCTGATAAAGAATGCGTTCTTCGTCCTCCTTGCGTCGGGTGATATCGGAAATCAGCACCGCATATTGGTGGATATCCCCTTCGTCGCTGTGAATGGTCGAAATGGACAAGCGTTGGGCATAGCGTTCGCCGTTTTTGCGTTTGTTCCAGATCTCCCCTTCCCAATGGTCATGCTGGGCGATGCTGTCGAGCATCTCGGCATAGAGGGCCTTGTCGCGCTTGAGTTTGGTGTGAAATCGCGGACGCTTGCCGAGGCTCTCTTCGGCCGTGAAACCGGTGATTCGGGTAAAGGCCGGATTGACGCTGGTGACTCGGAATTCAGGGTCGGTCAGCACCACCCCTTCGCTGGTCGCTTCAAGCACCCGAGCCGTCAGCCGCAGACTTTCCTCGATCCGCCGCCGTTCGGCCACTTCCTGGGTCAGTGCCCGGGTCCGTTCGTCAACCCGATGTTCCAATTCCGCCTGTGCCTGCCGCAAGCTCTCGTCGGCCTGCAAACGCTCGGTCACATCCCGCACCACGGCGGTGAACAGCGCTTCCCGCCCCCGATGCAAGGCGCTCAGGGCGATTTCCAATGGAAACAGGGAGCCATCCCGGCGCCGTCCCTTAAGAAGTCGCGCCGCCGTGCGCAGGGGACGACGCCCCTTCTCCGAGATGTAGTCCTGCATGAAGTCCTGGTGCCGCTTCCCGTGACCAGAGTCCATCAGCAGGGAAACGTTCTGTCCCATGACCTGATAGGAGCTGTATCCGAAAATCACTTCCGCCGCCTTGTTGAAGCCCCTGATCTGGCCTGTTGCATTGGTGGTGATGATGCCCTCGGCCACCGTGTCGACAATGCCGCGCAGGCTCTCCTCGCGTTCGCGCAGACGTTCCGCCGCCCGCAGTCTCGATGTGATATCGCGGGCCTGCACCACATAGGCCCCTGGCTGCCCCATGGAGACCACGGCCACCTCCACATCAAGGGTCTGGCCTTGACGATCCAGGAACTTCATCGGCACCACGTCCCCTTCCCCGGCCAGCTCGGACAGGTTTTCAGCCACCAGGAGCCGGTAATCCGGATGCAGGATCTCAGCGAAGGGGGAACCTATGATCTCAAGGGATTCAGCAGAACCTACCAAGCGCCTTCCTGCCGGATTGAGATAGGTGATCACCCCATCTTCACAGGTACAGAGGAAGCTGATGGATTTTTCGACCAGAAAACGATACCGGGCCTCGCTTCGGTCCAGGGCGGTGGCGGCATGACCATTAGCCTCAACCACGACATCATCCCGAAACCATGGGACAAGATCCTGAACAAGCGAGGCCAATTGGCCGGACCAAGAGTCTGCCTTATCGCCCATTTTTCCCCGCCCGCCTCCAAGGCCCCGCTTTGTTCAACGACATCACTGACTATGATATTCATTTATTTCACAAAAACAGTGCGTAATGCCACAAAAACATGGCCCAAGGCGGCCCCGACCTCGGAAACGGGGGCGTGAGGCTAAAAAACCGACTCTGAGGAGATTATTGACCGAGCTTTTTGATCATTTCGGCGAGCAGGAACCAGAAAAACTCGTCCCCCGGATAACCCGGGATGCGCCCCACCTCGCGATCCTGATCGACAATCACGAAAGTCGGTGTGAAGTTGACCGGACTCTTCAAGTGCAGCGACGCGGGCAGATCATCCATGACATCCAGACGGCGCAGCGGCAACCGCTTGGCCTCGTCCGTCTTGTCATACATGACGCCGATTTCACGCTCCCAGGCCTCGCACCAGGGACAGCCCGGCTTATGAAACATGATCAGCTCAGCGGCGGATAGCGCCGTTTCAAACAAAAAAAACGCGACCAGGACAGCCCAGGCCATCCTTGTCGCGCCTCTTTTAAAGATCAAGATTTTCAAAGTATTAGGAAGTCTTCTTGATCATGAAGGTGTAGACTCCGCCATCCTCGGAACTGTCCAGCAGCTCGTTTCCGGTGGAGCGGCAGAAGGCCTCGAAGTCCTTCACCGACCCCGGGTCGGTGGCGATGATCTTCAGAGTTTCACCGGCCGGCAGATCCTTGATGGCCTTTTTGGCTTTCAGGATGGGCAGCGGGCAGTTCAGGCCTTTGGCGTCGAGTTCTACAGTCATGTTTTTCCTCTTTCCTGTTATTCGGTGACGGCATGAAGCCGTCCTCCCCTCACATCACGACGTTTTCCGTCGTGTCCTCATGCTCCGACCGTACGGGATGGCCCGGAACCGGTCCTGACTCAGATGAACAGGTTGATGTCGGATTCCGTGGCCACTTCCACCCAGGTGGCGGCCCCGGCATATTCCAGACCGTCGATCAGCTGCTCATGTTTCAATTCGAACAGATCCACCGTCATCTGACAGGCGATCATCCGGCATTCGAGTTCGACCGTGGCTTCGCGCAATTCCTCGAGGGAAGCGACGCCTTTCTTTTTGATCAGGCTCTTCATCATGCTCGAGGCCATGCCGTCGACGCCGGGCAACATGGAAACCATGTTCGGCATCGCCATGTGCATGCCCATCATCGGCATTTCCATACCCGGATTGCCGAGGGTCGAAATCTTCAAATGGCTCATGTCTTTCTTGAGCAATTGCAGGCCGTAAAACGTGAAAAACAGAGTCACCTCGACCCCCAGACTGGCCGCCGTGGTCGCCAGGATAAAGGGCGGATACGCCCAATCCAGCGTCCCCTTGGTGACAATGATGCTCATCTTCTTGCCGTCGGTGTTACCCATTGCGTCTCTCCCTAACACTCTGCGCCTAATGCGTAAAATCCCTGCCAACCGAGCTAACGGTTAGTTTAGTGTTTCCTAATTAATCGCACTCTAATACATTTTGAGGTCAAGGGGCCAGAAAATTGTGCATGCCCCCTTGAATTCATGAATTCCGACCCATTGAACAATTCTATCATGAATTCAATGTGGAATTCACCTGCCGCCCCTCATCTCACGTCATTCAATTGCGCATTATCTGAATTATACGCGAGATTTTCAATATTTTGGTTGATTGCCACGTTCATGACGACTAATCTTCAGATCAAGGGTCTCTGGCCTGCTTAAAAAACCATATGGCTGAAACAGCCGCAAATCAGTCTGGGAGGAATTATGCGATCCAAGATCATTCTTGGTGCCGTTTTGGCGCTGACTGTCACGACATCGGCTCATACCGGTGCGAAGGCGGATGAACTCGTCGAATTTTTTGTCGTGGGAGAAGGTATTCCCGAATACCTTTCCGGTGTGGCCGGAGATCCTGTCAAAGGCAAGGCGACCGCCATAGGCCGAAAAAAGGGCAATTGTCTTGCCTGTCACAGAATGCCCGTTCCTGAAGAAGAGGCTCATGGGGAAATCGGCCCGGACCTCGCGGGTGTCGGGTCACGGATGACCGAGGCCGCCATGCGTTTGCGTCTGGTCGATCCCAAAATCGTCAACCCTTCGACCATGATGCCGGCTTTTTATCGGGTCGATGGGTTGCATCGGGTCGCCAAAAAATTCCAGGGAAAGCCCATGTTGAACGCTCAGGACGTGGAAGACGTAGTGGCTTACCTGAAAACATTGAAAGATAATTGATCGCTGTATAACAGCGTCCACCCTTTTGCAGTATTTAAGGAGAAGAATGAGAATGTCCGATCAGCGTTCGACCGATATGGCGTTCAGCCGCCGTGGTATGCTGGGCATGTTTGGCGGAGGCGCCCTGGCCGTGGCCGGTTCCGCCCTCGCCCCGCGCGCGGCCCTGGCGACCCCCGAATCCGCCGCCGAGCTTGCTGTTAAATGGGCCGGCAAGGCGCCGACCGAAGGCGATGCGCGCGTCTCCCTGAAGTTGCCGGAAATTGCCGAAAACGGTAATACCGTGCCGGTGACCGTGGAGGTCGAGAGCCCCATGACGGCCGACAACTACGTCAAGAAAATCCACATTCTCGCCGAGGGCAACCCGACCCCGGGCGTGTGCTCCTTCGAACTGAGCGCGTCGTGCGGCAAGGCCGAGGTTTCCACGCGCATTCGCATGGCCAAGACACAAAACATCGTGGCCGTCGCTGAATTGAGCGATGGATCGGTGATTTCCAACAAAAAGGAAACCAAGGTGACCATCGGCGGCTGTGGCGGCTGATTTCCCTCGGTTTGATTGAACAAATTGCGTCAAGGAGTACATTGAGAATGGCGAAACCCTTAGAGAATCCTCGTGTGAAGGTGCCGAGCAGCGCCAAAAAGGATGAGGTCTTCCAAATCAAGACCATGATCAAGCACGACATGGAAAGCGGTCTGCGCAAGGGCAAGGACGGCAAGCCGATTCCGCGCGACATCATCAGCAAGTTCGAATGCACCTTCAATGGCAAGCCGGTGTTCGGCATGGCTTTGCAGGGCTCCGTTTCGGCCAGCCCGTACATCGCCTTCTTTCATCGCGCGACGGAAAGCGGCGAATTCAAGATGACTTGGTCCGACGACAACGGTCAGAGTGTCAGCGCCGACGCGAAGCTCGAAGTGAACTGAAATATCAGCAGCTTTCGTGCCTAGAATAATAATGTTTGGGAGGAATAACGTCATGGGGCATTTTAAAATGGGACTGTTGAGTGTGTTGACCGGCTTCGTGCTGGTCAATGCCTCGGCCCAAGCCGGCCCGTTCGACAACATCATGGACGACCCCCGGGTCAAAGACCACATCGTCGGCGACAAGCGGTCCGGCTATGTCTATTCGACCGTCGAAACCCGCAACATGCAGGAAGACGATTTTGAAAATCCGTCTTTCCAGTGGGTTGAGGAAGCCGAAGTCAACTGGAGCAAGCCCAATGGCAGTGTGGGTAAATCCTGCGCCGATTGTCATGGGGACGTTTCCAGCTTCAAGGGTCTGTCGGTGACCTATCCGATCTACTACGAGAAGACCAAGAAGATGGCCGCCTTGCAGCATCGGGTCAGCGAATGCCTGACCGAACGCATGGGAGCCAAGAACTGGAAATGGGAATCCGACCAAATGCTCGGCATGATCGCCCTGATCAAGCTGCAATCCCGTGGCATGCCATTGAACGTTTCCATTGATGGCCCCGCCAAGCCGTTCTTCGAGAAAGGCCGGGAGTTCTACTTCCAGCGTCGGGGACAAATGGATCTGGCGTGCAGCATGTGCCACATGGATAATCCGGGCAACATGATCCGTGCCGAGATTCTGAGCTATGGCATGGTCAACGGGTTCCCGACCTACCGTCTGAAGTGGCAGAAGCTGGGTTCTCTGCATCGCCGCTTCAAGGGCTGCAACGACAACATTCGCGCCGAGCCCTACGAACGCGGTTCTGAGGAATACACCAACCTGGAGCTGTTCACAGCCTGGCGTTCCAACGACCTTCCCTCGGAAGCGCCGTCGGTCCGCAAGTAAGGTTCGAGTGTCCTTCGACAATGGGGCGGTGAGTATTGCCACGAGCGCTCGCCGCCTCTTTTTTATAAATTCCCTTTCACGATCAGAGTGACGAGGTTTTCATGCTGACCCGACGCGATTTCCTTCAGATCGCCGCTGCTACAGCGGCTTTTGCCGGCCCCTTGGGGGGCATTTCAGCCGCCGCCGCGCGTGGCAAGATCACTCAGGAAGAGCTACTGAAGTTCGATTCCCTGGGCCAGGTCACCCTGCTCAATTTTACCGATATTCATGCCCAGTTGATGCCGCTGTATTTCCGTGAACCCTCCGTCAATCTCGGTGTGGGTGAAGTGAACGGTCTGCCGCCGCATATTACCGGCGAGGCCTTTTTGAAGATGTTCGGCCTGCAAGCTGGAACTCCGGCGGCCTATGCCCTGACCAGCACCGACTTCGCCAACCTGTCGAAGGATTATGGCCGGGTCGGCGGTCTGGCCCAGATGGCGACCCTGATCAAATCAATCCGCGCCGAGCGTCCCAACAACACCTTGTTGATCGACAACGGCGACACCTGGCAGGGCTCCTATACGGCCCTGAAAACCCGTGGCGAGGATATGGTCAAGGCCATGAACGCCCTGGGGGTCGATGCCATGACCGCCCACTGGGAGTTCACCTACGGCGAAGAGCGGGTCAAGGAACTGGTGGAGATGCTCAATTTCCCGTTCCTGTGCGGCAATGTGGTGGACAACGATTTCGAGGAACCGGTATTCGACAGTCACGCCTATTTCGACCGCGCCGGGGTTAAGGTCGCGGTCATCGGTCAGGCCTTCCCCTATACGCCGGTTGCCAATCCACGTTTCATGATGCCCAAATGGTCCTTCGGCATCCGCGAAGAGCGGGTTCAGGAGCATGTGGACAAGGCCCGCGATGAAGGTGCTGACTTGATCGTCCTGGCCAGCCATGACGGCTTCGACGTGGATCGCAAGCTGGCCTCACGGGTCAAGGGCATCGACGTGCTGTTGACCGGCCATACCCACGACGCCATTCCCGACGTGATCAAGGTCAACGATACCCTGATGGTGGCTTCCGGCTCGCACGGCAAGTTCCTGGCCCGGCTCGACGTCAAGGTGGAGAACAAAAGGGTCTCTGATTACCGGTTCAAGCTGATGCCGGTGTTCACCGACGCCATTACCCCCGATCCGGAAATCGCCACCCTGGTGCAGAACATCCGCGCCCCCTATGAGCAGGACGTCAACCGGGTGCTTGGTCGGACTGAATCGCTTCTCTATCGGCGCGGCAACTTCAACGGCACCTTCGATGACCTGATCTGTCAGTCGATCATCGAGGAACGGGATTGTCAGATTTCTCTGTCTCCGGGCTTCCGCTGGGGCTCGTCCCTGCCCCCAGGCTCGGACATTCTGGTTGAGCATGTCTATCACCAGACCGGCATCACCTATCCGGCCTGCTACCGCTCCGAAATGACCGGCCAGACGATCAAGGCGATTCTGGAGGACGTGGGTGACAACCTGTTCAATCCGGACCCCTATTATCAACAAGGCGGCGACATGGTGCGGGTCGGCGGCATGGGCTTCACCTTCGATATCCACCAGAGCATCGGCAACCGGGTTTCCGACATGACCCTGCTGGCCAGCGGTGAGAAGGTGGATGCCTCGAAAAGCTACACCGTCGGCGGCTGGGCGTCAGTCAACGAAGGCACCGAAGGACCGCCGATCTGGGACATCGTGTCCAGCTACATCGAACGCAAGAAGGTCATCGACCTGCCCCCCAACCGCAGCATCAAGGTGGTCGGCGCCTAGCGCCACCACCCGTTTCCGGAGTTCCCACACATGGGCATGGACGTTTCTTATGGTACGGCGCTGGTCGCTGGCATCCTGACCTTTCTGGCACCTTGCATCCTGCCGCTGGTGCCAGCCTATCTGTCGTTCATTTCCGGTGCATCGCTGGAAGATTTGACCGACGCCACCTCGGAAAAAACCGCCGAAACCACCCGTCGGGCCATCATTTCAGGTCTGTTTTTCGTGCTCGGACTGAGCTTCGTCTTCGTCAGTCTGGGGGCCGGAGCCACCACCATTGGCGGTTTTCTGGGGCAGCACAAACGGGAATTCGCCATTTTCGGGGCCATCCTGATCATCATTTTCGGACTTCACTACATGGGCCTGTTCAAGATCGGCTTTCTCAATTTCGAGAAGCGCTTCCATCTTGAAAACAAGCCCGCTGGCGTGGTCGGCGCGTTCCTCATCGGCATGGCCTTCGGGTTCGGCTGGACACCCTGCGTCGGCCCGGTACTGTCGACCATCCTCATGCAGGCGGCCATGGGCGAGAATATCTGGGACGGCATCATTCTGCTGTCCATCTACTCGGCCGGGCTGGGGATTCCTTTCATGCTAGCCGCCGCCTTTGCCGGACGTTTCATGATCTTCCTGGCCAGGTTCCGCCGCCATCTGGGGAAAATCGAAATGGCCCTGGGCGGATTGCTGGTACTCACCGGAGCGTTGATTCTCACCGGTGGCCTGAACAATATCAGCAACTGGATTCTGGAAACCTTCCCGGCGCTACAGACCCTGAGTTGACAGGGCGGGGCTACGCACTCAAGGGATAAATTTCGCCCCTGCCATTGATTTGATGGCCGTCAGGAACGCTGTGCGTCACGCGGACGCCCATGTGAACGAAACCTTCCGTGCCGACCATCACCCCCAGCAGCACCGTCGCGCCCAGGCCGATGGTCGCTTCTCGGCCGATGTGCACCGAGCCGCCCAAAGTGCTGCCGGGCGCGATATGGGCATGATCCCCGATCACGCAATCATGGCAGACGACGGCCCCCTGGTTGACAATGGCATTGGCCCCGATCAAGCAGCGCGACCCGACGGACGAGCCGGCCAGAATCTGGACAGCCGGACCGAGCAGACAGCCCGGCCCGACCGAAGAATCCGGGTGAATCACCGCAGGCAATTCATAACCCGCCGCGACAGCGGCTTCATACAGATGTTTCCGCAACCGATTGTCGGTCGCCCCGCCGACGCCGATGAAGGCATACCGCACGCCGTCGCGATGCAATTCGACCAGTCGGTCGTCGCCACCGATCACCTTCAGGCCGGGCAGGATTTCGCTGCCAATCACCAGTTCCCTGTCCAACACGCCGTCGAGTGTGTAGCCTTCACACAGCACGGCATCGGCCAGACTGACTCCGTGACCGCCGCCGCCCAATAGAATGGCCCGCTTGGACATGGTGTCTCGTTCCTCTTTCGCGATCCCCGGGCAACGTGTCTTATTGTGGGCTCGCGCCGCTGTTTTCCGCCGAACGCTCCAGAATATAACGCTGGAAATTCTGCTCCTTGTAGCGCCCGGTCTTGACGAACATGAAGGCGCTCTTGAGATGAAAATTCTTGAAATAGCCGGGCAGCCGGAAGGCCTCCATCGCCGGGCCACTCTTGCCCTCCATTTCCTCGCGGGTGGCCGGGAAGAACTGAATGGTCGGGGTGAACAAAATGCCGTACTTCTGGGCATATTCCTTTTCGCTGATCACCTCGCCGTCGAAGTCGGTCACTTCACGGTCGCCCCACATGTTCATCTGGAGCACCACGAAGTTCTCCTTGATGTAGTTGACCATGTCGGGATGACGGAAATTGACCAAATGGGTTTCCTTGCAATAGGGACAGCCTTTCTGTTCCCATATCAGGGCCAGCATCTTGCCCTTGTTGGTCGCGTCGATGAAATCCTCTTTCAGATCAAGGAAGGTTTCGGGCATCCAGGACTGCTTGTAGAGCCCATCGTCGCCCATCGGGGCCAGGGGCAAGAGATTCTCTTCCAGAGCCTGAGCCCCGTTGACCGGTCCGATCATCAAGGTCGCGAAGAACATTCCCACAAAGAGCATTTTTTTCATCATGAAGTCAAGTCTCCCGTTTCATCGCCCAATGGGCATTATTTGATATGTTCAAGGAATGATGTCGATCCAGCCGTTCAGACGGCGCTCAACCACTTCCGGGATGCCGGCCTGCACCACCTCGACATCATCCAACAAGTCCGCTTGGCTTTTGTGCAGGGTATCTAGGGTATTGCCACAGGCCAAAAAGGTGACTCCATACTGTTGCAGGCTGGAAACCCGTTCGGCCACCGGCGAGCTTTCCTTCAACAGGGCGCGCACCCCGGCCCCCCAGGCGACCACGACGATTTGCACATTGTCCATGCCATAGAATTTCTGCACATTCACCGCGTTATAGAGCAGATTATTGACCGCCTGCGGGTCCTTGGTATTGAGTCCCAGCAAAACTTTCCGCGGTTCATCCATGGACGGCGGCGGGTCCGCCATTTCCGTGTCCATGCGCGCCTGAACGGGGCATGTGAGCAGCAGGGAAAAGGCGAGAATCAGCCCACCCAATACGGTTTTCAGCATCATGAACCTCGTTATTTCAGTCGACCACCGCCGGGTTGGTTGTGTTCTTCGGTGATATCCTACACCATGTTTTCCGGGCTGTAATCCATTCCGCGCCGTGCGAACAATGAATTCACGGGTTTTTGAGGAGGCTCCATGGGCCTGCGTCTGCTCTACGGGATTGTTCTCCTGCTGGTCGTGGCGGGCGAGACGGTTTTGCTGGCTTTTTCAGGTCGACTTGTGGCCCCCACGCTCGGCTCATCCACTGCCGTCTGGACCCCGGTCCTGGCGGTGGCTCTGGCGGGGTTCATCTTCGGCATTTCCGGTCGTCCGGGCTCCACGCCGCAGCCCAAAGTTTGGCAATGGCGCAGTGCCTGGGGGCTGGCCCTGTCCTGTCTGTGGTTGCTCGCCCTGCCCCATGGATTTCCCCACGTCCTCTTCGCCCTGCGCAGGGTGGCCGATATCACGGCGCTGCACAGCCTGGTCCTCGGTGGTGCCTTGTTCGGACCGCTGTTCTGGCTGCTCGGCAAAAGCAGTCTCGCCCTGGCCGTGCTGACCGGAGCAAGGCGCCCCCTTCTCCGGGCGGCCTGGGGGGTACCGGTGGGCCTGATGTTGTCCGAGTTCCTGTTTATCGATCACCTGGGCACCTCCGGCACCTTCATCGCCCTTGCCGTGCTTTTTGGCGTGCTTGCCTTGGGATTGGCCCTGGCCGCCCCCCGGCGGGCATTGCTCCTGGTGGGGCTGACCCTGGGTGGATATGCCCTGCCCGCATCCTGGGAAGGCTTTCCCCATTGCGACGCCGAGACCCGCGACGGCTGCCTCGACATCCGCACCCTGCCCGAGGCCAAACGGCTGCTTCTGGATAACCAATCCCTGGGCCTCGTGGACCGGGAAAATGTCGCGCACCTTTTGGCCCCGACCGATCAATTCATTGACACCTACGCAGGATTATATTTCGGTGCGGAGCGCCCCCCCCGCAGCCTGATCCTCAATGGCGGCGCATCCCCCCTGCCCCATGCCTGGGTGCAGCGCTACTTTGGGCGCATTCCGCCGGGGATGTTCCTGGTTTCCGACCCCACCCCCGTGGTGTCGCGAATGGCGGCCGTGCGTCTGAATTTTCGCCCCTCGCCAGCCATTCAGCTGGATCACCGGGACGGACGGCGATTGGTCGAGAGCCTGCCCGATGTGGGCGGGATCGACCTGATTGTCGGCAGTCGTACGTTGCCGAGCACGATGATGACCCAGGAGTTTCACGACCAACTCGCCGCCCGGATGACCCATGATGGCATTTACATGCTGCCCGTGGTGGACAACGGCGATACGCCCCGTTTGTTGTTTCATCTGTTCAAGACCCTGGAAACCACGTTTCCCGAGGTTGATCTATGGATGCGTCGCGACCGGGCGGGGTCTCCTTTCGTGCAGCCCTATGTCCTGATTGCCGGGCAGACCGCGCCGTCCCTTTCCCTGGCGATGGAAAGCGGCTGGGTCCGCTGGCCGAAAACCGACCTGCACCCCCGAATCGCCGCCGCCGAGACCATCGTTCTGACCGACGACTTCGCCCCCATAGACGCTCTTCGCGGACCTTCACAGCCGTTTTCCGCCTTTGCTGAGCTGCAATAAATCGCCTCACCCTGAATCCATTCAAAAATTGTGTGAATCACGAATTGATTATTCAGCGCCCTCTAATATAATAGCTCCCTCATATACGTTGCTGTCATCACAGCGCGACGGTGTGCTGCGGCGACGCCGCTTCAGGGAGGGAACGGACATTGGCAGTGGTTCTTGAGGATCTCGAAAACAATGCCCGAATTGCCAGTGGGCTGCTGAAGGCCATGAGCAACGAACGGCGGCTGCTTATTCTGTGTCAGTTGGTGCATGGAGAACGAACGGTCAGCCAACTGGAAGACGTCATCGGACTCAGCCAATCGGCCCTGTCCCAGCACCTAGCCGTGCTGCGGCAGAATGACCTTGTCAAAACCCGCCGCGAAGCCCAGTCAATCTTCTATTCCCTGGCCGGACCGGCCCCCAAGGCGGTGATCGAGACGCTCTACTCCCTGTTCGGCAAGAACACCTCTTGCGATCCGGAAATCTGTGGCGATTAGGCTCGGTCAGCGAACCACCAGGACTGAATTGTAGGCCTTCTGCATGATCTTGTAGGCCACGGAGCCCTTGATCAGCCGCTCCAGTCCGGATTTCTCGCTCTCCGAAACCACAATCAGCGAATAGTCCGGGCCGGTTTCGATGATCTGTTCCACCGGATCGCCGACCTTGACGATGGTCTCCACCACTTTGACCTTCATCTCCTTGAGCACCGCCTTGGCCTTGGCCACCGCCTCCTGAGACGCCGCCTCGCCCTCGGCGGTGGTGGCGACCGACATGAGGGTAATCGGGCAATCGCAGCGGCTGGCCAGCAGGGCATCCTGCTTCACCGCCTCGATGGAAATATCGGAGCCATCAGTACAGATCAGATGGCCGTGACCTTCGGTCAATCCGCGTGCCACCAACACGGAACAAGGAGCCTTGGTCGCCACATGCTCCGCCACTTCCGGGTCCCAGAAACTGGCCAGACGACCGCCGCGCCAGCGTTCGGACGCCCCGAGGATGATGAGGTCGTACTCCCCGATTTCCCATTGATCCAGGATGCCATGGGCAATGTTGTCGGCGGTCTTGAGCTTGAGGATGATTTTTTTGTCACCCGCATTGCGGTAGACGATTTTGTTGTCGCCGAGCGGGTCCCCCTCCACATCCGTATGGAAAGATTCGCTGGTCCAGCCTTCGCCCATGACTCCCAACTCGGCCAGAACGTTGATACCCTCTTTGAGATAATTGATACCGGGCAATTCCAAGCCCCAGTCGAGCATGTTCTCGCGCGCCACACGCACCTGCAAACCGCCGGAGCGCAGCCCCTGATCAATGGCCCGGACATAGAGCAGGCAGATGTCCGCATCAATGCCGGAGCCCAGCTTGGCGGCATAGCGGAGGCCGCGATAGGATTCCTCGGAGCCGTCGATGCAAACGAGAATGCGAAACCGATCGTGGTCAACAGTTCCTATTTCCAACATGCGTTCACCCCTTTGAGTGGCGTTATACACCGAGCATCGGCCAATAGACTGCTGCGGCCAGCAACATGATAACGGTCGACATAAGGGCCATTTTCCAACCCACTGTCAGAAAGTCCGTGGTTTTGAGATAACCGGAGGCATAGACGATCGTGCAGGCCGGCGTTCCGACCACTGTCAGATAGGCAAAAGCCGAAGACACGGCAGTAATGAATCCGATGATGATCGGACTTTCACCGGCCGCCGTGGCTAAATTGAGCACGATTGGCCCGAGCACCGCCACGGCGGCCCCATTGGACATGGTGTTGGTCACGCCAGTGGTCAGAACAGAGACCGCCGCCCACAGGCCATAGCCCTTGTCCGCTCCGATGGGTTCCAGCATGGCCAGAAAACTGTCGGCAATCCATTTGGCCGCCCCAGTGTCCTTCATCTGGACGCCCAGGGAAATGGCTGCCGCATAGAGCAGCACCACCCCCCAGTTGACGCCCGAATTGACATCCTCCCATTTCACCAGACCAGCCACCAGGAACATGGCGGCTCCCAGCACAGCCACCGTTCCCATGCCGATCTGGCCGGAAATGGTAATCCAGCCCAGCAGGATCAGCGTAAACAGGAAAATGGAGACGAAGTCGGCCCCCTTCATCGGCCCCTGTTCCTCGATCTGTGCCCGCAATTTGACCACCGCTCGGGACAAATCCCGGTACTCAGGCTTGAACGTAAGCAGCAAAATCAGGGTCACGAAGGGAATTTGCAGGAGGAACATGGGATAGGCGAAGGTCATCCACTTCACATAGTCGATGAGATATTTGAAGGTTTCCGGATTGGTCGGATCGTAGAAAAAGTCCTTCCAGTAGCCGATCATGATAGCGTTTCGCGCTCCGCCTGAAGGGGTGCCGATCCCGGCCACCGAACATCCGTAGGAAATGGAGAACAGCAGAACGGCGGCCAGGTTGCGCACTTTCTTGGGATCATTCGAAGTCAGGGTGATCAGGGTGATCCCCACCGGCAGCATCATGGCCGCCACCGTATGCTCACCGATGAAAGACGCCAGCAGCCCGGACACGGCGGTGATGCCAAAGGCAATGCGCGAGGTCTTGGTGCCGGTCATCTTGACGATGAAAAAGGCGATGCGCTTGTCCAGTTTCTGTTTAACCACGGCCACCGCCAGCATCAGCGACCCCATGATAAACAGCACCGAATCCTTCATCAGGCTGCGTGCCACATCAGATGAATCCAGCCCCAGCAACAAAACCTGAGCGACGATGATCAACAAGGCGACCGTCGGCAACGGCACCGGCTCGGTGACAAATAATATCGTCGCCACCACGGACATGGTCAGCACCGCCATTCCGGCCGTGGTCAGACCCTCGGGGGTCGGAATGGACAGCAGCACCACGCCAACCGCCATCGCAATGATAAACCAACGTTTTTCCCAGAAAACGCGGAATGATTTTGCCTGTTGCAAGCGCTGGGCGCGCTTGGCGACGGCGGACAGTTCAGGTGTCCCGGAGGCACCCCCGAACAGGGAGCGATAGGCTTCCCGGTGCATCCCGAAGATACCGATCGGAATCAACATGATGCCCTTGAGCACGGCCCATATGAGCTGAAACAGAACGACAATGCCGTCCTTGGCGTAGTGGAACAACTCGCCGATCAAGCTCCGTCGATGGACTGGTGAATGTTCCGATTCCTGGCCGGACAGCACATCCTCATCCGTGACAGAATCCGCAGAAGACGCGGAAACCGAAGGCTTCTTTGCCTTTGCCAACTCCCCCTCCTCGTCACTTTATTGTTCCTTCTTGGGGAGAGTGTGGCGGAATTTTTTTTCTCAGGCAACTCCATCTGGGCATTCAGAAAAGCAAACGCCGGGCTCATAGGAACCCGGCGTTAAATTCTTCGAGCAGGGAATCAGCCCGCGACGGCAGCCCGAATGGCATCCATGTTGGCCTTGTAGGCGGCCATGCCCTCGCCCTTGTACACGGCGCTCCCCGCGACCAGCACATTGGCTCCCGCATCGACCACGGACTTGGCCGTCGCCGGGCTGACGCCGCCGTCCACTTCCAGCTCAATCGGCCGGTCGCCGATCATCTTGCGGATGCGGGCGATCTTTTCCAGCTGCGCCTCGATGAAGCTCTGGCCGCCGAAACCGGGGTTCACGGACATCACCAGGATCAGGTCCAGCTTGTCCAGGACATATTCGAGAATGCCTTCAGGCGTCGCCGGATTCAGCGACAGACCGGCCTTCTTGCCCAGGGAACGGATATATTGCAGGCTGCGGTCGATATGCGGATCGGCCTCGGCATGGACAGTGATGATGTCGGCACCGGCATCCGCGTAATCCTTCAAGAAAGGCTGCGCCGGATTGATCATCAGATGCACGTCGAACGGCAATTTGGTCCAGGACCGGATGCACTTGATGATCGGCGGGCCAAAGGTCAGGTTGGGCACGAAATGACCATCCATCACGTCGATATGGATATAGTCGCAGCCGCCGTCATCGATGGCTTTGACTTCTTCCCCGAGACGGGAAAAATCGGCGGACAGAATGCTGGGCGCGATTTTGACGCTCATGTTGTGTTCCTCCATTGATAGCCTTGTTGGACCGAGCCCACCACCGAGCGTTCAACTCCGTAGTCAACTCCCTCGGCAAGGGATTCGCACAGGGGCGAATCCGTTCCCTCTCGCAATATTTTCTGTTTCTAATATACTGTCGGCTCGACCCTGGCAATCGGGGCGGTGCGGGGATCGAAAAATGATCCCGTGAATTCTTGATCTTTCCAGGGGGAAACAATGTCCAAAACCCATCCCATCGTGGCCGTTACCGGGGCTTCTGGCGCCGGTCGTGGTGTTGTCCGAGACGCTTTTCGCAAGGTCTGCCAGCGACTGGAATTCAACCCGGCGTTCGTCGATGGGGAAAGCTTTCACCGCTATAACCGGGCGGAAATGAAGGCTGCGCAGGACAAGGCGGTGCACAATGGCGAGCCGCTGCTGACCCATTTCGGCCCCGAGGCCAACCTGTGGCCCGAACTCGAAGCCATGTTCGAGCGCTACGGAAAGACCGGCACCGGCCAACATCGTCATTACCTGCATTCCCAAGAGGATGTGGATGCCTACTGCAAGGCCGACTGTGCTCCTGGACAGTTCACCCCGTGGGAGGATTTGCCGGAAAATTCGGACTTCTTGATTTATGAGGGACTGCACGGTGCCGTCAAAACCGCCGATGTGGACGTGGGGCGGCATGTGGACCTGAAAATCGGCGTGGTTCCGGTGATCAATCTGGAATGGACCCAGAAACTGCATCGGGACATCAGCCAGCGGGGCTATTCTTCCGAGGAAGTCATGAGCACCATTCTCGGGCGGATGAATGACTACATTCACTACATCGTGCCGCAATTCCACCACAGCCATATCAATTTTCAGAAGGTTGCCGTGGTCGATACATCAGACCCGTTCATCGCCCGCGATGTCCCCAGCGACTCCGAGTGCCTAGTGGTGATTCGATTCCGCGACCCCAAGGACCCCCTGGTGCCGGTGGATTTTCCCCATCTCTTGAACGAAATCCCCAATGCCAAAATGTCGCGCCGCAACACCCTGGTTATTCCCGGCGGCGAAATGGGTCTGGCACTGGAATTGATCCTGCCCCCCGTATTGAACAAAATGATGGGGAAATAGAATGGGCTATCCGGTCCGGCGCAGGCCGTCACCAGGACCGATGTTGAGGAATCCATCCACATTGAGGACCACCATCAACTGGCCGTCCAGTCGGTAGATACCTTCTGAATAGGTCCGCCAGACCTTGTCCAGGGTGCTTGGATTCTGTTCGAATCGATCCACCGGCAGACTGATGACATCGCCGACCCGGTCGACCAGCAGGCTGTACAGATCCGGGCCGTCTTCCACAGTCACCGCCATGGACGTCCCGCCGTTCTCCGAAGGCAATGGCGGCAGCCCGAGGCGGGCCCGCACATCAATCACTGTCACGATTCGTCCACGCAGATTGATCACCCCGGCGATCTCTTTCGGCGCCAGGGGAATGCGGGCGATGTTTTCCGGATGCAGAATATCCTGCACGCGAAAGACCGACACGCCGAACATCTGCTTGCCGATGAAGAAGGTGACGAATTCATTGACCTCGTTCCGCGTGACCTGAACCTCCCGGCTCCCGGTGACCGGCACGATCTCGTTGCTGCGACCTTCGGAATTCTGTTTCACCACGGCTCACAAACCTCATATATGACATCAAATAATATATTCACTCAATTGAAAATAATATATTTTTATATTTTTCTTCGACTGAGATTTTCGGCCAAGCGGTCCAGCAGACCCAGCACCACAGCCGAGGATTCCAACATTTTGTGCGCCGCAATCAGGGCGTCGTCCAGGTTCCCTTGCTGGAGAAATTCCAGAGACTGCGCTCCGAAACGATGCACCGCCTCATGGGGAATTTCCAGCTCCTGAAACGCAAGATCCCGCATGATGTGCGGATCGGTGACTTCATAATACCACGCTCCGAACCGGCAATGATGATGATCCTCCAGGGAATCCGGCGGCAAGGTGATTCGACCGATCAGCGCATCCATGATTCGGCGCTTGAAGGCCACATGGTCGGAACGGGCCAGATCAACCACCTTGAAATCAATATCCTGCACGGCAAATGCCGCCACATGACCGCACAGCATGTCGTTGGTCTGGTCGAGCAGCCCGACCAATTTGGTGATCTCGCCGGTGTTGCGCCCCGACATGTCGGCAATCACGTTGATTCCGCCGGAGACTTCGCTTGAGGCCTCCCGTTGTTGATGCAGAATCGAGGCAATGTCCTGCATTTTCGCATTCACCCCGTCGATTTGGTCGCTGATGCTGCGCATTTCGTCGCCGGTGGCCAGAATGACCTTTTCCCCCTCCTGTACCGCCTGCGCCCCTTGCTTCATGAAGCTGACGATGGAGGACATTTCGTCGCGCAGGGTTCCGATTCGGCTGCGGATATTGTCGGTCGCCCGGGCCGTTTGATTGGCGAGGTTCTTGACTTCGCCCGCCACCACGGCAAACCCCTTGCCCGCCTCACCGGCCCGCGCCGCCTCGATGGTCGCATTGAGCGCCAACAGATTGGTTTGTTTGGCGATGGCTTCAATGGATTGGACGATATCGCCGATTTCCTCGGAAGCGCGGGCCAGCGTATCCACCTGCCGGGCCGCATCTTCCACCGCATCGGCAATATTATGCATGGTCTCCACCGCCCGCTGAGCCGCACTCATGCCCTGGGCGGCAGTTTCGCGGACGGAGGCGGCATCAAGGGCCGCCGCTTCAGAGGTATGGGCAATGTCTGAAACGGAAGCGACCATTTCCTCGGCGGCGGCGGCGATCCCCTGCGCCCGATTGCTCACCTCGCGCATGTCCCGGTACATCTCGGCCAGGGAAATCATGGAATCTCCGCATTCCACGGAGACATCAACAAGCCCTCTCAGGGTACTTTGGGCCCGATCATGCAGGACCGAGGACAGGTGATGGATTTCCCTCTCGAACGGGGTGTTGCCGGACGGAACCAGACGGTACTCTCCGCGCGCCAGATGCCGCAACGAAGCCTCGACATCACTGCCGTCACGGTCGGCGAAATCTTCCATTCCCAAACGTCCCCGGTGGCTATTGTTGTTGGTCCGGCCTTTTTATTGCGACTAAAGTCTAGAACAAGCCCTGCAAGATGTACAGAATATGCCCCCCTTGAAACGAGATCTGGATTATTCCCCGTGACCCTCAACATCTCCCGCATTCAAGCCGCCGCCCGGACCCTGAGTGGAAAAATCGTCCGCACCCCGCTGGTCGATTCGCAGCTGTTGTCCAACATAAGCGGTGCCAATGTGTTCCTGAAACTGGAAAATCTGCAATATACGGCGTCGTTCAAGGAGCGCGGGGCGCTGGTCAAACTGACCAGCCTGACCGAAGAGCAACGGGCCAGGGGCGTCATTGCCATGTCGGCGGGCAACCATGCTCAGGGCGTCGCCCGCCATGCCAAGCTCATGGGCATTCCGGCGACCATCGTCATGCCCCGCGACACCCCTTTCGTCAAAGTGGCCCAGACTGAAGTGCTGGGGGCGCGCGTGGTCCTGCACGGGGACACCCTGAACCAGACCACGGCCCATGCGGAACAAATGGCCGAGGCGGAAAATCTGGTCTTCGTGCATCCGTTCGACGACGAGGCGGTGATCGCCGGACAGGGCACCATCGCCCTGGAAATGCTCCATGACCAGCCGGAATTGGACGTGATCCTCGTGCCGGTGGGCGGCGGCGGACTGATCGCGGGCATCGCCATTGCCGCCAAGGCGTTGCGACCGAACATCCGCATCATCGGTGTCGAAGCCTCGTTCTATCCCTCCATGCACGCGGCGCTCAAAGGCGGCGCCCCGGCGGAGGGCGGTGCCACCATCGCCGAGGGAATCGCCGTCAAGACTCCAGGCAAACGGACCCTCGAAATCGCCCGGCAGTGGGTCGATGACATCCTGATCGTGGGCGAGGCCGAGATGGAAAGCGCCGTGCAGCTCCTTCTTGAAGTGGAAAAAACCGTCGCCGAAGGGGCCGGAGCCGCGCCCCTGGCCGCCCTGATCAAATACAAGGAGCAGTTCAAGGGGCTCTGTTGCGGCTTGGTGATTTCCGGCGGCAACATCGATTCCCGCCTGCTGGCCTCTATTCTCATGCGCGGACTGGCCCGCACCGGACGGCTGGTGCGGCTGCGGATCAGCATTCCCGACCGCCCGGGGCAACTGGCCGAGGTGGCCCGGGCCATTGGGGATTCAGGGGGAAACATCATCGAAATCCAGCACCAACGGCTGTTCCACGACGTGCCGGTCAAGGCCACGGAACTGGATGTGGTGGTGGAAACCCGGGGACCGGATCACACGGGCATCCTATTGGCAAAGCTGCGCGAGGCCGGTTGCCCGGCGCGGCAACTGGCCAACACCTCGGTGGATGCGGTGGCTGCGACCATGGTCCTGCCGGCGTCCCATGCGGTGGAGGAATAATCAGGCCAACTGTTCGTAACCGGCGCGAAAATACAGCAGCGGCTGACCGGCCGGATCGTAGCTGGTCTCCTCCACCTGACCGATGACAATGACATGGTCACCGCCGCTCTGGTGACTGACCATGCGGCATTGCAGATGGGCCAGACAGCCGTCGATCACCGGCACGCCGTTGGGCGCTTCGGTCCAGGACGTGGTCTCGAACTTGTCCCGGTCCCGCTTGGCGAACAGGGTGGAAATTTCCGCCTGATCGTCGCGCAGGATACTGATGTTGAAGGGTCCTCCGGCCAGAAAGGTCTCCAGGTCAGCGGTTTTGTCGGCCAGACAGATCAACACCAGAGGCGGATCCAGGGACAACGAACTGAAGGCATTGACGGTCACGCCGACGGGGGTTCCATTGGCGGTTTTGGCCGTCACCACAGTAATTCCGGTGGCGAAATGCCCGAGGGTATTGCGGAAGGTCCGCGGGTCCATGCGTTTGCTCCTTGGCCTGACCGTCGCACATTGCGATATGGATTCCGTCGCGTCAAGGCGGCTCGCCCGGCCCTGTGCCATGGAAATCCGCTCGAAGCATGATATATCCATGGAAAGCTCACTTGGAATGGGACAGACCATGACCACCACCCTCCCCAGCCTCGAAGGCGCCGACCCGCGCTGGTCCGATCAGGCCCCCGACCCGCTCAAGTATCCGGATTTCTACGACGGCATTGTGTTCAAGCGGCTGCTGGCCTTCTTTCTGGATGGGGCTATCATCGTCGGCCTGATGGTCGGCGGCTGGGTGATTTCATTGTTTGCCACCGTCGGCACCTTCGGCCTGCTGTCCCCCCTGTTTGCCATCCTGATACTGATTCCGCTGATCTATCATACCCTGATGATCGGCGGCGAACGCTCGGCCACCCTTGGCATGCGTGCCCTGGGAATCGAAGTCCGGCGCTGGGACGGCGGCCGTCCCGACTACCTCCAGGCGGCCATTCAGACCCTGTTGTTTTACGGTTCCATTGCCGCCACATCGACCCTGATCCTGGTCATCGGGCTGTTCAATGATCGGCGGCGCTGTCTGCACGACTATCTCTCCGGTTCGGTGATCGTCAACAAGATCGACTATGCCGCAGTTACCTATAAAGGCCCCGATTGAAAGAAGTTCCGGCGCAGAGTATTCTGACAACAGCATGAAACAGAACGTCTATCATCGGCCGGAGTTCTTTTACACCACGGCACCGTTACCTTGCCCTTACCTGCCCGAGCGCATGGAGCGGCGACTGGTGACCGAATTGT
Organism: Magnetospira thiophila; assembly: GCF_054657015.1. Lineage (NCBI taxonomy): Bacteria > Pseudomonadati > Pseudomonadota > Alphaproteobacteria > Rhodospirillales > Thalassospiraceae > Magnetospira > Magnetospira thiophila. Next base: position 725,627 of record NZ_BAAHXF010000002.1, read on the forward strand.
CCGGCCAACGGTCCGTTATTCTCCACGACGCCCTGTCCCGGGCCGGATTCCGACGCAGCCATAATATCGCCTATGCGCCGATCTGCCCCACCTGCCGCGCCTGCGTCCCGGTCCGCATCGTCGTCGCCGATTTCACGCCGTCACGGACCCAGCGACGGCTGATCCGGATCAATAGGGATTTGAATGTGGAAATCCTGCCCGCCAAGGGCACCCTGCAACAGTTCGGACTGTTTTCAGCCTACCAGAAACTCCGTCACAGCGAGGGCGACATGGCGGGGATGAGCTTTCGCGACTATCGGATGATGGTCGAGGACAGCCCCATCGACACCTTCATTGCCGAGTTTCGTCGCCCGGAAGATGATCGTCTGGTCGCGGTATGCCTGACCGATCACATGGGCGACGGCTTTTCCGCCGTTTACAGCTTCTTTGCCGAAGGGGAAGAACGCCGCAGCCTGGGCACCTATATGGTGTTGTGGCTGATCGAGCAGGCCCGCTTTGCCGGGCGGCCTTATATCTATCTCGGCTACTGGATCGCCGAGACCCGCAAGATGGCCTACAAGACCAATTTCCGCCCGCTTGAAGCCCTGTATGGCGAGGGCTGGCAGCGGATTGAGGAAACCGGTCTGCTATAGACGTCGGCTTTCGGTTGCGACTCCCCTCCGCTGCGGATATCCTCAAGGCACAAGTTTGATTGTGTTGGCAAAATTTCGACACAAAACAAACGTCGTCCGCCCCTGAGAGGGTTTTTGAAATCCAGTTGCTGGGAGGTTGTTAATCATGAAACGTCGTGAATTCATCACCGGTGCCGCCACCGGTTTGGCCGTGGGGGCCGGGGCCCTTGCCCTGAGTGCCTGCGAACAGAAAACCGAAGAGAAAAAACCGGTAGCCGCCCCGGCGGTCATGAAGCAGAAGCGCGAACTGAAGATGGTCACCACTTGGCCGAAGAATTTCCCCGGCCTGGGCACCGGCGCGCAGCGTCTCGCCGACCGCATCACCGCCATGACCGGCGGGGAACTGACGGTCAAGCTGTTTGCCGCTGGAGAACTGGTCAAGGCCTTTGATTCCTTCGATGCGGTCTCGGGCGGTCAAGCCGACATGTACCATGGGGCGGAATATTACTGGCAGGGCAAGTCCAAGGCCTTCAACTTCTTCGCCGCAGTGCCGTTCGGCCTGATGGCCAACGAAATGAGTGGCTGGATCTATCAGGCCGGGGGTCAGGAACTGTGGGACGATCTGTCCGCCCCCTTCAACATCAAGCCGTTCATCGCCGGCAATACCGGCGTCCAGATGGGCGGTTGGTTCAACAAGGAAATCAATTCGGTCGAGGACTACAAGGGCCTCAAAATCCGCATGCCCGGTCTCGGCGGCGAAGTGCTGCGCAAGCTTGGCGCGGCAGCGGTCTCCCTGCCCGGCGGCGAGATTTTCCCGTCCCTGCAATCGGGGGCCATCGACGCCACCGAATGGGTTGGCCCGTGGAACGACCTCGCCTTCGGCTTCTACAAGGTGGCCAAGTTCTACTACAGCCCGGGCTTCCACGAGCCGGGCACCGTACTCTCTGCGGGCATGAACAAGGGGGTCTGGGACAGCCTGTCGACCGAACACAAGGCGATCGTCGAGGCCGCCATGATGGCCGAGGCCAACAACATGTTCGCCGAGTTCAACGCCCGTAACGGCGACGCCTTGCGCACCCTGATCGACGAACATGGGGTGGTGCTGAAGAGCTTCTCCGACGAGGTCATGATGGAAGTCCGCAAGGCCTCCGAGGAAGTTTTGGCCGAGGTGGCCGCCGCCGACGAGACGACCGGCAAGGTCTATCAGAGCTTCAAGGCCTACCGCGAGAAAGCCAATGCCTGGTACGGCATCGGCGAAGGCCCCTATGGCCGCGTCCGGGCCATGTAAGGACCGCTTTTAAGTCTTTCCGGGGAAAGGGGTGCCTTTCCCCGGGTATATTCCCGTTCCCAGGAGTTCCCTCGGGTGCATGCCCTCGCCGATCTGATCGACCGTTGTAATCGTGCCATCGGACATACGGTGGCCTGGCTGACCCTGTTCATGGTGCTGGTGCAGTTCGTCGTCGTGCTGCTGCGCTATATTTTCGGCCTGGGTTTCATCTGGATGCAGGAATCCATCATCTACATGCACGCCATCATGTTCATGACCGGTGCCGCCTATACCCTGTTGCGGGACGGCCATGTGCGGGTCGATGTGTTCTACCGGGGGGCCTCGGAGCGCTTCAAGGCCTGGTCCAATCTGCTGGGCACGATATTTCTGCTGATTCCCGTTTGCAGCCTCATTCTCTGGGCCTCCTGGGGCTATGCGGTGGATTCCTGGATGGTCTGGGAAGGCTCCAAGGAAACCAGCGGCATCCAGGCGGTCTATATCTTAAAAACCGTGATTCTGGTCTTCGCGGCCCTGATGATCCTGCAAGGGATCTCGGTGGTCCTGCGCGCCCTGGTCACCCTGCGGACGGACGATTATGGCGCTGAATGAAGTCCTCGCGGCGCTGATGTTCCTGGTCACCTTCGGGTTGCTGCTCGGCGGCTTTCCGGTGGCTTTTACCCTGTCCGGCGTGGCGCTGATTTTCGCTGCTCTCGGGGCCGGGGTGGGCGAGCTGGATTTCTCCTTTCTGTCTTTCATGCCGCAGCGGATCTTCGGCAATATGACCAACGAGGTTCTGATCGCGGTGCCGCTGTTCGTGTTCATGGGCGTCATGCTTGAACGCTCGAAGGTGGCCGAGGAACTGCTCGATTCCATGGGGCGGCTGTTCGGCCCGTTGCGCGGCGGACTGGGCATTTCGGTGATTATCGTCGGGGCCTTGCTGGCCGCCTCCACCGGCATCGTCGGGGCGACCGTGGTCACCATGGGCCTGCTGTCCCTGCCGACCATGCTGCGCCGGGGCTATGACCCCAAACTGGCCTGTGGTGCCATTTCAGCGGCAGGCACCCTGGGTCAGATCATTCCGCCATCCATCGTCCTGATTCTACTCGGCGATCAGATTTCAAACGCCTATCAGGACGCCCAACGCACCCTCGGCAATTACTCACCGGAGCCGGTGTCGGTGGGCGATCTGTTTGCCGGAGCCCTGTTGCCCGGCCTGTCGCTGGTCGGGCTCTATATCCTCTATCAGATTTACATGGCCTGGCGGAAACCGGAAAGCTCGCCGGCCATTCCCATCGAGGAACTGGGCGATATCAGCTACGGCCAGATGTTCCGCCTTATCGCCAGTGCCCTGCTGCCGCCCATCATTTTGATCGTCGCCGTCCTGGGCTCCATCCTGGCAGGCGTGGCGACCCCCACCGAGGCCGCCGCCGTGGGCAGTATCGGCGCGCTGCTGCTGGCCGGGGCGCGGCAGGAAAATACCAGCAACTGGCCGGTGGTGATGGCCGTGCTGGCGCTGGCGCTGATGTATGTGCTGTCCCTCACCACCGATCTGCGGGTGGCACGCGATATCATTGACATCGGCGACCAGTTGGCCATCGTCGCGGCCATCGTCGCCGCGGTCGCGGTGACTTACGGCACTGGCGTCTGTCTGCTGCGGGTGCATCGCTCCGGCATCCTGCTGGAGGTCATGCGGGCGACCCTGGATATCACTGCCATGGTGTTCGTCATCCTCATCGGCGCCGCCCTGTTTTCCCTGGTTTTTCGCGGCTTTCACGGCGATGACATGGTGCATGACTTCCTGGCCAGCCTGCCCGGCGGGACCTTCGGGGCGGTGCTGCTGGTGATGCTGGTGATGTTCTTTCTTGGCTTCTTCCTCGACTTTATTGAGATCATTTTCGTCGTCGTGCCCATCGTCGCGCCGATCCTGCTGAAAATGAACGTCGATCCGGTATGGCTCGGGGTGATGATGGCGATGAACCTGCAAACCTCGTTTCTCACCCCGCCGTTCGGTTTCGCCCTGTTCTATTTGCGCGGCGTCGCCCCGCCGGAAGTGACGACCATGCACATCTATCGCGGCGTGCTGCCCTTCGTGCTGATCCAGATCCTCGGCCTCGCCCTGCTTGCCCTGTTCCCGCAACTGGCCACCTGGCTGCCGAAAGTGGTCTTCGGATAGCCGTAAAAAAGCCCGGCACTAGGCCGGGCTTTTTCAGAATGTGCAATCGGTTAACTGCGCAGGCGGGCCAGCAGACGCCAGGCTCCGGGCAGCACGACGGCGGCCAGGGCGATCTTGGCGGCGGCCCCGAGCAGGAACGGAGTCAGGCCGAATTGAAGGGCCTTTTCGAAGCCAATCAACGAACTCAACCAAGTGACTCCGCACAGCAGAATGATCGCCGTGCCAATGGTCATGGTAGCCAGGGTGCCGAGGAAGCTCCGGTCCCAGCCCCGTTGGGCCAACAGACCGACCGTTGCAGCGGACAGCACGAAGCCCAGCAGATACCCCCCGGTCGGACCGGTCATATAGGCCAAGCCAATGCCTTTTTCTGGCGTTCCGGCAAACACCGGCAGGCCGAGGGCACCTTCCAGCAGATACAGGCCGATGGTCGCCACGCCGAGGCGCGGTCCGAAGCTGGCACCGATCAGCAGCACCATGAAGGTCTGCATGGTCATGGGCACCGGCCAGAACGGCACCTGAACCTTGGCCGACAGGGTCAGCAGCAGACTGCCGACAAAGGCCAGGAACAGGCCGCGCAGCAGGGCATTCTGGCGCTGGAGCGGGAAAGCAGCGGACAGCAACGTGGGGTGAAGAGCTTCGGCGCGCATGGGAACCTCGATTGTTGGCTGTTGTCTCAGCCCATCTTCATACCAGTCTTTGCCGTCGCGGTAAATTCATTTGCAGCGCACAATGTTTACGAAAAACGGTTGTTACGCGGGAAGCCATGGGGAGTCTGACGCCCCGCCTGCGCCCGTTTGCCGCGCCAGGCAGTGAGGTCGGTTTCGGTGCGGGTGCGCTCCCCCTGAATCCAGGTCAGCCCGTCGGCCAGGGTGAAGGTCTTGATGTCGGACAGGCCGCCCTCGCGATACTTTTGCAGGATCACCCCTCGCCCGCGCGCCATCACCGGTAACTCTTCCAGCGCAAAAACCAGCAGCTTGCGGTTCTTGCCCACCACCGCCACCGAGTCCCCCTCGATGGGCAGGCAGAACCGGGCCGTTTCCCCCTGGCCCAGATTGAGAATCTGCTTGCCGGACCTGGTCTGCGCCAACACATCGTTCTCGGCGATCTGAAAGCCGCGCCCGGCACTGGAGGCAACCAACAGCATCCGGTCTGCCCGATGAATCAACAGAGTCGAAATATCGTGCTCGTTGGGCAGGTCGATCATCAGCCGCATGGGTTCGCCCATGCCGCGCCCGCCCGGCAGTTTGTCGCAGCCAATGGTATAGAATCGCCCGTTGGTGCCGAAGACCAGCAGCTTGTCGGTGGTCTCGCAGCGCAGCACGAACTTCTCCCGGTCGCCTTCCTTGTATTTGACTTCCGAGACGTCGGCCACATGGCCCTTCATGGCCCGAATCCAGCCTTTCTCGGAACACAGAAGGGTAATCGGCTCGCGCTCGATCATCGCCTCCAGGGGTACCACGGTGGCGCTCGGCGGCGCGCCGATTTCAGTGCGCCGACGACCCAACTGGGTTTTCTGACCGAATTTCTTGCGGGTCTCGGCAATCTCGTCGGCCAGCCGTTTCCAGCGACGCTCCTCATCCGAGAGCAGATCTTCCAGATCGGCCTTTTCTGCCGACAGCGCCGCATGTTCCCGGCGCAGTTCCATCTCTTCCAGCTTGTGCAGCTGACGCAGCCGCATGTTGAGAATGGCCTCGGCCTGGATATCGGTCAGCTCAAAGACCCGCATCAGCTCCTGTTTCGGCTTGTCTTCCTCGCGGATGATGCGGATCACCTCATCCAGATTCAAAAAGGCAATCAGGTAGCCTTCGAGGATATGCAGCCGATGGGCGATCTTCTCCAGGCGATAGGTAGAGCGCCGCACCAGCACCACATGACGGTGGTCGAGAAAGGCCTGCAAGGCGTCGCGCAGATTCATCACCCGCGGGGTGTTTTCGGCGTCCAGCAGGTTCATGTTGAAGCCGATCCGCGCTTCCAGTTCGGTCAGCCGGAACATCTGTTCCATCAAGGCTTCCGGCTCCACCGAGCGGTTGCGCGGCTCCAGGATGAGGCGCACCTCCTCGGTCGATTCGTCGCGCACATCGGCCAGAAACGGCAGTTTGCGCTGGGTCATCAAATCGGCGATTTTCTCGATCAGGCGGGACTTCTGCACCTGATAGGGAATTTCGGTGATGACGATCTGATACATCCCGAGACGCAGCTTCTCCACGTCCCAGCGGGCGCGCAGACGAAACGATCCGCGCCCGGTGCGATAGGCCTCGACGATGCTCTCGGGGGCATCGACCAGAATGCCGCCGGTGGGGAAATCCGGGCCGCGCACCATGCCGACAAGGGTCTCAATCGCCGCATTGGGATGCTTGATCAGATGAATCAAGGCGTCGCACAGTTCCCCGGCATTGTGCGGCGGCACGTTGGTCGCCATGCCGACCGCGATACCTTGCGCCCCGTTGGCCAGCAGATTGGGAAAGGCCGCCGGCAACACCACCGGTTCGCTATCCTCGCCGTCGTAGGTGGCGCGGAAATCCACCGTGTCCTCGTCGATGCCTTCGAGCAGCGCCTGGGCCACTTCGGTCAGCCGAGCCTCGGTATAGCGCATGGCCGCCGCGTTATCGCCGTCGATATTGCCGAAATTGCCCTGCCCGTCGACCAGAGGATAGCGTTGGGCGAATTCCTGGGCCAGCCGCACCATGGCATCGTAAATGGCCTGATCCCCGTGCGGGTGGAACTTACCCATCACGTCGCCGACGATGCGGGCGCATTTCTTGAAACCGGTGTTGGGGTCGAGCTTCAATTGACGCATGGCGAACAGCAGCCGCCGATGCACCGGCTTCAAACCGTCGCGCACATCCGGCAGCGACCGCGACATGATGGTGGACAGGGCATAGGACAGATATCGCTCGCCGAGCGCATCGGCCAGTCGTGTTTCCCGAATGTCTTCGACAGGAGCCCCGCCCGACACCATGATCCCTCGTCTCAATGAATTGGCGTACGCAGGGAAGATACAGTAGTCACTTGAGCGCGAAGGTCAATATGCAGGGGGTCGTGGGACCGCTTTTTAACGCCAGGACGGTTAGCTGTTGTCCAGCTTGCTGGTGGTCGGGTCGCGATAGAAAATGTGATGGCCGATCTGGCGGACCCGTTTCAGCTTGGCGACCCACTCCGGTTGCACGTAGCTGGCGTGATAGAACAGCGCCCCGCGGGAAGGGTCCTGATCATTGGCATGAAGCGCGTAGCGAGCGACCATCTTGGCCAACTTCCAAGCATTTTCCTCAGTCGGTTCGTCGCTCTTGCCGTCACACCACCAGGAGAACTGGCACTGATTGCGCTTCCCCACCCCCTGCATGACGACACCACAGATGGTGCTGGGAAATTCTGCGCTGCGAGCCCGGTTCAGAGTCACCCCGGCCACCGCCAACTGACCTTCCAGCGGTTCGGAGCGGGCCTCCCAATAAACGTTCAGGGCCAGACAATGAAGTTCGGTTTCCAAGCCAGTCGGAATTGACGCACTGGCGGTATCGGCAGGAGTAATCCCTTCCGTTCCCATCAATGCTGCCATCACCACGAAAATGGTGGCGGCACGACTCAAAATGCGGCTGACGTCGCTGCGTCGCATTGTTCCCCTGCCTCTTCCCGTTAGCATCAGATCCCATACATTAGTACACACTTATATAAGAGGTGACTAATGTATGTCAAGCCCCACAAACAACGGGCCTACAGCGTTCCCCGGCCAACAAGACCACGGGACGCCTATTCAGGAACCGACAAAGAGCGTCAGTGTCGATCCTTAAGATCCAGTAATGTCGGGTGTTTTATAGGGTATTTGGAAAGGGTCCAGAGACAGAACCGCAGACCAGCCATGCGTTTTTGGAATGGGGGCATGAAAGCAGGCAACGCAGGGACTCCCCAGGGTTTGACCTGGAACGCCTGCGGATTCGGGTATAAGATTCGACACGACGGGGAAAGCATCAATAAATGAAATGCCCTAAAAAATTTGATCTTACAAAGGGAGGACACAATGCAACGCAGCCTCATGATTTTCGCCATCAGCCTGATGTCTCTGGGATTTCTGATCTCCAACGGGGCCATGGCGGGCGGACACGGACAGCAGTTCTATAGCACGGAAGGGAGCTTCGCCGACGTCAAGCAGGACGTGGTTAATGCCGTCACCAACAAGGGGTTGGTGGTCGATTACGTGGCCCGCATCGGTGATATGCTGAAACGCACCGGCAGCGACATGGGCAGCAGCAAACAGATCTACGCCGAGGCCGAAATGCTGCAATTCTGTTCCGCCAACTATTCCCGCGCCGCCATGGAAGCGGACCCGAGCAACATCATATTCTGCCCCTATGTGATTGTTCTCTACACCCTGCCCGACTCGCCCGGCACGGTGCATGTGGGCTATCGGCGGCCGCTGGGTGGCAGCGATCTGGCCTCACGTCAGGCCCTGCTCGAAATCGAAGGGATGCTGGACAGCGTGGTCCGCGAGGCACTGGATATTAAATAACGCTTTTCCGTCGCCCCTATGACGACCGTCACAGCCGGTCGGCGCGAATCGGGGCATAAAGCGGACATCTCAAGAGCAACTCAGCCCGGCGTCTCGCCGGGTTTTTTCTTGGCTGGGCCTCGTCAAGCCAGACAGGCGCGCAGCCAACTCAATATTTTTCGGGCAGGCTTGGGGCGCTCCTGGTGATACAGGGGATTCTGGCGCGCCGCCGGGGTGACGATATGTCCGCTGGTGATCCGGCTCCTTCTGCGGGTCGGACGTCCCCAGCCGCCGTTCAGGACTCTGGCCTGATTGAACAGCGGATTCTGTCGCGCCGCTTGGGTGATGATATGTCCGGTGGTGATCATGGTCGGTCTCCTTGTCGGATTCTCCCCACCTCCCTTTCAAGCATCTGCCGTGCCAGTTCCAACCCCCTGCAAAGACGGAACCATTGGTTTCGCAGTCTGTCAGATGGGTAGAATCTGCCCGCCAAACACGGCAAGATCCCCCCCAGTTCATGGGAGGTTTGCCTTGTCCTGTTTTGTCTACGTGCTGGGAAGTGAGGGTCCGGGCGGACCGCGCAGCTACGTGGGCTGGACCACAGACCTCGACGCCCGTCTGGCGCGCCATAACAACGGCAGCGGGGCGCGTTCCACCCGCGGGCGGCAGTGGGTGCTGCTCTATGCCGAGTCCCTGCCCGACCGGGGCGCGGCCCTGAGCCGGGAATGGCACATCAAGAAAGATCGGCGGATGCGCAAGCTGCTGTTGGAGAACGGCCTGACCTGAGTCACGCCGCCACCGTTTCGCGCCCGGGCAATTGGCTCGGATGGCATTTACCCTGCCAACCTTCGTCATGCACCCATTCCATGAACCGGTTGCGCGCCGCCCCCTCCAACTGCCGCCAGTGGGCGCAGCGGGCCGCTGTCCAGGCACCGGGGGACCATTTTTCGGCAGGCGATTCTTGATCGGACATGGCAGTTTTCCTTCCACACGGACATCTCACCGAAGACCAACCCTAGCCGAAAGAAGTTAAGGCTCCATTGCCACGCCCCCGTCGCTTGCTTATAAGTCCCGAAGAAATGACGTCCGCGAGCGGGAAAGAGAACCATCATGCGCCTGTCCAGCTATTTCGTCCCCACCTTGAAAGAGAACCCTGCCGAGGCGCAAATCGTCTCCCACCGGTTGATGCTGCGGGCCGGTCTGGTGCGCCAGTCTGCCGCCGGGATCTATACCTGGCTGCCCATGGGTCTGCGGGTGTTGCGCAAGATCGAACAGATCGTGCGCCGGGAACAGGAAGCCGCCGGGGCGCAGGAACTGCTGATGCCGACCATCCAACCGGCCGAACTGTGGCAGAAGTCCGAGCGCTACGACGACTACGGCCCGGAGATGCTGCGCTTCAAGGATCGTCACGAGCGGGAGATGCTCTATGGCCCGACCAATGAGGAATTGATTACTGACCTGTTCGCCAACAATGTGCGCTCCTACAAGGAACTGCCCAAGAATCTGTTCCATATCCAATGGAAGTTCCGCGACGAAATCCGTCCCCGCTTCGGAGTCATGCGCGGGCGCGAATTCCTGATGAAGGACGGCTATTCCTTCGATCTCACTTATGAAGGTGCACGCCATGCTTACAACAAGATGTTCATCTCTTACTTGAGGACTTTTGCGCGCATGGGCCTGACCGCCATTCCCATGCAGGCCGATACCGGCCCCATCGGCGGCGACCTGTCGCACGAGTTCCTGATCCTGGCCGACACCGGCGAGAGTCAGGTGTTCGTCCATCAGGAATTGCTCGATCTGGACTGGAGCGCCGGGAACCTGGATTACGACGATCCGGCGGCCATGCAAGCGGCGGTGGATACCTATACCGGCAAATACGCCGCCACCGAGGAAAAACACGACAAGGCCAAGGAAGCCGAACTGGGGGCCGCCCTGGTCAGCGCCCGTGGCATCGAGGTCGGTCATATCTTCTATTTCGGCACCAAATACTCGGCCAAGCTGGGGGCGAAAGTCACCGGGCCGGACGGTCAGGAAATCACCCTGGAAATGGGCTCCTACGGCATCGGCGTATCACGGCTGGTCGGCGGCATCATCGAAGCCTCCCACGACGACAACGGCATCATTTGGCCGGAAGCGGTGGCCCCGTTCCATGTGGGCCTGATCAATATGAAAGCCGGGGACCCCGACTGCGATGCCGCCTGCGACAAACTCTATACGGACTTGCAGGCGCGCGGCGTCGAGGTGCTGTACGACGACCGCAGCGAACGGGCCGGGGTGAAATTCGCCGACATGGACCTGATCGGCCTGCCCTGGCAGTTAGTGGTCGGCCCGCGCGGCCTCAAAACTGGCATGGTCGAACTGAAAAGCCGCAAGACGGGCGAACGCGACGAACTGAGCCTCGATGCCGTGCTTGACCGGTTGGCGGGCTGACATGCGCCTCCCCCCCCTGCCCCAGGCCCTGCGGATCTTCAAGCCCTTCGAATGGATGCTGGCGTTGCGCTACCTGCGCGCCCGGCGGCAGGAAGGGTTCATTTCGGTCATCGCCTGGTTCTCGCTGCTCGGCATCGCCCTCGGCGTGGCGACCCTGATCATCGTCATGTCGGTGATGAATGGGTTCCGCGAGGAACTGCTGTCGCGCATTCTCGGCCTCAACGGGCATATGACCGTGCAAGCCGGGCCGGAGGGTCTGACCAACTACGACGAATTGACCAAGGCCATCGCCGGTGTCGAAGGGGTCACCCTGGTCGCCCCGGTGATCGAGGGCCAGGTCATGGCCACCGGGCGCGGTCTGGCCAACGGAGCGCTGGTCCGGGGCATGCGGCCGGAAGACATCCGCAAACGCAAGATGATCGTCGATAACATCCGCACCGGCAGTCTAGATGATTTCCAGGGGCCGGACGCGGTGCTGGTCGGCAGCCGATTGGCGGGCAAGATGGGACTGGCCACCGGCGACCGGATCACCCTCATCTCACCCAAGGGCAATGTGACCGCCTTTGGTACTGTGCCGCGCATGCGTGCCTATCGCATCGTCGGCACCTTTGAAGTGGGGATGCACGAATACGATTCCAGCTTCGTCTTCATGCCCCTGGCTGCGGCCCAGAAATACTTCAAACTGGAAAACCGGGTGTCGCACCTGGAGTTGATGATTCAGGACCCCTACGAGCTGCGCCGCCCCCGGGCCGAAGTCGCGGCGGTCGCCGTGGGTCAGGGGCGCGTCTATGATTGGCAACAGACGAATCACAGCTTTTTCAGTGCGTTGCAGGTCGAACGCAATGTGATGTTCCTGATTCTCACGCTGATTATTATCGTCGCCGCCTTCAATATCGTGTCGTCGATGATCATGCTGGTGAAGGACAAGGGCAGCGACATCGCTATCCTGCGCACCATGGGGGCCAGCCGCGCCTCGATCCTACGCATCTTTTTCATCTCCGGGGCCAGCGTCGGCACCATCGGCACCTTCGTCGGCTTCTGGCTCGGGATGTTATTCTGCTGGAACATTGAAGGCATCCGGCGCGCTATCGAAGCCATCACCGGGGCTGATCTGTTCAACGCCGAGATCTATTTCCTGTCCAAGCTTCCGGCCAAGGTGGATAACTGGGAGGTCTTCACGGTGGTGATGATGGGGCTGGGGCTGTCGTTCCTGGCCACCCTCTACCCCGCCTGGCGGGCCGCCCGCCTCGATCCGGTGGAGGCCCTGCGCTATGAATGACACTTCCCCCATTCTCGAACTGCGCGGCATCCAGCGCACCTTCGTCCAGGGCGAGCGAATTCTGGAGGTGCTGCGCGGGGCAAACCTGACCATCCGAGAGGGGGAAATCGTCGCCCTGGTCGGGCCGTCCGGGGCCGGTAAATCCACCCTTTTGCACATCGCCGGATTGCTGGAGCGCGCCGACGGCGGCGAAATCCTCATCGACGGCCACGACTGCGCCCAATTCAACGACGAACAGCGCACCCGCCTGCGCCGCACCGATTTGGGCTTTGTCTATCAGTATCATTACCTGTTGCCGGAATTCTCGGCCCTGGAAAACATCGTCATCCCGCAGCGCATCGCCGATCTCCCGCTTGCCGAGGCCCAGCAACGGGCACAGCAGTTGCTGCATATGATGGGCCTGGAGGAGCGCGCCGAACATCGCCCGGCCCGGCTGTCCGGCGGCGAGCAGCAACGGGTCGCCATCGCCCGCGCCCTGGCCAACGCGCCGCGCCTGTTGCTGGCCGACGAACCGACCGGCAACCTGGACCCCCATACGGCGGGCCATGTGTTCGACATGCTGTTGAAGCTGTGCCGAGGCGCCGGTCTCGCCGCCCTGATCGCCACCCACAACCCGGCCCTTGCGGCCCGCATGGACCGCACCATTTCTCTGGAGGACGGCCTGTTGGTGGAGAAACCCAACAGCTGATCCGTTCCGTTGAATTCCTTTTCAAAATAATCCGCAAATTTTCAAAAAATTGGCTCATCTACGCGACAAGTGGACTCCTCATGGCGTCCAGGCGAATGGCGGGGTAACGGGCAAAGCATCAATAAATGCATTGTCACTGTAACCCGAGCGACCGAGCGCAACAGGAATACCTTCTCAAGCAGGCCGAGGCCGACACGGAGGCGGTCTGGAAGATGCCTCCGGACACCCCGCAACATGGGACCGACCAGATCCTGCGCCATGTGCCGGTGGAGGATTGGTCTTCCACCCAGGCCCTCAAGGTCAAGACCTCGCCCAGTTCATTCCAGTCCGGCCACCCCGGCAACGCCACCGCCCGGCCCAAGCTGGATCGTCGAACGCCATGGCCACAAAACACCGGCCCAGGTCAGGGCCGAACAAACCGGAACACCGGCCATGGCCGCGTAACCGCAATCAGGTGTCTCATTTAATGTGGACTGCAACAGTGATTCCCATCTCTGTACATTATAGGAGGGACGGACGCGGCTTCCGGGTCGAGCTGACTCATCCAGACTCCCGGTTTCATGTGCCGTTGCTGCTGACGATGAAAATGTCCCATGCCCAGGTGCGACAACAGGCCGACGCCTTGGCCCGCGCCCTGGGAAAGCCGGTCCGTTTCTCTTAAAACTCCGACGCCGAACCGCGCGGCCCGATCACCGCGTCCCGGTGGATATAGACGCTCATGATCAGCCCAAAACCGAGCATCAGGGTGAGCATGGCCGTGCCGCCGTAGGAAATCAGCGGCAAGGGAACGCCGACCACCGGAATGAGCCCCATGACCATGGCGATATTGATAAAAACGTACAAAAAGAAGGTCGAGGTGATGCCGATGGCCACCAGCCGTCCGAACTGATTGCGCGAGCGCAGGGCGATGGCGAATCCAAAAGCCAGGATCATCACATACAGACCCAGCAGCGACAGGCCGCCGAGCATTCCGAATTCCTCTGCCAGCATGGTGAAGATAAAGTCTGTCTGTTTCTCGGGCAGGAAACTCAAATGGCTCTGGGTGCCGAGCATGAATCCCTTGCCGGTCAGACCGCCAGCCCCGAGGGCAATCTTCGACTGGGTGATGTGATATCCGGCCCCCAGCGGGTCGCGTTCCGGATCAAGGAAAATCAGAACCCGGCTTTGCTGGTAGTCGTGCAACATATTCCAGGCAACGGGCAGGCTGCCCAGGGTGACGAGCCCGGCGACAATGAACACCCAGGCTCGAACCCCGGCCATGAAAAACACCACGATGGCGGTGGCGGCGAGCATCAAGGTGGTGCCCAAATCCGGTTGGCGCAACACCAAAACAGCCGGCAGTGCGATTATCAGCAGCGGCGGAATCAGGATGCTCAGGCGTCCGATATCCTCAAGACTGATACTGTGAAAATAGCGGGCTAGGGCAAGCACCAGGGCGATTTTCATCACCTCGGACGGTTGCAGGGTAATGAAGCCCAGGTCGATCCAGCGTTGCGCCCCCATACCGATGAAGCCCATGAATTCCACGGCGACCAACATCACCAGAGAGATGAAATACAGCCAGTAGGCATAGCGCAGCCAGGATCTTATATCAATGAGTGCAACGGAAATCATCAGAGCCATGCCCATGGCAAAGCGGATGGCCTGACGGGAGGCCCAGGGATTCCAGTTCCCATTGGCCGCTGAATAGAGCATGCCGATTCCCGCCGCCGCAGCCAGACTCACCAGCAAAACCAGCATCCAATTCATGTGCAGCAGCTTCTCGCCGATGGACATGCGGGCGTTCTGGGACAATTCGCGGCTCATGTGCTGCTCTCCGGGGGGCGCGATCCGGCCACCGGCAGGGACCGTGCCGGGTCGCGGCGCAGTGTTTCGCGCATGATATCCCGAGCGATGGGGGCCGCCGTGCCGGAGCCGCTGCCCCCATGCTCAACCACCACACTGATGGCATAGCGTGGGGCATGGACGGGGGCGAAGGCGACGAACAGGGCATGATCCCGATCTTTCCAGGGTAAATCCTCGTTCTTGAGGACGCCGGATTCCCGTTCCGCCTTGCTGATGCGGCGCACCTGTACGGTGCCGGTCTTGCCGGCCATCTGCATGTTTTCCTCGGGTATGCGGGAGCGATAAGCCGTCCCGTGGATGTCGTTGACCACCGCCGTCATGGCGTCGCGCACCAGTTTCAGGTGGCCGGGCACCAGTCCCAGGGTGTCTCGTTTCGGCGGTGCGCGCTCGATGATCTTATCCGGGGTGACGATGGAGCGGGTCAGGAACGGCGACACTTCTACCCCGCCATTGGCGAGGCGGGCCGTCATCACGGCCAGTTGCAGCGGTGTCGCCAGCAGGTAACCCTGGCCAATACCGGAAATCAGGGTTTCGCCCTGTTGCCATGGCACACCGATGGTCGCCCTTTTCCATTCGTCGGAGGGCACTAGACCGCTTCGTTCGCCGGGCAGGTCGATGTCCAGGCGGCTGCCCAGCCCCAGGCGTCTGGCCATGGCCGCGATGCGCTCGATACCGGTGCGCCGGGCCACTTCGTAGAAATAGACGTCGCAGGATTGCTTGATCGCATGATGCAGATTGACCGAGCCGTGACCGCCGCGTTTCCAGCAATGGAAGCGGGCGTTGCCGAGGGTCGTATGGCCGTTACAGAAGACCTCGGTCTCCGGCGAAATGATGCCCCGTTCCAGGGCCGCCAGGGCAACAACCATCTTGAACGTCGAGCCGGGTGCATATTGTCCGGCAATGGCCTTGTTGGTGAGCGGAGATCGGGGGTCGGAAACCAGTTCCTTCCACTGGCTGGACGAGAGCCCCTTGTTGAAGTCGTTGGGGTCGAAACTGGGCGACGACACCATCGCCATGATGGCTCCGCTATGAATATCAATGACCACTGCTGAGCCGCTTTCTTCGCCCAACCGATCGGCCATCAGCTTTTGCAGCTCCATGTCGATGGTCAGCGAGATCTCGGTGCCCGGCTGTCCTTCCTTGCGGGCGATTTCCTTGATCACGCGACCAAAGGCATTGACTTCCACCTGGCTGGTGCCGCCGCTGCCACGCAACGCCAGATCATAGACTTTTTCCAGTCCCGCCTTGCCGATGCGAAAGCCCGGCAGTTGCAGCAAGGGGTCGCCGGTCTGTTCCGCTTCGGAGACCGCCGCCACGTAGCCCAACATATGGGCCAGTTCCTTGCCGTGCGGATAGTGACGGGTTTGCCCCACGTCAATCTGGGCACCGGGCAGGTCCGGGGTATTGACCTCAATGCGGGCCATGTCCTGCCAGGACAGGTTCTCCTTGACCGTGACCGGGACAAAGCTGCGCTTGCGGCGCACTTCGCGCAGCACCCGCTGCCGCTCATGATCGGAAATGGGAATGATTGCCGCCAGGGCATCCAGGGTGGCATTCAGGTCGTTAGTCTGTTCGGCCACCACCAGGACCCGGTAGTTCTCCCGGTTTTCCGCCAACAGACGTCCATAGTGATCGAGGATACGCCCGCGCGGCGGCGGCAGGAGGCGCATGGAGATGCGGTTTTCCTCGGCCAGGGTGGCATAGCGTTCGGCCTCCATGACTTGCAGATAGTACATCCGCCCGACCAGGGTCGAGAGCAGCAGGAGCTGTCCGCCACCCAATACGGCGGCACGGCGGGTAAACAGCTTGAAGCGGTCGTTGTCCCCATGCATGGCGTCATTCCTGCCGCAACACGGTCTGCTGCCAGCGGATCAGGCTCCAGGACAGCAGCGGATAGAAACCGAGCGTGACAACATATTGGTAGCTCAGAGCCTGCATGTCCAGCAGCACCCCATGAAAGGCCGATAGCAGCGCCCACATCTGTAGCGCCGCTGCGCCAAGAATCAACGAAAGGCCCATCCAGACGATGAGAAAGGATTTACCGGCCAGAAAGCGGTTCTGCCACACCACCACCCCCTGAACGGTAAGATAGACCAGGCCGCTCAATCCCAGGGGCAGGCCACCAAGAATATCCTGAATCAGCGCCAGAATGAGCACCGACCAGGGGGGAAGCAGCTCGGGCCGATACACCGCCCAATGATAGATCGAGGCCAAGGCCAACAGGGGTGTAATACGAGCCATGCCCTCGATTTGCAGCGGCACGACACCCAACAGCACCAACAGCAGCGTCAAACCGAACGGCGTCAGATGGCGCGCCAATTGGTCCATACGCTGCCAGAAGGACGGCTTCATGGGGTCTCGTCCTCTGGTGCCTTTGGGATGGTGTGGGATTGCAGGATGCCGGTCAGCCCCACATCGACGACCCGCAGATATTCCAGCCGATGGCGGTCAACAAAGGGTTGGACCTGAACCAATCCGTCGGTGACCGAAGCGATAATGCCCACTGGCACGCCGGGAGGCAGGGCCCCGGCATGGCCGGAGGTGATGATCCGGTCGCCGGGGGAGACCGAGGCCCCGTTGGGCAGATACATCAGACGGGGGCGGTCCTGGTTGTCGCCAGCCAAAATGGCCCGGGTGCGGGTGGATTCCACCAAAACCGGAATGCGGGAGTTCAAATCGGTGATCAGCAGAATGCGGGACGACCGTTGTCCGACGCTGGCGACGCGACCGACCAGACCGTCGCCGGTCACCGCCGCCTGCCCCTTGCGAACGCCATCGCGTTCCCCGGCATTGAGGATCAGGCTATGGGCGAAGGCCCCGCCTTGATCGCCGATGACCTGGGCCGTCACGAAAGTGGCGTCGGGGGGCGGCACGAGTTCAGCCAACCCGCGCAGGCTCTGGTTTTCGCTTTCCAAATTGCGGGCGACCATCTGCCATTGCAGCAGGCGCGTATTTTCCTCGCGCAGACGAGCGTTTTCTTCGCGCAACCGACCCAGTTCGCGGATTTCGCCGATCATGTTATTGACCGCATCCACCGGGCGGGCCACCGTTTCCAGGATGGGGGCGAAGGCGTCGATCACTTGCGTCTGGAATCGTTCCACCAGCGCCGTATCGGCCTTGGACAGCATCAATAGGGTAAAAGCGGCCAGAATCAACGCGATGTAGGTAAAGCGTTGAGCCACATGCCTCAGGGCAATAATGCGAGGAGCCGAACCCGGCCGTTGTCCCACCATGTAAATGGACGTCCCGTCGTCGTCTTCTGCGTTTGGTGAAGCCTCTCACCAAAGGGCACTATGGCCGAAGACCGTTAACATACCTTTTAATACATGGTGGTGAGGACGTTCTTCAAGGTTTTCATTTCTTCCAAGGCCCGACCGGTCCCCAGGGCGACACAGGACAGCGGGTCATCGGCCAGCGACACCGGCAGGCCCGTGGCATGGCGCAGCACATAATCCATGTTGCCGAGCAGCGCACCGCCACCGGTCAGCACGATCCCCTTATCGACGATATCGGCGGCCAGTTCCGGGGCCGTGTGTTCGAGTGCCGATTTGACGGCCTCGATGATCGCGCCCACTGGTTCGGCGAGACTTTCGGAGATCTGACGCTCGCTGATCACCAGTTCCTTGGGCACGCCGTTCATCAGGTCGCGGCCCTTGATTTCCAGGGTCGCACCTTCGCCGTCTTCGGGCGGGCAGGCGGAGCCGATTTCTTCCTTGATGCGTTCGGCGGAGCCTTCGCCGATCAGCAGGTTATGATTGCGGCGGATATAGGCGATGATGGCTTCGTCCATCTTGTCGCCGCCGACGCGCACCGAGCGGGCATAGACGATGCCGCCGAGGGACAGCACCGCCACCTCGGTGGTGCCGCCGCCGATATCGACGACCATGGAGCCGGTCGGTTCGGTCACCGGCAGACCTGCACCGATGGCCGCCGCCATGGGTTCCTCGATCAGGTAGACCCGACGGGCTCCGGCGCTTTCCGCTGATTCCTGAATGGCGCGTCGTTCCACCGCTGTCGATCCCGAGGGCACGCAGACAACCATCTGCGGGCTGGCGAAGCTGCGCCGGTTATGCACCTTGCGAATAAAATGCTTGATCATTTCATGGGCGATTTCGAAGTCGGCGATAACGCCGTCGCGCAACGGACGGATGGCCTGGATATTGCCCGGCGTGCGTCCCAGCATCAGCTTGGCTTCTTCACCGACGGCGAGCACCTGCTTGCGGCCCTTGACCTCGGCGATGGCGACCACGGACGGTTCGTTGAGAACGATGCCGCGCCCCTTGACGTAGACCAGGGTATTGGCGGTCCCCAAATCAATGGCCATATCGGCGGAGAGAAAACCAAACAGCTTGGAAAACATATGACCTCGCGTCCGCTTGTCGTGTTACGACCCCCTTATCGTGTCGCAACGAAGTAATTGCAATGCCTAAATAATCAGGCGCCGCCCGGAACCCAACTCCGACGCGGCGGGCGTATCATAGAGAGTCCATATCAGTTCCGCTAGGGGGTAGGTTCCGGGAGCGGACATTTTGGCCGCCAAGCGGCTCTCGGTCGCTCAAGGCCTATGGTTTGCGGAACCCGTCGTCCGAGATGGTGTGCCCGGTTCGAGACCCGCCAGCAGGGTTGGTCCCTGGGCATAAAGAGATGCACGACCGTAATTCACCGCAATCTGAGGCGCGCGGCCGCGTCCTCACCTGAAAACAGCAGGCTCCTCATGCTGAGGAAGCCCGAAGGGCTGTCTCGAAGTATGGGGGCAAGTTTTTTCAGCCCCCAGACAGCCTTGCGCCTATCTGGTGACGTCTCCGCAATCCGATAAAAAATGCAGCGTCACCGTAATCGCGTAATCCACCGTAATCCGAACAGAAGCCTGTCGAAGGATGAGCTTGTTGAGCTGGTCCCGGAAAATCGGACAGTGAGTTAAGGTGTATTCCCCGAGTTACGGAGGAATACGAGATGACGAAGCGACGGACGTTCACGTCGGAATTCAAGGCCAAGGTAGCGCTGGAAGCGCTACGGGGCGACAAGACGATCCAGGAGATTGCGTCGCGGCACAAGGTCCACCCGAACCAGGTCAGCACCTGGAAGCGCCAAGCAGTGGAAGGTTTGGGCGAGGTGTTTTCGAATGGATCGGAGCGTGACAAGCGGGACCATGAGGAAGAGGTCCGCGACCTTCATGCCAAGATCGGCCAACTGACGGTGGAGCGGGATTTTTTGGCCAGAGGGCTCAAGCGATGAGCCGGGAGGAGCGCAAGGCGATGGTGCGCCGCGACGTTCCCGGACCGAGCTTGAGCCGCCAATGCGAGATCCTGTCGATCAGCCGGTCCTCGTTCTATTACCGGACCAAGGGCGAGAGCCCTGAGAATCTGGCTCTGATGCGGCGCATCGACGCGTTGTTCCTGAAGTATCCCTTCTTCGGCAGCCGCCAGATGGCTCGGCAACTGCGGCGCGACGGGATCGTCGTCGGGCGTCACCGGGTGCGCCGCCTGATGCGCAAGATGGGCCTGTCGGCCATCTACCAGGCCCCCAGGACCAGCATTCCGCATCCGGAGCACCGGGTCTATCCGTACCTGCTGAAAGGCTTGGCCATCGAGCGTCCGAACCAGGTCTGGTGCGCCGACATCACCTACATTCCGGTTCAACGGGGCTTCTTGTACCTGGTCGCCATCATGGACTGGGCAAGCCGCCACGTCTTGGCTTGGCGGCTGTCCAACACCATGGATGCCGCCTTCTGCGTCAAAACCCTCAAGGAGGCCATGGCCCGCTACGGCGCCCCGGAGATCTTCAATACCGATCAGGGCAGCCAGTTCACCAGTGTCGCCTTCACAAGCATTCTGAAGGACGCCGGCGTGAGAATCTCCATGGACGGCCGGGGTCGCTGCATGGACAACGTCTTCATCGAGCGCCTGTGGCGTTCCCTGAAGTACGAGGCGGTCTACCTGCAAGAGCTGGCCGACGGCTTCGAGGCGCAGCGTATCATCGGCGACTGGTTCGGCTTCTACAACACCGAGCGCCCCCACTCGGCGCTGGGTGGCCTCACCCCCGCCGAAGCCTACCAAATCGGCGGCGACGGCGGGCCTGTGGATATGATGGATACGCCTCGCGGCTTACCCACATCCCCACAGGCTCAACAGCAACAAGGAAATATGATAAATAGGGAATTGGCGGCATGATCAGAATGCGGAATACACCTTAACCGAGCCGCCAAACTGTCCAACATTGTGGGACCAGCTCATGTCTGTACACCCAGTTTGTCGAATGATGTACTTTCATCGCAACCCGTAACCCTGCCCTCGGAGTCCGTTTGGAAGATGCGAAACGACAGAAAAGCCTCGAAACTGAGGGCATCTGTTCGATATATTTGATGACAATTGCGAAATGGCCCAAATCCAGCCATCATTCGATAGGTCATGGCCCATTTTGCTACAGGCTTATAAGTGGCCGCTTGCCGTCGGAATGGGTGGCCGCTTTCTTCCGATTGCGCATTGTGGGTTTTCATTCTGGGGACTGAAGTGGTGTACATTGTGACGAGTCAGTTCGAGGTGGCCAATGGCATGGAAAAGGAAGTGGAGAGAGCCTTCAAAGACCGTCCCCATAAAGTGGATGACGCGCTTGGTTTCATTCGCATGGATGTGTTGAGAGCCGAAGACAATCCGGCCGAGTTCATGCTTGTGACCTATTGGGAAACCAAGGAGTCTTACGAGACTTGGCATCACGGTCACAATTACGCCGAGGCGCATTTGGGCATCCCCAAGGGACTGAAGCTGGTTCAGGGAAAAACAAAAATCAGGTCCTATGCTCATGTTTCGACTTAGCTGGAGCACCCCAATAAGGTTTTTTGTCAGATGCTCGTACAACCTTTAGTTAGTTCCGGATACCTAGGCGAGGCCATCGCCAAAGCTGTGGTCAACCTCCAATATGCCCAGAACCCCGAACTGGAAAAGCGTTTCGGCCCAGAGGGTCGCGTTAAATGTTATCAAGACGCCTGTTTCCATGTGGCATATCTACTCGAAGCCGCCGATCAGGAAAGACCCGATGTCTTTGTCTCCTATACCTCTTGGACAAAAGGCCTGCTGAAGGGCATGGGCATAACCGTCGAGCATTTGGCGGCGCATCTCCGTATCCTGCGCGAAGTGACCGACGAGATGTTATCGGGGGAGAGACATGCCCACGCCCGGATCGCCATTGATCAAGCTTTGGCCAAACTACCTGACCTCTCGAACGGTTCTGACTCATATCTCCTTGATAGCAATCCACTCCTCGACCTGGCCCAGCGTTATCTATCGGCCCTGTTGGAGCGGCGACGGGACGAGGCCGTGCAGATGATCCTTGCGGCTGTGGAAAACACAACCTCGATCCGTGAGATTTACCTGCATGTCTTCCAACCGGTCCAGCGCGAAATCGGTCGGCTGTGGCAGTTGGGGCACATCAATGTCGCTCAGGAACATTACGGCACGGCCGTGACCCAACTCGCGATGTCACAATTGTATGCCTATGTGTTCGCAAGTAAAAGGACCGGCAAGACCTTCGTGGCCTCTTGCGTCGGAGACGAACTTCATGAAATCGGCATGCGCATGGTCGCCGATTTTGTTGAAATGGAAGGATGGGATACCATCTATCTAGGGGCCAACCTGCCCACGAACAACATCATATCTGCCGTAGTCGATAACAAGGCCGATGTTCTTGGACTGTCGGCGACCATTCCTTTTCATGTGGGATACGTCAGGGATATTGTCGCGGCAGTTCGGTCCACGCCCGGAGCCGATAGCACCAGGGTGATCGTCGGCGGTTACGCCTTCGGTGAGGGGGGGAGCGATTGGCGCAAGACCGGTGCCGATGCATATGCTGTGGATGCCGTTGGCGCAGTCGTCGCACTTGCCGCAGAAACGAAATGAAAAGGATGACCAAGACCTTTGGGGCCAAACATAAAGCTCGGGGCGCGATCTTGCGCTGTGATGTGAATGGCATCGTTGTGTCGATGGAAAACCAGGGACTGTTCGAAGAGGACTTCCCGATAACGGGTCGACTGTTCGGCACATTGTTCTCGTCGACCTCCGTCGAGAAGGCGCTCAGTGTGCAGATGGAACTTTTCAGCGGCCATTCCGTATTCACACAGGAACTCAATGTCCAAGTTGCGGACGACACCCTCCAGACGGTTTTTGTCTCCGGTTATAAAGAGGAGAACACGAGCGTCTTTCTGCTCTCTCCCGCACCGGAGGAACTATTTGACCTGTATGCGGAATTGATGAAAATCAACAATGATCAGGCGAATTTCATAAGGACACTTAGCAAACGACAATATGTGCCCCGACAGGACGAAGATAGCATCCTTAAAGAATTTTCCACTTTGAATAATGAAGTCGCCAACGCCCAAAGAGAGCTGACAAAGAAAAATCATACTCTCAATATGCTGAATTTGGAACTGACCGAATTAAACGCAGAAAAGGACAAACTCTTTTCGATTATCGCCCACGATCTAAGAAGCCCGTTCAATGCCCTTTTGGGTTTCTCTTCATTACTCGAAATGCGCGCCCAGGAATTGGACCGGAGCAAGGTTGCCCTCTACGCCTCGCACATTCACCAGTCCGGTCAAAAGCTTTTCAAGCTTCTGGAAAACCTTCTGGAATGGGCCAGAGTTCAAATGGGACGTGTGCACCCCTCTCCCAAATCTTTCGTACTTGCAGACATCATCCATCGATGTCTGGACGCCCTCAACGCATCTGCAGAAACCAAACATATCAAAATGACATCCACCCTGTCGGGAGAACAGGCCTTTGCCGACCCCAACATGATCGAAACGGTAATCCGTAATTTGATCAGTAATGCCATCAAATTCACTCAGGCAGGTGGGGCCATCACGGTGCATGCAACCCTACAGCATGATATCGTGAAAATTTCCGTCTCTGATACCGGTGTGGGGATTCCGGAGAATCGGTTGGAGAACCTATTTAAAATGAGTGGTGCCAAGTCAACCGATGGCACCAACGGAGAATCCGGTACCGGCTTGGGTCTTATCTTGTGCAAGGAACTGGTCGAGAGGAACGGTGGGAAAATTGGAGTTTCAAGCGCCTCAGGAAAGGGAACGACGTTCTACTTCACGATCCCTGCGGCTGAATAGCCGGTTGGGGTTATGAGCAGACTTATATGGCCCGGCGGGCTCGGGTCAACGGGTTGGAGGTGACCTGAGCCCCGGAAATTCCTCCAAAGTTTGGTAGAGTCCGTCGACCGAGAAGGAGACGGACAATGAAGCGCAGTCGGTTCAGCGAAGAGCAGATCATCGGGATCTTGAAGGAGCAGGAGGCGGGTCAGAAGACAGCGGACATTTGCCGCCGTCACGGGATCAGCGAGGGGACGTTCTACAAGTGGAAGGCCAAGTTCGGCGGCCTGGAGGTGTCGGACGCCAAGCGGCTGAAGATGCTGGAGGACGAGAACGCTCGGCTAAAGAAGCTGCTCGCCGAGGCGATGTTGGACAACGCCATGTTGAAGGATGTGGCGTCAAAAAAATGGTGACGCCCGCTGCCCGGCGGCAGGCCGTCGCCCACCTCCGAGCCGAGCACGGGGTGAGCGAGCGGCGGGCGTGTTCTGTCCTTGGCGCGGATCGGAGTTCGGTCCGCTACCGGTCCCGGCGACCCGACGACGGGTCGCTGCGCGAGCGCCTGCGGGCCCTGTCGCGGGAGCGCCGCCGGTTCGGCTATCGCCGCCTGCATGTGCTGCTGGCCCGGGAAGGGATCGAGGTCAATCACAAGAAGCTGCGCCGTCTGTACCGTAACCCCTCGTCGAGCCTTTCAATTACCCACAAGTGTTTTTCCATTACCATATGCGGCTTCGAAGCCCATAACGAGGTCGGCGAGGCGGGAGAATCCCCGCCACAGGACGGTGGTTCCAGGCGGAGGGTCGTGTCGTCGGGCGAGGTAGCCGCCAAGGCGGGCGACGGCGACGATATAGAAATCGAGGTTACGCGCTTGGCCGGGGCGAGTGGCGGGCGCGGTGCGATCCAGGAGCGCCAATTCCGTGTCTGTGAAGACGGCCCGCGGCGTGCTCGCCGGTTCGGTACGGCGAAGCCACGTCATCCAGGAGATCCTCCAGGCCGTCACGCTGGCAAGCGCGATGCAATTGGCCAATCGGTCGGCAGTGCTGAGACGGATGTCTTCGATCCGGCATCCGGTCTTGAGGGTCTTGAAGAAGGTTTCGATACTCCAGCGCCGAGCGTACCAATCGAGCTTGTGGACGGCCTCCTCGAAGGAGGTTACGGCAAGGTTGGTGATCAGTTTCCACAGCAGCGGTTCCCGGTGGATGGGAGGATCGACCTCGATGGCATGGATGATCTGGAGCCGTTGATGTTCGTACTTTTTCTGTTTCCCAATTGGTGGACACACGGTCATGGTGGAGAACTTGATAGCCAGCTGGGCTTCCTGTGGCTGGCCGGTGGCATCCCGGAAGCGGATGAAATGCGTACCGCTGGGCTCGATCCCCTCCATTACCTGCGCGATCGTCGTCGCCCCGTCTTGGGCAAGCCGGTTGACGCAGGAGCGCACCAGGAAATGGGTGCCGAGTTCCCGGGCGAGGCTGAAGAGCTCATAGATATCGCTCTCCCGGTCACCGATATGGATGCACCGCTCGGGCGCGCCGATCAACTCGGTCGAAAGTCGAAGATTGTCGAGCCAGCGCATGCTCTCCTTCTGTTCGATCGGAACCCGTGTGGGATTGATCTTGCGTTTCAGAGCCTTCGTGCCTTTGAACTTGTCTCGCGACCAAAACCGCGCGGCGGCCAGCCCGAGCGGCAGGCCGTCGGGTGTAACGGCCCTTGAAATTACCCACAGTTTGTGGGTCTTGATGGATGATGGGCCACATTTAGGCTTGACTCTCAGGAATCGGCCATGATTCGTTGTTGGGCACCTCACAGTATAGGGTGCAAACATGGGATCGTGGGTGGATGACGAAACGGCAAGCTGTGATCTGGGTGATGCGCGGCTGAACCGGCGGATGGGAGCGATGCTGGCTGCCATGGGAGAGCGACCGGGTGGATCGCTGCCCACCGCGTTCCAGGACTGGGCGAATACGAAGGCGGCTTACCGCTTCTTTGCAAATGAGAATGTCAGCGAGGACAAGATCCTGGCGGGACACTTCGCGGCCACCGCGTTGCGGGTACAGGCCATAGACGGACCAATTCTCGTGCTGCAGGACACCACCGAATTCTCGTTCAAACGGAGCAAGCCCGAGAAAGTCGGTTTCACGAAGACCTCCTGCGGCCATAAAACCAAGGAAGGGCGCCATCATCAGCATACGATCTGCGGCATGCTCATGCACGTAAGCCTGGCCGTTACACCCGACGGCCTGCCGCTCGGGCTGGCCGCCGCGCGGTTTTGGTCGCGAGACAAGTTCAAAGGCACGAAGGCTCTGAAACGCAAGATCAATCCCACACGGGTTCCGATCGAACAGAAGGAGAGCATGCGCTGGCTCGACAATCTTCGACTTTCGACCGAGTTGATCGGCGCGCCCGAGCGGTGCATCCATATCGGTGACCGGGAGAGCGATATCTATGAGCTCTTCAGCCTCGCCCGGGAACTCGGCACCCATTTCCTGGTGCGCTCCTGCGTCAACCGGCTTGCCCAAGACGGGGCGACGACGATCGCGCAGGTAATGGAGGGGATCGAGCCCAGCGGTACGCATTTCATCCGCTTCCGGGATGCCACCGGCCAGCCACAGGAAGCCCAGCTGGCTATCAAGTTCTCCACCATGACCGTGTGTCCACCAATTGGGAAACAGAAAAAGTACGAACATCAACGGCTCCAGATCATCCATGCCATCGAGGTCGATCCTCCCATCCACCGGGAACCGCTGCTGTGGAAACTGATCACCAACCTTGCCGTAACCTCCTTCGAGGAGGCCGTCCACAAGCTCGATTGGTACGCTCGGCGCTGGAGTATCGAAACCTTCTTCAAGACCCTCAAGACCGGATGCCGGATCGAAGACATCCGTCTCAGCACTGCCGACCGATTGGCCAATTGCATCGCGCTTGCCAGCGTGACGGCCTGGAGGATCTCCTGGATGACGTGGCTTCGCCGTACCGAACCGGCGAGCACGCCGCGGGCCGTCTTCACAGACACGGAATTGGCGCTCCTGGATCGCACCGCGCCCGCCACTCGCCCCGGCCAAGCGCGTAACCTCGATTTCTATATCGTCGCCGTCGCCCGCCTTGGCGGCTACCTCGCCCGACGACACGACCCTCCGCCTGGAACCACCGTCCTGTGGCGGGGATTCTCCCGCCTCGCCGACCTCGTTATGGGCTTCGAAGCCGCATATGGTAATGGAAAAACACTTGTGGGTAATTGAAAGATAGGGCGGATGCTTACGTTAAGGCAGACATCCTCTCCATAGGGTGTCAACGACGCGCCATGCTGACGGCCGGTTATGACCCACAGGCGCCATTGAAGGTTTTGAAGGGCAGGACACTATCTAACGAGATAGAAAAATATAAGTATGCTCTTCTACGACTGGTCGTCTTTCCCTTTCCTCCTGTGCTGAGACAGTATTCACCAGACACTTAGCGCCACACCGGAGACTTGGTGGCCGTGGACACCTTCTTCGGCGGCCATCTGAAGGGCGTCGGCAAGGGTCTATTGCAGACCGTCATCGACTGCTTCTCCCGCTACGCATGGGGGCGACTGCAGCCACAGAATACTCTTGATGTTATCTCCTAGCTTAGTCATAGAGACTTCCCCCCCCGTCTAAAAGCTTCCGCAAAAAAGGAAGCTGCGGCAACCCTGTATGTAGCGGGGGTCTGCGTCAGCAGGATGTGCACGCTTTAGACGTCCAGGTCCTCGACGAATTTCGCCTGTTCCTGGATGAAGGCCATGCGGGCTTCCGGCTTGCGGCCCATCAACCGTTCGACCAGATCAGAGGTCTCTTTGGCTTCCTCGATGTCCTCGACGTTGTGGCCCATGGGCACGGTGACCTTGAGCAGAATCCGGCTGGTCGGGTCCATGGTGGTTTCCTTGAGCTGGGCCGGGGGCATTTCCCCCAATCCCTTGAAGCGCGAGATATCCACCTTGCCGCGCCCGGAAAACTCCTTGGCCAACAGTTCCTCCTTGTGCGCCTCATCGCGGGCATAGAGCACCTTGCCCCCCTGGGCGATCCGGAACAATGGCGGCAGGGCAATATAAAGATGGCCCGTTTCAATGAGTTTCGGCATTTCCCTAAAGAAGTAAGTCATTAACAGGGAGGCGATATGGGCGCCGTCCACATCGGCGTCGGTCATGATGATGATCTTTTCGTAGCGCAGGGCTTCCTCGTCATAGGCCTCCCGCGTGCCGCAGCCCAGGGCCTCCATCAGATCGGACAGTTCCTGATTGCCGCGCAGCTTGTCATCGGAGGCGGAGGCCACATTGAGGATCTTGCCGCGCAACGGCAGCACCGCCTGGGTATCGCGCCGCCGCGCCTGTTTTGCCGAGCCGCCAGCGGAATCGCCCTCGACGATGAACAGCTCGGTGCCCTGCTGGATGGAGCGCGCGCAGTCGGCGAGCTTGCCCGGCAATCGCAGCCGCTTGGTCGCCGAGGCCCGCTTCATCTCCTTGTCCTGCCGCTTGCGCAGCCGCACATTGGCCCGATCGACGATGCGCTCCAACAAAGCCTTGGCGGTGTCGGGATCGCCGGAGAGCCAATGGTCGAAATGATCGCGCAGCGCATTTTCCACCAGTCGGGCGGCCTCAGCCGAGGCCAGTTTTTCCTTGGTCTGGCCCTGGAATTGCGGCTCGCGGATGAACACGGACAGCATGATGCAGGCCCCGCCGACCAGATCATCGGCACTCATCTTGGCCGCCTGCCGGTTGTTGACCAATTCCCCATAAGCGCGCAGGCCGCGCAACAAGGCGGTGCGCAGGCCGGTTTCATGGGTCCCCCCCTGCGGCGTCGGCACCGTGTTGCAATAGGAATTGAAAAAGCCGTCCTCGTCCTCGGGCCAGGCAATGGCCCATTCCATCTTGCCCGCCCCGTCGGGGAACAGGGCGGTTCCGGCAAACGGGGTGGCGGTGACCATGTCCCGCCCGTCGAGACTGGCAGCCAGAAAATCCGAGAGTCCGCCGGGAAAATGCAGGGTCGCCTGGGCCGGGGTTGTATCTTCATCCTTGAGCAGCGACGGATCACAGGACCAGCGGATTTCCACCCCCCGGAACAGATAGGCCTTGGAGCGCGCCAGCTTGTACAGCAGGGACGGCTTGAAATGCAGCCGATGGCCGAAAATCTGCGTGTCAGGTTGAAAAATGATCGTGGTACCGCGACGATTCTGCACCGCGCCGGCGTTACGCAATTTCGTCAGAGGTTTGCCGCGTTCGTAGCTCTGCGCCCACAGCACCCGGTCCCGCGCCACCTCCACCTCCAGCTGTTCGGACAGGGCATTGACCACCGAAATGCCCACCCCGTGCAGCCCGCCGGAGGTCTCGTAGGCCTTGCCGCCGAACTTGCCGCCCGAGTGCAGAGTGGTGAGAATGACTTCCAGGGCCGATTTGTCGCGCATTTTCGGATGTTTATCCACCGGGATGCCGCGCCCGTTGTCGCGCACGGTCACCCGGTTGTCGAGCCCCAGTTCCAGCTCTATGCGGCTGGCATGACCGGCCACCGCCTCATCCATGGAATTGTCCAGCACCTCGGCCACCAGATGATGCAAGGCCCGCTCGTCGGTGCCGCCGATATACATGCCCGGTCGACGCCGCACCGGCTCCAGCCCCTCCAGGACCTCGATGTCCTTGGCCGAATACTCCCCGCTGGTGGCGGGGTTGGACTGGAATAGATCGTCGCTCATGCCTGCTGCCTCGTGTGCCACGGATAGAGACCCGGAATCCTCGGGAAACTGATTCATGGGGGGCCGTTCTTCCCAGGTCAAGACTTGCGTGCCCCGCATACCTCCCAAACCTGATGAATCATTCCTCTTTCGTCACAAACAGGCTATCGTACAGCAGTCACGTTTCTGGATAAGGCTGAACAATCCCCATGCCCTGGTGGAAAAACACGGGATCGGTCCGCGGGCCGCTCATCACGACCATTGCCCTGATTCTGGTGGCCGGCTTTCTGCTGACCAACGTCATCAGTTATCAGATTTCCAAAAGCAGCCTGCGTCAGGCGCTGATCGACAACGAATTGCCGCTGACCAGTAACAATATCTATTCGGAAATTCAGCGCGATCTGTTGCAGCCGGTCTTTGTCGCCTCCTTGATGTCCACCGATACATTCGTCAAGGACTGGCTCCTGAAGGGCGAACAGGAGCCCGGGAAGATCATTCATTATCTGGATGACATCCGGCGCAAATACGGCCTGTTCACCAGCTTTCTGGTCTCCGACAAAACCCGCAACTACTACCATTTCAGTGGCATTTCCCAGGTAGTATCCGAGCAGGAGCCCCGAGATACCTGGTATTTCCGGGTCCGCGACATGACCCAGCCCTACGAACTGAACGTGGACATCAACGCCCAACAGAATGACGCGGTGACCATCTTCATCAATCACCAGGTCCATGGCCCGGACGGACAGTTTCTGGCCGCCACCGGGGTCGGTCTGGAATTGAATTCGGTGGCTCGGGTGGTGGAACGCTACCGGGAACACTTCGGGCGCCATATCTATTTCATCGACGATACGGGCCACATCGCTCTGCGCTCCGCCGAGGCCGTCATTACCGAGGACAACATCCACGACGCCGAGGGAATCGCCGCCATCGCCGAGGACATCCTGACCACTGACCACGGGTTCTACGAATACCAGCGCAACGGCGAGACCATGCTGCTCAACACCCGCCACATCCCCGAACTGGGCTGGCGGGTCGTCGTCGAGCAACAGGAATCCGAGGCCCTCAAGACGCTTCGACGGGGATTATGGACCAATACCCTGGTCGGTCTGAGCGTCATTGTTCTCACCATCCTGATCGTCACCTATACGGTGAACCTGTTCCATTCCCGGCTGGTGGTCATGGCGACCACCGACGAACTGACCGGCATCGGCAACCGCCAGGTATTCGAACAGAGCCTGAAAAGCGCCCTGTCCCGCCACCAGAGGGACAATGTGCCGTTTTCCGTCCTGCTGTTCGACGTTGATCACTTCAAGCGAGTCAACGATACCCTTGGTCACCTGGAAGGCGACCGGGTCTTGCAGGGCATCGCCCGGGTGATGCGGGAGACCGTGCGCGAGGCCGACGTGCTGTGCCGCTGGGGCGGTGAAGAAATGATCGTGCTGGCCCACAACTGCACTCTCGAAACCGCCGCCATCCTGGCGGAAAAGATTCGTCAGGCCATGGAACGCGCCACCCTCACCCAATTGCCGGACGGCTTGCCGATCACCGTCAGCGCCGGTGTCGCCGAGGCCCATGGGAGCGACAACATGGACTCGGTCATCGACCGCGCCGACGCCGCCCTCTACCGGGCCAAGCAGGACGGCCGCAACTGCATCCGCACGACCGCCAACGCCTAGATAAAACAAGTGACGCCGGGAGGCGACCCCTCACCCCCCGGCGTCTTCGGTTCACGCAACCCCGACAGCGCGATCCCCGATGGAAATATCGTCATAGTCCGCTCAGGCCGTCGATGGTGCTCATGATCGCCGGCCCTAACAGCACGATGAACAGGGTCGGCAGGATGAATACGATCAACGGAACGGTCAGGGTGGCGGGCAGCTTGGCCGCCTTTTCCTCCGCCCGGAGCATCCGTTCGTCACGGAATTCGGCGGCCAGCACGCGCAAACTCTGGGACAACGGGGTGCCGTATTTTTCCGTTTGCAGCAAGGTGTTGACCACTGCGCGGATCTGCTCCAGGTCGGTGCGCATGTCCAGGTTCTCCAAGGCCTTGCGTCGCTGTGGCAGGAATCCCAGTTCGAGCGCCGTCAAACTCAATTCGTCGGCCAGTTCCGGGGCCGCCTGACGCAGTTCCCGCGCCACCCGGGTCAGCGCCGCATCCAGGCTGAGCCCCGCCTCGGCACAGATCACCAGCAAGTCCAAGGCATCCGGCAGCCCCATGCGCAACGCCTTGCGCCGCCGATCAGTCATGTTGCGCACATAGATTTCCGGCAGATAGGCCCCGATGACGGTGACCAACAAGGCGACGAACAGCTTGGCCAGCGGCGGCATTTCCCAGATCCCCAACCCATAGAGGGCAAAGGCGGCCAAACCCCCGAAACCGAACGGCAGCGCCAGCTTGAAGAACATGTAAATGACCAGCGAGTCCTTGGACCGCCACCCGGCGGCGGCCAGCTTGCGGGACACCTTTTCGGATTCCTGGGTGCCCAGCAGACGCAGCTTTTCGACCACGCTGCGCATCAGGCCGACCGCGTTTTCCCGTTTGGCCTGACGTTCCTTGCGTCCCCGCTGGACCCGCAGCCCAGCCTTCAGGGCCTCGCGCTGTAGCTTCAAGGCCCGCACCCGGGCATTGAGCGGCGAGGCCATGCGCAGGCTGTTCCACACTGCGACCACGGAAACAAAGGCGGCCACCCCGGTCAACAGGGTGATCAGGTCTTCCGCCGCGAAAGGCAACAAGGCGTTCAGATCGTTCATATCTCGAACCTCACCATTTTCGCCATGACGGCAATGCCCAATCCCATCATGCCGACACCGACACCGAGCATGAGCATGCCGCGCGGATCGGTGAACAGCGCCTGCTCATACTCCCAGTTCATCGCCGAAATGATGCCGAACATGATGAACGGCAGCGATCCCAGGATCATGGCGCTGGCCTTGGCCTCCGAGGACATGGCCTTGATCTTGAGCCGCATCTGCCGCCGCTTGCGCAGGATCTCGGATAAATTGGCCAGGGTCTCCGCCAGATTGCCGCCGGTCTCCTTTTGCACCGACAAACTGATGACGAAGAACTTGAATTCCGGCGTATCGAGCTTGCGGGCCGCTTCCCAGAGGGCGTCTTCCAGGGTCCGCCCGAATTTCATGGAATCGAACACCCCGATGAATTCACAGCCCACCGGGTCGGACATCTCCCGCCCCACGGCGCCAATGGACTCGGTGACCGGCAGACCGGACTTCAACCCGCGCACGATCAGGTCAATGGCATCGGGAAACAGGGCGTTGAACTTGGCAATCCGTTTCGCCGCCATGCGTCCGACCATCCAATGGGGCAGCCATATTCCCGCCGCCACCGAGGCCGGCAGGGCGATGGCCAGGGAGAATCCGAACAGACCCCGCGCCAGGGCGAAAATCACCAGAAACAGCAGCATGTTGACCGCCACATAGCCGCCGAATGAAATCGCTTTTCCGGTCCGGTCCAGGCGGGCCCGCAACATGGATTGACGCGGCAGGAAGCGCCGGACTAGGCCATCCAGACCGGGCATCGCGCCCTGGGAGTCGGTCTTTTTGACCGTGCCCTGGGTCGGGCGACGCACAGATTCCCCCTTGGCCCGCCGGGTCACCTGATCGAGCCGCCGCAGGCGGTCTCTGTCGTTGCCCCGCAAGGCCATGCCAAGGAGCAGCACCAGGATCAACACACCGCCAAAGATCACGAACAGACCGTCGCTCATCCCATGGCCTCCATCAACGCCCGGTCGAGGCCGAAATACTTGGCCTTTTGCAGGAAGTGCGGCCGCAGACCGCTGGATTGATAGCTCCCGAACAGCTTGCCGTTGGCGTCTTCGCCCTCGTACACAAAGGTGAATAGGTCCTGGGTGGTAATGATCTCCCCTTCCATGCCGACGATTTCGGTGACCTGGGTCAAACGCCGAATACCGTCGCGCATGCGCGAAATCTGCACCACCAGATGCACCGCGTTGGCAATCTGCGAGCGCACCGCCTCGTGGGGCAGCTTGACGCCGGTCATGGCAACCATGTTTTCCAGCCGGGTCAGGGCCTCGCGCGGCGTGTTCGAGTGGATGGTGCCCAGCGAGCCATCATGGCCGGTATTCATGGCCTGCAACATGTCCAGGGCCTCCCCGGCGCGGATTTCGCCGAGAATAATCCGGTCCGGGCGCATGCGCAGGCAGTTCTTGACCAGTTCCCGCTGGGTGATCTCGCCCTGGCCTTCCAGGTTCGGCGGTCGGGTTTCCAGACGCACCACATGGGGCTGCTGCAATTGCAGTTCGGCGGCATCCTCAATGGTGACCACCCGCTCCGACGGGTCGATCATCCGCGACAGGGCATTGAGCAGGGTCGTCTTACCCGAACCTGTGCCGCCGGAAATCAGGATATTGAGCCTTGAGCGGGCGGCAATGCGCAGCACCGTCGCCATGGCGGGCGACAAATTGCCATTTTTTTCCATCACTTCGAGGGTGATTTTCTGCTTGGCAAACTTACGAATGGAGATGCTCGGGCCGTCGATGGCCAACGGCGGAATGATGATGTTGACCCGCGAGCCGTCGGCCAGCCGGGCATCCACCAGCGGCGACGATTCATCAACCCGCCGCCCGACCTGCGAGACGATCCGCGAGGCCACGTTCATCACATGGGCGTTGTCGCGGAAGGTCACATCGGACAGCACCAGCTTGCCACGCCGCTCCACATAAACCTGTTTCGGCCCATTGACCATGATGTCGGTCACCGCCTCGTCGGCCAACAAGGGTTCCAGCGGCCCCAGCCCCAGCATGTCATTGAGCAGCAGGGTCACTAGGTCGCGCTGCTCGACGCCATTGAGTTGCAGCTTCTGTTCGACCAGGATCTCGCCGACAATTTCACTGACCTGCGCCGCCAGTTCCTCCCGCGGCAGTTCGGCCGCCTTGCCCACATCCATTTTCTCCAGCAACAGGGCCTGCACCCGTTCCTTGGCCTGACCGACCGGGTCCGCCACGGCCTCCTTGGGAGCTGCCTGTTTGGCCGCCGTCTCGTCGAGCATCAAATTGATCAGCACCGTCACCGCATCTCGGATCTCATCTTCCTGCAGCGGCGATTCAGTGGTCTCGCCTTCCAGGACGATGGTGGTCAGAGCGGCCAGCTTGGCGCGCGGCATATCGCTCACGTCTTCCAGTTCCAGGCGCTTGCGCAGGCGCGGCAGGACCAGTTCGATGGCCTGTTCAATGCGTCCGTCACGATCCGTCGCCGGGAGCACCGTGGGAACCGTAACCGGTGCCGGTGAACCGACGATCCGCAACGGCACGACCTTGTCAGACGATTGCCGACGACCGAACATCATTGGCCCCCTTTCAGTCCCAGCAGACGACGCCAGACCGGCGCCGCCCCGGTGCTCTCTGCGGACTCGTTCAGGACCCGCGCGCTCAGTTCACGCAATCCGGCCACCGCCTTGCCCTTGTGGGTGATCTCCGGCACCGCCTTGCCCTGATTGGCGCTTTCCAACACGCCGCCGATATCGAACGGCAGGACCACGTCCACGGAGACCTCGGCCCCCTTCTCGAATTCGCCGCGCGTCATCTCGCCCTTGCCCAGCAGCCCGACCCGGTTGGCGACCACGGTCAGCCGGGCCTGCGGGGCGGCCTTGGTCAGAAATTCATGAATGCGCAGGGTGTCGCGGATTCCGGCCAGAGTCAGGTCGGCCACCAGAACCAGTTCCGCCGCCTCGGCCAGGGCCGAGGTGTTGCTCAAGGATTCGCGCGGCAGATCGACCACCACCAGATCGAACGACTGGCGCATTTTTTCCAACAACTGGTCGATGGCCGTGGGATCGGGAAGAATGGCCTGGCCCAACTGTTCCTCCGTATCGAGCACGAACAGGTTGTCGCTTTCCCGCACCATGGAGCGCTCGATAAACAGGCTGTCGATGCGGCTGGGATTCTCCAGCGCCTCGCGAAAACCGCGACCGGGCTCCAGATCAAGCGCCAGGGCCGTGGTGCCGAAATACAGGTCCAGATCGACCAGGGCGACCTTACGCTGTTTCTCATGGGCCAGTATCCACGCGGTATTGACCGCCACAGTGGTCGCCCCGACGCCGCCCCGTGCCCCGACCACCAGCACCAGCCTGGCCAGGTCGCTGGCCGCCTCTTCGGCGGGCGTTTCCGGCTCCCGCAGGACCCGCTCGACCGCCGCCCGCACCGCCTCGGCGGCCAGCGGCTTGAGCAGATAATCATCAATCCCCATCTCCATGAGCTGGCGATAGAGATTCACGTCATTGACCGTCCCCAGGGCAATGACCCGGGTGCCTGGATCGCAATGATCGGCCAGCGCCGCCAATTCCTCGATGGGATCAGGTGCCCCGGACAAATCGAGCACCAGCAGTTTCGGCGTCGCCATTCCGGCCAGCACCCGCACCGCCTCGGCGGCATCGCCGCGCCGCACCGAGTCATCGGCCCAACCCAGGTCCCGAGCCACGCCGACCAGGGCCTGCCGGGTCACGTCGTCGCTGACGAAAGCCATCCAGGAAGTCGTCTCCGGCGCGGAAGTTTTCTTGAGTGCCGTCATGGTCATGACATCCCCCCCTATTGGCCGCCCAAGGCGCTGGTCAAATCAGAGGCCGACGAGTCGGCGGAAGAATTGCTGCCGTCCAAAGGTGTGGTTTCCCCTTTGCGATAGCGGTCGATACCGGCAGCCAGATATTCCCCATCCGCCGGACCGATGGCCCGACCGGCCACCAGATCCCGAGGGTCGGCCACCATCAGGCCCAGATTCGAGGCGGTGGCGCAGCCGAAGTTGGAGCTGTTGCCATTGGCCAGATTGTTGCCCGGTCGGCCGGTCCAATCGGGACAGGCAGGCAAGCTCACCAGATGACGGCGCACCTGCACCCGCACCACATCCAATGCGCCGGGGCGCACATAGTCATCATCCAGGCGGGCATTGACGCGGCGCGCCCCCAGATAGGCGGCCACGGCCTCGGCCCGGCGCGTCGACAGGGCATGCGCCGTCGCCGGTTGGACGCTGACTTCATCGGTGCCTTGCAGGCGGATACGGGCGAGGAAATCGTCCAGAGCGCCCAACTCCGCCCCCATCAGGGTGGCATCATTGGCTTCGAAAGCCACGTCATGGGCCATCTCCACCGGGATCACCGCCACTTTCTTTTCCGGCGGCACATTGTGCCAATCCTCGGTCTCCGCATGGTCGATCAGATAGGCTCCCCCGGCGACCGCCCCGCTCAGGGCCAGGGATTTCAGGGACTGGCAACCGCCGAACAGCAGCAGGGACAGGGCACATGTGGTTCGCATCAAAATCCGTTGTGGGCTCATCTGTCCCTCCTCAATCCAACTGGAAGCCAACCGGACCAATCAGCGAATGACCGCCGGTGGTCACGGTAACCGGCGCACCGGTCTCGGGATTGCGCTTGTGGGTGCCGCCGACCAGCATCCGTTCCGTATCGCTGGGCGCGTGGAAGCCGTCGGTCGGCAAAGCCAATTTGTGTTGGGATACGGGTGCAACGATATAGGGGGTGACGATAATCACCAACTCACTCTCTTCGCGCTGGAAGCGGTCAGACTGGAACAGGCGGCCCAGCATCGGAATATCGCCCAGACCGGGAAATTTCGAAATGTCATGGGTGACGTTGTTTTTCAGCAACCCGGCGATGGCGAAGCTCTGACCACTGCCCAGTTC
The DNA here is from genome assembly GCF_054657015.1 of Magnetospira thiophila. Classification (NCBI taxonomy): domain Bacteria; kingdom Pseudomonadati; phylum Pseudomonadota; class Alphaproteobacteria; order Rhodospirillales; family Thalassospiraceae; genus Magnetospira; species Magnetospira thiophila. Next base: position 762,838 of record NZ_BAAHXF010000002.1, read on the forward strand.
GACGGTGGTTTCGGCCCGCCGGGTGGTCAGGGCGGGGACGGTCAGGGTCCCGGTTCCGACCGGAATGGTCACCGCGCCGGTGGACGACAACTGACTGACTTCCGGGCGTACGTGCATGCTGATCCGGTCGCTGCCGACCAGGGTCGGGGTAAAAGCCAGGGAAACGCCGAACTTCTTGAATTCAATGACGATACGGTCGGTGCCCTGGGGCACCATGATGGGGAATTCACCCCCGGCCAGGAAACTGGCGGTCTCGCCGGACATGGCGGTCAGGTTGGGTTCCGCCAGCACGGTCACCAGCCCCTCCTCTTCCAGGGCGTCGAGAACGGCGCTCATATTGAACGGTCCGGCGCTTCCGGAGAGATTCAGGGTATGTTGGGTGACGTTGGCGGTAAACGGATTGGTGGTCGCCAAGCCGATGGCCATGCCGCCGATATTGCCGAGCAGACTCCAATTGATCCCCAATTGCTTGTCGATGTCGCGCGACACCTCGGCCACCCGAACCCGCAGATTCACCTGGTTGGGGGCATTGACGCCGATCCGGTTGATGACTTTCTTTTCGTCCCCGGCAAAACCGACGGCCAACCGGCGCAGATCTTCCGCCGTCGAGGCCGAACCGACGATGCCGCTCATGACGATGGAGTCGTTGACGCTGGAGACCGTCACCTCGAGTCCCGGATGCAGGCGGGTGATGGCATCGCGCAGGCCTTCCAGATTATGGTTCACCCGCACATCCATGTTGACCAGGACCTTTTCCGCGTCATCCACCGCATACAGGGTGGTGTCGCCCGGCTTGCGGGCCAGCAGATAGATCAGGCGCGGCGATTTGACCTGGATGTCGGCAATCTCCGGATCGGCGATGAACACCGTGGCGGCCGGGCGGGCCAGACGGATCAGACGCCCCTTGTTCAGTTCCAATTCCACCAGGCGGTCGGAGACCGAGACCAGTTGCGCCGCCGAGGCTTCAACACCCAGAAGGATCAACATCAGCAACAGGAAAATCTTGAAAAATGCGCTCATGTCCCCCTCCTCTAAAAAGCTGCTGTTTCGGATTTGGAGCCGCGCAGCACATGCACTTCCCGACCGCGCCCACTGCCCCCCACCACACCAAACAATTGGGCGTCGAGGGTGTAGCCGGTGCGTGCCAGGGGAACCAAAGGCTGGCCGTCCTCATCCTGTCTGGCGAGACTGCGCAAACTCAGGGAGATCGACCCCATTTCCAGGGCCAGGGCAATTCGCTCGGCCTGATCGGCGGAGACTTCGACGGTGGCGGTCTTGGCCACATTGACCGTGCCATCCACTTGCTCGACCTTCTGGTCGATGGCCAACACGCGCACGTCTTCCTGCAAGGTGCGGGTGGCGAAGCGCCGCTGCACATCGCCATCGCCGCCCTTGCTCTGGAACTTGACGGTCAGCAACAGGTCCACCCGATCACCCGGAAACACGAAACCGGAAATGCCCGAGGTGGCGGTGACCGGCACCGAAACCGCCCGTTGACCGGGAGTCAGCACGGCGGCCAGGAAGCCCCGCTCACCGGGATGCACCACCTGGGCGGACAGGATCGGCTGTCCCTGGGCGATGGAACTGCGGGCCACGGCCCCTTCGAAATGCGCCATTTCCACCTTGCCCTGCACCGAATAAGCCTCGGTCAGGCCGCTTTCGGGCCAGGCCTGCCAGGTCAAATGATCCGGCTTGACGAAGGTTCCGGCGGGGATGGCATCCTTGGCCACCAGCACGTTGACCGCTTCGGTGGTCTGTTGCTCGATCACGGTTTGCGGCGACAGGGCGGCTTTCTGGGCATTGATCCAGCCCCGGGCAAACAGCGCGGTAAAGGTGGCTATGCCGAGCGCGGCAACCAGCAGAATGACGGTGCGCAGGGTCATGACAGGCCTCCCTCGATCAATTGCACGGCCACGGCCAAGGCGCCAACGGCGATGGCCAGTCCATAGGGCAGAACATCGGTCATCATCTTGTCGCGCAACCCGGCCCAGCCGACTTGCTCAAATCCCCAGGCCAGCACCAAGCGGGCCGGAGACAGCAGGAACAGGGCCATGACGCCACCGGCCAAAGCGGTCACCACCAGCAGGTCGAGGATCAGCGGCGGTCCGGCCCACAGGCTGGCGGCGACCAGCAGTTTGACGTCGCCACCGCCAAGCAGACCAAAGGCGAACAGGGCGAACCCGACGGCGAATACACCCCCGGCGACGGCCAGGGACCAGACCCAGTCCACCGGGGAAACAGACAGCCACACATGCACGGGATAAAGCACAAGCACGGCCACCGAAATCCAGTTGGGAATCCGGTAACGGGACACGTCATGCCCCGCCGCCACAAGCACCAGGCTCAGAAACAGGACAATCATGAAAAAGTCGGGGGTCAATGACATCGGCATCGGGGTCTCTCGGGGTCAGAGGTTTGCCGGAAAAGGATTCAATGAAAGGAATGAGGCTCCAGAATTGATAACGAAAATCGCCCTTGGGGGCTCATTCCGGGCGATGCTCCTGGGGGATCGGGGTCGGGCAGGAGCATCGCCGCGGAAATGAGGAGTGCTGGACGATCAGACGCCGCCGCCCACGGCCGTCTGCAACTGACCGGAAACCGATGTGAACATGGCGGACAGGGAGCCCCCCATGGCGGTCAAGGCCCCAATGGCGGCCACGGAGACCAAGGCGGCGATCAGGCCATATTCAATGGCGGTGGCGCCGGAGTCATCACGGAAGAATTTGCTAAGGGTTTTCATATCTACCTCCAAAAAGGATTCTGGTAACCATTTGGTTACTGTTTATATTTTATAGGCAGAATACTTGATACTCGAATCTATTATTTAGGATCAACATTGTTTTTTATTTGAATACATAAAGAATAAAAACCACATAAAATGCCATGTATACTTACAAAAAAAAGCCTCGCAACTCGCGAGACCTTTTTGGAATGTTTCTTCGAGGAGGCGCTCCAGGGGATCGGGGGATCGGGTGCGGAAGCACGGGAAGGAACGCCTCCTGAAGAAGGAAGACAGCAGAGATCAGACGCCACCTCCGACCGCCGTTTGCAGCTCACCGGAAACCGATGTGAACATGGCGGACAGAGAGCCACCCATGGCGGTCAAGGCTCCAATGGCGGCCACGGAGACGAGGGCGGCGATCAAACCATATTCAATGGCGGTGGCGCCGGAGTCATCACGGAAGAATTTGCTAAGGGTTTTCATGTCTACCTCCAAAGAATGTTCCGGTAACCATTTGGTTACTGGATAAACGATAATTTCATATTCCATATTTTGCAAAATGTTTATTTGCTGTTACTTTTGGATAAAAAATGAATACATATTTACCTAAAATTTATTTGAATATCTTTCATTATGCTATGGTGAGGCAACGAGACGATCCCAAAGGTCCAGCCATGATTCCCCTGAAGGACGACACGCCGAAAATCCTCAAACCCGCCGTCGCGGTGGCTTTGATCGTTGTCTGTGTAAGCGTGTTTGTCTGGCAATTGGGTTTGAGCGGGCAAAAAGAGCATCAGGCAGTCTTTGCACTCGGATTCATTCCCGGCGTGTTCTTCGACGGTCGCGCCCTGCCCCCGGAACTGAGTCTTGTACCCTGGCCGGTCACCCTGCTGACCTACCAGTTCCTGCATGGGGGCTGGTGGCATCTGATCGGCAACATGCTGTATCTGTGGGTGTTCGGCCCCAGCATCGAGGATGCCATGGGCCACAGGAGGTTCTTGGCCTTTTATCTGATCTGCGGCGTCCTCGCGGCGGCTGTGCAGGGGGCCGTCGCCCCGACATCCCAATGGCCGATGATCGGCGCCAGCGGGGCCGTTTCCGGTGTCCTCGGCGCCTATATCATGCTCCATCCCCGGGCCAACATTCTGGTCCTGATTCCCATCGTGATCATATTCTGGACCGCCCGATTGCCGGCACTGATCGTCCTCGGATTGTGGTTCCTGCTGCAATTCGTCAATGCCACCGGCGGCGACGGCGGCTCGGAGGTCGCCTTCTGGGCCCATGTGGGCGGCTTCATCGCCGGGATGGCCCTGATCCACTTGTTTCGCAAACGCCCGCCCGCGCCCCCTCCTGGGCGTCGGCACCGACTGATTCCAGACAGTGGGATTTAACTAAAATTTTCCACAACTTTTTACTTAACTTATTGATATATAATTATATTGAAGCCGTGCTCCATAAGGCAAAAAATAGTCACTCTCTTTGTGTGGGTGGCGATCATGAGCCTGTGGAAAAAATTTCTCGGCAAATTATGGCACTTCGGACGCGACCTTCGGGGCGGCAGCGTGATTTTTCTCGCCTTCGCCATTGTGCCGCTGGTCGGCATCGTTGGCATGGCGACCGATTCCTCACGCGCCTTTCTGGTCAAGTCGCGACTGTCCTCGGCCCTCGACGCCTCGGCCCTGGCCGGAGGACGCAGCTACTTCAAGACCACCCGAGACGCCGAAATCAACATGTTTTTCAAAGCCAATTTCCCCGATGGATACATGAATGCCACGGTTTCCGGCCCGGTCATCACCGTCAATGAGGAAGTGCAAAAACTGACCCTCAGCGCCGCTGCGGTGGTCCCGACCTCGTTCATGCGCCTGCTCGGATTCGAGACCGTGACGGTGGAAGGGTTCGCCGAAGTGACCCGCCAGATGCAGGCCCTCGACGTAGTGTTGGCCATCGACATGTCCGGCTCCATGGGCAACTACACCGGTGGGGTGACGCGCATCACCGCCGCCCGCAATGCCGCCAACGACCTGATCGACATCCTGTACGGCAATAGTTCCAGCAAGGATCTGCTCAACATTGGGCTGGTGCCCTGGAACGGCAAGGTCAACGTCATGCGCAATGGCGAAACCTTTAACGCCGCATCGACCACCACCCAGGCGGTCTCCAGCTTCATCAACCCGGAAACCGGGGTCTCTCAATCGCAGGTGTTTCTGGCCAACAATTCGCCGGTACCATTGCTGTCTGCGCCGCCCTCCAACTGGAAGGGCTGCGTGTTCAACCGCTATCTGCATGACGGGCTGGACGACAATGACGCCGACGTATTGGACCCGCCGTCGATCCTGCCCAATGGCGAATGGGAGGCCTGGCAGCCCATCGGCCCGGAAGGCGAACCGGTCTCGGGCGGTACCTGCTCCATGTCGTCGGGCTATAGCGAATGCACGCCCTGTCTGAACCACGGCATCACCGAACTGCAAAAGGACAAGGCGACCATCCAGGGCGCGGTGAACGACCTGCTGTATCCCAACGGGGTGACCAACATTCCCGGCGGTCTCGGCTGGGCCTGGCGCGTTTTGACCCCGGCCTCCCCCTTCACCGAAGCGGTGGCCGATCCCGACTACAAATTGCAAAGGGCCATCGTGCTGCTGACCGACGGACAAAACGTGGCCGGTTATGGGGATGGGTACAAGGCCGTCTTCGGCACCAGCGGCGCGGCCCAGGACGCCATGGACGCCCGACTGCTCGATCTGGCAAACAACATCAAGGCCAGCGGCGTGATCATCTATGTGATCCAATTCGCTTACGAAAACTCGGATCTGCAAGTGCTGTTGCAGCAGGTGGCCAGCGGCCCCATCTCCCCCTATTACCACTACGCTCCCAACGCCGACGCCCTGACCGCCGTGTTTCACGAGGTGGCCAACGACCTGTCAGAGTTGCGTCTGTCCAAATAATGGGGAGGGTACCGCCGCCACCGCCTGGGGCAGGTATTTCAGCGGGTCGATGGCGGTCTTACCCTTGCGCAATTCGAAATGCAGCTGCGGCTGGGTGACCCCGCCCGACGAGCCGACACGGGCGATTTTCTGACCCTTGGTGACCTTGTCGCCGCGCTTGACCAACAGATTCTGATTATGGGCATAGGCGGTCACCCAGCCCTTGTCATGCTTGACCAGCAACAGGTTGCCGAAGCCCTTCAACTCGTTGCCCGCATAGACCACGACCCCGTTTTCCGCCGCCTTGACCGGTGCGCCACGCGGCGCGGAAATATTGATGCCGTCGTTGTGCAACCCCTTACCCTTGCTCCCGTATCCGGACAACAAGGTGCCGTGCACCGGCCAGATGAAACTGCCCGAGCGTTGCGGCGGCGGCGTTTCGACGGCCCGGGGTGCCGTCGGGGCGGTCCGGGTGATGGTGACCTTTTGCCCCGGCTGCGGGCGGGCTTCGGGGACGCTCTTGAGGCTGGGCGGACGGGATGCCGTCACCGCCGCCACCCGTGTCGGCGCGGGCACCTCCCCCCCACTGGGCAGGGCCAGTTGCTGGCCGGGAAAAATCACATAGGGCGGACGCAATCCGTTGAGTCGCGCCACGGTCGCCAATTCCGTATCGTACATGCGGGAAATGCCGCCCAGGGTATCGCCGCGCACCACCGTATGCACGGCGACCCGCGGCAGTTTCAGCCATTGACCGATGGCCAGCGCATAGGGCGGGCGCAATCCATTGGCGTCGATAATCGCCCGCATGGGCACCTTGTGCCGCCGGGATATGGCATAGACCGTATCGCCGCGCGCCACTTTCACTTCCGTGGCATGGATAAAACCCGCATGATCCACAGCGCCCATGGCCCGCACGGACCGGCGCGGCTCCATATCGACGGTGCCGCAAGCCCCGAGCAGCAGCAATGCCGCCACGCTTATGAAAGCTGAGAGTCGCATAACTCGATTATGCCCACCTCAAGGTTACCCGACAATTAAAGGACGACCGTCTTGATCCCGTTGAGAAACACTCTTTGTTCCGCATGCAGGCGCACCGCCTGCGACAACACCTTGATTTCGATGTCCCGACCGATGGCAATCAGATCCTCGGGATAATCCCGATGGCTCACCGGCTCCACCGCCTGGGCAATGATCGGCCCTTCGTCCAGGTCCTCGGTCACGTAGTGGGCGGTCGCCCCGATCAGCTTCACGCCTCGGTCATGGGCCCGGTGATAGGGCTTGGCTCCCTTGAATCCGGGCAGGAAGGAATGGTGGATATTGATGCAGCGGCCGCGCAATTGGCGGCACATTTCCGGCGAAAGAATCTGCATATAGCGGGCCAACACCAACAAATCCGACTTGGTTTCCTTCATCAGGCCCAGAACTTGCGCTTCCTGCCCCGCCTTGTCGCCATTGACCATCGGCAGATAATGAAACGGAATGCCGCGTGACTGGGTGTTGGGGCGCAGGGACTGGTGATTGGACGCCACCGCCGTCACCTCGATGGGCAAGGTCCCCTTGCCGCTGCGATACAGCAGATCCTCCAGGCAATGGTCGCCCTTGGAGACCAGGATCAGGGTGCGGACTTTTTCCGCCTCGTCATGCAGCGACCAGAACATGTCGAACGTCTTGGCCACCTCGCGGGCAAAGCGGTTCTGAAACGCCGGACGCCCGTGCTCGCCGACCAGTTCGAACACCGTGCGCATGAAAAAGCGACCGGTGGAGCGGTCGTCGAATTGCGAGGAATCGAGGATATTGCCTTCCACATCGGCAATCAGCCGCGCCACCGAGGCCACGATACCGACGCGGTTCTCGCACGACAGGCGCAGGACCAGTCGTTGATGGCCATTGCCGTTGCGGGTCTCGCTATTCATCGCCGTCGTCCTCCAGGAAGTCTCAATCAGCGGCATAGACCACAGCAGACGCGGAAGATCAAGCCTTGCCAAGCACAACGCCCCGCTCCTGGGAGGGAACGGGGCGTTGGTTTTGTATGATCGCGGAATTAGCCGAGAATCTTGGCGACCTTGTTTTCCTGCGACAGGTAGGCCACCGGCGTGATGTTGGAGCCCAGCAACGGCACGATATAGCGCATGAATTCCTGGGTGACGCCGTTGCCGGCGGCATTGATGAATTCATCGGGCATGACCTTGGTCTTGGCGGCCACATCGGTGAGCTTGTCGAGCACGAAATCGACCCGGTATTCGCCAACCCGGCGAATGGTCACGGTGCCGCTGCGGTCCAGGTAGTGGGCGAAATTCACCGCCCGCTGACCAACCTGACGGGCTTCCCGCTGATCCACATCGGACACACAGCCGAGGAACGAGCGTTGCATGTAGCCCAGGGTATCGGCCCGCACCCGCTTGATGCCGGTCTTTTCCTTCACCGCGTCGGCCAACAGATCGCCCAGGGCACCTGTGCCAGAGAGCTGCACGTTGCCGTGAGCGTCCTTTTCCACTTCCTTCATCAACTGGGTGATGATCGGATTGCCGGAAGCGTCATGAATGCCTTCGGAGACGGCGATCACGCAACGACCGTGCTTGTCATAGGTGGTCTTCACGTCGGTGACGAACTTGTCCATGTCGAAGGTCCGCTCCGGCAGATAGATCAGGTGCGGCCCATCGGCGGCATTCTGGGTCAGACCGGCGGCGGCGGCGGTCATGAAGCCCGCATGACGGCCCATGACGATCCCTAAGAAAACGCCCGGCAGCGCCTTGTTGTCCAGATTCAGACCGGCAAAGGCGGAGGCCACATAGCGGGCCGCAGACGGGAAGCCCGGGGTGTGGTCGTTGATCACCAGATCGTTGTCGATGGTCTTCGGCACATGCACGCAGCGCAGGTTATAGCCGCTCTTGTCGGCTTCCTCGGCGACGATCCGGCAGGTGTCGGAGCTGTCATTGCCGCCGCAATAGAAAAACGACTCGATGCCATGCGCCTGGCAGACCTTGAAAATGTTCTTGCAATACTCCAGATCCGGCTTGTCGCGGGTCGATCCCAGCGCCGAGGACGGCGTCGCGGCAACCATTTCCAGATTGGCGTCGGTTTCCTGGGTCAGATCGAGAAAATTCTCATCGACGATTCCGCGCACCCCATGCAGGGCACCGTAGACGCGCTCCACTCCGGGAATGCGCCGCGCTTCCTGCACCACGCCCACCATCGACTGATTGATCACTGCGGTCGGGCCACCACCTTGGGCGACCAGTACTTTACCCTTCAACATGTTTGGATCTCCTCCCCTGTGAGAGATACGGAATGAGTCAGGCCCTTGACCGGCCTTATTTAGATTTTGCTGTTATAAGCTATAGGATACGGTCTCGTCCAGCCGCATCGGCCATGAGCTTTTCATGACATCCGATAGGGTCTAAATAGAAGCAACAAAAAATAATCGGAGTTCCCCCTTTATGCCCGACCGTCCCCGTCCGCTGCGCAAGCTGTTCGAACAGGCCCAAAAGGCACTGGCCAGGGGCGCGTCTGGCGAGGCCCTGCGTCATTGCGTCAAGGCTCTGGGCAGCGCCCCCAATGATCCGGAAATACTCAATCTGGCCGGAGTCGCCTGTTGCCAACTGGCCGAAGCCAAGGTGGAACAACGGATAAAACGGCTTGATGAGGGCATCGGCTATTTCCAGCGGGCCGCCATCTATGCCCCGGAGTGGGTTCTGCCCTACTCCAGCCTGGGGCATGCCTGCCGCGAGCGGGGCCGACCACTGGCCGCCGAGAAGGCCTTCGTGGCCGCGCTGGCCCGCGCCGCCGACGATCCGGCCACCTTGCTGGGACTGGCCCAAGGTCTGATCCAAATCGGCTGCCCGAAACAGGCCGAACCGGTGCTGCGCCGCATCGCTTCGCAGCAGAAAGTCGGCCCATCGGCGCGCCTTGCCCTGATCGGGTTGCTCGCCGATACCCGGCGTCACGACGACGCCCTGGCCGAGGCCCGGCGGTTGGCCGAGGATTTCCCGGATTGGGCGGAGGCGCATTTCCGACTCGGGGAGATGCTGGCCGAGGCGGGCGACTTCGATGCCGCACGGCAGGCCATGACCATCGCCTTGCATCGCGACCCCCGACATGCGGTGTGCCTGCTGCGGCTGGCCCTGATCACCCGTTTTGCCGAGGATGACTCCCTGATCGCGCCGCTGCGGGATCTGGCCGAGGCACAAAATCCGCCGCAGATCCGTTCCCCGGCCCTGTTCGCTCTGGGCAAGGCTCATGATGATCGCGGCGAGGCCGATCTTGCCATGGCCTGCTGGACGGAGGCCAACGCCCTCTATCGCCCTCAAATCGGCTATGACGTGGCCTCCGACATGGACTACATGGAGCGCATCGAGGCGGCCTTTCCGGCCGAGCGGATTCAACGGTTGGCCGCCCTGGGCAGCCCGTCCGACGCGCCGCTGTTCATCGTCGGTTTGCCGCGTTCCGGCACCACCCTGGTTGAACAGATTCTGGCCCGCCATCCCGAGATTACGGCGGGGGGCGAACTCGTGGAATTCGAGCGCGCACTCTTGCGAACGCTCGAACAATCGGGGATCGACCACCCCTATCCCAAGGGCTTCGAGAGCTTTCCCGACTCCGGCTGGCTGAGTCTGGCTGAAACCTATCTTGAGCGGGCGCAACCGGAAGGCAGCCGTCGCTTCACCGACAAACTGCCGCTCAATGCCCTGCATCTGCCCCTGCTCGCAATCACCTTTCCACGCGCCCCGATCATTTATTGCACCCGTGACCTGCCCGATGTGGGGCTGTCGCTGTTTCAGCAGATGTTCGCCCGCGGCAACCTGTTCAGCTACGACTTGGCGGAAATCGGAACCTACATGGCCCGCTTCAGCCGTTTCATGGCGCATTGGTCAAGCGCCCTGCCCGGTCGACTCGTTCGCGTGGACTACGACCAGTTGGTCGCCGACCCGGCGGGCCAAAGCGCCTTGCTTTACCAACGCTGCGGCCTGGAGGGGACTCCGGCGGAAAAGTCCCCGCAAGGCCCCATTCGCACGGCCAGCCAGTGGCAGGCCCGGCAAAAGGTCTTCACAAGTTCCAGCGGTCGGTGGGAAAAGTACCGCGATCATCTGGCACCGATGTTGACGGCATTGGAGAACGGGCAAAATATGTAATGCCATAACAGACGGAATCATGCGATGATTCCGCCGCATTGGAAAGGGGGAGCCATGACCACCATTCATCACGCCCTGGTTCTCAATCTGCATCAGCCCTCCGGCAATCTCGAGCATCTGCTCGATGAGGCCAACTGGGAGGCGCGTGAAATCCTGTTCTCCATGGACCGCATTCCCCGCGCCCTGTGGGGCTGGGAGGATGTGGGCCGGGTGCATCTGTCGCTGTCGGGCACACTGCTCGAAACCCTGTCCAACGCCGCCTTCCAGGAACGGGTCTATGGAATGGTCGACTGCGGGGCGCTGCTGTGGCACCTGCAAAACGAAAAGATCATCAATATCCTCGGCACCGGCTTCTATCACCCGGTGCTGCCGCTGATCCCCGAAGCCGATCGCAAGGAACATCTGGAACGCTGGAAGGGGCTGGCCGGGCATCTGTTCTGGCGTGACAGATTCAATGGCTTCTGGCCGCCCGAGATGGGATTCTCCATGGAACTGATCCCGCTGCTCAAGCGCATGGGCTATCGCTATGTGCTGGTGGACAGCGATCATGTATCTCCGGTCGGCGACCCCATGTCCTGGCAGGATCTGCGCTATCGCCCCCATGTGGCCCGTTTTGAGGGGGAAGAAATCGTTGTCGTGGTCCGCGACCGGGACCTCTCCGACGCCCAGGAATCGGGCATGGATTTCGGCTGGTTCGAAAACGAACTGGTCGAACGCACCCGCTGGTGCGATTTCGAACCGCTGGTCACCACCTGCACCGACGGCGACAACGGCGGCTGGTTCCGCAACACCACCTGGGGGTCCAACTTCTGGGGGGCATTCTATGAACCTCTGATGGAATCAGCGCGCGCCGACAAAGGCCCCATCCGCCCGACCTTCATCGACGACTATATCGACCGCTTCGGCACCCACGGCGAGGTGAACGTCGGGACCGGCGCCTGGAACACCGGCTGGCATCATGGGCACGGATTCTTGCAATGGACCGGCTCCGAGGCCCAGAAGGCCGCCCTGGCCCGACTGCCGGAAATCAGCAAGAACATTCACGACGCCCGCTGGACCACCTACGAAAAGGGACTGCAAGACCCGGCCCTGCATCGGGAATTGGAAGAGGCCATGTGGCATCTGCTGCGCGCCGAGACCAGTTGCAATGTCTATTGGGGCGAGGCCTGGGTGGCGCGCTGCGAAGCCGACCTGGATGTAGCCCTGTCGCACCTGAAACAAGCCGACAGCCTGATCCATCCCGAATGACCTCCAGAAAGACTCCATGACAACGACGCCTCGCAAACCCCGCCACAAGGCCGCGCCCAAGGCAAAGGCCGCGCCCCCGCCCCCAAAAGCCAGCCTGGATATCGTCATGGCGGCTTCGGAATGCGCCCCCATCGCCAAGGTCGGCGGGCTGGCCGACGTGGTTTATGGCCTGTCCGCGGCCTTGGCGGCGCAGGGCCACAACGTCGAAATCATCCTGCCCAAATACGACAACCTGGGCACCGAGCATATCGACAATCTGCGCATGGAACGGCCGGACCTCTGGGTTCCCTGGTACGAGGGTGCCGTCCATTGTTCGGTGCTGGCCGGCGAGGTGCACGGTCGAAACTGTCTGTTCATTGAGCCCCACTCGGAGGACAACTACTTCTATCGGGGCGGTTTTTACGGCTTCAGGGATGAGCCCTTCCGCTGGGCCTTCTTTTCCAAGGCGGTCCTCGAATTCCTGTTGCAGAGCGGTCGTCGCCCGGACGTGCTGCATGCGCATGACTGGCAGACCGCCCTCATTCCGGTCCTGCTCTACGAGATCTATGCCCACCACGGGTTGGAGCATCTGCGGGTCTGCCTGACCATCCACAACTTCAAGCATCAGGGCACCGAAGGCGCGGAAATCCTGCGCGCCACCGGCCTGGGTCGGCCCGAGTATTATTTCGATCCCCAGCGCATGGGCGATTTCAACCCGACCTTCCTGAACTTCCTCAAGGGCGGCATCGTCTATTCCAACTTCATCGCCACCGTATCGCCCAATCACGCCTGGGAAGTGCGTCATACAGACCAGAGTTTCGGCCTCGGCGAGGCTCTGCATATCCACCAGGGACGGTTTGGCGGCATTCTCAACGGCCTCGACTACGAGATGTGGAATCCGGCCGCCGATCCGCTGATTCACTGCCCCTACGACGCCCAGGATATTGATAGTAAGTACGGCAACAAAAAAGCCCTGCGCGACCGCTTCATGCTTCAGGACTCCTACCGCCCCATCGTCGCCTACGTGGGCCGACTGGATCAGCAAAAGGGTCTGCCGCTGATCCGTCATGCGCTGTTCCATTCGCTGGCCCATGGGGCGCAGTTCGTGCTTCTGGGATCGAGCCCCGACCCGGCCATTCAGCGGGAATTCCAGGATCTGAAAAACCACATCAACGACAATCCGGATTGTCACCTGGAACTGACCTTCAACGAAGAAGCGGCACACATGATCTATGCCGGGGCCGACATGATGGTGGTGCCCAGCGTCTTCGAGCCCTGCGGCCTGACCCAGATGATCGCCCTGCGCTACGGGACGGTGCCCATCGTGCGCGATGTGGGGGGCTTGGTGGATACGGTGTTCGACTGGGACTATTCGGAGCGCCCCCAGGATGATCGCAACGGCTATGTGTTTCATCAGGCCGACCCGCCTGGGGTGGAATCAGCCCTCAACCGCGCCATCGCCCTATGGAACCATCACCCCAAGGCGTTCCGCTGGATCATCGAAAACGGCATGAAACAGGATCTGTCCTGGACCAAACCGGCCGGACATTACATCGACGTCTATCACCACATCCGCCACAAATAACCCTTCGGAGGACTGCCCCCCATGACCCACATGCCTGAATATGTGGATGGCCTGCCCAATATCGCGGGCCAGGAAGCGACCATCGAGAAGGCCCTCGCCGACAGCCGCGACTTTGCGTTCCTGCCCAGCAGCCACATCGATTTCGGGGCCATCAAATCCTGCTGCGCCAATGCCTTGCATATGCACCAGCCGTTGATCCCGGCGGGGGGCAGCGATCTGCAAACCGCCGAGATCATCGGCAATCTGCAAGACATGATGGGACATCAGGACATCGGCGATAATCACAACGCCCCCGGATTCCAGTGGTGCTACAAACGGATCGGGGAGTTCATCCCACAGCTCGTGGGCGAGGGTCACAATCCGCGCATCATGCTGGAATATTCCGGCACCCTGTTCCATGGCCTGCGCCAGATGGGCGCCCATGACGTCCTCGATGCGCTGAAGAATATCACCGTCAACCCGGACTACGCCCGCTGCGTCGAATGGCTCGGGATGCCCTGGGGCCATGCGGTGGCCCCCTCCACTCCGGCCCAGGACTATCGGCTGCATGTGAAGGCTTGGCAGCATCATTTCGCCGCCCTGTTCGGGCTCGATGCCCTGAAGCGGTTGCGCGGTTTTTCCCCTTCGGAAATGGCCCTGCCCAATCACCCGGACGTGGCCTATGAATTCGTCAAGACCTTGCGCGATTGCGGCTATCAGTGGGTTCTGGTGCAGGAACATACCATCGAGCAACCGGCCAACGGCTGGGGACCGGAACAGAAACATCTGCCGCACCGGTTGGATTGCACCAACTCGAAGGGCGAGACGGCGAGCATCATCGCCATCGTCAAGACCCAGGGTTCCGATACCAAGCTGGTCGCCCAGATGCAGCCCTATTACGAGGCCCTGAGCCTGGAGCGCTGGGATCTGGCCGGGAAATCGGTGCCGCCGATGGTCACCCAGATTGCCGACGGCGAGAACGGCGGCGTCATGATGAACGAATTCCCCGGCAAGTTCATGGAGGTGGCGCGCGAAGCCTCGGGCTCCCGCACGCCGATGGTCAATCCGTCGGAATATCTCGAATATCTGGCCTCCATCGGGATCGGCGAGGCCGACCTGCCCGCCGCCCAGCCGGTATTCCAGAAAATGATCTGGGATCGCATGAAGCCGGGTGACGGCCCGGACAAACTGGCCAAGGTCATCGAGGCCTGCAAAAAGGAAGATCACCGCTTCCACATGGATGGTGGCTCCTGGACCAACGATTTGTCCTGGGTGCGCGGCTACGACAATGTGCTCGGCCCGATGGAGGAAGCCAGCAGCGCCTTCCACGAACGGGTGCTGGCAAAAAACAGCCCAACCAACGAAAACCGTTACCGCAAGGCGCTGTTCCACCTGATGAGCAGTCAGACCAGTTGCTATCGCTACTGGGGCCAGGGGCTGTGGACCGATTACGGGCGCGAAATCTGCCGCCGGGCCAAGGACATCGTGACCTACGACTATCCCGGCTGATGGTCCGCCAAATCAGCGGTCCCGCCTGTGCCTGCGATCCGGCCGGGCGGGCCGCCTTCACGCTGACGGAAATTGATGCCTTGGTCGCAGCGGCAAGGCAATGGGAATCCCGCGACGGACATCCGCGATATATCCGCATCGCCGAGGACCGGCGCATGGTGCAGGTGGCCGAGGATTTCCCCCCCCCATGTCAAACCCGACGCCCGCCGCGCTTTGGTCTTCGAAAAGCCACGCACTCCGGGCGGCCTGTTTCGTAAGGAGGTCGTCCGGTTTCGGGTCCTGCTCGACCCGGATATCGACCCCAGCGGTCCCACCTGGGACGGTTTCGCCGACATGATGGCGGAGATTCCTCGGGACGAATGGGGATGGGAGGTCCAATGACCTCGCCCTCCGACCACCCTTTCGCTAAAATGGGTTGAACAATCTTCGGAGCCCCCATGTCCCCTCTTCCCCTCAAACTGCTGCTGGCCGGGCGTAATGATCATGATCCGGCGTTGCGCGTCTTGGCTTCGGCGTTGCGCGACGGCGGCCTGGAGGTGGTGTATCTGGGGCGGATGCCGCCGGCGGACCAATTGGCCGATGTGGCCTTGCAGGAGGATGCCCGGGGGATCGTCCTGGTCGGGGTGACTCTCGACGAATCCCTGCCCCTGCCGGTGGCCCTGGTCGATCCGGACAGCCCGGACGGCGGCACCGAGGCCCTGCGCCGCCTGTTGGAGACATTGGCATGACCCCCAGTTGGCTGCCCGCCCTGACCACCGGAGACCGCGCCGCCCTGGCCCGCGCCATCACGGCGGTGGAAAACGAAACCGCAGACGCCCAGGCGGTGCTGGCGGCGATTCAGCCCCATTTGGGCCGGGCGCGGGTGATCGGCGTCACCGGGTCGCCGGGGGCCGGAAAGTCGACGTTGGTCTCCGCCCTGGTCGGTCGCTACCGGCAACGGGGGCGCACCGTCGGCGTGGTCGCGGTGGACCCGAGCAGCCCGCTTTCCGGAGGGGCCTTGCTCGGCGACCGGGTGCGCATGTCCGATCATGCGGGCGATCCCGGCGTCTTCGTCCGCAGCCTCGCCTCGCGCGGCCATGTGGGCGGCCTGTCCCGGACCACCGCGCGGGTGGTCGATGTAATGGATGCGGCGGGCCGGGAGATCATCATCGTCGAGACGGTCGGAGCCGGTCAGTCGGAAGTGGAAATCGCCGGATTGGCCCAGACCCGTCTGGTGGTGCTCGCCCCGGGCATGGGTGACGACATTCAGGCGGTCAAGGCGGGCATTCTGGAAATTGCCGATATCCTGGTGGTCAACAAGGCCGACCAGCCGATGGCCCAGGCCACGGCGGCGCAACTGAGCGACATGGTGGCCATGACCGGGGCCGAATGGAGCCCGCCGGTGCGGATCACCAGCGCCGTCAACGGCACTGGGGTGGCCGAACTGGTCGAAGCCATCGACGCGCACGGGGATTGGCTGACAGCCCACCCGCGCGGCCTCGACCCGCAGGCCCGCACCCGCCACCTGCTCGCCGGGCTGGCCGGTCAGCGCCTCACCGACGCCCTGCGCGACAGCCGGAACGAAACCTGGGAAGCGCTGCTGACCCGGGTCGCGCGCGGCGAAATCGACTTCGACTCCGCCGCCCGCGAGGCCCTGAGGATCATCGCTCAGGCCCCGTAGCGGTCGCCAAAGACATAGGCTTCGGTTTCCTTGATATCGTGCTCCAGCTCGTCGGTGATGGCGGCATAGAGATCACGGATCGAGACCATGCTCACCACCTGGCCGTTCTCGACCACCGGCAGGTGTCGCACGTGCCGCGTCTGCATCAGACGCAGGGCGCTATAGGCCGAGTCGTCGGGCGCCAGGGTATCGGGATTGGGGGTCATGATATCCCGCAACGGCGTGTTGCGGGCGTCCATTCCGGCGGCCAGAACCTTGCGGGTCAGGTCGCGCTCGGTGACGATGCCGACCAGCTTGCCCTCCTCGACGACCACCGAGGCGGCAACGTTGCGCGCCAACATGCATTCTGCGGCAGCCATGGCGCTGTCCGAGGGACTCAGGGCGCAGGCCGTCTGATAGGACACAATGTCCGGTATGATTTTCCTGTGCATTTTGTAAAACCTCCTAAAATGATGTCGGTATTACTGTATTATTTTTATATGGGCACTCCTCCGAACAGCAGCAAGTCTAACACAAAAAAGAGGGACCTCGCCACGCGAAGCCCCTCTCAACTGATAAAATATTTTATTTTGGCCTTTAGGGGTGTGAATACTCAGAATTCACCCTTGGCGGCGGAATTCATGATCTCGGTCAGGGTATCGCGCACCCGCACGGCGATCTCCAGGACCTCGCCTTCGAGTTTGGCGAACTGAATCATCAAGTCCAGATCAAGCATCTCCAGCCACAACCGCCCCTGCGAGTCCTCGACCAGAATGATCCGGCAGGGCATATAGGCGGCGAAGCTCATGTCCACATCGACCATTTTGCGCGCATCCTCGGGATTGCAGAACTGGTAGATATCAAGCTGCCGCGACTCCACGCCCCGACTGTTCAACTCCTTGGACAGCGGCTGGTGGCCGACGAATTTCATGTTCAATTCGGCCGCCTTGGACATCAAGGACTGCTCGATATCCTCCGGCGTCAGCCCCTCGGCGACCTGCTGCATGACCACCGTCTGCTTGATCTCGAACGAGTTCATGGCGACCAGCAGACCGCCGGCAGCCCCCACGGCCAACAGCACCAGGGCGAAAATCAGCTTCAAAAATCCGTTCATGGTTCCCTTCCCCTTTTCGTTGGGGCCGAAACAGTCCGACCCCTTTGCCTCCTGTCGAGCTCCCCTTGTAGCCCACAAATCCCACTACGGGCAATGACCTGAAGTCCATCACTATATCTATTAATTCCAATAAGCATTTTTTTTCAGGACAACGCGCGGCTTTTTTCATATAGTCCATGCCCATGAGGGGAAGCACAGGGGGAGTAATTCCACCCTAGCGTGGGCCATCAAGAGTATGGAATTGTGCCCTTGTAGCCTGGAGACTTGTCGCCGTGAGTATCAGTCAGACTTTTCCGCAAAGCGGCAATGCGATCATCGACCGTCACCATGCGGAACTCTCTCGCTTGGTCAGCAGGTTGTCCCATGCCTGGATCATGGATCAGGACATGGACACCTTCAAAACAGCAATAAATCTGTTTATCAGTCAGTTACAGGATCATTTTGAGACTGAAATCAGCATCATTCGTTCGGCTGGTTTCGCCGGATGGGAACGCCACGAAAGCGACCATAATTTCATCATCCGCCAAATGACCAAGCTGGCCGATACGCCCGGTGAAGACTTCATGTATCAATTCATTGACGAAGCGGAACGGACTGTTTTCGAGCATGAACTGCTCGGCGATCAGGAATATTGGGCGGTTCTGGACCAGAGTCCGGTGGATGTGTTGATTTCCTGGGACGATTCCCTGCTGGTCCATGACGAGGCGATCGACAAACATCATCTGGCCCTGGTCAATCTGCTGAACCGACTTTATAACAGCCTTTCCGACAACATGGACCAGACGGTATTTCTCGACGGCTTCATGCAGATCTACGGCTTCACCAAAATTCATTTCGAGCATGAGGAAAACCAACTCGGCAAGGTGAGCCCGGCCATCGCCCAGGCTCACATCCGCGACCACGCCCGGTTATTGGCCGAATTGCGCCGCACCATCGAACGCTTCCGCAAGGAACCCAGCATGGAAGACGCGCGCGTTTTGATGCGCGATTTCGTGCGCTTCTGGCTCACCGATCACATCATCGTCTACGACAAGCCGTTTTTTGATCAACAGGGGTGACCCCCTCGCTTCGCCCGCTTATCATGCCAAACGATTCGCGGACGTGGTGAAATCGGTAGACACAAGAGACTTAAAATCTCTCGACCTTTGGGTCATGCGGGTTCAAGTCCCGCCGTCCGCACCATTCTTAAAGGCATGGTCAGTGTCAATTTCGAGCCAAGCCCCTCTCGCGGGAAGGTGTAGAGACTTGACGGGCAGCACCTAATGCGCGATGCTATGGTGAAGAGAAAGTCCAGACCACAAACGCCGAAAGGTGGCAACGAAAGTTGTAGTTAGAGGTGGCCTGGGAAATTCAGACAGGGGGTTAAGTGGATTTTCTGCCTGAGAGCGGCGATGATGCCGTTGATCGGGAGGAACCATGACGAAGCGTACACGGCGGAACCACACAGCGGCTTTCAAGGCGAAGGTGGCTTTGGCGGCGATCAAGGGAGACAAGACGCTGGCCGAGTTGGCGCAGCAGTTTGATGTGCATCCGAACCAGATCACGACCTGGCGAGGGCAATTGCTGGAGGGGGCATCGGGGGTTTTCGGCGCGAGCCGATCCCAGGCGACGGTGCCGGTTGATCTGAAGGAGTTGCATGCCAAGATCGGCCAATTGACGTTGGAGAATGATTTTTTGGCCGGTGCGCTCGACAAGGCCGGCATGTTGAGCGTAAAGCGATGATCGACCGTGACCATGCCCTGCCGCTGAAACGGCAGGCGGAGGTGCTGCGGCTTAGTCGCGCCAGCCTCTATTACCAGCCCCGACCGGTGTCTGCCGCCGATCTGGCCATCATGCGTCGGATCGACGCATTGCACCTGGACTTTCCGTTCGCAGGCAGCCGGATGCTGCGCGATTTCCTGCGCAACGAGGGCGTTGAGATCGGCCGCGATCATGTCATCACGCTGATGCGGCGCATGGGGATCGAGGCCTTGTACCGGCGACCAAACACGTCAAAACCAGCAGCGGGACACAAGATCTATCCGTACCTGCTGCGCGGCCTACCCATCCTGCGTCCCAATCAGGTATGGGCGATGGACATTACCTACATCCCCATGGCGCGGGGGTTCGTCTATCTCTGTGTGGTGCTCGACTGGTGCAGCCGCCGGGTTCTGTCTTGGCGGGTGTCGATCACCATGACCGTGGATTTCTGTCTGGAAGCGGTCGAAGACGCGCTGGCCAAGTATGGCAAGCCGGAGATCTTCAACACCGACCAAGGCAGCCAGTTCACCAGTGCCCCATTCACCGGCCTGCTGCTGGACAACGGCATCGCCCTCAGCATGGATGGCAAAGGAGCTTGGCGGGATAACGTCTTTGTCGAACGGCTGTGGCGCTCGGTGAAGTACGAGGAGGTCTATCTTCGGGCCTACGACAGCGTTGGCGAGGCGCGGACCTCGCTCGGCCGCTATTTTGACTTCTACAATGGCAAGAGGCCACATTCGAGCCTCGGTCGGGTGCCGCCGGATAGGATCTACTTTGACAACCAGCCCCAGGCGGTGGCAGCATGACGTTCACTGCCGATGCGGGGCCCCACTCCAGTCGGGCTACGCCCTCCCTGCGTGAGGCCCCGCATCGGCGATACAACACGGCAACCGGCAGAGGCTCCACTTATCCAACGCCAAAAACTGTCTGAACAATCCCGGCCAGCTCTGTTGGTAAGAAAATCTGCCGACCTATTGGTCTTGCCGGTTCAAGTCCGGCTGCCCGCACCATTATTTGTATGGTTTTAAAATGCTTAGGGGATTACAAAGGGGGAAGGTCTTGGATATACCTCATTCATTTGGGGTAAATATGTATTTATCTGATAAGTTCTCTAAAGATATATACCCTTATTGGCCAAAAAATTTATACCATTATACTAGTGCTGTAGGTCTAACTGGTATTATTCAGTCCGGACAGCTATGGGCAACGCACATTAAATTTCTAAATGATTATTCAGAATTTGTTTATGGTGTTGATATTTGCCGAAACGTATATGAAAAGTATTTACAAAAAACAGATAATGAAGATATTAGGTGTGCCCTTGAATCTGTTATGAGATATATTGAGGGTATCCATCTATTAGAGGGATATGTTTGTTGCTTTTGTGAAGAAGCCGATTTGTTGAGCCAATGGCGAGGGTATGGAAACAAAGGGGCCGGGTATTCTATTGAATTTGACTATAAAAACTTAGTAAGGAATTTGACGCAAACGGCAATTATGCAAAGAATGATATATGATAAAAATTTACAATTTAAAATAATTAGGGAGATATTTGATATTGTGCGCGACAGTATGATCTTGTCCATAAAGAAGGGAGGTGGTCATGCTCATACATGCGCATTCCGATGAAACCGGCCACTGATTCCGACGGAAAGCGGCCACCCATTCCGATCCAAAACGGCCACTTTATCCTGGGCTCGTTTTTGGCGGCGTGATCGACGCCGTTGGGTAATTTGTTGATGTCATTTTCCTTAGGTCTGGTCAATGGTTTTGGCGGCCATGGTCTTTCGCATTGAGGGTCCGTCGAGATCGAGCCTGTGGGCGTTGTGGACGATACGATCGAGGATGGCGTCGGCGAAGGTGGGCTCGCCGATGACGTCGTGCCACTTATCGACGGGCAGTTGGCTGGTGATCAGGATCGAGGCGTTTTGGTAACGCTCTTCGACGATTTCCATAAGATCGCGGCGCTGATCAGCGTTGAGTTTTTCCGGGCCCCAATCGTCGAGGATCAGCACGTTTGGTTTTGTCAGGGCGCGAAACAAACGCGGGTAACGGCCATCGGCGCGACCCATTTCCAATTCGGAGAACATTCGGGGCAGGCGTTTGTAGAGGACGGAATAATCATCTCTGCAAGCTTTTTGACCCAAGGCGCAAGCGAGCCATGATTTGCCGATACCGCATGGACCCGTAATGATCAGGAGAGCTGGCCGGGATTGTTCAGACAGTTTTTGGCGTTGGATAAGTGGAGCCTCTGCCGGTTGCCGTGTTGTATCGCCGATGCGGGGCCTCACGCAGGGAGGGCGTAGCCCGACTGGAGTGGGGCCCCGCATCGGCAGTGAACGTCATGCTGCCACCGCCTGGGGCTGGTTGTCAAAGTAGATCCTATCCGGCGGCACCCGACCGAGGCTCGAATGTGGCCTCTTGCCATTGTAGAAGTCAAAATAGCGGCCGAGCGAGGTCCGCGCCTCGCCAACGCTGTCGTAGGCCCGAAGATAGACCTCCTCGTACTTCACCGAGCGCCACAGCCGTTCGACAAAGACGTTATCCCGCCAAGCTCCTTTGCCATCCATGCTGAGGGCGATGCCGTTGTCCAGCAGCAGGCCGGTGAATGGGGCACTGGTGAACTGGCTGCCTTGGTCGGTGTTGAAGATCTCCGGCTTGCCATACTTGGCCAGCGCGTCTTCGACCGCTTCCAGACAGAAATCCACGGTCATGGTGATCGACACCCGCCAAGACAGAACCCGGCGGCTGCACCAGTCGAGCACCACACAGAGATAGACGAACCCCCGCGCCATGGGGATGTAGGTAATGTCCATCGCCCATACCTGATTGGGACGCAGGATGGGTAGGCCGCGCAGCAGGTACGGATAGATCTTGTGTCCCGCTGCTGGTTTTGACGTGTTTGGTCGCCGGTACAAGGCCTCGATCCCCATGCGCCGCATCAGCGTGATGACATGATCGCGGCCGATCTCAACGCCCTCGTTGCGCAGGAAATCGCGCAGCATCCGGCTGCCTGCGAACGGAAAGTCCAGGTGCAATGCGTCGATCCGACGCATGATGGCCAGATCGGCGGCAGACACCGGTCGGGGCTGGTAATAGAGGCTGGCGCGACTAAGCCGCAGCACCTCCGCCTGCCGTTTCAGCGGCAGGGCATGGTCACGGTCGATCATCGCTTTACGCTCAACATGCCGGCCTTGTCGAGCGCACCGGCCAAAAAATCATTCTCCAACGTCAATTGGCCGATCTTGGCATGCAACTCCTTCAGATCAACCGGCACCGTCGCCTGGGATCGGCTCGCGCCGAAAACCCCCGATGCCCCCTCCAGCAATTGCCCTCGCCAGGTCGTGATCTGGTTCGGATGCACATCAAACTGCTGCGCCAACTCGGCCAGCGTCTTGTCTCCCTTGATCGCCGCCAAAGCCACCTTCGCCTTGAAAGCCGCTGTGTGGTTCCGCCGTGTACGCTTCGTCATGGTTCCTCCCGATCAACGGCATCATCGCCGCTCTCAGGCAGAAAATCCACTTAACCCCCTGTCTGAATTTCCCAGGCCACCTCTGTGGCCGGATTAAATCGGAATCAGTGGCCGCTTTGGATCGGAATCAGTGGCCGCTTTGCGTCGGAATGCGCACTCATACACAAGCACGTAGGATGTCAGATATGATAGGTGGTTCTTTTCATTATTGGATTTCTCAGTTTAAACATCCATCTTATTCCGAAGAAAAGGAGTGGAGGCTGGTATATCATAGATATTCCAATGAGAAGGAGCAGGCTAAGAATCCTGGTGTTTGGCCAGATGGCGATTTAATATTTAGGTGCTCTGGGAATAATATTGTACCATATTTGACAATTCCGTTTGGTGAAAAAAGAAATATGCGAAAATATATTTATCCGATAAAAAAAGTGATAATTGGATCTACGCATGAGCAAGAAATTTGTGAGGAAGGCTTAAGGAGGTTTCTTGTAAGCAATAGAAAGAAATCTGTAAAAATTCAAAGGTCAAGCATACCTCTTAGGGATATGTGATGTCACATGCTATATTTATCTGACACACTTTTTGACACACAATTCGTGGCATGGATATTTTTCCTTTAAAAATCAATTAGTTGCAATTTCGCACTATTTCCTTAAAATCTCTCGACCTTTGGGTCATGCGGGTTCAAGTCCCGCCGTCCGCACCAATTTCCGGGGCTTGATCGGTCGCCGGGTCTTCCAGCAAATCCCGAATATCCTCGACGATGGCGAACAGGCTGGGCACGAAGACCAGAATGATCGCCGTGGCGAACAGAATCCCGAAGCCCAGGGAGACCGCCATAGGCACCATGAAGCGGGCCTGACGGGAGGTTTCGAAGATCATCGGGGCGAGGCCGCCGAAGGTGGTCAGGGTGGTGAGCAATATCGGTCGGAACCGTCGCATCCCGGCCTGGATGATCGCTTCCCGGTGATCCAGTCCCTTGGTCATCTGGTGGTTGGCATAGTCGATCATCACCAGGGAATCGTTGATCACCACCCCGGACAGGGCAATCACCCCCATGATCGACACCACGCTGAGACTGTAGCCCATGATCAAATGCCCGAGGATCGCCCCGACGATGCCCAGCGGCAAGGCACTCATGACGATCAGCGGCTGCACGTAACTGCGGAACGGAATGGCCAGCAGCACATAGATGGCGATCAGCGCGAAGACGAAGCTGGCCTTCAGGCTGTCGACGCTTTCCGCCATGCTCGCCGCGCGGCCCTGGAAGCTGCTGCTCAGGCCCGGATAATCCCGACGCAGGGCGGGCAGAATATCCTCTTTCAAGGTGGTCTTGATCTTCTGGTTGGCATCCAACGGCGTCACGTCGGCGCTGACCTGGAGCGCCCGGCGGCCATCCCGGCGGCTGATGCTGGTATAGGCCCGGCCCCAGGAGACCTGGGCCACCTCCCGCAGCGGCACGTCGGTTCCGGCCGGGGTGCGCACCAGGAAATCCTCGATATCCTGTTCGGCGATGCGTTCGGATCGCGGCAGGCGCACCAGCACGGTGACCTCGTCGTCGCCCCGCTGCTGGGTCAGGGCCTCGACCCCGACAAAGGCGGCACGGATCTGCCGGGCCACGTCGTAATCGGTCAGTCCGAGGCTGACCCCTTCGCTCTTCAGGGCAAAAGAGATTTGCCGCTTGCCCGAGGCCGAGCCGTCATCGACGTCGGAAATTTCCGGGAAATCCTCCAACGCCCGGGCCAAATCGGCAGCGGCGCGATCAAGAACGCCGACGTCCGAATGGCTGAGTTCCACGGTCACCCCGGCCCCACTCCCCGGCCCACCCCGGTCGGCTTGGAACTTAATGAACTCAAGCCCTGGGATTTGCCCCGTCTCCTGGCGCCACAGTTTGGTGGCCTCGGTGGTGCTGATCGGGCGCAAGTCCGGGTCGGTCAGATAGACCCGCACCCACAGTTCGTTGCCGTCGATGCGCGAGAAGGTGCCCTCGACCAGATCCTTACCCCCATGGGCGGCGCTCATGCGTTCTGCCGCCGTCAACAGGCGATCCCGCACGGCGACCACCTTTTCCAGCGGACTGCCCACCGGCAGGGAGGCCGAGACATAGGCGTAATCGGCCTCGACCCGGGGCATCAGGATGAACCCCATGCGACCGCTCAGGGCATAGGTGAGCACCAGAAACAGCAGCGAGAGTCCCGCCGCGACGGTGATGTAGCGATGGGCGACGCAAAGCCGCAACAGCGGTTGATAGACGGTGCGCACGTAGAGAGTCAGCAGGCCCGCCACCTTTTCCTGCTGGCGCACCAGGAAGCGGCTGACCGCATTGCCGTCGGCGCGTTTGGAATAGGCCAAATGGGTCGGCAGGATAAACAGCGCCTCGAACCAGGAAACCAAAAAGGTGGTGATGACGACCACCGGAATGATGCCGAAAATATTACCCATGGTGCCGGGAATGAAATACAGCGGAATGAAGGCGACCACATTGGTCAGAATGGCGAAGCTGATCGGGACGGTGATGTCCTGCGCCCCAAGAATGGCCGCCTTGATGAAGCTCATGCCCCGCTGCCGGTATTCATAGATGTTTTCCCCGGCGATGATCGCATCATCGACCACAATCCCCAGGGCGATGATGAAGGCGAACATGGATATCATGTTGATCGAGGCATCCAGCCCCGGCAGCAGCAGGAAACTGCCGAGAAAGGCCGTCGGAATGCCCATGGTGACCCAGAAGGCCAGCTTGAAATCCAGAAACACGCCGAGCAGCACCAGCACCAGCCCCAGCCCCACCAACCCGTTGCGCAGCAACAGGTGTAGACGCTGCTTATAGATATCGGAGCGGTCGAGCCGGATATCATAGGCTACCCCGGGCGGCAGTTCGGCCGCGATATCGACCATTGCCTCCTTGACCGCATCGGAAACGCTGATCGGTGTCTGATCGCCGACCCGATAGATATCAAGGCCGATGGCCGGTTTGCCGTTGTAGACCGCGAAACTGTTGGAATCCTCCAGGGAATCCCGGACCGTAGCCAAATCACCCAAGCGCACCACCGCCCCATCGGGCGTCGAAATAATCGGCAGTTCAGCGAACTCTCTGGCCCAGTCCCGACGGTTCTGGACCCGTAGTAGAATATCCCCAGCCCGGGATTCGATAGTCCCGCCCGGCACCTCGACGGCGGTATCGCCGATGCGGTCGGCCACCTGGGCGATGGTCAGGCCATAGGCGCGCAGCTTGGCCTGTGGGATTTCGACCTGAACTTCGTGGTCGCGCGCCCCTTCAAAGTCGATCTGGCTGATGCCTTCTTGTTGCAGCAGTCGGTCACGCACCGTGCCTGCGATGTCGCGTAGAATCCGCTCGGCCACCTCTCCATACAGCACCAGGTTCAACACTTCCCGACGCCGAGAGAGCAGGCCCACCACTGGGTCCTTGCTGTCCTCGGGAAAGGTGGTGATGCGGTTGATTTCCTGCTCCACATCGTCGAGCACGGTTTTGGGATCGCTGCTTTCCAGCAGATCGAGGCTCACCGACGCCGATCCTTCGCTGGCCGTAGAATTGACTTCCTTGATGCCTTCGACACCGCGCACTGCGGACTCGATCAGCAGCACGATGCCCTTTTCCACCTCCTCCGGGCTGGCGTTGGGATAGGCGACGGAAATGCGGATCGTGTCGATGTCGAATTCAGGAAATACTTCCTTCTTGATGTGGCTAGCCATCAACACGCCGCCAATGAGCATGACCAGCATTACAAGATTGGGCGTCACATGATTGTGCACCATCCAGGCGATGGGACCCGAATCCCGTAACGGATGGCTCATGATGGATCACCCCGGAGACGCAACGGCATTCCGGCCACTGGCGAGGCCAGATCGGTCGACACGATCCGCGCTTCGGCATCCAAAGGCGTCTTGAGCATCACCCAGTCCCGCTGCTTGTAAAGCAACTCCACCGGCAGGATCTGCAACTTGTTGTCGCCGTCCATCAGCCACAGGGTATTGTCATCGCGCAGCAGATGGCGCGGCAGGACGGCTCCCGGGCCGATTTCCACCCCCTGGATTTCGGCCCGCACGTAGGACCCTATGAGCAGCACCGGCTGTCCGGCGTTTTCCGGTTTCAGTGACAGCGGGTCCTCCACCGCCACCAGCAGTTTGGCCATGCGCCCCTGTTCTTCCAGGCCGCTTTGCATCCCGATCACCCGACCGGTCCGGTAGGCACCCGCCCCCCAGGCCGCCTCGTCGAAAATACGGACCTCGGACCCCAGGTCTTCGCCCCGGCGCGGAATATGCAGCCACTTCAGGCGGTCGGTGGGCACCGGCACCTCGACCCAATAACGGTCAGTGCCGATCAACGTGGCGAGCTTGGTGGTAGGGGTAACCTGAGCCCCCAAGTTCACATCGCGGGTTTCGACCACCGCGTCGAAGGGGGCCGTGACGGTGGCCCGGGACAGTTCCAGACGGGCCTGTTTGAGGCTGGATTCCGCCGTTCGCAGAGCTGCTTCCACCTTGCTCAATTGCGGCGCACGCAGCACCAGGCCGCTTTCATTCTTGCCTATGTTCTTGCCGAGCAGCTTGAATTCGCTGCGGGCGATGGCCTGTTGCCCCAGTTCGATGCTGTGGTTGGCCTGCGCCTCGGCCAGGGCGGCCTGGCGCTGTTGCACCACCAGGGCATAATCGGTGTCATCTATGCGCAGGATCTCTTCGCCGACCGTGAACAGACCGCCGGGCAGGAATTCCGGGCTGATCCCGATCACCGGACCTGAAATCCGGGGTTGCAGGGTAATCGTGCGCGCCGCCCGAACCGTCCCCGTGGCCTCGACCACCGCCCGCCGTGTCGTCACCTCCACCGGCAGGACCTCGACCAGACGGGCCATCCGTTGCGGCGGCTTGCGCTCGGCCTTGGGAGACGTTTGCATCATTTGCAGGCCGACCAGGCCCGCCCCGACCAGAATGACCAGCGGCAGGACCAGCCGTAAAAGTGCAATGAGTCTATGTCGCGTCATGGGGCTCGCTTTCCAGGGCCCAGCCGCCAGCCAGGGCCTGACAGAGGTCTATCCGATAACTCAACAACTGACGTTTGGCCGTCAGATAGGTGCGCTCCAGCTTCTGATGGGTCAATAGCGCATCGAGCACACTGATGTAATTGACCAGACCGCCGGTGTAACGGTCCTGAATGCGCTCAATCACTTCGCTGGACAAGGCCAGTTGACGTTCCAGACTCTCCAAATAGAGGCGCTGTTGACGTTCCTGAGACAGGGCGTTTTCCACCTCCTCAAGGGCCTCGATGATGGTTTGACCATAGGTTGCTAGGTCTTCGGCGACCACCGCTTCGGTACGCGCCACCTCGGCGGCCCGCGCCCCGCCGTCGAACAGCGGCGCCGCCAGATTGGCGGCCAACGAAGCCAGCCAGTTATGGAACAGATCCCGGGTATTTTCCGCCGAGGAACTCAGCCCGGCACTGAGACTCAGTTTGGGAAAGCGGTCGGCGATGGCGGCGGCGACCCGGCGGTCGGCGGCCTGCACATCGGCCAGTGCCTTGAGGATATCCGGGCGGCGGTTGATCAATTGGGCAGGCACCCCGGTTTCAGGCAACGGCGGCAACGGCGTTAGATCGACCACCCGGGGAATGTCCGGTACCCCCGGGGCCTGTCCCAATAAAACCGCCAGAGCATTGCGCGAGACCGTCACATCAGCTTCGGCACGGGCCAGATCCCCCAGAACCGCTTCGATGACCTGGCGCTGTTGCAGCACGTCGGAAGCCGACCCTTGGCCTTGGCGGAATCGTAATTCGGTCAATTCGAGCACCTGCCGGTCCACAGCAAGTTGCCGAGTCAAAAGATCAAGCTGACCATATTGCTCGACCAGTTCGTACCAAGTGGACGCCACCTCAGCGGACAGGGTAATGGCGGCGGCGCGCAGATCCAACGCGCTGGCCGTCGCATCAAGGGACGCCGCATCGGTGGTCGCCGCCACCCGGCCCCATAGATCAATTTCATAGCTGCTCGACAATCCGAGATCGAAATCGGGCGTGCGGTCAATAACCCAGGGCTTGTTGACCGTGGCCGCCGTGCGTTTGCGTTGCAAGGCACCGGAGGCCCCCGCACTTCCATCCAGGGTTGGCACCAAGTCCGCGCCCTGCTTGCGGGCCGTGGCGCGGGATTGTTGCAGGCGCGCCCAAGTGGCGGCCAAACTCCGATTGTCCTTCAACGCCGATTCGATAAACCCTTCGAGCACCGGGTCGTCGAAGGCCGTCCACCAGCGTTCGGGCAAGGGGGCCTGACCCGAGTCTGAAAAAGCCTCCGGGAGCGTCACCGGTGGCGCGAACATCCGCGCCGCATCGGCACAGCCACCCAACAGAGACGCCAGGACGGCAACCGCGATCCAGCGACCGGAACGTGACATTTCATTGGAACGCATTTGACCCAGAACACAATTCCTTACACCCGGAAGAGCCGTATCATAGGCCGATTCCAGTTCCAGCGGCAGATGGATTTCGTGAACAGTCCGTGCCCGTCGCCGGCGAATGATGCAGCCCCTGAAAGAACTGCCGCATCAATTGAGTGGCTTGGTTCTCAAGATCCAGCATGTCCGGCACGCGCAGATACTCGCGGACGATCCCCGTCAGATAGCACCACAGACCTATACACATGCTCTGAGGGGCGAATTCGGGGTGTACATGCCCCTTTTTCCGCGCCCGCTCGAAATATTGGACAAACAATTGGCGGCTTTTTGCCTTTTGCTGCTCCTGTTTCTCCAGAACCTGTTCCATTTCACCGGAATAATCGCATTTCAACATGAAGATTGACAACAAACGCTGTTTTCTGTCGTTTTGCGATAAATCCAGCAGCATGCGGACACATAACGATTCCAATTGCGTGATGGGGTCCGGATGGTCGGTTTCCAAATCATGCAGGATGACGTCCATGAAATCCTGATGCAGCGTGTCATGCAAGGCCTCGAACAAAGCCACCTTGTTCTTGAAGTGCCAGTAAACGGCCCCCCGCGTCACCCCGGCCTGCTCGGCGATCTCTTCCAACCCGGCCTTGGCAACACCTTTGACAAAAAACACATGGGATGCGGCATCCAATATGGCATCTCGCGTCTCAAGGGCTTCCTGTTTGGTTCGTCGTACCATTACTGCACTTTCTCCAAATTCACCCGGCCTGCGCAAAGACGGTCTTGACATTTACATACATACACGTATGTTTGTCAACCATTCAGCTTACTTCAGGATGACGGCGGCCATGGCGCAAACAAACGGACCCGTAAAACAACTCCTCACGGGGGTTGTTCTCATCGGCTTGACGGGATTGGCCTATTGGGCCTATGGCACCTATTTTGGTACCGACAGCACGCCACCAGTCGCCCCGCCCTCCGTCACGGAAGTGGCAGCGATGACCGTGACCCGGCAGACTCTGTCTCTCGACAAGGAATTGCCAAGCCGGACCCGCGCCTTCAAGGTGGCGCAAATCCGTCCGCAGGTCAGCGGGATTGTCACCGAACGGCTGTTCGAGGAAGGCGGGACGGTCCAGGAGGGCCAGCATCTGTATCAGATTGACCCGGCCCCCTATAAGGCCGTCTTCGACAGCGCCATGGCCAACCTCAACCGAACCCGCACCAATGTCAAATTGGCCCAGACGAAAGCTGACCGCTTCACCAAGTTGCTGAAAACCAATGCGGTGAGCCAGCAAGCCTATGAAGACGTGATTGCTGCCTTGGAAGTGGCGCGGGCCGATCGGGCGGTGGCCGAAGCCAGCGTGGCGGCGGCGCAGGTCGATTTGAATTACACCAAGGTTTCCGCTCCCATTTCGGGACGCATCGGTAGATCCTCCGTCACCCCGGGCGCCCTGGTCACCACCAATCAGGCCGACGCCATGGCCACCATCACCCAACTCGATCCCATGTACGTGGATCTGTCCATGCCCAGCCGCGACCTGTTGAGTCTGCGCCCCCTCCTCGATTCCGAACAGAAAATCACCGTCAGTCTGTATGACGAAGACGGCAATCCGCTCTCCGCGCCTCAAGGAGAGTTGCAGTTTTCGGAAGTCACCGTCGATCAGACCACCGGTGCCGTCTTGCTGCGGGCGCTGTTCCCCAACCCGGATCAATCCCTTCTCCCCGGCATGTTTGTCCGCGCCAGACTGCACCTCCCCCCTAAGGAGGCCCTGCGGGTCCCCCAATCGGCGGCGGTGCGCGGAGCCAATGGCAAGCTGTCCGTCTGGGTGATCGACGCCGAGGGCAAGGCCCAATCGACACCCATCATCGCCCAGGAGGCACAGGATCATCACTGGCTGGTGGAAAGCGGCTTGCAGAGCGGGGCCGTCATCGTCACCCAGGGGTTCCAGAAGATCCGCCCCGGTGCCGCCGTCAAGCCGGTTTTCGAAGCCACTGCCCCACAACCCGGCAAGGCGGAGTAACCGATCATGCCCCGTTTTTTTATTGATCGGCCGATTTTCGCCTGGGTCATCGCCATCGCCATCATGCTGACCGGTGTGCTGTCCATTTTCGAACTGCCCATCGAACAGTATCCGAACATCGCACCACCTTCGGTGCTCATCCAGGCGTCCTATCCCGGCGCTTCGGCGGAAACCCTGGAAAACAGCGTCACCCAGGTGATCGAACAGAAACTGACCGGCATCGACCATCTGCGCTATTTTTCATCCGCCAGCGCCTCTTCCGGGACGACACAGATCACCGTGACCTTTGAACCGGAGGCCGACCCCGACACCGCCCAGGTGCAGGTGCAAAACAAGGTCAATGCCGCCATGGCCCTGCTGCCGCAAGAGGTGCAGAACCAGGGCGTGACGGTCACCAAGGCCAACGACAGCTTTCTCTTGGTGGTCGGCTTTTATGCCAAGGACGGCAGCGTTGATCAGCGTGAATTGGCCGATATCCTGTCCTCCAAGGTGCAAGACCCCATTTCCCGGGTCAACGGCGTCGGCAATGTCCGGGTGTTCGGCAACCCGCACGCCATGCGGATTTGGCTCAATCCCTACAAGCTCTACAGCTTCAATCTGACCACCACCGACGTGCGGCAGGCCATCCAGGCGCAGAACGCCGACGTTTCCGCCGGTCAGATCGGCGGCCTGCCCGCCGTCGAAGGCCAACAGCTCAATGCCACCATTGTGGCGCAGTCCCGGCTGCAAACGGTCGAAGACTTCGAAGAAATCATTTTGCGCGTCAATACCGATGGCTCCCAGGTGCGCCTCAAAGACGTGGCGCGGGTTGAATTGGGCTCGCAGAATTACAGCACCATCGACCGCTACAAGCGCATGCCCGCTGCGGGCATCGCGGTCAGTCTGGCCTCCGGGGCCAATGCCCTGGACACGGCGGATCGGGTCAAGGCCAAGGTCGAGGATCTGAAGATATTTCTGCCTGCGGGGGTCGAGGTGATCTACCCCTACGACACCACGCCGTTCGTAAAACTATCCATTGAATCAGTGGTTTATACGCTGATCGAGGCCGCCTTTTTGGTGTTCATGATCATGTATCTGTTCCTGCAAAACGTCCGCGCCACCTTGATCCCCAGCATCACGGTGCCGGTGGTGGTCCTGGGCACCTTTGCCGTCCTGTCGGCGTTCGGCTTTTCCATCAACACCCTGACCATGTTCGCCATGGTGCTGGCCATCGGCTTATTGGTGGACGACGCCATCGTGGTGGTCGAAAACGTCGAACGGGTAATGCACGAGGAAGGACTCTCCCCCAAGGCCGCCGCGCGCAAATCCATGGACCAGATCACCGGCGCGCTGATCGGCATCGCCCTGGTGTTGTCGGCGGTCTTCGTCCCCATGGCCTTTTTCGGCGGGGCGTCCGGGGCCATTTACCGGCAATTCTCCATGACCATCGTCTCGGCCATGGCGTTGTCGGTCTTCATCGCCTTCGTTCTCACGCCGTCGCTCTGCGCCGCCTTCCTCACTCCGGTCAAAAAGGGCCAGATCGATAAAGTCGGCATCTTCTTCCGCTGGTTCAACCGCACCTTCGAGGCCAGCCGCGAGGGCTATCAGAGCGGTATCGGCTATATCGCCAAACGCTCCCTGCGCTTCATTTTGATTTATGGGGTATTGGTCGGCGGCTTGGCCTTTTTGTTTTTGCGCCTGCCCACCTCGTTCCTGCCCGACGAAGATCAGGGCAACATGTTCATGATGGTCAGTGCGCCCCCCGGGGCGACGGCGGAACGCACCCTGGAGAGCGTCAAGCAGGTGGAAGATTATTTCCTCAGCCAGGAACAAGAAAATGTGGCTCACCTGTTCACCGTGGTCGGCTTCAGCTTTGCCGGCAACAGCCAGAATGCGGCATTGGGTTTTGTGGCGCTGAAGGACTGGTCGGAACGTCCGCGCCCGGATCAGAGCGTGTTCGCCATGGTCGGTCGGGCCATGGGAGCCTTTTCGAAAATCAAGGATGCCATGGTTTTCGCCTTCTTCCCGCCGCCCATTCGTGAATTGGGCAATGCCTCGGGTTTTGATATGCAGTTGATCGACCGGGCCAATCAGGGCCATGACGCCTTGATGCAGGCCCGTGGACAATTGCTCGGCATGGCCTCGAAAAACCCCAAGCTGGTCGGCGTACGCCCCAACGGCCTGTCCGATGAGCCACAATACAAGATCAATGTGGATCATGAAAAAGCCAGCACCCTCGGGCTGTCCATCGCCGACATCAACCAGACCCTGCAAACGGCCTGGGGCTCCACCTACGTCAATGACTTCCTGGATGATGGCCGGATCAAAAAGGTTTTTCTCCAGGCCGACGCGAGCTTCCGCATGAACCCGGAGGACGTGGACCGCTGGTTCGTGCGCAACAAGGACGGTGAGATGGTGCCCTTCGGCAGCTTCACTTCCGCCCAATGGCTCTATGGGTCCCCCAAACTGGAACGATTCAATGGCAGTGCCTCGGTCAATATCCAAGGCGCGGCGGCCCCCGGTGTCAGCACCGGCGAAGCCATGGCCGAGATGGAATCCATGGTCAAGAAACTGCCTGCCGGATTTGATGTGGCCTGGGCAGGTATTTCCTATGAAGAACAGACCTCGGGGTCACAGACCCTGCAACTTTATGCCCTGTCCCTCTTGGTGGTTTTTCTCAGTCTGGCGGCGCTCTATGAAAGCTGGACGGTACCTTTTGCGGTGATCCTGGCAGTACCGGTGGGTATCCTCGGCACCGTGGTCGGGGCCATGTCGAGCGGCTTGAACAACGACATTTACTTTCAGGTGGCGCTGCTGACCACCATCGGCCTATCGGCCAAGAACGCCATTCTGATTGTCGAATTCGCCAAGGATCTGGTTGAACAGGGGAATGGGGTGGTCGAGGCCACCCTGCTCGCCGCCAAACGGCGATTCCGGCCGATCTTGATGACCTCGCTGGCCTTCATGCTCGGAGTGACCCCACTGGCGTTGGCCCGGGGTGCCGGATCGGCGGCGCAGAATGAAATCGGCATTGCGGTGATTGGCGGCATGCTGTCGGCCACGTTCCTGGCCATCTTCTTCGTGCCGATGCTTTATATCCTGATTCAGAAATGGACCGGACATCAAGTGACGAAGGATAAAGCGTCCTAGGACGGAAAGGCGACCACGTTGCCTTCGCTGGCCTTGGCATCGCGGATGCGCTGGCGACGGGCCAGAAAATACTTGTCGGCCATGATCTTGGTAATCACGCTGGTGGCGACGGTCGGCAGGATCAGGATCGCCCCTGCCGCCAGTGTCGCGCCGAAATAGACCGGCAACAATTTTGCGTTGAGTATACCGACAGCGACGCCAGTCTCGGAAATAACCATGCCACGTTCTCCAACCACCCTGGTTTCAGCTTATCCGTGGCCCTTGAGCGCCACGCTGCGAACCTTGTTATGCCCAATGTAGCGGACATTTTCCCATACGACAAATGCTAAATGGGGGGGGGGGGGTGATTTTCTGTACAACCGCACGCAAAAAATGCAAGAAATACCGGCTAAATGAGAGTCAATCCCATTTCCCAGACAATGGTCAACCCGAGACCGACGGTGACCAGGCCGATGGCAGCCTGCAAACCACTGTTGGCCAGCGTCATGAACCGCGACGACCAGGCCAAGGGCACGGCGATCACCACAGAAAACAAGGCCATGCCGAGAATCGACCCGACGCCAAACAGCGCCACATAGAGCAGGCCGCTCCATGGATCGGACAGCACCGAAGCGGCGAGCACCAGCAAGGCCGCCGAACCGGCCATGCCGTGCATCATCCCGACCAGAAGGGCGCGCACCGCCGAAAACCGGGGATGTTCGTGGCGATGCGACGACAGTTCATGGTTCGGTGTTTCGCCGGCATGGGAATGGGCGTGTGTGTGCACTTTTCCGTTGTAATGGCGGTGGATGTGAAAATGGATGCGGTCGCGGATCAACCGATAAAGCACATGCCCGCCCAGACCGACCAGCATCACCCCAACCCCCAGTTCCAACCAGTGGGTCACATCCGGACTGAGCAGGGTCCCGGTTAACATCACGGCCGCCGTCACCCCGAGCAGGGTCAGGGTATGCCCCAATCCCCAGGCCGCCCCGGTCTTCATGGCCTTGCGCAATGAACCGCCCCTGGTCGCCAGACTGGCGACGGCGGCCAAATGATCGGCCTCCAGGGCATGCTGCATCCCGATCAAAAAGGCGAGACCGAAAAAGGCCAGCATGGAATCACCTGTCAAGGGGGGTGCGGGGTTGCTTCCAGAATGATGACAGAAGCCTTACCCTGAGACAAGCGGTCCCAGCGCCTCCAACAGGGGATTCAGACGCTCCCCATATTTGCGCCAGCGGCCCAGGGCATCCCGATAAATGGGCTGGCGCACCTGGTCGGCGCTGGCCGTGCGCACGGCTCTCCTGGTGCGGTGAAAGTCCAGGCAGGCGGCCTCCCAGTCCAGACCGCAACCCGCGATCAACCGTCGCGACTGCCCCTCCAGGTCCTCCACGAGATCCTCGTATTGTACGGTCAGAATACGTCCCGGCAGCAGGCGCTCCCATTGCGTCATCAGGTCCTCATAAAGCCGGTAATATCCGCCCAGTTCCCGCAGATCGTAGGCGAATCCCTGAAAGCCGGTGAACAGGCGTCGATAGCAGGACAGGCAAGTATCCACTGGATCGCGCCGGCAATGAATGAGCCGCGCTTGAGGCAGGGCGCGGGCAATGCGTCCCACCTGAAGAAAATTGGCTGGCAGCTTATCCGTGAAGCAGTCGGCTCCCGGCGGTTTGGCCGCCGCGACATAGGCCGCGCCGAGTTCTTGCGGGTGGCGCATTCCGGAGTCGGCCAGACGGGGGAAATGCAGCATCTCCCCGCCCGCCGTAACGCGGGAATGGCTGGCCAGGATCTGCTCCACCAATGTGGTGCCGGAACGCGGCATGCCGATGATGAACAGGGGCGATGCATCGGCAAAACCCTCCTCGACCGTGGCCTGCTCGTACTCCTCAAACAGTGCCCGAAACCGCCGCGCCTCGTCTTCCAGATGCCACTCGAAGGACGAACGCTTGAGCCGATTGGCCGCCTCCAGATGATCGAATGCCCGCTCGAAATGCCCCAGATCCTCATAGGCCTTGGCCAGACCGAAACGGGCCTGCATCAGTTGTTCCGTCGGAGCCCTGCCCTGCTCGACCAGTCTTTTCATGGAGAGTAGGGCCGCGTCGTCTTCCGAAGTGAATTTGTGGATCATGGCCAGATGGCGCATGGCCCGACCACTCTCCGGGTCCAGTTCGACCGCTTTCCGATAAGCCTCCCGCGCCTGTTCCGTTTGACCTTCAGCGGTCAGGGCGTTGCCCAGATTGTTGTACAGATCGGCCCGTTCAATCCCGAGCGCCAGCACGGCCCGACAGACCCGCACCGATTCCGCCGTTTCGCCCACCTGATACAGGGCCAGCCCCAGATTTACCTGGGCATCCGCATTGCCCGGATCGGCGCGCACCGCCCGGCGGCAGGTCTCCAAGGCCAGGTCGGCGGCCCCCCGGTCCAGATAAAGGGCCGCCAGATTGCTCAATGCCGCCCCATGATCAGGGTTCCGCCGCAGCACCTCTCCGTAGGCCGCCTCGGCGGCCCGCACCCGACCGACGCTTTGACGGCAGCATCCCAGATTATACCAAGCGTCAATGTTGTCCGCGTCTCCCGACACGGCCTGTTCCAAGACCGACAAGGCCTCTGCCTGACGGCCCCGGGC
Source organism: Magnetospira thiophila (assembly GCF_054657015.1). Classification (NCBI taxonomy): domain Bacteria; kingdom Pseudomonadati; phylum Pseudomonadota; class Alphaproteobacteria; order Rhodospirillales; family Thalassospiraceae; genus Magnetospira; species Magnetospira thiophila. The sequence continues at coordinate 800,017 of NZ_BAAHXF010000002.1, forward strand.
GACCAGCACCGAACCCAGATTACTCAGGGCTTTCGACCAGTCGGGACGCGACGCCACCGCCTTGGAAAAGGCCTGCTCGGCGCGATCCAGGTGCCCCTCGCGAAAGGCCAGAACACCTAAGAAATGATGGGCCTCCGGATCGTCCGGATGATCGACAAGAAGATCCTGGTAGAGAGCGGCGGCCTCGGCGATTCGGCCTGCCTTCAGGTGAGCCAGCGCTTGAGCATGAAGATCTGCGGCCATGCCCGGCGGGTTCAGGACCGGCGTGGCTTGGAAGAGCCGGGCAGCATGTAGAACTCGATGCCTTCTTCCTGCATCTCCGAGGCTTCCTCAGGGGTAGCCTCGCCATAGATGCCGCGCTCATCGGCTTCGCCGTAATGGATGCGACGGGCTTCCTCAGGGAAAGACTCACCCACATAGTCGCACTGGGATTCCACATGATCCCGCAAATCGCTCACAGCTTCGAGAATCCGCTCGGCCAATTCCTGAGCCCGGGATTCATGCACGTCCTGCCCCTTGGTGCCGACCGTGCTATTGATGCGCGGCGACATAGGGGCCTTGGAAACACTCACCTCCCCGCAATGGGGACAGGCGATATGCCCTTCACGCTGTTGCACGTCGTAGGTCGCGCTATCTTTGAACCAGGCCTCGAAGTCATGGCCGTTCTCGCACTTGAGCTGATACAAAATCATACGTGTCGTTCTTTCAAATTGGACTTCGTCTGAGCATCCGGGCGGCATATAGTAACATCATCCGACCCGCAAGACCTATCACAATGCCGGTTAAAAAACCGTAATGGCTCCTCACGCTGCTTCCTGTGCGCCGCATCTGGCCAACATCGTCCCTTCGGCCTGGATCGTGCGCCATGCGCCGCTGGCCCCGCAACAGGGACCAGTCCTTGATCTCGCCTGCGGCAACGGGCGACACGGGCGGATGTTCCTGGAACGGGGTCATCGGGTGCTGTTCCTCGACCGCAACGTCGATCCGCTGGCTGACCTCAAAAACCATGAACGGGCCGAGATTCGGGCAGCGGATCTGGAAGACGGTAGTCCCTGGCCGCTGACCGGTCGGACCTTCGGCACCATCGTGGTGACCAATTACCTTTATCGCCCCCTATTCCCCGCCCTGCTCGACGCCCTGGCCCCCGGCGGGCTGCTGCTCTATGAGACCTTCGCCTGCGGGCAGGAGCGCTTCAATCGCCCCCGCAACCCCGATCATCTGCTCAAGTGCGGCGAACTCCTGGAGTGGGCGAGCAAGAGATTGCAAGTGGTGGCCTACGAGCACGGCCAGAAAACCGACGGACCGCTGCCCGGGGTGGTGCAACGCCTCTGCGCCGTCAACGACCGTCCGACCGACGGCACGGAACCGCCAGTACATCTGCTCGGGCCGCTGCCATGACTCCGGTCGTCGTCTATGGAACGCGCCTGTGCCCCCATTGCATCCGCGCCCGCAAATTCCTGCAAAGCAAAGGCATTCGCTATACCAATGTGGATGTTTCAGCAACGGCGCAACTGGCCGAAATGAAACAGCGCAGCAAAGGCCGCACCTCGGTCCCACAAATCTTCTTCGGCGACCGGCATATCGGCGGCTGCGACGACATGATCCGTCTCGACCAACGGGGCAAGCTGGCCGCCCTGCTCCGCGCCCCTACAGCCGCACCGCCGCGCCGCGCGCGAAAAGGTCCTCGAAAAGATCCCCGTTGAAGGCGGTTTGACGGGCCTCGGGTGGAATCCACTCGGTCGGCACCACGCGCGCCAAACCCCGCACGGATGTATCGTTGGTGGTCTGGCGTAGCAGCAGGGTCAGGTCGTGGGGCGCGCCCGGACTCATCGGCTCGGGCGGGCTCAGACGCGCATGGTCGCGGGCAAACAGGAACAGCGCCTGATCCAAGATATTCAAGCCCAGCACCTCCGCCGCGAAAGGTGCGCCGTCCAGCCGATAGGCGGGCTCGGTGCGGTTGATGCGGTCCACCACCACGTTGGGCAAGTCGCTCCATTGCAGATAGGCCGAACAAAGGGCCGGAATATGCGAACTGGAACCGAAAAATCCGAAATCCATTCGTAAATGATGGATGGCCCGTTGCAGATCCCGTTCATCCAAGGGTTCCCCTGGCGCTTTCCCGGACAACAAGGCGGTCATCACATTTTGGTTCTGCGGGGCCTCGAAGTGCGCCCGAAATCCGTCCGCCGATACGGCAAGACGGTGGCGCATGGCGTCATAGGTATAGGCCGACAGGCAACGCCCCAGCGGGTCGCGCAGCACCGTCATCAAGGTGAAGTGACACGGAAACCGCTGGTGAAATCCAAACGGTCTATGCGACGCCATCAGGCCGACATCCAGATTGATGGTGTCGTCGTGCAGCTTTCCCTCGTCATCCAGGCGCCCGACAAACGGCGGCTGAAAGCCAGGATAGGCTTGCCGAACCCGGTCGAACACCAGCCCCGCCGCGCCGCGCAAGGCGGAAAACACAGTCGAGGAGCCGGTCTTGGGCAGATGATAGAGATACAGACGTTGAAAGCTGAAGGCCCCCTGCCCCTGACGACCGGCCATCCAGGTGAAGGACGCGCCCTCACCCGGCATGAAAAACCCGGTCGTGGGTCAGCGATGGGATCATCCGGCGCACCTGCGCCACATGGGCCGGGTCGATCATCGCGGTGACGATGCCCGGGGCCTCGCCACCGTCGGCCAACACCTTGCCCCAAGGGTCGATAATCAAAGAGTGGCCGAAGGTCTTGCGGCCCTCGGCATGGAGGCCGCATTGGGCCGGAGCGATGACATAAGCCCCGGTCTCGATGGCCCGGGCGCGCAACAGCACCTCCCAATGGGCCTCCCCGGTGCGCAGGGTAAAGGCCGCCGGATTGGTCAGCAGAAAGGCCCCGCGCTGGGCCAGGGCGCGATGCAGATGGGCGAAGCGCAGGTCATAACAGATGGCGAGACCGACCGGCCCCCAGGGGGTATCGGCCACCACCGATTGATCCCCGGCCCGGCAGCGGTCGGATTCCCGATAGCTCTCGCCGTTGGGCAGATCCACGTCGAACATGTGGATCTTGTCGTAGCGCGCGGCGATATCGCCTTCGGGCGTCAGCAGATAGGAGCGATTGGCCAGACTGTCGTCGGGACGGCGCACGCAAATCGAACCGACCAGCACCCAGGTGCGGCTGTCCTGTGCCGCCTTGCGAAAGGCGGCCAGAGCCTGATGAGCCTCTTCCGTCTCCGCTCCGGCGCGCAACAGTTCCAGATTTGGTTCCATGCGGTCGGCATTTTCCGGCAAGGCGACGAAATCCGCTGTCTCCGCTGCCTCGTGAATCATCGACACGACCGTCGGCAGATTGTCCGCCGTGTAACGGCCATTGTTGAGTTGAATGCAGGCGGCGACAAACGGTTCAGCCATGGGCGGCAGACTCCAGCAGCTTATCCAACTTGCCATCGAATTCCATGTCGAACAGATCGTCGCAACCGCCGATGGAGCGGTCATTGATGAAAATCTGCGGCACCGTGGAACGTCCTTTCGCCCGCTTGGTCATTTCGTCGCGCAGGTCCGAATTGCCCTGAACATCAATCTCAATAAAGGCGACGCCCTTTTTATTCAACAGGGCCTTGGCCCGATGGCAAAACGGGCAGATTGGCGTGGTATAGATTTCAACTTTGCTCATGGTCCTACCCCTTTGGGTTTCTTGTAGCCCCTATTCTCCTAATGGACTCTACCGCCTGCCGATGCCTTTTGCCAGCCTCCTACGAGGCGGGATGCACCACCCGCGACAGGGTCAGCACATCGACCGCCGTCGCCCCGGCTTTTTTCAAGGCCCGCACACAGGCCCCGGCAGTAGCACCGGATGTGAGCACATCATCGACCAGCAGCACGCGCCGCCCGTCGATCCACTTGTCGGCCTTGCGCGCCGGAGCAATCGCCCCACTGACATTACGCCGTCGGGCCTGCGCGCCCAGATGCCCCATGCGTGGCGTCCGTCGCACCCGGACCAGAGCCCGGGGGGCGAAGGACTTGCCACCCATGTCGGCCAGGGCATGGGCCAGCAGGGCGGCCTGATTGTAGCGCCGGGACCACAGGCGGGTCCAATGCAACGGCACCGGCACCAGCACGTCGGCCTCGGCCAGAAGGTCTCCGCCGGCCCGGGCCATCCATTGGGCGAAAACCCGCGCCGCGTCGGTACGGTCGGCATGTTTGAAGGAAAGAATCAGCGACTTGCTGGCCTCGTCATAAGCCAAGGCGGATCTGGCCCTGTCCCAGGGCGGCGGCTTGCGCAGGCAGGCCCCACAGACCATCCCGCCGCCCAGATCGACTTCGAACGGTTGACCACAGGAGCGGCATTGCGGCTCGCCGAGAAAATGCATCCCCGACCAACAGGCGGGACACAGCCCGCCCGGGGACTGGGTCAGGGTGCCACAAGATAGACACCGGGGCGGTAACAACAGATCCAACACCCGGCCCCACAGGTGGGACGAAGAAGAGGGGTCGGCAACGGGATCGACAGGGGCGCTCATCGGTCCATTTGACGGACCGGGAGCCCCCCTGTCAACTCGACGGATCAGCGACGCCAGCCGCGGGTTGGGGTATCGACGGCCTGCTGCTGTTCCGGGGTCAGGGTGTTATAGAAATCCTCGACCGCCGGACGGACATTCTGCAAGGCGGCCAGAGCGGCGGCCATGCCATTTTCCATTTGCGCCATGCGGGCCACCGGCGAGGTCGAAGTCTGGCTGAACTCTGGGGTGTTACAGACGCTCTTCAGAGTCTCGGAACTGTCGCGCACCGCCTGCCGGGCCGCTTCCAACTTGACCTTTTGGGCGTCATTCAACTCCACGTTCCAGGTTATCCGGTCCAGCATCCGGGCGGCCATGCCTTCGGTTCGACCGGAGCAGATCATTGCCGCCGGACCGCCGCCCCGCATTCCATGAGGACCATAGCCCCCACGCATCGGTCCATAGCCCATGGGTCCCATTTGGCCCATTTGCCCATAACCGCCCTGCGGCCCACCCAGCGGGCAACCGCCGGGACCCCAGCCGTTGGCCCGGGCGACCGACAAGGCGACGACACCACTCAAGACGGTGGCGACAAGGGCGGAAATAACGATTGTACGGCGTTGCATTTCAAATCTCCTGATATCTGAGGGAACTCATTCATCACCCCACCAATCTGCGCCTCTCCGGTAACAGGAGCATGTCGCAAAACCCGCCATTTGGTAACGCCGGGTTACAAAACGGGCCTCTGCAACAAGCTGTTACAAAGTTTTTTTCCTTGCCGCTCCGGGCCTCGTATACTCGTGACATGAACACCGAGAGCCCCCATGTGCTGATTGTCGATGATGACCGGGAAATCCGCGATCTGGTCGGGCGTTTTCTGCGCGGCCATGGTCTGCGTGTAGAGATGGCGGGCGACGGCAAGGCCATGCGACAGGCGCTCGACAATGGGCGCTTCGACATTGTGGTGCTTGACGTGATGATGCCCGGCGAGGACGGCCTGTCCCTGTGCCGCGATCTGCGCGCAAAGTCGGATCTGCCAATCATCATGCTGACCGCCCTGGGCGAGGACACCGACCGTATTGTCGGCCTGGAGATGGGGGCCGACGACTATCTGGCCAAGCCCTTCAACCCGCGCGAATTATTGGCCCGCATCAAGGCGGTGCTGCGCCGCGCTGGCCCCTCCGCCTCCCACGAGGCGGCTCCGGGACTCCTGCATTTCGAAGGCTGGATTCTGGACAGCAGCCGTCGGGAACTGCGCGACCCGCAAGGGGTGCTTGTGCCCCTGAGCGCCGGGGAATACGACTTACTAACCGTCTTTGCAACTCGTCCACAACGGGTGCTCAGTCGCGACCAACTTCTGGATCTGACCCGTGGCCGTGAAGCGGCGCCCTTCGATCGCAGCATTGACGTGCAACTCTCCCGGCTGCGCAAGAAGATTGAACCGGACCCCACCCAACCGGTGCTGATCAAAACCATTCGCGGCGGCGGCTATATGATGGCCGTGCCGGTCAGCACGGTATAGCGCCATGCAACGGATCGGCCTGGCCGGGCGCGTCGCCTTGATCCTGCTTGCAGCGGTGCTGGTCGTGCAGGCAGCCATGGTGGTTCTATGGTTTGGCAACTATCGGGAGTCCTCCAAAGATCTGTTCGACCGCACCAATCTCCGGCGCATCGTCATGACCACCCGGCTACTCGACGAAAGCCCGGACAAGCGGGCGCGCTTCGCCCTGCTGGCCGCCGTCAACAGCCCAACCCTGCAAGTCCGCCTGGAACGCCTGCCACCCGATCCGGACCAGGGCTTCGGCCCGCCCCATGTGCGTCGCGACATCGCGCAACGCCTGCAACAGGCCCTGCCCGATCATCAGGTTCATGTGACCTTCGAATGGGGACGCCCGGCGCGCCCTGCGCCCCATCCGATGCGCAGCCCCCGATGGTTCGAGAGGGGGCCCATGCACCATCCTCCCGGAATGCGCGGGCGGATGATGATGGATGTCCCCGACTGCGACCCCACCGTCGCGGGCGACTGCCCGGAGATCGACGCCGGGCCGGATCTTCTGTCCGGGCAAATGAAGGCCTTGATTTCCGTCTCCCTGAGCGACGGGCGATGGGTCGCCTATACCGCCTCCCTGCCCGACCCGGAACGGAGCTGGCTGTTCCGGTTAATTGGATGGAACCTGCTGGCCGCCCTATTGGCCGCCGTGTTCGCTTTTTTCGCCGCCCGCCGCCTGACCCGCCCGCTGGCCCGCTTCACCGAGGGGGCCGACCGGCTGGGCCGCGACCTCAATGCGCCTCCGTTGAAAGAGTCCGGTGCCCCGGAAATGCGCCGCGCCGCCCAGGCCTTCAATCGGATGCAGCACCGGCTGCAACGGTTTGTCGCCGACCGTACCTTGATGATTGCCGCCATTTCCCACGACCTGCGCACCATCCTCACCCGGCTGCGCCTGCGGGCCGAATACATCACCGATGACGAACAGCAGCAAAAGGCCCTGCGCGACATTGACGACATGAGCGAGATGCTGAGCGCCACCCTCTCCTTTGCCCGCGACGACGCCGCCGACGAACCCACCGACCGTGTGGATATGGCCAGCCTGTTGCGCAGTCTATGCGACGATCTGTCCGACGCCGGTCAGCCGGTGACCTGCGACGCGCCAGACAACGCCATCCTCACCTGCCGCCCGGTGGCCCTGCGCCGCGCCTTCGGCAACCTGTTGGACAATGCGCTGAAATACGGCCAACGGGCCGATGTCACCCTGCACAAGCGCCCCGACGCCCTGGAAATCATCGTCGCTGATCGCGGCCCCGGCATCCCCGACGCCCGGAAGGAAGACGTCTTCCGCCCCTTCCTGCGGCTTGAGATCTCCCGCAACCGAGACACCGGCGGCTCCGGCCTTGGCCTCGCCGTGGTGCGCAACATCGTCCATCGCCACGGCGGCGAAATCGACCTCCGCGACCGCCCGGGCGGCGGGTTGGAGGTCTGGGTGAGACTGCCGGTGTGAGGATTTGGAGTGTAACGTCCTGACGAGGGACAAAGCATGTCGCACCGGGCATCCCGTGAACGGCAACAGCACGCCCTCATGCCATACCTCCCCACCCCCACCTCATGCTGAGCCTGCCGAAGCATGAGTCGCAAAGCGCCGAAACATGGCTCCTCGTCGCTCACATTCACCGCGTCACGCGCCTGCCCGCAACTTATTGAAAAAAAAGCACGCCATTTCGAATCTAAAACGCGGCGGGCAAGGTGAAAAAGAAAGTGCTGCCCTGTTCAGGCGTACTTTCCACCCACATGCGCCCCCCATGTCTTTTAACAACTTTATCGCAGACGGCCAGTCCGACGCCCATTCCCTCGTAAGCTTCCCGGTCATGCAATCTCTGGAATATCTGGAAAATACGATCGTGGAATTGTGGATCAATGCCGATTCCATTGTCTTCAACAGAAAAAACCACGAATCCCTCTGATTTTTCAGCCTTGATTCGAATTTCGGGGCGGCGGCTTTTGCTGCGGAACTTGATGGCGTTGGCAATCAGATTCTGAAAGAGCTGGGTGATCTGCGACCGGTCGCCTTTGACTCTTGGCAGGGTTTGGTCAGCACCAATGATCTGTGCATTGGCTTCCTGAATTGCAGGCAACAGATTTTCGACGGCATCCCGAGTGGCCTGCCCGGGATCGAAACCGGTTAACGGCTGTCCCTCCGTATTGACGCGGGAATATTGAAGCAGGCCAAGGATCAATTGTTCCATGCGCACGGCACCACCGATGGCAAAATCAATGTAACTTTGGCCAGAGTCATCCAATTTATCCCCTTGGCGTCGGCGCAACAGTTGCAAAAAGCTGGTGACCATCCGCAACGGTTCGCGCAGGTCGTGGGACACCACATAGGCGAACTGCCGGAGCTCATCATTCGATCGTTCAATATCTGTGAACGCCTTGTTGATGATCTGCATGGGATATCGATTGAACAATATATAGACAACAGCCGCCATAACGAGAGAACCGAAGAATATGATCATAATTTGAATCACAAGGGGCAGGCCCGACTTGTAGATTTTGACGCAGCCAATTTCTTCCCCTCGAACGATCAGCATAGAGCGCGCCATAAACACAGGAAAAGACTGAGCCGGGCCCACCTGGAGAATTTTTGAGCGTGTTTCGCCATTCCAGGACTCAATGTTCACTTCGAATTCCGCTGCCGGGTCGCCGATGGCAACCAACTCAGGCAGGCGGTGGTAATTATATTGCCATATGCCACCCATCTGGTTGGAAAAACGTGAAACTTGCGTGGCGATGATCTGACTCCGGATATCCAGATCCCCCTGAATGGTTCGGAACTCAATGAATGCGATCAACAGACTGGGCAGCAGGAGAATAACGGACGAAAGCAAAAGCGCGATGCGACGCAAGAGCCTCTGAATCGTTTGATGGGCCGGAAATTCTGTCATGCCGCACCCCTATTCTTCGGGCCAAGCTCCCATTTGGGTCACCAATTCATGACCCTCTCTGCTCTGCATAAAGTCGACAAAGCCTTGCACTTCCCTGTTGGGGTGTTTCTTGTTGGTCACGAGACAAACCTTCAGCGGAAAAGGATAGCTGTTGCTCGAGAAAGATTGAGAACTCGGCAAGATGCCGTCAATCGAAATGGGTGCGAGCTTTCGTTGTTCCGTCTTGATTTGCAAAAGAGTCGTGATGGCGAGGGAGCCGTAAACTTGCTCCGCCAGACTCGCATTATGTTGGTCGGTAATACCGACAAGGACATCCCGACGCTGCCGCGCCGAGGCGAATGCCTTGCCTAATCCAGGGACGCGCTCCGAAAGGTAAGGCATCTCGGAACCCGAAGCTGCCCTCAGAATGACCTTGAGGAGCGTTCCATCTGGCCAGAATGGAACTGGGTCGGCATAGAGATCGGGCAGTTTGGATAAGGAGATATCCATTTTAAGGTTTGGGTGGCCGGCCAGGACGAGCGCGGTTGAGAAACAAAAACTCTGCTGAAGGCCCGCCGACAATTCCTCGGGTTTCAGGTCTCGCGCCGACAGGGCAATCTGTATGACATCATCAGCCAGAGCCCTTAAGCCTCCGGTCGTGCCCAGACTCGGTGGTACGTTGATTTCAGTCTCGGGAAATTGGTCGGAATAGGCCTTCGCAAAGGTGCGCATCGCTTGCAACGCCATGCCCGTCCCGCCAGCAACAATTTCTCCAGCGTAAAGTGGCTTTTGCGCCTGAATAAATAAACATCCAAGTATCGTTAGTATACACAGAGACTTATTAGACACCATTCCACTGCATCCTTCGCCGTTAAAGGAGGCAACATAATAAAATTACAAATCTAAAATTATTCGCGGCTCACAAATAAATCGTATTCAGCAATACCATTAAGAGCTTAAATTCAACATATTCCCGTTAAGAACTCACGCTGGTACATATAGGGATATTGTATCATTATTGAGTGAGTCTGCATAGCGTTTTGGGTTATGGTGATCACCGTCGATTGCAGAAATGACTGTGTGTTACCGCATCGGATTTCGCATTCAAGCGGTCGAAGCGGCCATTTCCCAAGTGGACGTTGGAGGGAACCTGGAGCAAGATCGGGTACAGCACATTAGCCCGGCGTTGGGACTGCCAGCTCTGTAGCACCCACCCAGGCTTTCCAGCCGCCGGCCAGATTATAGACCTCGCTCAGGCCCATTTGTTTGATAAAGCTGCACAAATCACGGCTCATATTGCCTTCGTAGCAATAGACCAGCACCGGCGGATTGTGGCGCCGTTGCCGCATCAAGTTGCTCATGATCCTATCGCTGGCAGGCACCGCCCGAGGCAATTGACCCAGGCTCTGACTCTGTGGATCGCGCATGTCGATGACGACCAGATTTTCCTTGTCCAACAACGCCCTCACCTCGGAGGGATCAATATCCTGATAGCTCATAGTCGATAGCCTTCTTCCATCAACACGCGACGCACCACCGGTCGGGCACAGATCAACTCAAAATGTTTGCGGCAGGCCTCGGGCAGGGTCAGCTTGATGCGATCCGCCCAGAATTCCACATAGAACAACGCCGCATCGGCAATGGAGAAACGGTCCACCACATAGCCACTGGGCGAGACCTCCAGCCGCTGGGCCAAAATCCGAAAGCCCTTTTGCACCAGTTGCTTGCCCTGCGCCTCGACAGCAGGTCTGTCGTCCTCCCGCAGCATGTAGCGTTCCGGGGTGAATATGCGGGTGAAGCCCTGCAAATGCAGGGTGCCGACCACATGGCTCATGACCTCCAGCACATCCGCCTGACGGTCCGGATGGTCTGGCAACAATTGGGCCTTTGGATAGGTCAGCGCCAGCCACCAGGCAATGGCCTGAAACTCGCTCAGGGCCGTGCCGTCTTCGCGGACCAGCACCGGAAGGGTCCCCTTGGGATTGAGGGCCAGAAATTCGGGTTTATTGTGATCCCCGGCCGGCAGATTGAGTACATGAGCGCTGAACAATAGATCCAATTCCTCCAGCAGGATATGGATGCCGGTCGAACAGGATCCTGGTGTCATGTAAAATTCCATCATCGATCGGCCCCTCCGTTGGCCGCTGGACCTACCTAAGCAAGAGCAGTGCCAGGGTCGAAAGCACGGAAAACAGCCGTTTTGAAGCGGAGGAGCCTGTCGGATCTACGACAAATGTCAGATCATGCAGCGGCTGATTTTTGTTAATGGATTGAAAAGCGGGATCGTTTTCGCCACATGCAAACTGGTTCGCGTCTTGCTTATTCAGCTCACCCACCCCAGGAAAAAGACCTGCCCATGACCCGCCCCATCGACGCCATCCGCGCCTATCATCAGGCGACCAAACATGCGCCCCAGGCCTATGCGCCGTCGCCGGGTTTCCTGGATTGGGACTCCCAACCGGACCCGTTTCGACGCTTTGTGGGGGCCTCCGAGATACCCCTGCCGTTGATCCGGGGAGAGGGTTTCTGCGCTTATGACAACCTCTATGACGCCCAGCCCGCGCCCGCTGAGTTCAATGCCCAGAGCCTGGGGCTGTTTCTGGAATTGGCGTTCGGTTTGAGTGCCTGGAAAGTGGCCGGACCGGACCGCTGGGCGCTGCGCAACAATCCGTCCAGCGGCAATTTGCACCCCACAGAAAGTTACCTGCTGCTCTGGCGGGCCGTTTCCGAGGCCCTGCCGCCCGGGCTCTACCACTATGCCCCGAAGGATCATCTGCTCGAACGCCGGGCCTTGCTGGCGGCCCCGATGGTGCAGGAAATGGCCGAACGGTGCCCCGACAGTTTTGGCGCATTGGGTTTGAGCAGCATCCCCTGGCGCGAAGAATGGAAATACGGTTCGCGGGCCTTCCGCTACTGCCAGATGGATGTGGGTCATGCCCTGGCGGCGGCGCGCTTTTCCGCCGGGGTTTTGGGGTGGCAGATGCGGACGGACACCTCGCCAGGGGACGATCTGCTGGCCGCCTTGCTCGGCCTGAACCGCCCGTCGGATTTTACCGAGAGAGACCAGGAACTACCCGACGTGCTGGCCGTTTTTGGCCCGGCGAATGACATCCCCTGGGATCGTCTGGCTGAACATCTTGGACAATGGACGGGCAAGGCGTCCAGGGTCAGTGAGGAACAGGTGGCTTGGCCGCAAGTCGCCCAGGCCATCGCCGCCACCCACAAGCCTCCCACATCCCCGGTATCCTTCGAAGCCCCACAGACTCCGGCAGCGGCGTTGTTTCCCCGTCCTGTCGATGCCTGCACGGTGATCCGTAACCGACGCAGTGCCCAGCGCATGGACGGTCAAACCGGCATGGCGCGCGAAGATTTCGAACGAGCCTTGACCCGCACCCTGCCCCGCAGCAACAGAGCGCCCTTCGATATCCTGCCGTTTGCTCCCGCTCTCAACCTGTTGCTGTTCGTCCATGCCGTCGAGGGACTGCCTTCCGGCCTATATCTGTTGAATCGCGCCCCCCATCTGTTCCAGGATTTTCGCCAGGCCTGCACCGCTGAAGCGCTGGTCTGGGACGCCCTGGAAGACACTCCGTTGCCGCTGCATCGCCTCATGGTCCCGGCGGATTGTCGCAAGATCGCCTCGCAGATCAGTTGTTTTCAGGGCATAGCCGGACGCGGGGCCTTCAGCCTCGGCATGATCGGCGCCATCGGTCCGACCCTGGAGCAGGAAGGAGCCTGGGCCTACCGCCGCCTGCATTGGGAAGCCGGGATGATTGGTCAGGTGCTCTACCTGGAGGCCGAAGCCAGCGGGTTACGCGGCACCGGCATCGGCTGTTTTTTCGACGATGAAGTCCATACCCTGCTTGGCCTGGGAACCAACCTTCAGGCCTCCTGGCAGGACCTTTATCATTTCACCGTCGGCGCGCCGGTGGAGGATGATCGATTGACCAGCGAACCCGCCTACGGCCAACTGCTCGACCGCCCCTGGCAATGAGAGGCACAAAAAAAACGGCGGAGCCAACGCCCCGCCGTCTCTTAAACTTGTGACGCCAAGCCTTTACTTGGTCGAGTAGCTTCCGGCCCCCAGCACCGCCTGCGCCGCCGCCAGACGGGCAATCGGCACCCGGTAGGGCGAGCAGGACACATAGTCCAGACCCGCATGGTGGCAGAACACCACCGAGGCCGGGTCTCCGCCATGCTCGCCGCAGATGCCCAGCTTCATGCCCGGACGGGTCTCTCGACCGCGCTCGGCGGCAATCTTGATCAATTCGCCGACGCCCTTCTGATCAATGGAGACGAACGGGTCCACTTCGATGAGCCCCTTGTCCAGATAGATCTTCAGGAAGTTCCCGGCATCGTCCCGCGACAGACCGTAGGTGGTCTGGGTCAGATCGTTGGTGCCGAAGCTGAAGAACTCCGCCACCTTGGCGATTTGACCGGCACGCAGGGCGGCGCGCGGCAGCTCGATCATGGTGCCGACCATGTATGCCAGTTCGACCCCCTGTTCGGCCATCACCGTCTTGGCGACGCCGTCGATGAGCTTCTTCAGTCCGTCCAGCTCGCTGAACATGGCCACCAATGGCACCATGACTTCCGGCACCACCGGATCGCCACCCTTCTTGGTCACCTCGCAGGCGGCCTCGAAGATGGCCCGGGTCTGCATCTCGCAGATCTCGGGATAGGTGACAGCCAGACGACAGCCGCGATGTCCCAGCATCGGATTGGATTCCGACAACAGGGCGGAGGCGGCCTTGACCTTTTCCACCGTGGTCCCAGCGGCCTCAGCCACGTCCTTCATGTCGGCTTCCGTATGCGGCAGGAACTCGTGCAGCGGCGGATCGAGCAGACGGATGGTCACCGGCAGCCCGGCCATGATGGTGAACAGGTCGGCGAAATCCTGGCGCTGATAGGGCAGCAATTTGGCCAGGGCGGAGCGGCGGGTTTCCTCGTCCTCGGCCAGAATCATCTCACGCATGTGAATGATGCGCGCCGGATCGAAGAACATATGCTCGGTACGGCACAGGCCGATGCCTTCGGCCCCGAACTTGCGGGCCGTCGCGGCATCGGGCGGGGTCTCGGCGTTGGTCCGCACCTTGAGCGTCCGAATGCCATCCGCCCAGGCCATCAGCTTGGCGAAATCACCGGTCAGTTCCGGCTGCATGGTCGGCACTTCACCCAAAATCACCTGACCGGACGCGCCGTCGATAGTGATGATATCGCCCTCGGCAACCTTGGTCTTGCCGACGGTGAAGGTCTTGGAGGCATAATCCACCTTGATATCCCCGGCCCCGGAGACACAGGGCGTGCCCATGCCGCGGGCGACCACCGCCGCGTGGCTGGTCATGCCGCCGCGGGTGGTCAAGATGCCCTGCGCCACATGCATGCCGCCGATATCCTCGGGCGAGGTCTCGATGCGGACCAGCATGACTTTCTTGCCCTGCTCGGCCCACTTTTCGGCGTCTTCGGCGTTGAACACCACCTGACCGGAGGCGGCCCCCGGCGAGGCGGGCAGGCCCTTGGCCAGCACCGTGCGCGGAGCTTTCGGATCCAGCATCGGATGCAGCAGTTGGTCGAGCATGGCCGGGTCCATCCGGCGGATGGCCTCTTCCTTGTCGATCAGCCCGTCTTCGGCCATTTCCACGGCGATGGTCAGCGCCGCCTGGGCGGTCCGCTTGCCGTTGCGGGTTTGCAGCATCCACAGCTTGCCGCGCTGGACGGTGAACTCCATGTCCTGCATGTCGCGGTAATGCTTTTCCAGACGATCCCGGTAGGAATTCAGTTCCTTATACAGCTCCGGCATTTCCTCTTCCATGGACGGCAGGTCCGAATGGGAGGCCTCTTTCTCGACCAGATTCAACGGCTGCGGGGTCCGAATGCCGGCCACCACGTCCTCGCCCTGGGCGTTGATCAGGAATTCACCGTAGAAGCGGTTCTTGCCGGTGGACGGATCGCGCGAGAAGCAGACGCCGGTCGCCGAATCATTGCCCATGTTGCCGAACACCATGGCCTGCACGTTCACCGCTGTGCCCCATTCCGCAGGAATGTCGTTGAGGCGGCGATAGGTGATGGCGCGCTGGTTCATCCAGGAGCCGAACACCGCACCGATGGCTCCCCAAAGCTGTTCCTGCGGGTCCATGGGGAAGGGCTTGCCCAGTTGCTCCTCGACCTTGGCGCGGAAGGCCACAACGATGACCTTCCAGTCCTCGGCGGTGAGGTCCGTATCAAGCACATACCCCTTGCCATCTTTGTGTTCTTGCAGGATTTCCTCGAAATGATCGTGGTCGATATCGAGCACCACATTAGAATACATCTGCACGAAGCGGCGATAGCTGTCATAGGCGAAACGCTCATCACCAGACTGGGCGATCAGGCCCTTCACCGTATCGTCGTTGAGGCCCAGGTTGAGCACCGTGTCCATCATGCCGGGCATGGAGGCGCGGGCACCGGAGCGCACCGAAACCAGCAGCGGATTTTGACTGTCGCCGAACTTGGCCCCCATGATTTTTTCAACGTCGGCCAGCGCCTTGTCGACTTGACCCTTCAGGTCATCGGGATAGGTCTCATTGTTCTGGTAAAAGTAGGTGCAGAGTTCGGTGGTGATGGAGAATCCCGCCGGCACCGGGATACCGATGCTCGCCATTTCGGCTAGGTTCGCGCCCTTGCCGCCGAGCAGGTTTTTCATGTCCGCGCGCCCTTCGGCATTGCCATTGCCAAAGCCGTATACCCACTTCGTCATAATCTATCCCTCCACATTGGAAAAGTCGGCCACGCCACCCATGACTTGGCCGATCCGTGACAGCAACCGGAGACGATTGGCCCGTTCGGCCGGATTCTCCGAGTTGACCGTCACCTGGTCAAAAAAAGCGTCCACCGGCCCCCGCAAACGGGCCAAGGCCGACATGGCCGCCTCGAAATTCTCACTCTTGAGCGCCGCGACCACCTGCGGCTCCACCTCTTCGAGAACCGCCACGAGGGCAGTTTCCTGGTCTTGTGTCAACAGGCCTGGGTCCACCGGGTCCCGATAGCACTGCTCGTCTTTTTTCTCTTCGATGCGCACGATGTTGGCGGCCCGGCGGTAAGCGACCAGCAGGTTGGCCCCGTCGTCGCTGCCCAGGAACGTCCCCAGCGCCTCCACCCGGGCCAGCAAGCGTACCAGATCATCCTCGTCGCCGAGGGCGAACACGGCGGAAATCAGGTCGTGGCGCACCCCCTGTTCCTTCAGATGCACCTTCAGACGATCGGCAAAGAAGGAAAGAAGGTCCGTCAGATTGCGCACTTCATCGACCGCTTTCTGCTCAACCAGCCAGCCCCCGGCCACGTTGAAGGCGGCATAGAGCGGCAGCCGCAGCTTGTTCTCGACAATCAGCCGGATCACCCCCAAAGCGGCGCGGCGCAGGGCAAATGGGTCCTTGGACCCGGTCGGGGTCTCGCCGATGGACCAGAACCCGACCAGGGTGTCGATCTTGTCGGCCAGCGCCAGGGCCACCGACAGCGGGGCGGTCGGACAGCGGTCGCCCGGACCCTGGGGCGCGTAATGGTCGGCGATGGCCTCGGCGACGGCGGCCGGTTCGCCCTCGTCGCGGGCCAGATAGCGGCCCATGATCCCCTGCACTTCCGGGAATTCGAACACCATCTCGGAGACCAGATCGGCCTTGCACAGCCGACCGGCCCGGAAGGCCTGATCGGCGTCGGCCCCGGGAATGTGTTTGCTAAGGGCGGCGGCCAGTTCGGCGATGCGTTCAGTTTTGTCCTTCACCGTGCCCAGTTGGGCATGGAACACCATGTCGGCCAGCGCCGGGATGCGCTCTTCAAGCTTTTTCTTGTGGTCCTGATCCCAGAAGAAGCGGGCATCGGACAGGCGGGCGCGTAGTACCCGCTCATTACCGGCAATCACCGCCTTGCCATGGTCCGAGGTCTCCCGGTTGGCGACGACGATGAAGCGCGGCGACAACTGGCCGTCCAGGGTCAGGCAGGAAAAATACTTCTGATGCGCCCGCATGGAGGTGATCAGCACTTCCTTGGGCACTTCCATGAACGCCTGGTCGATGCGCCCCATGTAGAGCACCGGCCATTCCACCAGCCCGGCCACCTCGTCGAGCAGCCCCTCGTCGCGCTTCAGCACCACCGCTTCTTCGTCGGACAGCCGCAGGGCTTCTTCAAGGATCAAGGCCTTGCGTTCGTCACGGTCGAGCAACACCTTCGCAGCGCGCATCTTATCCAGATAATCGGCAATCCCCGTGACCGAAAAGCCGTCAGGGGCCATGAAGCGGTGCCCCCAGGTCGTCGCCCCACTGGACACCGGGCCATAGGCGAAAGGCACCACCGCCCCGTCGAACAGGGCCAGAATCGAATGCAGCGGCCGCACCCATTTCAGAGCATTGCTGCCCCAGCGCATGGATTTGGGCCAGGGCAAGGCCAGCATCGCCTCGGGCAGGATCTCGGTCAGAATCTCGGCGGTGGCGCGGCCTTTTTCTTCCCAAGAGGCGAAATACAACGCGCCCTTGTTGGTTTCCCGTTGCTCAATCTTGGCCCCTTCGGGAATCGAGCGTTTGAACCCATTGATCGCCTGTTCCGGCGCATCGACCTTCGGCCCCTTGCGTTCGCCGGTCACATCGGGGGCCTGGGACGGCAAGCCTTCGATGGTCAGCACCAGACGGCGCGGCGTCACATAGGTTCGTGATTTATCAAAGGACAATCCGGCATTCTTCAAGCTTTCAATGACCAGACGAGACAGATCGTCAGCGGCCTTGGCCTGCATGCGGGCGGGGATTTCCTCGGACAACAGTTCGAGCAGCAGGTCCGCCATACTCAGCCCTCCCCGTCGCTCAGATGACCGCGAGCGCGCAACCAGGCTCCGGCGCAGCCCTTGGCCAGGGCGCGCACCCGCCCGATATAGGCCTGACGCTCGGTCACCGAAATGACCCCGCGGGCATCGAGAAGGTTGAAGGTGTGGCTGGCCTTGAGGCATTGCTCGTAGGCGGGCAGCGGCAACGGCTTGTCCAACGCCAGCAACTCGGCGCATTGGGTTTCGGCATCGCTGAAGTGACGGAACAGAATCTCGGTGTTGGCATGTTCGAAATTGAACGCCGACTGCTCTTCCTCGTTTTGCAGGAACACATCGCCATAGGTCACCCCATGAGCGTTCCATTTCAGGTCGTAGACGTTCTCGACGCCTTGGATATACATGGCGAGGCGTTCCAGGCCGTAGGTGATTTCCGCCGACACCGGATCGCAATCGAAGCCGCCGACCTGCTGGAAATAGGTGAACTGGGTCACCTCCATGCCGTCACACCAGACTTCCCAGCCCAATCCCCAGGCCCCCAGAGTCGGACTTTCCCAATCGTCCTCGACAAAGCGGATGTCGTGCAGGTCCGGGTCGATTCCCAGATGCCGCAGGGAGTCCAGATAAAGCTCCTGCACGTTGTCCGGCGACGGCTTGAGCACCACCTGGAACTGGTAATAATGCTGCAACCGATTGGGATTCTTGCCATAGCGCCCGTCGGTCGGTCGCCGTGACGGCTGCACATAGGCGGTATTCCAGGGCTCCGGCCCCAGCGCCCGCAGGGTGGTTGCCGGGTGAAAAGTGCCCGCCCCCACTTCCACATCGAAGGGCTGCAACAACACGCAACCACGCTCCGCCCAGAACGTCTGAAGCGTCAGAATAAGGGATTGGAAGTCGTTACCGGCCATCAGTCTGGCTTTTTATGGTGAGGAGTCCAAGGGGAAATGCGAGGCGCAAGGTACGCCCCACAGCAAGCCGGGTCAACGCTGTTTCAACCCGGATAGGGACAGTCTTTGCGACCGCAGGAGGTGGGACGACGGCCGGACAGATAATCGCCGCACAGATCACAACGGATCATGTCTTCCACGGCGGGTTCCCGGTGGGCTTCCGAAGCTCCCCTCCGGTGCACCTTGGGGGTGTCGTCGCGACGGTTTTGAAGCCGCGTGATATACTTGAATCCATACCAAACCGCCGCGATGGCGAGCGCCGTAAAGAGCAGTTTCTGCAAACTAAATCCCAACATTTATATGCCTTTGCATAAAATAATTAAAGTTCATCATTAACTATGGCAGAAATCATTTTCCGCACCACCCCGGCCCAATCGCCCAAACGGTCCTGGCGGAAAATCCGAACCGAGGGATACCAGGGGCTGTCATCGCGAGTCGCCATCCAGCGCCAATCCCCATAGCTGGATAGCATCAACCAGCCCGGCAGGCCAAGGGCTCCGGCCAGATGGATGGTCGAGGTATCGGCGCTGATGGTGCCATCGAGCAGGCTCATCAGGGCCGCCGTATCGAGAAAAGCGCCGCCGTCGGCGTCCAGATCTGCCCCGAAATCAATCAGGCCCCAGTCCGCCGCCCGTGCCCGCAGCGCCGCCGAAGCCGCACCCTTGTGCAGATTGACCAGCCGCACCCCGGGATGACGGACCAGCGGCTCCAGAGCCTCCAGGGGCACCGACCGGAAACCGTCGTTGGGCATTTCCGGGTTGCCCTGCCCGTTGAGTCCCAGGTAGCGCAGCCCCGGCTGACGGTTCAATCTGCTCCGCCAGCGCTCCACCCGCTGTGGATCGGCCTGCAAATAGGGTGGCGCACCGGGCAGGTCGTCCGCTGTCACCCCCAAGAGATGACCGAGACTGAGCAGCGGCGCGTGCAAGGTCGCCCCGCTCGGCACCTCGTCCGCATCGACAAAATCCGCCACCCCCTTCAGACTCGACAGCAGGGGCCGCAGAAAACGCGGGGCCTCAAGATAAATCCGCGCCCCCCGGGCCGCCAGAAGCGGCACGAAACGCACGAATTGCAGCGCGTCGCCCACCCCCTGCCTTGCCCAGAGCAGCAGCCCCTGACCAGCAAGATCCTCGCCCCGACACTTGGGCAGGCCGCGATCCAAACGCGCTTCCGGGCGATGATCGAACAGCGGCCATCCCTCGGTGAAGAGTCCCTGGCGCAACAGATGATAGCCCGCATTCTGAGCGATGAAATCATCGTGGGGGCAGGCGGCGACGGCGGCCCGCGCCTGGGCGGCAACCAGATCATGACGTCCCATGGCGCAGAGCAGATGGGCCTTGTTGATCAACGCGCCGCCATGCCTGGGGTCCTGGGCCAGCGCCGCGTCGCAGAGTTTCATCGCCTCATCGACCCGGAATTGCCGGAATCGCACATCGGCCAGACTGGCCAACAGGTCCGGACTTTCGCCTAACACTGCCATCGCCTGGAGATAGCAGTCTGCCGCTTCGTCCTGCCGGTTGAGCTTGTTGAGTGCCAGCGCCCGCCCGGTCAGCGCCTCGCCCCCATCCAAGCTCTCATAGGCGTCGAGCGCCGCCGCCCAATTCTGGGCTTCCATGTAACAGCGCCCGATATTCTGCAAAACATCCGTATCCCGGGGGTTGGCCTCGTGCAGTCGGGTCAATGGAACCAGCGCCGCCACGAACCGTCCTTGCAGCAACAGCGCCACCGACAAGCCCTTGAGCACCGGCAAGGCCCCTGGATCATCAGCCAGATAGGCCCGCCCCAGCCGTTCCGCCGTCGCCGGGTCGCCGCGTCCAATGGCGGTGCGCATCTGATCGAGACAGCTTTCCATGGTCATAGTTCCAGCGGCGCTCCGTGGCGTAAAATCCGTTCTGCCTCCGCTGTATAGCTGCCGTCCGTGCGATGCAAGACCAACCCGGCAGCCAGCCGCAATGGAGTCCGCCGATGGGAACGTCCGCGCACCAGCACCCGCTTGGCCGCCTGACCCGCCATCGGCCACAGGGGAAACACCACCATTTCACCCAACCGCCCCTCAAGCAAGGCCAGCAGATGAGCCAAACGGTCAGCCCGTTGAATCAGGGTGACGCTGCCTCGGGGCCGCACCCAGCGCAGCGCCGCCGAGACCCAATCCCCAAGATCACCATCGCTTTCCACATGGGCCCGGGCCTTTCCCCCATCCGGTGGACGGGTGCCCTGCCCGGCCGGATCATAGGGCGGATTCGCCATCACATGATCGAAGGACCCCTCGACCCATTCGGGCGACGGGTTGCGCAAATCACCGGTAACCACCTGGAGCCGCCGTCCCTCGGCATCACCCCGACAGGCCAGATCGGCCATGCGCGGCTGAATCTCCAGGCCGCTGACTCGGACCTCCGGGACCCGGGCCAGCAGGCACAGCCCCGCCGCGCCACTGCCGCATCCCAGATCAAGCACCCGCTCCCCGGCCCTCGCCGGGACGGCAGCCGCCAGCAGCACCGGATCAATAGCCGCCCGATAGCCGCCCACCGGCTGAACAATCCGGACCCGTCCGTCGAGCAGTCGGTCTTCGCTCTCCGCCGAGAGGTCATGAATCGTCATCGGGCACCTCGTTAAGCACCCTTTGGGCACGCGGCAAGTCTTCCTCGGCCACCATGACCCGACAACGCAAAGCCCGCAGAACCCCTCCATAGGCGCTGCTGGTATGCTGATCGAAAACCTGGGCCGGGATGCTCGCACCTTCCAGCCGGGCCAACAACCAGGACAATCGCACGGGATCGTCGGTGCGCATGAGTTCCTTCATCTCTTCAAATCCTCGAATAGAGGTCCCGCTTGACCGGAGCAGGGTTGCTCCATATGCTCCGCCGAGACGCCGGAACCGTCAAGGTTTCCCGGCACAGTCATGGGGAAAAACGGGGGGCCGCTGTTCGTGGGCGTGGTGATCAATCTGGAAGAAGAACGGGAACGGAAGCGGGCGCTTGAGACCCTGACCGCCCTGGTCGCCGAGGATATGAAGGGCGTCAACCGCCTAATCATCGAGCGCATGGACAGCCCGGTCATTCTTATTCCGCAATTGGCCGGTCATATCGTCGCCGCCGGGGGCAAACGGTTGCGGCCCATGCTCACCCTGGCTGCGGCCCGCATGTGCGGCCATCGGGGCAAGCGCCATATTGATCTGGCGACCTGCGTCGAATTCATCCATACCGCCACCCTGCTGCATGACGATGTGGTCGACGAGAGCGACCTGCGGCGCGGCAAGTCCACCGCCAATGCCCTGTGGGGCAACAAGCCATCGGTGCTGGTCGGCGATTTTCTGTTCAGCCGCGCCTTCGAACTGATGGTCGAGGACGGCTCGCTGAAAGTTCTGGCGATCCTGTCCGGGGCCTCCTCCACCATCGCCGAGGGGGAAGTCCACCAGTTGATCACCACCAATGACACCGATACCGGCGAGACCGCTTATCTGGACGTCATCAAGGGCAAGACGGCCGCCCTGTTCGCCGCCGCCTGCCGGGTCGGGGCCGTGGTCGCCGACCGCCCGGAAGTGGAAGAAGTGGCGCTCGATACCTATGGCCTGAACCTGGGCATCGTCTTCCAGCTCATCGACGACATGCTCGACTATTCGGCCAAGCAGGCCGACCTGGGCAAAACCGTTGGCGACGACTTCCGCGAGGGCAAGATCACCCTGCCGGTCATCCTCGCCTTCCGACGGGGCACCGAGGAAGAGCGCGAGTTCTGGCGGCGCACCCTGGAGAACCTGAATCAGGACGAAACGGACCTGGAGCGGGCCATCGAATTGATGGAAAAACGCGACGCCCTGAAGGACACCGTGGCCCGCGCCCGCCACTATGGCGCCATCGCCCGCGATGCCCTGGGAATCTTTCCCAACAACCCGGAACGTCAGGCCTTGATCGACATCGTCGATTTCTGCATCGAACGCGCCCATTGATCTTGCAGGGGGCGGCCTTTGCGGCTATAAGGCGCCCTCACCCATGCCGGAGTGTAGCTCAGCCTGGTAGAGCACCGTCTTCGGGAGGCGGG
Organism: Magnetospira thiophila; assembly: GCF_054657015.1. NCBI lineage: Bacteria > Pseudomonadati > Pseudomonadota > Alphaproteobacteria > Rhodospirillales > Thalassospiraceae > Magnetospira > Magnetospira thiophila. Next base: position 822,667 of record NZ_BAAHXF010000002.1, read on the forward strand.
GGCCGGAGGTTCGAATCCTCTCACTCCGACCACTAAACGGCATTGGTTCCAATGCACTAAGGGCAGCCTCGGAAAACTCCGGCGCTGCCCTTTTTGTTGCAGCTAAAGTCAGAGGAGAGGGAGGGGAAATAAACTTACTCGTGGCATTCCGTGTGCCAGCAACCAAAGTTACGGTCTTGATCTGCCCCGCTCGACCCATTATAGCATTTTTGTGTCATTCCTCGTCTTTTACGTCATGGGCCGTACATTTGGGTGCGCGGGAAAGAGTGAATCCATGTCTCCAAAGATACACCCCAACAAGGATATATCGGCAGCTGTCCAATACGCCCTTGCGCATGGATGGACACTTAAAGAATCAGGAAAATCGGCTCATGCATGGGGCTTCCTGCTTTGTCCGTCTCATATGCGCGGTGGCTGTCGAATGGGTGTCTGGAGCACGCCCAAGAACCCTCATAACCATGCCAGCCAAATCCGCAGGTATGTTGACAAGTGTAAACACTAGGGGTATTTTTTGTTTATAAAAATCCTGCCAGAGTGGGACTATGAACATGAAGACCTACTGTTTCACCATCTCCTGCGCTCCGATACTCGAGAGCCGCGAAGCTGATGAAATCCATGATGCCCTCTTCGAGGAGGGCTGTGTTGATGCTCTCATCATCGAACGCTCAGGGTTGTTTATACTTGAGTTCGACCGGGAAGCGCCAAGCTTCGCACGAGCCCTGTTTTCCGCCTTGGACGCTGTGGTACGAGCAGGTATGAAGCCGCGTCGAATCGGCCCTGATCCCTTTGTGAGTCAATCCGACATCGCTGAACGCGCCCACGTGACCCGGCAGGCGATTTCATTTTATGTCACAGGCAAAAGAGGAAAGGGATTTCCCCCGCCCGTCCTGCGCCAGGAGACAACCTCCCCGCTGTGGTTCTGGTCGGATGTTGCGAAGTGGCTTGCCGCCACCGAGAAGGCGAAGGTTGATTTTCAGACCATCCAGTTTGCCCATTGGATCGACAAGGCAAACAGCAGCGTCGTCCCCGCCATACTCAAGAGATTTGATCAAAACATTTAAGACTTCCCCGGCTCTCCCAGCTTGGGCCAGACGGCCTTGCTGATCCGTTTGGGGCGTTGGGGTTTGTCCTCTTTCGGTTCAGGCTTGGGGGGGGCGGCCGGGGTCATTGCGCCGGGCAGCCAGGCGTTGACCGATACCGGCTTGCCGGTCTGATCGCGCATCACCCGGGGCCGCATCACCTTCTGTACCGAGGGTTTGGTCGGCGAAGCCCCGAAATCCTGTCGCATGGTGGCCAGGGAGATGATCCCGCGCGGTCCTTTCTTGCGCGCCTCCAGGTAGGCATTGGTATCCCGGCAGATCTCGTTCAGCCGGTCCGGGGAATAATGCCCGAAGCGCCGCCAGATGCTGTCCAGAAACACTTCCAAGGGCTCCTCGAAGCGCCCGATCACATCGACAGTCGGACGCCCGGCGCTGAAGGCGGCATAGATATTGGGCTCAATCGGTCCCATTTCGTCAGCCACGAATTGCGCTGGCATGAGCTGACGCCCGGCATAGGCCACGGCGTAATAAGCCTGAGCCAGGAACATCAGCCGATGCAGCTTCTGCGGGGCCAGATATTCCTTGGAATCCAGCGCCGCATCAAGGAACCAGAAGGCCACCTCGAAGGCGTTCTCGGTCATCGGCGGGGATTGATTGGGGCGCGCTTCGGCCATGGGCGTGTCCTTGGATGATTGCCTTTCCGTATCCCGGATTATAGCCTCACGGAAGTTAACGGAACATCTCGCCGCAACAGGAGAGCCCCAAAACAATGGACAAAGGGTGGCGATGGGCGGCGTTGTGGCGTTTGGGTCTGTTGGCTCTGGTGGTCGCCCTGGCGGTGACGGTGCCGCGCACCGGGCCGTTTCTGAGAACGCAGATTCTGGAAGTGCTGAAAGATCAAGGCTTTCCCCAGGCCCGCTTCGGCGACATTCAAATCGGTTGGCAATACATCGAGGTCACGGACCTGTCCCTGGCCGAGAAGCTGAACTTGTCGGAAGGCCGTCTGGATTTCACTTGGCGTCGCCTGTTCGACCATCACCTGGACCGCCTGACCCTGGTCGGATTGACATTGGATCTGGTGCGCGACTCGCAAGGCTTCACCCTCTCCGGCCTGCCTGATTTTGCCCCCGGTGGGGAGTCTGCGTCCTGGAGCATTGGGGAACTGCAACTGCGCGATACCCAGGTATCGGCCCATCTGGACGAAGGGCAACTTCAAAGCCGATGGACGCTCAACATCCGGGAATCCGCGCCGGGCGACATCGAGGTCCGGGCCAAGGGCAGCGGAGAGGCGTCCGTTTCAGGAGCCCCGCCCCTGCCGTTCCAGGTCTCCCTGGAGGGTCAACGCAAGGGGGCGGCTTTGAGCATGAAGGCCCGGACAGAGCTCACCGAAGGGACGCTCAACCTGGCCCTTCAAGCCCCCTGGCCGGTGGATTTCACCACACCGCAGGCCCAAGGCCAACTCACCCTTGACCTGCAAAAAGTGAACGTCCCCGGACAGTTCACCGGCGGTGGCATTCACGGTACTTTGGGGCTCACCCTGAACGGCGACACCCTGAGCCTTGCGCCCACTACGCCAATGATTCTCACTCTGGCCGCCCTGGAGGCGGTGCCCATCCTGGCCGAGACTCTCACGGCACCGCTTCAGGTTCAGGTTCTGCCCGAGCACGGACTCACGCTGGACTGGGTCCAACATCGCGCCGAAGGGAGACTGGTCCTGGCGCTGCCGGAACAGACGCTGCGTCATCAAGGACGGGATGTGATCGTTGCCCTGCCTCGCCTCGATCTCCGGGGCACCGGCAACGACTCGGAAGGATTGACGGTTCTCAACTTAGAAATCTCCAAAGGACAGATTCGCCTGCCATCGGAAAACATCCTCGTTGAGAATTTGACCGCAAAAGCAGGTCTCGCCCCGCCCCCCTTTTTGGACAGCTTGGCCGCCACCTTACGATCCACCGCGCAACCGAGCCTGTTCAGCCCCCTGAAGGTGGGCGGCGCATGGCAAGGAAAGACCTTCACCGGGCAACTGAGCGGTGCCGATGGCAAGTTGCGGCTGAAGGCTCGCGGCACTCTCGGGGGCGACCGGGGACAGGCCGACCTGGAACTGTTACCGGTGACCTTCCAGCCGGGCCTATTACAGCCGGTCGATCTCTCCCCGGCCCACGGGGGACAGGCCCAGAACGTGACGGGCACTCTCTCCGCTAAAGGCACGTTGGCCTGGAGCCCCGAGGGAATCACCCCGGACCTCACCCTGTCGCTGCGCGATATGGGGCTGACCAGCGGGCCGGCGCGCCTCGAAGGGATGCAGGGCGACGTGACCCTCTCCGGGTTCGCGCCGTTGCAGACCCCGCCCGACCAGACAATCACCGCAACCCGTCTGACCCTTAACGGCACGTCCCTGCGCGACCTGTCGTTGATGTTCCAGGTGAACGACGACGAGTATCTGCGAGTCGAGCAGGCCGTGGCGATGATTGCCGACGGATATATCTTCATCCATGACCTTAAAATAAATCCAAAAACCATTGAACTGGATGGAGAGCTATCTGTCGTGGATGTGAACGCACAGACACTTTTAGAGATTCTGGAAGTGCCTGACGTGAGCCTCCAGGGACGGATCGGCGGTGACCTGCCATTCGCCTGGGATGCCCGGGGATTGCATGTCCGCCATGGCTTGTTAGCCAATCAGGGTCCGGGACAACTGCGCTATCAGCCGGCCGTTCCCCCCGCCGCATTGCAAGGCGGCGGCGAAGGGGCTAGCCTAATGCTCGACGCCTTACAGGATTTTCACTATAAGGCCCTGCGTTTTGGCCTGGATCGCGATAGCGCGGGCGCATGGATGGCAGATTTACATGTGGAAGGCGCGAACCCGAACCTGATGGATGGTCACCCATTCGTATTCAACGTTAATGTCAGCGGTGCCCTGGAAGCCATCCTGCGGCGCGGTCTGGCCGCCACCCAATTGCCCGAGACCGTCGGGCGGGCCTACGGCACACGCCTCCCGGCCCCGACAACCAAGGAGTCCCGACCGTGACATGCTGTCGAAACCCTGCCTTCTCCCTGGCCTTGCTGGGACTATTGGCCCTGTCGGCGGGTTGCTCACCCACCGTTAAGGTGGAAGCCCCGCGCGAGCCCATCACCATCAATCTGAACGTCAAGATCGAGCATGAGATCCGCATCAAGGTGGAAAAGGAACTCGACCAGCTTGTGACCCAGAAACCGGAGTTGTTCGAATGATGAGCCCCCTGAAATCCCTTTTCGCCGCCCTCGTGGTAATCCTGATGACCGCCCTGCCCGCCCAGGCCGGGGCGCTTGGCGATGCCAAGGCCGCCGGACTGCTCGGCGAACGCCCAGACGGCTACGTGGGCCTCGTCGGCGCGGCCCCGCAATCCATTGTCGATTTGATGAAATCGGTCAACAGCCAGCGCCGCGCCCACTACCAAGGCGTGGCCCAGGAAACCGGCACCAGCCTGCAAAACGTAGAGATCCTGATGGGCAAGCGCCAGATCGACCAACTAAACTCGGGACTGTTCTACATGGACGGCGGCGGACGGTGGGTGAAGAAGTAGCGGCAACCGCCCTCACGCCCGCAACGAGATCAACTGGCGCGACATTTCATCGCCGCTCTTCAGCACCTCCAGACTGGCGCTGTAGGCGGTCTGGGCCTGGATCAGGCGGCTGAAGGCCTGCCCCAGATCCGCCCCCTCGGCCCGCTGGGCCGCGTCCTCCCCGGCCGTGACCACCGATTGCAGCGGCAACTCGGCGGGAAAGATCCCGACCACACCACCGTTGCTGGTCCCGGTTGGGCGATTGTCGCGCGGCGTCTCCTGCTCAGGTTTGGCCTCGAAGGCTGAGGATCGACTATAACCCGAGGTGGTGGCATTGGCGATTGAACGCCCGACCTGCTCCACCTCTTTCGAGGCGGCGGCCATCCCGGACATCGAGGAATAGAATAGGTTTTCGATCCACATGGAGCCTGTTCCAGTATCACCACTGACTCCAGTTTAGCGCAAAACGGCTCCGAAATCACCCTGCCTCTATTTTTCCACCTGGCTCACATCGCGTACCGCGCCGCGCGCCGCAGAAGTGGTCATAGCAGCGTAGGCACGCAGGGCCGGGCTGACCTGGCGGTCACGGTTCTTGGGCTTGAAAGCTCCCAGCGCCGCGCGACGTTGAGCCAGGGTGGCCTCATCCACTTTAAGGCGGATGGAACGGGCCGGAATGTCGATCTCGATCATGTCTCCCGTTTCGACCAACCCAATGGTGCCGCCTTCCGCCGCCTCCGGGGAGACATGGCCGATGGACAGACCCGCCGTGCCGCCAGAAAAACGACCGTCGGTGATCAGGGCGCAGGCTTTGCCCAGGCCCATGGATTTGATGTAGGTGGTCGGATAGAGCATTTCCTGCATCCCTGGTCCGCCCTTGGGGCCTTCGTAGCGCACGATGACCACGTCGCCGGCCTTGACCTCGCCGCCGAGGATCTTGGCCACCGCCTCTTCCTGGCTCTCGCAGACCACCGCCGGGCCTGAGAACCTGAAGATGCTTTCATCGACTCCGGCGGTTTTGACCACGCAGCCGTCCTCGGCCAGATTGCCGTACAGCACCGCCAGGCCGCCCTCGCGGGTATAGGCATGCTCCATGTCGCGGACACAGCCCGCCGTCCGATCCAGATCCAGATCGTCGTAGCGGTTGCCCTGACTGAAGGCGGTCTGAGTCGGCACGCCGCCCGGCGCGGCGCAATAGAAGGTCTTGACCGAATTGCTGGTCGTCCGTTTGACATCCCACTGGTCGATGGCCGCACCCATGGTTTCGGCGTGCACGGTGGGCAGATGCCGATGGATCAGACCGCCGCGATCCAACTCGCCGAGAATGGCGAAAATGCCCCCGGCCCGGTGCACGTCTTCCATGTGGTAGTCGGGCGTCGAGGGGGCCACCTTGCACAGGTGCGGCACCCGGCGCGACAGCCGGTCCATGTCCTTCATAGTGAAATCCACCCCGCCCTCCTGGGCCACGGCCAGCAGATGCAGCACCGTGTTGGTTGAACCGCCCATGGCGATATCGACGCACATGGCGTTCTCGAATCCTTCGAAGGCGGCGATGGAGCGAGGCAACACCCGCGCGTCGTCCTGTTCGTAATAGCGTTTCGCCAGATCGACGATCCGCCGCCCGGCCTCGCGGAACAGGGCTTCCCGGTCGGCATGGGTGGCCAGCAAGGAGCCGTTGCCCGGCAGCGCCAGCCCGATAGCCTCGGCCAGACAGTTCATGGAATTGGCGGTGAACATGCCGGAACAGGAGCCGCAGGTCGGACAGGCCGACCGCTCATAGGCTTCGGCCTCGGCATCGGTGGTATCGGGCTTGACCGCGTGCATCATGGCGTCGATCAGATCCACCGCCTGGGTGGAGCCGTCGGCCTGCACATGCTTGCCCGCCTCCATCGGCCCACCGGAGATGAAAGTAGCCGGAATGTTGAGTCGCATGGCCGCCATCAACATGCCCGGCGTGATTTTGTCGCAGTTGGAGATACAGACCAGGGCGTCGGCGCAATGGGCGTTGACCATATATTCCACCGCATCGGCGATCAACTCGCGGCTGGGCAGCGAATAGAGCATCCCGCTATGCCCCATGGCGATCCCGTCATCCACGGCGATGGTATTGAATTCCTTGGCGATACCGCCCGCCTTCTCGATCTCCCCGGCGACCAACTGCCCCAGGTCCTTCAGATGCACATGTCCGGGCACGAACTGGGTGAAGGAATTGGCCACGGCAATGATCGGCTTGCCGAAATCGCCATCCTTCATGCCAGTGGCGCGCCACAGGGCACGGGCACCGGCCATGTTGCGGCCATGGGTGGAGGTGCGGGAACGATAGGCGGGCATGACAATTACCTTGGCTAGTTCTGAGCGTCACCCAGGATCGGGCAGGTCATTTTTATACGCTTCCGACGCCGGATCAAAGTGGCAATTCCCGTTACATTGAATACTATCATATTCTGCATTAAAGATTTTATTGCACTAAAAAATATAAAGGTCTTAAAATCTGAACCGCGTTCAACTGTACGTGAAATGAAGGTGGCAGCATGAGCCAATACACCCCGGACGACCTCGAACAGAAAATTAGCGACATTTTTGCCGATGCCCAGTCAGATCAGATCTATGCCTTGAAAGATTGGATTGAATCAGCGATCGCCAAGACGATTCAAGACGCGGATATGTCAAACAATCTTGCCGTACAGGCCTATTTCACACCCTACATTGTCGGCGGATTAATGGTTCTGATGGTCCTGATGTTCCTCTTCCTCATCATCCGCATGAAAGCCCTGCAATCTGAGGAGACCATTTTTCAGGCCCTGGTGGTGGTGATCGTCACCCCCTTCGTTCTCACCATGGCCGTCAGCACCTCCAGTAATGATTTCCGAATGGCACTCATCGGCTTAGTGGGCACAATAGTTGGATATACCCTCAAGAGTTATATTTCGCCGTCGCAATCGGGAGAGAACAATTCCTCACCCGTTGCCCCGAGTGACAACGCGCCGCAGCCAATGATCACGAAGCCCCAGGAGGACTGATTGATGGACAGGCATAACATTATTACCCTTGCTCTGGTCTCGTTCCTTGGCGGACTGTCCGTGACATCCACCCCCATTTCGGCTTCGGCACAAGATGGCGGGGCCATCGAAATATGCATATCGCGGGGTCTGGCAACCTTGAAATCAGAGGAAACTTTCGAACAGCGCGGCAAGGTTCTATGCGATTCTGCCGGAGTGGGTGGGTTCCCGCCCCATGAGATCCGGCACGATGAGACGGCTGTTGTTTCCTTCGTGCCCTCCATCGGAAAGCGAATCGTTCCCGAGTCCGTTCGCGTGAAAGAGATATCTTCAAGTAACGGCGGCTATGGCAACGCCACGGTGTCCGAGGACGAACGCATGGTCTCCGTCAAGATCTGGTGCCGGGGAAAGGGTATTGGTCAAGGGCGAGCCTGGGAAGAAATTACACTCTCGGGGAAAACGGTGAATAATCCAGGCGAAACGGAAATGCTTTCGATCATGCGCATATGCTTGAAGGATTCCAACGCGTTCTCAGGAAATAATCCGTAGAACGGCGAAAGCGCCTGTTCCCGCCTATAAACGCGGGGCCACGAAATCGGGCCAGATGCCGCTTTCCTCGAATAAGTTAAGCAGGGGCTGTCCGGCGGTGAATCCGGTTTGCACCAATAGCGCCCGCATCCCGGCGGCCCGCGCCCCCAGCACGTCGGTGTGGGGGCTGTCGCCGACGGCCAGAAAGCGCGACCGGGGCACGTCGGGAAACAGGGCGGCGGCCCGCTCATAGACTCCGGCAAAGGGCTTGCCGAGGAAGGTGATATCGCCCTCGGGATAGGCCTGATGGACGAAATAGCCAGGCTCGGCGGAGATCACCCCACCCTCGTAGGGGCAGGCCACGTCGGGATTGCAGATCACCAGCGGGCGCGGTGATTTTTGCAAGGTGGCCCTCAGATTGTGCTGCAAGCGGGCGGTCCAGGTGTCCGTATCGAGTAAAATCAGTCCTTCAACCTCGTCCCAGGGTTCAAGACGCTCGTCCAAACGCGGCAAATGCCCCATGAGATCGGGAAAAGGCACGCTCCAACTACCGACCACGCCCCAATTCAGCGGTCGTTCGGCCAGGAGACTCGGCAACAGATCCACCCCGGCGATGATCTCTCTGGGGGTCACCGGAAAACCGCGTGCAGTGTTGCGCTCGGCGATGGCCAGCTTGTCCCCCGAGGCGTCGTTGGTCAGGATCAACAGCGCCACATCCCGCTCACGCAATCGGGCAAAGGCCGCCTGTGCCCAAGGAAATCCCGCGCCGCCCTGATGCAGCACCCCGTAGGCATCAAGGAGGACGACCCGGGCACCGCTTTGATCCACCGCGTCCAACACTCCGGACACCGGCACCGGCACGGTCGGCGACGGGCAAGCCGGATACCAGGACGCGGCGCAATAGGTCCGCCAGGCGGTGGGAAACTCAATAGCGATCATGGCCCGCTTATAGACGGGACAGCGGCTCCATTGGAAGCGACATGACGATGAATTGGAAAATCAGTAGACCAGGGAAAGGGTGTTGCCCCGGTCCGTCAGGGTGTCGGTGACCACCCGCTGTGCAAAATCGTAGCTGCCGACGCCGCGGCTCAGGTAGGCCCCGAACGGCGCGGTTTCGGTTCGCTGTGCACTATGCTCGCCGGTGGAATGGTCTTCCTGCGCCCGGATCAGCGCGGAAAACGTCTCCGGTGCCCGAGAAACAAAAGCCCCTTGCGGTTCCGGCAGACGCTTGCGGCGCTGCTGGGTCTGTTCCTGGCGGGCATAATCCTTGAAACGCAGATCCTGCGAGCCCGAACCAACGGCCCCACGACCACTAATCTGCTCCACCGCCTCGGCGGGCAAACCCATAGCCTGCCCCGGACTCGCGCCGGGCCGCGCGCCGTTCACGGCGTTCGGTTGCAGGCTCTGAAGTCGCGGCACATTGGCCATCACATTGTTTCCACTAGATTATTTCACCATGGACCCCGATTCTACACATAAAGACCCGGAGCCAATGTAGAGTCTCACGAATTGATTATAGCTGATTCATTACGATTTGGAAAGGTTCTTCCAACCGTTGATCGAAATCCACATCTCTAATTTACGCGGGAGTAGACTTTTAGGAAGTCCAGCACCACCGATGCCGCGCCATGGTCGAACAGGTCATTGTGACCGGCCTGGGGAAATTCTTCCATCCTCTTGGGTGCCGCCGCCGCAGCCAGCAATTGGCGTCCCAGTTTGATCGAAATAGTCTGATCGAGATGCCCGTGCAAGATCAAAAGCGGGCTGTTGATCTGCGCAATACGGGACAGGCTGTCGTAGCGATCCCGCACCAGCCAGCGGGCCGGCAGATAAAAATAGTGATCCTGCGCCGCCGCCGCCATGGAGGTGAAGGGGGCTTCCAGGATCACCGCCCGGACCGCCGTCCCCGCCGCCGCCAACTCAGCCGCCATTTTGCTGGCGATGCCGGTGCCCAGGGATTCGCCATAAAGCACCCAGTCCCCGGGCGCGCTCCCCTGCCCCTTCAGAAAATCCAGCGCGGCGCGGCCATCCGCATAAAGACCAGCCTCGTCGGGTGTCCCCGGATTGCCGTTGTATCCCCGGTAGGCGACCAGCAACATCCCGTATCCGGCTTGCAAAAAGGGCATTACCTTGTCGAGTCGTCCGTCAAGGCTGCCGGCATTGCCGTGAAAATAGACCAGCGTCGCCTGCCCCGGCGCAGCGGGCGCATACCAGGACTGGAGGCTCAATCCGTCTTCGGTGGTCAGAACGACCGTCCGCATGGGATGGCCGGGAACGGCCTCGGGAACGGTGTATTGCGGCCCAGGGTGATACATAAGACCGCGTTGAAACACATACAACAAACCGACGAAAAGCCCATAGGCAAGGGCGGCCAGCGCCAGAAACACCCCCGGCCCATTGCCGCCGATCATTGGGCGGGAGATTGGTAATGCATGTCGTAGATGGCGCTGGGTGTGGCAGGGTAACCTTGCGGGTCGCGGCGAGCTGCCGATTCTGTGAGGCTTGGGACCACCGCTGTCGGATCGTCCAGATTCTCTTCCCCGTCGGCCTGCTGGGAGAACCCGCAGGAGAAATGAGCCCCCGAGATCAGCAAGGCCGGACATTTGTCATAGACGTGGGTGACAAAAGCCGCCTTCCCCCCTTCGGTGGCGCAGGCCTGCTGGGCCAGCTTGCGGACCTCGCTGGGCGTGGTGGAATTCTCGTTGTAGCAAACCACCACACCAGGATGCACATCCAGCGGCTTGTTGAAGCTCGCGCTCGCCCGATCAAATTCCCCCTGCTTGTACACATATGGGGGCGGCAGGGAACAGCCAGCGGTCAGGATCAACAGCGCGACCCCGGCCACTGCCCAAAACACGGCGGCTCCCAACAGCCAAAGCAACTCTTTGTTTTCCATGATGTCTATTTAATCCGTCACAAATCCGCAGGCAATATGACAAATTGCCGTGCATCGAGTTATGCACCGGTCCAACGTTCAAACAGATCGTGTTCAATCTGAAACTGATCAAGGGCCTTGCCGACGCTTTGCCGCACGATATCCTCGATGCTCCGGGGACGATGATAAAAGGCCGGAATGGGAGGCAAAATGGTCGCCCCCAATCCGGCCACCCTGGCCATCATCTCCAGATGTCCTTGATGCAAGGGAGTCTCGCGGACCATCAGCAGCAGGCGACGACGCTCCTTCAGACACACATCGGCGGCCCGCACCAGAAGCGTATCCGTATAGGAATGGGCGATCCCCGACAGGGTCTTGATGGAACAAGGCACGACGATCATGCCCCGGGTCAGAAAGGAGCCGCTGGCCACCGGCGCCGCCATGTCGCTGGCCTCGTGGCAATGATCGGCCAGCGACAACAGATCCTCGGCCCGCAGATCCGTCTCGATTTCCAGGGTACGCAGGGCGGCCCCGCTTATGATCAAATGCACCGGCACCGCGGCCCGACGCAGGGCGCGCAGCGTCTCGACGCCGTAAATCGCGCCCGACGCACCGGAAATGCCGACCACCAGAGGCAGGGTCATGGCTCATCCCTTCACCGTTCCCCGCCAACATGGGGCGGGACGGGGCTCCAGACAAGAGGAAGATGGGGGCAAATAAAAACGGCGGGCCAGGCCCGCCGCCAGGGGACGTCGAAACGCCCCGCGCTCAAGCGTGCAGGGCCTCGTATTTGGCCATGAGCTGCTCTTGGGTTTCCTCATGCGCCGGATCGGGGAAAATACAATCCGCCGGGCATACCAGTTCGCACTGGGGTTCGTCCTCGGCCCCCACGCATTCGGTGCAGCGGTCCGGGTCGATTTCGTAAATCACGTCGCCCTCGGTGATCGCCTCGTTGGGGCAAACGGGGACGCAGGCGTCACAGTTGGTGCAGTCTTCATTGATTATCAGGGCCATTTTTCACAGACTCCTATCGGTCATACCCATATGGCGATTGATCACTTCCCAGGCTCCGGCATACCGCCAAAACCCAGGCCCGAGGATTTTCCACACCCGTAAAGCGCCCCTGAACGGCTGTCAAGGACACAGGCCAAGCACAGGCCCACCGCGCCGAGCCGTTACACTATATCTCTAATATTGCGCTTTTGGCAAGACCCGGATTTTCCCCTTCCTGTCCATCCGGCCTTTCCCAGGGTATACTGGTAAAAACGGAGAAGGCAATGAAACCGAGTTTCGACAAACTGGCTTTTGAAATTTTTCGCGACGGCGAGGAAATCCCTGTCATTTATAGCATCGAGGTGCTGACGGATTTCCGGCTGACCAAATTGAGCCGTGTCGAACAATTGCTCGACGAAACCTGCGCCCGGACCTTCGAGGCCCTGGACATTCCCCCGGGGGCCGACCCCCGACTGGGGATCATCGGCCCGACCATCCACAATGCCCTCAAGGAAGACAATCAGCAGATCATCAGTCAGTGCGTGCTGTGGCTGGCCGTTCGTCATCCAGAAATTTGGGGCGTCGAAATCAATCGCGAAGAATTGACCTATCTGGCATCGGACGACCGCAGTTCCCGACATATCAACTGAGTGACAACTCCCCCTCGACCAGCGCCGCCCAATAACTGGCCCCGGTGCTCAGGATATTGTCGTTGAAGTCGTAGCCTGGGTTGTGCAGCATGCAGCCGTCCCGACCGGGACCGTTGCCCAGGCGGATATAGCAGCCCGGGCGCTGATTGAGCATGAAAGCAAAATCCTCGCTGCCCATGCTGGCCGGAATATTCCGGTCCACATTTTCCGCGCCAACCACCCGCGCTGCAGCCTGCGCCGCGATGGCGCTCTCTTTCTCATGGTTGACCGTGGCCGGATAGCGCCGGTCATAGCACCATTCCAGCGACGCCCCGGCGCCAACGCAGATTCCCTCGGCCATCCGGCGCAGGGTCTGTTCCAGGTGATCGCGCACCTCGGGTCGAAACGAACGCACGGTGCCCCGCAGCATGGCCCGTTCAGGAATGACGTTCCAGGTGTCTCCGGCATGGAACTGGGTGACGCTGACCACCGCCGAATCCAGGGGGTCGACCGTGCGCGCCACCACCCCCTGCCAGGCACAGACCATGCGCGAGGCGATCAGCACCGGATCAATGCTCAAATGCGGCATGGCCCCATGGGCACCGCGACCAATCACCACCGCCTCGAACACATCAAAAGAAGCCATCACCGGCCCCGAACGGACGCCGAAGACGCCCTCGGGTGCCCCGGGCCAGTTGTGCATGCCATAGACGGATGCCATGGGAAAGCGCTCGAACAGGCCCTCTTCGACCATGCGCCGCCCGCCCCCTTCGTTCTCCTCCGCCGGTTGGAAAATGAAATGCACCGTGCCCCGGAACTTGCGGCTGGCTGCCAGATAGCGCGCCGCCCCAAGCAGCATGGCCGTATGGCCGTCGTGTCCGCAGGCGTGCATTTTCCCCACATGCACAGATTGATAGGCCGCGCCGGTGGCTTCATGACCGTGCAGCGCATCCATGTCCGCCCGCAGCCCGATGGCCGGTCCCGTGCCCTGGCGCAGGGTGCCGACGACGCCGGTTCCGGCGAGCCCCCGCGTCACTTCAATGCCCCAGTTTTCCAACAGCCGGGCCACCATCTCCGAGGTCCGAAACTCCTCGAAGGCGGTTTCCGGGTGGGCATGGATATCCCGTCGCCAGACCACCATGTCTTGATGCATGGATGCAATCTCCGGATAAACCGCCATGTCCCCTCCTCGCGCATTTTTTCCATGCTAACCCCTCCCGGGGAAGCCTGCAAAGCCTCGCAATGCTTAGAGGCGGAAAGTGCGTTGATAATTCCTCTCGAAAAAAGACGTCAAATCAGGCATTATGGACAATGAAGTAATGTACATTAAAGATTGCTTGTTTTAGCAGACTGTGCGGACCATCACAGCCAAACGGGTTGTTAGGGTTCAATATGGCCTGAGAATGGTTGATAGAGGCGACTGAAGTAGATTTTTTTGCAAGTTAAACCAATGAGATGAGGTTTTAGGTAGCGATGGCCAACGTGGAGCAGATCACCGCACCACAGACTGAAAATGCCGCATCGCAGGTTTCTGCGGCGTCCGGGGCGGACTCATCCCTCGAGTCGCCCGCCGCTCCCGCCTCGTCCGAAAATCCCCAATTGGCCCAGGCCGCCACCGGCGAGGCCATCGGTCGCGTCGATGAACTTCAGGGCGAGGTCACGGTCACCCGCGCCGATGGATCGCAGGCTCAATTGCAGGCTGGAGACCCGGTTTTCCAGGGCGACCTTCTGGAAACCAGCGACGGCGGTTCCGTCGGCATCGTGCTGGCCGACCAGTCGGTGTTTTCGCTGTCCGAGAACGGCCGCATGGTGCTCGACGAGATGATTTACGATCCCGGTGCCGAGGAAGGGAGCGCGGCCTTCTCGCTGCTCTCTGGTGCCGCGACATTCGTCTCCGGACAAATTGCCAAGTTCGGCCAGGACGCCATGATGGTGAAGACCCCCGTGGCCACCATCGGCATCCGCGGCACCAAGGTTTATATGGAAACCGATGGCGACAATATCCGCGTCATCAACCTGCCGGAAACCACCCTGCAGGGCGAATCGGTGGGCGAAATCGTGCTCATGTCGCCGGATGGCGAGATGCTCGGCACCATCAACAGCAGCGGTGCCGGCTGGCAATGGTCGCCGTCCGAAAGCGCCACCCCCGAACTGATCCAATTGACGCCGGAACAGATTCAGGCGCTGGTCGACCTGATCACCGCGACCCTGCCCCGCACCCTCGAAGAACAGGTGCTGGACCAGATCAACGAACTGACGGCCCTGCGGGAAGCGGCCCAGGCCGCCCGTCAGGCGGCGGACGACGCCCGCGCCCTGGCCGACCAGGAAGGCACCGAAGAGGCTCTCAGATTGGCCCAGGCTGCCGAATCGGAAGCCGATAAGTTGGCCGCCGACGCGCAAATTCTGGAATCCGCCATTCGCGACGCCCTGAGCCGGGTGGAGTCCATACTCGGCTTCCGGGTCACCTTGTTGTCCGACGGCAGCCTTCTGTTTGGCGATCCCGAAGCGGATTTCAACCCCGACTTTTTGGCGGATTTCGACACTGCGGCGGGCGGCACGCCGCAGAGCGTTCCCGGCAGCGGTTCCGTGACCCCCGATCCCTTCAGCGGTAATAATCTGGGGGCCACGGACGAAGATCCGACAACCAATATCAGGCTTGTCGAAAGCATCGATACCGGCTCCCAGAACACGGGTTCGTCGGGGAGCGGCTCATCGTCCACCAATGGTGGCGATGATCGGGAAGAATCGCAAGTTGCTGCCAATGAGGTTCCGGACGTCACCCCCGCCGGTCCCTTGGATGGGCATGTGGTCGATGGCTATATCGCCAACATGCGGGTTTTCGCCGACAATGACGGCGACGGGGTTTGGGATGACCTGAACGGCAACGGTCTGTACGATGCCGGCGATGAGCAGATGTATGTCACCGGCGCCGACGGAGCCTACCATTTGGCGGCGGGTTCCACCGGCGAGATCATCGCCGAGGCGCTGCCCGGAGCCTATGACACGCTGACCAATCTGCCTTTTAACGATACCTTGACCGCGCCGGCCGGGGCGACCATCGTCACTTCGATCACCACCTTGATCAATAGCTATATGGATATCACCGGCTTGACGGCCCTTGAGGCTCAGACGGAAATCGCGGCAGCCTTCGGGTTGACCGACGGCACGTTGCTGACCCTGGACCCGCAGGCGGAGGTCGCCAACGGCAATATCGGGCTGATGGCCAGCTCGGCGATAGTCATGAATACCGTCCTGCAATTGGAAGCGGCAACCGGCGGCAGTCTGGACAACGCGTTCAATGCCCTGGCCCAGTTGATCAACGGGCAGAGCACGGTCGTTGACATGACCCAAGCTTCGACCATGCAATCCTTGCTTGGCTACGCTGGAATCACCGGTGAAGGAAGTGCCAATCTGGCCAACTTGCTGGCGGCGGCCAATGCCCATGTCAGCAATTTGTCCAGCGAAGATTTCCTGAACAGTCTGGCCGAGGCCAATGGCTACATCCAGGGAACCTTGACCCAGGAAATCGCGGCCAGCGCCTCGGGCGGCTTTGCCAGTCTGGAAGGCATCGCCGACAGCCTGGAGGCCAATATTGCCCAGTACGGCAGCCTGATCCCGGTTTCCGTTACCGGCACCAACAGCAACGACGTGGTTAATGGAGCCGCCGGGGACGATACCCTGATAGGTGGACTTGGCAATGACACCGTCAATGGTGCAGCCGGTGATGACACCCTGATCGGCGGAGCCGGCAACGACTGGCTTGATGGCGGCGTCGGCGATGATCAGTTCCTGGTCAGCGGCGCGAACGACGGATTTGATTTCCTGACCGGCGGCCTGGGCTCCGACACGCTGCTCGGTGGCGATGGGGATGATACCCTGGGCCTGAAATCCCTGGACGGGGTCGAGGTGATCGACGGCGGCGCGGGCTATAACGTCATCCTGGGCGACGGGACCAACAATCGGCTTGATTTCAGCAACACCGAAATTTTCAATGTGGCTTCCATCGACGGCGGCACGGGCAATGACGTCATCATCGGAAGCGCCGGCGATGACGTGCTCGTCGGCGGTCGGGGTAACGATGATCTTGACGGCGGCCTGGGCAATGACCAGTTCCTGTTCCTGGGCACCGACAATGGCTATGACCGCATCACCGGGGGTGCCGGCTCCGACACTATCCTTGGTGGCGACGGCGACGACGTCATCGGCCTGAAATCCCTGGACGGGGTCGAGGTGATTGACGGCGGCGCGGGCCATAACGTCATCCAGGGCGACGGCACCAACAACGTTCTCGATTTCAGCGCCACCCAACTGGTCAACATTGCCTCCATCGACGGCGGTGCGGGCAATGACGTGATCACCGGAAGCCTCGGCGACGACCTGCTGATTGGCGGCAGGGGTCGGGATATCCTTCAAGGTGGTGAGGGCGACGACGCCTATGGCTATCTGGTCGCCAGCATCGGTACTGATGGCGTGGATACCCTGCTCGGCTTTGGCGACAACGACGGCTTCGACTCCATCCGTCTGCTGTTGGGAGATGACAGCGAGAGTCAGATCTCCAGCCTTGACCTGCATCTGGATGATGGCCACCTCAAGGATCTCTTCGACGTATCCGGCGCCGACAACATGGGCAACTTCTTCTATGCCGATCAGGCCCATAACCTGAACGAAGCCCTGGCCGCGATGACCGATGGAAATTCTGTCCTGGTCGATGATGACCGGGCGGTCTTCGTGTATTTCAACACCAGCGGCGATTCTCAGGGCCAGCTCTGGATGGCCCAATCCAATGCGACGAGTGCCGCATCCTATTCCCAGCTGGCGACCATTCGCAGCGAGGATGGCACGTCGATCCACATGGATGCGAGCCACATCACGGTCGCCTGACCGACCACCCCCGCTCCCGGGCTTTCCTTCCCGATCATTATTGCTTATGGTCTTCGCCAACGATTATTTTGTTCGGCGGAGACGAGGACCCCATGAATCTCAAGGAATATATCCGAGGCGTGCCCGATTTCCCCAAGCCGGGGATTTTGTTCTATGACATCTCGACTCTGCTGGCTCACCCGGATGCCTGGCAGGTGGCCATGGGGCGCATGGCCAAAATCGTTTCCTACTGGCAACCTGATATCCTGGCCGGGATCGAATCCCGGGGCTTCCTGACCGCCGCGCCGCTGGCGCTCAAGCTGGGTTGCGGCTTTGTCATGCTGCGCAAACCGGGCAAGCTTCCCGGCTCGACGTCCTCCTATTCCTATGATCTGGAATATGGCTCGGACACCATCGAAATCGTCGATGACCTCATTGCCCCGGGGCAGCGGGTGGTCATTGTCGATGACCTGATGGCCACCGGCGGCACCATGCATGCGTCGATCGAGCTGATCAAACATGTGGGCGGAAAGCCCGTCGGCGCGGCCTGCATGATCGAACTGACGGCACTCAAGGGCCGGGAAAGGATCGACGTGCCGTTCGAGGCTCTGATGTCCTACGACGACTGAGACGGGCGGATCAAATCCGACTATTTTTTGTCGGGACGACTCAGCGGTTCCACCACGCCCCGCTCGGTAAGGGTGCGCATCATCCGCTCCTGCATGGCGAAGCTCTGGGCGAAAGCCCGGGGCGACAGCACCAGTTGTTGCTTGAAAATCGGCTTTGGCCGCCCCTCCGCATCCCGTTCCGAGGGCGAATAGGTGAACAGGTCGATCCGGACCATCCCCCCCACGAAGTAGACGTCTTCGATTCCGTCACAATAAAGCTGGTCGTCCATAGTTTCTCCTTTGCCCACCCGTTCGAGTCCGCCGCCGAAACGTGCCCCCGTCAACCGGCCCCGATTGTGGAACGTCCCTTGCCTCGTCCGGCCAGTGGCAGCGTGAAGTGAAAACGCGATCCCTTTTCAGGAACAGAATCCATCCAGATCCGACCACCATGGCGCTCGATGATCCGCTTGCACATGGCCAAACCGATGCCGCTTCCCGGATACTTATCTTTGGTGTGCAATCGTTTAAAAATAACAAATATCTGCTCGGCGTACTGCGGATCGATTCCGATTCCGTTGTCTTCGACCCTGAACACCGCCTCTTCCGCACCCGCGTCGCAACTGATGTGCACAAGGGGCTGACGGTCGGGGGCGCGAAACTTGATCGCATTGCCGATCAGGTGCTGGAACACTTCCTGAATTTGGAACTCGTCGCACCAGACATGCGGCAGGTCGTCGACTTCCAACTGGACATCCGTTTCGCGGATATAAGTTTCCAGATTGGCCACGGCGGCCTCGACGATATGGGTGGAATCCACCTTGCCGAAAGGATGCACGCGGGCCTGGGTGCGGGAATAGGACAAAAGATCCTCGACCTGCTGACTCATGCGCTTGCCGCTTTCGGTCAGGAAATCCAGGAACTCGCGCGTCTGGTCGTCGAGACTATCTTGCAGTCGGCGCGCCAAAAGCTGCGAGTAGCTGGCCACCAGACGTGCCGATTCCTTCAGATCATGGGACGCGAAATTGGCGAAGCGCTCCAGTTCGGTATTGGACTTGGTCAATTGATCAATGGTCTTTTGCAGGCTTTCCTCCACCGCCTTTCGCTCGGCGATGGCCTCGTGCAATCTGACCTGGGCCGAGGTCGTCTCCGCCGTGCGCATGGCCACCAGATCCGCCAGCCGGTCCTTGTTGCGCAACAGGTCCTCGGAGGCCTCCATACGCTCCGTCACATCGACGAAAATGAGCACGGAATTTTTGAACTTGCCGCTCACATCAAGCAGGTGAAGCATCGAAATTTCGAACTGACGAATGCCGTGCCGGGTCCGCAGGATGCGCTCGTAGCGCCCTTCCTCCTCCATTTCCCGGATGAACTGCAACAGGTCTTCCGACAGGTAGGGCATGTCCCCTTCGCCGTAATAGACCGCCCCGGGAACCGCCGGGCCGACGAACAGATCGTGCGACGCCACGTTCATGTTGCTGATTACGCCGTCATCGCCGATCAGAATCACCGGCAGGGTCAGGCTTTCGAATATGCTCAGGAAATAGTTCTTCTCGTTGGCGAGGCGACGGTTCTCCGCCTGTAGATCCTGGTGTACCTGATCCAGGTCCTCACTGCTCCAGGCGCTGACGAAGCCCATTTCAACGGCATCGAAAAAACGGTCCGTCAACCCAATAGCCAGAGGCAGCGCCTGCGGGTCGAAGCCCCCTTTTTCCCAGATCAGATCCAGATAGGCGCGCCGGTAGTATTTCATCAGTCCCAGAAATTGCGGCAGGGAAACGCCGCGCACCCGATGTTTTGCCGCCGCTTCAATACCGTAGGCAGCGGCTGGAACGGTCGCGAAATCCATATCGGCCCGCAAATCCATAGGCGGACTCGATGCGGCAAGACTCTCCAGGAACGGACTGGATATCCCACATACGGAGGCCCGCCAGGCCTCGACCAGGGTCGAAGCATCCTCCGCATAGCCATGGTCCCTGGCGTAATCGAGGATTCTTTGCAGGAGCCAGTCCTCGTGCGAGGCCACAAGATCGTGGAGTTTTTCCATGGGCAAAGGCTCGCAATTCCTTTCGGCGCTTTAATCGACCCGTCCGGGTTTCCCGAACCATAGCATAGCCCCTATTGATGTCGCTATGTCTCACGCGCTCCCGAACGGATAAACATGCGCTTCACCCCATCGTGATTCCCCCTGTTCAGACTTTTAGGCTAAACACAGGGAGCAACCTCAAAGGAGACTTCCCCGTGCCCATCCTGCGTTTGTCATTTTTTCTGCTCGCCCTGGCGCTGCTTCCCCTGCCCACCCTGGCGGCCGAGTCCCTGCGCGTCACCGATCTCGTCCCCGGAACCGGGGCGGTGGCGGAAATGGGCAGCGATGTGACCGTCCACTATACCGGTTGGCTGATGGACGGCAGCAAGTTCGATTCCAGCCTCGACCGAGACAAGCCTTTCACCTTCTCCCTGGGCGGCGGCAACGTCATTCCGGGCTGGGAAATGGGCGTCGAAGGCATGAAGGTTGGCGGGAAACGAGAGCTGATTATTCCGCCGGAGTTGGGATACGGCAAACGCGGGGCCGGCGGCGTCATTCCGCCCAACGCGACACTGAAATTCGAAGTGGAACTGTTGGCGGTCACGCCGCCCAAGTACAGCAATATCGACAATCCGCAGCTCATGGGTCTGCTCACCAGGGGGGTCAAGATCGTTGATATCCGCCGCCCCGAGGAATGGCAGAAAACCGGCGTTGTTGCGGGCAGCCACCTGCTCACCTTTTTTGACAAGAAGGGCAAACAAAACCCTGATTTCATGAAAAAGCTGTCAGAAATTGCCGGACCGGATGACGATATCATTCTGATCTGTCGCACCGGCAACCGGACCCGCGCCGTATCGAAATTTCTCAGCGAGAAGGTCGGCTACGGCAAGGTGCACAACGTCACCCACGGCATCACCCGCTGGATCAAGGAAGGGTTGCCGGTCACCAAGGCCACCCTGCCCGAAGGCTGCTGGCTGTGCTGACTACAGCAGGCCCTCGGCGTCCTTGAGCACTTCCTGGGCCTGTAAGACTTCCTGCTGGCGCTGCCACATGCGGGCATAGGCCCCGTCCTGGGCCAGCAGCCCGGCATGGGTGCCGCGCTCAATGACCTGACCGGCCTTGAGCACCAGGATCTCGTCGGCATGGATGACCGTGGACAGCCGGTGCGCGATGATCAAGGTGGTGCGATTCCTTGCCACTTCCTCCAGGTTGGTCTGGATGAATTTTTCCGTCTGTGTATCGAGCGATGAGGTCGCCTCGTCGAACAGCAGGATGGCCGGGTTCTTGAGCAGGGCGCGGGCGATGGCCACCCGCTGTTTTTCGCCGCCCGACAGTTTGAGCCCCCGTTCGCCGACTCGGGTCTGATAGCCTTCGGGAAGCTCCGCCACGAATTCATGGATATGCGCCATGCGGGCCGCCTCCTCCACTTCCTCGAATGTCGCCTCGGGGCGACCATAGGCGATGTTGTAATAGATCGTGTCGTTGAACAGCACCGTATCCTGGGGCACCACGCCGATGGCGGCGCGCACCGAAGCCTGGGTTACCGTCCGCACATCCTGGCCGTCGATGCAGACCCGCCCCTCGACAGCGTCGTAGAAACGGAACAGCAGCCGCGACAGGGTGGATTTCCCCGCCCCGCTCTGCCCGACCACGGCCACGGTTTTTCCGGCCGGGATGGAGAAGCTGACCGCATCCAACACCCGCCGTCGCCCATCATAGGAAAAACTCACCGCCTCGAAATCCACCCGCCCGGCGGAAACGACCAAAGGTCGCGCGTCCGCCGCGTCGGCGACGTCCGGCGAGGCTGCCAGCAACTGGAACATGGCCTCCAGATCGGTCAGTGAGCGTTTGATTTCACGATAGACGAAGCCGAGGAAATTCAGCGGCAGGAAGAGCTGAATCAGATAGGTATTGACCAGCACGAAGTCGCCCACCGTCATGGTGCCCTCGACCACACCATTGGCGGCCATGACCATGATCCCGGTCACTCCGGCGGACACGAAGGCCCCCTGACCGATATTCAGCAGCGACAGGGACGACCGGCTGCGCACCGCCGCTTCCTCATAGGACCGCAGACTATCGTCGAAACGGTGCGCTTCATGTTCTTCATTGTTGAAATATTTGACGGTCTCGTAGTTGATCAGGGAATCGATGGCTTTCGTCGTGGCCTCCTGATCGGTCTCGTTCATGCGGCGGCGGAACTTGATCCGCCATTCGGTGACCAGCAGGGTCCAGAGCACGAATCCGCCCACCGTCACCAGGGTCGCCAGGGCGAACCAGACATCGTAGAGCTTCCACATCACGGCCACCACCAGACCGATTTCCAGCAACGTCGGCCCGACGGAAAACAGCATGAACCGCATCAGGAATTCGACCGCCTTGGTGCCCCGCTCAATGGCCCGCGACAATCCACCGGTCTGACGATCCAGATGAAAGGCCAGGGAGAGCTGATGCAAATGGCGAAAGGTCTTGAGCGCCATCTTGCGAATGGCCCGCTGGGTCACCCGCACGAACACCGCGTGCTGCAACTCGGTGAACACCAGCGACAAAAGGCGTGTCGCCCCGTAAGCCAACAAAATACCCAGAGGAATGGCCAGCACCGCGCCGGAGTTGTCCGACAGGGCGTCCACCGCGCCCTTGTAGAACAGCGGCACCACCACATTGGTCCCCTTGCCCGCCGCCAGCAACAGCAAAGCCAGCACCACGCGCACCTTCAGGCCGGGAGATTCGCTCGGCCACAGATAGGGCAAGGTGCTGCGAATGGTCCGCAGGTCCTGACCGGCGGATTGAGGGGCATTGGTAAAGCTGCGACTTTTCACGATGGGGTGCGTTTTATTGAATTATTAAAGGGTCCATTGAAATATAGTCTCTTTGAATGAGATTGACAGCATCCGAGAGGAGTCGGTCATGCACTTTCGGATTTCCATCCTCGGCATCGCGCTCGGCACGGGCCTGATCGCGGCCTGTGCCCAGTTGCCCATCCCCATCACCGTGCGGGGGCAGGACAAAATGGCGTTGGAACAAAGCTACCCGGGCTCCCCGGACCAGCTCGCCCTGTGCCTGATGCAGGAACTGAACGAAATCTGGCCCATCGCCGACCACCAGCCGGAAATTCTCGTGCCCGGCCAGCAATACCGAATCACCTCTTCCCTCAAGTCGCTGTTGCGGCCCGTCCGGGACCCGGATCTGGTTTTCGAGATCACCAGCGCCGGAGATTTCGGCACCCGCGCCACCATCACCACCGCCAACAATGGAGAGGGCGCCCACCGCCACCTGGACCGGGGAGTCCTGGCTTCGGACCGTTGCCTGCAACGGCTGGGCGGCTCCAACGCCCCCATACCCTCGCCGCCCCCGAGCCGGCCCCAATGGCCCGGCTATTCCGCCCCTGACCAGTAACCGCTGGCGATTTTCACCCTCACGCACAGGCTGTGCTCGGCGCAGATAGATAAAATTTTATCTAAATTTCGTTCTAAATTCTCAGTAAATTGAGCACAAATCTAGATAAAATAAAAATTTTAGGAAATTCACATCAATTCGCTTACGTTACAAAAAAAAGACGCAAGTCGCGAAAGCAACGTCATACCCCGCACGTCCCCACCCCGCACACAGGTATGACGCAGGGCTTGCCGTAAATAAACCTGAGGTCCCCGTTCGCATGCGAGCGGGGATTTCTTTTTATGGGGAAAGCGGCCGATCCAGTTGCAGGGATTGGCCCCTGAACAGCGCCACCAGTTCACCGGCCTGATTGGTCACCCGCACATCGCAAACACCGTTGCGGCCGCGTTTTGAAATTTCCGTCGCCTCGGCCACCAGGGTATCACCGATGGTCGCCGGGCCGATGAACGTGATGGACACTCCGGTAGCCAGGGCCGTGCGGCCATGGGAATTGCAGGCATAGGCGAAAGCCACATCGGCCAGGGTGAAGGTCGCCCCGCCATGCCCCACGGCGGCGGCATTGGCCATGTCCTCGCGCAGCACCATGTGGCAACGGGCAACGCCCGGCGCGATGTGATCGAGTACGATCCCCAGATGGGCCGCCATGCGGTCGCCCTCGGTGATGACCCGGGCCACGGACTCCGCAGTGGCCTGGACGTCGTTTTCCTGTTGTTCGGTCATTTTCTCCCTGCGCTTTCCGCCATCAACTGAATCAGGGGTATCCATTCGTCCACATAGGCCTGCACACGCGGGCTCTGCATTTCGAAAATGCTGAGGCCGTCCTGGGCCGCGTTGACATAGAGCTGGGTATCCCGCAAGTGGGTCACCAAGGGAAATTCCTGGGACTTGAGAAACCCCTCCAGATGGTCCAACGCCCGTGAATTCAGGCGCACCCGGTTGGCCACGAACGCCACCCGTCGCTTGTGCTTGCGCACCGCCTTGACCTTGTCCAGATGCTTGAGAAAGCGCAAAATGCCATCCTCGTCAAAGGCCGAGGCGAGGGTCGGGATGACCACCAAATCCGCCTGCTGGACCAGATCCTTGACCGTCTGCCCGCGCATGGCGGCTCCGGCATCGACCACCAGACGCTCAACGCCCTTGGGGATTTTCGCCTCCCCCTTGCTCAGGTTGATGCCGGTGATCTGCGGCAGATCCTTGGGCCGCCGCTTGAGCCAGGCCAGGGAGCTTTTCTGGCGATCCAGGTCGGCCAGCACCGTCGCCCGACCACAGCGGGCGAAATGCGCCGCGATATGGGTGGCGAGGGTGGATTTCCCCACCCCTCCCTTGGTATTGGCGACCGCGACAACGAACATGACGACTCCATCCCCTCCTCGTCCCGACCGGAGTATAGCGGGTGGATCGGAGGAGACAAAAAAAACGGAGGGCCACCGGAGCTCAAAGCTCACGGCGGCCCGTCCTCCCCCCCAAAACGGGTGATGATCGGCGGCTGGGAGCCGATCAGCTCATCAGGCTTTGCCGGTCCTGGACCATGCGGCGCAGGATCGGTTCAATGATCAGTTCCATGGCCAGCCCCATCTTGCCACCGGGCACGACGATGGAGTTGCGACGCGACATGAAGGAATCATGGATCATTTGCAGCAGGAACGGGAAGTCCACACGGAACTTGGCCGGGTCCTTGAAGCGGATGACTACCAGACTCTCATCGGGGGTCGGGATGTCGCGGGCGATGATCGGGTCGGAGGTATCGACGATCGGCACGCGCTGGAAGTTGATATCGGTCTGGGCGAACTGCGGCACGATGTAATGCACATAGTCGTGCATGCGGCGCATGATGGTATCCATCACCGCTTCCTCGGAATAGCCGCGCGCCTTTGTGTCGCGGTGGATTTTCTGAATCCATTCCAGGTTGATCACCGGCACCACGCCGATCTTGAGATCCGCATGACTGGCGATATCCACCTCATCGTTCTTAACGCAGCCGTGCAGGCCTTCGTAGAACATCAAATCGGTTCCGGTCGGAATGTCTTCCCAGGGGGTGAACTGACCAGCGCCCAGGCCCTCATAGGGCTTGGCTTCTTCGTCGTTGTGCAGGTAGAGGCGGCGCTTGGCCGTGCCCGTCTTGCCATAGGATTCAAAGGTGTTGGCCAGTTCCTGGAACAAGTTGGCTTCAGCCCCGAAATGCGAGAAGTGGGTGTTGCCCGTCGCTTCGGCTTTTTTCATCGCTTCCTTCATCGCCATGCGGTCGTAGCGATGATAGCTATCGCCCTCAATCACGGCGGGCGTGATGTTCAGCCGATGAAAAATATGCTCGAAGGCTTCCTTGACGGTACTGGTGCCCGCACCGGACGATCCGGTAACAGCGATAATCGGATGTTTGGTGGACATTGGAGTCCTCCTTTTTCTTGAACGTTTCCCCTGATTGGCTCCAGGCCGGTGCACGACGGCCCCGGCTCCTCGTCCCTACTCAGACTTGTTTCCTCTACCCCTTCGTGGCGGCGGCCCCTTGTCACAGAGCCTGCCTTGCGCCAAGCGATCGAGACCTTGCCTCAAACCCGACCCGGAAAGAACACCCGTGCGGGTTGGTCCCTCCTCTATTGCAGGTAGGAAGCCCCCCACCCTTTCAGGGGTCAAGCCCTGGGCGCCGGTCGCGGGGAGGGAGTGTGCCCAAGGATTTCGGTTTGAGCAATATATTTCCCAACTCTCGACCGTGGTTTCTCTCGTTCCGGGTAGGACCGGGTAGGCAACGATTGTATTAGCTCTTTCGAATATCAGGAGAAATGGCTTTGCAGGCGGGCCAGCATCCCCAAATCGGTCATGTCCATGCTGAGTGGCGTGACCGAGACCGCCCCCCGATAAACGGCTTCCAGATCGGTTCCAGGCGCGAATCGGTCTTCGTCCCGCTGCGCCCCGATCCAGTAATATTTTTCGCCGCGCGGGTCGGTGCCCTCCTGAACTTCGTCGCCGATCTTGCGCCGTCCCTCAATCGTCACCTCAAGGGGTAAAGCTTCATCGGGCGGGCAATCGGGGAAATTCACATTGATCAAACAATTGCGCGACCAAGCCACCTCAGTCACCTGACGAATCACATCGGGAGCCAGAGCCTCGACAGTGCCCCAGCGCGCCTCCCCCCGGTCTTCCGTGTGCAGACTGAGCGCGATGGACGGGATGCCCAACAAGGTGCCTTCCATGGCCGCCGCGATGGTCCCGGAATAGGTCACGTCCTCGCCCATGTTGGCCCCCCGGTTGACGCCGGACAAGATCAGATCAGGCCGCCGGTCCTGCATCAGATGCTTGACCGCCAGCATCACGCAGTCGGTGGGCGTGCCGTCGATGGTCATGCGTTGTTCGGCGAGGTGACGGATGCGCAACGGACGGCGCAGGGTCAAGGAATGCCCTGCCCCGCTCTGTTCCTGCTGTGGGGCGACCACCCACACATCAGAAGAAAACGTCCGGGCCACCGCCTCCAGCACCCGCAAGCCGGGGGCGTCGATGCCGTCGTCGTTGGTGATCAGCACCCGCGCCGCGCTGAGGTTCAGGGGAGCCTTAAACATCGGCGGAAATCTTTTCGCGCCCACCCATGTAGGGCCGCAGGGCCTCGGGCACCACGATGGCGCCATCGGCCTGCTGGTAGTTCTCCAGGATCGCCACCAGGGTCCGCCCCACCGCCAGCCCGGAGCCATTGAGGGTATGCACGAAGCGGGTCTTCTTCTCGTCCTCGGGACGGTAGCGGGCCTTCATGCGGCGGGCCTGGAAGTCGCCGCAATTGGAGACCGAGGAGATTTCCCGATAGGTGTCCTGGGCCGGCAGCCAGACTTCGATATCGTGGGTCTTGCGGGCCGAAAAGCCCATGTCGCCGGTGCAGAGCACAATCCGCCGATAGGCCAGCCCGAGCCGCTCCAGCACCGTCTCGGCACAGCGGGTCATGCGCTCCAGTTCATCGTCCGACTGTTCCGGTTCGGTGATGCAGACCATCTCCACCTTGGAGAACTGGTGCTGACGGATCATGCCCCGGGTATCCTTGCCCGCCGCCCCGGCCTCCGAGCGGAAGCACCAGGTCATCGCCGCATAGCGGCGCGGCAATGTGGCGGCGTCGAGAATCTCCCCGGCCACCATATTGGTCAGCGGCACCTCGGCGGTGGGGATCAGCCAGCGTCCGTCGGTGGTCTGAAACAGATCCTCGGCAAACTTCGGCAACTGCCCGGTGCCGTACAGCGCCTCGTCGCGCACCAGGGCGGGCGGATTGATTTCGGTGAAGCCGAATTGTTCCGTATGCTGGTCGAGCATGAAGGAAATCAGCGCCCGCTCCAGCCGCGCCAGTTGGCCCTTGAGAATGACGAACCGCGCCCCGGAAATCTTGGCCGCCGTTTCGAAATCCATCATCCCCAGGTTCTCGCCCAGGGCCACATGGTCCTGAACCGGAAAATCGAAAGTCGGCGGATTGCCCCAGGTCTTCAGTTCCACGTTGGCTGTTTCGTCGGCCCCCTCGGGCACATCATCGGCGGGCAGATTGGGGATTACCGACAAGGCCTTGTCCAGCGCCTCTTCCGCCGTCTTGGCCTCGGCTTCCAGGATGGCCTGAGCCTCCTTGGATTGCGCCACCAGGGCCATCACCTCGGAGGCGTCCTGGCCCTCGCGCTTCAAGGCCCCGATCTGCTTGGACAGGGCGTTGCGTTCCGCCTGCACCTCCTGGGCACGGCCCAAAGCGGCGCGGCGGGAATCGTCGAGCGCCATCAGGGCCGCCGATTGCGGGTCCAGCCCCCGGCGCGCCAAGGCAGCGTCAAAGGCTTGCGGATTTTCTTGGATCCACTTGATATCGAACATGGGAGAGCAGCACCTTCCTGGGCCAACGAGCCAAATCGCGGGGCTCTTATAGCAATCCCACGGGCCGCCGTCACCCCTGCGCAGGGGCTTGGCGCATGGCCTCCAGGAAACGGTCCCGCCAGTGCGACAGGGTATTGTCGCGCAGCCCCCCCATGAGGGTCTGCCAGCGATCCTGGCGCTCTTCCAGCGGCATCTCCAATCCCTTGGCAATGGCATCGGCCACCGCATCCGTATCCATCGGATTGACGATCAACGCGGCGTCCATCTCGTTGGCCGCCCCGGCGAAGCAGGACAGCACCAGAACCCCGGGGTCCTTGGGGTTCTGACAGGCCACATATTCCTTGGCGACCAGATTCATGCCATCACGCAACGGGGTCACCAGACCGATGGCGCAGGCCCGATAAAAAGCCGCCAACTGGGTGCGGGCGAGACTGCGGCAGATGTAGTTCACCGGCACCCAATCATATTGGGCATAGCGGCCATTGATGTTGCCGGCCAGATTTTCAATCTCGTGACGGATCTGCTTGTATTCCGGCACCTCGGATCGCGAAGCCGGGGTCACCTGCAACAGATTGACCTTGCCCTGATAGCCCGGATAACGCTCCAGCAGCCGTTCGAAGGAACGCAGCCGTTCGGGAATGCCCTTGCTGTAATCGAGCCGGTCCACCCCGACGATCCAGGCCCGGTCTTTCTGCGTCCGCAATCGCTTGAAATGGGACGAGCGCACGGCGCGACGGCCATATTCCTCAAATTCTTCCGGATCAAGGCTGATCGGAAAGGCCTGAGCGTGAAACACCCGGCCATAGGCCCGCACCTTGTTGTTCGCAAGAACCTCGCCGCCCACCTCGTGCACCAGATAATCATGAAAGGCCCGCAGGTCGTTCTCGGTCTGGAACCCCACCACGTCGTAGGCACACAGGGCGCGCAGCAGTTCGTCATGGGTCGGCAGGCCGCGCATGATTTCCAAAGCCGGGAACGGCGTATGGAGAAAAAAGCCGATGGTCTGTTTGTGACCGGCTTCGCGTAGATGCTGGCCCAGGGGAATCAAATGGTAGTCATGAATCCAGATCAGGTCGTCTTCCCGCAAGAACGGCTGGAGTTGCTCCAGGAACATCCGGTTGACCTTGACGTAGCCCTTGTAGTCCACCCGTTCGAAGGCCGTCAGGTCGAGCCGGTAATGGAACAGCGGCCACAGCACCCGATTGGCGAAACCGCTGTAATATTGACGGTAGCTCTGGCGGTCCAGATCCATGGTCGCATAGGTGATGTTGTCCACCTGGTTGGTGAATACCCTGGAGGTGGGCTGATTGGTGATCTTACCGCTCCAGCCGAACCAGATCCCTCCGTTTTCCTGGAGGGCCGAACGCAATGCCACGGCCAACCCACCGGCAGTGGCTTTCTTATCCCCAGGATCAGCGACACGGTTGGATACAACGACAAGACGACTCACGGTAAACCCTTTCTGTTGTTTGCAACAAATGACTTGGCGTAACGGTCGAGGGCCGTGTGAAGGTCTCGCACCGTTGCAATATGGTTCTGGGCACAGGTCGGCGCGGCAGGGTCGCCGATGCGGATCGAGCGCCCCCCCAGACGATTGACCACAGCGAATCCGTCTTCATCGGTCACATCATCGCCAATAAACACCGGTTTGCGGCCCTGGAATAATGACAGGCCCATGAAATGTGCCACCGCCCGCCCCTTGTTGGCCCCGTCGGGCTTGATCTCGAACACCATTTTCCCGGCCAACACATGATAGTGCGCACCCAAAGACTCACAGACCGCCGCCGTGATCTCCCGCGCCGCAGCCTCGGCCTCCTGGGCCAGACGATAATGCAGGGCGATGGAATGGGCCTTGTCCTCGAACAGGGTGCCCGGATGGGCGGCAACGAAGTCTTGCAGCGCTTGCTTGGCCTGGGCCATTTGCGGCGGCACGACCGGGGATTGCACCGTCGCCCCGATCCGGTCGCGCATCTGCAAGCCGTGCAGACCCGCCGCCGGAAGATCCGCCGGGGCCAGGAGCTGGTCAATCTGTTCGATGGAACGCCCGCTGACCACCACCAGCGCCCCGTCCAGCAATTTGGAAAGCCGGGTCAGCAGATCGGGCAATTGGGGCGAGACTTGCACAGCATCGGGGGTCGGCGCGATTTCCACCAATGTGCCATCCACATCGAGAAAAAGCGCCGTTCGCTCGCCAGGGGGCAGCAGATCCTCTTCCCTGCCCCCGTCCTGAATACCCCCGACCATGCCGTCCTGTTCAATGCTGTGCCGAATACGACTCCGGTTTGAATGATCTTACCCCAAGACGCCCCAAAACGCACGGACCCCGCGTGCGACCAACAGCACAGCGCTGACTCCGGCGATGGTCAGCACCACAATTCGAGTATACCCGGCGTCCAACCGTTTGGCCATGGGACCGGCCAGCCAATAGCCCGCCAGCCACCCCGGAATCAGCAGCCCACCCGCCTGCAATTCCGGCCAGCCCAGGCGTCCGCCTTGGTATAAAATTGCCAGGATGATCAGCGTCCCCGCCAGATACAAAGCGGCCAGCGCGGCCCGCATCTCGGGGCCGCTCCGGCGTTGAAACAACAAGGCCAGAATGGGGCCGCCAATGGCTGCCGTAGTCCCCATGAAGGCGGAAACAACCCCCGCGACAATCATGTTCCGGCCCGTCATTTGCGGTGACCACCCGCCCAGGCTCACGGCAACAGCCACCAACAGCATCATTCCGAAAACAACCTGTGTTTCCGGACCGCGCAGATAGGCGACCAGCGGCCAAGCCAGCAAGCCGCCGCCGATCATCCCGACGACAATCGGCCAGAAAGCGCGCAGATCCACATAATCCCGCCCGCGATAGACCATCAGGGAATTCAGGGACAAAGCCGACAGCATCAAAGGACCGGGCACCAAGACCGGGTCCACCATCAGCATCAGGGGCACCATGATCAAGCCTGCCCCCAATCCCGTCGCCGCCTGCATCGCCGCGCCAAAAACAACCACCGCCCACCCGGCGGCCAAGGCCGTCATCGTCAAGGGGATCTCCATGACCCACTCCTCATCATCCAAATATTTCAGGAAGCTTCTGGCCGGGGTCCGCGAGACGCCCGCCAAACAGATGGACGCACTCAGGCTCGGGACCCGGTGAGGAGTCGGCGGCAAAGGAGAAAGAAGCAGGAAACAAACATGATCGGAACTCGGCAAACGGACAACGACAGGCGGCCCACCCCGGCAGGGGGCAGGATCACACGAGTCGAATAAGGCGTCCGTCGGTTCTGGTCATCATGGAAAAACTTGTCGCAAGATCGACGGGAAAAGTCAATCGCCCTTCAAGCGGGATACCACCTTCACTTCATTATGCAAGGTCCGGTGCACCGGGCATTTATCGGCGATTTCCAGCAGCCGTTGACGCTGTTCAGGGGTCAGGTCGCCCTCGATCTCGATGTCCCGCTCGATGACGTCGATCTTGCCACTCTGGCTTTCGCAGTCGGCGCAGTCCTCGGCATGGATTTTCTTGTGATGGAGAGTCACCGCCACCCGATGCAGAGGCAGCTTTTTCAAATCCGCATACATGCGCAAGGTCATCGACGTGCAGGCCCCCAACCCGGCCAGCAGGTAGTCATAGGGCGACGGCCCGGTATCCTGGCCGCCGTGCTTGACCGGTTCGTCGGCGCGCAGGGCGAATTTACCGCCCACCGAGACCAGATTGGCATAGTTGCCCGCCCCGCTCTCGGCCACCACCACCGCCCCCGCCTCGGCCTTCAGTTCCGGGGCCCGTTCCGCTCCCGAACAGCCGGGCACGCCGATATAGCGCGACGCCCAGGCGGAAATCACATCGGCCACATAGGCCGCATCTTCGCGCCGGGTCAGCAGATGGTCCGCATCGTCCAGCGAGACAAAACTCTTGGGATGCTTGGCGGCGACGAAGATCTTGCTGGCATTGTCCACCCCGACCACATTGTCCAGCGGCGCATGGAACAGCAACAGAGCCTTGCGCAGACCATGCACGGCATCCTTCATTCTGGTTTCGGCGATGTCGTCGAGGAAGGCCTTGGAAATGGTGAACGGTCGTCCGCCCAGGTCCACCTCGGCCTTGCCGGTGCGTTCGATCTCTTCCAGTTCACAGGTGAAATGATGTGTCACATGGGCCGGATCGGCCGGCGCGCCGATGGTCGCCACGGCCAGGGCTTCCGGCACCCGCCCCGCCCCGGCCAGCACCGCCGCGCCGCCCAGACTATGGCCGATAAGCAGCTTCGGGGCTTGATCGTGGTCGCGCAGGAAATCGGCGGCGGCGACCAGATCGTCCACATTGGATGAAAAGGTGGTGTTCTCGAATTCCCCGTCGCTGGACCCCAGGCCGGTAAAATCGAACCGCAACACCGCGATGCCATGCGCCGTCAGACTCCGCGCCACCCGAGCGGCGGCAAAGGACTCCTTGGAACAAGTGAAGCAATGGGCGAACAGCGCATAGGCCGCCGGTGCCCCCTCCGGCAGATCCAACCGCGCCGCCAATTGCTCCCCCAACGCCCCGGTGAAGGTGACTTTCTCGCTGCGTAAGGCTGTCATGGTCCGGGCTCCTTTGGGACGTGGCTCCTGGGATCATAGGTGGCCTGGAGATCGGGATTTGTCAAATGGGCTCAAGCTCACACAATATTCCTCGTCCTGAGGTGCGAACAAAGTGAGCCTCGAAGGATGAGGTGCCCCTGCTCATCCCGAGCCGCCCCCCACCTTAGCCTGAGCGCCCTTCCCCAGACCTCATCCTGAGCTTGTCGAAGGATGAGCTTGTCGAAGGATGCCCCCCCTTCCCCCTCCCATCGACACCAGCTATAGTTTTAGTCAACAGAAAAT
Source organism: Magnetospira thiophila (assembly GCF_054657015.1). NCBI lineage: Bacteria > Pseudomonadati > Pseudomonadota > Alphaproteobacteria > Rhodospirillales > Thalassospiraceae > Magnetospira > Magnetospira thiophila. The sequence continues at coordinate 855,820 of NZ_BAAHXF010000002.1, forward strand.
AAAACGGATTCTCTCCATGGCTTCTCTACGTCAACTCGCCCTTATGCTGTTGGCTCTGCAGTTGCTGGGACAAGCCACCCCGGCCATGAGTGCCGAACCCGATTCCAACGCCATTCTTTTGGAACGGCTGGAGGCGCTGGAGAAGACGCGAAACCAGGACCGGCTGGCGAACGAGATCGAGAATTTGAAGGGTGGGGTCCAGGACTTGAAGAAGGCCTTGGAGGCGGCCAAAGACGACCTACGCAGGGAGGCAAATGGCAGAAAGGAGGCACTCACCAACAGGCTGAACGCCCAGGACAAACTCATTGAAAAACAAGGTGATTTCGTAACGTTTCACGTTCCCATCGCGGGCATGCTGGTTACGATCTTTCTGTTCCTCGGTGGTGTCTTCGCATACTACCAATCAGCCCAAAAATCGAAGGAACAGATTAGTAAATGGCTCGACAAAAACCTCGATTTCATCATGGATGTGGCCCGCGAGAAAATGGAGGCCCAGGTTGAACCCATATTGGCTCGCATCAAAGAGCTTGAGGACTCCGCCATTGAACTGCATGACAACATTCGAAAACGAGCCCAGGAACAGTTTGACCCAGACGGCCCGAAACAGAAGCCAGATGGAAAATCAAAAGGACCGGACGCAGAACTAAAGGATGAAATCCGGAAACTCGCGGAGAAAGCCCGATCGAAGCCGGAATCCGCTCGCACCGCCCAAGAGTGGACAGATATCGCAATGAACAATTTCATGGATGACAAGTTGAAAGAGGCCGCCGAGGCCTTGGCACATGTCCTCTCCATGTCCGAGGCCCCGGCTAAACTGAGGGCCCAAGCTCTGTTTAATAGAGGGGTTGTTTTTGACCAATTGGGACAGCATGAGGAGTCGCGCGCCTCATATCAGGCCTTGCTGACAGAATTCAAGAATGCCCGCGAACCCAACCTCCGCGAATTCTGGGCCCAAGGCGCGTTCAACATGATCAACGATTATGTCAAGGCTGAGGACATCCCGGCGGCGCGCGCCCTGCTGGATGATCTGCGGCGCTTGGCCGATGAAAATCCCAAGGAGGCAAATCTCCGCGAATTCTGGGCCAGTGGCGCGGTCAACATGATCAACGCCTATGGAAAAGCCAAGGACATCCCGGCGGCCCGCGCCCTGCTTGAGGAGCTGCGGCGCTTGGCCGATGATAATCCCAAGGAGGCAAATCTCCGCGACCTCTGGGCCGGTGGCGCGTTCAACATGATCAACGCCTATGGAAAAGCCAAGGACATCCCGGCGGTGCGTGCCCTGTTCGACGATCTGCGCAAGATGATGCAAGACCATCAAGACGAGCCCCAACTCCGTGAAAAATGGGCCAGTGGCGCGTTCAGCATGATCATCCACTATAGCGATGTGAACGACATCCCGGCGGCGCGCGCCCTGCTCGACGATCTGCGCAAGCTGGCCGATGAAAATCCCAAGGAGCCAAACCTCCGCAAATGGGTGGCGCAAGGACTAAATAGCATTGGCTTCAACAGCATCATGCAGCTTAAAGAAAAAACTCCGGCAACCTCGGACAACGTTACCCCCTTGGATCTCGCTCCCGCCGTCGCCGACCTGACGGAAGCTCTCAAGATTCTGCCGGACGGGAATCAGGAACAACGCGCCATGATCCTCGGCAATATCGCCTACGCCACTTTTCTTTCTGGCGACCGCGAAAGCGCGGAAAAGCCGCTGCGCGAAGCGCTCAGGCTGGGCGGTGAAAAGACGCGCGACGGGGAACTGGAGGACGCCGATATTCACCCACTCGGCGAGATGGATGAGGCCTTCAAGGCTTTGGTCAATCGGCTGTGGGCGGAGGTGTCGCAGGAAGAGTCCGCAGAAACGCCCGATCCTTCGACAAGCTCAGGATGAGGCTTCGACAAGCTCAGGATGGGGAGCCTATGTTAGCTCCCCCCACCTCATCCTGAGCCTGTCGAAGGATGGACCGTCGCCAAACACCTTGACCCTCTCTGCTGCGGGGGGCACAACAGCGCCATGAACTGGACCGACACCCCGACCATGAGTACCAGTGACAGCGGCTTGATGCTGCTGTTGGAGGACGACGGCTGGGCGGTCTATGGGGCCGGGCAATCGGAACCGACGGTGACCGGGCTGGCGGATCGGGAGGATGCCCGGCAGGCCGCCGAAGTGCATTGTTCGGGCGGGGCCTGTTGCGCGGGAGACCCGGGATGACCGACAAGAAGTTTCACAACAGCGACGTAGAGCTTGAGCAATCGGAAACCCTCTACGACGGCTATTTCCGCCTGGAGCGCCACACCCTGCGCCACAAACGCTTTGGCGGCGGTTGGACCGACACCTTCCAGCGGGAGATTTTCGAGCGCGGCCATGCGGTGGCGGTGCTGCCCTATGACCCCAAGCGCGACGAGGTGATGCTGATCGAGCAGTTCCGCATCGGGGCCCATGCCGCCTTCCGGCAACTGGACTGGTTCGGCGACGCCCCCTCCCCCTGGCTGATCGAGGTGGTGGCCGGAATCGTCGAGCCGGGAGAGACGCCGGAAGAGGTGGCGACCCGCGAGATCGTCGAGGAAATCGGGCTTCAGGCTCTGGACCTGCGCAAGATCCGCACTTATCTGGCGACCCCGGGCGGGTCCTCGGAAAGCCTGATCCTTTATGTGGCCCGGGTGGACAGTGCCGGGGCCGGGGGCATTCACGGCCTTGAACACGAACACGAGGATATCCGCGCCTACGGGGTCCCGGCCACCGAGGCCATCGCCATGGTCGATGACGGTCGGATCATCAATGCCACCGCCATGCTCGCCCTGGAATGGCTGCGCCACAACCGCGACAGCCTGCGGGCCGAATGGCTTTCATGAAATTATCCCTTGATTTCCGTGCCGGGGATTGATTCCCACGCGCTCAGGCGGGTAATATTATTGCCTCGGTTTTCCCAGGATTCGCAATAAGGACCGGCACGGCAATGGACCTACGCGACGGCTTCGTCGGCACCATCGGCAACACTCCCCTGATCCGCCTCAAAAAAGCTTCCGAAATCACCGGCTGCGATATTGTCGCCAAGGCGGAATTCCTCAATCCGGGGGGCTCGGTGAAGGATCGCGCCGCGCTGGCCATCGTGCGCGACGCCGAGCAGCGCGGCACCCTGCGCCCGGGCGGCGTCATCGTCGAGGGCACGGCGGGCAACACCGGCATCGGCCTGACCCTGGTCGGCAATGCCCTGGGCTACCGAACGGTGATCGTCATGCCGGAAACCCAGAGCCAGGAAAAGATCGACATGCTGCGGTTGTCCGGGGCCGACCTGCGGCTGGTCAAGGCCGTCCCCTACAAAGATCCGGGCAACTATGTGCATGTGTCGCAGCGACTGGCCGAGGACTTGGGCGGCCTGTGGGCCAACCAGTTCGACAACACGGCCAACCGGCGGGGCCACCGGGAAACCACCGGAATCGAGATTTGGGAACAGACGGACGGCCGGGTGGACGCCTTTACCTGCGCCGTCGGCACCGGCGGCACCCTGGCCGGGGTGGCCGATGCCCTGAAGGCGCGCAACAAGGACGTGCGCATCGTCCTCAGCGACCCCATGGGATCGGCCCTGTTCCATCATTACAAACACGGCAAGCTGAAGTCCGAAGGGGATTCCATCACCGAAGGCATCGGTCAGGGCCGGGTCACCGCCAACCTGCTGGACGCGCCCATCGACGATGCCCAGCAAGTCACCGACGCCGAAGCGCTGGAGGTCATTTTCGATCTGCTGAAGCTGGAAGGACTCTGTGTCGGCGGTTCCTCGGGGATCAATGTCATGGGAGCGATCAAGCTGGCTCGCGACCTGGGTCCCGGCCATGTGGTGGCGACCATCCTGTGCGACAGCGGCACCCGCTATCAAAGCAAGATCTTCAATCCGACGTTTTTGCGGACCAAGGACCTGCCAGTTCCCGACTGGTTATGCTGAATTGATGCTTCCCTTCACCAACAAGAGGTTGTGAGCCGATGACATATGCCAATCCCGATGCGCTGGTCAGTAGCGACTGGCTGGCGGCACATATCGAGGACCCCAGCATTCAAATCATCGACGCCACCCATTTTGCTCCCATCGTCGACCGGGATGCCGATTTTGAATTCGAGATGCGGCATATTCCCGGCGCCATCCGTTTCGACATCGACAACATCTGCGCCGAATGCTCTCCGTTGCCGCACATGATGCCCCCGCTGTCCAAATTCGAGGAAATGTGCGGTCGTCTGGGCCTGCGCAACGACCAGCGTTTCATTATCTACGACGCCCTGGGCGGCTGCTGTGCCTCGGCCCGGGTGTGGTGGATGTTTCGGCAGTTCGGTCACACCCATGTGGCGGTGCTGGACGGCGGCCTGCTCAAGTGGATACGCGAAAAACGACCGATGGAAGACGGCATCCCCACGCCCGAGCCGACGACCTTCAAGGCCACCTTCGATCCGTCATCGCTGCGCAACTGGAGACAGATCAAGGCCAATATCGAGACCGGAGCCGAACAGTTGGTGGACGCTCGCTCGGTGGACCGTTTCCACGGTCGCACCGACGAGGTCTATCTGACCAAACATTTGGGCCATATCCCCGGCAGCATCAATCTGCCGTTCACCCAGTTGGTGGAAAGCTACAAGCAGGACTATGTGATGAAGCCTCCGGTGGAGATCATCGCCGCCTTCGCCGCCGCCGGGGTCGATATTCACAAACCCCTGATTACCACCTGCGGCACCGGCGTCACCGCCTGTGTGCCGTTGCTGGCCCTGCACCTGATCGGTCACGACGACCAAACGGCCCTCTACGACGGGTCGTGGAATGAATGGGGCAACCACCCCGATTTGCCTGTGGAAGTTTAAAAAACGAGAGCACATAACAAGGAGAAATGATCATGGATGAAAAGGAAATCGAACGTCTGAAAGCCCGCCTGACGGCCCTCGAACGCATCCTGCGCGTTGATTCCATTCAACACTCTGGAGATGCGGTGGACCGTTGGTGGCATGTGGTCCATGATAGCGAAGGGGCCGCTTCCGCGCACCAGATCGAAGCGGCGGGCATGCAGGCGGCCAAGGAAGTGCTCTCGACCAAGAACCGTCGGCGCAAGGCCAAGCGTCCCTCCTCCACCGAAGGCCACAAGGTGCCGAAAGTCAAGTAGGTCCCCCCGGGCGGAAAGGCCGGTCGCGCCATGAAAAAGGATACCCTCCTGACCTCCGCCGGACGGTCGCCGGAAGCCAATCATGGCCTCGTCAACCCACCGGTCTATCACGCCTCCACGGTCACCTTCCCGAGCGTGGCGGCGCTTGAGGAAAGCCAGCGCCACCTGTTGGAGACCATCCATTACGGTCGTTTCGGTACCCCCACCACGCGGGCCTTCGAGGAAGCCGTGGCGGCCCTCGAAGGGGGCTGCCGGGCCATTTCCCTGCCCTCCGGACTGGCCGCCATCACGGCCAGCCTGCTGGCGCTGGTGCAACAGGGCGACCATATCCTGGTCACCGACAGCGTTTATTTTCCGACCCGCAAATTCTGTGACCGGGTGCTGGCCAATCTGGGGGTGGAAACCACCTATTACGATCCGCGCATCGGGGCCGGAATCGCCGACCTCATGCGCCCGGAAACCCGGCTGGTGTTCACCGAAAGTCCCGGCTCGCTGAGTTTCGAGGTGCAAGACCTGCCAGCCATCGCCGCCGCCGCCCACGCGGCGGATGCCCTGGTGCTGCTCGACAACACCTGGAGCGCCGGTTATTACCTGCAACCTTTCGAACTGGGTGTGGATATTTCCATTCAGGCGGCGACCAAGTTCATCGTCGGTCATTCGGACGCCATGCTGGGCACCCTATCGGTCAATGACGAGGACCTCTATTTCCGGCTCAAGGAACGCATTGTCATGACCGGTGCCTGTGCCGGACCGGACGATTGCTACCTGGGCCTGCGCGGCCTGCGCAGTCTGTCACCCCGTCTGGCGCGACATCAGGAAAGCGGCCTGCAACTGGCCCGCTGGCTGGAAAGTCGCCCGGAAGTCGCCGCCGTGCTGCACCCGGCCCTGCCCTCGTTCCCCGACCACGCTTTATGGAAACGGGATTTCAGCGGGGCCTGCGGTCTGTTCGGGGTGGTGTTTCAGGACCGCTATTCAGTGGTCGCCCGGAACGCCTTTTTGGACGCCCTGCAGCTTTTCGCCCTCGGTTATTCCTGGGGCGGCTTTGAAAGCCTCGCCATACCGACAAATCCTGGAGCGCTCCGCACGGCCAGCCGCTGGCCCCACGACGGCCCGAGCATCCGCCTGCATGTGGGGCTGGACGACGTGGACGACCTCAAGGCCGATCTGGAACGGGGATTGGATGCCCTCAATCAGTCGGCCAGACCGTCGCGCTGACGCAGCAGCAAATAGGCCAGCCGCCACAGGCGATAGGAATCGCCAAAGCTGATGGCGTCGAACTGAACGTGGGTCAGGCTATGCAGCAGGGTCAAGTCGGCCTGCCCCTGCGGCACCGCCGCCGCCAGGGCTTCGCTCTGACCCGCCGGAATCAACGGATCGTCCCGACCATGGACCAAAAATAGTTTGCTTTTCAGGCCGGATAGATCCCGTTGCGCCAGATTCAATGCCTCGATTTCCTTGCTCACCGTCAGCGGCAGGGCGGCGATCAGCGTCGGCACCTTCTCCGGTTCCTGATTGTCCAGCAGATCCAGCACCGCCCGTCCTTCTGGACTCAGGCGGGTCCGGACAGTGGCGCTGTCGGCCCCGCCCCGGTCGGCCAGTTCGGACAGCAACCGACGATCCTCGGCCTGCGGCATCAGGGAGGCATTAGTCTTCAAAAAGGCCCATTTGGCATAGGGCGCCGGGTCCCGGTGCCGCCATCGCCCGTTCTCCCCGAGATAGAACCCGGTACTGAGAAAGGTGATCAGCGCCGTGCTGTCGTGATACCCACCCACCCCCAGCACCCAGGCCACCCGGTCCGTCAGGGACGGCTCCAGGACCGCCAGCAGGGTCGGCCCCACCGCGTAGGACACGGCGACAACCCCCACCGGTCGCCCCGTCCGTTCGCCCAGATGGCGGACCGCATCGGCGATGGGCACGGCATCGGCGGCGCGCAATTCGAGATTTCTCAATCCTGGAATTTCCGGCATCAGGACAATGAATCCCGAGCGGGCCAGGGTGTCGGCCAGGGCGCGGAAAGCCGGATGGGTGGTGCCCGCCTGATCGGCCCCGGGGACCAGCACGACCCCCGACCGCCCGCCGCTGGCCGGGGACAGAATCTCGGCGCGACGGGCCCGACCGTCCACGGCATAGTCCGTCACATCGAGAATAGGCGGCGGCGTCGCCTCATCGAGCCAACTCTGTTGCGTGTCGGGAATCAAATCCTGAACCAGCAGCAGCGCATCGGCAGCCCGACGGAAATCTGCCCGATACTCCCAGGCCCCGATCACGATGGCGGAAATCAAGGCCAGAACGACCAGATGGAATCGCATACTCATGTGAAAATCCCCCATGGGGAGTGTAGCAGATCAGGGGCCGAACTGGGGAATTATTACACCGCGATCAAGGCCGCCGCCACGGCCCGCTCCTCGATCAACAGCACGTTGAAGGTGCGGCAGGCGGCGCCGGTGTCCATCCATTCCAGGACGATGCCATGATCCTTTTTGAGGGCGGTTTTCAGCCCCTGGGGCGGCAGCACGAAGGACGGCCCACAGCCGATCAGCAGAATACGCGCCTCGTTGGCCCGTTGCAGCACCGGGGCCAGGGTTTCTAGTGAGATTTGTTCCCACTCGGTGACCGGCCAGGGCAGAGTCTCCTCGCTGAACACCAGCACCGATCCTTCGTGCCGGGTCTCGGAAATCAGGAACCGACCGTCGCCATAACCTCGGATGAGTTGGCGTCCGGCCGGAACGAGAGGCGTGATATCGAGGGAGATGTCAGGCTCCCTCGGCGCTGGCAGCCCCGTCGTCGCCGGTCGCGTCTGCACTGCGGTTGGGCAATTTCATGTAGAGCATCAACGGCACGGCCAGGAAAATGGAGGAATAGGTGCCAATGACGATGCCCCAGATCAGGGCGATGCTGAACCCACGGATCACTTCGCCACCCAACACATACAGGGCGAACAGAGCGAGCAGCGTGGTGAACGAGGTCATCGTCGTGCGCGACAGGGTATCGTTGATGCTGAGATCGAGCAATTCGGGCAGAGGTTTGGACTTGTAGCGCCGCAGGTTCTCACGCACCCGGTCATAAACGACCACCGTATCATTGATCGAATAGCCGGCGATGGTCAGCACGGCGGCCACGGTGGTCAGATTGAATTCCATCTGGGTCAGGGCAAACAGGCCGATGGTGGACAGAATATCATGCACCAGGGCCACCACCGCTCCGACGCCGAACTGCCATTCGAAGCGGAACCAGATATAAACCAGGATGGCGAGGATGGCGAAACTCACCGCCTCGATGCCCGACTTGAACAGCTCTTCCGACACCTTGGGGCCGACGAATTCCGTGCGCCGGTTTTCATAGCCCGCCCCCAGGGTCTGCTTGATCTTGTCCACGGCCAGTTGTTGGGCCTTCTCGTCGCCTTCCTGGCGCTGCACCCGAATCATCACCTCGTTCGGGGCCCCGAAGGTCTGCAAATTCACTTCGCCCAGACCGAGACTGCCGAGGGAGGAGCGCAGCAGAGCAAGGTCGGCCGGTCCTTCCGAACGCACCTCGATCATGATGCCACCCTGGAAGTCGATGCCCAGATTCATGCCGCGCAGACCGAATATCACCACCGAGCTGACCACTAGAATCGTGGAAAAGAGAAACATTATCCGGTGCATCCCCATGAACGGGATCGTCGTGCCGGGCCGGATCAGATTAAAACCTTTTATCATCATCCCTCTCCCGTCAAATGGGCAGCGTCTGGGGACGCTTGCGGCGCAACCAGGTGATGACCATCAGGCGGGTCACCATGATGGCCGTAAACATGGAGGTGACAATGCCGATGGCCAGGGTCACCGCGAAGCCGCGCACCGGTCCGGAGCCGAAGGCGAACATCAGCAACGCCGCAATCAGGGTAGTCACGTTGGCATCAATGATCGTACTCAAGGCCCGCGAATATCCGGCGTCGATGGCCGCGATGGGCGTTCGCCCGACGCGGGCCTCCTCGCGCATGCGCTCGAAGATCAGCACGTTGGCATCCACCGCCATGCCGATGGTCAGCACGATCCCGGCGATGCCGGGCAGGGTCAGCGTCGCCTGCAAGGCCGACAGGGCGGCCACGATCAACACCAGATTGACCAGCAATGCCACATTGGCCATCAGCCCGAACAGGCCATAGGCGGCAATCATAAAGACAATCACCAGCACCAAGCCGATGGTCGAAGCGATTTTACCGGCGGCAATGGAATCGGCCCCCAATCCCGGACCCACGGAGCGTTCCTCCAGAATGGTCAGCGGGGCGGGCAACGCACCGGCGCGCAGCAGCAGGGCCAGATCGTTGGCTTCCTGAACGCTGAACCCGCCGGTGATAATGCCCGATCCGCCGAGGATCGGCTCATTGATGCGCGGCGCGCTGATCACCTTGTCGTCGAGCACGATGGCAAAGGGCCGCCCGGTATTTTCGGTGGTGATCTTGGCGAACTTGCGCCCCCCCGGACCATCGAAGCGGAACGACACCACCGGACGATTCTGTTGATCAAGGGTCGGCTGGGAATCGACCAGATTTTCCCCCGACAGCATGACCCGCTTGTGAATCACATACATGCGCGGCTGACCGGTGGCCGGGTCGATTTCATCGACCGAAGGCACAATCCGGGACCCCGGCGGCACCCGACCGCTCAAGGCATCCTCCAGGCCGGTTTTCATGTCCACCAGGTGAAAGGTCATCTTGGCCGTCTTGCCGAGCAACGCCTTGATGCGTTCGGGGTCCTTGACTCCGGGCAACTGCACCAGAATGCGATCCTCGCCCTGGCGCTGGATGGTCGGCTCGCGGGTGCCGGTCTCGTCGATGCGGCGGCGGACGATCTCGATGGACTGCTCGACTGCCGAGGTGGCGCGGGCCTTGACCGCCGCTTCGGTCAGGGTGATGGTCAGATGACCGCCCTCCCCGTCTTCGATCAGGGTGTCGCGGTCCATCTTGCGGATCAGCTCGTGCGCCTTGTCGACCTCAGCCGGGTCCTTGATGCGCAGGGTCACCTGATCGCCCTTGTTGGACAAACCGGAATAGTAAATCTTGGCCGTGCGCAATTCGTTGCGCACCCCGTCGAGGACCGATTCCAGACGCTCATGGAGAACCGATTTCAGGTCCACTTCCAGCAGCATATGGGACCCGCCTTGCAGGTCGAGCCCCAGATTGACATGCTGGCTGGGAACCCAGGACGGCAGAGCGTCGGTGATCTGGTTGCTCAGGGTATTGGGCAGCGCAAAAAGCAGCCCCAACAACGTCACCACCCCAATCAGATAGACCTTCCACTTGGCCATATAGACCATGCCGTCCCCCTCTTTCGTTCTTCTTCAACCACGGATTTGGCCGGGGCTGTTATTTGCCGCCCAGCATTTTCTTGAGACCACCGCCCTTGCTGTCGTCGGTGCTGTCGTCCTTGTCGTCGTTGGCCACCGGCTCGGTCTTGGCCATCACCTGGGCAATCATCGCCCGCATGACGCGGACCTTGGTCCCCTCGGCGATTTCCAGCATCACTTCGTCGTCGTTGACCACCTTGGTGATGGTGCCGATCAGGCCGCCATTGGTGACGATCTTGTCGCCGCGCCGCAGGGCTTCCAGCATCGCCTTGTGTTCCTTGGCCCGTTTTTGTTGCGGGCGGATCAGCAGGAAATAGAACACCACGAAGATCAGCACCAGCGGGGCCATGCTCATCAGGCCTTCCATGCCCCCCGGCTGGGCACCGGCGGCCTGGGCGTAAGCGGGAGAAAAGAACATACGAAACTCCAATTCCTGTCAAAGAGCGCGCCCGGGTACGGACCGGGCAGCATTTGAATGGGCCGGACTATAGCGGTCCGGACGGCCAATGCAAACGGAACCTGACTCATGTAATCCAATTGACGGTGAACGCCAGGGGGGACTACGGTTCGCTTATGACGGATCCTGAAACACAAGCCACCCTGGAGCGCATTGCCGACGCCCTGGAGCGGCTGTCCCCGCCCCGCGATGCCGCAGCGCCGCTCCCCGAGGGCGACGCCTTTGTCTGGCAGGCCGATGGCGCACGTCTGCAAGCGGTGGCGCGGGTCAATCGCCTGCCCTTGGCTCTGCTCAAGGGGATCGACCGTCAGATCGCCACCCTGTTGGCTAATACCCGACGGTTCGCCCACGGACTGCCAGCCAACAATGCCCTGCTCTGGGGAGCCCGCGGCACCGGCAAAAGTTCGCTGATCAAGGCCCTCCACGGGCAGATTTCGGGCGACTCCCCCGGCCTGCTGGGGCTGGTGGAAATCCACCGCGAGGACATCCCCTCATTGCCCCAACTGCTGGCGATCCTGCGCCGCAACGACCGCCGCTGGCTGGTCTTCTGCGACGACCTGTCGTTCGATGCCGACGACACCAGCTATAAGTCCCTCAAGGCGGTGCTGGAAGGCGGGATCGAGGGCCGACCGGAGAACGTCCTGTTCTATGCCACCTCCAACCGCCGCCATTTGATGGCCCGCGATATGATCGAAAACGAACGCTCCACGGCCATTCACGCCTCCGAAGCGGTGGAGGAAAAGGTCTCCCTGTCCGACCGGTTCGGTCTGTGGATCGGTTTTCACAACATCGACCAGGACACCTTTTTCAGCATCGTCGAAAGCTATGCCCGCGCCTACCACATCCGGATCGACCCCGACGACCTGAGGGCCAGGGCCGTTGAATGGTCAATGACCCGGGGCGCCCGCTCGGGCCGCGTCGCCTGGCAGTTCATCCAGGATCTGGCCGGGGAACAGGGCCTTAAAATCGGCTGAGTCCGGCCTGGGTCTTTCCGAGGCTCACAACAAGGCCCCGATCACCACCCAGGCATAGCCCCCCAGAAGCAACATCCCCAACCCCATGAAATCCTTGGCAAATGTCCAGCTGATCATGAGTGTTTCTCCCTCAAAAAAGTACAAAACATGAACACTGGAATCACAAGTAACACGACCAACAAAAGAACACAACAAGAATATCAACTCCCGCACTTGCGATCTTCCGTGTCGCGACAAACCCTGCGATGGATCGAAGAAAGGCAAACAGGGGAGATGAACAATGCATCACACACTTTGCAAAGGGGCGGCAAGCGCCCTGCCTTGGGTTGCCTCTGGGCCTGTCCGGCGGCCTGGGGCGACGAGAGATGGGCGCATCACGCCGCGCATCGCCAGCATCCAAATCCGGGGCCAAGATGCAAAGCATGGCTACGGGTCGCAAACCCTGGAACTGTAGGTTAACCGTTAGGTAATCGCTTTTCGCGGAGAATGGGAAACATTCATGATTTTCCGTCCGCGAGGAGAGACCGCCATGGGTCAGCATCGCTATCAAGTCCGCTACACCACCGAGGAAAGCCGTCCGCAAGTGGAGCGCATCCTGCAAGGACGCTGCAAGGGAAGCTGGGAACTGGAAGAAGAGCGCCGTCGACGCCGCTCCAGGAGGCAGGAAGCCCATGACTTCATGGTCCGTTTCGAGCAGGAAGACGATATCCTGGCGCTGCTCCGCTCGACGTCCAACGCCTGCTGATCACACCTTCAGGCGGTAGCGCACCACGCCTTTGACTTCGCTCGGGTCCACCGGCTTTCCCTTATGCAGGATCTCGATGATCCCGGCCCTGGCTTGATGCAGGGCCTGCTGCTTGACCGCCTGGAAATAGCGCTTCCAGGGAATCGGGCGATCCTTGTCCTTGCTCTGCTCACGGGCGTAGGCCTGAGCCACTTCCTGACCACTGGCCGAGGTCTTGTCCGACAGGTAGGCCAGCATGAAGCTCACCAGCGGGTCGGGCTTGCGGTCGTCGTTTTGCGTCGTCATCTACTACCTCGCGAAAATGCCACAACGCCCCCCTTCACCAACACGCTAGGGAAAGAGTGGCAGCTGCTCCAGCCCTTTGTTTTCAGGAAATCCACACATAATATTCATGCTTTGGATGAGCTGTCCGGAAGCCCCCTTGACCAGATTGTCGATGGCCGACAGAAGAATCGCCCGCCCCGGCAACCGGTCGGCGAACACCCCGATCATCTGGTGATTGGAGCCGCGCACATGCCGGGTCGCCGGAGACATCCCCTCCGCCATCACCGACACGAAAGGCTCTCCCGCATAGTGATCGGCCAGATATTTGCGCAGATCGCTCGCCGTGACCCCGTCGCTCAATTTGACATAGATGGTCGCCAGGATGCCCCGATTCATCGGCAGCAGATGCGGCGTGAAGGCGACGACCACATCCCGGCCCGCCGCCAGGCTCAAGCCCTGCTCGATTTCCGGCGCATGACGATGCCCGGCCACCCCATAGGCGTGGAAGCCTTCCGAGACTTCCGTATGCAGCACACCTTCCTTGGCTGCCCGCCCGGCCCCCGAGACCCCGGACTTGGCATCAATGATGATATCTTCGGTTTGGATCAACCCGGCGGCCAGAAGCGGCACCAGCGGCACCTGGGCCGCCGTCGGGTAGCAGCCCGGCCCGGCGACCAGCCGCGCCTTGGCAATCTCCGCCCGGAAAAGTTCCGGCAGGCCATAGACTGCCTGTTGCTGGTAATCCAGCGCCTTGTGCTCCAGGCCATACCACTGGGCATAGACCGCCCCGTCCCGCAGCCGGAAATCCGCCGACAGATCAATGATCTTGATCCGCTCGGGCAACGTCCGCACCAGCCCGTGCATGGTGCCATGGGGCAGACAGCCGAACACCACGTCAATCCCCGACCAGTCCACCTGTTCGATGGTCACCAGTTCCGGCAGGTCGAGCATCGCCAAATGCGGAAAAACCTGGGCCATGGACTGCCCGGCCTTGCGGTCGCCGGTCAGGGCCACGAGGCGCACGCCATCGTGACGCGCCAGCAGGCGCACCAGTTCGGCCCCCGTATAGCCGCTGGCTCCGAGAATGGCGACATTGAGCGGTACGCGAGACAGGGTCATGGTTTTCTCCTTCACTCCGGTGACGTCCTTCTATCCCCTCCCCGCGCCGGAAACAAGCGGACAGGCATGGAGCACCTTGAATTCGGGGGCGGCGAAATTGAGCCGTTCATAGGGCCATGAAAAGGATTGGCCTGCTTTAGCCCGACAGGAAAAAAGGCCCCTCCATCCGGAAGGGCCTTTTTCGGACACTGCCTGTCGGAAAGCGTTTAACGCTTGGAGAACTGGAAGCTCCGGCGGGCCTTGGCCTTGCCGTATTTCTTACGTTCAACAACACGGCTGTCGCGGGTCAGGAACCCGGCTTTTTTCAGCAGCGGACGCAGATCCGGCTCGAACAGGGTCATGGCCTTGGAAATGCCGTGGCGCACCGCGCCGGCCTGACCGGACAGGCCGCCGCCGGTGACCGTGCAGACCACATCGAACTGATCCTTGCGGGCAGTCACGTCGAACGGCTGATTGATGATCATCTGCAACACCGGACGAGCGAAATAGGTCTGAATGTCCCGCTTGTTGACGGTGATCCGACCGGAGCCCGGCTTGAGCCAGACACGGGCAATGGCGTTCTTGCGCTTGCCGGTGGCATAGGAACGGCCCTGAGCATCGACCTTGCGCTCGGCGGTCGCCGTCGCCACGGATTCAGTGCCCGTCACCCCGGAGAGATCCTTCAGGTCGGTGAGTGTTTTGGTATCTTCGGACATGCCTTAGGCACTCCTCTTGTTCTTCGGGTTCATGGCGGCGACATCCAGCACTTCGGGCTGTTGGGCCTGATGGGGATGCTCGGGACCGGCATAGATATGCAGCTTACGCAATTGCTGGCGCCCCAGCGGATTGCGGCTGATCATGCGTTCCACGGCCTTGCTGATCACACGCTCCGGATGAGCGCCGTCCAGGATCTTGTCCATGGTCCGCGACTTGATGCCGCCCGGGTGCCCGGTGTGCCAGAAGAATTCCTTCTCGGTCCGCTTGCGACCGGTCAGGTGGACCTTCTCGGCATTGACGATGATGATGTTGTCACCGCAGTCGATATGCGGCGTATACATCGGCTTGTGCTTGCCCCGCAGGCGCGTCGCGACCAGGGCGGCCAGGCGGCCCAGAACGACCCCCTCGGCATCGATGACGACCCACTTGGCGTCGACTTCGGAAGGTTTGGCGGAATAGGTCTTCATATCAGTCCCATGTGGCTTGGCGTCCAGTCCCGACGACCCGACGCTGGAAATCAGCAGCAAAGACGCGGCAACATCTGCCCGTCCTCGTGGCCGCGCAGTATCGCCATAATGAAAGCCCTGTCAACAATATAAATTCGACTTATTTCAATATGTTATATTAATGGTATCCAGATACCTTTTGGTATATCCAGTAATATCAAGGAGATAATCACCATTGAATTCGCCTCTTTCCGATCAGCACTCTCGTCATTCCGCCGACAATCCATTATAATTCACCGCCTGTTAACCTCGCCGCTGTTGAATGGAGGGGGGCGCTTACAATATGACAAAGCTGCGTTTCAGACAGCTTACGGAAAGCAAGGAATCATGGGCTCATTCTCCTGGAACGAGGAATTCAGCGTTGGCGTTCATTGCCTGGACACCGATCATGATCTTTTGTTCGGCTTGATCAATCAATTGGAGAGCGCATTCGATGGGTCCCCCGAAGATCATCACAACATCTGCTCCATCCTCAATGCGATCGTGGACTATACGGACTATCATTTTGCCCGCGAGGAAACCCTGATGGCGGCCTGTGCCTTTCCGCATCTGCAAGAGCATCTGCACTCCCATGACACCATCCGGCGCGAATTGTCCGTGCATGCCGCGCGGGTCCGCGAAGGACTGGAAAAAATCGACCCACAGCAGTTGTTCCTTTTTCTCAGCCAAGCCTTCCTGGATCACCTGAAGGATGAAGACAAAAAGTACCAGCCCTTCATGGTCCCCCAAATGGAAACCGTCTTGCAGGCCAACGAGGCCTTCGTGCGTCGGCAAAGCCATGTGGACATCACACTGATCGAGAACGACTGAGCGTCGCCCTTGCGGAGGCAACCCCCATGACCGACCCCTTGGTACTGTGCACGGACGACGCAGGCGTGCGCACCTTGACCCTGAACCGCCCCAACAGCTTCAATGCGCTGTCCGTCGAGATGATTGCCGCGTTGCGCGGTGTTATCGCCGAAACGGCGACCGACAACAAGGTTCGGGTGGTGGTCATCGCCGCTGCCGGACGGGCCTTTTGTGCCGGTCACGACCTGAAGGAATTGCGGGCCTTTGAGGACCGGGACGACCACCTGCACCTGTTTCGCCAGTGCGGGCAACTGATGCTCGACCTGACCCATCTGCCGCAGCCGGTGATCGCCCGGGTTCATGGGCTGACCACCGCTGCCGGTTGCCAACTGGTGGCCCAATGCGATCTGGCCGTGGCCAGCCACGAGGCCCGCTTTGCCACCTCGGGGATCGGCATCGGACTGTTTTGTTCCACCCCCGGCGTCGCGGTGGCCCGCAACCTGCCGCGTAAGATGGCCCTGGAGATGCTGTTGACCGGCGATTTCATAGACGCCGATGCGGCCCTCGACCTGGGCCTGCTCAACCGCGTGGTCCCAATTGCCGAACTGGACGACGCCATTGCCGAACTGACCGGCAAGATTCTCAACAAACCGGCCCTATCCATCGCCCTGGGCAAGCGCGCCTTTTATCGGCAAGTTGAATCGAAACTGGACGAAGCCTACGAACTGGCCGCCGATACCATGGCCGACAACATGATGACCGAGGATGCACGGGCCGGGATTGAGGCCTTCCTGAGCAAATCCCCGATGCCCGAATGGAAAGGACGCTGACCCATGCTCGATGACGACGCCATCCGCGATTTGTTGCTCCAGATCAAGAGCATTGCCCTGGTCGGGGCCTCCCCCAAGCCTGAGCGTCCCAGCTTCAAGGTGATGCAATTCCTGCAAGCCAAGGGCTACAAGGTCTATCCCATCAATCCCGGGCTGGCCGGACAGACCCTCAATGGGGAAACGGTGCTGGGATCGCTGGCCGAAGTCCCGGCCCCGTGCGACATGGTGGATATCTTCCGGGCCTCCGAGGCCGCCGGTCAGGTCTGTGACGAGGCGGTGCGACTGGCCCCCGAAAAGGGCTTCAAGGCGGTCTGGATGCAATTGGACGTGCGCCACGACGAAGCCGCCGCCCGGGCCGAGGCGGCGGGCCTGTCGGTGGTCATGGATCGCTGTCCGAAAATCGAACACCCCAGACTGATCAAATAATCAGATAATCTCCTCGTCATGGCAGCCAATGGCCCGGTCCTTGCCGGTTTTCTTGGCCTGATACATGCGCTTGTCGGCCAGATCCACCAGCTTCGGCCAGTCTTCCTGCTGGTCTGCAATGCGTTCGGCCAGTCCCATGCTGGCGGTGACCGGACTCCCTTCGGGTCGCAACCCCAGTCCGTGCGCCCGAATGCGTTCGGCCACCAGCCGCGCCCCCGGAGCGTCCGTATTGGGCAGCACCACAAGAAACTCCTCGCCGCCCCAACGCACCAGGGTATCCCCGCGCCGCAGTTTCTCCTTGAGATGCGCCGCCACGTTATGCAACACCACGTCCCCGGCTTCGTGCCCGTAGTCGTCATTGACACTCTTGAAGTTGTCCACGTCCAGGAAGGCAACGCTCAACGGCTGCTCCTGCATCACCGAAACGCGGAATTGCAGATCCAGTGTTTCGCCGCCGCTGCGTCGGGTGAAAGCTTCCGTCAGCGGATCGTGAATGGCCCGGTTGACCAGGGTGATCATGTAATTCAACTGGCTCATCCCCGACAGGGCCGACACTCCCAATACCAGGAACATCAGCCACAGGGTGGTAATCAGCGAGCCCTCCCAGCCCCCCCCTACATAAGACACCCCGTACAGAATCGCTGCACTGAGCGGCAGGGCGACGAAGGCCACCTCCATGACAGTCAGCGGAAAGACGCTGAGTCCAGCCACCATGACGAAAGGCAACAGGCTGTACCCCTGTGCCACCGCGTTGCCGAACGGGCCAAAATCCTGCCCCTCCAGCAGGGGAATGCTGACCAGATAAAACACGAAAGGCAGTGTCATCATGACCAACAGCATGCGTCGGGCCGTCTTGCAGGCATCCAGCGGACGCCGCGGCGGCCAAGCCAGGGCCATGAAGATCAGACTGCTGATAACCCGCAAAATGGCCAGGATGGTCCAGGTCTCGCGCGGGAAGGCCAGAACATCGACAACAATCCACAGCGGAGTCAACACGGCGAACAGAGCCGACACCAGTTGCACCCGGCCAATGATCAGGTTCCCCCGATGCCGATTGACGTGGGTCGAGTGATAGCGCCGCGAGATCAAATCGCTGAACTGTTCCCGACTGATACGAATGGTCGAAAGAAAATGCTCTTTCAGGGTCGGGCGATCATCGTCGTTATTTTTATTTAACAGATCCTGCGGTTCAATTTTCATGGGTCAATCACTCGAAATTATTATTGATTATAGTCGTTTGTCTTTTTTCAACAGCGCCGCGAATTCCTCGGGTGGTAGCGGTCGACTGAAATAAAACCCCTGCATTTCATCACACCATTGCTGGCGCAAAAAGGCCAGTTGGCGTTCGGTTTCCACCCCTTCTACGGTCACCGTCAATCCCAGACTCTGACCAATGGCAACCACCGCCCCAGCCAGGGAGGAGTCTTCTCCTTCTTCCGCGATATCGGCGATGAAGGCGCGGTCGATCTTCAGGCCATCCAGGGGCAGCGTGCGCAAATAGCTCAGAGACGAATAGCCGGTGCCGAAATCGTCGATGGTGATTCGGACCCCCATGGCGCGCAGTTCACTGAAGATGCGAATGACTTCCTCCAACTGCTCGACGATGACCCGTTCGGTAATTTCAAGTTCCAGATCATGGGGATCTAGGCCGGAATCCGACAGGGCCGATTTGACGGTTTGGACGAAATCCCCTTCATGCAACTGTAAGGGCGACAAATTCACCGCCACCTTGAAGCGCGGCAACCCCTGGATCTGCCACTTGCGCACCTGAAAACAGGTCGAGCGCAACACCCAGGTGCCCAGGCTCACGATCAATCCCGTCTCTTCCGCTATCGGAATGAACTTGTCCGGGGTGATCAGTCCCCCGGTCCCGGTCCAACGGATCAACGCCTCGGCCCCGGTAATGCGGCCGGAACGGAGGTCCACCTTGGGCTGAAAATAGGCCACGAAATCCTCGTCATGGAGCGCCCGACGCAGCCGGTTTTCCAGCAGCAGGCGCTCCTGAGCCACCAGGTTCATGTCCTCGGTGAAATACTGAAAACTGTTGCGGCCCTGGGTCTTGGCATGAAACGCCGCTGTATCCGCACTACGCACAAGATCGGCGGCGGTCATTCCATCGCGGGGAAAAATCGCGATGCCGACACTTGAAGTCACCACCACCTCATGATCCGCCCCTTCCAGATTGAGTGGCCGACAGACCGCCTCCTGGACGTCATGCGCCACGGCCGCCACTTCTTCCAGATCGGTGGTCGGCAGGAGAATCAGGAATTCGTCGCCCCCCGGTCGGGCCAGGGTCGCCTTTTCCGGCAGACGCTCCAGAATGGCCCGCGAGACCTGAACCAAAAGCAGGTCCCCAACCCCGTGCCCCAGGCTGTCGTTGATCACCTTGAACTGATCCAGGTCCATGTACATCAGCCCCACCTGGGCATCGTGGCGGGTGGCGGAAATCAGCGTTTCCCGCAGGCGCTCCTGGAACAACAGCCGGTTGGGCAAACCCGTCAGGGTATCGTAATAGGCCTGGAAGCGGATCTGTTCCTCGTCTTCCTTTTGCCGCGTGATGTCCCGAACCATGATCAGGTAGTGGGCCAAATTGCCGTCGTCGTCGTGGACGGCCAGGATGGTTCGCCACTCGGGATAAAGCTCGCCGCTTTTGCGCCGCCCCCAGGTCTCCCCTTCCCAGCGGCCATTTTGGCGCAGGCTCTCCCATATACGGTAGATGAAGACCTCACCCTCGCGGCGGGCCGCGAACTCGTCGATATTATGGCCCAGCATCTCTCCGGCATCATGGCCGGTCATATGGGCATAGGCGGGATTGGCCGCGATGATGCGATGCTCATGATCACATAGCAGAATGCCTTCGGCGGCATTCTTGAAGACCGTCTCCGACAGGTTGATCGCCTGCACGGCGCGACGTTGCTGGGACACATCCTCAATGACCCAGATGGCCCCTTTTCCCATGTCTTCGGGGTCCACGCGTTTGCCCCGGAATCGCACTTGGAAACTGTCACCCTCCCGACCACGGATATGCGCTTCCCCCTCGCAAAACCCGGTCTCGCGCAATTCCCGCGAGGCGAGGCGCCGGACCCGCTCATATTCATGATCATCGACGTACAGCGACCTGATTTCCTGGCCAATCAGTTCCGACACCTGACGGCCCAGCCATTTGGCCAGGGTTTCATTCATCCAACGAATCTTGCGCCGGGTGACATGAACAATGCCCACGTTGGTATGTTCGAGCACCAGACGCTGGTCGGCCAAAATCTGATCCCGGCGGCGGGCCGCTTCCCGCTCGCGCTCCAGATCCTTTTCCTGATGTCGCAGAAACAGGGTCGCCATCAGGGTCAACAGCCCGGCCACCGCAAAAACGCCCAAGGACTCCTGAAGGTGAGCGGATTCCGCATAGACCAGGATGCTGAATCCGACCGTCAAAGCCCCCCCGAGCAACCCGGTCATGCGGGAACCGCGAAGAAGTGGTCCTGAATTCTGTTTCACGAAATCGACTTCCTGGTTGGTCACATAAAGACTTTATACCAAATCGCGTCTGGAGGAACCTATTGTGATGGCCTCACTGGAAACCGGGCAACACTCCTGAAATAATCACCTCACAAGGATCAAGAGTCGCCCCTCTTCCCGCCGATCAAGGACCTGCCGATGCCGCGCCACCCCACGACGACCCTCAAATATCAGCCGGATATAGAAACCCTGAGCCGCCCTGCCCTGGCCGAAATGCAATTGGAACGGCTGCGCTGGAGCGTCCGTCATGCCTATGACAATGTGGCGCCGTTTCGCCGCAACATGGAGGATCGGGGGCTCACCCCGGCGCATATCCAGAGTCTGGCCGATGTGCGTCACCTTCCCTTCACGGTCAAGAACGACCTGCGCAGCCACTACCCGTTCGGCCTGTTCGCCGTGCCGCGCGACAAGGTCGTGCGCCTGCATGCCTCCTCGGGCACCACGGGCACGCCGACGGTGGTCGGCTACACCCGCGAGGACCTGGACATGTGGGCCGACCTGATGGCCCGCTCCCTGGCCTGCGCCGGCGCGCGGCCGGGCGAGGTGGTGCATAATGCGCTGGGCTACGGCCTGTTCACCGGCGGTTTGGGATTCCACGGCGGGGCCGAGCGTCTGGGCTGTACGGTGGTCCCCATTTCCGGCGGCGGCACCCAACGCCAAATCAAGCTGATGCGCGATTTCGGGGCCAGCGTTTTGATCGCCACCCCCTCCTATGCCCTGTATCTGGCCGAGGCCGCCGCCGCCCAGGGCGAGCCGCTGGCCGACGGCCCCCTGCACACGGCCCCGCTGGGCGGCGAACCCTGGAGCGATTCCCTGCGCCGGCAGTTGGACGAAATGCTCGGTCTGAATAGCGTCGACTCCTACGGCCTATCGGAGATTATCGGCCCCGGCGTGGCCATGGAATGCCGCGACGCCCGCGCCGGAGCGCACGGCTGGGAAGACGCTTTCCTGTTCGAGATCATCGACCCGGAAAGCGAGGTCCCCCTGCCCATGGGGGAAAGCGGCGAGTTGGTCATCACCACCCTGACCAAACAGGCGCTGCCGATGATCCGCTATCGCACCCGGGACATCACCAGCCTGACCGACGAACCCTGCGCCTGCGGACGGACCCATGTGCGCATCCGCCGCATCACCGGGCGCAACGACGACATGCTGATCATTCGCGGGGTCAATCTGTTCCCCACCCAGGTGGAGGCACTGCTGGTGGATATGGCCGAACTGGCACCGCACTATCAGTTGGTGGTGCGCCGCGACGGCAGCATGGACAATCTGACCATCGAGGCCGAGGCCCGCCCGGAGATCGCCGCCGACGCCTATGCTCAGATCGCCAAGCGCATCCAGTATCACATCAAGACCATGATCGGCGTGACCTGCAAGGCGGTCGTGCTGGCCCCGGGAGAGGTGCCCCGCTCCGATGGCAAGGCCGTCCGGGTGCGGGATCTGCGGAAAATATGATCACTCCTGTTCGAGGATGATCACCTCGTCGGGATCGGCATAATTGAGCATGGCGCGCACCCGTTCATCGAGCAAATCCGGGTCCAGGCTCTCGGGGTGCAGCAGGCGTACTCGGTGTTCCCACATGTCGCGTTCCCGCGCCACCTCGCGGGCCATGGCCTCGACCTGCACCACTTCCTGACGCAGATGCAGCCAGGCGCGCAGCCCCCGGTCGCCGCTGAAGGCATGGAAGGCGAAATAGCTCACCAGACAAGCCCCCAGCACCGGTCCGGCCACCTGCCGCAAGCCGGACCGGATGTCTTCCCTCAGCGCCATGGGTCGCCCCTTCCTGCCGTGCTTACTGTTCGCGAATCGAGTCAGACTCAGACTCCTCTGAAGATCTCACGATGAGTCTTGCCGAGCGGTTAACGGAATCAAAAAGGGCGACGGAAAGACACCGCCGCCCCTTGAGGTACTGGGCTCGGACTAGCCGCGCAGGATGGAGCGTCCGGCAAACCGCGCCGCCGGGCCCAATTCCTCTTCGATACGGATGAGCTGATTGTATTTGGCAATGCGGTCGGAACGGGACAGGGAGCCGGTCTTGATTTGCCCGGCATTGGTGGCCACCGCGATATCGGCGATGGTGCTGTCCTCGGTCTCACCGGAACGGTGCGAGATGATGTTGGTATAATGGGCCTTGTGGGCCATTTCCACCGCTTCCAGGGTCTCCGACAGGCTGCCGATCTGATTGACCTTGACCAGCATGGAGTTGGCGATGCCCCTGGCGATGCCGTCAGCCAGACGGATCGGGTTGGTGACGAACAGGTCGTCGCCCACCAGCTGACATTTGGCCCCCAGTTCGTCGGTGAGGATTTTCCAGCCGTCCCAATCGTCTTCGGCCATGCCGTCTTCGATGGAGAAAATCGGGAAGCGGGCTGCCAGATCCGCCAAATAGCGGGCGTTTCCGGCTGCATCCAGGCTCTTGCCCTCGCCTGCCAGTTCGTACTTGCCGTTCTTGAAATACTCCGAGGAGGCACAATCCAGCGCCAGGACCACATCGTCCCCCGGCACGTAGCCCGCCCCTTCGATGGCCTTCATGATGAAGCCCAGGGCCTCGTCGGCACTGCCCAGGCCCGGCGCGAAGCCGCCTTCGTCGCCGACGTTGGTATTGTGACCGGCGTCCTTGAGGCCCTTCTTGAGGTTATGGAACACCTCGGCGCCCATGCGCACGGCTTCGGCGATGCTCGCCGCGCCCACCGGCATGATCATGAATTCCTGAATGTCGATGGGGTTGTCCGCATGGGCACCGCCATTGACGATGTTCATCATCGGCACCGGCAGGGTGCGGGCATGGGTGCCGCCGATATAGCGGTACAGGGGCAGCCCCACCTCGTCCGCCGCCGCCTTGGCCACCGCCAGCGAGACTCCGAGAATGGCATTGGCCCCGAGACGCCCCTTGTTGGGGGTGCCGTCCAGGTCGATCATCGCCTGATCGAGTACTTCCTGCTCCTCGGCTTCGAGACCGACCAGGGCGTCATAAAGCTCCCCATTGACGGCATCCACCGCCTTGGTCACGCCCTTGCCCAGGTAGCGGCTCTTGTCGCCGTCGCGCAGTTCCACCGCTTCGTGAACGCCGGTAGAGGCCCCCGATGGTACCGCCGCCTGACCGAAAGCGCCGGTTTCGAGAATGACTTCGACCTCGACGGTCGGATTGCCTCGGCTGTCGAGAATTTCGCGGGCATGGATGTCTGATATAGCCGTCATGGAGCGCCTCATCACATCAGGAGGAAGATCGGGATGGAAATTCTTACCGATCCCTACTCCAATGGCTGGAAAACCGCAAGTTCAACTATTATTTCACTGTCATTTCATTTACCTTCCGGCGACCTTTCGGTGCCCGCTTCGGCGGGAGAATCGGGAACGCGGTGAGATTCCGCGACGTGCCCAACGCTGTAGGGGGGACTCGGGACGCAACAGGCCACTGGCATCCGCCGGGAAGGCGCGATCCGGGGACGATCCCAAGTCAGAAGACCGGCCGGGAGGGATGCCCAAACCGCATGGACAGCGGCCCGGGGCGCCACCATCGCAAGGGGACTCCCGATGGACCATGCCTTCTCCGCCGCCGACAAAGCCGCCGTTTACCGGGCCATTTATGAACGCCGCGACGTGCGCAGCGAATTCCTGCCCAACCCGCTCCCCGACGATCTGCTGCTGCGCCTGCTCGACGCCGCCCACCACGCCCCCTCGGTGGGCTTTCAGCAACCCTGGGATTTCGTTGTCGTACGTGACCTCGCCACTCGACGGCGAGTCCATGACTTATTCACCCAGG
Source organism: Magnetospira thiophila (assembly GCF_054657015.1). NCBI lineage: Bacteria > Pseudomonadati > Pseudomonadota > Alphaproteobacteria > Rhodospirillales > Thalassospiraceae > Magnetospira > Magnetospira thiophila. The sequence continues at coordinate 880,360 of NZ_BAAHXF010000002.1, forward strand.
CCAATGCCGAGGCCGCCCAAATGTTTCCGGCCGAGCAGCGCCAGAAATACCAATCCCTGAAGCTGCAAGGCATCATCGAAGCCCCGGTCAATCTGTGCATCACCTGCGACCGTGGCCGCGCAGGACCGGTGGTCCTGGGCCGCACCCACCAGCCGCAGATGGACCTCTACTCCACCGTCTGCGCCGTACAGAACCTGTGGCTCGCCGCCCGCGCCGAAGGCCTCGGCCTGGGCTGGGTCTCCATCCTCGACCCCGAGGCCCTCAAACAGACCCTCGGCATCCCCGAACGACTGGACGTCATCGCCTATCTTTGTCTCGGATCGGTCTCACAGTTCCACGACACCCCGGATTTGCAACGCCAAGGCTGGCGGCACCGAATGGCGCTGGAGGAACTGCTGCACTGGGAGGGATGGTGAGCGGGCGGCGGGTTGAAGGTCCGGGTGAGATTGCCGGTGTGAAGTGTTGGAATAAGTCGGCCTGACGAGGGACAAAGCATCAGTCGCAATGGGCATCTCGTGAACGGCAACAGCCCCCCCTCATGCCGAGATTCACCCCCCTACCTCATGCTGAGCCTGTCGAGGCACGAGCCTTTCGCAGCATGTGTCGCAACGCGCCCCCTGCTGGACCGTGCCGCCATCCTCCAGCAAGACCCACCACGAAACCGCCAGGGGCGGCCAAGGGGTCATGGGAAGCCTATCCAGCACCACCCCCGGCAACGACGGGGACTCCCTGTCCTCTGCGCCGATTCCGTCCGTTGTCGATGACAAGCCGTCGCGCCCGACCCCGTCGTTCGACGAGGGGCCGTCCCTGTTCGAGTCCAAGACGGCCTTCGATGCGGAGCCGCTGCATCCCATTGCCTCTGAACCCGTCCTCGAGGCCCCGGCACGCCGGACGAACGCCCTCCTTGACGAGTCCCCGAGCGACCGGGCGCAACAGGAAAACCTTCTCAAGCAGGCCGAGGCCGACACGGAGGCGGTCTGGAAGATGCACCAGGACAAAAAGGCCGCCGAGGAGAAAGCCGCCCGGCAGCGCATAGAGATGCGCCAGAAACAGCGCCTGGAAGAGCAAAAGCAGCAGCAGCAACGGCAGACCCTGGCTCAACAGACCACAGAGATCGCTCAGGCACGCCCCATCCGGGTCGAGCAGGCCCTGGCCAAAAGCCCGCCGCCGGTACGCATTGATCCTCTTGACACATGGGATGGGGCGACGCCACCAAAGAAGGGTGAGATTGAGACGGCGCGGCGCAAGCCGGTGATCGAGCGCAGTTTTGCCGATCAGAAGCGCCTGCATTGGGCCGACGACTATTGGACCAACAAAGAGATTCAGCAGGAATCCGGCCAATTCTATGAACTGAACACTCCGAAATCGGAGCCTACTGGCCACGCCAGCGGCAGTTCCCCCACCGGCTACGAAGGCATCCGGGAAGAAAATGACCGCATGAACAAGCTGCGCGCCAAGCAGGCTATCGAACATCTCGGTCCCCATGCGGACCCGCAACATGTGCAGATGATCGAGGCCCATTACGGGGAAACACCGCCCCCCAATGCAGATGCCTGGGGCAAGGACCGTGTCATCCACGGCAAGGAGGAGACCATCGAGGTCGACTGGACCCAAGAAGCGGCGACCTCTGAAAATACCGTCCTCATCGGCGGGTCCGGAAACGATACCTTGGCCTGGACGCAAGAGACGAAGCCCGCTCCCGTTCCGGCACCAGGGACCCAGGATTGGTATGAACATACCAACCGTCTGCTAGAGCAAATTCCGTTCAATTTGGATCAAGTTGATCCAAATTGAAGCGGTAAGATTTGCTCTATCTTATTGAATCAGAGCGATTTCCACTCATACTGAATCACAAAGTGATTCAGTATGAGTGGAAATCGCTCTAGCGCATGATCCCGAGGCCTTCGACGCCTTGTCCGAAGCGGACAAGGCGGCCCACCGGGCCTATTGGGAGCATCGTCTGGGCGGCGGTCCCAACGCCAATCCGGCGACCAACAACGCCGCGATGCACGAGGACCCGGGACATCTGAGGAATTCCTTGATCGCCGGGGAGGCGGCACGGGAAGGCTATGCCGATCCGGAACAGATCTCGTGGGAAAACGGCTTAAAACAGCGCCTGCAGGAAGAATACCAGCTCTCAGACACAGAGTCGGAAATCGCCGCGATCATGGTATCGGTGACCCCCGTGGGCACCGCCCTCGACGTTGGCGAAGGTTTCGTCAAGGCGACGGCGGCGCTGTCGCGGGGCGACGTGAAGGCGGCGATGGAACACCTCGGCTCAGCAGGCATGAGTGCTGCCAAGATCGGGAAAATCGAGAAAAAACTCATGCGATTGGCCGCCGGCGGAAGCGGCAAGGCCTTCGAGAAACTGGCCAAAGCCCTGCCGGACGTCACCTCGGCCTGGATGGCGCGCAGCGTCGCCAAGCAGGGCCTCGCCTATTCGGTGGTCAAGGAAAGCATCGCCCGGGGCTTCAAGAACGGCATGAACCCCGCCGAGGCGCTGACCGGCGGCCTCGGACCGGTGGTCCTGGGCGCGGCGGAAAGTTATGGCCGATCCCACCAGCAGGGCCTGCAACAAGGCATGACCCAAGAGGCTGCCCGCACCTACGCCCTGAAACAGAGCAGGCTCAACGCCGCCATCAGCGGCACCCTTGGGCAGGCATCCAAAGTCCTCCCGGCAAACATTCGCGACGGCTTCGTCGGCTGGATAACCGATGCTGGCAACGAATTGCTCACCGCGCAGATACAGAAATTGGCTGAGGAGAAAGGGAAAGAATGGTGGATGCCTGAAACGTCGGGCTCGCCACATCAGACAGAACGTGATCGTTAAGGCCAACAGTGCGCTTCGACGGGTATCGGTTTGGCAGGGAGAGGTTCGACCTTTTCCCGCCATTCCTTTGCCATTTCCTTTCCCTTTCGCAGCAAAGCCAACTCGTCCAGACTCAACTCATTGCCAAGTTCAATGAGCCTTTCCTGAGCTCTCTTGCCCCCTCTTTGTGCCGCGAGAAATATTTTCATGTACCCCTGTTCATGGGGTGTTACGGGATTGTGAATCGCCTCTTCTCCAACGTATCCAAGCGCAAACGGCTCACCCTGGGCGGCTGATCGATCACACCAATAAAAGCCATTGCGGACCAATGATCCATAAAACATTCGTAACCTAGTATTTCGATAAAGTTCCGCATATAGCAAACACAAAGCCCACTGGGCATTGGCATACCCCATTTCTGAGGACGTTTTGTAAAGACATAAGGCTTTGTCGGTATCTCTCTCAACGCCCTGCGCATTATTGACCATGTATCCCAACGCATAAACCGCACGGCGATTGATATCCACGTCCTCAGTCTGAAGGGCGGCCTGCTTGTACCAATAAAGCGCGGTCTTGTAGTTGATCAACTGACCCAGCCCAAACCGATACAGATCGGCCAGCCAGTATTGCGCTCTCGGGTCGCCCGCTTCCGCCAGGGGTCGCCATTCCCGATAGGCGGTGGCATAGTCCTTTGCCTCATAGGCCGCCATCCCGGCGTCGAAATCGGCGCGGGCCGGAAGGGCGAACAGGACACAAGCCAGGATCAATAAAACACGCATGGAGAGAGTATAGGCCCCGCTTGTTTCCGGTTTCAAGGAAAGCATCGCCCAGTTCATTCCGGTCCGGCCGCCCGGGCAACGCCACCGCCCGCCCCAAGCTGGACCAATGGTTCAAGAACACCTTCCCGGGCACGGTGGACTTGGCTTCTGGGCAATCGGCCAGCGGCACCAGCTTCTTCCACCCCGACGACCGCAAGCAAATCGACGCGGGCATCAATGCCGGATTGGGCGCGCGGGTCAAGGCGGGGATGCCGACGCCCGCCTCCCAACCGCAAACAAACGGCCCCTCAATGGGCGATGACGGCCAATGGTACGGCCCCGATGGCAACAAAATCGACAATCCAAACCGCGACCTGAACGTTCAAAATGCCCAAGCCGCGCCCCAGCAGCCCGCGTCTCAATCGTCCAATCGCAAGCCACCCCAGCTTATGGCACCTGTGCCCGGAGGTACTATTCGCCCTCAGGATGGCATGGGGGATGGGCGCTATGGTGCAAGTCGTGATGGCGGCAAACGCAAACATACAGGTGTAGATTTTGTCGCTAAACCCGGACAAGATGTGGTCAGTACTGTCGATGGAACTGTCACCAAGCTTGGATAGAGGTGGCCTGGGAAATTCAGACAGGGGGTTAAGTGGATTTTCTGCCTGAGAGCGGCGATGATGCCGTTGATCGGGAGGAACCATGACGAAGCGTACACGGCGGAACCACACAGCGGCTTTCAAGGCGAAGGTGGCTTTGGCGGCGATCAAGGGAGACAAGACGCTGGCCGAGTTGGCGCAGCAGTTTGATGTGCATCCGAACCAGATCACGACCTGGCGAGGGCAATTGCTGGAGGGGGCATCGGGGGTTTTCGGCGCGAGCCGATCCCAGGCGACGGTGCCGGTTGATCTGAAGGAGTTGCATGCCAAGATCGGCCAATTGACGTTGGAGAATGATTTTTTGGCCGGTGCGCTCGACAAGGCCGGCATGTTGAGCGTAAAGCGATGATCGACCGTGACCATGCCCTGCCGCTGAAACGGCAGGCGGAGGTGCTGCGGCTTAGTCGCGCCAGCCTCTATTACCAGCCCCGACCGGTGTCTGCCGCCGATCTGGCCATCATGCGTCGGATCGACGCATTGCACCTGGACTTTCCGTTCGCAGGCAGCCGGATGCTGCGCGATTTCCTGCGCAACGAGGGCGTTGAGATCGGCCGCGATCATGTCATCACGCTGATGCGGCGCATGGGGATCGAGGCCTTGTACCGGCGACCAAACACGTCAAAACCAGCAGCGGGACACAAGATCTATCCGTACCTGCTGCGCGGCCTACCCATCCTGCGTCCCAATCAGGTATGGGCGATGGACATTACCTACATCCCCATGGCGCGGGGGTTCGTCTATCTCTGTGTGGTGCTCGACTGGTGCAGCCGCCGGGTTCTGTCTTGGCGGGTGTCGATCACCATGACCGTGGATTTCTGTCTGGAAGCGGTCGAAGACGCGCTGGCCAAGTATGGCAAGCCGGAGATCTTCAACACCGACCAAGGCAGCCAGTTCACCAGTGCCCCATTCACCGGCCTGCTGCTGGACAACGGCATCGCCCTCAGCATGGATGGCAAAGGAGCTTGGCGGGATAACGTCTTTGTCGAACGGCTGTGGCGCTCGGTGAAGTACGAGGAGGTCTATCTTCGGGCCTACGACAGCGTTGGCGAGGCGCGGACCTCGCTCGGCCGCTATTTTGACTTCTACAATGGCAAGAGGCCACATTCGAGCCTCGGTCGGGTGCCGCCGGATAGGATCTACTTTGACAACCAGCCCCAGGCGGTGGCAGCATGACGTTCACTGCCGATGCGGGGCCCCACTCCAGTCGGGCTACGCCCTCCCTGCGTGAGGCCCCGCATCGGCGATACAACACGGCAACCGGCAGAGGCTCCACTTATCCAACGCCAAAAACTGTCTGAACAATCCCGGCCAGCTCTGATATCCCTACGCGAACGACATGAAATACCGTTACGTCGAAATTCAGACCAAGGATGGTTACGTGGTCCGACACTTTTACGTGGACCCAGGAAATCTGAAGCCAGGTCAGAAGGTTGTTGCCGGGAAAACAAAAATAGGAACCGCACAGGATCTATCGAAGAGGTACCCTAAAGGTATGACAAACCATATCCATGTAGAGGTTCGGGATCAGAACAAAATTGCTTATCCTGGAAAGTCCGGTTCACGGAAATTCCAGGATATCGACCCAACTCCGTTACTTCAGGTCCCAGGATCACCAAGTGGAGGAAAGCCATGACCTTGTTTCGAGTGGTGATGAACGGCATCCTGGCTGCTTGTTGGGCTGATGTCATCTGCTCACCGGCATTGGCCTTGGATATAACCGTTTACACCCCGCCTTTGGTTCAGGTTGAAACGCAAGTCTACCAGCCCAGCAATTGTGTGGGGAAGCCGGTGACACCTCTCTGTGCACTTGATTCTTGGCGGGTCTGTCTGGGACGACAGCGCCCTGATATTTGCGCCACGATTGGGCTCGTGGATATGGTTTTTAGGAAAAGCCAAGATGCCGAAGCATTGTTTGATACAGGATTCGTGCGGGAAAATGTCGTGCTGAAGAGCCTGCGTCTGACCGCTGATGACCTTGCCAAACCATCTGCACCGACATGGGCCAGGGTTGGAGATGTCGGCATTGAATGGGAATCCCGTTCATGTTCGAAGGACGGGATTCCATTCAGGGACTGCCAGCCGAAGCACCCAAACTATCGAGAGATTATCTATTTTAGGCAGTTTGAGAACCGATGGCAGGTGGTTGCCTGGACGAACGATGCGGGCTGGGAATTTTCGTGCGAGTCTGCGGTGGAACCCTACGGGCGCGAATGCCGTTTGTATGTCGATGAAGCCCCCCACTGAGCGCACCTGGTTACGGCTTACGGCGATAGCGCATTAAATTTTCGCCCCTGTGATTTGCATCACAGAATATCACAATCACTTGCCGTAAAATCCGTTCTGGGTCAGGGAGGAAGGGGTCGTGTGCGATCCGGCATCATCTCCCGTGCTCAATATTCCGAGGCTTCTTTCTGGGAGAAAGCAAATGACGTATCGGTTCGGTTCCTTGAAGGCCCTGTCCGGCGTCCTCGCCGGTTTGACCATTGCCCTGACGGCCGGTCTGGCCTCGGAAGCGCGGGCCGTGCCCATCGGTTTTACCGACAATGGATGGTATACCTCCGATGCGGCCTCCGGGCTGGATTGGATGGATGTCTCCGAAACCTTCGCCTGGTCCTATCGGCAAGTCACCGACGGCCTCACCGCCGGGGCCACCTCCAACAACGGTTATGACCTCTCCGGATGGCGTCTGGCGTCCGGCACGGAATTGATCGGCCTGGTCAGCAATTGGACCGGCGAGACTCTCGGTTCGGCACTGAATGTCTGGGATCAGGTCTTCGCCACCGGCGAACAGTCCCTGTACAACTTGATCCAGACCGTCGGCGACGGCTATGGCAACTTCTATGAAACCGTCAACGGCACCCCCTATACGGCCACCGATTACAATTACACCTGGGGTTATCTGGAAGGACAGTGGGTCGGCCTGATGGTGCATTATCCCACCGCCGATTACCTGGTGCCGGTCTACGGTGCCCCCGGCCTGGATGGTTACGGCTACGACACCGGCGCCTTCCTGGTTCGCGCAACATCCGAGGTTCCCGAGCCCGCCTCCCTGCTGCTGTTTGCCTCCGGCCTGGCCCTGCTGACCTGGATGCGGCGCAAGGAAAAGGCCGTCATCTGACCGCTTCTCGGTTTTCCGTCCTCCACACAGCGGCTTTCGGGCCGCTGTTCTCGTTTTAATGCACCAACGGCAATTCGGCCCAATGGGTGGTGTAGCGCCGGGAACGGTGGACCTGGGTCATATACCAGGTGCGGGGGCGTGGAATCTGTCCGTAGCACAGGGTGCTCGGGCCATAGCGTCCGTTCAGCCGGTCCATGGCCCGCATGAGATCGGCCCGCCGAGGATCGGCGACCGCCGGATGAAACAGGTCCCCCGTCCCCCGCCCCTCGCGCATCAGATCAAGCAGCAACACCCCCGCTTTCTTATAAGGCACCCCAGGACGGTAAAGCCCCCCCAGCCCGCGCAGCACCGCCGCCAGCACGGGGCCGCTGTCGGCGGTCGGCGGCGTGAAAGCGATGGTCATGCTGTTGGAGTATTGCGGCAAATCCTGGCGAAACCGGTTGCCTTGGACAAAGACTGAAATCGCCCCCGCCACCAGTCCCTGACGGCGTGCCTTTTCCGCCGCCCGGGCAGCGAAGAATTTCAGGCGTTCGGCCAGCTCGTCCTGCCGAGTCAGCATGGTGCCGAAACTGCGCGAGACGCAGAGAGTCTGCTTGTCCGGGGCGATGTCCTCCAGGGCGATGCAGGGATGACCGTTCAGCTCGTCCACCGTGCGCAGCCCGGTCACCCCCATGCGTGCCCGCACCCAGCCCCGGTCGGCCTGGCTCAGGTCGAGGGCGTTGTAAATCCCCCGAGTCCGCAGCATGTGGCCCCATTGCCGTCCGACCCCCCACAGGTCAGCCACCTCGGTTTGCGCCAGCACCGCAAGCCGCACCTCCGGCGGACGGATGTCGAACAGCCCGTCGGGGCTTTTCTTGGCCATCCGGTTGGCCAGCTTGGCCAGAGTCTTGGTGCCACCCAGGCCGATGCTGATGGGAATGCCGGTCCATTGCCCCACCATGGCCCGCAGGTCCCGCATAGAGGCCACGAGATCCCCGGGCAGGCCGTCCAGGTCGAGAAAGCATTCGTCGATGCTGTAAACCTCGATGCGCGGCGCATGGTCGGCCAGGATGTCCATGACCCGGCGGCTCATATCGCCATAGAGGGTGAAATTGGTCGAGCGGACGATTACCGAGCGCCATTCCGGACGTTGGCGGATCTTGAAATAGGGCTCCCCCATGGCGATGCCCAGCGCCTTGGCCTCCGCTGAACGGGCGATGGCGCAGCCGTCGTTGTTGGACAGCACCACCACCGGCCGCCCGCACAGTTCCGGCTGAAAGACCCGCTCGCAGGACACATAGAAATTGTTGCAGTCGGCCAGGGCGTAGACCGGCGGGCGGCTCATGGCAGACTCCGCACCACATTCTTGACCACTCCCCAGACTTCCGCCCCCTCCGGCATCGGCTGCGCCCGATAGGCTTTGTTGGCCGGCACCAGCCACCAGCGCCCCTGCCGCTGCTCCAATCGCTTGACCAGCATCTCCCCGTCGAGACTCGCCACCACGATCTGTCCGGGGCGCGGCTTGATGCTGCGATCGACCACCAGCAGATCGCCGTCGAACACCCCTGCCCCGACCATGGAATCCCCCGCCACCCGCAGAATGAAGGTGGCCGAGGGGTGCTCGATCAGGTCGTTGAGATCCAATGTGCCGTCGGAAAAATCATCGGCCGGACTGGGAAACCCCGCCGCGATACGGGCCGTAAATATGGGCAACGCCAGCCGCCCACGGCGGACCGGCACGAACAAAGCAGAAAAGGCGTGCGACTGGAACATAGGGGGAACATACCAGGACATACCCGCCCCGGCAAGGGCCATCAGGCGGCCCGACCTCCCCCGTCAATGCCCGAAAGCTTATGCGTCGACAAGCATGAGGAAATTCCAGTAGCCCCGTGAATCACCTCATCCCGAGCTTGTCGAGGGATGTCGCTCACACGCCGCCCGAATGGACAACCGAATAGTACAGCACTTCCAACTCGTTCTTGTGCTTGGTCTCTTCGTTGGCCAGGTACTGGAACAGGTCGTGGATCGGCCCCGGCCCGGTCTCGGCGGCCAGTGCCGTGTATTGTTCCATGGCCGCATGCTCGCGCATCAGGGCATATTGCAGCACGGCTTGGTCGTCGGGTTGCTCGCCCAGGTCGGGCACATGAATGCAGTCGGAGAACTTGCGGTCGGAGACCGGACGGGTGATTTCCGTTTGCAGGACCGCCTGCACGTCCGGGCGGGCGCGCAGATCGGTGAACAGATCGAAATGCTTCTGTTCCTCTTCGGCCAATTCCTCCGCCAGATAGCGCAGATTCTTGCTCACCTTGGGGGCCAGATCCCGGTAGAAGTCCCGGGCCGTGCGCTCGAACTCGATGGCCACCGCCAGGATATCTTCCATGGAGGAAAGCGGTTTCAGCTTGTCGTAACCGTGTCCCTGGGTCATTTCTCGGCTTCCTGCTGTTTGAAGACGGCATCAATGCTGGCGGCCACCCGGTGACCATCGGCAACCGCATGGATCACGTCCGGCCCGTTGACGCAGTCGCCCCCGGCCCACAGCCAGGAGACGGAGGTCCGGCCGTCGCCATCCACGGCAATGCGGCCCCGGTTCCATTCCAGTTCCTCGGTCAGTTCCTTGCCCAACAGACTGACGTCGGAGGCCTGGCCGATGGCTTCGATGACCATCTCGCCGTCGTGGATCATTTCGTCCGCTTCGTCGTAGCTGGGCGCGAAACGGCCCTGCTCGTCAAAGATGGCTTTCACCTTCCAGGTTTTCAGGCCAGTCAGCTTGCCCTTGGCGTCAAACAGGATCTCCTGCGGCCCCCGGGCGTCGAAAATATCAATACCCTCCTCGCCGCTCTCCTTGACCTCGTCCGAGTCGGCCAGGAAATGCGCCTTGTCCTCAAGGGCGGTCAGGGTGATCTTGATTTCGCCGTAGGCCTCTTTCTGCTTGCGGGCCAGACTGCGGGCGATATCCATGGCCACGTTGCCGCCGCCGATCACTACCGCCTGACGGGGCACGGTGATCTTCTCGCCGTAGGTGATCTGACGCAACAGATCCACCGCCTTTTTGACGTCCTTGTGGTCGGAGCCCGGAATGCGGGTCGAGCGGCCCAGATGCAGACCGATGGAAAGAATGACCGCATCGTTCTCGGCCTTCAGTTGCTCCATGGTGATATCGGTGCCGACCCGGCTGTTGTAGCGGATCTCGACCCCCATGCCGGTGATGATCGCCACGTCCCGGTCGATGGCGTCGTAGGGCAGACGGTATTCGGGGATGCCGTAACGGGTCATGCCGCCCGGCTTGTCCTGCGCCTCGTACACCGTCACCTGATGGCCCAGGCGGCGCAGATCGAAGGCGGCGGTGAGTCCCGCCGGTCCAGCCCCGATGATCGCCACCTTGTGGCGCGTCTTGCGGGCCGGTTTGCCGATGATCTTGGCGTATTTCTTATAGGGCACCTGATCGGTGATGTGACGCTTGAGCCAGCGGATGGCGATCGGGTCGCCTTCGTGGCGGGAGGCGCAGACCGTCTCGCACTTGTGGGTGCAGACCCGGCCGCAGACTTCGGAGAACGGATTGGTTTCGTAGAGCAGTTTGAGCCCCTTCTCGTAATCGCCCTCGCGGATCGTGGCGATGTACTCGGGGATCGACATATGAGCCGGACAGGTGGCGACACAGAGCCCGCAGGCAACACAGCGCGCGGCCTCCGCCATGGCCTGTTCGACCGTGTAACCGGCGACGATCTCATTGAAATTGTCGACCCGTTCTTCCGGCTCCAGTTCGCCCATGGCCACCCGCTCGTGGGGCACCAGGCCGTGGTTCTCGGGCCGGTGATAGCCCAACTCGGCATTGTCCCAGTGCTTCTTGTCCACCCCGGGGGTGAAGCGGAAGGCATCGCCATCCGAGTCCACCCAGGTATATTCGTTGGACATGGTCAGCGAACCGGTCATGCACACATCGACACACAGGGCACACCAACAGCAGCGCCCATAGTCGATGCGCGGCCGCAGACCGGAATCTTCCTTGGTGGTCACGCCTCCTTCCACCGGAACCATGTCGATGGCGGCGTTCTGGCAGATGGCTTCGCAGGTGCCGCAGCCGATGCAGGTCTTCACGTCGTTCTTGTGGAATCCCCGATAACGCGGCGCGCCGGGCCGGTCATGGAGCGGGTCGATAATGGTCACCGGATTGCGGAACAGATGTTTCCACGCGGTGAAGGGGGACAGGACGTCGCGTACGCTCATGGCTATCTCTCGATCTCCGGCGGATAGGTATGCAGGGAAACCATCAGGCCCGCCACATCCGATATGTTGAGGTTGACGATCATCCGTTCCAACAACGCCATGGCATGGGTGTAGGACGGACCCCGAACGTTGATGCGGCGCGGATAGCCACTGCCGTCGGTGACCACGTAGAACCCGTATTCTCCGCGCGAGCATTCGCCTCGGATATAGGTTTCGCCGCGCGGAATCTTCCAGTGCAGCACGTTGGGCAATTTGGCCATCACCGGCCCGGTACGCGGCATCTTGGCGAGGATCTGACGAATCAGGTCGACGGAGACCAGCACATCGCGGCGCCGCACGTCGGCGCGGGTGAAGATATCCGAGTCTTTGCCGCTCACCGGCTCGAAGTTCAACATTGGATAGACCAGATAGGGCGCATCCTTGCGCACGTCCTTGACCACCCCGGCAGCGCGGGCGTTCGGCCCGGTGATGCCATAGCTGTCGATCAATGCCGGATCAATGACGCCGACGCCCACCGCACGCTTCTTGAACACCGCATTGCGGAACATCACGTCATGGACGTCCTTCATGGTCCGCTCGACCTCTTTCAGGGTCTCCGCCATGCGCTGGTCGAAGCCCTCGGGCAGTGTGTCACGGACGCCACCCGGCAGGATGAACATGTGATAGATGCGCGCCCCGGTGAGTTCCTCGAAGCGGTCGAGCATCAGGTCACGGACATAGGTCGTCCACTGGCCGATCACCCCCAGACCGAAGGCCCCGGCCTGCCCGCCCAGATACATCATGTAGCTGTTGATGCGCCCCATCTCCAGGATCAAGGTGCGAATCCACAGGGCCTGTTCGGGCACTTCGAGCCCGGCCAGTTCCTCGATGGCGGCGGCGTAGCAATATTCGTTGAAGTCCGGCTCCGGCACGCAGATGCGGCAGACGATGGGGAAACACTGGATGAAGGTGCGGCGCTCCATCAGCTTCTCGAAGCCCCGGTGCAGATAGCCCACATGGGTCCGCCCCTCGACCACCTCATCGCCGCAGACGGTCAGTTCCACCGACATATTGCCGGTAATGCCGGGATGGTTCGGCCCCTGCCAGAGCTTCAGGTACTTGCCCGAGGTCAGGTCGATGTCGCAGCTTCCGTCCTCTTTCTTGTCCGGGTATTGGCTGCGATCGGGTGTAAACTGCAACATATCAATCCCCGTCCGGATAGAGTTTCTGTTTCATGTACTGGGCCGGATCATGGGTTTCGCGGCCCGGCCGATGGGCGAACTGTTCCTCAGAATATTTCTTGGTATCGAAATCCCGGCGATACGGCGGCATGCCGGTCCAGCCTTCCAGGATGAATTCTTCGTTGACTCGCGGACTGCCGGGAAAGTCGATGCCGAACATCTCGCGCAGTTCCCGCTGATAGGTGGCGGCGGTCGGCCAGATGTCATGGATGCCGTCCATGGAGGCATTATCGCGCGGGATCATCAGCCGCACCCCGATATCGCGCCGCGCCTTGCGATTGCACAGCAGGTAAGTCAGTTGGAACTGATCCTCCTCCAACCAATCAACGGCGGTCAGCAGGACCAGATGGGTAAAGCCCTCCCGATCGCGCAGATGCAGCAGCAGCGAGCGCAAATATTCGCGCGGCACGGTGACGAAAGCCAAGTCTTCGCGCTGCTCGGTCAGTTTGCCGAGGGCGAAGGGCTCGCGGATCTTGTTGTAGAGGTCACGCATATTCATAGATCATCACCAGTTGTAATCGGGCATGTCCCAATCGTGGATCACCTGCTTCTGGTTGGCCTTGTACCAGTCGAAGCGCTCGGCATATTGGTTGGCACCCTCGCCCTTGCCCGCGCGGATGATTTTCTTCAGATCCTCGAACCCGGCCAGCAGCGCCTCGGGTCGCGGCATGCAGCCGACGATGTAGATATCCACCGGCAGATATTCGTCGAGCTTCTTGATGGTGTTGTAGCTGTCCCAGTACATGCCGCCGTTGATGGTGCAGGAGCCCAGGCCGACCACATATTTCGGGCTCTGCATCTGCTCGTAGGAGCGAATGGCCCGCTTCAGGGTCTTGGTCGACAGATAGCCCGAAATCATCAGCAGGTTGGCCTGTCGGGGGGTCGGACGCCATTGCACCCCGAACCGATAGGCATCGAAGCGCGGCGTCATCAAAGGGCGCATCTCAATGGCCCCGCAACCGGTGCCGAAGCCAAGAATCCACAGGGATTCCGACCGCGCCCAGTTGAAGAAATCCTCGACGATCTTCACGTAGTGCGGCGGATGGACCTTGGGCGGGGCCTCGCAATAGTGATCGCGCAACGGATCAATCTCGATGGTCTGACCATCGGGGGTTTTGACGACGCGCTTTTTGAGTTCTTCTTTCATGTCACCTCACACCACCAGAATGGCCGCAATGCCGATCGGCACGGCCCAGACCAGGAACCAGCGCACCGACTGCTCGACCCGGAAGCGCGGAAACACCACGCCGACGAAAGCCGAGAACAGATACATCAGGAACACCTTGAGCCCGAACACCGGCCAATTGGATGCCCCGCCAAAGAACAGGTTCATGTAAACCACGATCTTGGCGACCGGGAAAATCACCCGGTTGGTCTGCATCAGAGCCAGATAGGATGAATGATATTCAGTCGGCGGGCCGATAGGAATTTCCTGCGGCGCCAGCACCACATCGAACGGCGGACGCATCATGGAACCGAGGAAGCCCAGCATCCCCGCCGCCACCGCCAGCGGATTGGTGAACAGGGTCCAGTTCATGAACCCGCCCTGCTGCGCCGCGACGATCTCGGTGATCGACAGGGTCTGATATTGCAGCGCCACCGCGAACACCGCCAGGGCAAACGGCAATTCCGCCGTGGTCACCTGCGACAGGCCGCGCGAGACACCGATGGCCGCATGGGGATGGCCGCTCTCACCGGCCCCCAGCGCCATACCCAACGTCCCGAAAAAGACGAAATACAGGGCCAGGATCAAATCACCGGCAAACGACAGGTTGGAGAACATCACCGAGCCGTAGATGGTCGGCACGAACAACAGCAACCCGACGCCGCCCGACAGCCTGAACACCGGGCCGAGATAGAACATCACGCCGTGGGTGATATGGGTTCGCAGGGCATAGTTCTTCATCAGATCGAAGTAGTTCTGATAGATGGGAATGCCGTAGCGCCGCCCGGCCCGGGCGCCGATCTTCTGGATCAACGCGGTCATCAGCAAGCCGTAGTTGACCACGATGAACAGGGTCAGCAGCGCATAGGGGATCTGAATCCACTCAAAGGTCATGGCTGGGCTCCCATCAGGATCATGTAGACAACAACGACAAAGGCCAGGAGCTGGAAGGCGTAGATTTGTCCATCTCCGGTGTAGAGACGGCGCGTCAGATCACCGACGTTATGCAGCACATCGGTCACCGTGCCCCAGAATGTTTCAAAATAGGGCACCAGCAGGATGCCCAGCGCCTTGCGATACGGGGCGAAGAAGTTCCAGGCGAAATGCGTCGTTTCCGGACGGTAGGGCCGCTCCGCCGCATAGACGATGTTGAACTGCTTCACCTTCTGGGCGTTGTGATTGAGCAGCAGCATGACGATGAACAGGGTCGCGAAAATGACGCCGGTGACGACCATGATGGACACCGGGCTCCAATAGCCAAACTCGCTGGTGATGGTCAGCCCTTCCCAGGACAAGGCGTGGGTGGGGAAATATTGCAGCAGGTAATTGCTCACCCGATGAAGAGCTAACCCCGGGAACAGCGCAAACCCCATGAGAAAGACCACATAAAGTATCTGCGGCAGGATCAGCCAGAACGGCGCTTCCTTGACCATGCGCATCTCGTCCTTCAACTGGCCCAGGAAGATGGTATGGATCAACCGGAACAGATACAGGAAGGCAATGGGTCCCGACAGGAACAGGATGATGATCGGCAGACGGGCGTCGGAGGTCATGATGGCGTTATAGAAAATCCACCGACCACCGAAACCGGACAGCGGCGGCACGCCGGAGACGGCAATGATGCCGATCAGCACAGCGATGAAAGACAGCGGCATCAGGGTGATCAGGCCACCCATCTTATACATCTCCCGGGTCCCGGTACGTTTGGCAACGCCGCCGATGGACAGGAACAGCATAGATTTGTAGACGTAATGGTTGATGATGAACATCAAGGCCATCAACCACCCCAGGTGATTCATCATCGCCAACCCGAACACCGCATAGCCCATCTGACCGATGGAGGAATAGGCGAGAAGCCGTTTGGCGTCTTCCTGGAAGGCCGCCATAATGTTGCCGATCAGCGCCGACAGCGCGCCGATCCACAGCATTACATATGTCAACTCCACGCCATAAAACTGCGTCTGGCCCATATTCATCAAAAGCATCATCAGGCCGAACAGACCGGCCTTGAGCAAAATGCCCGAGACCATGGGCGACACATCCGTTTCCGCTTCCGCGTGGGCACCGGGCAGCCAGATATGCAGGCCCAGCGAAGCAGTCTTGGTCATGAATCCGATCGCCAACAAAATGAACACCAGCGGTGCCCATTCGGCACCCACGTCGGCCAGGGACTGCAACATGAACGGCGATTGCCCCTGCGCCGCGATGGCAAACCCGGCCAGCAGGGCGAACGCCCCGGCCAGCGAAAACAGCAAATAGGACAGCCCGTGCGGTTCGGAATTCTTGCCACGCAGAATCAGAAAATAGGAGCCGACAGTCAGCGCCTCCCAGGCGGCGAAGAAGTTGAACGAGTCTTCGGCCACGATCAGCATGGCCAGACCGGAATACATCAGCATGGCCGAGGGATAGAAGCCCATGCGGCGTCCGCCGAATTCATAGCTGGCCAGGAAAATCACCGCGCCGCCGATGAGGATGATCACGGCATAGATCAATTGCAGAGGCGTGTAGGCGTCATAGCTCATGTAGAAGAACAGCGACATGCCGACAATGGCGACGGTGTTCTTGACCCACGACGGCAAACTTTCGATCAGCAGGAAACCCAGGGCAAAGAGGAACGGCACCACTTGCAGCAGGTTCCCGTAATAGGATAGCTCGCCCCAAATATAGCCCGCCCCCCAACCGCCGAGCGCGGTCAGCATGACGACGGCCACCTTGCGTACCGAAAACGGCATGAAGGTGCCCTGCTCCGGCCGCTTGATGACGTAACCGAACCAGCGGAACAAATACCCCGCCTCGACCAGCGCCCCGAACAGGATCAAGGCGACGATCAGCAGGCGGTCCTGGGCGGCCAAAATCTGAATCATCTCCCACTTGGCGTAGAACCCCGGGAACGGCGGCAGTCCGATCAGCATGGCCAGAAAACTCGCCATGGCGAAAATCAGCAGTGGGTTCTTGCGCAGCACCGTCCAGGCCATCAGGTCACGTTCCAGGATCAGCCCGGAAATCCAATACAGACCGGCCTTGGCCACCGCATGGGCGATCAAGATACCCCCGGCGATGAACATATAATCCACATTCAGAATATCGCGCTGTCCCACCACAGTGAGAATCAGGCCGATCTGCGCCACCGAGGAATAGCCCAACAGGCGCCGGTCATTGGTCTGCGACAGGGCCATGATATTGGAGGCGACGAAGGTGAACAGGCCGATGCCGGTGGCGACGGGCAACCAGCTGTCGCCGCCAATGAGCAGAAGCTTGTCGGTGGCATACAGCGCCGCCGTGCCGGTGGCGGCGGAGAACACGGCGGAAATGGCCGGATGGGCGGATTCATAGATATCCAGCGCCCAACCGTTGGCCGGAAACGGCTTCAACTCGGCGACCACGGCAACGAACATCAGGAAGAAGGCCAGCGCCCCGCCGCCGCTCATCACCGCCGTCGCGCCGCGCATGGTATCAATATTGAGGGTACCGGTGGAGTGATAGAGGAAGATGATACCCACCAGCATCAAAATGGAGACAAGCTGCGACACCACCAGATATTTGAACCCGGCCGCCAACGCATGCCGGTCATAGGACAACAGGATCAGGCCACCAGTCGAGATCACCAACAGTTCGAAGAACACGAACATGTTGAAGATATCGCGGGTCAGGATGATGCCGCTCAAAGCCATCACGGCAATCAGGAAAACCGCCATGGCCCGGCGCTTCAGGCGCATCAGGGTATCTTTGAGGAACAGCGCCGAAAACAGACCGGTCAGATTGACCAGCAACAGCAGCACCGCCTCCGGCAAGGCCATGCGCAGGTTGATGGCGAAGGGCGGTGCCGTGCCCGCCGTCCGCACTTCCACCGGGACAACATGGTTAATGGCAAAGGCCCACACCCAATCAGCGGCGACCCAACTGGTAAAAGCCAGGGAGGCCAGCGTCAGCAGATAGGCTTTGGCACGCCAGGTATCTTTGAGAAACCCAAGCAGGAATGCCGTGCCGAGGCCGACGGCGATGATGTAAATGGCGCTTACCATTTCAGCTCCGTGAATTTGGAGATATCAAGAGTCCGTTTGGTCTCGAACAACTTGTGGGCATAGGCGAGCATCAGTGCCGTGACCCCGAGGCCGATAACGATGGCGGTGAGCACCAGCGCCTGGGGCACCGGATCAATAATGCGTTCGACAGCCTCCGCGACCGGAACCGCAGCATCGAGGATCGGCGCCGTGCGCCCGAGCATGTAGCCGACAGCCACCATCACCAGATTCACCCCGGTATTGGCCACGGTGAAGGAGATGATCATGCGCAGGATATTGCTATTGGTCAGCGCGCCATAGAACCCGATGAGGATCAATAGAAACCCCGTCGCCATGGAAACGACTTCAATATCGATGGTCATGAGTCCTCCGTTTCGGCGAAGCTGAGCATCATGGAACTGAACTCGGCCCCGACCTTCAATCCGATGAGCGAATAGATCACCGGAATGGCTCCTGCGGAAAACAGGCTGCCGAAGGTGCCCAGGGGCAGAATGCGATTGTCCAGGAAGCCGCCGGCCAAGGCCATACCGAGCAGGCCGATGAACACATAGAGAAAACCGGACCCCGATTCGACACGGGAAATCAGGTTGTGGCTGAAGCGGCGGAAGGGATGGGTCAACAGCATCAACAAGATGCCCGAGGCGACGATGGCACCGCCCTGGAAACCGCCCCCCGGAGTCAGGTGGCCGTTCACGAACACATAGATGCCGAACAGGATAATCAAGGGAACCAGCAAGCGACAGCCGGTGAGCAGCAATTCACCCGACGGTAACAGGTTGGAGACCAAACCGATCACCGGAAGCTGGCCGGGCAAGCGTTCCTTGCGGAGCACCAGCCCCACGGTGGCCGCCGTCAGGAACAGCACGGTCACCTCGCCCAGGGTATCGAGCCCGCGGTAGGTGACGATGATGGCGGTCACGATGTTCTGAGCCCCGGTATCCGACACGGTATTTTCGGCATAATAGCGGGCGGTCAAATTCAAGGCCACGTCCGGGGTGTATCCCATCATCAGGGTCGCAAACACCGCCCCGAGACCGATCAGCAACATGACCGCGATCAGAGATTTAATCATTGCGGCCTCCCCTGACCCGACCCAGCACGAAGAAGAACAGAAACGTCGTCAAGCCACTGCCGATGGCCGCTTCGGTCATCGCCACGTCCGGCGCGGCCAGCAGCAGAAACTGCACCGAGGCAAACAGACTCACCACGCCCGCCGCGAGAATGGAAATGGGCAGGCTGCGTTTGCCGCGTACCGCCAGAATACCGGTGACGATCATCGCCGTGGACAGCAGCAGGCTCATGACGAGAGGGATAAGGGTCATGGCTTTTCTCCGAGATCTTCGGCCAGACGATCCACCTGGGTCTCGGGCGCTTTATGCACACCGCTGCGGTGCGCGGCACGGGCCAGCACCTGCGAAGACAAGGGGTTGGTGAACAGCAGGAACAATCCAATGAGCAACAGCTTCAGGGTCCATTCCGGTTGCAGGAACGACACCCCCACCATGGTCAGCATGGTGCCCAGGGTGGTGGCCTTGGTCCCGGCCTGGATGCGGTTGTAAATGTCAGGCATGCGGGTCAAGCCCAACCCGCCGAGCAGCAGGAACGACGTGCCAAAGACCAGAATCACCCCGCCGATCACATCGAGTACGGATTCCATCAGGTCCCCCTTTCCAGGTAGCGGGCCGCGACAATAACCCCCAGGAACGACAACAAGGCATAAACCAGGGCGACATCCAGATAGATCACACGGTCTTCCAACAGGGCTGTCAGCACGATGCCGGTAATGGAGACGATGGTCAGCACATCAAAGGCGATGACCCGGTCCACCGCCACCGGCCCCCGAACGAACCGCCACAGGGCGAGCAGGAACGCCACACCCGCCATGGCCGAGGCCAGATAGATCAGAAACTCAACCATACATGACCTCCAGATAACGCTCGAAACCCGCGACAATACTCTCCGTCGCCTGGTCGATATCGGCGGATTCCATGCTGACCCAGTGGATATACAGCCACTCGTCCTCCAAACCGACGGTGAGCGTTCCGGGGGTCAGCGTAATCGCATTGGCCAGCATCAAGCGTCCCATGCGGCTCTTCAACCGGGTGCGCACCTTGACGATCCCGGGCCGCACCGGCAGGCTGGGAGAGAGCACGATCAACGCCAGATTGATATTCGACTTGACCAGCTCCTTGAAGAAATAGAGCACGAAAAACACGGTCGCCACAAAGGACCCGGGCAGGAACCGATAGTCGGATAAAAACGACAATCCGTTGCGAAAAAAGAAGGTGATGACCAGTGCCGCCATCACCCCGATCAGCAAGGTGTCCGCCGCCAGATTTCCATTCAGCAAAATCCAGAACAGGACCAGGGTAAGAAAAAGCTCGAACGAATAGCGAGTTCGGCTGACGCTGCTGGAGTCCATGTCATCCTGCTTTCATTCATGGCTTTCGCCGAGGCAGATCGTTCGGGTGTGAGGCCCCGAAACCAAAGGACTCGGGAAAAACGGAGATCGCATGGCCGTCGCCCGCCATCCCGTTGTGCCATCCTTGGCACACGCAACGCGAAACGCGACTCTGTATATATTAGCGACGCATCATATACACGAATAATCCAAGGTACATAGGAAATATGTGTATAACAGCATTGAAAAAATAACAACCCTGTCAAAACCCTGCGTTGAAACAGGGGGCATTTGAATTAAAAACATAACAGCAAGAAATACATGTCACAATATTAACAATTTATACTAAGACAAATATCAATAATATTAGAAATTAAAATTTCATATTAAAAGTATTATGCGACACCAATTAAAATTCATTTCTCCCGTTATTTTGAGGAAACAACGACTTCAGTTCTTCGCCAAGAGCAAAATGGCAACAAAAAAAGATCCACGGTGCAAAACATCGGTTTTACACGAACTGGGCAAACTGAATGTTGGTCTGGACCGCCCTCCCGGTTCGGTATCCGCCCGACCAGGAGTGCCGGTTCTCAGCCAGAGATCTGCAAATTCTGAGCCGCGTACTTGCCGTTTCGGCCCTGCTCCAGATCGTAGGACACCTTTTGTCCCTCGTTCAATGTCGCGAGACCGGCCTGTTGAACGGCGGTGATATGCACGAAAGCATCATCCCCACCCGTATCGGGTTGAATGAAGCCGTAGCCCTTATCCGGATTGAACCACTTCACCGTGCCTGTAGGCATAAGTAAACTCCCTGTGTGTTATCTTTCACCTGTCCCAGTTCGCCACCTCCATCAGGCGTTTTGCCGATACAAGTGCCCCTAAACCCTACCGCCACGAGCGCGAAAGTAAAGAGACCTGCGGGGAAAAAGCACGATTTTCACCTATGGCGGGTTGATCGCCGGGGATTTACGCCTCCCCCATCCATAATGTGACGGCTAAGGAACATCCGCGCCCCCCAAGCTGAAACGGGGCTGTCACCGATTCGGGCCTTTCGGCGGTTGTCGCCCGAGCGCCGATCATCCGCCCAAGAGATCGTGAAGCGCCGACTTGAGCACCTTGGAGTCAACCGGCTTGTTCAAGATCCGAACCTGTAATCTGTGAAGCAAAGAGGCCGGAACTACCGACGCATCTCCGGTCAAGAGCAAACCCGGAATATCCGTCCCGTGAACCTCGCGCAATTCCGAGATCGCGTCCAGTCCGGTCCTATCCTCCGCCAGAAAATAGTCCGCCAGGATCAGGTCCGGCCGTTCCGCCTCCTTCAGACGCGCGAAATCAGCAGACGCCGGTCCACAATTATGGGCCACCGCCACCGCATATCCCCAGCATTCCAGAATGGTCCGCAGCGCGTCGGCGACAATCGCATCATCGTCAAGAACAAATATACAGGATGGATTGGACAAGCCTACCATGCCCCCGCAAAAGCCGCTCCCCAAAAAAATCACGATCTATATTACAAATAAATCTTAAAAATTGCACCAATATTTTTACATTATACATAGGTATAAATGAAAAGGCCGCCCTGAAGCGGCCTTAAAACTGATTCCAATCCCTGGAAGATGGAAAATAACGATCAGTCCACGATCACCAAATTCTCGGCGGCATACTTCCCGTTACGACCCTGGGTCAGTTCGTATTCGACCTTCTGGCCCTCATTGAGGCTGGCCAGACCGGCCCGCTCGACGGCCGAGATGTGAACGAAAGCGTCGCCGCCGCCATCATCCGGCTGAATGAAACCATAACCCTTGGTGGAATTGAACCATTTAACAGTGCCCATAGGCATAATTATTCCCTCCTTGAATGGGAACCAGCGAAAGGGCCGCCTCCAGCTTGGAAACGACCAATGAACCAATCCAGATGCCAGTGAGGGAACGAGTGCGCTTCATGTTAAGAACGGCTGTTGCCCGCGATCATCCTGAACTAGTGAGACCCGGTGGGACACACCCAACCGGAAACCGAAGCGCTGAATGGTCTCCAGATTGCGGAACCACATCATTTCGATTGCCCCGCTTTTTTCAGCAACCCACGGAAATAAAACAACATTACCTTGGGTGGCTTGGACCAAGCACCGCCTCAGTGCCTGTTTCCCTTATCCACGTTTTTTAGTTCTCTGTCAATGGGCAGCACAACGTCCACAGGGGCGAACGCCCCTGCGCCGTGAGGGTAAAAATCATTGAGGAAAACATGAGAGCCTTGATATGCGTCAATTTGCCGAGTTGGATATCAACATAGTCTGGTTATCGGTTTTCGAGGGTTTCCATGTTCATCCACCTGAGATGACATCCAGATCCTGGAAAATTCTCTCTGCGTGTTCCTCCCGAACATGCAATCAACTCGAACCGGACAGCTCGCGCTGTCCGGTTTTTTTGAGTCAGGCCGCGCTTATTCCTCGGGACGCATGAGGATGAAGCCGCAGGGGCACTCCGCCGCGCACATGCCGCAGCCCTTGCAGAATTCGTAGTCGAACAGATAGTGCGACCCGTCGCTACAGGTATCGCGAGTCTTGATCACCGCGTTGTCCGGGCAATAGGTCCAGCAGTTGTCGCAGGCCAGACAATTGCCGCAACTGAAGCACCGCCCCCCCTCGTCGATGACCTGGGCATATTCCAGGCTCTGTTCGATTTCCGCGAAGTCGGTGCGTTCGGCCACCGGCAGTTTGCCGATGAAGGCGCGTGGTGCCGGTTCGTAGTAATTGACGTTGAGCTTGTCGTAGCCCAGCAGTTCACGCACATCGTCCAAGGGTTCGCCCTTGGCGATAAAAGCCTCGATGGCTTGTGCCGCCTTGCGGCCATCGCCCACCGCCGCACTGACAGTGCCCCGGTCGCCCCGGGCATCACCCCCGACGAAAATACCCGGTTGATCTGCCAGTCCGCCCCAGGAATCGGCCTTGAAATAATTACTGTTGCCGACCAGCTTTTCGAACCCGGAGGAATCCACGGCCTCGCCAATGGACGGGATGACCATGTCCACATTGAGCACCCGCTCGGTGCCCTGGAAGGACACCCGGCTCTTGCGCCCGCCCTTGCCGAGCAGCTTCTTGAGATGCACCATTTCGACGCCGATCAGCTTCGACCCGCGCATGATCAGTCGCTGGATGGTCCGATGGGGATAGAAGATCACCCCCTCTTCCTTGGCTTCCTCCAGTTCGCGCGGCACCACGTTGAGCACGTCATCCGGTGCGGTGTCCGGTCCGGGCAGTCCCGAGGCGGTAATCACATAGACCTCGGCCACGCCGCGCCGTTTCATGATCCGCGCCAGATCCACCGCCGTGTTGCCGCCGCCGTGAATGGCGACGCTCTTGGGCGTCGGAATTTCGCCGTGATCGACCCATTCCTTAATCAGATGCAGCCCCTGATGCAGATCGGCCGGCACCGCCCCGTCCACATCCCAGGCCTTCGAGCGCTCGGCCCCCGGCCCCATGAACACGGCGGCATGGTCGTTTTGCAATTCACCCAGGGAAATATCGCGGCCCAACCGATGACGGGGATGGAACGTCAGCCCCTTCATGGAAAAAATCCGCTCAATCTCCGCATCCAGCACTTTGCGCGGCAGGCGGGTCATGGGAATGGCCGAACGCAGCAGTCCACCAGCCTCCGGCAAGGCATCGAACAGATCCACCCGGAAACCGCGGCGCACCAGATGATAGGCGGCGGACAGACCGGACGGCCCGGCCCCGACCACGGCCACCGACGGCGACTCTTTGGTCACCTTGCGCAGCACCGGATATTCCCAGCCCAGGCGGATCGCCTCATCGCCCAGAAACCGCTCCACATTATGGATGGCGATGGGTTCGTCGTATTGGCCCCGGTTGCAAGCCGCCTCGCAGGGATGCGGGCAGACGCGCCCGGTCACCGCCGGCATGGGGTTGGCGGCCACCAGCACTTCCCAGGCTTCGTGCAGCTTGTTTTCCTGCACCTTGGCCAGCCAGGCCTGCTGATCCTCCCCGGCCGGGCAGGCGGCGTGACAAGGAGCCGCCCAATGTTGGTGATAGGGAACATCCACCCGCCAGCTACCGGTCTTGAAGGCAAGAGACGTTCCGGGAAGGGCGTAGGCCCCGCGTGTTAACACTGCCATGATCTTCGTCCCTTCCGTCTAGTTGGCCAGACCGCCGCGGCGCACCGCGTCGGCGCCGTCGGTATCCAACGGGTCCACATCGTCGCCATACAGACCGTACAGCTCGATATTGTAATCGGCGAGCGCCTGCAAATGCTCCCGCTCCTCCAGGGCGCGCGGATCATCCGGGGCAAACAGATGGCGGAACCGGACCTGCTCCTTGAGATAGTCGGTCACCGGACGCGGATTGCGGATCGGCATCACATCGGTCACCTCGCCGCGTTCCATCTCGACCAGCGGGAACAATCCGGTCTGCACGGCCAGCCGCGCCACCTCAATGGTCTTGGCCCCGTCATGACCCCATCCCAACGGACAGGGGCTATGCACCAAAAGGAACGTCGGACCGGTGATCTCCATGGCCCGCCGCACCTTGCGCCGGATATCCGCCGGATAGGCCACCGAGGTGCTGGCGGCGTAGGGAATATGATGCGCCGCGATGATCGACAGCAGATCCTTCTTCAGGTGCCGCTTGCCCATGCTGGCCTTGCCCGGCGGTGAGGTGGTGGTGCGCGCCGAATGGGGCGTCGAGCCGGAGCGCTGAATGCCGGTGTTCATGTAGGCTTCGTTGTCGTAGCACACATACAGCACGTTATGTTCGCGCTCCAACATCCCCGACAGGGATTGGAAGCCGATGTCGAAGGTGCCGCCGTCGCCGCCAAAGGCCAGGACCTTGGTCGATTTGCCCTGGGCCTTCATGGCCGCTTCCATGCCCGAGGCGACCGCCGAGGCGTTCTCGAACAGCGAATGAATCCATGGCACCCGCCAGGCCGACTGCGGCCAGGGGGTGGTGAAAACCTCCAGGCAACCGGTGGCGTTGGCGATCATGACGTCGGGTCCGGCGGCCTCGGTCACCAGACGGGCGGCCAAGGCCTCACCGCAGCCCTGACAGGCCCGATGACCGGCTTCCAGACCGCGGAACCGGGGTTGCAGTTGCCGGGCGTCTTTCTGCGGAGCGGCTTCCGCCTGCGGCAGATCCGTACTCTCTTCCCGACCGTGCTTGTTGCGCAATTCGCGCAGACGTTCGGGATTGTTCTTTTTCGCGGCCATGTCAGCGATCCTCCTTGGGGAGCTTGTCCAGATCAACGTCGAATACCGAGAATTCGGAAATGGTGCCCTCCTTGAGAGCCTCCATCAGACGCGGGAACATATCGATGGGAACATCGCGCCCCCCCAGACCAACCGCTACGTTGTGCACCTTCGGCGGATTTTTCATGCCGGACAGGGCGGCCCGCACCTCGGTGCCGACAATGCCCCCCATCCCTGCGGAGAAGGCCCGTTCCATGACGATCAGATCCTTGACCCCCTCGCAGGCGGCCCGAATGGCCTCCTCGGGGAAAGGCCGGAAACAGCGCAAATTGATCAGTTTGGTCTTGCGCCGAGGCTTGTAGGCTTCCATGCCGGCCCGCAACGTGCCCAAAACCGACCCCAGGGTCATGATCGCCACGGAGGCTTTCTCGTCTCCGTATTCGGTCAACAGACCGCCATAGCTGCGCTTGAACTGTTTGCCGAACGCCTTGTCCGCCGCAACGATTTCCTCTTGCGCCCGCAACATCGCCATATGGTGCGAGTGCCGCACCTCGGAGAAAAATTCCGGCGTCACCAGGGTGCCGACGCTGATGGGATCGGCAGGATCCAAAGTCCGCTTGAATGTGTAGGGAGGCAGATACTTGTCCACCTGCGCTGCATCGGGAATGTCGATGACTTCCAGGGTATGGGTGAGAATGAACCCGTCCATGCAGACCATCACCGGAATTTCGGTCTTCTCGGTGATGCGATAGGCCTGGATCATGGTATCCACGGCCTCCTGGTTATCGGAGCAATAGAGCTGAATCCAGCCGGAATCCCGCACCGCCATGCTGTCGGACTGGTCATTCCAGATGTTCAGCGGCGCACCGACCGCCCGGTTGGCGCAGGTCAACACCATGGGCACACGCAGGCCCGCGATGTTGAACAACACTTCGCACATCAGCATGATGCCCTGCGACGAACTGGCCGTGTAGGCCCGCGCCCCGGCGGCGGCGGCACCCAAGGCGACCGACGCGGCGGAAAACTCGCTTTCCACGCTGACCAGTTCGGTCTTCAGTTCCCCGTCGGCCACCAGCTTGGAAATATTCTCGACGATGTGGGTCTGTGGGGTGATCGGATAGGCCGCCACCACAGCGGGACGACAAAGAGCTACCGCCTTGGCGATCGCCTGTGAACCCTCAAGCGCTTGCCGCATTGGATTTCTCCTTCCAGAGTCCCGTTTCCACCGCCTTGGCCGCCTGATGGGCCAGACGCAGATTGTTTTCCAGCACATGGGCCTTGAAACGCTGACTCAAGGCTTTTTTCAGCGCCGCCTGCGGCAACATGTCGGTCATTTCCAGAAAAGCCGAGAGCAGCGCCACGTTGGGCACCGGACGACCGACGTTTTCAATCGCCATCTGAGTGGCCGGAATGGCCACCATGTCTTCGCCGTACAGGTCCTTCAATTGTTCGGACGTGCGGTTCGAATTGATGAGAATGCCGCCCCCCTTGCGCAGGCCCTTGGTCAGGCCCTTTTCATGAAACAGGGTTTCGTCCTGAATGATCAGGAAGGACGGGGTCTTGACCTCGTCCCGTTGCAGGATCTGGGAGTGGGACACACGGACAAAGGCGACCACCGGCGCGCCCCGGCGTTCGGCTCCGAAGGCCGGAAAGGCCTGACAATATCGGCCGTCTTCGAAGGCCGCCGTCGCCAGCACATAGGCAGCGACCACATTGCCCTGCCCGCCCCGACCATGGATGCGGATTTCCATCATTTCTGGGTATTCCTTCCAAGAGATTGAAGTCACGTTGACCGTGATCGTGCTTTGATTAGGGGGCCATACTTTCAAATGCCGTGACACAGATCAACCACCACCCAACAACGCTTTAAAACCAATATGTTGCAATGCCCGCGTTGCGACATCCCGGAGTGGAGGATAGGATCCTGCCGTTGCGACTCCATTTCACCGGAAGATCATGACCCAAGACGCGCCGCCTCTCACATTGCTCCTTGCCGGGCCGTTCGGGCCGCTCGGACGCTCGGTCGCGGCGCGTCTGGCCCGCACCCCCTGTCATTTGTTTCTGGCCGGAGGACGCGAACCGGATATGCAGGCCCTGGCCGATGCCCTGCAACCGGACAGCATCGCCACCATCGCAGCGATTCCCGGGGAACTGGCCCATCCGGTGACTCGCGATGTGCTGATTCTGGAACTGGAAAAGGTGGATGTGCTGATTCTCGACGGCAGCGACCTCGGTCCCCTGCCCCAGGACGACGAAGCCTCCGACCTGTGGCGTCGTCGTTTGTCCGGACTCAGCGGATTGGCCCGGGATCTGGCCCGGGAGATGCCTCCACATCAAATGCGTCTGCTGGCGTTGATTGATGACGCGGCAGGGGGTCGCGTGCTCGGGGCCTCACTGCCGGAGGACCTCCATCATGTGGCCCTGCTGGTCTCCCCCGGGTCCCGCGACGACGAGGTTTGCGACCTGTTGATGGCCCTGCTGGGCGGGGCCGGACGGGTCATCCGCTCCGGGACCACGATCCCGACCCAGGCGAGCCCTTCCACATGAATGCGTTCGACCTGCCCGACGGGGCTTTCATTGATGACGAATTGATCTGGAACCAATGCCTGACCCCGGCCCCGCGCCCCGGCCCGGCATTGTTTCTCGACCGGGACGGCGTGGTGGTGGTGGAAGTGAACTACCTGCACGAACCGGATAAAACGATTCTCATTCCCGGCGCGGCGGAGGTCATTGTCCGCGCCAACCACCTGGGACGGGCGGTCGTTCTGGTGACCAATCAGGCGGGTATTGCCCGGGGCATGTATGGCTGGCCGGAATTCGCCGCCACCCAGGCGCGTCTGATCGACCTGCTGGCCGCCCAGGGGGCGCATCTGGATGCCGTCTACGCCTGCCCGCATCACAAGTCCGGTCAGCCGCCCTACGGCCATCCCAGCCACCCGGCCCGCAAGCCCAACCCGGGGCTCCTGCTGCGCGCGGCGGCCCAGATGAGCCTGGACATGAAGTCGTCCTGGATCATCGGTGACCGGGCCAGCGACATCGCCGCTGGTCGCAACGCCGGATTAGCTGGCGGGTTGCATGTGCTGACCGGTCACGGCTCCCGTGAGGGCGAGTTGGACGCGGTGCGGGCGGAAGCGCGCGACGGCTATGAGGTGCGCTGCGCCGACAGCATCGCCGAGGGATTGAACTTGCCAATCCTGAGCTAAAACGGTTCACCGGGATGGATCGACCGGCTCCGTTTCGATGAACATCTGCAAGCGCGTTGCTGCGGAGGCCCCGGCTTCCGAGTAGATGTTGAACACCTCGTCCACACCGTTTGCCTTGAGAAGCTCCAACTCGTCGGGATATTTCGCCGTGGCCACGATCGGCCCGATATAGGCCCGCTGACGCAATTGCCGCGCCGCCGCAAGATTGGCCGATTGATTGGGCAGAGCCAAAAGTACGAAGTCGGCTCCCTGGGCACCCTGATCCAGACGGGACCAGAATTCCAGACTGGTGGCGTCTCCCAGCACCACGTTCCGGCCACTCGCGGCCAGATTTTGGACCCGAATTTCGTCCTGATCAATGCCGAGAATACAGTCGCCCAACTGTTCATGGACCTGATCATAGGCCGCCAGCCCCACCCGGCCCATGCCGAAGATCAATATCCGCCCATCGCCGAGCACGATATTCTCGTCGCCGGGCAACCGTTTTTTGCTTTCCAGTCTCTTCAACAGGCTGCGGAACCGTGCGTAGAGGACATTGGACTGGACATTGAACGGTGCCGCCAGAATGAACGAAGCGGCGACCGTCAAGGCCGTCACGGTGACCCATTCCGGTGCCAGCCAGCCCCCCGAAACAACAATCGCCGTGACGATCAGGCCGAATTCGCTGTAGGTCCCAAGGGCCAGGGAGGCCAGACTCGCCCCCCAGGAACGCAGCCGAAACCGGGTCAGCAACAAATAGAACAGCACAGACTTCAGGGGCACGAAGCACAGCAGAACCAGCGCCGTCAGGAATGACTCCAGGGTCGGCAGACCGGTCAGCCCGATGGTCAGGAAGAAACAGACGAGAAAGACCTCCTTGAACCCCATCAGGCTGTTTGCCAACTCGCGGCCCTTCGGATGACCGGACAGCAGGACGCCGAACACCAGCGCCCCGAGATCGGCCTTCATCCCAACCATTTCGAACGTCGCCGCGCCACCGAGGGCCAGCGCGAATCCGAAGATGGTCAACAGTTCACCGTGCCCGGCCAGACCGAGAACCCGCCCCAAAAGATGACGCCCCGGAATCAGCGCCAACAACAGCAAGGCCCAGGGCGACGGGACCTTGCCGGTCGACAAGGCAAGAAACGCCACCGCCGCCATGTCCTGCATAACCAGGATGCCAATCGCCACCTGGCCGTAACGGGAGGACATGGACCCGCGTTCTTCCAGGGTCTTGACGGCAAAAACGGTACTGGAAAACGAAAAGGCGAAGGCCAGCATGAGGATGGTCAAAGGTGTCAACTGATCGAACATCAGGACTCCGGCCCCCCCCAGTCCCCACAGCATGACGAAGGTGAGCAGGATGGACCCGGCCATGTGCGCCCCCGTCGTCGCCCAGACCTCGGTTTTGATCATGGTGCCAAGGCGCAGCTTCAATCCGATGGTAAACAACAGCAGGGTAATGCCGAGGTCAGCGGCCGCCTTGAGAAACACGTCGGCTTCCGCGCCCAGGGCATTGAGGACAAATCCCGCAACCAGAAAGCCGACCATGGGCGGCAATCGAACCTGTTGAAACAGCAGGCCGAAGGCAAACGCGATGGCGATCCACGCCGGATCGCGATAGTCGATGGAAATCAGGAGGGTTTCCATGATTCAGTCTTGGCCGCCGGAAACAACGAAGGTGGCTCGGAAGACAACGGCCATGTGTTCCTTCCTACGACAGATCCACATGCTCGAAAGTCCACGAAATTCACGTTCAATCATAGCCAGTCCCATCCCTTTTGGGAACCAGGAAGGGTGCCTTGGCCGAATGATTTGGCAAACACATCCACCCTTTCCCGGCCCGTGGCTCGCGGCGGTGACGAGATCCAATGCGCCGACAGCATCGCCGAGGGTCTCGGGGTGCCGTTGTTGACCGAACAGCTTGCTGAAAAAGCCAGATTTGGTGAATGTGGCGACACATGCCTTGACAAGCTTCTTTAACAGCCGTCAAGGGAGAAAGCGTGTCCGGGCTCCAAGCTGGACACCCGCATTTACCCTGCTGTTTTCGTGCGAAATATGATTCATTTTCCGTATTGTGAAGGTCGGGGGATGACGGATGGAACAGCGCGGTTTATTCAGTTTATCGGAGTACCTAGAGCGGGATGAAGCCGGAGTGAATCGAAAGGGGATTCCCAAAGTCTCGCAATTCTGATTCAACATACTGGCTGGAAAAGGAGGCCAGTATGGATGACGAAACCCTATTCGAACGATCTCCGCGAGCGTGTGGTCGCCGCCGTTGAGGAAGGCGGCCTCTCTCGGCACCAAGCTGCGGCGCGGTTTGCCGTTGGTGTCAGTTCGGTCATCCGCTGGGTGACCCGTTTCCGCGAGACGGGCAGTGTTGCGCCCGACAAGATGGGAGGGAACCGGCCGAAGACAATCCGAGGAGAACACCGTGATTGGCTTATCCAGCGGTGCAAGGAGAAGGACTTCACGTTGCGTGGGTTGGTGGCGGAACTGGCCGAGCGCAAGGTGATGGTCGACTACCGCAGCGTCTGGGAATTCGTGCATGCCGAAAAACTGAGTTTCAAAAAAAAGCGTCCTTCCCAGGGAACAGGATCGGCCCGACGTGGCGCGTAAGCGTGAACAGTGGAAGGCGTATCAGGACCGGGTGGCCATTGATCGCCTAGTCTTCATCGACGAAACCTGGACCAAGACCAACATGGCGCCGCTCCGGGGATGGGCGCCGGTCGGCCAAAGGCTCGACGCCAAGGTGCCGTATGGCCACTGGAAAACCATGACCTTCCTCGCCGCGCTCCGCCACGACCGCATTGAGGCGCCCTGGGTTCTCGACGGGCCGATCAATGGCGAACGCTTCCGGGTCTATGTCGAGAAGGTGCTCATCCCCACCCTCAAGCCCGGCGATATCGTGGTCATGGACAATCTCGGCAGCCACAAGGGCGAAGCCATCCGCCGCCTCATCCGAGGCGCGGGTGCCAAGCTGTTCTTCCTGCCGAAATACTCCCCCGACCTGAACCCCATCGAGCAGGTCTTTGCCAAACTCAAGCATCTGCTGCGCAAGGAGGCCGCGCGCACCGTCGATGCGCTCTGCGAGGCCATCGGAAGGCTACTCGATGCCTTCCCGCCGCAGGAATGCGCCAACCTCGTCAGAAACGCCGGATATGGACCAACCTAAATTCATCCCGCTCTAGAGGCAATCAGCCGGGACGGCGATCCGTTGGAGGTGCCGAATGCGGTGGTGGATTTTGAGATTTTCCGCGGCTGGCTGGTCGCTGGTCTGGGCTACGGCGATGGGGCCAAGGGCGGGTGGCAGATCAGAATGGTCGTCAGCACGTAGAACACTGCCTCGGAGGTCTGAGCCGACAGCGCCTATCGCTCGCAAAGCAACGAGAAATGGCTGGCGAGCAAGATCCTGACCAGTCGTATCAACCGGCGCAAGCTCAAGGGTAAAGCCATGCCCAAATCGATGGCCTAGGCGAACGCGAAGTAGTCGGCCACCCTCGCCTACAATATGGACCGTCTGATCTTCCATGATCACCGGGCTTTAAGGGGATGAATCTGCTCAAACAACACCAATTCATCCCAAAACCGCCCGATCTGAGTGATTGGCGGTGAGAAGAAACACGTCCTTCTGCCCAATACGGGACGTCAATGCCGTGTTAAAACAAAATCTGCCGTTTAATGGGGGTGTCACTGGATCTTCAGGAATACGCAATATCAAGCAGATAGACGTTTTTCAGGGCGAACGATTAAGCCATCTCAGCATGAGGAGGCCGCTTGTTTTCAAGTAAGGACGCCGCCCCTCACAGATCGACCGGGCGTCCCTTGGCGAGGGAGTCAAATTCGATCAGCGTTTCCAAAATACCCTGAAGCTGATTCAGGGGAATCATGTTGGGGCCGTCGGAAGGGGCGTGGTCGGGGTCGGGGTGGGTCTCGATAAAGACGCCCGCCACGCCGACGGCGACCGCAGCGCGGGCCAGCACCGGGGCATAAACCCGCTCGCCGCCGGAGGAGCCGCCCTGCCCGCCCGGTTGCTGCACCGAATGGGTGGCGTCGAAAATAATCGGGGCGCCGCTGTCCCTGGCCATCCGGGGCAGACCGCGCATGTCGACCACCAGAGTATTGTAGCCGAACGATGAGCCGCGCTCGGTGATCATGACGTTGGGATTGCCGCTCTCGGTGACCTTGCTCACCACATGGCGCATGTCCCAGGGAGCCAGGAACTGGCCTTTCTTGACATTGACCACCCGGCCCGTATGGGCGGCGGCGACCACGAGGTCGGTCTGGCGGCACAGGAAAGCCGGGATTTGCAAAATATCCACCACCTCGGCCACCGGGGCGCATTGGGAAATTTCATGCACGTCGGTGAGCACCGGCAGGCCGATCTTGTCGCGGATTTCTTCGAACACCGGCAGCGCCTTGTCCATGCCGATGCCGCGCTTGCCGCCGATGCTGGTGCGATTGGCCTTGTCGAAGGAAGCCTTGAACACCAGACCGATATTCAGTCGATAGGCCATTTCCTTGAGCGCCGTGGCAATTTCCAGGGCCTGGGCGCGGCTTTCCATCTGACACGGCCCGGCGATCACCGCCAGCGGCAGATTGTTGCCGAAGGTGACGGAACCCGCGGTAACGTGCAGATGTCTGGTCATGTCACACCAGCCGCGACTGCTTGACCGCCGCCTCGATGAAAGAGGTGAACAGGGGATGGGGCTCGAACGGCTTGGACTTCAGTTCCGGGTGGAACTGCACGCCGACGAACCAGGGATGGTCCTTGAATTCGATGATTTCCGGCAGCAATCCGTCCGGCGACAGGCCAGAGAACACCACCCCGGCGGCCTCCAGGCGCATCTTGTAGTTCAGATTGACTTCGTAGCGGTGGCGATGGCGCTCGCTGATCATGGCCTGACCATAAATGGCCCGTGCCCGGGTGTCGGGCAGGGTCTCGCAGTCGTAGGCGCCAAGACGCATGGAACCGCCCAGATCGGTTTCCGCGTCGCGCTGCTGCACCCCGTCATCGCCCATCCACTCGGTCATCAGACCGACAACCGGTTCGTCGCAGGGGCCGAATTCGGAGGAACTGGCCCTGGCAATTCCAGCCAGATTGCGCGCCGCCTCGACCACCGCCATCTGCATGCCGAAACAGATGCCGAAATAGGGCACGCCGCGCTCGCGGGCAAAGGTCACGGCAGCGATTTTGCCTTCCGCGCCACGTTCTCCGAAGCCGCCCGGCACCAAAATCCCATGCACCCCTTCCAGATGCAGGACCGCATCGTCCTCCTCGAAGATCTCCGCCTCCAGCCATCGCAGGTTGACCTTGACGTTATTGGCAATACCGCCATGGGTCAGCGCTTCGGCCAGGGATTTATAGGCGTCGAGCAGGCCGGTATATTTGCCGACCACGGCGATGGTCACTTCGCCTTCGGGGTTGAGCAGCCGGTGGGTAATCTCTTCCCAGACCGACAGGTCCGGTTGCGGCGCGGCCAGCCCGAAATGCTTACAGACCACATCGTCGAGGCCCTCCGCATGATAGCTCAGGGGCACCCGGTAGATGTTATCCACATCGAGGCAGGGAATGACGGCTTCCTCGCGCACGTTGCAAAACAGGGCGATCTTGCGCCGCTCCCCAGCCGGAATCTCGCGGTCGGAACGGCACAACAACACGTTGGGATGAATACCCACCTGCTGTAGCTCCTTGACCGAATGCTGAGTAGGCTTGGTTTTCAGTTCCCCCGCCGCCGGAATGTAGGGGACCAGAGTCATGTGCATATAGAGCGCCTGCCCCGGCCCCACCTCGTTGCCGAACTGACGGATGGCTTCGAGAAACGGTAGGCTTTCGATATCACCCACCGTGCCGCCAATCTCGCAGAGAATGAAATCCTCTTCGCCGATATTGCTGCGGATGAAGTCTTTGATGCGGTCGGTGACATGGGGAATCACCTGAATAGTCGCCCCCAGATAATCGCCGCGCCGTTCCTTGGCGATGACGTCGGAATAGATACGCCCGGTGGTGACGTTATCGCTCTGCGCCGAGGGTACGCCGGTGAAGCGTTCGTAGTGCCCCAGGTCGAGGTCGGTCTCCGCCCCGTCGTCGGTGACAAACACCTCGCCGTGCTGATAGGGGCTCATGGTCCCCGGATCGACATTCAGATAGGGGTCGAGCTTGCGCAGACGGACCTTGAAGCCGCGCGCCTGCAACAGCGCCCCCAGGGCAGCCGAGGCCAGCCCCTTGCCGAGAGAGGAAACCACACCGCCAGTGATGAATATGAACCGCGCCATGGGCCCGCACTATACATGATCAGAGCGTCCCCAAAAGCGAAAAGAGGCGGCCATCGGACCCCCTCTTTTTCATGCCCCCGGGAAGCGGGAGAAATCCGCCGCTTTTACCGATTATTCGGCCAGCGGGGCCGTCGGCACGCTCGGCTTTTCCGGCTCTGCGGGGGCCGCCGGAGCGACCACATCGGCCCCGGGCACGACCGGAGATTCGCTGGTCGTCTTGGCCGAACCGTCCAGAATCGAGGTCGGTTTGTTGGTGTTGTTGGCCATCAGGGCCAGGGTCATGCTGGTCACCATGAAAATGGCGGCCAGAATCGCCGTGGCCCGGGTCAACAGGTTGGCCGTCGCGCGTCCGGTCATGAAGCCGCTCATGCCACCGCCGCCACCGCCGCCGCCCATGCCCAGGGCACCGCCCTCGCTCCGCTGCAACAGGACCAGGACCACCATGGCGATGGCGATCAACAAATGAATGACGAGCAAAACGGTAGTCATTGGGCCTCCGGCGAACGAAAACAGTCTCGGCAACGACACCTGCCGTCCCGGTGGCGGCGTTTTACATGGTTCGTCCCGGGAATGCCAGTGGAAATGAAAAGGGTCCGGGATACTCCACCGACATCCATCCTTCGACAAGCTCAGGATGAGGCTTCGACAAGCTCAGGATGAGGCTTCGACAAGCTCAGGATGAGGCTTCGACAGGCTCAGGATGAGGATGCTTTACGATTTCGCAAAGACACCCTCATGCTGAGCAGCGGGCAAGGCCCGCGTGTCGAAGCATACTGACGCTCAAACTCACATGGCCGCTGCGGCGATGCCCCAGAAGTCCTCGACCTTGAGCGCCGCGCCGCCGATCAGGCCGCCGTCGATATCGCCCTGCGACATCAGTTCCGCCGCATTGCCCGGCTTCATGGAGCCGCCGTAGAGAATGCGCATGCCGTCGGCCTCACCGCCGATCATTTTCTTCAGCTCGGCACGAATGGCCGCATGCACTTCCTGGGCCTGCTCCGGGGTCGCCACCTTGCCGGTGCCGATGGCCCAGACGGGCTCGTAGGCGATGATGCAGTTGGCCGCCGTGGCACCGGTCGGCAGGGAGCCGTTGAGCTGCGACTTGTTGACATCGAGGGTCTTGCCCGCCTCGCGCTCTTCCAGGGTCTCGCCGATGCAGACGATGACCTTCAGACCGGCGGCCAGACCGGCCTCGGCCTTCGCCTTGACGATGGCATCGGTCTCCGCGTGATCGGTGCGACGCTCGGAATGGCCGACGATGACATAGGAGCACCCGGCATCCTTCAACAGGCTGGCGCTGGTATCGCCGGTATGGGCCCCGCTGACGTTCATGTGGCAATCCTGCGCCCCGACGTCAACGCCGCTCCCCGAAACCGCTTCGGCCACCGTGGAAATGAGCGGAAAGGGCGGGCAGACGAGAATATCGAAAGGCGCGCTGCCCCCCAACGCCTTGCGCTTGGCCGCGACCCCCGCCGCCAGGGCCTTGCTGTCCGCCAGCAGGCCATTCATCTTCCAGTTCCCCGCGATCATCGGACGTCGTGCGGTCATTGTCTTGATCTCCCCAATATTCGGTTTCAAATGCTCAATGGACAGGCCATCGTCTAGCATGAAAGACGCGCCACCGCCACCACTCCGCGGGGTAGGGTTTTTCGTTGTTGCGAGGCTTGGCCCCGGCTTCTATCATCCGGCTCACTTTATCCGTTGATCCGCCCCCTTAGAAACCGGACCCATCATGCTTGAATTCATTCGTTCACGTTCCCAATCCATCGTCATCAAGATTCTGTTCGTTTTATTGATTCTCAGTTTCGTTGCCTGGGGCGTGGGAGACTTCGTGCGCGGCGGGTCCGGGGCGCAAGCCGTCGCCAACATCGGGGAATTGAGCATCAGCCCCATTCAGTTCGAAACCGAATATCGGCGTGAATTGGAGAACATGCGGCGTTTGCTGGGCGGCAACTTCACCGATGAACAGGCCAAGCTCATGGGCATCCCCAAGTCGGTCCTGGATCGACTGATCGAGCGCAACCTGCTGTCCCTGGCCAGCCATGAACTGGGACTGGCGGTCAGCGACAATCTGGTGCGGGAAGAAATTCAGAACCTGCCCGCCTTTCAGAACGAGGTCGGCCAGTTCGACCGTTTCAAGTTCAATCAGGTCCTGCAAGCCAGCAACCTGACCGAAGGCATGCTGGTCGAGCAACTGCGCGGCGATCTCAGCCGCAGCATGCTGATCGACAGTTTGCGCGGTGCCATGATCGCCCCGCGCGCCCTGGTCGATCCGATCTTCACCCACCGTGAGGAACGCCGGACCGCCGAGACCTTTTTGGTGCGCAAGGATATCGTGACTGATATCGGCGCTCCGGACGACAACGCCCTGGCCGCCTTCCATCAAATGAACGCCGACCAGTTTACCGCGCCGGAATATCGCAAATTGACCTATGTGGCGCTGCGGGCCGAGGAACTGGCGGGCAATACCGCCGTCCCCGAAGAGCGACTGAAGGAACTCTACGCCGAGCGCAGCGCCGATTACAATTTGCCTGAACAGCGGCATCTGTCGCAGGTGGTGGTACCCGACGAGGCCGCCGCCCGGGCCCTGGTCGAAGGAGCCAATGCCAGTGGTGAATTGCCCGGCGCAGTCGATCTGGGGGTCATGAGCCGGGACGACATGCCGCTGCCGGAACTGGCCGACGTCGCCTTCGGGCTGGATGAAGGGCAGGTCGGCGGACCGGTCAAAAGCTCGTTTGGCTGGCATGTGTTCAAGGTTCTGAAAATCGAACCGCCCCGCGTCAAATCGTTCGAGGAGGCGCGCGCCGAACTGACCCAGGAAGTGGCGCGCGAACTGTCCATCGAGGATCTATACACCCTCTCGACCCGTCTCGAAGACACCCTCGGCGGCGGCGCGACCCTGGAAGAAGCCGCCCAATCCCTGAACCTGAAACTGGTCCAGGTTGCTGCGGTGAACAGCGATGGCCGGAATCCCGAGAATCTTTCTGCCGAGGGGCTGGCCGCCGATCCTGATTTTCTGCGTGTCGCCTTCGACCTCGGCTCAGGCGAGGAAAGCCCGCTCACGGAATTCGGTGCCGACGGTTATTTCATCGTTCGGGTGGACGATGTGACGCCCCCGACCCTGAAGCCCCTAGACAGCATCCGCGCCCAGGTGATCGCCGCTTGGACCGCCTCCCGCAAGGGCAGCGCCGCCCAAGACAAGGCCCTAGCCCTGGCCGATCAGGTGCGCGGCGGATTGCCCCTGGCCGAGGCGGCTCAAACCGTGCAGGCCGAAGTGGTCGCCAGCCCGCCGCTGCTGCGTTCGGGCACCGGTTCGGCGCTCCCCGTGACCCTCATCGAGGCTCTGTTCAAGGCTGCACCGGGGGATGTGGTGACCGCCAGCGGCCCCGAGGGCACCTATGTGGCCCGGCTGAGCGAAATCACCGTTCCCGATGCCCAGGCCACCGATGAAAAGCCCAAAGTGGCGGCCCTGACCACGGCGGTGACCCAGGAGATGAGTTCCGATCTGATGGTGCAGTATCTCAATGCCTTGCGTCTGCAGTACGGGGTGAGCGTCAACCAGCGCGTCCTGGACGCGGCCCTGTGATGCAGGTCCTGCCCGATTTCGAGACTTTCAAGACGATCCATGACTCGGGGCGGGCGCATGTGGCCTGGACCACCCTAGTGGCCGACCTGGAAACGCCGGTGTCGGCCTATCTGAAACTGGCTGACGGACGCTGCAACAGTTTCTTGTTGGAGTCCGTCACCCAGGGCACCAACCGGGGCCGCTATTCCTTCATCGGACTGAAGCCGGATATCATCTGGCGCTGTCACGGCCAGCGGGCCGAGATCAACCGCCAGGCGCGCATGGACCCGGAAGCGTTCGAGCCCTGCGACGGAGACAGCCTGTCCTCATTCCGCGCCCTACTCGCCGAGTCCCATATCGACCTGCCGGACAAACTGCCGCCCATGTCGGCCGGGCTGGTCGGCTACATGGCCTACGACATGGTGCGCCAGATCGAGACCCTGCCGGACGACAATCCAGACCCCATCGGCGTGCCCGACGGTATTTTCATGCGCCCGACGGTCATAGCCGTGTTCGACAACATCGAGGATCTGGTCACCGTCATTACCCCCATCTGGCCCGACCCCTCGCGGATCAGCGCCGAGGCGGCCTATGATCTGGCCCGCACCCGACTGGCCGACGTGGTGGCAGACTTCCAGCGTTCCCTGCCCTATCGCCGCGAGCGGCCGACGGCGAGCCGCGAACTGGGCGAGCCTCAGGCCAACATGACCCGCGAACAGTTCCACCAGATGGTGGAAAAGGCCAAGCAGTACATTCTGGCCGGGGATATTTTCCAGGTGGTGCTGTCGCAGCGCTTCCGCCTGCCATTCAATCTGCCGCCGTTCGCCCTCTATCGGTCGCTCAGAAGACTCAATCCCTCGCCCTATCTGTTCAATCTGGATTTCGGCAACTTCGCCATCGTCGGATCGAGTCCCGAAGTGCTGGTGCGGGTACGCGACGGCGAAGTAACCATCCGTCCCATCGCCGGCACCCGTCCCCGGGGCGCGACCCCGGAGGAAGACAAGGCGCTGGCCGCCGACCTGCTGTCCGACGAGAAGGAACTAGCCGAACATCTGATGCTGCTCGATCTGGGCCGCAACGACGTGGGCCGGGTGGCAAAAGTCGGCACGGTACGAGTCACCGAGCGTTCGATTATCGAGAACTATTCCCACGTCATGCATATCGTCTCCAACGTAGTCGGCGAACTGGACCGCGACCGGGCCGACGAACTGGATGCCCTGTTCGGCGGCTTTCCGGCGGGCACCGTATCCGGCGCACCCAAGGTGCGGGCCATGGAAATCATCGACGAACTGGAACCCGAACGGCGCGGTTTCTATGCCGGCTGCATCGGCTATTTCGGTGCCAACGGCGACATGGACACGGCCATCGCCCTGCGCACCGCCTTGATCAAGGACGGCACCCTCTACGCCCAGGCGGGCGGCGGCATTGTCCACGATTCAACGCCCGAGGGCGAATACCAGGAAAGCCTCAACAAGGCCCGCGCCATCGTCCGCGCCGCCCAGGAAGCGGTCCGCTTCGCGTCTGCGGGTTAGCCCAGGTCTCTCACCAGACGACTGACCGGCACCAGGGTGATTCCCTTGGCGGCCAAACCGGGGAGCCAGCTTTGCAACATACGGATGGTGGCGTCGCGCGGATGGCAGATGGCCACGGCACGCCCATTCCGACGGGCCAGTCTTTCCAGGATCTCCAATTGCTTGGTGACCGCATCGTCGCGATTCACATTATCCAAAAAGACGTTGCGCATGACGAAGGGCAAGCCGACCCGGCGCGCCGCTTCCGGTCCCTTGGTCGCGCCGGAGGTGCGCGAATCCAGGAAGAACAAACCCCGCTCCTTTAGGTCCTGCATCACCACGGTCAGGGACTCCAGATCCTCGGTGAACTTGCTGCCCATGTGGTTGTTGATCCCCACATAGCCCGTGAACTGACTGAGCCCCCAATCCAGACGGTGACGGATTTCCGCCGCGTCCAATCCCACCTCCAACACTTCCGGTCCGGGGTCCAGCTTGGCATTGCCCGGCTGCATGGGCACATGGACCAGCAGTTCATGCCCTGCGGCCTGAGCGGCGGCGGTCTGGGAGGAGAGGTCTTCGGCATAGGTCAGAAAGGACAGGGTCAACGGCCCAGGCAAGGCGATGGCCTGCGCGGTGCGTTTCTGATCGACTCCCAGGTCGTCGATGACAACGGCCAGCACCGGCCCGCCCCCCAGCGTCCCCGATGGCACGGTCGCGGAGGGTGCCGTCGGTGGCGGCAGGGAGGCCACCTGCGGCGCGGCACCGGGCGGTTCAAGCGGGAACAGATCCTGAATGACCTTGCCGACCGGGGCCGACCGGGGCGGCGGCATCTCATTTCTGGGTTTATGATTCGGTCTGGGCGCGCGGGCCAACAGGGCCACGGCGCTGGTTTCCTCGACCTCGACCGCAGGCGGCGGCGTCGCAGCAAGGGGCGGGAGAAAGGGTTTCGGAGCCTGCGGCAGAGCCGCCTCGGGCGGCGTCACCGGAGTGCTGTCAGGCCCCTCGTAGATATCGTGCGGCAGGGCCTCTTCGTAAGGCAGGTGATCCAGATGGGCCAATTCCTCGATGGGATCGGGAAAAATCGGCGGCAACGGCGGCGAATGGAGCGGCTCCCAGCCCTGGTCGCGTTGATAATAGGGAATTTCCTGCGACACTTTCTTTGCCGCCGGTGCCGGATCGCGGAATAACGTCCCCAGGCCGTAGCCCAGGCCCAGGGTGGCCACGGCAATGACGCCATAAAGCAGCCAACGGATCAAAGGCTTGGGGGAGGTGCGCGGCATTTTTATTTCAAATCCCAAAAAACGACAAACGACCCCTACCCCGACCGCCGGGCGGCGTCAATGGCCGTCGGTCATGGGCTTCCAGCGGCGCAACAACAGGGAATTGCTGACCACGCTGACGCTGGACATCGCCATCGCCGCCCCCGCCACCATCGGACTCAATTGGCCCGACACCGCCAAAGGAATGGCGACGATATTGTAGACAAAGGCCCAAAACAGATTCTGA
This sequence comes from Magnetospira thiophila, assembly GCF_054657015.1. Taxonomy (NCBI): domain Bacteria; kingdom Pseudomonadati; phylum Pseudomonadota; class Alphaproteobacteria; order Rhodospirillales; family Thalassospiraceae; genus Magnetospira; species Magnetospira thiophila. Next base: position 921,951 of record NZ_BAAHXF010000002.1, read on the forward strand.
CGGATCTTGTGATAGGTGGCGCGGGAAATATCCAGCGCATCGGCCACCAAATCGGGGCGACCGCGCATCAGCGTGATGCCCGCCGTCGCCATGGCCACGTCGGTTCCGGTTCCCATGGCGATGCCCACTTCCGCCGCTGCCAAGGCCGGGGCATCGTTAATGCCGTCGCCGACCATCGCCACGCCGCCCTGTTGGCGCAGGGCGACCACCACATCGGCCTTGTCGCCGGGCAGGACTTCGGCAATCACCCGATCCAGGTCGAGCGCCTGCCCGACCATTTCGACGGTGGCCCGATTGTCGCCACTGAGCAACACCGTCTGCCGCCCCATGGCCTTCAATCGTTGAATGGCGCGTGGGGATTCGAACTTGATCCCGTCTCCAAAGGCCAGCATTCCGGCGGCCTTGCCGTCCAGGACCACATAAACCACCGTCTGCCCCTGGGCTTCCAGGTCCGGGCGCGGGGTGACCGGAATGCCCCGTTCGCCCATCAGGCGGCTGTTGCCAATCAGCACGACCTTGCCGTCCACTTCCGCTTCCAGGCCGCGCCCCGGCAAGGCGGTGAAGCGCTGCACCGGCGGCAGAGAAATGCCTTCACGCTCGGCCCGCAAGGCCCGCGCCAGGGGATGTTCACTGCCCTGCTGGGCGGCGGCGGCAATGGTCACCAGGGAATCAGTCTTGCGCCGTTTGTCGAAGGACTCGACGACCACCAGGGAGGGCTTGCCCTCGGTCAGGGTGCCGGTCTTGTCGAACACCACGGTCCGTGCCCGATGCGCCCCTTCCAGGGCGGCGGCGTCGCGGATCAAAATTCCGGCCCGCGCCGCCGCGCCGGTGCCGACGATGATCGCCGTCGGCGTCGCCAGTCCGAGGGCGCAGGGACAAGCAATGACCAGCACCGAGACCGCATGAATCAAGGCTTCCGTGGCCGTCGCGCCATTCAACAGATGACCGGCGAAGGTGCCATAGGCGATGACCGTCACCACCGGCACGAAGATGGCCGCCACTCTGTCCACCAGTCGCTGCACCGGGGCCTTGCTGGCCTGAGCGTTCTCGATCAGCCGAACAATGCGTCCGAGGGTCGATTCGGCACCGATGGTGGTCGCCCGGACCCGCAACAGTCCCTCGCCGTTCATCGCCCCGCCGGTCACCGGATCGCCGGGCCCCTTGACCACCGGGAGGCTCTCCCCGGTCAGCAGGGATTCGTCGGCCTGGGACTCGCCTTCAAGGACCTCGCCGTCCACCGGGAAACGCTCGCCGGGACGCACCACCACCACGTCCCCGGCCCGTACCGCCTTCACCGGCAAAATGATCTCCGTGCCCTCGCGCAGCACACAGGCGCTCTCGGGACGCAGATGACCGAGGGCGCGAATGGCCGAGGTGGCGCTCCATTTGGCGCGGCCTTCCAGCACCTTGCCCAGCAGCACCAGAGTCACCACGCTGGCCGAAGCCTCAAAATACAGATGGTCAGACCCGCCCCGGAGCATCAGAAACAGGCTCAGACCATAGGCCGCTGTGGTGCCCAAGACCACCAGCAGATCCATGTTCGAGGATTTGGCCCGCACCGCGTTGTTGGCCCCCACATAAAACCGCGCTCCGGCCCCAAATTGCACAAAGGTCGCCAGAATCAGTTCCTGAAGCGGTGCCAGTGAAAACCAGCCGCCGGTCCATAGGGCCACCATCTGCACCCAGAACGGCAGGGTCAGAGCCAGCGCCACGCCGAGCACCCAGAGATCCCGGCGCAGGCGCTTGTTCTGCCGCGCCTCCAGATCATCCACCCCCTCATCGACAGAAAGGGTCGCCCCGAATCCGGCCTGTTCCACCGCCTTGATCAGGTCGGCGGCGACGAGGGTCGCATCGGTGAAAGCGATGGTGGCTTTTTCATTGGCCAGATTGACAGTCGCCGAGATCACGCCCGGCTGCTTGTTGAGAACCCGCTCCAATCGCCCGGAGCAGGCGGCGCAGGTCATCCCGGATATGGTCAAATCCAGGCTCTGGGTTTCGATCTTGTTCATGGAGGATATGTAAGACCAACGCGGGACACTGGCAATTGCCCGATTTCAGCATTCATAACCGAAATGCTCGGCCCAAGGGGACAACAGCGGCAACACCGGTTCCATTTGGCTTCGATAGCGCGTCCAGCGGCCCGATGCACTGCGATAGATCGGCTGCGTCACCTGATCGTAGCTCGGGGTGCGCACCCGGCTGCGTTTGCGTGCCGTATCGGCAAAGTTCTTGAAATCGTCCGTCCATGGGAGATCAAGAAACGATGCAAGGGGGCGCAACGTCCCCTCGAAGTCGTCCACCAGATCCTCATAGCGGAGGGTGAACACATTGGGATGGAATAGCGACTCGTATGTTCTCCAGAGACCAAACGCCTTGTTGTAGAGAACCGCCGCGTCTTCCAGCTGGCGAAAATTCGCCATGGCGTCGTTCTGCTTGAAATTCTGCATGAAACAACTCAGAACACAGTCGCAGGGATGGCGCAGGGCCAGGATGAACCGGGCTTGCGGAAACAGGCGGCAGATCAATCCCGCCTCGACCAGATTCAGCGGCATCTTGTCGACGATCAACGGTCCCACTCCGGCCTCTTCGCGGAACTGTTCCACTCGCTCGAAATAGAGATCCCTGAGCCCGTGGATATCCTCTGCCGTGAGTCCGGGCAATGCGGTGGGGTAGCCTTCGGCCAGGGACTCCACGCGCCCGCGCACCGCTTCCAGCATGGGACGTTCCTCGATCACGCTGACCTGAGGATGGCTGCGCAAAATGCTGTCCAAAAGTGTTGTCCCGGAACGCGGAAACCCGACCAGAAAGACCGGATCGGTTCGATCATCCAGCGGCGGAGATTGGGGCCAACGCACGGGATCATGGGCCGCATACCATTCCGCCAGACGATCAAGGGACTCCCGATAACGCATGGGATCAACTTTCCGCCCTTCCGGTGTCTGAGCGGCTTGCTCATTGGCTTGCCTGAAATAGGCGAATGCAGCAGCAGGATCGCCGAGATGATCGCAGGCCTCGCCCAGTAATTGCGCCCGGGCGGCATTGTATTGATAGTCCGCCGGGAGCGCGCCCCGAGCTTCCAGAATGTCTCGGACCTCACGGAATTCCCCGCTTCGCTTCTTGAGCATGGCCTGCCAGAGCGCCAACCGGGGATGCTCCGGGCAGGCCGCCTCGACCGCCGCCACGGCCTTTGGCAGGTCATCCGACCGATTGGCCTGTTCCAGCATTTCGATCAAAGCGTCGTGCGCAGCCGCGTTGGTCGGATCGAGATCCAAGGCACGGCGGAAACAGGCCAAGGCGCGATCCACCTCCCCCAGCGCCCCCAACGCGATCCCCAGATTGTGATGGGCTTTATCCATGGCGGGATCAAGGGCCAGCGCCCTTTCGAAGTGAATGACCGCTTTTTGCGATTGCTCCAAGAGATGGCTAACCGCCCCCAGCTTGAAATGGGCCAGCGCATGGTCCGGCAGGAGCTTGACGGCCTGACCGTAGGCGGCACGGGACTCGCTGACCTGCCCCAGCCCCTCCAGGGCGATCCCCAGATTGTAATGGGCCAAACCGAATCCCGGCTTGATCCGGATGGCCTGGAGAAAAGCCTTTGCCGCTTCCTCTCCGTCCTTCAGGGACAGCAAGGATACCCCGCGATTATAATGGGTCTCCGCGTTGTCGGCGTTCCGCTTCAACGCCTGGTCATAACAGTGCACAGCCTCCCGAGAGCGTCCCTGGGCTTCCAGAACCAACCCCAGATGGGTATGGGCCTCGGCGTTGGAGGGGGCTTGTCGCACCGCCTCGGCAATCAGCGCCTCGGCCTCGTCGAGCCTGCCGGATTGAAAGGCCGCCACGCCCAGATATTGACGCGCGACCGTCTGTCCGGGCTGTTCGGAAAGGATCGTCCGATAGAGGGCTTCCGCCTCGCCAATCCGGCCGGCCTGATGCAGCGCCAGGGCCTGTTGGATCATCGCCTGGGTTCCGGGCGGGCCTGACCTGTTCGCCTTCCTGGACTCCCGTTGCTGCCGCCGTCGTTCCGTCCTGTTCATGCCCCTCTCCCGGATTCGGTGTCATCTTAGCCCCATTGCCGTGCCCCTCGAAAGTCACGACCCCGCTCTGACCCTTGACGCCCCTGCCCCGTCTGGGCAGGATGGCCGTCAGTTGGGGAGTTTTGCACATGTTCCTGCTGATCGATAATTACGACAGCTTCACCTATAACCTCTGGCACTACCTGAGTGAATTGGGGGCCACCGTCGAAGTGCGGCGCAACGACGCGCTGACCGCCGACGAGGCCCTGGCCCTCAATCCGCAAGGGCTGATTCTCTCCCCCGGCCCCTGCGACCCGGATCAGGCCGGGATCTGCCTTGAATTGATCGCCAAGGCGGCGGGCAGGCTGCCCATTTTGGGGGTCTGCCTGGGACACCAATCCATCGGTCAGGCCTTTGGCGGACGGGTGGTGCGCGCCCCCGTCTGCATGCATGGCAAGCTGAGTCGCATCTCCCACAGCGGCGAAGGCCTCTTTGCCGGGCTGCGCAGTCCGTTCACCGCCACCCGCTATCATTCCCTGATCGTCGAGCGCCACAGCCTGCCGGCGGATCTTCAGGTCACGGCGGAAATCGGCGACGGCCTGATCATGGGCCTGCAACATCGCCGCTTTCCCATTTATGGCGTACAATTTCATCCGGAAAGCATCGCCTCGGAACTGGGGCACGATCTGTTGCGCAATTTCCTCACCATCGCCTCCAAGGAGCCCGTCGCGGCATGAGTGATACTGCCCATTACCTCAAACCCCTGTTGAGCCAAGTGGCCGACGGCCTGCCCCTGAGCGAGGACGAAGCGGCCCAGGCCTTTGAAATCATCATGTCTGGTCATGCCACATCCGCCCAGATCGGTGCCTTTCTGATGGCCCTGCGCCTGCGCGGCGAGACGGTGGAGGAAATCACCGGCGCGGTCCGCACCATGCGGACCAAGATGCTCAAGGTCACCGCGCCCGAGGGGGCAATGGACATCGTCGGCACCGGGGGCGACGCCTCGGGAACCTACAATATCTCCACGGCGGCGGCCTTCGTGGTCGCCGGTTGCGGAATCCCGGTGGCCAAGCATGGCAATAAGGCCCTGTCCTCCAAATCCGGGGCCGCCGACGTGCTCTCCAGTCTCGGGGTGAATATCGACGCCGATATGGCTTTGGTCGAACAGGCCATCGCCGAGGCCCATATTGGTTTTCTGATGGCCCCGCGCCATCACAGCGCCATGAAGTACGTCGGACCGGCGCGGGTCGAATTGGGCATCCGCACCATTTTCAACCTGCTCGGCCCGCTTTCCAACCCGGCCGGGGTGACCCGCCAGATGACCGGCGTCTTCGCCCGCGATTGGGTGCGCCCGCTGGCCGAGGTGCTGGGCCGCTTGGGCTGCACAAAGGCCTGGGTGGTGCATGGCTCCGACGGGCTCGACGAGCTGACCACCACCGGTCCGTCCCATGTGGCCCAACTGCAAGACGGTCAGGTCACCGAATTCGAAGTTTCTCCGGGCGATGCAGGTCTGCCCACGGCGCGGCCCGAGGATCTCAAGGGCAGCGACCCGGAAAGCAATGCCCAGGCCCTGCGCGCTGTGCTCAACGGCACCTCCGGGGCCTATCGTGACGTGGTGCTGTATAACGCCGCCGCCGCCCTGGTGGTGGCCGACCGGGCCGCCGACCTCAAACAGGGTGTGACCCTGGCGGCGGACTGCATCGATTCCGGTCGCGCCCTGGCCGCCCTGGACAAGCTGGTTGCCCTCACCCATGGCTGACGTGCTCGACGAGATCAATGATGTCAAACGCCGACATGTGGAACAATGCAAGGCGCAACGCCCGTTGTCCGAAATCGAGGATACGGCCCGGCGCGCAGATCCCCCGCGCGGTTTCGCCCAGGCTCTCAGCCATGCCGTCGATCAAGGCGGCTGTGGACTGATTGCCGAAATCAAGAAGGCTTCCCCGTCCAAAGGCCTGATTCGAGGGGATTTCGATCCGCCAATGCTGGCTCGGGCCTACGAGTCCGGGGGGGCGTCGTGCCTGTCGGTGCTGACCGATGCGCCCTACTTCCAGGGCCACGACGATTATCTGGTAGCGGCCCGTGCGGCCGTCTCTCTGCCGGTGCTGCGCAAGGATTTCATGATCGACCCCTATCAGGTCGTCGAGGCCCGCGCCCTCGGGGCCGATTGCATCCTGCTAATCATGGCCTCCCTGGATGATACCCTGGCGGCGGAATTGGAAGCTACGGCCCTCCAGTGGGGTCTGGACGTATTGATTGAAGTGCATGACGGTGATGAACTGGACCGGGCGCTCAAATTGCGCTCGCCGTTGATCGGCATCAACAATCGAAACCTCAAGACTCTCGAAGTCAGCCTGACCACCACCGAGGCGCTGGCCCCCCGAATGCCCGCCGACCGCCAACTGGTCTGCGAGAGCGGATTGTTCTCGGCCGCCGACCTGAATCGCATGTCCAAAGTGGGCGCTCGACGTTTTTTGATTGGCGAATCCCTGATGCGTCAACCGGATGTGGCAGCCGCGACCCGCGCCCTTCTCTCTCCCATGAAAGCTCCATAAATGGCGGATTTCACCCATTTTGACGCCCACGGCAATGCGCTGATGGTCGATGTGTCCAAAAAAATGGACAGCGAACGGACGGCGACCGCCGAAGGACGTGTCCTGGTCTCCCAACAGACCATGGATCTGATTCAGGGCGAAGGGTTCAAAAAAGGTGACGTGCTCGGCGTCGCCCAATTGGCTGGCATCATGGGGGCCAAACGGACCCCGGAGTTGATCCCGTTGTGCCACCCGCTGGCCCTGACCTCGGTGAAAGTGGACCTGAGTTGCGACCTGGCCGACAACGCCGTGGTCATCCGCGCCACCTGCAAACTGACCGGCAAGACCGGTGTCGAGATGGAAGCCCTGACCGCCGTGTCCGTCGCCGCCCTCACCGTATACGACATGTGCAAGGCGGTGGACAAAGGCATGCGGATTACCGATATCCGTCTGACCCACAAGGCCGGGGGCAAGTCCGGCACCTATGAGGCTGCATGAAATGATTTCGGTAGCGGAAGCACTGGATAAAATTCTTTGCGGAATCGAAACACTCTCGTCGGAGACCGTCTCCGTGGCCGATGCGGTCGGGCGCATCCTGGCCGAGGATGTGTCGGCCCGCCTGACGCAGCCGCCGCTGGCCGTCTCGGCCATGGACGGATATGCCGTGCGGGCCTGCGATTTGCGTACCATACCTGCGGTTCTGAACTGCATTGGCGCCGCGCCAGCAGGGGGCACCTTTGAAGCCGCCGTCACCGAGGGTGAATGCGTGCGTATTTTCACCGGCGCGCCAATCCCTGCTGGTGCCGACGCGGTGGTTATGCAAGAAGACACCGCCCGCGAAGGCGACCGGGTTTTAATCAAAGAGCCCTACGCCCCGGGCAAATTCGTCCGTCCGGCCGGGCTGGATTTCACGGCGGGCAAGGTGTTGCTGCGGTCCGGTCATCGGCTGAGTTCTCGCGACATCGGCCTGTGCGCGGCCATGAATCTGCCCTGGCTGCGGGTGGTCCGGCGCCCCCGAGTCGCCATCCTGGCCACCGGTGATGAACTGGTGATGCCCGGCGACCCCCTGGGGCCGAGTCAGATTATCAGCTCCAACAGTCTCGCCCTGGCCGCCTTCGTGCGCGAACTGGGCGGCGACCCGCTGGACCTGGGGATCGCCCGCGACAGCCTGGAGGCCCTGGATTCCCTGCTGGCCGGAGCCGAGCGGGCGGACCTGCTGGTCACCCTCGGCGGGGCCTCGGTGGGCGATCACGATCTGGTGGTCAAGGGACTGACCGAACGCGGCTTCAATCTCGGTTTTCACAAGGTCGCCATGCGCCCGGGCAAGCCGTTGATTTTCGGTCATGTGGGCAACACGGCGGTTCTGGGGTTGCCCGGCAATCCGGTGTCCGCCGGCGTCACCTCGGTGCTGTTTCTCAAACCGGCGCTGGAAAAGATGCAGGGCCTGCCCCCTGGCACGACGCCCCGGGAAACCGCCGTCCTGGGTTGCGACCTGCCGGAGAACGACCGGCGGCAGGACTATCTACGAGCCGACCTGTATCGGGAACGGGACGGCACGCCGATCGTCAATCCCTTCGACAAGCAGGACAGCGCCATGCTGGCCCTGTTCGCCCGCGCCGATTGTCTGGTGGTGCGCCCGCCCTTCGCCCAACCGGCCAAGGCCGGAGACCGGGTCGAGATCATCTTGTTGAACAACGGTTAGCGGAAAACCCGCATGGCGATGTTGACCACCCGCATTTGTTCGGCGCTCAAATCCACCCCCCGTTGACGGATCGCCACCAGCTCCACCACCAGAGATTTGTTGCGCGGCTCCAGGGCATATCGGCACAGAATCACATCCCGTTGCACGGTCGGACTCAGAGCCCGTTCGTTGACCACCGCGACCTTGTAAGGGATGGAGATATTGCGCGTGCCGTCGCCCTCCCAGATTTTTGGCTGTTCCGCTGTGGTCTCGCCCAGATCGCGATTGAGGAAGTTCAACACGGCCATGCAATGACGGGATTCCAGGACCCCGGGGGCCGGGTCCTCGGCACAGGCCGCCAGCCCCCAGACCCCCGCCAACAGCGTGCCCAGAACGAGAAGCCGTGGTATCCATTGCATGTGATTTCATCCTCTGCGGCGTATCCCATTTCCAGGGTACCTCTTTCGGCGGAGCGGGAACAGAGAAGCCTTGACTCAAGGCGGGAACCAAAGTAGAACAACAGCAGGATTTGGCCTTTGTTCCCATTTTGTGGCCCCGCTTAACAGGAACCCGCGAGAATGTTGACCAAGAAACAGTACGAACTTCTCACCTTCATCGATTCCCGCCTGCGCGAAAGCGGCGTTTCACCGTCCTATGACGAAATGAAGGATGCCCTGAATTTGGCCTCGAAGTCCGGCATTCACCGCCTGATCACCGGCCTGGAGGAGCGTGGATTCATCCGCCGCCTGCCCCATCGGGCGCGGGCCCTGGAGGTCGTCAAGCTGCCGGAAAACATGGACGACGCCCTGCCCCCGGCACCCGCCAAGACCCGCGATGCCTTTGCCCCCAAAGTCATCCAGGCCGACTTCCGCATTCTCGGTTCCGAGCCGGCCCGCCCGTCCGACGACATCGTGCGTCTGCCCCTGTACGGACGGATCGCCGCCGGAACCCCCATTGAGGCCCTGCGCGACCCCAGCAGCGCGGTCGATGTGCCGGCTGGACTGCTGGCCCAGGGGCGCGGCGACCATTACACCCTGGAAGTGGATGGAGATTCCATGGTCGAGGCGGGTATTCTGGATGGCGATACGGTGATCATTCAGCAATGCAATGCCGCCGAAACCGGAGACATCGTGGTCGCCCTGGTGGACAATCAGGAAGTGACGCTCAAGCGGCTGCGCAAGAAAGGCCACTCCATCGCCCTGGAACCGGCCAACGCGCGCTACGAAACGCGGATCTACGGCCCCGATCAGGTGCAGATTCAGGGCAAGCTGGTGGGTCTGCTGCGCCAGTACTAGAGCGGCGCGCATTGAGCGAGCAGCCAAGCCGCCGGAGGCGGCGCCCGGCGAGGGCAATCAAAATTCTTTGGAACAGCTTGCTGAAAAAGTCAGATTTGGCGGATGGGGCGACACATGCTTCGACAAGCTCATGCTTCACAAGCTCAGCATGAGGACATTCAATATTTCAATGCGTTAGTCTCACCCTGAGCCTGTCGAAGGGCGAGGCGGGACACTGAAAAACGGCTTTTTCAGCAAACTGTTAGAGCATCGTGCGTCATATTTGACTCACGAGGCTCTAGAATCCTTGACCTTCCGTTGAACCGGTGGCGGCCGTGGTCGGTTTCTTGATTTTATCGGGTCGCAGAACCCAGGGTCGGTCGCCCCGCTGTCCGTTGACGCTTTCCACCCGGATGGTGCCGTCGGGATGCAGCCATAGGGCATGACTGCCGCCGCGCCACAGATCGAAACGGTCGATCACCAATCGCGCCGACGGGCAGCGCCCGCGCACCGGCTGGCTGCTGACCACCAGATCCGCCGCCCGGCAATCATCCTCCAGGGCATCGGTCTCGCGAACCAGGGCCACCACCAGACCCTGCCGGTGCAGAATGCAGCCCAGGGGATCACAGGACAGGGCCGCCTGCGGGTCCGGGGTGAACCCGCGCCAGGACACCGCCGTTGCCACCGCTTCCCGATTCATCCAGTTCTCACGCTGAAAACTGCCGCCGCGCAGACTGGAAAAGGCCAACCGCCCGTCGGGCAGGCGGGCCGCCATCAGTTTCCCGTCGCCATCGACCAGAATGTCCGGCGGCGGCATGTGGGACAGGGCGACGCCGCCGATGAGCAACCCGATGATCCCCAGATAGCGCCAGCGCCGCCGCCACAGACAAAGCCAGATGCCACCCAGGGAGACGGCGGCCACCCCCCAGCCGGGCAGCCCGGGAAACAGCATCACCGCGCCCTCCATGCCCGCCACCGTCTGGGCCACGCGCACCACCCCCTCAATGCCCCAGCCCATGGGTACAAGGGCCAGACTCTCACCGCCCAGGGGAGCCAGGAGGTAGGCCAGCAACGCCCAAGGCATGATCCACAGGGCCGTCATCGGCACCGCCGCCAGATTGGCCAGCAGACCGAAGCTGGCCATGCGGTGAAAATGATGGATGGCGAAGGGTGCCGTCGCCAGCCCGGCAACCAGAGTGGTCAGCGACACGGCGGCCAGATAGAGCAGCGGCCCCGACCACAAACCGCCGAAATTCCGGCGCGCCGCCGCGAGCCTTCGCCCGGCTTGTTCATAGACCGCCACCAGCGCCAGGACGGCGGCAAAGGACATCTGAAAACTCGGCCCGAGCAGGGATTCCGGCTGCACCAGCAACACCACCGACGCCGCCCAGGCCAACCCGCGCATGGAGAGCCCCTGTCGATCCACCAGCACCCCCAACAGAACCAGCCCGACCATCAAGAAGGCGCGCTGGGTGGGCACCGTCGCGCCGGTCATCTGGGCGTAGCCGAAGGCCACCAGAATCGCCGCCACGGCGGCCCATTTTTTGACCGGAAACCGCAGCGCCACCACCGGCAGCAAGGCCAGGACAGCGCGCAAGGCGAAAAACACCAACCCCGCCACCAACCCCACATGCAACCCCGAAATGGCCAACAAATGGGCCAAACCGGCATCGCGCATGGCCTGCATGGCGGAGTCGGGAATCGCCGCCCGGTCACCGGTCATCAGCGCCGCCGCCACGCCGCCGATGGTGGAATCCGGCAACGCCGCCCGAATGCGCGCGCCCAGGTGATAGCGCAGGGAGGACAGGGCCGTGCCATAGGCGGCTAATCCGGTCGCCGGGTCATGGGCGGTGATTTCCGCCGTTCCCAGTCCATATCCAACCGCTCCCAAACCCTCGAAATAGGCTTTGCGTTGAAAATCAAAGCCACCCGGCAGGGTCGGCGGGGGGGGCGGCAACAGCATGGCCGGAACCTGAATCCAGTCTCCGGGAGCCAGGTCGGGCTGCGTCCCGCGCAGGCGGATGCGGACTTTTTCCGGCGTCCGGTCGGCGCTCAACCGATTGATCCGCAACCGTTCCAAGGTCACCCGCACTTCCTTGGGCAGGGCCTCCACCTGAAGCACCCGACCGGCCACCGTGGCCGGGCCGTGACGCTGTTCGAGAACGGTGGCGGCGACCAAGGAGGTCCGCGCCTGGGCCACCGCGAAACCCAACGCCAGAGTAAGCAGAATCAGACCGGCGATCCGCCCGCCCTGCCGCTCCCAGAGCAGCCGGGTGACCAGGATCAACGGCAGGAGCAGCGCCAGCCCCAGCCACCACGGGGGCTCGTGGCGCAGGGAAAAATAAACGGCAATCCCGACCCCCAGCAGCACCGGCAGCCACAATGGCCAGCGTTCCCGCTCCTCGAAGAACCCTTCCAGACTGCCGCCGGGCCGAAACATCCCCAGAATCTCACTTTGTCGCTCAAAGGTGACGCATCAACATCCGTAAATCTTTGCTGCGCATGCGAAGAATGTGCTACATAGCTGTCTCAGACAACGGAATCTAGCAGAATTGCCCATGCAGGTCGTTACCCGTTTTGCCCCCTCGCCCACCGGCTTCCTGCACATCGGGGGAGCGCGCACGGCTCTATTCAACTGGCTGTTCGCCCGCCATCACGGCGGACGCTTTCAATTGCGCATTGAGGATACCGACCGCGAACGCTCCAAACCGGAAGCGGTGGAAGCCATTTTCGACGGGCTGCGCTGGCTCGGTCTGGACTGGGACGGCGAGGTCCTGTTCCAGTTCAGCCGGGCCGATCGTCATGCGGAAGTGGCCCGGCAACTGCTGGCTGCGGGCAAGGCCTATTACTGCTATTGGACGCCCGAGGAACTGACCGCCATGCGCGAGGCCGCCCGTGCCGAAGGCCGGTCCGGCTATTTCGATCCCAAATGGCGTGACGCGGACCCGGCGACCGTGCCCCAGGACGTGCCGCCGGTGATTCGCCTGAAGTCCCCGCGCGACGGCGAGACTGTGGTCCAGGACCTGATTCAGGGCGAAGTCCGCACCGCCAATGCGCAAATGGACGACATGGTCCTGCTGCGCGCCGACGGTACGCCGACCTACATGCTGGCGGTGGTGGTGGACGACCACGACATGGGGGTCACCCATGTCATTCGCGGCGACGACCACCTGACCAATACCTTCCGCCAGTTGCAACTCTATCAGGCCCTGGACTGGACGCCGCCCGCCTTCGCCCATCAGTCGCTGATCCATGGTCCGGACGGCAAGAAAATGTCGAAGCGCCACGGGGCCGTGGGCGCCGAAGTTTATCGGGATATGGGATTCCTGCCCGAAGCCATGCGCAATTACCTGCTGCGCCTGGGCTGGAGTCACGGGGATGACGAAATTTTCAGCACCGAACAGGCCATCGAATGGTTCAACCTGGAGAACGTCGGTCGTGCCGCCGCCCGCTTCGACATGGAAAAGCTGACCGTTCTCAACGGCCATTACATCCGCCACACGGAGGATCACAGGTTGGTCGACCTGCTGGCCCCCCGGCTGGCGGCACAAATCGGCGGCCCCTTGGATGACACGGCCCGCGCCCGGCTGCTGCGGGGCATGCCCTCACTCAAGGAGCGCGCCAAAACGCTGGTCGAACTGGCAGAAAGCGCGCTATTCTATGTCCAACCACGGCCCTTGATGATGACCGACAAGGCAACCAAAATCCTCGATGCGGCGGGATTGAATGTGTTGAAGCACTTGAGTGAATCACTGGCCGACTGCCCCTGGACCCGGGATGACCTGGAAGCCGAGGCCCGGCAGTTTGCAGAAAAAAACGACCTCAAATTGGGTAAGGCGGCACAGCCTTTGCGTGCCGCCTTGACTGGCACCAATGTCTCGCCACCGATTTTCGAGGTCATGGAAATTTTAGGCAGGGAAGAAGTCCTGGCGCGTCTGGAAGATGCCAGAGGCGCCACATGAGATTATGGGGTCGATCCCCACCCATCGACAGCCGCGCACAGACCGTCCACAAGGTCGCGGCCGACTGCTTGAGGAGAAGTGTTTATGAGTGAGAAAAACAAAAAGACCGTCACGATGACGGACAATCGCACCGGCAAAGTCTGGGAATTTCCCGTTATTTCAGGCACGACCGGACCGGATGTGATCGACCTGCGCCGCCTGTACGCTGAAACCGGCATGTTCACCTACGATCCGGGCTTCACCTCCACCGGCAGCTGCGAATCCAGCATCACCTACATCGACGGTGAAGCGGGCATTCTGCGCCACCGGGGCTATGACATCGCCGATCTGGCCGAGCATTCGGATTTCATGGAAGTGGCTTACCTGCTGCTCTATGGCGACCTGCCCAACCCGCCGCAGAAGGCCAAGTTCGAGTCGGACATCACCCACCATTCGATGATCCACGAACAGCTGCACAAGTTTTATAGCGGCTTCCGGCGTGACAGCCATCCCATGGCCGTCATGGTCGGCATCATGGGAGCCTTATCCTCGTTCTATCACGACAGCACCGACATCACCGATCCCCGGCATCGCCTGATCGCTTCCTATCGGATGATCGCCAAGGTGCCGACCATTGCCGCCTGGGCCTACAAGTATTCCATTGGACAACCGTTCATCTATCCGAAGAACAACCTGTCCTATGCGGAAAACTTCCTACAGATGATGTATGCGGTGCCCTGCGAGGAATACATGGTCAATCCGGTGCTGGCCCGGGCCATGGACCGCATCCTGATCCTGCATGCCGATCACGAACAGAACGCCTCCACCTCCACCGTCCGTCTGGCCGGTTCCTCGGGGGCCAATCCGTTCGCCTGTATCGCGGCGGGCATCGCCTCCCTGTGGGGTCCGGCGCACGGCGGTGCCAACGAGGCCGTGTTGAAAATGCTCAACGAAATCGGTCACAAGGATAACATCCCGGAATACATTAAACGGGCCAAGGACAAGGACGACCCGTTCCGGCTCATGGGCTTCGGACACCGGGTCTACAAGAACTACGATCCGCGGGCGACGGTCATGCAAAAGACCTGTCACGAGGTGCTCGACGAATTGGGCATCGCCAACGAGCCGCTGCTCGATCTGGCCATGGAACTGGAGCGCATTGCCCTGGAGGACGAGTATTTCGTCGACAAGAAGCTGTTCCCCAACGTGGACTTCTATTCGGGTATCATCTTCAAGGCGATGAACATCCCGGTTTCCATGTATACGGTGCTGTTCGCCCTCGCCCGTACCGTCGGCTGGGTGGCCCAGTGGAACGAGATGATCGAGGACCCGACGCAGAAAATCGGGCGCCCCCGTCAGCTCTATATCGGCGAGGTCCAGCGCGAGTTTATCCCGTTGCACAAGCGGGTCAGCATGAACCGGGAGCTGCCGCCGGAATAGCTCCTATCACTACACGTCCATTGAAAAAGGGAGCCCGGCGCTCCCTTTTTTATTTTTTATGCCGCAACCCGATATACAGGGTCTTCAATCACATTGACCTCCACCAGATCCTTCGCCCGGCGAAGAAGATCGCGGCATTCAGGGCTGAGATGCTTGATATGCAGGCGCTTGCCGCGCCGGGTATAGCGTTCGGCCAGGGTGTCGATGGCTTCCAGGCCGGAATGATCAACCACCCGCGACAGCCGGAAATCCACCACCACGTCATCGGTATCATTCTCTGGATCGAACAGATCCCGAAAAGCCGTCACCGAGCCGAAAAACAACGGCCCCTCAATGGAATAGACCTTGTTACCCAGACCATCCCGGGCACATTTCGCCTGAATCCGTGTTGCATTGCCCCAGGCATAGACCAGCGCCGAGACAATCACCCCGACCACCACCGCTACGGCCAAATCCGTGAATACCGTCACCCCGGACACCAAGATCAGCACAAAGGCGTCGGCACGCGGAATTTTGTGCAGAATGCGGAAGCTGGACCACTCGAAGGTCCCCAGGACGACCATCATCATCACCCCGACCAGGGCCGCCAGTGGGATCATCTCGATCATCTCGGAGGCGAACAGGATGAAGCCGAGCAAAAAAATCGCGGCGGAAATGCCCGAGGCGCGGCCCCGACCGCCCGAATTCACGTTGATCATGCTTTGCCCGATCATGGCGCATCCGCCCATGCCGCCGAACAGGCCGGTCACCACATTGGCGGTGCCCTGGCCGATACATTCCCGGTTTCCCTGGCCCCGGGTATCGGTGATTTCGTCAATCACCGTCAGAGTCAACAGGCTCTCGATCAACCCGATGGCGGCCAGGATCGCCGCATAGGGGAAAATGATGGTCAGGGTGTCCCAGGTCCAGGGCACCAGAGGCAAATGAAATGTCGGCAAACCACCGGCAATAGAGGCCATGTCACCGACCGTGCGTGTTTCCAATCCGAGCAGAACCACCACGCCGGTCACCGCCAGGATAGCCACCAAAGGAGCCGGAATGGCTCCAGTCAGACGCGGCAGAAAATGAATAATCCCCATGGCCAGGGCAACTAACCCCAGCATCACGTAAAGCGCCTCGCCGGACATCCAGGCCATGCCACCGTCCGGCAGGACAATCTGAAATTGCTTGAGTTGCGCGAGAAAAATCACAATAGCCAGGCCGTTGACGAATCCCAACATCACTTGATGCGGCACCATGCGGATATATTTTCCCAATCGCAGCATTCCGGCCAAGGTCTGCAAAATGCCCATCAGCACCACGGTGGCGAATAAATATTCCACCCCGTGATCTGCCACTAGGCTCACCATAACCACCGCCAGGGCCCCAGTGGCCCCGGAGATCATCCCCGGCCGCCCCCCCAAGACGGCGGTGATCAGCCCCACCATGAATGCCGCATAGAGACCGGTCAGTGGATTGACTCCCGCCACGAAAGCAAAAGCCACCGCCTCGGGCACCAGTGCCAGCGCCACAGTCAATCCGGATAGGAGATCTGCTTTTAGGGAAACCGCCTTGCGTATATGAAACTCGAACATAAACCCCGCCAAAAAAAATCGGCTGCGGTGCGACCCAACAGCCGGTATGAATATTCGCATATAAGACTTTTCTGATATATACAGAAAGATATCTGATCGGTCCATGTCCCTTCACGCATGACGCCCCTGCATAAGACACATGCGAAACGCAGCACCTGACACGAATGGGCGGATTTTCATCCATTGAGCGCCCAAAACAGGCGGAAACCCACCCATCGGCTTCCACTGCAATTCTCCACAATCATTCTGTTTTTCAGTCTAATCGACTGGGGAAATATGAAGATTTTTTGTCAATTGCCTGCTAATCTATTGACCAATTGAACTGGCACCGCCTTTGCGAAGCCACCGTCGACGCGAGACCCCGCCGGATCGCGCCGAGGAAAAAGAAGAACAATTCGGCGCCCTGACGGATCAACCGTATTGGGATAATGAAAATGATAGGGAGTTTAATGATGCGTCTTTTTACCACCGGAATTGCCGCCCTGGCGGCCGCCACCTTCATGCTGAGCGCCCCTGCGCCGGTCAGCGCTGAAGAAATCGTCATCAAGTTTTCCATTGTCACCTCGGGACAGCATCCGAAGAATCTGGCCGCTGTAGCCTTCACCGATCGGGTGAACGAAGAAATGAAAGGCAAGGTCAAGGTCGAACTCTTCCCCGGATCGCAGTTGTTTGACGATGACAAGCTGATGATCGAATTGATCAAGGGCAGCTCGGTACAGATGGGTGCCCCGTCCCTGTCCAAATTCGAGAGCATCACCAAGAAGTTCCGTATTTACGATCTGCCGTTCCTGTTCGACAATCTGGCTGCGGTGGATAAGTTCCAAGCTTCCCCGGCCGGCCAGGATATCCTCAACTCCATGGAAAACAAGGGTATTCTGGGCCTCGCCTACTGGCATTCCGGGATGAAGCAGATGTCGGCCAAGAAGCCGTTGCTGCTGCCGGAAGATGCCAAGGGTCTGAAATTCCGCGTGCAACAGTCCGACGTGCTGGTCGCCCAGTTTGAACAACTGAACGCGGTGCCGCAGAAGATGGCCTTCGCCGAAGTGTACGGCGGCCTGCAAACCGGCGTCGTGGACGGTCAGGAAAACACTTGGTCAAACATCTACACCAAGAAGTTCTACGAAGTGCAGGATGGCATTACCGCCACTGACCACGGCGTGCTCGATTACGCGGTGATCGTGTCCAAGCGTTTCTGGATGGGTCTGCCGGAAGACATCCGGACGCAGTTGGAAAAGATCATGGCGGAAGTCACCGCCGAGCAGAACGCCAGCACCAACGCCCTGGAGTTGGCCAACAAGCAGAAGATCATCGACGCCGGGACCGTGGTCCGGGAACTGACGCCCGAACAACGGGCAGCCTGGAAAGCGGCCATGAAGCCGGTCTGGGATAAGTTCGCCGACGAAATCGGCCGTGACCTCCTCGCCGCCGCCGACGCTTCCAACATGTAAAACAGAGGGATGCGGCCCGTTCGAAAGAGCGGGCCGTTTCTTTATCGCCATGAAAAAGGTCATCGACGTCCTGCATCAGGTCGAGGAGGGCTTTCTGGCTCTTCTGCTGGCCGCCATGACTCTGGTCACGTTCATCCAGGTCGTGCTCCGCTACGTGTTCTCATCGGGCTTCATTTGGGCCTTGGAATTGGTGACCTTCCTGTTCGCCTGGCTGGTGATCATGGGAATCGGTTACGGCATCCGGGTGCACAGCCATATCGGTGTGGATGCCTTCATTCGCCTGTTCCCCGCCACCGGACAACGGATCATGGCACTCATCGCCATTGTCGCCGGTCTCGCCTATTGCGGCATGCTGGCCTATGGCGGTTGGACCCAACTCGAACTCTACAACATGGTCGAGATGGAATCCGAAGATCTCAAGCTGCCCTTGGAGGTGCCTTATTCCGTGCTGCTCTTCGGCTTCGGGTTGGCCTTTTGGCGGTTTCTGGTCGCCGGTTGGCGCATCCTGACCTACCAGGACACCACCCTGCTCGGCAACGAGAGCGAAGAAGCACTCAAACAGTTCGCCAAAAAAGCCGGAGAGGAGAACGGGCAATGACCATTACCTTCCTCTTCGTCGCCCTGTTTGTGCTGATTCTCATCGGGGCTCCGATCGCCGTCGCCCTCGGCTTGTCCTCAATCTTGACCATCATGTTCTTTGGTCAGGATGATCTGGGTACCCTGGCCGCCCGCATCTTCGACACCATGCACCATTACACCCTGCTGGCCATTCCGTTCTTTGTCCTGTCGTCGGCATTCCTATCGACCGGCGGCGTGGCCCGGCGCCTGATCCGCTTCGCCATCAACTCGGTTGGCCATATGCGCGGCGGTCTGGCCATGGCCTCGGTGATGGCCTGCATGTTGTTCGCCGCCGTGTCCGGCTCCTCGCCCGCCACCGTGGCCGCCATCGGCTCCATTGTCATTGGCGGTATGGTGCAGTCGGGCTATCCGAAATCCTTTGCCGCTGGCGTGATTTCCAACGCCGGGACCTTGGGCATTCTCATTCCGCCGTCCATCGTCATGGTCGTTTATTCGGCCGCCACCGATGTGTCGGTCGGGCGCATGTTCCTGGCTGGCGTGATCCCCGGGCTTTTGGCCGGAATCATGCTGATGATCGCCATTTACATCCGGGCCAGACTCAAGAATCTGCCCAAGCAACCCATGCCGACGCTCAAGGAATTTGTTGCCTCCTTCATGGATGCGGTTTGGGGCCTGATGTTGATCGTCATTATTCTGGGGGGGATCTACGGTGGCGTGTTCACACCGACCGAAGCGGCGGCGGTAGCGGCGGTCTATGCCTATATCATTGCCGTCTTTGTCTATCGCGACATCGGCCCGCTGAAAAAGGGTGAGCCGCGCCGCAATCCGTTGCATTTGGCCCTTGAAATATTCACCCACAAGGATGTGGTGCATACGATTTTGGACGCCGCCAAGGTCTCCATCATGCTGTTGTTCATCATCTCCAACGCCATGCTGTTCGCCTTTGTGCTGACCACCGAACGCATTCCCCATGAAATCACCGCGATGATCATCTCGGCCGGTTTCGAATGGTGGTCGTTCCTCATCGTGGTCAACCTGCTGCTGCTGATGGCGGGTAACTTCATGGAGCCCTCGGCCATTCTGCTGATCATGGCGCCGATCCTGTTCCCCATCGCCATGAAGCTGGGCATTGATCCGATCCATCTGGGCATCATCATGGTGGTGAACATGGAAATTGGCATGATCACCCCACCGGTGGGCCTCAACCTGTTTGTCACTGCGGGGATCACCAATCAGTCCATCCTATGGGTGGTCCGAGCCGCCCTGCCCTGGCTGATGATCCTGTTGGTGTTCCTGGTGATGGTCACCTACATACCGGCGATCTCCACCTGGTTGCCGACCCTGTTGATGGGGCCGGAGCGGATCGTCATGTAGCGCTTCTGCATGATGGCAATATGAGGCCTGACGGATTACACTCCGTCAGGCCTTTTTTTTGGAGTGCGCCCAGATGTCTTTCATTCGCCCTTTTGCCGTCCTTTTTTTCGCCTTGTTCGCCCTGGCTCCCCTCTCAGCCCAAGCCGCCGAAGACGACGGCTACGAGAAAAACGAGGTGCTCGACGCGGCCAAGAACTTCTTCGGCGAAACCAGCGAAGGTCTGGCCAGCGTCATTGAAAAAGCCTTTGCCGATCATGGCAAACCCAATGCCATCATTGTCGGCGAGGAAGCCAGCGGCGCCTTTTTCGTCGGCGCACGCTACGGCGAGGGCGAGCTACAGACCCGCAGCGGCATCAATCGCAAGCTCTACTGGCAAGGGCCCTCCCTGGGCTTCGACTGGGGCGGCAATGCCTCCAAGGTGTTCACCCTGATCTATCACCTGAGCGACCCGGAAGAGCTGTTCCAGCGCTTCCCCGGTGTCGACGGCAGCCTCTATGTGGTCGGCGGCGTCGGCCTCAACTACCAAGAATCCAGCGGCATCATCCTGGCCCCCATCCGCACCGGCGTCGGCCTGCGCGCCGGAGCCAACGTCGGCTACCTCCATTACACCAAGGAAAAGCACCTCAATCCGTTTTGAGGGTTTGCGGGGGCGCGATTAGGGTCTGTACAAGGGGAGCTGGCTTCGTCACGCCCGGCAGCAAATGTAGATAGCCGATCCTTCGACACGCGATCTCCGATCGCGGCTCAGGATAAGGTTCTTGTTTGATATCAATATAGTCCCCACCTCACTTCCCCCCCACGCCCCAGGCCTCGACCCAAAGACTCGATGGCGCCATGTGGCCGGTGGGCTTGAGGCCGGTCATCCATTTCGGCAGGATGTGGGCGTTGGCGCGGAAATAGAGGGGGAGGACGGGGAGGTCCTCGGCGTAGATTTCCTGGAACCGGTGCCACAGGGCGCGGCGTTTGTCGCGGTCCAGTTCCACTTCCATGGCTTCCAGCAGGCGGTCCATTTCCGGATTCTTGTACCCCATGTAGTTCTGCCCGGCCCAATTGTTGGCCTCGCTCGGGATATGGTCCGAATGCAGGGTTGAGCGGGGCACGTTCTCCGGGGCCGAGATCCAGGCGAACATGGCCAGACCGGGGAACTTGCGATAGGTCACCGTCTCGCCGAAAAACACCCGGGCGGGCTGGTTGCGGATTTGCAGATCGACCCCGGCCTGCTTCCATTGCGCCTGGATCACCTGCTCCACCAGTTCGCGGGAGCGGTTGCCAGCGGTGGTCATGATCTCCAAACGCAGGGGCTGGCCCGCATCGTTATAGCGCAGGCCGTCCTTGCCCAGGGTCCAACCGGCGGCATCGAACAGCGCCGCAGCGGCTTGCGGATCATAGGCCGGGGCATGAACCTCCGGCGCATGAACCCAATCCAACGGACTGACCGAGGTCTCGGCCACCGGCTGTTTTCCGGCAAACAATTGGCTGCTCAGAGACTCCCGGTCCAGGGCCATCAACAGCGCCTTACGGAGTCGCGGGTCGGCCAGGATGGGATTGTCCAAATTCACATCCAGATGCTCGTAGATCAGCCCGGGCTTGTACAGAATCTGGTATTTGCTGCCGTGACGCTTCTCGAAGGCCAGCGCCTGATCCAGGCTCAACCCCAGTTCCCCGGCGATCATGTCCACGGCCCCGGAAAGCAGATTGGCCTCCAGGGCCGCCGTATTGCCGATCACCCGCACCACGATGCGTTGGAAGACGGGCGGCGGGCCAAACCATGTGGGATTGGGACGCAGTACCACATGGGAGCCGGGCACCACCTCGGCGATGCGATAAGGGCCGAAATAAAGGCCCGGATTTGTGGTATCCCGATCAAAGGTCGTGGTCTTGCGATAGGCCACCGGGTCGGCCTCGAAGGCGCTCCGCTCCAGATGTTCCGGCAACAGCTCGAAATCATTCAAGGCATTGTATTCAAAGCTGACTTTATTGAAGTGGAAGGTGACGGTCTTGTCATCCACTTGATCAATGGACTCGATGCTGCGGTAAAGTTCCAGATTGCCGACGCCGCTTTTGGGATGCCTGCCCACTTCCCAGGTGAAGGCCACATCGCGCGCCGTGACCGGCACCCCGTCACCCCAGGTGGCCCGGGACTGTAAGCGATAGGTCACGGCGATCCCCGGCTTGCCCTCGGCGGTGGTCTCGCGCACCGCGCCGCCATTCTCCAGGGTCGGCAGCGACTCACAGAGCAGACAGACCAACGACCAGTCCGCATCATGGGTGGTCAGCGGCCGCCGGGTGAAGCCCAGAATGTAGGACTTGGCGGCCATGGAATCGATGCTCGGATGAAAAGTCGAGGGAAACTGCGTCAGGCCGATGGTCAGACTGTCCCGCAGGTCGGCCCGCGCCGCCGTGCCCCACAGGGGAAACAGCAGCAGCGCCAGCAGCAGCAGCCGAGCCCCCCGGATCACAGCACCGAGGCGGCCACCGCAAAGCCGATGGCGGCCAGCAGCACGACCTTCAGAACAATGAGCGAAATGAGTTTGCGCTGGGTCATCCCTGTCCATCCGCGCCGCGCCCTCCATGGGCCGCCGACCATTGGATGGGGTCTTCCAGGAAGGCTTTCACCCCTGCAATGGACTCCTGGGAGAAATAGTTCCCCGCTTCGGCCACCTGCAACACGTCCCGCCAGTTGGCCAGGTAATGCAGCCGCACCCCTGCCTCGTCGAGCGTCTTCAAGGCTCCCGGAAAGACGCTGTAGAAAAACACCACGAAGGTGTCGGTGACCGTCGCCCCCGCCGAACGCAGGGCATTGACGAAGTTGATCTTGCTGCCGCCGTCGGTGGCCAGATCCTCGACCAGCAGCACCCGCTGGCCCTCGATCAGGTCGCCTTCGATCTGCGCATTGCGTCCGAACCCCTTGGGTTTCTTGCGCACGTACTGCATGGGCAACCCCATGGACTCGGCCATCCAGGCGGCATAGGGAATGCCGGCCGTCTCGCCCCCGGCCACCGCGTCAATGGACGCATGACCGATATCCGTTTCCATGGCCTGCACCGCCAGATCAATGATCTTGCGCCGTGCCCGGGGATAGGAAATCAGCTTGCGGCAGTCCACATAGACCGGCGAGGCCCATCCGGCGGTCAGGGTATAGGGCTCCTCGGGACGAAAATTCACCGCCGCGATCTCGATCAGAATTCGGGCGGCGGTGGCTCCGGCGGCAATTTGCGCCGGGCTGCGGTCATCTGGCTGCATGTGTCGGGGTCCCCGTCTTGTTACGCCTCCTGTTTAACAGGTCCCGGCAAGGCGGAAAAGAGACAGATCGAGCCCCCGCTAGCCCGTGCGGAATTACCCGTCTTCATTCCGTTTGCGCGAAATGAGGGCGAAGCGCATCCTTTTAACAGTGAATAAGGATGGGACAGGCGACCACATGGGACTCATGGAGATACTTTTTCTGGCGATGGGCGCGGCCTGGGGCAGCGGCATCAATCTCTATGGTACGGCGCTGATTCTGGGCGGGTTGGACAAGTTCGGCCTGATCGTTCTCCCCCAATCGCTGGACATCCTCTCCGACCCGACCATCCTCGGCTTTGCCCTGACCCTGTATCTGATTGAATTCGTCGCCGACAAGGTGCCCGGGTTGGACAGCCTGTGGGATATCATCCATACCTTCATCCGCATCCCCGCCGGGGCGTTGCTGGCCGCCGGTGCGGTACAGGGACTCGATGCCGGGTCCTTCGTAACGGGCATGGCCTTCCTGGGCGGCGGCATGATCGCCGGGCTGTCCCATCTGCTCAAGGCCGGGACCCGCGCCTTTGCCAACATGTCGCCGGAACCGTTCAGCAATTGGGGCCTGTCGCTGCTTGAGGATATCGGATTGGTCATCGGCCTTGGCCTCATGGTGCTGCTGCCCCTGGCGTTCCTGTTTTTCCTCGTGCTGACCCTCTTGAGCGCCGCCTTCCTGCTGCCGCGCATGTGGAAGGGACTGAAATGGTTGCTCGGCCCCAAGCCCGCCACCGGTCGAGCCTTGGCCCCGCTCGCCAAGCCGCATTCCATTTCTTTGTTCCCGCGGTGACCTGACTCCCTCTTGATGATTGGCGGCTGGTGGCCCATATGTAGGGCCATGTGGAGTATCAATCGCCGAAAGCTCGAACTGCCGACCCGGGAAGAAGCCCTGCCCGGCCGCTCTCAGGCCATGCCGGTGGACGATCTCCATGTGGTCCTGGGTCACCCGATTCTGCCGCCGTTCCCCGAGGGCCTGAAAATGGCGATGTTCGGTCTGGGCTGCTTTTGGGGGGCCGAGCGCAAATTCTGGCAAACGCCGGGAGTCTGGACCACCGCCGTGGGCTACGCCGGTGGGTTCACCCCAAATCCCCTTTACGAGGAAGTCTGTAGCGGCATGACCGGCCACAATGAGGTGGTGCGGGTGGTCTTCGATCCGGCCCAGGTCACCTATGAACGCCTGCTCAAGGTGTTTTGGGAATCCCATAATCCAACCCAGGGCATGGCCCAGGGTAATGATCGGGGCACCCAATATCGTTCCGGGATTTATTGTACCGAAGCGGACCAGATGCCCTTGGCCATGGACAGTCGGGACCGCTATCAAATCGCCCTTTCCAAGGCCGGATACGCGGCCATCACCACCGAAATCCTTGAGGCGCCCGCCTTCTATTATGCCGAAACCTATCACCAGCAATATCTGGCGAAGAACCCACAGGGTTATTGCGGACTCGGCGGCACGAAAATATTACTCCCTTAAAAATCCCAATGGTCCGGGTGATCGCTGCGGCTGTTGCATTGGTTTGCGGCGCGGCTTTTCTCGCCCCTCTTCCCGCTTCTGCCGATGACTCCTATCGAATCGCTCGCGGCGGCAAGCTATACGACAAATGGTTCGCGGTGACCGGGGCCGAAAAGCCCGCCGAGATCCATAAGGCTTGGCCAGCCTCGAACACCAAGAAAAAAGGCGATGTGACCTGGCGCTGCAAGTCCTGCCATGGCTGGGACCTGCGCGGCAAGGATGGGGCCTACGCCAAAGGTTCCTACCTGACCGGCATCGGCGGCCTGCGTAGTCTCTCGGGGGGTGATCCGGCGAAAGTCGTGGCGGCGATTCAGGACGAGACCCATGGCATGGGCGGCATGATGTCGGCCACCGACATGGAAGACATCAGCCTGTTCGTCACCAATTACAGCGTCAAGATGGAAGAGCATATCGGGGCCGACAAGTCCGTGAAAGGCGATGCCGTCAAGGGTGCGGCCTATTACAACACCATCTGTGCGGGATGCCACGATCTGGACGGCAAAAAGCCGAAGGAACTGCCCGCCCCCCTCGGGGCCCTCACTGCGGACAATCCCTGGGAAATCCTGCATAAGATCCAGTACGGCCAACCCAATGAAGCCATGCCTTCCATGCTGGCCCTGCCGCTTGACGTGAGCCTGGACATCCTGGCCTACATGGCCAGTGATTTGCCCAAGGAATAAAACTTCCTTTTTTTGAGCTGCCGCCTCCGTCCCCGATGGAGGCGGCATGTTTGATGCCCACCCCAATTCAAGCAGGACCCCATGTTTCGATCCTTTTTTTCGTGGCTCACCCGCCCGGCCCGGCGGCTCGCCTGGAGCCTTATTTTTGTTCTGGGGGGTCTTGGCGGCGTGCTGTTCCTGGGCGGCTTCAATTATGTCATGGAGCAGACCAATGAACTGGAGTTCTGTATCTCCTGCCATGAAATGCGTGACACGGTCTATGCGGAATACACCCAATCCATTCACTTCAAGAACCCCTCGGGTGTCATCGCCGTCTGCGCCGACTGCCATGTGCCGAAGGCCTGGTTTCCGAAGCTGATCCGCAAGATCAAGGCTAGCAGTGAACTTTATCACCACCTGATCGGCACCGTTGACACCAAGGAGAAATTCGAGGAACACCGCCTCGAAATGGCCGAAAGGGTATGGCACGAAATGGAATCCAACAATTCCCGTGAATGCCGGAACTGTCACGCCTATCAGCACATGGATTTCGACAATCAGCGCCAACGCTCCCGCGAAAAAATGAAACCGGCGATGGAGCAAGGCAAGCCTTGCATCGAATGCCACAAGGGCATTGCCCACAAACGCCCGAGGACCGACGACTAAAGCCTGCCGCTAAAATTTAACCAATTGGGCCGCAATCCGACTACCGCCCGCGCCGAGGAAATGTTACACTTTCACCCACTGTGAAGGGGGACTCCTGAGCCTTCCTGGAACACAAACCCTCCCCGGCCGACACCACTCGGAGCCACAGAAACCCATGCAGGTCAAAGTTCTCGCCATCGTTCTCGCCGGCGGCAAAGGCACCCGGCTTTCCCCCCTGACCAAGGACCGTGCCAAACCGGCCGTTCCCTTCGGCGGAAAATACCGAATCGTTGATTTCGTCCTCAGCAATCTGATCAACTCGGGCATCCATTCGATTTATGTGTTGATTCAGTTCCGCAGTCAGTCGCTGCTCCAGCATCTGACGGAAGGCTGGCAGTTGGGTGGCGCTCTGGGTCACCAGTTCGTCATCCCGGTCCCGGCCCAGATGCGCTCGGCCAGCGAGACTTGGTATCGCGGCACTGCCGACGCCATCGCGCAGAACATGAACCTATTGGAACAGGCCAACCCGGACGTGGTGGTGGTCTTCGGCGCGGATCATATCTACCGCATGAACATTCGCGAAATGATCAACTTCCATGTGGCCAGGAAGGCCGTGGCGACCATTGCCGCCCTTCCCACCGACAAAAAATTCGCCAAGGACTTCGGTGTCATCGAGGCCGAGGAAGATGGGCGGATCAAGGGATTCCACGAGAAGAAATCCGACGCGCCGACCATTCCCGGTCGCCCGGATCAGATTTACGCCTCCATGGGCAACTACGTGTTCAATACCGACGTGTTGATGGCGGCCCTGAAGCAGGACATGGACAACCCGAACAGCAGCCACGATTTCGGCCATGACGTGCTGCCCAAGCTGCTCGAAAAGGGTGGACTTTACGCCTATGACTTCAGCAAGAACCGGATTCCCGGCGAGCCCGAGGGCAAGGAAAACTACTGGCGCGACGTGGGAACCCTGGATGCCTATTACGAAGCCCAAATGGACCTTCGTTCCATCGACCCGGCGCTGAATCTCTATAACCGCGAATGGCCGCTGCGCACGGCGAGCTACGCCGACCCGCCGGCCAAGCTGGTGTTCAACGACGAGGGCCGCCGTGGTCAGGCCATCGACAGCATCCTGTCCGGCGGCTGCATTCTGTCCGGCGGGCGAGTTCAGAACTCGGTGCTCAGCCGCTTTGTGCGCGTGCATTCAGGGGCCGAGGTGGACGACTGCGTCATTCTCGATAATTGCGAGATTGGTCGCGGGGCCAAGGTCCGGCGAGCCATCCTGGCCAAGAATGTGGTCGTCGCTCCGGGCGAAACCATTGGCTATGACCTGGAAGCCGACGCCAAAAAGCACCATGTCACGCCCAGTGGAATCGTGGTGGTAGATGGCGGGCGCTCGGCCATTCCGGTGGGCAAAGTCACTGTTTCCGGTGTAGAGGGCTGACCCTTCTACCTTAAAGCAGCGGGTCTTCGAACGGCAGACGGCCTTGTCGGTCTTCAATTTCCACGACCCAGATATCCGGGTCGTAGCGCAGTTGGCGTGAAATATAGTCGTCCGCCGCCGTCTCGGGCACCGGGTCGGCCCCGGTGCCACGGATCCAGGCCCGTTGACCCTCGGAGGTGCGGACCTGGGACAGGACCGTGCATCCGTGATCCAGCATATTGAGCTTGATCAGAATGGCTCCCGCTTCTGGATCTCCGGAACGGACAACGACAGCCGGAATCGCGTCAACCCCACAGCGCCGGATGCAGGCCTGCACCCAAATCCGGGCTGTCAGTTTGGCTTCCGACATGGGGTTGCTGGGCTCAGGCGGTGCGCTGGATCAGGTGATAACCGAAATCCGTCTCCACCACGTCGCTGACCCCGTTCACGTCGAGGGCGAAGGCCGCATCCTCGAACGCCTTGACCATGGCGCCACGGGTAAAGGGGCCCAGGTCGCCGCCTTGCTGCCCGGACGGGCAATCGGAATGGGCCAGGGCCAGTTCGGTGAAATCCGCCCCATCGGCCAACTGTGCCTTCAGGGACTCAATTTCCTTCAACGCTTCGTCCTTGCTGCGTTTTGCCGTGGACCGCGCCGAGCCCGCATACATGAGAAGAATGTGCGAGGCGCGCACTTGATCGGCCATGGAAACCTCCAGATCTGAAATGAGAAAGACTCAAAGAAGGCTCAATTTAACCGCCTCATCCCGCCACGGCAACGACTTCCCCCACTCTTTTTTCAGAGAGACTTGATCCGCACGCGCTGGGAGGCTACTCAATGCGCCATCATTTTGGATCAACAAGGATTATCCCATGGATATCATTCGCATCATCCTCGCCCTGTTTCTGCCGCCGCTGGCCGCTTTCCTGACCGTTGGTATTGGTCTTCATTTCTGGCTCAATATTTTGCTGACGCTGCTTGGCGTGCTGCCGGGGATCATTCATGCCTTGTGGTTGGTGGTAAAGAAATAGGTAATATTCTTTATGTCATAGTGTGATCAATGGTCTTTACTCAGGCCGGTTTCCTTTGGGAAGGATGATGACACCATGGCTAAGAATTTGCCCTACCAAGTAGCCTTTACCTATAACGGCAAAATGGACGAACTCGATTCCTGGCTTAATGCCTATGTCCATGGAGACTTTTCTTACAAGTTCGACGGCCTCTCCACGCATCCCAGCGGAGCGCGCCAATATAAGCTCATGTTGATGTTCGAGCGTGAGGAAGACCGGTCAACCTTCAAGGAAGCCGTCAGAAAGGGCAAATTATAAGCCCCAACCCGTGATGGCGCTCACAGCGCAAGCCTTGAAATCCGGCTATGCTGTCATAGTCCCTCAAGAGTAACTCCGCCCGGTCCCCTGGACCGGGCTCTTTTCTCCCCGGGATTCGGACATTGCATATTGGAACCCTTATAAATTATCCCTTTGAATCAAGGCGTGAGACTTTCACCACGTCAATAATGTTATTTGTCTCGTCATATCTTTGTGATATTACAGGATTTAGTGTGGAGTACCGTCGAAAACCGAGGAGTTGATCGCGGCCTCCGTTTTGGTCGATCCACAGCCCGATTGGGCCTCCGTCCGCGAGAAAAGAAACAATTTCGTGACCCTGAACGAGTGCATCTTCATTATTGCCGACAGCAATGCCAACGACCGGCAGGCGTTCAAGCACATCCTGCAGGCGGCGGGTGCCAAGAAGATCTTGTTTGTTTCAGATGATCGAACCGCGCAACGTGAACTGGAAATCACGCGGGTCGATCAGGTGGTTTTCGTCATCTACGACATGGAAACGCCGAAACTGAACACAGTGGAATTCGCCCGCAAAATCCGCAGCAATTGGAATTCTCCCAACCGCTTTGCCATCATCATCGGAATCAGCCGCGACGTCTCCATCGACCTGATCCATCAATCCCGTGATGCCGGTATCCACGGCTTTTTGGTCAAACCCATTTCGGGGGCCAAGGCCATGGGAAGAATCAATCAGATTCTCAAAGAGTTGCGCCCCTTTGTGGACAGCAAGCCCTATTTCGGTCCCGACCGCCGCCGGGGTGAGCCGTCCAATTACCAGGGAGAAAACCGCCGCCGGGAACAGAAAAAGCTGATCGAGGCCCCCTGGAAAGGGACCCTGGAGCGGATACAGGAAAAGGCCGCCCCCCCTAAACCCAAGCCGCGCCCCAAACAGGTGATCAACACCCCGGAATCCTCGGAGGACGAGGATTTACCGCCCCCCCCCCCGCCCCTTCGGCGACCGCCGCCCCGGCGCCCGGAGTCGCCGCCGCCATCAGATAGCGTTCCCAGTCAGGCCATGCAATGGACCGACATGGCCGTGGAGCCGCCCAAACCCCGCCCCAAACCGGCACCCAAGCCGCAGCCAGAGCCGCAGCCCGCGCCTCCCGTGCAAGAGATCGAGGAACCTGCCGACCCGGAAGAAAAACAAGTGGTTGCGGCCATGGACACTTTGAGTCGGGAAGCACAGACACTGTTTCCAGATTCCGCCCCCCCCGATATGCCCGCACCGCCGCCGGAGCCACCGCCAACATTGGCCTCTCCCTGGGCCGGACTGGAACGCCCCGACTTTCCTGCTTCGGACCCGACAATGCCGCCCCGTGACGCCATGACGGCGGCCCAGCAATCCACGGTCGTCTACGACACCGGCGTTCCCGTGCAACCGGTCCGCATGGTCGGCTCCGGCGGCCCGCCCTCCCGTGCCCGGCCCGGCCCTGGTCGCAGCCCCCAGGGTGAGTCGGAGGACGACTGGCAAGCGGACGACTCCGAGGATTGGGACGCCGAAGCGGCGGAATCGTCGATGGACGCGGACTCCCCGGAGGATTCGGACAGCGCGCCGCAGGCCGATGACAACCCAGATGAGCCTCCTTCTTCCAAATCCCGCAAAAAGAGCGATTCCCCCGCCACGCCTCCCCCTTCTTCGAAACAAAATCTCCACAAAGAGGCCCCGGTTTCCCAAAAAGAACTTCTCAACACGCTTCTCAACAGAGATAGTAAGGGTCAACAAGACCACACGCAGACTGAGGGTTCAGATCCGGGCACACGCCCCACCATTTCGCAGCAGGATCTGTTGGCGGCCCTCACCAAACGGAGTATTGGCCCATGAAGGCTTGGAATCGGCCTTCAAATACCCTGAACACCCCACAGCGGGCAAATCTCGCGCATATGGCCTTCCTTATCGTGGAAAACAGCCGGTATGTGCGGGTATTACTGAAGGACGCCCTGCGCACCATGGGCGTGACCACTTTCTGGGAGGCCACCGACGCCCAGAATGCGTTGGGGCTGTTGCGCAAGGTCAAGCCGGATATCATCATTACCGAGTTCGATCTGGCCGCCATGACCGGGATTGATCTGGTCAAGGCCATCCGCAACGACGAGAAAAATCCGCACCGCTACACGCCGATCGTCATGGTGACCTCTTCGGCCGAACGGCGTCGGGTGCTGGAAGCCCGTGACGCGGGCGTCACCGAATATATCGTCAAGCCATTCAGTACCAAGCAACTGTTTGGCCGCATCCTGGAGATTGTCGATCGCCCGCGGGAGTTCGTGCTCTCCCCGGATTACAATGGCCCCGACCGCCGCCGCCGCAATGACAAGAACTACACCGGCCCCATGCGGCGCCAGGAGGACAAGGACAAGGCCGCCGCCGAGGCTGAATTGGCGCAACGCCTGGGCTCCCTGGCCAAAGCCGACACCAAGAAACCCAAACCCAAACCGGCCCCCAAACCGACGCCGCCGCCCGCCGCCCCCAAGCCCGCGCCGCCGCCGCCGCCCAAACCGGAACCCGCGCCGCCACCGCCGGTGGCCGCCGAACCGGAACCGGTTTTCGATCCCTCCGCCATGTCACAGGAGGAACTGGCAAAAATGCTTGGCAAAAAGAAAGGCGGCTGACCCGTTCCAGGGGGAGTCCCCATCCGCAATACTGCTTAAGGAGCTGATGTCGAGATGCTTGTTAAGGCCAACAAAAGCTACGTTGTCATACGAGATGTTCGCATAAGCGAATCAAAGGGATATGTCAAAAAGGGTGGCGTTCTCACCACCTTGACGTCGCCTTTGGAAAAAGGGGGCGAAGAAAAGTGCATGGTCCGCTACAAGGGAGGGGGCCAGTCCGGGGAAGCCGTTAACGGCACGCGGTTCTGGCTGAAACTGACCACCATGGCGGACCTGTGCAAGGAAGCCTGAGCTCGCCCGCGCCCTGAAGGACCCCTCCATGCCCCCATTCAGCGCCTTCCGTCAGGTTTCGGCACCGGAGCGGCTTGTTTGCGCATCCGACGGCACCAACCCCGCCTTTGAAATTTCCTTCACCGCCGATGGGCCGATTCCCTTCGCCCAGGTGATTCTGCATGCCCCCAACGGCACGCACCTGATCAAGGGCGAGTCCCTGCGCAAAAAACGCCGCACGCAAGCCGGACAGCCCTATGAGGCCACAATTCCCGCCGGACTGCTGCGTGCCGGGTCGATTCGCATCCAGGTGGAGGGCTGCACCCGGGCCGATATTGATCAGGCCGGGGGCGATGACTGGATCAAGGTGTTTTGCGACCTGCAATTGATTGCCGCGCCGCGCCGCAAGGCACCGGTCACCGGTGGGGCGACCGCCAGGCTCTATTTCGGCATCCACAAACACATGCATCAGCCGTACTACAACACCACCGACCGGCAGGCCTGGGATGGCGAGAAGGACGGCATTTTCGGCTCCCGGGGTGGCAACTATACCGATTTCGTGCCCGCCGCCGTAGCCCAGTACATCGAGGGCGGCCTTCCCCATGGAGGCCTGTCGACCAGTTGGAGCGGCTCATTGATCGAGCAACTGGACCGCTGTGCCCGCGAGGGCCTGTGTGGCGGACGTTTTCGAGGCTGGACCGACGCCCTGCGCCCCATGGCCCAGGCCCGCACCACCCTCGGCCATCCCCGCATGGCCTTCTCCGCCTTCGGATTCTTCCATCCGTTGATGCCGCTGATCCCCGGGCGCAATATCGTGCGCCAGATCCGCCAGCATCGGGAGTTGATCCGTCAAACTTTTGGCGTCGAAGCGTCCAGGGTCCTGTTTCCGCCCGAGACGGCTTTTCACGTGCGCATGATTCCGGCGCTGCTGGAAGCCGGGGTGGAAGCGGTGATTTACGACTCCATCCATCGCTTCCGGGCCTGCCGGGACTACCCTTATGCCGGTATCCAGGAAGGCATGCTGCCGCCCAATCCGGCGGAGCAGGTCAATCCGCCGGTGGACGACTGGACCCAACTCCAGAACATCTGGGCCGGTTCGCAGATTTCGCCCGCCCTGTTGCGCCCCGAATACGTCAGGTACGAGGACTGGGACGGCACCGAATACAAGATCATCGCCATTCCCGCCGAGCGCTACATCGGCAATGAGGATGCCCGGGGCGGCTTCGGGGCTTTGCAATATCCCGACGTGTTGGGCCAGGTTCATGACCGGCTGCTGGAGACCGGCGGCTTCGACCCCAAGCACCCGCCGTTTTTCCTGCTCCATTCGGACGGCGACAATCACGGCGGCGGGGCCGACAGCTACTATCACCACAACACCGGGGCGTTGGTCCGCTGGCTCCAGGAAGATCCGCGATTCGAACTGACCACCAGCGAGGACTACCTGGAGCGCTTTCCCCCCGATCCGAGCCGCGCCATCCACATCGAGCCCGGTTCCTGGGCCGGTGCCGACAACGGCGACCCGCAATTCATGAAGTGGTTCAGCCGCTACGATCAGCCCTATTCCCCGGACCTCAATTCCTGGGCCGTGCTGACCGCCTTCCAAAATGCCGTTCATACCCTGGAGGATCAACATCCGGACCACCCGGCCCTTGCCGAGGCGCAACGCCTGATGCTGACCGCCGAAACGAGTTGCTATTGGTACTGGACCGGACAGCAGGTCTGGGACCAACAGGTGACCAACGCGGCCAACCGGGGCATGGCCCTGTTGGACAAGGCGCTCGACGCCCTCGAAGACCGCACAGGCCCGACCATATTTGCTCCCTGGGTGACGCCGGAAAATCCCGGCGGCAAAACATGGGGGCAGGGCTGCCTGCGCGACGCCGCCTCTCAGGGGACCGTGCACAGCTTCGTCCACGATGTCTCGGGCCTGGCCCGCGTAACCCTGGTCCTTCGCGTTAAGAATGAAGAACAACGCATTGAAATGTCAACAAAAGGACCCTACGAGAGTCAGACAGGTGCCCGAGTCTCCGCCGCCTATTACACCGCCCCCCTGCCTCCCGGGCTGGGCGACATTCGCTATTATATCGAGGCCGAGGATCGCCGGGGCCATCTATCGCGCTCGGCCCTGGAGCGCATTTATGTGGCCTGAGACTCTTCCTGTATAGCCACCCACAGGGCCAGACGGTCACGCAGTAGTTTGGCCGTATCGAGATCCAGTTCCAGATCGGTGAACCGCTTCTTTTCCTTGATGCGCAGCCGCAGCATCTTGAATCCCCCCTCGAAAGTCAGGTCCTGAAGCGCCACCTCCTTGGCCCAAGGGGTCGGAAGAACCTCCAGTTCGCGCATTTCCTCGCCATGTCCACCTTGGCTCATCGCCCATCCTCCAATTAATGTTTTTTATCAGAAATTCTGTCCAAGTACCTGCCTCTAAACATAAGCCTCTTCCCGTCCGGGGCACCATCATCGTCCTCGAACCCCTCGCGATCGTGCAGCACGTTGTTGCCGATCAGTCCCTGGCCCGCTGTCATGCGGTGACGGAAAATGTAGGGGGACTCGCCATTCAGCAGGTCTTCCAGGAAAGCCACGGCAGCCCGGGTGGCCCCGTCGTCTCGCCAAGCCATGTTGCGTTTCCGCATGGAGTAGTTCATGCCCAGGGTCCCGGTTGCCTCGTCCACATAGAATACCGGGTTCGGCCGTTCGCCGCGAATCTGCTCTCCCTTCTCCACATTGGCCGGCACCACGAAAGCGCGAGGCCGTTGCAGGGCGCGGATCAGGGCCGGGTCCTCGTCGCGAATCAGCATATAGGCGATCTCGTGGTCCATCAGCGCGTTCGCGCCGCCGCTGGCGGCAGGCCGTTCACAATGCAGAATCAGGCCGCGGATGCGCTCCTCGGGGAGATTGTAGTAGCCATCCGTATGCCACTTGATCGGTCGGTTCGTGTACGGGATGTAGCGGGTCCGCGTGCCCTCCTCCGCCACTTCCAGGGCCGTGATGCAGCTCGAATCCGATTGCAGATGGGCATCCAGACGATGCAGCCCGAACCGCGCCCCCAGGGCCTTGATCGCAGGCACCCCGCCGCCGCCATGGGACAGGGCATACACCGCCATGTTGGCTTTTTGCACCCGCGCCAGCACTGCCGCCGCCTCGTCATCGGTCACCGCGAAAGGATCGTCGATGGGCACCACCAGATCCGCCACCGAAGCGGGATAGCCCTCCAGCTTGCCTTCACGCCATTGCCCATAGGCCAGGTCATTGTCGAGATCAAAGGGGCCTGCCTGCATGTTCCTCTCCCTGTTCCAAAGAGCGATATTATATATATGTCCATCTATGAATATGTCTCGACGTTTGGGCAGACCATCGCCCTCCAGAGACATAAAAATAGATTTTGCCGCTCAACAACGCACGATTCGGACGACGGAAACCCTCAAAACTTCTCAGATCACACCCGGCCTACTTCTTTCGTTTCGGATTCGCCGGGCGATTCTCCCCATCAAAAATGGTGGAATTTTCGCCATATCGGAGGTTCCCAGCGCTATATTTTTAAATTATAATTATTCTAATAATAGCGAATTCGGCAAACCGCATTGTTTTTAACAATGTTAACAATACGTTACAAGGATGGCGCTCGATGAAAAAATCATGTGGATTCAGGAAGCCACATTGAGTACATTAGCTTACCTTGATATAAAGGTGCCGGATCGTTATCGAGATGGCCTGCCCCAAACAACAATCGCTAAGGGGGCGGTCGCAGGCAGGGAATCGTCTGATACACAAATGGTGGTGCCATTTGTGGTAAGCCTTCGGGGAGGGCGTCGACTTTGTGGTCGCGCGCCAAAGAAGGCATTCAGATTCAGTTTCCCTAAAAAATGAACGCGAGCCTTTCGTTCCCTACAGGTGTTGGGGGGGCGAAGGCAGGAAGGAAATACTGGAGGTCGAACAATATGGCGAACAAGATGCCCGATACGCCCTTGCTGGATCAGCTTGAGGACGGTCCGTGGCCGAGCTTCATCACTGGTCTGAAGCGGCTGGCAAATGACGAAGGCAAGCAGTATGCCCCGGTGATGAAGAGTCTCCTGGGTCAGCTTGAGCATTCCTACGAGACCCGCAAGGGTTACTGGAAGGGTGGCACCGTTGGTGTCCTCGGTTATGGCGCCGGCATCATCCCGCGCTTCTCGGAAGTGGCGGACAAGTTTCCGGAATCCCGTGAATTCCACACCCTGCGTGTCATGCCTCCGGCGGGTATGCACTATAACACCAAGCTGTTGCGCGACATGTGCGACGTTTGGGAGCGGCATGGTTCCGGCCTGATTGCCTTCCACGGCCAATCCGGCGACATCATGTTCCAGGGTGCCGATACGGATCACGTCCAAAGCGCGTTCAACGAGCTGAACGAAATGGGTTTCGACCTCGGCGGTGCCGGGGCCGGTGTCCGGACCTCCATGAGCTGCGTCGGCGCGGCCCGCTGCGAGCAGTCCTGCTACGACGAATCCAAGGCCATGCAGAGCGTCATCAACAACGTGCTCGATGACATGCATCGCCCCTCCCTGCCCTACAAGTTCAAGGCCAAGTTCTCCGGTTGTGCCAACGACTGCGTGAACGCCTCGCACCGCTCCGATTTCGCGGTCCTGGGCACCTGGGCCGACGACATGAAGGTCAATCAGGAGAAATTCAAGCAATACGTGGCCGAGCGCGGCCGCAAGGAGATCATCGATCAGGTGATCAACCTCTGCCCGACCCGCGCCCTGTCCCTGAACGACGACGACACGCTGGACGTGGACAACCAGTCTTGTGTGCGTTGCATGCATTGCATCAACGTGCTGACCAAGGCCCTGTCCCCGGGCGACGTGAAGGGCTGCACCATCCTGGTGGGTGGCAAGCGGACTCTGAAGATCGGTGACCTCATGGGTTCCGTGGTCGTGCCGTTCATGCGTCTCGAAACCGACGAGGATTACGAGAAGCTGTCTCAGTTGGCCGCTGACGTGTTGGACTTCTTCGCCGAAAACGCTCTGGAACACGAGCGCACCGGTGAAATGATCGAGCGTATCGGTCTGGTCAACTTCCTCGAAGGTGTCGGCCTGGATGTGGATCCGAACATGGTCAAGCATCCGCGCACCTCGTCCTACGTCCGCATGGACGATTGGGACGCGGAAGTGGAGAAGTGGAACAAGCGCAAGCAGTCCGCGGCGGCCGAATAAGGCTCCCAAAGGCAAGTTTGCCGATCTCATTCCCGATCAAGGGGGCATCGTCCTCATGGGCGATGCTCCCGACGGGGGAAACGTGTGACGGTCCAGCAAGGACCACAAGAGTAATATGTTCGGAGGCAGGAAAGTATGAGCGACAAGCCGCGTATGCCCGATGAGTGCGGGGTTCCCGACCCCATTCAGTACATGCACCCGGTGATGGTGAAGAACTATGGTAAGTGGGATTGGCATGACCGCCCCCGGCCCGGTGTTCTGCATCACGTTGCCAAAAGTGGTGATGAAATCTGGACCGTCAAGGCCGGTACCCAGCGTCAGATGGATCTCTATACCATCCGTCTGCTGTGCGATATCGCCGACGAGTTCGCCGAAGGTCACGTGCGGTTCACCGCCCGGTCCAACATTGAGTTCATGGTCAGCGACCAGTCCAAAGTTGATCCGCTGATCGCCAAGCTCAACGAGCACGGCTTCCCAGTGGGGGGCACGGGCAACTCGATCTCCATGATCTCCCACACCCAGGGCTGGTTGCACTGCGACATTCCGGGCACCGACGCTTCCGGCGTGGTCAAGGCCCTGATGGATGAGCTTTACGAAGACTTCATCCATGAAGAAATGCCGAACCGGGTGAAGATGACCACCTCTTGCTGCCAGATCAACTGCGGCGGCCAGGGCGACATCGCCATCAACATCCAGCACACCAAGCCGCCGGTGATCAACCATGATCTGGTGTCCAACATGTGCGAACGGCCGGCGGTTATTGCCCGCTGCCCGGTGGCGGCCATTCGTCCGGCGCTGGTCAACGGCA
The DNA here is from genome assembly GCF_054657015.1 of Magnetospira thiophila. Lineage (NCBI taxonomy): Bacteria > Pseudomonadati > Pseudomonadota > Alphaproteobacteria > Rhodospirillales > Thalassospiraceae > Magnetospira > Magnetospira thiophila. The sequence goes on from NZ_BAAHXF010000002.1 coordinate 959,546, forward strand.
GGCCGAGCCTCGAAGTAGATGAACGCAAGTGCATCTGCTGCGGTGCCTGCTTCCCGCCCTGCCCGCCGATGCAGATCAACGATCCGGAGAACTCCAAGCTGGCCATCTGGGTCGGCGGTAAGCACTCCTCGACCCGTTCGAGCCCGGCTTTCCACAAGCTGGTCATCGCCGGTCTGCCGAACAACGCCCCGCGTTGGCCGGAAGTCGCTACTGCGGTAAAAAAGATCCTCGGTGCCTACAAGGCCGACGGTCGTCCCTGGGAGCGCATGAACGAATGGATCGACCGCATTGGTTGGCCGCGTTTCTTCGAGCTGACCGGGCTGCCGTTCACCAAGTATCACATCGACGACTGGCGGGGGGGCCGCAACTCCCTGAACACTTCCTCCCACGTCCACCTGTAAAAGGGGACGTGGCGGAAGCCACCGTTCGATTTAGGAGCAACCCAAGGGGAACCCAAGGGGGAGAAGACCATGAATATCGGCATCCTCGTCAATGAAGGGCCGTTCACCCACCAGGCATCGGACTCGGCGTACATGTTCGCCAAGGCCGCCATCGCCAAGGGGCACCAAGTGCCGCGGGTGTTTTTCTACTACGACGGCGTCAACAACGGAAACAAGCTGTCGGAACCGCAATCTGATGACCGCAATCTGGTCAAGCAGTGGGGCGAACTCGCCGCCGAGCACAACGTGGACCTGGTGGTCTGCGTGGCGGCGGGCCTGCGCCGGGGCATCAAGGATGAAATCCTGGCCGACGGTTTCCGCATCTCCGGCCTGGGCCAGCTTATCGAAGCCGGCATGGGGTGCGAGCGTCTTGTGACATTCGGTGATTAAGGGGGACTGTAATGCCTGAGTTCGAATTTGACACCGAAGGCGTCGTCAAGAAGTTCATGTTTCTGAACCGCAAGGCGCCTTACGGCACCATCTATGCCCTCGAAGTCCTGGAGACGGTTCTGATTTCCGCCGCCTTCGATCAGGATACCTGTCTGGCTTTCATCGATGACGGCGTCTACCAGATCATGAAGGGCGTGGACAATTCTGAAACCAACGCCATGAAGAACTTTTCCAAGACCTATCGGGCGCTCGACGGCTACGACGTTGAACGGCTGTATGTGGAAAAGGAATCCATGGAAGCCCGGGGCCTGACGGAAGACGATCTGATCGTCGATGTGGAGGTTTTGAGCGCCGCCGATCTGGCTGCCCTCATTGCCGAGCAAGACGTCATCATTTCTGGCTGAGCGCAGAGGAGAACGAAGACATGCTGCATATCGTCAACAAGTCGCCGTTCGAGCGGAATGCCCTCGATGCCTGCCTGCGTCTGGCTGAAAAGGGAAGCTCGATTCTGTTCATCGAGGACGGCGTTTACGGCGCCCTCGACAATACTGCCGTGACCGACCGCGTGAAGTCGGCCATGGCGGACCACGATTTCTACGTCCTAAGTGCCGATCTCAAGGTGCGTGGTGTCGATGGACGGGTAGTTGACGGCATCTCCGTCGTTGACTACGACGGGTTCGTGGATCTGGTGGTGGATAAGGGTCCCAGTAATTCCTGGCTCTGATTGATCGTCTACGGACGTCCACGACCATGGTTTCAAGAGTGGACCTCGTGTCCATCGCTTAACAAGGAGAGTAGTTGATATGGCTTATGAAGTGAATGGCAAGACTGTCGAACATGACGAGGAAGGCTACCTGACCAACCTGTCCGAGTGGTCCAAGGAAATCGCCGAGTTGATCGCCAAGGACGAAGGCGTTGACCTGGGTCCGGAGCACTGGGAAGTGATCGACTTCCTGCGTGAATACTACGAAGAATATCAGATTGCTCCGGCCATCCGCGTGCTGGTCAAGGCGATTGGTAAGAAGTTGGGCCCGGAGAAGGGCAGCAACAAGTACCTGTACGAGCTGTTCCCGTATGGCCCGGCCAAGCAGGCCTGTAAAATCGGTGGCCTGCCGAAGCCGACCGGCTGCGTCTGATCGTATGGTGGCGGAGGAGACCCCTCCTCCGCCGCATACCGGACAGCCGAACGCCTCGAATCTCCATTGGGATTCCGGGTCGCTGGTACGGAAACGTTGAGTTTTTTGGATTTTCGTGAGGGAGAGCGCCTCCATGACGCTCCTAACGGTAGTCTATGCCCTGTTGTTCTACTTCGCGACCATTGTCTTGGTCGTGTTCACGGGGCTGAAGATCAAGCAGTTCGCGACGGTTCCGTCGCCACTGGTGATTCCGACAACACCCGCGCCGACAACTCGGACCGGGGTGGTGTTCCGCCTTGCCAGAGAGGTGGCGCTGTTCGAGAGTCTTTTCAAGTCCAATCGCTGGATTTGGATTTTCGCCGTGCTGTTCCATGGCGGACTGGCTCTGGTTGTCGTGCGCCACTTGCGCTACTTCACGGAACCGGTGTGGTTCTGGGTCTCCCTCGCCCAGCCTTTGGGAATTTACGGCGGCATGGCCATGGTGGTCGGGCTGCTCGGTCTGTGGGCGCGGCGCTTCCTGGTCGATCGGGTGCGCTACATTTCGCAGCCCTCCGATCATTTGATGCTGGCCCTGCTGGTCGGGATTGGCATGACCGGACTGGGCATGAAGTTCGTTGCGCATACGGATATCGTTCAGCTAAAGGCGTTCACCCTGGGCCTCGTCACCTTCAACTGGCAGCCCCTGCCGACCGACCCGGCGTTGCTCATTCATCTGGCCCTGGTGGCCGTTCTCATGATCGTGTTTCCGTTCAGCAAGCTCCTGCATGCACCGGGCGTGTTCTTCAGCCCGTCCCGGACCATGGTCGATAACCCGCGCGAAGTTCGCCATGTGGCCCCCTGGGCGGCCCCCATGGATGCGACGCGGGAACGCTAAACAAGGACGACTGGAGGGTTATCGTGGCCAAGGCGAAAATCGAAACTCCGGAGCTCCGGAAATACCGCGAAATCCCGGCCATTGTGCCGGGGTCGATGGACCATTCGCAACCGTTCATCGCCAAGCCGGAGCACCAGGAACCGTTGGGTTTTCCGGGCGAACTGGTGGATGACTGGGAAAACAAGGCGGTGGCCAAGCTCGGTGACCTGCTCACCAAGTACAAGTCGCTCCAGGTGTATATGGATTCCTGCGTCAAATGCGGGGCCTGCACCGACAAATGCCATTATTTCCTGGGCACCAGCGACCCCAAGAACATGCCGGTGGCGCGCCAGGATCTGTTGCGCAGCGTCTACCGCCGCTATTTCACCCTGGCCGGGAAGATCGCGCCGAAACTGGTCGGTGCCAAGGACATGACCAAGGAAGTCCTGGACGACTGGTACAAGTATTTCCACCAGTGCTCCCAGTGCCGCCGCTGCTCGGTATTCTGCCCCTACGGCATTGATACCGCCGAGATCTCCATGGCTGCCCGCGAGATCATGGATCACGTCGGCGTTGGCCAGAAGTATTGCAATGAAATCCTGACCAAGGTGCACAAGATCGGCAACAACCTGGGCCTGCCGGAACCGGCGCTGATCCAGACTCTGGAAGATCTGGAAGAGGACGTGAAGGACGAGACCGGATTTGACGTCAAGTATCCGGTCAATCAGCAAGGGGCCGAGGTCCTGCTGGTCACCCCGTCCGCCGACTTTTTCGCCGAACCGCATATTGACGGCCTGATTGGCTACGGCAAGGTGTTCCATCAGGCGGGCATTAGCTGGACGGTCAGCACCTATGCCTCTGAAGCGGCCAACTTCTCCATGTTCATCGGGTCCTATGACCAGCTGTTCAAGGTCGCCAACCGAATTCGCAAGGCGGCTTTGGATTTGGGCGTCAAGCGGATCGTGTTCGGCGAATGCGGCCATGCCTGGCGGGTCGCCTATTCTTTCCTCAATACCCTGGCCGGTCCCTGGGACTTCCTGGACCCGAACTATCCGGTGCCGCAGCATATCTGCGAGTTTACGCACGACATGATCAAGCGCGGCGCGCTGAACCTGGACAAGGAAGCCAACGACCACATGACGGTCACCTTCCACGACTCCTGCAACGTGGCCCGCGCCTCGCGCATGGGCGACATGCCGGGCGGTCAGTTCCATATTCCGCGTGAAGTCATCAAGGCCAGTTGCAACAACTTCGTCGACATGTCTCCCGAAACCATCCACGAAAGCACCTATTGCTGTGGCGGTGGCGGCGGTCTGTTGACCGACGATCTGATGGAACTGCGCGTCAAGGGTGCCCTGCCCCGCATGGAGGCCCTGACCGATGCCCGTGAACGCCACGGGGTGACCCACATGGCGGCCATCTGCGCCATCTGCAAGAGTCAGTTCACCAAGGTCATGCCCTATTACGGCTTCGATATGGACGCTATCGTTTCGGTGCACCAATTGGTGAGCAACGCCATCCGTCTGGGCACAAAGGAGTAATCCTGGCCCCGTTTCAGAGTTTCAAGAATTCAGTAGCACGGTGAGGAAGCAATGAATCAACAAACATCGAATACCGCTCTGACGTACCGCCGGTACAAAGAGGGCGATAAGAATTGGAATCGCTACGAGGACAAGATCTTCCAGGCGAGTTGGTCCTACAAGTGCCCGACCTACGTGCACAAGACCCCACCGTGTCAGGGAAGCTGCCCCTCCGGTCACGACATTCGCGGCTGGCTGGCCATTGCCCGCGGCATGGATAAGCCGCCGGTGGAAGGCATGTCCTGGCAGGAATATGCGTTCCAGCGCATGACCGAAGCCAACCCGTTCCCGGCCTGCATGGGTCGTGTCTGCCCGGCTCCGTGTGAAGACGGCTGCAATCGCAACGAAGTCGATGACTATGTGGGCATCAACTCGGTCGAGCAGTATGTGGGCGACTGGGCCATTGAGAACAAGATCGGCTTTCCCAAGCCGGAAAAGGAAACCGGCAAGAAAGTCGCCGTCATCGGCGGTGGTCCGGCCGGTCTGGCCGCGGCCTTCTTCCTGCGCCGCGACGGCCATGGGGTCACGGTTTTCGAATCCCTGCCCGAACTGGGCGGCATGATGCGCTATGGCATTCCCGGCTACCGTACCCCGCGTGAGATGCTGGACGCCGAAATCGGCCGTATCATCGACATGGGCGTGGAAGCCAAGACCGGCGTCAAGGTCGGTGTGGACGTCACCATCGAACAGTTGGAAAAAGACTTTGACGCCATTTTCTGGGCCATTGGCGCCCAGAAGGGCCGTCCGCTGCCGATCCCGAGCTGGGACAATACCCCCAACTGCCTGACCGGTGTCGATTTCCTGCGCGCCTTCAACGAAGGCCGCCTGCAATACGTGACCAAGCGCATTGTCGTGGTCGGCGGTGGCGACACCTCCATCGACGTGGCCTCGGTGGCCCGTCGTCTGGGGCATATCTCCACCACCCACGAAAAGGATCGTCCGGAAAATGTCGTGCTCGGCCATACGGCCCATGACGTGGCCGGTGCCGCGGCCCGCGAGGGCGTGGCCTCGACCCTGACCTCGCTGTTCCCGATCGAACAGATGACGGCCGCCGATCATGAGCGTCAGGATGCCCTGCGCGAAGGCGTGGACATCCGTGGCGGCGTCATGCCCCTGGAAGTCCTCAAGGACGCGGGCGGTCGCGCCATCGGCCTGAAGATGTGCGAATGCGATATGGACGGCATGCGTCCGATCCCACGCGAGGGCACCGAGTTCACCATCGAATGCGATCTGGTGGTCTCGGCCATCGGTCAGATGGGCGACATGACCGGCATCGAGGTCATGGACAACGGTCGCGGCTTCATCGAGGCCAACAAGACCTTCCAGGTCAAGGGCAAGGAAAACAAGCACTTCGCCGGTGGCGACATCCTTCGCCCGCACCTGTTGACCACGGCCATCGGCCAGGGTTCCATTGCCGCCGAGAGCATCGACAAGGTGCTGGCCGGGGCCGAGGAACTGGGCAAGCGTCCGCGTGTCGATGTGCATCACTTCAACCTGATGGAAGAACTCCGCGATCGCGGTCTGGAGCCCTCGAAGGCTGAAGGCCCGACCCGGGGCACTTCCGATGCGGATTTCGCAGTGCACAACTACGAAGACCGTTCCTTCGCCGAAATCATCCCGCACAACGACCTGTACCTGGGTCATTTCCCGTTCAAGGCGCGCAACAAGCGGCCGGAAATCCAGATCGGGGCCGAGGAAGTGCTGGGCAACTTCCAGGAACGCATCAAGTCGCTGACCGAGGAAGCCGCCCAGGATGAAGGCAAGCGCTGCATGAGCTGCGGCATGTGCTTCGAATGCGACAACTGCGTGATCTATTGCCCGCAGGATGCCGTGCATCGGACCAAGAAAGCGGACCGGGCCGTCGGTCGGTATGTGTATACTGAATACACCCGCTGCATTGGTTGTCACATCTGCGCCGATGTCTGCCCGACCGGCTACATCGACATGGGCCTCGGGGAGTAAACCCATGATCCGGATGACGTGGTTAATGGCTATCGCCGTTCTGGTGCTGGGGGCATTCCCCGCCCAGGCCGGTGACGGTTCGCTCCTGCCCCACCTGACAAAGGGCAAGGGCACGCAATGTGTGGAGCCCACCAATGTCATGCGGCGCAACCACATGGACTATCTCAAGCACCAGCGCGACGAGACCATGCGGCAAGGAATCCGCGGGGAGAAATACTCCCTGGCGGAATGCGTCGAATGCCACGCCACGCCGGACCCGCGCCCCGAAGTCAAGGCCGAAACCCTGTATGGTTTCTGCCAGCAATGCCACAGCTACGCCGCCGTGACCATCGACTGCTTCGGTTGTCACACCCCGGTGCGTGGCGAGGGCGGACATAGCGCCCTGCAAGACGAGACCTGGAAGGGTTTCGAATTGGCCCACAAGCCTCGACAAGAGGAGAAGGCCCAATGACCGAACTGCATTCTGATCTGTCGCTGGACCACAACAAGCGTCGCTTGCTTGCGGGCGCAGCGGCGGCGGCGACCATGACCATAGCTCCAGGTGTGCTGTTGGTCGCGCCCAAGCCTGCCGAGGCTGCGGTGACCGGGCCGGTCACTGACAAGGTCCGCTGGGGACTGCTGATTGATACCACCAAGTGCGATGCGGGCTGCGATGCCTGTGTCGGGGCCTGCAAGGCCGAGCACGGCTGGGGTGACGAAAGCAAAAGCAATGACCAGCAGGATGCCCAGTGGATTCGCAAGGTCGATGTCAAAAATCCCAAGACCGGCTACGCCTTTTCCCTGCCCATGATGTGCCAGCATTGTGAAAACCCGCCCTGTGCCGACGTTTGCCCGACCGGGGCCTCGTTCAAGCGGGCCGACGGGATCGTGCTGGTCGACAAGCATATCTGCATCGGCTGCCGCTATTGCATGATGGCCTGCCCCTACAAGGCCCGCTCCTTTGTGCATGAAGATCTGGTTATGCAGAAAACCCACACGCCGCGCGGCAAGGGCACGGTGGAGAGCTGCAACATGTGTTCGCACCGGGTCGATCACGGTCGCCTTCCGGCCTGTGTTGAAGCCTGTGCCGCCAAGGCCGGGGGAGCCATGCTGTTCGGGGATCTGAACGATCCCAACAGCGAGATTGCCCGGCGGGTTGCCAGCATCGCCACGACCCAGATCCGGGCTGACCTGGGGCTTAACCCGGGCGTTCTGTATCACGGCTTCTGAGGGGGAACGAAAGTATGAAACGGATCAACCTGGATCACGTTGCCGCCTCGGGCAGCAAATATTACCTGTTCCTCGGCTGGCTCGGCCTTGTCGTGCTCGCGGGTTTGGCTTGCGTTCTCTACATGGAGCATAACGGCCATTGGGTCACCGGGATGAACAACCAGATTGTCTGGGGCACCCCGCATGTCTTCGCCGTGTTCCTGATTGTCGCCGCCTCTGGAGCGCTGAACGTGGCCTCCATCAGTTCCGTGTTCGGCAAGAAGATGTACAAGCCGCTGGCCCCCCTATCGACCGTCGTGTCGGTGGCCCTGCTGGCCGGTGGACTGGCCGTTCTGGTGTTGGATCTGGGCCGCCCGGACCGTTTGACCGTGGCCATGACCAGCTATAACTTCAAGTCCATTTTCTCGTGGAACATCTACCTCTATACCGGCTTCTTCGTCATTGTCCTGGCCTATTTGTGGGTCATGCTGGAACGGCGGATGAACCCCATTTCGTCGAAAGTGGGGCAGTTCGCCTTCGTCTGGCGTCTGGCCCTAACCACCGGTACGGGCTCGATTTTCGGTTTTATCGTGGCCCGTCAGGCCTATGACGCGGCGATCATGGCGCCGATGTTCATCATCTTCTCCTTTGCCTATGGGCTGGCCTTCTTCAATCTCGTGGTCTTGGCCATCTACAATTGGACAGGCCGCGAATTGGGCTGTTACGTGACCCAGCGCATGGGCGATTTGCTGCGCATTTTCATCGCCGGCTCTTTCTACTTCGTGACCGTCTATCATCTCACCAACCTCTATGCCACGGAACATCACGGCTGGGAGCGTTTCGTTCTGATGGAAGGCGGCGTCTACACCAGCCTGTTCTGGATCGGGCAGGTCGGCATCGGCTACGTGCTGCCCATGGTGTTGCTGTTCAATCCCGGAACGCGGTCCTCCTGCAACGCCATTTCCATCGCCTCCATTCTGGTACTCATTGGCGGCATGGCGCAGATGTACGTCACCATCATCGGCGGTCAGGCTTTCCCGCTGATTTTGTTCCCCGGCATGGAAGTCAGCAGCAGCTTCTTCGACGGCAGGGTCAACAGCTACGTCCCCAGTGGTTGGGAAGTGGGTCTGGGCGTGCTGGGCTTTGCCGTGACGATGCTGATCATCGCCGTCGCGGCCAAGGCCTTGCGCATAGTGCCGGACTCGTTGAGCGACAAGTATCTCGACCCGGACTACGAAAAAACCCAGGCCCAGTTGGCCGCCGAGGCGGCCCTGGCCGAAGAGATCTGACCCACGTCAATACATGGAAACAGCAGGGGGGCCGGTCATCACCGCCCCCTGTTTTTTTGTCGCTCTTTATGGCTTTTGACGGCAGCAAAAGTCCCTATATAGGTCACAACATTTTTTGAGCCCCGTTATTGCCGCTGATTGAGGAGCCCCATGGGCCACGTCTACATTTCCGCCGCGCACAAATCGTCGGGCAAAACCACGGTAAGCATCGGTCTGTGCGCCGCCCTGGCGCGCCGTGGGCTCGACGTGCGCCCGTTCAAGCGCGGTCCGGACTATATCGACCCCATGTGGCTCGGACGGGCCGCCGGGACGGCCTGCCACAATCTGGATTTCCATGTGCAGTCGGCGGACGAGATTCGTGCGTCGCTGGCCCGTCGTGGCGTCGGCGGGGATATTTCGCTGATCGAAGGCAACAAGGGTTTGCATGACGGCATGGACCCGGAAGGCTCCGATTCCAATGCCGCCTTGGCCAAATTGTTGCAGGCCCCGGTGGTGCTGGTGCTCGATTGCCAGGGCATGACCCGCGGCATCGCCCCCCTTGTGCTCGGTCTTCAGGCCTTCGACCCGGACACGGATATTGCCGGGCTCATTCTCAACCGGGTTGGCGGGGCGCGTCATGAAAGCAAACTGCGCACCGTCCTGGAGCGCTACACCGATCTGCCGGTGCTCGGCGCCCTGCACAACAACCCGGCCCTGGAAATCCGCGAGCGTCATCTGGGATTGATGCCAAGCAACGAAGCCCCGGCTGCCCAAGCCCAAATCAAGACCATTGCCGATGCGGTGGACGCTGCCATTGATCTGGATCACCTGTTGCGCATTGCCCATCGGGCACCCACACTGCCCCCACCACCGCCCCTCCCCGCCCCACGGGCCAGGGACGTGCGGATTGCCGTGGCACGGGACGCAGCCTTCGGATTTTATTATCCCGGCGACCTGGAAGCCTTGCAGGCGGCGGGGGCCGATCTGTTGTTTATCGACCTGACCTCCGATCAACAATTTCCGGAAGTGGACGGCCTGTTTCTCGGCGGCGGCTTTCCGGAGACCCAGGCCGAAACCCTGAGTGCCAATCGGGCCATGCGGGTCCAGATTCACGCGGCGCTGCGCAACGGCCTGCCCGCCTACGCGGAATGCGGCGGGCTGATGTACTTGTCACGCACCATCCAGTGGCAGGGCCGCACCCACGAAATGGCCGGGGTCGTGCCCGCCGACACGGTGATGGGCGACCGCCCCCAGGGCCGAGGCTATATTCGGCTGCGCGAGACCGGGGCCGGTCCCTGGCCGTTGACCGACGCCCGGGGTCAGCCGACCGAGTTTCCGGCCCATGAATTCCATTATTCGCGGCTGGTCAATCTGGACCCTGCATTGACTTATGCCTGGCAGGTCTTGCGCGGCCACGGCATAGACGGACACAATGACGGAATCGTCATCCACAATCTGTTGGCGGGCTATGGTCACATGCGCCATGTGACCGCCAATCCCTGGGCCGAGCGTTTCGTCGCTTTCGTCCGGGCTCAAGCGACGACCGGAGGAACCCCATGAGCCAAGCTCCAGAAAAAGAAACCAAGTCTCCCTGCGTGTCCCTGGTCGGTGCCGGGCCGGGTGACCCGGACCTGCTGACCGTCAAGGCCCTGCGGCTGATTCAGAGCGCCGACGTGGTGGTCTATGACCGGCTGGTCTCCGACGAGATCATGGAACTGATTCCAGCCGGGGCCACGCGCATCTTTGCCGGCAAGGCGGCGCTGCATCACCATATGAAACAGGGCGACATCAATGAAACCCTGGTCAATCTGGCGCGCAGCGGTCGCCGGGTGGTGCGCCTGAAAGGCGGCGATCCTTTCATTTTCGGACGCGGCAGCGAAGAGGCCATGTATCTGGCCGAACACGGAATTTGTTTCGAGATCGTGCCCGGCATCACCGCCTCGGCGGGCTGCACTGCCTACGCGGGCATTCCGCTCACCCATCGGGGCCTTTCCACCGGGGTGCGGATCGTCACCGGCCATGTGCGCGAGGGCGAGGAATTGGACCTGGACTGGCAAGGTCTGGCCGATCCCAACACGACGCTGGTGGTCTACATGGGTCTGACCAACGTGGCGCGCATTTCCCGTGAACTGATCGCCCACGGCCTGCCGCCGGAAACCCCCGCCGCCGCTGTGCAATCGGGCACCACGCCGCGCCAGCGGGCCGCCGCCTCGACCCTGGCCGAATTGCCGGAGATGCTGGAACGGGAGCAATTCAAGGCTCCCAGCCTGTTGGTCATCGGCAAGGTGGTCTCCCTGGCCAACACCCTGGCCTGGAAAATCCCGCAATCCTCCTGCGACATGGAAGCTCATGGCTAATCGGTTCAAGGATTCCGCGCTTTTGCTGGTCGGCCATGGGTCGTCGGTGAATCCCCAATCGTCCCGGGCAACCTTTGACCATGCGGAAGAACTGCGGTGCCGCGATCTGTTCGCCGAAGTCGCGGTCGGATTCTGGAAGGAAGCGCCGAAGCTCGATGTCTGCCTGGAGGGCGTGACCTCCGAGACGGTCTATCTGGTGCCCAATCTGGCCTGCAAGGGCTATATCACCGGCGAGGTTCTGCCCCGGGAAATGGATCTCGACGGCCCCGTGACGCGGCGCAATGGGCAACGCATCGTGGTCTGCGATCCGGTGGGCACCCACCCGTTGATGGCCGAGATCCTGGCCGACCGCGCCTGCTCCATCATGACCGATCAGGGACTGCACCCGGACGAAACCTGTTTGATTCTGGTCGGCCACGGCTCGAGCCGAAATCGTAAATCAGCCATCCAGACCGAGGCGGTGGCCGCCAGGTTGGCGCAGATGCAATTGGCTGCCGACGTACGCACTGCGTTCCTGGAACATCCGCCGCTGGTCAACGAATGGGCCGGAGATACGGCCAAGCGCAACGTCATCGTCATTCCGTTCATGATTTCCAACGGCCTGCACGGGGCGGAGGACATTCCCCGCCTGCTCGGCCTCGCCGCCGACGATCCGGCCCTGGCGATCCTGGCCGAAACCGGAAAGCCTGCCGGACCCTACGATCTTCAGGGCCGCCGCCTGTGGTATTGCCGGGCGGTGGGGTGCGAGACGCGCATCGCGGAAGTGATCTTGCGACAGGTGGAACGGGCCACGCGGAAGCTCAAATAACTCATATGCGGATTTGAAAACTGTTATCATGGCCCGATGATGACGGAAGAGTCGGAACTCCATCTGCCCGAGATTGACCCCACGACAGCCCTGAATTGGCAGCTTCGTGGAGAGGCGGTGATTCTCGACGTACGCGAGGCCTCGGAATACGATTTCGAGAACATCCCCGGCTCGGTACTGCTGCCCCTGTCCTTCCTCGATCCCAAGCGGGCTCCAGCCATTTTCCACAACAAGGTGATTGTGATTTGTGCCATGGGCAAGCGCGGAGCCGCCGCCCAAAGGCAACTCGTGGAATGCGGCCTGCCGCAAATCTATAATCTGACCGGCGGAATTGCCGCCTGGAAACAGGCCGGGCTGGAGATCCAGGGCGGCAAATACGAGGCGCTGGATTATACCATCTGAGGCTAACCTGCATCATGTGCAATGCAGCAATTCCGAATTGACGCTTGCAATAATATACCCACCAAGACTAGCCTAAGTGACCGTATAGTATATCTTCGGGGGTTGATGTGCTAACAGGTTACATGGATCGATGCGCAGTCGAACTGCGTCTGAGTGCTTCGTTATTTCTCATCTCCTGCCTTCTGGCGGTCGGCTTTGTCACGCCGGTGCAGGCGGCAGCTGTGTCTTCCACCGCCGATCATACCAAGTTCAAGGAACTGGAAGGGCCATTCGAAACCGGCCCCGAGGTCACCACGGCTTGCCTCAAGTGCCACACGGAGGCCGCCAAGCAGGTTCACAAGACCAAGCACTGGACCTGGTCGGTGGTCAACAAGCAGACCGGCCAGAAACTCGGCAAGCGCAACGTCATCAACAATTTCTGCATTTCCACCCAGTCCAATATCGGCTCTTGTTCCTCCTGCCATGTGGGCTACGGCTGGACCGACAACACGTTCGATTTCTCTTCGGAGGCCAATGTGGATTGTCTGGTCTGCCATGACGGCACCGGCACCTATGACAAGAAACGCCTGCAGGAAGGCAAGAGCGTCAACCTGCGTCTGGTGGCCCAGAATGTCGGCCCGACCAGCCGCGCCACTTGCGGAGCCTGCCACTTCAAGGGCGGGGGCGGCGCAGCGGTGAAACACGGCGACCTGGACCCCTCCATGACCACGCCAGACATGTTTCTTGACGTGCATATGGATGCCGACGGCCTGAATTTTTCCTGCGCCACTTGCCACACCACCGACGCTCATATGGTCAGCGGCAGCCGCTACGCGCCCAAGGCCAAGGGTGCCGAGGGCATCGTGGTGCCCGGCAAGAAGGACCAGAATCGCGCCTCCTGTCAGGCCTGTCACGGCCATCGTCCGATGAAGGACGAAAAGCTGAACGATCATACGGACCGTCTGGCCTGCACCGCCTGCCACGTCCCGGCTTTCGCCCGTGGCGACTTTCCGACCAAGATGTGGTGGGACTGGTCCACCGCCGGTCGCATGAATGCCGAGGGCAAGCCCTTTGAAGAACACGATGCCAAGGGCCAGGAAATCTATAATTCCAAAAAAGGCGACTTCAAGTGGGGCAGCGACGTGGTGCCCGAATACGTCTGGTTCAACGGCACCGTCCGCTACACCCTGGTGGGCGAGGAAATCGACCCGAGTTCCATCGTCGCGATCAACACATTCGAGGGCAGCGCCGACGATCCCGACGCCCGCCTCTGGCCGGTCAAGGTGATGCGCGGCAAACAGCCCTACGATGCCGTCAACAAGACCATGGCTCCGGTCCATACCACCGGCAAGGACGGTTATTGGACACAGTTCCAATGGCAGGACTCGGTGGCCAAGGGCATGGCCGCCGTGGGTTTGCCGTTCAGCGGCGAGGTGGGGTTCGTCGAGACCACCATGATGTGGCCGATGGCCCATATGGTCGCCCCGACCGAGAAATCCCTGGACTGCGAAGATTGCCACGCCAAGAACGGTCGTCTGGCCGGTGTGACGGGCATGTACATGCCCGGTCGCGATGGCTGGCCGCTGATCGACTATGCGGGCTATGCCCTGGTGATCCTGACCTTCCTAGGCGTAATCGGTCATGGTGCCTTGCGCATGGTCATGCATTCCCATTCGAAGCGGGATTGAAAAGGAGGAACCTCATGGAGTCGTCCGACCGCTATGAAATCCGAATGACCCGGCGTCAGGTCCTGGCGATGGGTGGAGCGATGGCCCTGACAACCGCTCTGGCCGCTCTGTTGCCCGCCGAGGCGCTGGCCGATCCCAAGGATGCCGAAAAGCTGCTCACCGACCTGACCGGCGGGGTCAAACCGGAGTTGAGCCGGATCAGCATCGACCTGCCGCCCTATACGGAATACGGCAAACAGGTGCGGGTGGCCATCGCGGTGGACAGTCCGATGACCGATACCGACCGGGTCAAGGCCCTGCATCTGATCGCCGAACGCAACACGGTGCCCGAGGTCGCCTCCTACCGCTTCGGTCCAATGGCCGGAACGGTGGCCGTGTCCACCCGCATCCGGGTGGCGCGAACGCAGATCCTGACCGTGTTGGCGGAAATGAGTGACGGATCGTTCCATATCGGCAAGGCCCGCTGCAAGGTCGCCCGCGGCGGCGGCGGCTGCGGTTGATGGGGAGGAAAACAGATGAGCGACAAAGCCCCTGAAATCAAAGTGCCCCGTCAGGTCACCCCCGGCGTGCCTTTTCTGATCCGCACCAAGGCCTGGCACCCCATGGAGACCGGCTGGCGCAAGGACCCCGAAGGTCAAACGGTCCCGCGCAACCGGATTCATACCTTCACCTGCACCTTCAATGGGGCCGAGGTGGTAAGCGCCGACTGGCATTCCGGGGTCTCGGAGAACCCCTACTTCACCTTCTATGCCCAGGTGCCCGGGGCCGGGACCTTCGAATTTACCTGGCAGGCCGACGACGGCACCACGTACCGCCGAACCGCACAGGTCGCCGTTGCGACCGCCTGAGGCTCAACCGTTCAAAAATGAGAAAAATCTGAGGAGGGTTTCGCTATGAGACAAATGACTGGATTGTGGGTTTTGCTGGCGTTGGTTTTCTTCCCCTGGTCCCAGGGGGCCGGAGCGGCGGAAGAACCCGCTTTCGAGCCCTATTCCAAGATCATCGACTATGACACCTTCAAGACCTACGCGGTCATCCCGGTACGCGACGACGTGGTGATCGTCGATTCCCGTCCGACCCGCAAGAAGTACGACCTCGGCCATGTGCCGGGAGCGATCAACATTCCCAACACCTTCTTCGACAAGCATGTGGACATGCTGCCCAAGGACAAGGGCACGGCGCTGATCTTCTATTGCGGCGGCCTCAAATGCCCGCTCAGCCACAAGTCGGCGGTCAAGGCGGAAGCCCTGGGCTATACCAACATCATGGTGTTCGCCGAAGGCTTCCCCAAGTGGAAGGCCGAAGGGAACTTCGCCTCGGTTTCAGCCGCCTACGTCAAGAACCTGATCGACAATCCCGACGGCACGGTGATCATCGACGCCCGTCCGGCGCGCAAACAGTACGACCTGGGTCACGTCCCCACCGCCATCAACATTCCCAACACCTTCTTCGACAAGATGACCGACAAGCTGCCCACGGATAAGGCCACCGGGCTGATCTTCTATTGCGGCGGCCCCAAATGCCCGTTGAGCTTCAAGTCGGCGACCAAGGCCCAGGAATTGGGTTATACCAACATCTTGTTGTTCCAGGACGGCTATCCGGGCTGGAAAGCCGCCTACGGTGACGGCCCGACGGTCGGTGCCGCTCCGGCCGTGGAGGAAGCCCCGGCTCCCGCCGCGACCTTGCAGGCCGGCCCCGGTGGCGACACCATCACCATCGAATCCTTCAACAGCATCGTCACCTCATCCCCGGACAGCGTGACCCTGATCGACGTGCGCGATCCGGGTGAATACAAGGCGGCCCATATGCCCAACGTGAGCAACATTCCGGTGGAAGAACTGGAGGAACAGGTGGCCGATCTGCCCTCGGACAAGCCGTTGGTCTTTGTCTGCGCCACTGGTGCCCGGAGCAGCGAGGCCTATGACATCGTCAAGATGGTGAAACCCGACATGGAGGTCTATTACCTCGACGCCGAAGTTGATTTCGCCAAGGACGGCAGCTTCAAGGTCAAGCCGCATCCATAAATCCTCACCTGATTCGGCGGGGCGGCATGGTCGCCCCGCCTGACAAAATTCCCGAGGGGGCACGTTCATGGCACGCATCTATATCTTCAAGCGGTTCGAGCGGTTCTGGCATTGGAGTCAGGCGGCCCTGATCATCGTCATGATGGTCACCGGCTTTGAAATCCATGGCACCTACAGGATTTTCGGCTTCGAGCAGGCCGGGATCTATCACACCACCGCCGCCTGGATCTTGATCGGTCTGTGGGCGTTCGCCATCTTCTGGCATTTCACCACCGGCGAATGGAAACAGTACATTCCAACCACCGAAAACCTGTTCGCCATGATGCGCTATTATGCGGGCGGCATTTTCGTTGATGCGCCGCACCCCTTTCGCCAGACCCAGCTTCGCAAGCACAACCCCTTGCAAAGGTTGGCCTATTTGTGGGTCAAGCTGATGATCAACCCGTTGATCTGGATCAGCGGCCTGCTTTATCTCTATTACAATGAATGGCCTGCCGTGGTGGCCGGGCTGTTGACTCTGGAAATGGTCGCCTTCGTGCATCTGGTGACCGCGTTCATGATGGCGATTTTTTTCGTCCTTCATATTTACTTCGCCACCACCGGACATACACCGCTGGCCCACATCGAAGCCATGATCACCGGCTACGAAGAAACCGAGGACGACGAGGAAACTCCGGCCAAGGCTTGACGATGGTCAAGCCACGGAACGTGCTTTCGGGTTAGCCTCCGTTGCAGAGTTTCGCATCGGAGTCTTGCCGTGCCCAAACGTTTGCTTCATCGTCCCCTGCCGCCCCTGCATTGGATCTGCTGGCTGAAAATCGGCATTGGCGGCGGAGTCGGAATCGCCCTGGTTGCCGGGATCGGGGAAATGAGCGGCATTCCGTTGCTCATCGCGCCGTTCGGGGCAACCGCCGTGCTGCTGTTCGGCGCACCGTCCAGCCCCCTGGCGCAACCGCCCAACGTGATCCTCGGCCATGTGGTCGTGTCCATGCTCGCCATCGTGCTGCGCGCCGTTCTGCCCCCCGACTGGTGGGCCATGGGTTTGGCGGTGGGTTTGGCCATGCTGTTAATGGCCGTGCTGCGCATCACCCATCCCCCGGCGGGGGCAGATCCCATCGTGATTTTCTTGTCCGATCCGGGACCGGAATTTGTTCTGGTGCCCATTCTGGCCGGGTCCTTGCTGCTCATGACCCTGGCCATGATCGTGCACCGGATACCGCCGCGCACCACCTATCCCCTTCCCCCCAAATAGCTCGCACCACGACCGGCGGGACCGCTATAATCGGCCCATGCTGCGCGCCATCGCCCCACGTCTGATGCAATCGCTGATCGTCCTGCTGGCGGTCTCCTTTGCCGTTTACGGGTTGATGGGGCTGATGCCGGGCGATCCCATCGACCTGATGGTCGCCGCCGACCCCCACCTGACCCCTGCCGACGCGGCACGGCTGAAGGCTTTGTACGGCCTGGATCAACCGCTCCTCACCCGCTACGGCCATTGGCTGACGGCGGCCGTGCAGGGGGACTTCGGCTATTCCCGACTGTTCGCCAAACCGGTGTTGGAGGTGTTGCCGGAGGCTCTGGGACATACGGCGGGACTGATGCTCGCGGCGCTCGGCCTGTCCCTGCTGATCGGCCTGCCGCTCGGCATGTGGGCCGCCACCCGCCCCTATTCGAAGCTCGATTATGGGGTCAATCTGCTGGCTTTTGCCGGAATCTCTGTGCCGCCTTTTTGGCTCGCCCTCGTGCTGATTTTCATTTTTGCCGTGTTTCTCGGGATTCTCCCGGCCGGGGGCTTGGAAACCGGCGACGGCGGATTCTGGAGCGGTCTCACCTTCCTGGTCCTGCCGGTGGCCAGTCTGACCCTCGCCAGCATCGGCGGCCATACCCGCTACATGCGCGCCGCCATGATCGAGACCCTGCGCGCCGACTATATCCGTACCGCCCGGGCCAAGGGGCTGGGCGAAGGCCGGGTGGTGCTGCGCCATGCCCTGCGCAACGCCCTGCTGCCGGTGGTGACCATTATCGGCCTGGACTTCGGGGTGCTGTTTTCCGGGGCGCTGATCACCGAGACCATCTTCGCCTATCCGGGCATGGGACGGCTGATCTATGACGCGGTGATGGGCAACGACTTCAATCTGGCCCTGGTCGCCCTGCTGCTGGCCACCGCCATGACTCTGCTGGGCAATCTGTTGGCGGATCTGGCCTACAGAGCCCTCGATCCACGTATTCATTTCCGCGAGGCCCGGCCATGAGGCGTTTCTGGCGTCATCGTCTGGCCGTCGGCGGGGCCCTCACCCTGGCCGCCCTGACCGCCCTGGTGCTGCTGGCCCCGGTCATTGAGCGGATGTTGGATTTGGACCCCGAGGCGATCAATCTTTTCGCCCGCTTTGCCCCGCCCTCCGCCGCCCATCCCCTGGGCACCGATGAACTGGGCCGCGACCTGTTGGCCCGGCTGTTGCGCGGCGGACAGGTTTCCCTGGCGGTGGGATTGGCGGCAGCGCTGGCGGCGGCAATCATCGGCACGACGGTCGGACTATTCGCTGGAACCCGAGGGGGCTGGATGGATGCGCTGCTGATGCGGCTGACCGACGGAGTGATTTCTCTGCCCCTATTGCCGTTGTTGATCGTTTTGGCGGCCCTCGATCCGACCAAATTGGGCCTAGGGACTGCCTGGCTGACCTCGGAACAGGCCAGTCTGCACCGCATTGTGCTGATTGTCGCCCTGGTCGGCTGGACCACCGTCGCCCGACTGGTGCGCGGCGCGGCCCTGGCCCTGCGCGAGCGGGAATTCGTGCTGGCGGCCCATGCCTTAGGAGCCTCACAGAGCCGCATCGTGTTGCGCCATATCCTGCCCAACCTGCTGTCGCCGGTGATCGTCGCCACCACCTTGTCGGTGGGCAATGTGATCCTGCTGGAATCGGTGCTCAGTTTTCTCGGCCTGGGGATTCAGCCCCCGGTGCCCAGTTGGGGCAACATGCTGACCAATGCGCAGGAACTGGTCTGGGAGAGCCCGGCCCTGGCCCTGTGGCCGGGGGCGCTGATCTTTGTCACGGTGATCGCCTTCAACTTCCTCGGCGATGGTTTGCAGGACGCCCTTGATCCGCGTGCCACACAGAAATCAAGATAAGGGCTATTTCTTGGCTTTCCAGGCCGCCAATCGCCGTTCACCCTGCTCGATCTGAAAGTTGTTCATGCGGCTCACCAGCCCGTCCAGGGCCTTTGGGAGATCGTAGCGTTCCGACTCCGCATTCAGCCGGGTCAGGTTGCGGGCGGCCAATTTGTACCAGACATAGCCCTCCACCAGATCCTGATCGACGCCCCAACCCTCTTCGTACATGGCCCCGAGCAGGAATTGCGCCACCGGATGGCCGCGTTCCGCCGCCTTGCGATACCATTCCCGGGCCAAGTTGAAATCATGGGGCACGCCCTTGCCGTTGAAATAGAGTTGGCCGAGCCGAAATTCCGCCTCCGCATTGTTGCCCAGCTTGGCCGCCAACCGATACCATTCGGCGGCCCGCTTGGGGTCCTGACGCACGCCGGTTCCGGTCTCATAGAGGTGGCCCAACTGGTATTGGGCGTCGATATGTCCCTGGCGGGCCGCTTCAGAGTACCATTTGACCGCCGCCATAGGCTCCACGGGGACGCCCTGTCCGGTGCGGTAGGCCTCGGCCAATCCATACTGATCGCGCGGATCTCCCGCCGCCGCTCCCCGGCGCAAGGCCCGCAACTCCAGGACCTGCGGATCTTCGGCCATCATCATGGCATGCAGCTCGGAGACCTTGGGCAGATCGGTATTCCACCACACGGCCAGACTGATCAACCCGACCGCCAGCAACACGAGAACAAGGATCGTGCGCCTGCTCATGGCCGGGCCGCCGGGTTATCGGGCAAGGTTATGATCGTAGATCCCGACCCGCTGCTGAGGATTGGCATGGGGGTCCGGGCGGTCGTAGCAGACCACATCACCGAGAGTTTCATAGCAAAACACCGCCGCTTCCGGGCGTGGCTCGTCTTCCTTGCAATAGGTCATCCCCTGTTCCCAGCGCACGGTCGAACAATCCTTGCCGCTGGCCCAGGAGATCACATGATCGCCGACCGTCTTGTCGGTGACCATGACGGTCCCGACTTCCAGGCCACCGAACTGGTTGGAGCAGCCGCTCAACAACACCAGGGCGACAACAAGCATTAGGGGGCTGCGCATTTCCGTTCTCCCGTTTACTCCATCATACAGCATCGCCCGGCAGATTTTAAGGGACCGTAAACATCTTGAACAATACGGACCGAAAGGGATAATACGCTCGACTTTTCGAACAGCTGAGGAGCCTTGATCATGGCAGTGGAAACCCCGATTTGCGATTTTGGCTGGAAAGCCCCGGATTTCAGCCTCAAGGGCATCGACGGCAAGACCTATTCCCTGGCCGATGTGCGCGGCCCCAACGGCACGCTGGTGATGTTCATCTGCAATCACTGCCCCTATGTGAAGGCCATTATCGAGCGTCTGGTGCGCGACGCGAAGGAGCTTCAGGCCCTGGGTCTGGGGGTGGTTGCCATCATGTCCAACGATACGGAGACCTACCCCGACGATTCGTTCGACAACATGAAGCGGTTCGCCCAACAGCAGGGATTCACCTTCCCCTATCTGATCGACGAGACCCAGGACATCGCCCGCGCCTATGACGCCGTCTGCACCCCCGACTTCTTCGGCTTCGATAAGGATCTGGGCCTGCAATACCGGGGCCGCCTGGACGCCTCGCGCAAGGAAACTGGCCCCGCCGACGCCCGCCGGGAGCTGTTCGAGGCCATGGTCCAGGTCATCAACACCGGTCACGGCCCTGCCGAGCAGATTCCCAGCATGGGCTGTTCCATCAAATGGCGCGACGCCGGGTGAGCCGATACCTCCGAGGTGCCGGGGGATGAGGGATGACAAACCGTTCGCGGACCGGTAATGTCCCCCGATTATCGGCGCGTCGGACCCGCCCGCGCCGATCCTGAAATTGCCCAAGTCGAGGACAATCCGTGGCCGAGCAAAAAGACCCCACACAAGACATGCTGTTCCGCGAGGTCGAGGAAGACCTGCGCGCCGAACAGCTTGCCGCCTTCTGGAAGACCTGGGGCAACTGGATCATCGGGGCCGCCGTGGCCCTGGTGGTGTGCGTTGCCGGATATCAGGGCTGGCGCAATTACGACGTCAGCAGCCGCAACGCCGAAGGCGAGCGCTTTGCCAGCGCCCTGCAACTGGCGCGCACGGAGCAGACCGATCAGGCCATCTCCGCCCTCTCCCAGATGGGCCAGGACTCCCGCGACGGCTATGCCATGATGGCGCTGTACCGCGAGGCTTCGTTGCTGGCCAAGAAAGGCGACCGCAAGGCGGCGTCGCTGGTGTTTGCCAAGCTGGCCGACGACAGCCGCTTTCCGGCCCTGTACCGGGACATGGCCATGGTCCTTTCCGCCCTCAACGACATGGATCAGGGGACGACGGCGGAATTGATCAGCCGTCTGGAACCGATCGCCACGGACGACAATCCCTGGCGTCACTCCGCCCGCGAACTGATCGCCGCGCTGTCCTACAAGGCTGGCGACATGGACAAGGCCAAACAACTCTACCAGCGGCTTTCCGAAGAAGTCGGCATCCCCACCGGCCTGCGCAACCGCGCGACCGAAATGCTTGCCGTTCTTGATCGTTAGGAGCGTGCCGTCCATGCCCCAAGCCCGTGTCCTGCGCGCCGTCCCCGCCCTGGCCCTGATGCTGCTGGCCCTGAGTGCCTGCGGCACCTGGTTCGGGGAAAAGGACGACGCCCCCTTGCCGGGTGAGCGCATTTCGGTGCTACTGCATGAGCAGACCCTGACTCCGGACAAAGAAGTCGCCGGTCAGGAAATCCTGCTGCCGCCGCCGAGCATCAATGCCGAGTGGCCGCAGTCGGGGGGCTATGCCAACCATGCCATGCACCACACCCAAAGCGCCGACGTGCCGCAACAGGTCTGGACGGCGGATGTCGGGGCCGGAGCCGATGACACGGACCGGCTGATTGCCCAACCCATCATCGCCGACGGCAAGGTCTTCACCATTGATTCTGAATCCATGGTGTCGGCCTTTGACGAAAAGACCGGCGACGTTCTGTGGCGGCGTGACCTCACGCCCGACGACGAGGACGATGCCCATATCGCCGGAGGACTGGCCTATTATCGCGGCGGCCTGTTCGTCACCACTGGCTTCGCCGAGGTGTTTGCCATCAACGCGGTGAGCGGCAAAGTGTTTTGGCGCTATCGGGCCTCCGCCCCCATGCGCGCCGCCCCGGCGGCCCGTCACGGCAAGGTGTTCGTCGTCACCACCGACAACAAACTGCTCGCCCTCAATGCCGCCACCGGCAATCTGGCCTGGACCTACGAGGCGCTATCCGAAGAAGTCGGCCTGCTCGGCTCGGCCACCCCGGCGGTGGACCGGGGGATCGTGGTCGCCGCCTTTCTGTCCGGGGAACTGGTCGCCCTGCGCGCCGACAGCGGCCGCGAATTGTGGAACGAATCCCTGGCCTCGCGGCGGCGGGTCGGAGCCTTGTCCAACATGTTCCAGATTCGCGGCAATCCGGTGATCGACCGCGAGCGGGTGTTTGCCATCAACCACGGCGGCCTGTTGGTGGCGGTGGATCTGCGGACCGGTCAACGGGTCTGGGAAGAGGAAATCGCCGGCAGTGACATGCCTTGGGTGGCGGGCGATTACATCTATGTGCTGACCAACGATTCGGAATTGCTCTGCCTGTCGCGAAAAAACGGGGCCTTGTACTGGGTGGCCTCGCTGCCCCGCTGGGAAGACGAAGAGGAAAAGCTCGACCTGATCGTCTGGTCCGGACCGCTGCTGGCCAGCGACCGGCTGGTGGTCGCCGGGTCCAACGGTCTGGCCCTGGCTTTATCCCCCTATGACGGCCATGTGCTGGGTCAGGTGGAATTGCCCGACCGGGTGAAAATCCCGCCGGTGATCGCCAACGGCACCCTGTATTTCTTGTCCGACGACGCGACATTAGTCGCCTACCGCTGACGAGATTCCCCATGTCCCGCCCCTTTACCCTGGCCATCATTGGCCGCCCCAATGTGGGCAAGTCCACCCTGTTCAACCGGTTGGTCGGCAAGAAGCTGGCCCTGGTGGACGATACCCCCGGCGTTACCCGCGACCGCCGCGAGGGGGATGGAAGGCTGGCCGAATTGCGCTTTCGGGTGCTCGACACGGCGGGTCTGGAAGACAGTCTGGACGACAGCATGGAAGGCCGCATGCGGCGGCAAACGGAAGCCGCGCTGGTCGAATCCGACGTCATCCTGTTCCTGTTCGACGCCCGCGCCGGGGTGACGCCGCTGGATGCCTATTTCGCCAATCAACTGCGCGCCCAAAAAACTCCCGTTTTGCTGCTGGCCAACAAATGCGAAGGCCGGGCCGCCCAGCCCGGGCTCTACGAAGCCTACAAGTTGGGGCTGGGCGATCCGATGCCGTTTTCGGCCGAACATGGCGAGGGCATGAACGAGCTTTACGAAGCCATCGCCCCGATGATCGAGGCCCTGGAGCAGCAACAGGCCGAACAGACCGAACCGCTTGACGCCGCCTTTGAAATCGACCTGGATGAAAACGGTCAGGCGGCGGACGAGGACGACGGCACCCGCGCCCTGCAACTGGCCATCGTCGGTCGTCCCAACGTGGGCAAATCCACCCTGGTCAACCGTCTGCTCGGCCAGGACCGCATGTTGACCGGACCGGAAGCCGGGCTGACCCGGGATTCCATTTCCATTCCCTGGGAGCATGGGGGACGCCCGATCAAATTGGTCGATACGGCGGGTATGCGCCGCCGCGCCCGGGTTCAGGACAAGCTGGAGAAACTCTCGGTGGCCGATGGTCTGCGCGCCGTGCGCTATGCCCACGTGGTGGTGCTGGTCATTGATGCCCATCAGCCGCTGGACAAGCAGGACCTGACCATTGCCCGGCAAGTGGTCGAGGAAGGCCGGGCCCTGATCCTGGGCATCAACAAATGGGACAGCGTCCCCGACCGCAAGGCCGCCCTGGGCCATATCCAGGACAAGCTGGAAACCTCGCTGCCCCAGGTGCGCGGCATTCCGGTGATTACCTTCTCGGCCAAGACCGGCCACGGGGTCAATCGTCTGATGCCCGCCGTGCTCGACATATACAACGCCTGGAACCGGCGCATTCCCACCTCCCGGCTCAATGACTGGCTGGCCCATGTCACCGACCACCATCCGCCCCCCCTGGCCCGCGGTCGCCGCCTCAAATTGCGCTACATCACGCAGGCCAAGACCCGACCGCCGACCTTTGTCATTTTCGCCAGTCTGCCCGAGGAACTGCCCGAGTCGTATTCGCGCTATTTGATCAACGGGTTGCGCGAAGACTTCGAGATGCCCGGCGTGCCCATCCGCCTGCTGATGCGCAAGGGCAAGAACCCATTTGCCGGACGATGAACCCCATGGCGGAATTTCTGGCACCTGCCGGAACGGCCTTCGCCCTCATCGCCCTGGCCGAAATCGGCGACAAAAGCCAACTGGTCTGCATGGCCCTGGCGGCCCGCCACCGGCGCATGGCTCCGATCCTGGCCGGGGCATTGCTCGCCTTCGCCCTACTCAATGGGTTGGCGGTGATTTTCGGGGCCGCCCTGGCCGCCTGGATTCCCCGCTTCTGGCTGTTGCTGGCCGTGGCCTTGCTGTTTGCCTTGTTTGGCCTGAAGGAACTTTGGTCCGCCATACGTCCCGAGCCCAATGATGATGCAACGGCTCCGGTGACCGACCGGGGACTTTTTGTGAGCGCTTTTCTGGTGATTTTCTTGGCTGAACTGGGGGACAAGACCCAACTCGCCACAGCGGCGCTGGCCGGATGGCATCCGCCGTTGGCCGTTTGGGTCGGTGCCACCGGGGCTTTGGTTCTGGTCTCGGCGCTTGGCGTGCTGGTCGGGCGCACTTTGCTGACTCGTCTGCCCCTGCCCGTCCTGCACGGCGGCGGCGGCCTGATGTTCCTTGGCCTCGCCGGACTGGCGGCCTGGGAAGCCTGGAGCCTTTGAGAATTATCGCCGCGCGGCGACCCCCCGGCAGGCCATATAGAGCGCGGTGACAGCCGCATCGACCTTGGGCCGATCCAGATTGTCGAGGATGCAGGAGATGAACTGCGGATCGAGCCAGGGATTGGTTTCCGGAAAGCCCTGCTGCAGCGCCTGAGAGAGATTCTGTGGTGCCATGGTGCCATAGGGAGCCCCCTTGTAAGCCCCCCCGCCCAACGTCGGCGGCGTAACGGAAGGCGTGGAGTCGTAGGGCAGAGGCAACGGCAGATCCGGAGTTGGGACGCTTCCCCGGTAGCTTTCCGCAGAGTTGGATTCAAACGGCGGCGGGGGCGTGCCGTTATCGACTGACGGATACTGCTGCGCCAGCCCCGGAAAAGAAAGCCCCCCGAAGAGCATCCCCGCCAGCAAGATCCTTCGCATCACACGTCTCCCCAATGAATTGTCTTTCCGTCGGAAGGTGGCGGGCCGGTGCCGGGAAGTCAAGGCGAGGCCGATCCCAGCGCCGTTTCCACACAACAAAAAGGCCGGGGTCTCGCCCGGCCTTTTCGATGGCATCGGAGGTCTCGCTCAGAACCTCAAGGCCCGCGCGCGGGTCACATGGGGCAGGGCCAGAACTTTTTTGACCAGATCCTCGGTCACTTCTTGGTCCACTGACACCAAAGCCAAGGCACCCTTGTCATCCCGCCCCAGATGGAAGGTGGCGATGTTCAACCCCTCGTTGCCGAGCAGCGTGCCCAGGGCACCGATGAATCCGGGCTTGTCCTCGTTATGGATATAGAGCATGTGCGGGCTCAGTTCCGCATCCACGGCAATGCCTTCCATTTCGATGATGCGCGGCGCCCCGGCGAACAGGGTGCCGGACACCGACCGGTTGCGCTTTTCCGTGGTGATGCTCAGACGGATCAGGGTGTGATACTCGCAAGGGCCTTCGTTGCGAGTCTCGCTGACCGCGATGTCGCGCTCCTTGGCCAGTACCGGCGCATTGACCATGTTCACCGTGTCATCGAGCAACGGGGCCAGGATGCCGCGCAGGATCACCGCCGTGAGCGGCTTGGTATTGAGGTCGATGGCCGCCCCGGAATACTCGATATTGACCTTCAACAGGGCGGATTCGATGATCTGCCCGGCGAACGACCCCATCTGTTCCGCCAACTGCATGTACGGCTTCAGCTTCGGGGCGTCCTCGGCGGTCACGGAGGGCATGTTCAAGGCATTGGTGACGGCCCCGGTCAGCAGGTAGTCGGCCATCTGTTCCGCCACCTGCAGGGCGACTTTCTCCTGCGCCTCGGTGGTCGAGGCCCCCAGGTGCGGGGTGCAGACCACCTGTTCCATGCCGAACAGATCGTTTTCCTTGGCCGGTTCGTTCTCGAACACATCCAGGGCCGCCCCCGCCACATGGCCGGACTCGATGGCCTGTTTCAGGTCCGCCTCGACAACCAGACCGCCACGGGCACAGTTGATAATCCGCACGCCCTTTTTCATCTTCAGCATGGCGGAGGTATTGATGATGGCGCGGGTGGAATCGGTCAGCGGGGTATGCAGGGTGATGAAGTCGGAACGGGCGAACAGGTCGTCCAACTCGACCTTTTCGACACCGATCTCGGTGGCCCGCTCATCGGACAGGAAGGGATCGTAGGCCACCACCTTCATTTTCAGACCAATGGCTCGCTCGCAAACCGCCGAACCGATATTGCCGGTACCAATGACCCCGAGAGTCTTGCCCATCAGTTCGACCCCCATGAACTTGGACTTTTCCCATTTTCCGGCATGGGTTGACTGGTTGGCCTGGGGGATCATGCGGGCAGTGGACATCATCATGGCGATGGCATGTTCGGCGGTGGTGATGGAATTGCCGAACGGGGTGTTCATCACCACGATGCCCTTGGCGGTGGCCGCCGCCTTGTCGATGTTGTCGGTGCCGATCCCGGCGCGGCCGATGACCTTCAGGTTCTCCGCTGCGGCGATGATCTCGGCGGTGGCCTTGGTGGCGGAACGGATGGCCAGACCATCGTAGGCCCCGATGCAGGCCTTCAGTTCGTCGGGGGTCATGCCGGTCTTGACATCGACCTCAATTCCCCGGGCGCGGAAAATATCCGCCGCTTCGGGGGCCATCTTGTCGGAAATGAGCACTTTAACCATGATTGAATCTCCCTTGGCCTCCTCCTTTGACAAGCTCAGGATGAGGCACGGCAAGGAATCCCCTTTCTTCATCCTGAACTTGTCGAAGGACGAAGAAAGGGACTCCGATTGTTACGAATAGCTTTTCTGAACCTCGGCCAAAGCCCATTCGAGCCACGGCCCGAGGGCTTGCAGGTCGGCCGTCTCGATGGTGCCACCGGCCCAGATGCGCAGTCCCGCCGGGGCATCGCGGTAGGCCCCGATGTCGTAGGCCACCCCTTCGCCGTCGAGCAGCGACACCAGTTTCTTTGCCGCCGCCGCCTGATCCGCTGCTTCGAGGGCGGCAAACCAGGGCGCGGTGATCATCAGGCAGACCGAGGTATTGGAACGAATGGCCGGATCGGCGGCCAGAAATCCGAAATTCGGCGAGCCGTCGACAAAGGCTTCAAGCGCCTTCAGATTAGCCTGTGAACGGGCAATCAGCCCCTTCAGCCCGCCGACGCTCTCGGCCCATTTCAGACCATCCATGGCGTCCTCGATGGCCAGCATGGAGACCGTGTTGATGGTTGCGCCCTCGAAAACATCGCCCATCAGCTTGCCGCCCTTCGTCAGGCGGAAGATCTTCGGCAACGGGCGGTCCGGCGTGTAGCTTTCCAGCCGCTCAACGGCGCGCGGCGACAGCACCAGAATGCCGTGCTGCGCCTCGCCACCCAGCACCTTCTGCCAGGAATAGGTGGTCACATCCAGCTTGTCCCACGGCAAGTCCATGGCAAACGCCGCCGAGGTGGCGTCGCAGATGGTCAACCCGGCCCGGTCGGCCGCAATCCAGTCGCCATTGGGGACTCGAACACCGGAGGTGGTGCCGTTCCAGGTGAAGACCACGTCGCGATCAAAATCCACGGACTTCAGATCGGGCAGTTCGCCATATCCGGATTCCAGCACCCGCACGTCGGGCAGCTTCAATTGCTTGGTAACGTCGGTCGCCCAGCCCTTGCCGAAACTTTCCCAGACCAGCATGTCGACGCCGCGCGCGCCGAGCAGCGACCACAGGGCCATTTCCACGGCGCCCGTATCGGAGGCCGGAACGATGCCCAGCACATAGCCCTCGGGCAGGCCCAGCAGTTTCTTGGACCGGTTGATAACGTCCTGGATCTGCGCCTTGGCTGGTTTGGCGCGATGGGATCGTCCGACCAGCGCGCCGGACAGCGCCTCGATCGTCCAACCGGGACGCTTCGAGCAGGGACCAGAAGAAAAATTGGGGTTGGCCGGACGGAGGCCCGGCTTGCTGGCAGTGGTCATTTGGATATCTCTCCCTTCCAAAAAAGAAGGGTCTCACCCCGTTGGGAGGGTGCGGCCCACCGGCCTTCTACGCCCCTGTATAAAAGACGTCAAGAAAATGTGGATTCAACCCCTCCATGCGGTCATGCTGGGACCATGATCGACTCCGTCCCGCCCTCCACCGCCGCCCTGGAAATGGTGCTGACGACCCGACCCGATGACCTGGAAACCTTGGTCAATCTGGCCGGGCAACATCTGCGAGAGGGCAGATTCTCCGCCGCCCTGCCCCTGTGCAGGCGGGCCGCCCAGATTTGCCCCGACGAGGGACCGCTGTTCTATAACCTCGGACTGGTGCAACAGAATCTGGGCCAGTTCGAAGCCGCTCTGGAATCCTTCGAACAGGCGGCGACCCTGGCCCCCGACAATGCGGAAATCCGCAAGTCCCTGGGGCTCGCCCTGCTCCGCTTCGAGCACTGGACTCGTGGCTGGATGGAATTTGAACAGCGCTTCGGCACGGCGGAATATCGAGATCATCAACCGCCCCTGGCGGTGCGCTGGGACGGCAAGCCTTCGAAGCATGCCACTCTGCTGCTCTATACCGAACAGGGTATGGGGGACGCCTTGCACTTCATCCGATTCGCGCCCCTGGCTCGGCAACGTGTCGGACGGCTGGTCATTGGCTGCCCCCCCGAACTGGCACCGCTTTTGGCCCAGGCAGAAGGTGTCGACAAGGTGATTTCCTGGGGCGAGTCCCTGCCCCCCGTCGGCTTGCAATACCCCCTGTTGAGCCTGCCCCGGCTGTTCGACTTGAGCGGCGATGCCCTGGCGCGCACCGCCCCCTATCTGGCCGCCCCCGGCGAGGCACGCGCGCGTTGGGAAGACCGCCTGCCGAATGTTCCGACGCCCCGAATCGGGCTGGTCTGGCGCGGCAACGAGGCCCACGGCAACGATCGCTACCGTTCCATTGACTGGCCGACGCTGGCCCCCCTGACCGAACGGACAGACCTGGAGTGGATGAGCCTGCAAAAGGATGCACACCGCTGTCCCGCCAATATTCAGGACTTGGCACCACAGCTTTCCAATTTCGCGGAAACCGCCGCCGCTGTCGAACGGCTGGATTTGGTCATTACCGTCGATACGGCGGTCGCCCATCTGGCCGGAGCCCTGGGGCGTCCGACCTGGATTCTGCTGCCCCGGAACTCCGATTGGCGATGGGGCGTGGACCGGGAGGCGAGTATTTGGTATCCCTCTGTCCGGTTGTTCCGGCAACGGGACGGCGGCTGGGGTCCGGTTGTGGCCCAGGTCAAGGCGGCCCTGGCGCAGGAGTTTCCCGCATCCGGGTTGTCGCGCCCTGTCCCTTGAGCCCTCTGAAGGAGACCTCTGATGTCCGCACAGGTTCTAACCATCGCACAACAAAAAGGCGGCGCGGGCAAAACCACTCTGGCGGCACAACTGGCGGTCGCCTTCTCACGACAGGGTCATCGGGTGGCCCTGGTGGACATTGACCCGCAGGGCAGCCTAAGCAGTTGGCACGCGGTGCGCCAGGAACGCTTGGGCGAGACCAACAAGCTGCACCTCTCCGATGTCTCCGGCTGGCGACTGGGCAATGAACTCAACCGGCTGCGCGCCCACTTCGACATGGTCATCATCGACAGCCCGCCGCATGCGGAAACCGAGGCCAAGGCGGCCATTCGTGCCGCCGACCTGGTGCTGGTGCCGGTTCAACCCAGCCCCATGGACCTGTGGGCCACCCAGCCGACCATTGATCTGGCCCGTAGCGAGAATCGGCCTTTGCTCTGCTTGCTCAACCGGGTTCCGGCACGCAGCAAGCTGGAAACCCAGGTGCGGGCCAAGTTGCGCCAACAGGGCCTGCCGGTGGCCGCCACCGGGATCGGCAATCGGGCCGGTTTCGCCGCTACCATGATGGAGGGGTTGGGAGTCGCCGAGCGCGGGGGCCATCGCGCCGCCGCCGAAGAAATCCGCGCCCTGACCATCGACATCGCCAGCCGTCTCGGCACCGTTACCCCATAACGAAGGAACGCCCCATGGAACCCAACGAACTCTCCGCCCTGATGAGCGCCCTGCACGCCCTGGGGGCGATCATTTGGGTCGGCGGCATGTTCTTCGCCCATATGGCCCTGCGCCCGGCAGTTCTGACCCTGGAACCGCCAATCCGCCTGAAGCTGCTGAATCAAGTGTTTCCACGCTTTTTCGCCTGGGTCTGGGTGGCCGTGGGCACTCTATTGCTCACCGGCACGACCATCGTCCTGGTTGATTACGAAGGCTTCGCCAATGCCACCCATTCGGTATGGACCATGACCGCCGTCGGCACTCTGATGGCCGGAATCTATGTCTATATATATATGATCCCGTTCCAGGGATTCCGCGCGGCGGTCTTGGCGGAGAACTGGCCGGTCGCCGGAGCACGGATGGCAGTCCTTCGACGACTGGTCGGAGTCAACCTGATCCTCGGCCTGCTCACCTCAGCAATCGGTGCTTCGGGACGTTTTCTCGGTTAGAATTGCGTATTGAACAGATCATCTTTATTTCACAAAAAATCGTGGAATATTTTTTTGCCTCGCACCCTTGGATCTTTTGACTCAAACTGCTGCATAATTATCACACACATGTGCTTTCTCCTTTGACGTCATTGAAAGTGATATTTATCACTTTTTTTATAAATCAAAAGGTTATGATATTTTTTTGCCTCTAAACACCTAGGTTATTAGATTTTTCTAATGCATTGAATATGTTGCTTATTTGAGACTGCTCGTGTAGACAAGGAAATGAAATTGCAGAGATGTGCAACAAAACCTCGGCCGCGTTGCATATAGAGCAGAGAGTAGCAACCGAGCTGAAATACCCAAAACAGGGGGAAAAAGGAAATGCGCGTTATTCGTCATCTTATTGCATCGACCGCCTTGGTCGCTGCCGCCGTCAGCCTCTCCGGGCAGGATGCCCAGGCCACCAACGGCTTCCTGAGCCATTGTGTCGGCGTCAACAACTGCGGCATGGGCGGCGCAGGCATTGCAATGCCTCAGGACGCCACCGGTGCCGGCGTCAACCCGGCCTTGATGGGCAACATTCCTGATCAGGTCATTCTCTCCCCCGGTTGGTTCCACCCGGAACGCTATCGCGATCAGTCCAAAGTCAAAAATGGCTTCCCGTTCCAGGACCCCAAGGAATGGAGCCAGGTCGAGGACTTCGTGGAAGGCTCCATGGGCTTCAGCTCCAAGATTGACGGTGTATGGTCTTACGGTGTTTCCCTTTACGGTTCGGGCGGTATGCACACCAAGTACAACTCGCCCCGCATCAACACCACGGCTGCTGGTCAGGTGGCTGCCGGGGATTCAGAGGTCCGCTATCGCATGGGACATCTGGCGCCGACCGTGACCTACAAGACCGACCCCAAGACGACCCTGGGTGCCAGCCTGATCATCGGCTATTCGGATTTCCGCTCCAACTTCTCCAACTCCTCTTTCCGCCAGACTCCGGGTTGGCCCAATGTTGATCGGGCCTGGGGTCTTGGGGCCCGCTTCGGCTTCCTGCATGATTGGTCGGAGGACTTCACCGTCGGTGGTACGATCTCGACCCCCGTTTGGTTCCAAAGCTTTGACAAGTACAACGATCTGCTGAGTGGCTCCATCAATACCCCGATGACCGTCGGTGTGGGTGCTGTGTACCACTACACCCCGGAAACGGATATTGCCTTTGATGTCAAGTATCTCGGCTTCGGTCTTGAGCGCACCCTGTCCGAAGGTCCCGCTTGCGGCGGTGCCGGTGGCGCGGTTGGTGCTTGCCGTGGCGGTTTCGGCTGGCATAGCATTCCGGTGTTCACCGTCGGTGTGGAACATCGCTACGACATGGGCTTGACCGTTCGGGCCGGCTACAACTACGCCCCGTCGCCCATCGATCCGGAGTTCGTGTTCGCCAATGCCATGTTCCCGGCCGTTGTTGAGCATCACCTCTCCGTCGGTTCCTCTTACGCTTTCGATGAGAACTGGGAGTTGGGCGGCAGCTTCTTCTACGCCCTGGAGAACAACGTGACCGATAGTGGTCAAGGCGACAGCTTCAGCTGGATGGGCAAAGGCACCGAAATCGGCATGTGGCAGATGGGTGCTCAGGTGGGCGTCACCTACAAGTTCTGATCGTTCCTAACGATCACGCAGCAAAAAGGGCCGGACTTGTTCCGGCCCTTTTTCGTTGTTCAAAAATAAAATTCAGATATTGCTCACTCCACCAGCGCCGGAACCTTGTCTTCCCGGGTCGCCGGAGGCTGCGGGGAATCGGGATAGCTGAAAACCAGCTTGTTGCCCTCGACCGACACCACCACCGTGCCGCCCTTGGCCAGCTTGCCGAACAGCAATTCCTCGGCCAGCGGTTTTTTCACATATTCCTGGATCATCCGCGACAATGGACGCGCACCATAGAGCGGGTCGAATCCCTTCTTGGCCAACCAGGCCCGTGCCCCCTCGGAAAGATCAATAAGCACATTGCGGTCGCTCAGTTGGGCTTCCAGTTCCATGATGAACTTGTCGACCACCTGGGCCACCACTTCCGTGGACAGGCTGCTGAAGGGAATGATGGCATCCAGCCGGTTGCGGAATTCCGGCGAGAACATCTTCTCGATGGCTTCCGTGTCTTCGCCGATGCGATCCTCGCGACCGAACCCCATGGCCGGTTTGGCCAGATCGGCGGCCCCGGCATTGGTGGTCATGATCAGAATGACATTGCGGAAATCCACCGACTTGCCGTTATGGTCGGTCAGTTTGCCATGATCCATGATCTGCAACAGAATGTTGAACAGATCCGGGTGGGCCTTCTCGATTTCGTCGAGCAGCAACACCACATGGGGATGCTGGTCCACCGCGTCGGTGAGCAGGCCGCCCTGATCAAACCCCACATAGCCCGGCGGCGCGCCGATCAGCCGGGACACCGTATGGCGCTCCATGTATTCGGACATGTCGAAACGCACCAGTTCGATGCCCAGGGTCTTGGACAATTGCCGCGCCACCTCGGTCTTGCCGACGCCGGTGGGGCCGCTGAACAGATAACTGCCGATGGGCTTTTCCGGTTCGCGCAACCCGGCCCGCGCCAGCTTGATGGCTGAGGCCAGGGAAATAATGGCCTTGTCCTGACCGAAGACCATGGTCTTGAGGTCCCGTTCCAGGCTCTTGAGCGCCTTGGTATCGTCGCGAGACACGCTTTTCGGCGGGATGCGGGCGATCTTGGCGACGATCTCCTCCACGTCACGCACCGTCACCGTCTTGCGGCGCTTGTTTTCCGGCAGCAGCATGCGCGAGGCCCCCACTTCGTCGATGACGTCGATGGCCTTGTCGGGCAGCTTGCGATCATTGATGTATTTGGTCGCCAGCTCCACCGCCGAACGCAGGGATTCCGCCGTATAGCGCACCTTGTGATGGGCTTCGAAATAGGGCTTGAGGCCGCGCAGGATCTTCACCGTATCCTCGACCGACGGTTCGTTGACGTCGATCTTTTGGAACCGGCGGACCAGCGCCCGATCCTTTTCGAAATGATTGCGGAATTCCTTGTAGGTGGTGGAGCCGATGCAGCGCAGGGTCCCCGATGCCAGGGACGGCTTGAGTATGTTCGAGGCATCCATGGAGCCGCCAGACGTCGCGCCGGCCCCGATCACCGTATGAATTTCGTCAATGAACAAGATGGCCCCCTCGGTCGCCTCCAGTTCCTTCATCACCGCCTTCAGGCGTTCTTCGAAATCGCCGCGATAGCGTGTCCCGGCCAGCAAGGCCCCCATATCAAGGGCAAATATGATTGCATTTTCAAGAACCTCCGGCACCTTGCCCTCGACGATCAGGCGCGCCAGTCCTTCGGCGATGGCGGTCTTTCCAACCCCCGGGTCGCCCACATAAAGCGGATTGTTCTTGGAGCGACGGCACAGAATCTGGATGGTCCGTTCGATTTCCGACTCGCGGCCGATCAGCGGATCAATCTTGCCGTCCCGGGATTTCTGATTCAGGTTGACGCAATAAGCGTCCAGCGCCTCGCGGCCCTGCTGCACCCCCTCCTCTTCCGACTCGGTGCCCTCCTCGGCCCCGCGCACCGGGCGGCTTTCCGAGGCCCCCGGCACCTTGGCGATGCCGTGAGAGATGTACTGCACCGCATCGAAGCGGGACATTTCATGCAGTTGCAGAAAATAGACCGCATGGGACTCCCGTTCGGAAAACAGCGCCACCAGCACATTGGCCCCGGTGACTTCCTCACGCCCGGAGGACTGCACATGAATGGCCGCCCGTTGCACCACCCGCTGGAATCCGGCAGTCGGCGTGGGGTCCTCTCCGGCCCGACCGGTCACCAGGGTTTCCAGTTGCTCATCCACGAACGTCGTCAGATCCCGGCGCAGTTGTTCCGGGTCGACGCCGCAGGCCCGCATCACCGCCACGGCATCCGGATCGTCGATCAACGCCAGCAGGAGATGTTCCAGGGTCGCCAATTCATGGAGTCGCTCGGCCGCCAGGGCCAAGGCGCGGTGCAGAGTCTGTTCCAGGTTGCGGGAAAGCATGCGGGCTCAATCCTTTTCGATGGTGCATTGAAGCGGGTGTTGGTGTTCACGGGCTAAATCCATCACCTGGGTGGCCTTGGCTTCGGCCACCTCATAGGTGAAGACTCCGCAAACCCCCACGCCGCGCTGATGCACATGAAGCATAATCTGGGTCGCTTCTTCCTGATTCTTGTTGAAGAATCGCTCCAACACATGCACGACGAATTCCATCGGCGTGTAATCGTCGTTCAACATCAGAACCTTATACATGGCAGGCTTTTTTGTCTTGGGACGGGTTTTGACGGCCAAGCCAGGCTCCCGGCCTCGATCGTCGCCGTCGTCATCGCGTTCGCTCATCTGGTACTCCGACCGGTGGCTCGGCCCCGGCATCGCCTTGTTCAGTTCTGACTTTATAATATATGGGGCTTTGCCAGTGGGAAAAGCCCTGACTGTGTTTTTTACCTTCGCGTTTTCATCTGTCCTGCTACAATTCCCGGCAAGATATCCGACGATTCAGGGCCAACTCGTCAAAAAAACGGGACTCCATGACCAACGGAACGCCAGGGACAGAATCCGGAAATGCCAAGCCGCAGCGAAAGCCTAGAGCGGGATGAAGCCGGAGTGAATCGAAAGGGGATTCCCAAAGTCTCGCAATTCTGATTCAACATACTGGCTGGAAAAGGAGGCCAGTATGGATGACGAAACCCTATTCGAACGATCTCCGCGAGCGTGTGGTCGCCGCCGTTGAGGAAGGCGGCCTCTCTCGGCACCAGGCCGCGGCGCGGTTTGCCGTTGGTGTCAGTTCGGTCATCCGCTGGGTGACCCGTTTCCGCGAGACGGGCAGTGTTGCGCCCGACAAGATGGGAGGGAACCGGCCGAAGACAATCCGAGGAGAACACCGTGATTGGCTTATCCAGCGGTGCAAGGAGAAGGACTTCACGTTGCGTGGGTTGGTGGCGGAACTGGCCGAGCGCAAGGTGATGGTCGACTACCGCAGCGTCTGGGAATTCGTGCATGCCGAAAAACTGAGTTTCAAAAAAAAGCGTCCTTCCCAGGGAACAGGATCGGCCCGACGTGGCGCGTAAGCGTGAACAGTGGAAGGCGTATCAGGACCGGGTGGCCATTGATCGCCTAGTCTTCATCGACGAAACCTGGACCAAGACCAACATGGCGCCGCTCCGGGGATGGGCGCCGGTCGGCCAAAGGCTCGACGCCAAGGTGCCGTATGGCCACTGGAAAACCATGACCTTCCTCGCCGCGCTCCGCCACGACCGCATTGAGGCGCCCTGGGTTCTCGACGGGCCGATCAATGGCGAACGCTTCCGGGTCTATGTCGAGAAGGTGCTCATCCCCACCCTCAAGCCCGGCGATATCGTGGTCATGGACAATCTCGGCAGCCACAAGGGCGAAGCCATCCGCCGCCTCATCCGAGGCGCGGGTGCCAAGCTGTTCTTCCTGCCGAAATACTCCCCCGACCTGAACCCCATCGAGCAGGTCTTTGCCAAACTCAAGCATCTGCTGCGCAAGGAGGCCGCGCGCACCGTCGATGCGCTCTGCGAGGCCATCGGAAGGCTACTCGATGCCTTCCCGCCGCAGGAATGCGCCAACCTCGTCAGAAACGCCGGATATGGACCAACCTAAATTCATCCCGCTCTAACGCGGCGGTCAGCGATATTCGTCATCTTCAGCAAACCATCACCATTATGCGCGATGAGCTGGATCTCGCCGCCACCCACAAGAAGGAAGCGGTGGATGGCGCGACCACAGCGCTCAACAAGGAAATCGCCAATCTCGCGGCCTCCATCAGCACCATGCGGGAACGCCTGGAAGCGGCCGAAGTTGAAAAGGAAGCGGCGGTCCGCGCCGTGGCCACCAATCTGCAATCCGAAAACGAACGGCACCGGGAAACCATCGCCGAGTTGCGGACCCTTTTGGAAGCGGCCGATCAGCAAAGAGAGACCGAGGTCGAACGGGCGATAGTCGAAACCCGTTCTGAAATCGCCCAGCTTCGGGATACGGTCGGGGCACTGCGCAACCGTATCCAGAACATGGCCGCCGAGTGCGACAAGGCGGTCCAGTCGGCCCGCGAACTGAGTCAAAACGAGATGGCCATGCTCAATCAGTTGGTCGCGGCCCTACGCGATCAACTCGAAGTGGAGGCCGAGGACAAGCGTCGCGCCGTCGCCGAAGCCCAGGCCGAGTCCCATGGCGAGATCCTGCGACTGAACGAAACCATTCAGGCCCTGCGCGACCAGATGGAAAAGCAGGAAGATGAAAAACAACGCATCGGCAAGGAAGCGGCGTCTCTCGCCCAAAGTGAGATTCAGCAACTCAAGGCCGTGGCAACGTCCTTGCGCGACGAACTGGAACGGCAGAAGATCCTCCAGGATGAAAAGTTGCAATCCCAAATTCAGATCGCCGATGAGGAACAGCGGCACCTGAAAAAAACCATTGGCGTCCTGCGGGATCGCCTGGATTCCGTTGCCGCCGGACAGGGCGCGACGGATGCTTGAAGTCCATACATCGAAGGAAGGGTGAAGCGGTGGCGGTAAGCAAGGATACTCGAAAAGCCAAGGCCATGGAGGACATTCTGCGCCGGGTTTCGGTGGTGGAGACCCTGGACGAGGTGCTGGAGCAACTGGTCGATGTGACCACATTGCACCTGGATGCCGAACGCAGCACGGTGTTTCTCAATGACGAGGAAGCCGGAGAGCTGGTCGCCCGGGTCGCCCAGGGCTCCATGCGGCGCGAAATCCGCATCCTCAACAACACAGGAATCGCCGGTCACGTGTTCAGCCAGAAGCAACCGCTGATGGTCCATGACACCCATACGGATGATCGCTTCAATTCGGCGGTCGACGAGCAGACCGGCTTCGTCACCCGCTCGATCCTGGCCGCCCCGATCCGCACGGTCAAAGGGCATGTGATCGGTGTCGCCCAGGTGCTCAACAAGCGCAAGGGCCGATTCAGCAAGCTGGACCAGGATCTGCTCGAAGCCATGATGCAACACGTGGCCATCGCCCTGCGCAATGCCCAAACCATCGAGCGGGTCCAAAAAGCCCGCGACCAGGAGCGCGAATTCCTCGACGTGGTGGCCGAACTGACCGCCGAAATCGACCTCAATGTGCTGCTGCAAAAGGTCATGTACGAAGCCACGCACATGCTCAACGCGGAACGCTCGACCCTGTTTCTCAACGACGAGAAAACCAACGAGCTGTTTTCCCGCGTCGCCCAGGGCGATGGCGTCGGCGAAATCCGCCTGCCCAACCACATGGGCATCGCCGGCACGGTGTTCACGTCGCAAATTTCGGTCAACATTCCCCATGCCTACGCGGACCTGCGCTTCAATCCGGCGTTCGACAAGAAAACCGGATTTTTCACCCGCTCCATCCTGTGCGTGCCGGTGGTCAACAAGCGCGGCAAGAACATCGGCGTCACCCAGGTGCTCAACAAGCGCGGCGGCCCGTTCACCGAGGAAGACGAGCAGCGGCTCAAGGCCTTCAATTCTCAGGTCGCCATCGCCCTGGAAAACGCCAAACTCTTCGACGACGTGCAAACCATAAAGAACTATAACGAAAGCATGCTGCAATCCATGTCCAACGGCGTTTTGACCCTGGACGAAAACGGCGTGATTGTGACCTGTAACGCCGCCGGAATGCGCATTCTCAAGCATCGGTCGGAAGAAATCATCGGCTTCAAGGGCGACCAGATCTTCACCGGCCCCAATCACTGGATCATGGAAAAGATCGACAAGGTCCGCGACAGTCGGGAAACGGATATTTCCATGGACGCCGAAATGGAATGGCGCGGCCAAAAGGTCTCGGCCAACTTCACCGCCCTGCCGCTGATCAGTTCGGAACAGAAATCCATGGGCACGCTGATCATGCTTGAAGACATCAGCGCCGAAAAACGGGTCAAATCCACCATGGCCCGCTACATGGACCCCGGTCTGGCCGACAAACTGCTGGAGAGCGGCGAAGATCTGTTGGGGGGTCAGAACAGCAAGGCGACCATGCTGTTCACCGATATCAAGAGCTTCACCACCCTGTCTGAAGAACTGGGAGCGCAGGCCACGGTGTCGTTGCTCAACGAATATTTCACCATCATGGTCGAATGCGTCGCCAAGGAAGGCGGCATGCTCGACAAATATATCGGCGATGCCATCATGGCCGAGTTCGGCATTCCGTTGCCCCATGACGACGACGAGGACCGCGCCCTGCGTACCGGGATCGCCATGCAGACCCAATTGCGCGACTGGAACCGCGACCGGGTGCAACATGGCCGCCCGGAAGTGGGCATGCGGGTCGGCATCAATACGGACGTGGTGGTGTCCGGCAACATCGGCTCTCCCAAGCGCATGGATTACACGGTCATCGGCGACGGGGTGAACCTCGCCTCGCGTCTGGAAGCCGCCTGCAAGCAATACGGGGCGCATATCCTGATCAGCGAAAATACCCGCAAGGCCCTGCGCGGCACCTATCGAATGCGTGAAGTGGACCTGTTGGTGGTCAAGGGCAAGACTCAGCCGATTCCGGTTTTTGAAGTTCTGGACCATTATGACGACAGGGATTTCCCCAACATGATGGACGTGCTCGGCCACTTCCAGGAAGGGATCAAGAATTTCCGCACCGCCAAATGGGACAAGGCGATTGGCAAATTCAACGAGGCCATCGCCGCCAATCCGGGTGACAAATGCTCGAAAATGTACATCGAGCGGTGCGAACTCCTGAAGGCCAACCCGCCGGAAGGGGAATGGAACGGGGTCTGGGTCATGACGACAAAATAGGTCAATTTTCCGCCCTGATTTTGCCCTTCATTGATATAACATGACAGCGTCCCCATAGGTGCGCGTGATACTGATCGAGGAAAGAGATATCCCATGGAAAACCTAGACATGACCAAGATGCAGGAGACCATTCAGACCGTAATCGGGGACATCATGACCATGATCACCTCTTACGGGCTGGACGTAATCGGGGCCATCGGCATCCTGATCATCGGTTGGATCATATCCGGTTGGGCCAAGGGGGCTGTGGACAAGGGACTGAGCAAATTCGAGCGCTTCGACATCACGCTGCGCGGTTTTTTCTCCAGTATCGTCAAATATCTGGTCCTGACCTTCACGGTTGTTGCCGTGTTGGGCCAATTCGGCATTCAAACCGCCTCCATCATCGCCGCCTTGGGTGCTGTGGGCCTGGCCATCGGCCTGGCCTTGCAGGGCACGCTGTCCAATGTGGCGGCCGGGGTGATGCTGCTCATCTTCCGACCGTTCAAGGTGGGCGATTACATTGATGCCGGGGGGCACGCAGGCACCGTCAAGGCATTGAGCCTTTTCACGACCGATATGGCGACTCCCGACAATGTGCATATCGTGGTGCCCAATGGTCAGATCTGGGGCGGCTCGGTGACCAATTACAGCTTTCATAAAACCCGTCGCGTGGATTTCGCCATCGGCATCGGCTACGGCGCCGACATCGACAAGGCCATGAGCGCCCTGGAGTCGGTCATCGTCGCCGATCCCCGCGCCCACAAGGACCCCGCCCCGCTGATCGCCGTCGCCAACCTGGGCGACAACTCGGTGGATCTGGTGGTCCGGGTCTGGTGTGCCGCCAGCGACTATTGGGGCGTCAAATTCGACATGACCAAGGCGTTCAAGGAAAAGCTCGATGCCGAGGGAATCGAGATTCCCTTCCCGCAGCGGGTGATCCATATGGTGCAAGGCAAAGGGTAGGCTCTCTTAATCAGCCGATAAATTCTCGCCAATTGGCGGGAATCTCTATAGGATTCCGCCCATGGCTGAAAAACCGAGTATCGTCGGATCTTTGACATTGCGCAC
This sequence comes from Magnetospira thiophila, assembly GCF_054657015.1. Taxonomy (NCBI): domain Bacteria; kingdom Pseudomonadati; phylum Pseudomonadota; class Alphaproteobacteria; order Rhodospirillales; family Thalassospiraceae; genus Magnetospira; species Magnetospira thiophila. The sequence continues at coordinate 1,000,414 of NZ_BAAHXF010000002.1, forward strand.
GGCCATCGTCGCCGTGCTCGCCGTTTTGTTGATTGGCGGCCTGTGGCTGCAAACTGAGATTCACGAATACGCCGAGGATGCCGAGCACCTTGAGCAAAACCTGATCGACGAGCAGAAGGAGCAACTCCGCAAGGTGGTGCATAGCGCCATTGCCCTCATCGACTATGGCCGTGCCAGTACCGAGGAACGGGTGCGACAAAGCCTGCGGGACCGAGTCGGCAACGCCCTCTCCATTGCCCAGAGTCTGTATGATCAAAATGTCGACCGCCTTTCCAGGACCGAGTTGGAAAAGCTGATTCGAGAAACCTTGCGCACCCCTCGCCATGACGGAGGCCGAGGCTATTTCTTCGCCTTCGATACCCAGGGGATCGAGCAACTCTTCCCCCTCCGCCCGGAGTTGGAAGGCCAGAGCATGCTTTCCTTGAAAAGTGCCCACGGGGAAATGGTAGTGCAAGACATGCTCGACCTGATCGCCCGCGAGGGGGGTGGATACTATAAATACCACTGGGACAAGCCGGGCCAGGAGCAAGCCGATTTCGAGAAACTCTCCTATATCCAGCTGTTCGAACCCCTGGGCTGGGTCATCGGGACCGGCGAATATCTGGACGATGCGACGGCGGATACGCAGCAAGATGTGCTGGCGCGCATCGAACAGATCAGATTCGGCAACCAGGGTTATGTCTTTGTGGGCACATTCGACGGGATCTCCAAAACCGAACCCAACAAGGGCAAGAATGTGATCGACGTGACCGACGTCAACGGATTGAAGATCGTGCAGAACCTGATTGCCATCGCCCAACAGGGCAACGGCTTTCTCACCTATGTCATTCCGGCCTTCGGTGATCGCCCCTCCGGTCCTAAAATCAGCTATGTCACCGGCGTCACCGATTGGCAGTGGTATGTGGGCGCAGGCACCTATATCGGCGACATCGAACGAACATCCCGTCAGCGCAAACAGGAACTGCAAGAACGGATCATGTTTAACGTCTTGCAAACCTTTGGCATTTTATTTCTGTTTTTGTTGATGATCGGATGGACGGTGCGCAGGACCCGCCTGAAAGCCGAACGCATTCACGGGCGTTTCGCCGACTTCTTCGCCCGCGCCGCACAGGGCACCGAGCGCATTGATGCCGACGCCATGGAGTTCCAGGAATTCCAAAGGCTCGCCACCTCGGCCAACCAGATGATCGGGGCGCGCAAACAGGCGGAGTACAATCTCAGACTGACCAAATTCGCCGTCGACCACAGCGCCGACAGCGTGTTGTGGATCAACGACGAAGGCCTTGTCTTCGCGCTCAACGAGGCCGGGGAAAAATTATTCCGCGCGACCTCCGAGACGCTGATGAACCTCGCCCTGGCCGACCTGATCGACCTTCCGGACTCCCAGGACTGGCCGGCCTTCTGGGCGCATATCACGCAAACGGATTCGGCCACCTGGGAAGCCTTCGCCCACCCCGCCACCGGGGACGACATTCCGGTGGAAGCGGTGGCCAACTACCTGCATTTCGATGGCCGCCAGTATGTCTGCGCCATTGTCCGCGATACCTCGGTACGGCAGCAGACGGAACGGGAATTGAAACGCAAGACCATGCTGTTGGAAAAATCCAACGCCGAACTCAAGCAGTTCGCCTACGTGGCCTCCCACGATCTGCAAGAGCCGCTGCGCATGATCACCAGCTACCTGCAATTGCTGGACCGCAAATACGGCCAGGACCTCAACGAGGACGCCCACGAAATGATGTCCATCGCCGTTGATGGCGCGTCCCGCATGCATCGCATGATCAATGCGCTGCTGGCCTATTCGCGGATCGAACGCTCAATGAGCAAGTTGGGTCCGGTGGACATGGCGGTCGTGGTGCGCGATGCCCAGATGAATCTGGAAATGTCGATCCACGAATGCGGGGCCGAACTGCTGATCGACCCCCTGCCGAAAGTCCAGGGGGAACATACACAACTGGTCAGCCTGATGCAGAACCTGATCGGCAACGCCATCAAATACCGCAAGCCGGAACGAACCCCGGTCATCCAAATCGGGGCCACCCGCCAAGGCGGATTATGGGAATTTCACATCACCGACAATGGAATCGGTATCGAACGGCAATACCTGGAACGCATATTCGTCATCTTCCAACGCCTGCACCAGAGGGAAGATTACGAAGGCACCGGCATCGGTCTGGCCATTTGCCGACGGATCGTCGAGCATCTGGGCGGGCGCCTGTGGGTCGAATCCACACCGGGTCAGGGATCGTCGTTCCGCTTCACCCTCCCCGCGCTCTGAGCGGTCTCAGGTTTTTCCACCATATCAAATGTTTCGAATGTGGAATTCATGAATCATTTGTTGCACCCTCCTCTGAGGGGGGATAGCCTCATGGATGCTCTGGTAAAGTGTAAAATGAGGTGGTGCTACAGGAATGGATTTCGAAGCGGTCTGCCATCAGATTGAAAAGACCTTTGCCCGCTTGAGCCCGCAACTCAAACAGGCGGCCCGATTCGCCCTCGACCATCCCGACGATGTGGCCCTGCAATCCATGCGTAGGTTGTCCGCCATGGCGGCGGTCCATCCCTCCACCATGGTGCGCTTGGTCAAGGAACTGGGCCTGGACGGCTACACGGCCTTTCAGGAGCCGTTTCAGTCTCCCGCCTTCGCAAACGACCGACCGCTGCCTACAGCCGGGATGCCCGCTCCCTGCAACAGGATCGCCCGACGGTGATCGAGGCCAGGCTGAAGGATGTGCTCCAGCAGGGCCAGAACCTGCACGAGGAGATCCTTCACAGCATCGGTCTGGAGACCCTGAACCAGTGCGCCAAACAGCTTCAGCAGGCCCGCCGGATCTATGTGGCCGGTGTGCGGAGCTGCTATCCGGTGGCCTATTATTTTCATTATGCCTGCCGCATGTTTCTCGACAACGTCACCCTGCTCGACGGCCAGGGGGGCACCTTTGCCGATGAATTGCGCCGCATCGCCCCGGAAGACGTGCTTTTGACCATCAGCTTTCAGCCCTACTCGCGCCAGGTTGTCCGTGCGGTGGATTATGCCGTGGAGCATGGGGCCGGGATCATCGCCCTCACCGACAGCCCGCTGTCACCCCTGTTGCGTTCCGACAAGCTGACGCCGCTGATTCTTCCCGCCGTGCCGCCGTCGTTTTTTCATGGCGTCGTCCCGGCCATGGCCGTCGTCCAGGCCCTGGTAATGCTGCTCATCACCCACGGCGGAGCCTCCGCCCTGTCCGGACTGTCCGACAGCGAATCCCAATTGGACGCCTTCGAAGCCTACTGGCTCGAAGGCGAACCGCGCAGCAAAGGTCTGGTTTCATGAACCATGTGTTTCATCGGGCCCCCAAGGAAATCCTGCCGCGAGCGGTGGGCGGCGATGGCATCTATGTGATTGCCTCGGATGGTGAACGCTATCTGGATGCCAGCGGCGGCGCAGCCGTGTCCTGCCTCGGCCACAGCAACGAAACCGTTCGCCGTGCCATTCATGCCCAAGTGGACAAGCTGGCCTACGTGCATAGCGGCTTTTTCACCACCGACGTGATGGAACAGTTGGGGGATCGACTGGTCACCCTGGCCCCGGCTGGCCTGGAGCGGGTCTACTTTCTTTCTGGCGGTTCGGAAGCCATGGAGGCGGCACTCAAGCTGACCCGGCAATATTTCCTGGAAATCGGCCAACCCCAGCGGACCCGCATCATCTCCCGCCAGCAAAGCTATCACGGCAACACCCTGGGTGCCCTGGCGGTCGGCGGCAACAAGCAGCGCCGCGCCCCCTTCGAGCCCCTGCTGATGGAGGGGGTCAGCCACATCTCCGCCTGCAATCCCTATCGTTATCAGGCGGCGGGGGAGAGCCTCGAAGCCTACGGCCTGCGCGCCGCCAACGAGCTGGAAAGCGAACTGTTGCGGGTCGGCCCGGAGACGGTCGGGGCTTTCGTCGCCGAAACGGTGGTCGGAGCCACCGCCGGAGCCCTGGTCCCGGCCCCAGGCTACTTCAAGCGCATCCGCGAGATTTGCGATCAATACGGTGTCTTGTTGATTCTCGACGAGGTCATGTGCGGCATGGGGCGCACCGGCAGCCTGTTTGCCTGCGAGCAGGAGGGCGTCGCTCCCGACCTGTGCACCATCGCCAAGGGTCTGGGGGCGGGCTATCAGGCCATCGGGGCGCTGCTGGTCTCCGGCACCATCTTCGACAGCCTGCTTGGCGGCAGTGGCTTTTTCCAGCATGGACATACCTATATGGGCCATGCCACCGCCTGTGCCGCGTCCCTCGCCGTGCTCGACGTCATCGAACGCGACCACCTGTTGGAGAATGTGCAGAACCAGGGCGCGTTACTGACCCGCCTGCTGCACGAGGCTTTCGACGGCAATCCCCATGTGGGCGATATTCGCGGCCGCGGCCTGTTCCAGGCCATCGAACTGGTCGCCGACCGCGAGACCAAACAGCCCTTCGAGCCCGCGCTCAAACTCAATGGCCGAATCAAGCGTCAGGCCATGGCCCGCCATATGATGTGCTATCCTTTCGGCGGCACGGCGGACGGCCAGCGGGGCGATCATGTGCTGCTGGCGCCACCGTTCATCGTCACCGGGGAACAGATCGCCGACATCGTCCAACGTCTTAAGGATTCTGTGGCGGCGGCGCTCGCTGAAATCGTGACATAAGTATCGTCTATGCCGGAGACGCCTCGTCGGCAGCACCCGGTTTCCACAATACCAAAGCCGACATTCAAGTGTGTAATATGCAATTAAAACGGGAGAATTAAAATATGAATACCCTCTTTAAAGGAACCCTGCTGGCCGCGACCGCTGCCGTTGGGATGAGCCTGGGCACCGCTCCGGCGGTCGCCGCCACCGACATTCTGATCGGCGGCGGGTCGGTCACCGGCGTCTACTATCAAGTCGCCCTGCAAACCTGCGCCTTGATGAATAAGCATTCCGGCGGCAAGTACAATTGCGTCGGTCGTCCGGCGCTGGGCTCCTCGTTCAATATCAATGCGGTTGATCGCGGTCTGCTCGATTTTGGTGTCGCCCAGTCCGATGTCCAGTCCCAGGCCTGGAACGGCGAAGGCGAATGGGACGGCAAGAAAAAGGAAAACATCCGCGCCGTTTTCTCCATGCATCCGGAACTGCTCTATGTCATGACCACCAAAGACTCCGGCATCAAGAGCATTGCCGACATGAAGGGCAAGACCATCAGCATCGGCAACCCGGGCTCCGGCCAGCGCGGCATGGCCTTGACCGTCCTGCCCATGTACGGCATCGACCCGGATAAGGACATCCAGGCCGAAGGCCTGCAACAGAATGAGGCCTCGCGGGCCTTGATCGACGGCAAGGTCGATGCCTTCTTCTACTCGGTGGGTCACGGCTCCGCCGCCATCGAGGAACCGGCCAATTCCGTGGATGCCGCCTTCGTGCCGGTGAACAGTGATGCCATCAAGGAAATGGTGGCGAGCAAGCCCTACTACGTCATGTCCACCATCCCGGCCGGCATGTACAAGGGCGTCGATACCGACACCGAGACCTATGGCGTGAAAGCGACCGTGGTGGCCTCTGCGGCGGCTTCCGATGAGATGGTCTATGATTTCGTCAAGACCATCTTCAGCAATCTGGACGAACTGAAGAAAACCCATGCCGCCTTCAAGACCTTGAACCCCAAGGAAATGCTCATGGGTCTGAGTGCGCCGCTGCACCCCGGTGCGGAAAAGTACTACAAGGAAATGGGCTGGATGTAAGTCCGACATCGGGGAGTGTCCTTCGGGCACTCCCCGCTCTTCTTTCCAATGCAGGATCACGGGAGGGCCATCATGGCCGAAGAAATCGCCAAGACCTCGGAGCCCGAAAAAGACAGTGCGACGGTGCCTCAACTGAGCGCCGAGGACATTGTCGCCCTGGTGGAAACCGGGCCGCGCCACCCGAAATCCAAATGGACTTCCGGCTTAATCATCGCCCTATGCCTGATTTGGTCCTGTTATCAGCTTTATATCGCCTACATGCCGACCAATTCGTTCATTGCCCGCTCCTGGCACTTGGCTTTTGCTCTTTCATTGTGTTTTCTGGCTTTTCCGGCATTCAAAGATCATGAAATTCCGTTTTGGGTAAGGGGAATCCGTAAAATTTTCCCCGGCTTTGGTGCCGGACGTTCCATCCGCGACTACATTCCCCTTTATGATTTTCTGTTTGCCGTTGTCGGGGCCGCCGTGGCGCTGTTCATCTGGTGGGATTACGACAACATCGTCCTGCGTCAGGGCCTGCCGGAAACCTCCGATGCGGTACTCGGCACCATATTGATCGTTTTGCTGCTGGAAGCCGCCCGTCGCGCCCTCGGCCCGGCTCTGAGCATCCTGGCGGGCCTGTTCCTGGCCTATTGCTTTGTTGGCCCCTGGATGCCGGATTTCCTGAAACACCGGGGCATTCCACTGGATTTCGTCGTTAATGACCAATACCTGTCGACCACCGGCATTTTCGGCACGCCGCTCGGGGTCTCCACCAGCTTCGTGTTCCTGTTCGTGCTGTTCGGGGCCTTTCTGGAGCGGGCCGGAGCCGGCAAATATTTCATCGACGTAGCCTTTGCCGGTCTCGGCCACCTCAAGGGCGGCCCGGCCAAGGCGGCGGTGCTGGCGTCCGGCCTGAACGGCGTCGTCTCCGGCTCGTCCATCGCCAACACAGTGACCACCGGCCTGTTCACCATTCCGCTGATGAAAAAGGTCGGCCTTCCCGCCCACAAGGCCGGGGCGGTGGAAGTGGCCGCCTCGACCAACGGCCAACTGATGCCGCCGGTGATGGGGGCCGCCGCCTTCATCATGGCGGAAATTATCGGCATTCCCTACCTGGACGTGGTGCGCGCCGCCGTCATTCCGGCCGTCATTTCCTATCTGGCCCTGATCTACGTGGTGCATCTGGAAGCCATGAAGTTGGACCTGCCGGTGATCCCCAAGAAAGAGCTGCCGCCGTTCCTCAAAACCGCCCTGGGTGGCATGCATTATCTCATCCCGGTGGGCGTCTTGATTTACTTTCTCGTGGTGGCCCGCCAATCGCCCATCGCCTCCTGCCTGTACGGCATCGAGGCTTTGCTGGTCATCATCCTCATTCAACGCCCGATCATCGCCTGGCTGGCGATCACCAAGAAAAAGAGCGCCGGGCAGTACGACCCGGTGCGCGACAAGGGACTCATGGGGGCCGCCGTCGTCGGGGGTTTCGAGGATCTCTGGCACGGCCTGATCAACGGGGCACGCAACATGATCGCCATCGGTGTGGCCACGGCCACGGCGGGCATCATCGTCGGCGCGGTAACCAGCACCGGATTGACCGGACGTTTCGTCAACGTCATCGAAGTGCTCTCCATGGGCAATGTGTTTCTCATGCTGCTGCTCACCGCAGGCACCAGCATCATGCTGGGCATGGGTTTGCCGACAACCGCCAACTACATCATCATGGCAACCCTGACCGCGCCGGTCATCGTGCAACTGGGAGCCGACGCGGGTCTGGTGTTCCCGCTCATTGCCGCCCATCTGTTCGTGTTCTACTTCGGCATCCTGGCCGATGACACGCCACCGGTGGGACTGGCGGCCTATGCGGCGGCGGCACTGGCCAAAGCCGACCCGATCAAGACCGGCATTCAGGGTTTCACCTACGACATGCGCACGGCCATTCTGCCGTTCATGTTCATCTTCAACCTGGACCTGCTGATGATCGACGGGGTGGCCGAGAATGGCGATCCGATCTGGATCACGAGTTGGCTGCATATCGGCTGGATCTTCTTCGTCTCGCTCGCCGCCATGTTTGCTTTCGCGGCGGCACTGCAAGGTTTCTTCGCAGATTTCTGCAGCCTGCTGGAGCGGGTGGTTCTCGGGCTGCTCTGTCTGGCCTTGTTGCGACCGAGTCTGGTGGCGGACTTGATCGGCATGCACCGGGAAATGACTCAGGCCGTCGGATTGCTCATCTTTGTCGGCCTGTACCTCTATCAGCGTGCCCGCTATAGCAGGAACCATCCGCCAAAAATCCAGACCGCCTGAGGGAGAGCGAGCATGTACAAGGATATTCTGTTGTGCGTCGATTTGCAGGATGAAGCGGGCCTGAAAAAGGCCTTCCAGACCTCCATCGAATACTGTCAGGCCTTCGGCTCCACCCTGCATGTGCTGACCGTGGTGCCGGAATTCGGCAGCCCTCAAGTCGGTCAGTATTTTCCCGAAGGGGCGGAAAAACAGATCGTCGACGATGCCAAAAAATCGCTACACAACGTGGTCAAACAGGGAATCCCCGACACCATCAAAGTGCAGCATATCGTCGCCCAGGGCTCCATCTATCACCGCATCCTTGAAATGGCGGAGCGGGTGAAGGCCGACCTGATCGTCGTCACCGCCCATCGAACGGGCTTGAAAGATTTTCTGCTCGGCCCCAACGCAGCGCGGGTGGTGCGCCACGCAAATTGCTCGGTCACCGTGGTGCGGTGATCCAGCCGCCGCCCAACAGGCGGTCATTGTCGTAGAAGACACCCGCCTGCCCAGGGGCGATCCCCGCATGCGGTTCCTTGAGCCGCACCCGGGCGCCATCTTGTTCTGTCAGGCGAACCCGCGCCGCCAGCGGGGGCTGAGTGGAGCGCACCTTGACCGCACAGTCAAATTCTTCGGGAGCCCCCTCCCCCAGCCAGTTGACGCCGCGCAGAGAGAAATCCTCACACAACAGAGCATCCGGCGGCCCGACCACCAAGCGATGAGTTTCCGGCTCCAGGGCCAACACATAGAGCGGGTCGCCGCCACCGATCCCCAAGCCGCGCCGCTGGCCGACCGTATAATGGATCAGGCCCTTGTGAGTCCCGAGGACGACCCCTGCTTGATTGACGATCTCGCCCGGTTCGGCGGCCCCGGGGCGCAGCTTTTTCAGCACATCGGCATAATGCCCCTGGGGCACGAAACAGATATCCTGACTGTCCGGCTTGTGCGCCACCGGCAGGGCAAAGCGGGTCGCCACGGCACGGGTCTCGTCCTTGTCCATGTCGCCCAGGGGGAAGCGCAAACGGCTCAACTGGTCCCGGGTGGTGGCGAACAGAAAGTAACTCTGGTCCCGTTGCGGGTCACGACCGCGCCACATCTGCGGCCCGTCCCGCCAGCGCACGTAATGGCCGGTGACCAGAAGGTCCGCCCCCTGCCCCAGGGCAAAGCCCAGCAGGTCGCGGAACTTCACCGTCTCGTTGCAATGGACGCAGGGAATCGGCGTTTCTCCGGCCATGTAGCTGTCGGCAAAGGCGTCGATGACGTCTTTTTTGAATACGTCTTCCAGATCCAGCACATGATGCGGAATGCCTAGAACCTCGCAGACCTTGGCCGCGTCGCGGATATCCTTGCCGGCGCAGCAAGTGCCGGTGGTGACGGTCACCGCCATGTCGTAGAGCTTCAGGGTGACCCCGAACACGTCGTAGCCCGCCTCGACCAAAAGGGCCGCCGTGGCCGAACTATCGACTCCACCGGACATGGCCACGCAGACCCGGGTATCGGCGGCGGCCCGGTCGAGGCCGAGACTGTTCATGACAAATTCAATCCCATGTCCCAGAAGGCGGCCTCCAGGCGGGTGGCCTGCCGGAAGGTGGTGTGCAGGCCAGGCAACCGCCCCGGCCCGCCGCGCCGGACGAACAGATCGTCCAGATAGGCCGCCTCGGCCCGAGCCACCTGTTGGTAGTCGTCGGAGGCATACATGTCGATCCAGGCCCCATAGGGATTGTTGTCGCGCTTGGTGGCGGGATCGGCGGCCAAGCGGCGACCGATTTCCCCGTAGCCGACGATGCAGGGAGCCAGCGCCACATGCAGATCCAACAAATCTCCGGCGTGACCTTTCTCCAGCACATAGCGGGTATAAGCCATGCAGGCATCCGCCTCCGGAGTCGCCGCCATTTGTGCCTCGCTCAGGCCCCAATCGGCACAAAACTGCACATGCAGGCCCATCTCCACCTCGACCATGGCCTTCAGCCCCTCGGTGGCCTGACGCAAATCCGCCAGAGTCTCGGACTTGTAGGCAGCCAGGGCATAGGCCCGGGCAAAGTGGATGAGAAACAGATAGTCCTGGATCAGGTAGTGTCGAAACGCCGCCTCGGGCAGACTGCCGTCGGCCAGTCGGCGCACGAAGGGATGGTCCACATAGGCCGACCATTCTCCCGCAGCCTGCGCCTTGAGTTGGTCGAACAAGGCCATGAGAGGATTACTTCTTGTCCACCGCGACGTTGCGGGTGGCGGCTGGCAGGGTGACCACCAGACCGTCCAGTTCCTTGGTCATGACGATCTGACAGCCCAGACGCGAGGTATGGGTCAGGGCGAAGGCCAAATCCAGCATGTCCTCCTCGTCCTCGTCGGCTTCCTCCAGCTTGTCATACCATTCCGGGTCCACCACCACATGACAGGTCGAACAGGCCAGGGAGCCTTCGCAGGCCCCTTCCAGGTCGATCTTGTTGTGGTGGGCGATCTCAAGCACCGACTGGCCGACCGGCGCGTCAACCACGCGGCGGGAGCCGTTGGGTTCAATAAAAGTCATCTTGGGCATGGGGGCGTTCTCCTGACGCAAAGGCTGCTTTATTTAGAGTCGGCAAGGGGCGAGGTCAAGGCGAACCGGTCGCCGCGTCCAGATCCTCCACCGACACACCGGCCAGGGCCTCGCGGATGCCCTTGTCCATGCGTTTCTCGGCAAAGGGTTTGGTTGCCCCCTCCATATTCTCCACCCGTTCGGCAATCAGATGCCGGTCATCTCCGGCAATCGCCTCGCGCACCGCCGCCGTTGCCTGGGTGATATCCTGACGCTCGGCCTCGGTCAGCAAGTCGCCGTCGGCCGCCAGGGCCGCATCAATGGCCAGCAAGGCCCGCTTGGCCTCGACCCGCGCTTCGGTCAACAGGCGAACATCCATGTCCCCCTTGGCGTTCTTCATGCTGTCATAGAGCATGGTTGCCATTTCCTCATCGCTGAGGCCGTAGGAGGGCTTCACTTCCACCTGCTGGGTCTGGCCGGTGGTGGTCTCTTCGGCAGCCACCGTCAGCAGGCCGTCCGCATCGACGGCGAAAGTCACCCGAATCCGCGCCGCCCCCGCCGCCATGGGCGGAATGCCGCGCAGGGTAAACTTGGCCAGAGAGCGATTCTGATCGACCATTTCCCGTTCGCCTTGCACCACATGAATGACCATCGCCGTCTGGCCGTCCTGATAGGTGGTGAATTCCTGCGCCTTGGCGACCGGGATCGGGGTGTTGCGGGGAATGACCTTTTCCACCAGACCGCCCATGGTCTCCAGCCCCAGGGACAGCGGCGTCACATCGAGCAACAGGGTATCGGAACCGACGGTCAGCGCCTCGGCCTGCCGCGCCGCGCCCACCGCCACCACCTCGTCGGGATTGATATCGGCCAACGGCTGCTGACCGAAAAAATCGGCAATGCGGCGGCGCACCTGCGGCACCCGGGTCGAGCCGCCGACCAGCACCACGCCGCGCACCTCGTCCGGGGTGACTCCGGCGTCCATCAGTACCGAACGGCAAATGTCGATGGTCCGCTCGATGAAGGGTTCGATGAGCTTGTCCATTTGTTCAATGGTCAGCGCGTGGTGGGTCTGGCGGTCGCCCACGTCGAGCACCCAGTTGTTACCACCACAGTCCTCGCATTGGCTGCTCAGGCATTCCTTGGCCAGCCGCGCCGTCATCAGGGCGGTTTTCACATCGCCGGAAGAGATCTCCGTTTCGCCGGTCCTGGCCTGACGTTCGGCCAGAAAATGTTCGGCAATGGCATGATCGAAATCATCGCCGCCGAGCACCGCGTCACCGCCGGTGGCGCGCACCTGAAAGACGCCCTTCTCCATCCGCAGCAGGGAGATATCGAAGGTCCCGCCGCCCAGATCATAGACCGCGTAGAGCCCTTCCACGTCACGATCCAGACCATAGGCCAGGGCCGCCGCCGTCGGCTCGTTGACCAGCCGCAACACCTCCAGCCCGGCCATGCGCGCCGCATCCTTGGTCGCCGTTCGGGCCGCATCGTCGAAATAGGCGGGCACGGTAATCACGGCCTGGGTGACCTGACTGCCCAGATGGGCTTCGGCCCGCTCCTTGAGCGCCTTGAGGATCTCGGCGGAAATCTCCACCGGGCTCAGGCGATGTCCGGCCACCAACAGGCGGACCATCTTGGATTCCCCCTCGACCGCCGGTTCGATGCTGTAGGGCAACTGACCGCCGAGGGATTTCACGTCCTCGATGCCACGCCCCATCAGCCGCTTGATGGAACTCACCACATGATCGGGCCGCATCAGCAACAGCCGCTTGGCCAAAGCCCCGACGATGGTCGTGCCGTCGGCGGCATAGGCGACCACGGACGGCACCAGTCCTTCCCCCTGTTCGTCGCGCAACACCTCGGGTTTGCCCTCCTCGCTGATGGCCACCACCGAATTGGTGGTGCCCAGGTCGATCCCGACGGCCAGCTTGCGGTCGTCGGCATGGGGCATCGGCGTTTCGCCGGGCTCGTGGATTTGCAGCAGAACGTCTGAGGGCATGTTTCGGTTACCGCTTCATACTGAGTTGCACCTTGCGCTGGCGGGCCTCGTCGGCCAGCTTGCGCAGGTATTTGAGCCGGGTGGTCAGGCGGCAGGCCTCTTCCAGGGCCAGGGCGCCGAATGCCTTGTTCAGGCGCTTGAGGCAGTCCTGCATGTCCCCTTCGGCACGGGTCGTGACCCGGGCGATGTCGTCAATGGTCTCGGCTTCAGCCAAGGCCTCACGCATTTCCATGGCTTCCATCAACAATTCCTGGTCATTGACCAGATTGCAGCCCTCGGGCATCACCTCGACGCCGCGCAATTGCACCAGATAATCGGCCCGGCAGAGGCTGTCCTTCAGGCATTCGTAGGCTTCGTTGAGACTGGTCGCCTGCTGCATGGAAAACGCCTTCTCGCGTCCGGTGCGGGTGGCGAAACGATCCGGGTGCAACAGCCGCTGCAAGGCGAAATATTCCCGATCCAGCGCAGCAACATCGATCTCAAACGAAATGGGCAGCCCGAGTCGGGTGAAATAATCGGCCTGACCGGGCGGCTGCACCGCCTCGCAGGTCGGACAGAAAAGATCGCTTCCCGCCACCGGTCCGCGACAGGACCAACAGGTCAGCACGCGCTGGCGCGCTGCCTTGTCCACATGTCGAACGGAATGTTCCGGGGTCTCGTGATCCATGAGTTTCTTGGTCCCTGGGGCAACAAACAACGGCCGATCACCGCCGACCGGCCGTCCCGCACCCCGTCGAAGGGTCAGACGTGGAAGGATTCACCGCAACCGCAGCGACCCTTTTCATTGGGATTGCGGAAGACGAACCCGGCTTGCAGCTTTTCCTCCACATAGTCCATTTCGGTGCCGATGATGAACATGGTGGCCTTGGGGTCGATCATCACGGTGACCCCGTCTTGCTCCATGATCTCGTCGAACTCATTGCGTTCGTCGGCAAATTCAATGGTGTAGGACAAACCGGAGCAGCCCTTGGTGCGGACCCCGATCCGAATACCCGCCGAGGGTTTGCCGCGCCCGTCGAGCAGCGCCTTAACCTGTTGCATAGCGGCTTCGGTGATTTGGATCGGTTGCATGGACTGGTTCATCTCCTGACTCCTCCGTTCGGTCGTTGGACCGCGACGTTACTCCGCCGCGTCGCTTTTCGGCTTGGCCCCCTTTGACCGGTAATCGGCAACGGCGGCCTTGATAGCATCCTCGGCCAGCACGGAGCAATGAATCTTGACCGGCGGCAGGGCCAATTCCTCGGCGATCTGGGTATTCTTGATGGCGGAGGCCTCATCCAGGGTCTTGCCCTTGACCCATTCGGTGACCAGAGAACTCGACGCAATGGCCGATCCACAGCCGAAGGTCTTGAACTTGGCGTCTTCGATGATGCCCTCGGCACTCACCTTGATTTGCAGCTTCATCACGTCGCCGCAGGCCGGAGCCCCGACCAGACCGGTCCCGACGTGGTTGTCGTCCTTGTCCAGGGCGCCGACATTGCGGGGATGCTCGTAGTGATCGATAACTTTATCGCTGTATGCCATGATAGGTCACTCCAATTGAGATTCTAATGTTCGGCCCACTGGATGGATTTGATGTCGATGCCCTGTTGCGCCATTTCCCACAGCGGGCTCATCTCGCGGAGACGGGTCACTTCGCGGACGATCAAATCGACGGCGAAGTCCACTTCTTCCTCGGTGGTGAAGCGACCGATGCCCAGCCGCAGGCTGGTATGGGCCAGTTCCTCCTCGACACCGAGAGCGCGCAGCACATAGGACGGCTCCAGGGAGGCCGAGGTGCAGGCCGAGCCGCTGGACACCGCCAGATCCTTGATCCCCATCATCAGCCCCTCGCCTTCCACATAGGCGAAGGACAGGTTCAGATTGCCGGGGATGCGCTGCTCCCGGTCGCCATTCAGGTAGACCTCGGACAGGGCATCGTTGAACTTGTTATAGAACCGATCCTGTAACATGCGCAGCCGTTCGGCTTCCGCCGCCATTTCCTTTTCGGCGATTTCACAGGCCTTGCCCAGACCGACGCAGAGCGGCACCGGCAACGTCCCGGAGCGCATGCCCCGTTCCTGGCCGCCGCCGGAGATCAGGGCCTCCAGGCGGACCCGCGGACGGCGGCGCACGAACAGCGCGCCAATGCCCATGGGACCGTAGATTTTGTGACCGGAAATGCTCATCAGGTCGATGTTCATGTCGTTGACGTCGAGCGGAATCTTGCCCACCGCCTGGGCGCAGTCCGTATGGAAGAAGGTCTTGTTCTCCCGACACAAGGCGCCGATTTCCTTGAGCGGCTGAATGACGCCGATCTCGTTGTTGACGCCCATCACCGAGACCATCAGCGTGTCGTCGCGCAGCGCCGCGCGGAGCTGCTCCAGGTCGAGCAGGCCGTTCTGCTGCACCGGCAGATAGGTCACCTCGAAGCCTTCCTGTTCCAAGTGGCGGCAGGAATCGAGGACGCATTTGTGCTCGGTGACCACGGTGATGATATGGCGCTTCTTGTCCTTGTAGAAACGGGCGACTCCCTTGAGCGCCGTGTTGTTGGCCTCCGTCGCCCCGGACATGAAAATGATCTCGCGCGGGTCGGCTCCGATCAGATGCGCCACCTGCGCACGGGCGATTTCCACCGCTTCCTCGGTGCGCCAGCCATAGGCATGGTTGCGTGAATGGGGATTGCCGAATTTCTGATTGAACCAGGGCAGCATTTCTTCGATCACCCGCGGATCGGTCGGCGTGGTCGCCTGGTAATCCAGATAGACCGGGGTGACAATGCTGTTATGTCCTTTGCCTTGGGCGTTCGACATTGTTGTTATCTCCTCTTGGGACCGCCCCGATGGGCGGCCACACACCTTCATTGAATGGATCTATTGAGCCGCCACCTGGGATTCAAGAATTTCGTCCACCGCATCGCGCATGAACATGCCGCTGGAGCCGAGAATCTCCTTGTTGCAGATGGATTCCAGAGAGACCGAACTGAGATACAGATAGATCTGATTGCTCAGTTCTTCCCACAGATCGTGGGTCAGACAGCGCGCCTTGTTGTGACGACAACCGGCGGGAGAGCCGGGCTTGCAGCGGGTCGCCTTGATCGGTTCGTCCACCGCCATGATGATGTCGAACACCCGCACATCATGGGCCGAGCGCGACAGCAGATACCCGCCGCCGGGGCCGCGCACGCTTTTAACCAGACCGCCCTTGCGCAGGCGGCCGAACAGTTGCTCCAGGTAGGAAAGCGAGATTTCCTGCCGGTCGGCGATATCGGCCAGGGGCACCGGATTGCCCTTGTTATGGAAAGCCAGGTCGACCATGGCCATGACGGCATAACGTCCCTTGGTACTGAGCCTCACGTCGATACTCCTCTTCCTGTCCTATGCCCGATGGGTCTTTTATTCACCGATGGAAACGACGTTGGATGGCTCGTCGTTTTCATCCTCTGGTTTTGGTTTCTGGTGTGTTGCCTTGTTCTTAGATGAGGGCTGAATTTCTTTTTCCAACTCCTCAACCCGCGCCATGAGGGCGGTGACCTGCCCGCGCAGACTGTCGATGGTGCGCGCCACGGGATCGGGCATATCATCCAGCGCCGTCCCGTAGGCCTTGAATTCCTCGGCCCGGCTTTGATCCCGCGGCATCACCGCGCGGGCCGGAATGCCCACCGCCGTCACCTTCGGCGCGATATCCTTATAAACCACCGCGTTGGCCCCGATGCGGGCACAGGCTCCGATGGTGATCGGCCCCAGGATCTGCGCGCCGGAACCGATAATGACCCGGTCCTGTATGGTCGGATGGCGCTTCTGATCCACCTGGGCCTGACTGTCCACCGACGGGGCAATACCGCCCAGGGTCACCCCATGATAGATGGTGACGTCATCGCCAATATGCGAGGTTTCTCCAATCACCACGCCGGTGCCGTGGTCGATGAAAAACCGCCGCCCGATGGTCGCCCCGGGATGGATTTCGATGCCGGTCACGATGCGAGCCATGTAGGACAGCCAGCGCGCCGTGAGTTTCCAGCCCTGACGCCACAGAACATGCGCCACGCGATAGGTCACGACCGCATGAAACCCCGGGTAGGTGAGGCAGACTTCGAACCGCGAGCGCGCCGCGGGATCGCGGGCGATGTAGGAATCGATGTCCTCTTTCAGGCGAGAAATAACACTCACAGCCATTGCCTCTTGAAAACCATTGCCTAAATAGTGTTAATATGCGGTCCCTCACGGAGAGCCCGCGCCCTCTGTGATAAACCGTATATAGGATACCCGAGAAAAACGGTCAAGTATTTTGACCAACTTTTTTCTAGCCCCTCCCCAGATAGCCGAGAAACCTACTGGGTCTTTTGGGAGGGCACGGCCAGACAAGGAAGTTCGTCCCCCATTATGCCCGACGTTATTTTCAATGGACCCGAAGGCCGTCTCGAAGGCCGCTATCATCACAGCAAGAAGGCCAATGCCCCCATCGCGTTGATGCTGCATCCGCATCCGCAGAACGGCGGCACCATGAACAATCGGGTGGTCTTCACCCTGTATCAGACCTTCGCCCGGCGGGGTTTCTCCGTGCTGCGCTTCAATTTTCGCGGGGTCGGTCGTTCCCAGGGCAGTTTCGACAGCGGCACCGGAGAACTGTCCGACGCCGCCTCGGCCCTCGATTGGCTGCAAAATTACAACCAGAACGCCCGCGCCTGCTGGATCGCCGGGTTTTCTTTCGGGGCCTGGATCGGCATGCAATTGATGATGCGGCGGCCGGAAATTTCCGGTTTTGTCTCCATCTCGCCGCCCGCCGACCAGTACGACTTCACCTTTCTCGCCCCCTGCCCCTCTTCCGGGCTGATTATTCAAGGTGATCAGGATCAGGTGGTCAACAAGGCAGCGGTCGACAAACTGACCGATAAGCTCTCCAGTCAAAAAAATATTGTCATCGACTATCGGACCATCGAAGGGGCGGATCATTTCTACGGCGATCACATCATTCCCATGCATGAGATCGTCGATGAATATGTGATGGCGCATCTGAAGTAGAGCGTCCGTCTCCAGCGGCAGCGGCGGGGGAGCAGCCACGGACATGTTCGCGGAATTTTTGCAGTTTCTGTTTTCCGGCATCACCCTGGGGGCGACCTATGCCCTGGTCGGGCTCGGCTTTTCGATCATCTTCAACGCCTCCAACGTGATCAATTTCGCCCAAGGCGAGTTTGTCATGATCGGCGGCATGGGCACGGTCTATTTCATCGGCCTCGGCCTGCCGCTGCCGGTGGCCATGCTGGCGGCCATCCTGTTGGCCGGGATGGCCGGGCTGTTCCTGGAAAAATTCGCCATCCAGCCGGCCAAGGGAGCCTCGGTGGTCACCCTGATCATCATCACCATCGGCGCCTCCATCGCCCTGCGCGGCCTGGCCCAGGTGGTCTGGGGCAAGGAATACCATGCCCTGCCCGCCTTTTCCGGCGACGCGCCGATCCATGTGCTGGGAGCCACCCTGCTGCCGCAAAGCCTTTGGGTTCTCGGAGTCTCGGCCCTGGTGGTGCTGGGGTTGTTCCAGTTTTTCAACCGCACCCTGCTCGGCAAGGCCATCCTCGCCGCGTCCCATAACCGCGACGCTGCGCAATTGGTCGGTATCAACGTCACCCTGGTGCTGTTCATCAGCTTCGGCCTGTCCGGGGCGCTGGGCGCGGTGGCCGGAATCCTGGTCGCGCCGATCACCCTGACCAATTTTGAAGTGGGCATCATGCTCGGCCTGAAGGGTTTCGCCGCCGCCATCCTGGGCGGCCTGGGCAACGGGCTGGGAGCGGTGGTCGGCGGCCTGATCGTCGGCATCACCGAAGCCATGGGAGCCGGATACATCAGTTCCGACTACAAGGATGCCATCGCCTTCGTGTTGATCCTGCTGGTGCTGTTCGTGCGCCCCAGCGGCCTGTTCGGCAAGACCGGGACGGAGCGGGTATGAGGCGGCTGCTGCATCCCAAGACCGGTGGTTTGGGGCTGCTGGCGGCGGTCATCCTGTCGCTGCCCCTGGTGATGAACAATCCCTTCCATCTGGAAGTGGCGGTGACTGTCGGGCTTAATGCCATCGTCTGCGTCGGGCTCAACCTGTTGATCGGCTATGCCGGGCAGATCAGTCTCGGCCATGCCGCCTTCGTCGGCCTGGGGGCCTATGGCGCGGGGGTGCTGACCGCCCATCATCAATGGGATTCCCTGAGCGCCATGGGGATGAGCGCCCTCGGCACCGGGCTGTTGGCCTTCGTGGTGGCCCGACCGATCCTCAAGCTGAAGGGCCATTATCTGGCCATGGCCACCCTGGGTCTGGGAATCATCATTGCCATCGTGCTCAATATCGAAGACCAGATCACCGGCGGCCCGGACGGCATGGTCGTGCCCGCCCTCAATCTGTGGGGATGGGAACCGGCGGGCGAAATTCAGTGGTACTGGATGGTCGGCGGATTGCTGTGGATCGCCGTCTGGCTGGCCCTCAATCTCATCGACTCGCCGGTCGGGCGCGCCTTGCGGGCGGTGCATGGTTCGGAGGTGGCGGCCGAGGTGGTCGGCATCGACAGCAGCCGCTACAAGGTGCTGATTTTTGTCGTCTCGGCGGTTTTCGCCAGTCTGGTCGGGTCGCTGAACGCCTTTTACGGCCAGTTCATCACCCCGGGCATCGCCAGCTTCTTTCATTCCATCGAATTCGTGGTGATGGTGGTGCTCGGCGGCATGGCCTCGACCTTCGGCGCGGTGATCGGGGCGCTGATCCTGACCCTGTTGCCGCAGGTGCTGACGGTGCTCGAAGACTACGAGCATTTGATATTCGGCCTGATCCTGATGGGGGTGATGATCTTCATGCCCAAGGGCCTGTTGCCGACCCTGAGCGGCCTGCTGACGCGGAGGAAGCCATGACCCTGCTGCGCGTCGAGGGGCTGAACAAGGAATTCGGCGGCGTCCACGCCATCGCCGAACTGAACTTCACCATCCGTCCGGGCACCATCCATTCCATCATCGGCCCCAACGGGGCGGGCAAGACCACCCTGTT
Organism: Magnetospira thiophila; assembly: GCF_054657015.1. Lineage (NCBI taxonomy): Bacteria > Pseudomonadati > Pseudomonadota > Alphaproteobacteria > Rhodospirillales > Thalassospiraceae > Magnetospira > Magnetospira thiophila. The sequence continues at coordinate 1,019,900 of NZ_BAAHXF010000002.1, forward strand.
CAACCTCATTTCCGGCATTTATACCCCGACCAGCGGCCAAATCTGGTTCGACGCGGAAGACGTCACCGCCCACAGGCCATCCGAACTGGCGGCACGGGGCCTGTCACGGACGTTCCAAAACCTGCAAATCTTCTTCAACATGACGGCGCTGGAAAACGTCATGGTCGGGGCGCACCTGCATCTTGATCGCGGGTTTTTTCCGGCCCTGTTCGGCCTCGCCCGCATCCGCCGGGCCGACAAGGCCCTGCGCGAAGAGGCGGCGGAACTGATGCGTTTTGTCGGCCTGGACGATTTTTTGAACGCCGATGCGGATGCCATGCCCTATGGGGCGTTGAAGCGTCTGGAGATTGCCCGCGCCCTGGCCTGCCGCCCCAAGATGTTATTGCTCGACGAACCGGCGGCCGGTCTCAATCCGACCGAAAGCCGGGAAGTGGACAATGTCATCCGCCGGGTCGCCGCGCAGGGCATCACCGTGGTGTTGGTGGAACACGACATGCGCATGGTGATGGGCATTTCCGACCATATCCTGGTGCTCGACTATGGGCGCAAACTGTCCGAGGGCACGGTGGACAAAATTCGCCACGATCCGGAGGTCATTTCCGCCTATTTGGGGGGGACGGTCTGATGCTGCGCCTGACCGACCTGTCCTGCCACTACGGACGCATCCAGGCGCTGCATGGAGTGGCTTTGGAGGTCCGACAGGGCGAACTGGTGGCCCTGGTCGGCGGTAACGGGGCGGGCAAGACCACCCTGTTGCGCGCCATATCCGGCCTGCATCCCCTGAGCGCCGGGTCGGTCATGTTCGAGGAGCGCGACATCTCAAGGCTTCCCGCCGCCCGGCGCGTGCCCCTGGGCATCGCTCAGGTGCCCGAGGGACGGCAGGTGTTCGGCCCCCTGGCGGTGGAAGACAATATCCGCCTTGGGGCCTTCAGCCGCCGCGACAAGGCCGCCGTGGCCGAGGATATTGAACGACTGTACGCCACCTTCCCCATTCTGCGCGACAAGCGCCGTCAACCGGCGGGCACCCTGTCAGGCGGTCAGCAACAGATGCTGGCCATTGCCCGCGCCTTGATGAGTCGTCCCCGCCTGCTGTTGCTCGATGAACCGAGCATGGGGCTGGCGCCGGTGCTGGTGACCGAAATCTTCAACATCATCCATGACCTCAAGGCCCGGGGCACCACCATCTTGTTGGTCGAACAGAACGCCTTCGCCGCCCTGGGCGTGGCCGATCGGGGCTATGTGATGGAAACCGGGCGCATCACCCTGACCGGCAAGGGGCCGGACCTGCTGGCCGACGAGCAGGTCAAACAGGCCTATCTGGGTATTTGAACGACGAGGAGAAAAACCAATGGCCAAGAGTTTCGCCTCTCGCGATGACCGGCTCGAACCGTCGATCAGTTTTGAGCAAGTGGCCGAAGGTGTTTATGTCTATGCCGCCGAGGGTGATCCCAACTGCGGGATCATCATCGGGCGTGACGGTATTCTGGTGGTCGATGCCCAGGCCACCCGGGCCAAGGTCCATGCCCTGCGCCAGCGCCTCACCGCGATCTCCGACCGACCAATCAAATACCTGGCGCTGACCCATCATCATGCGGTCCGGGTGCTCGGAGCTTCGGCCTTGGGGGCTTCCGACATCATCACTTCCCACGGCACCCGCGATTTGATTATGGAACGCGGCGAGGCCGATTACCGGTCCGAAAAGGAACGCTTTCCACGGTTGTTCGCCGACGAGGACGGAACCCCAGAGATGGTCCGCCCGACCCTGGTGTTCGATTTGGAACTGATTGTCGATCTGGGAGGTCTGGAGGTCCATTTGCTGCATCCGGGGCGCGGCCACACGGCGGGAGATGTGGTGGCCTGGGTTCCAGAACGCGGCGTCCTGATGACCGGCGACCTGCTGGGCAATCAAGCCTCCCCCTATCTGGGCGATGGCTATCTGCATGAATGGATATCCACCATCGAGGTTCTTGAAGCCTTGTCCCCACAGGTGGTGGTGCCCGGACGCGGGGCCGTGGCCGCCACGCCGGAGGCCGGGCGGGTCTGTCTGGCGGGGACGGAACGCTATTTGAACGGACTTTGGAAGACGGTGCACGAGGGCGTCACCCGGGGCGACGATCTGCGCACGGTCTATCTGGCCGCCCGCGCCTGCCTGGAGCCCGATTTCGGAAGCTGGCGGATTTTTGACCATTGCTTGCCGTTCAATGTGGCGCGGGCCTACGAGGAGGCACTGGGCATCCGCGAGCCCCGCATCTGGACCCACGAACGGGATTGGGAATTGTGGCGCGAACTGGAAGGGCTTCGCACCGTGCACCCGGAAGGGCCGGAACTGCCGCTGGCCCTGCAAGCCATCAAGTCGGAACATCTGAGCTTTCACACGGTCACCCACCTGTTCGGCGAACTGGTGCGCGACCTGCGGGCCGGACGCCTTTCCTTCGATGAAGAACTGTACCGGCTGATTTTGGACTATATGGAAAATTTTCTCGGGGTCTATCATCACCCCAAGGAAGAGGAATGCCTGTTCACGCCGCTCCGTCAGAAAGCCCCTGGCATCGGGGAGCGTCTGGATCTGTTGATCCGTCAGCATCGCCAGGAGGAAACCCTGCGCCATCAACTGAACGAAGCCGTGGGCAAGGTCAAGTCCGGGAATGAAAAAGACCTGCTTTGGTTTTGTGATCTGGCCGATTCCCATCTCAATCTGGGTCGTGTGCATACCCGGCTGGAGGAAACAGAGATTCTGCCTTTGGCTATGGAGACCTTGACCCCAGAGGATTGGGCGGCCATCGACCGCGCCTTCGATGACCGGGAGAGTCCTGTCTATGGGGAGGCCCAGAAGGAACGTTACCGGGCCTTGCTGAAACGCATCACCTATCTGGCCCCCGAACCCCACGGGTTGGGGGGCGGCGGATGAGCGCCACGGGCCATGCAAAGGCGCTGGTCACCGTTCTTATCGGAGACTTCCACCAGCAACTTTGGGAGACCCATTTCAAGCCGACCTGGGAGCCCTACGCGGCGGCCCATGGCTACGACATCATCGTCATCGACGACTATATCGACCGTTCCAATAAAGCACAGGAGCGCCGTCCCCACTGGCAGAAATGTTTGATTTTGGAACACCCCGACGTCCAGGACTATGCCCATGTGGTCTGGCTCGATGGCGATGTGGCGATCAATTTCCATCAAGCGCCCTGCGTGGTGAACGCCCATGGCTCCGACAGGATCGGCGTCCTCAGTTACGCCAACACCCTGAAATACATCGACGGCATATCGGTTTTGGAACAACGGTTACATACCGCCCTGCAAGGCCAACCTTATGGCCGCCGGATTGTGGACCGCTACACCGAAGCCGGGCTGCCGGGAGACGTGACCGATTGGACCAATACCGGAGTAATGGTTCTGCGCCCGCCCCTGCATCGCGAGGTCTTGCGGGCTGTCTATGACCAGTATGAAGAGACACCTCTGTCCATGGCCGATAACATGCCGCTGTCTTATCATCTGTTCAAAAATGATTTGGTGAAACCGCTCGACCCGCGCTTCAACTGCGACATCATGTATGCTCTGCTGGAGCATTATCCGTTCATTCTCTGGCCCGCCGAGCGTGAAAACGGGCGGCTGCGAGCGATGGTCGCCAACGCCGTCTGGGGCAACAACTATTTCATCCATTATACGGGCGGCCTGGGCCGCGATTTCCGCATGGATATCCGCTTCGTCCGCACCGCGCGGGCCGGCTTGATTTAAGCCCGCGCCAGGGCGATCACCGCGTCGCCGAACGCGTCGGCTCTGGCTTAGAGCGGGATGAATTTAGGTTGGTCCATATCCGGCGTTTCTGACGAGGTTGGCGCATTCCTGCGGCGGGAAGGCATCGAGTAGCCTTCCGATGGCCTCGCAGAGCGCATCGACGGTGCGCGCGGCCTCCTTGCGCAGCAGATGCTTGAGTTTGGCAAAGACCTGCTCGATGGGGTTCAGGTCGGGGGAGTATTTCGGCAGGAAGAACAGCTTGGCACCCGCGCCTCGGATGAGGCGGCGGATGGCTTCGCCCTTGTGGCTGCCGAGATTGTCCATGACCACGATATCGCCGGGCTTGAGGGTGGGGATGAGCACCTTCTCGACATAGACCCGGAAGCGTTCGCCATTGATCGGCCCGTCGAGAACCCAGGGCGCCTCAATGCGGTCGTGGCGGAGCGCGGCGAGGAAGGTCATGGTTTTCCAGTGGCCATACGGCACCTTGGCGTCGAGCCTTTGGCCGACCGGCGCCCATCCCCGGAGCGGCGCCATGTTGGTCTTGGTCCAGGTTTCGTCGATGAAGACTAGGCGATCAATGGCCACCCGGTCCTGATACGCCTTCCACTGTTCACGCTTACGCGCCACGTCGGGCCGATCCTGTTCCCTGGGAAGGACGCTTTTTTTTGAAACTCAGTTTTTCGGCATGCACGAATTCCCAGACGCTGCGGTAGTCGACCATCACCTTGCGCTCGGCCAGTTCCGCCACCAACCCACGCAACGTGAAGTCCTTCTCCTTGCACCGCTGGATAAGCCAATCACGGTGTTCTCCTCGGATTGTCTTCGGCCGGTTCCCTCCCATCTTGTCGGGCGCAACACTGCCCGTCTCGCGGAAACGGGTCACCCAGCGGATGACCGAACTGACACCAACGGCAAACCGCGCCGCGGCCTGGTGCCGAGAGAGGCCGCCTTCCTCAACGGCGGCGACCACACGCTCGCGGAGATCGTTCGAATAGGGTTTCGTCATCCATACTGGCCTCCTTTTCCAGCCAGTATGTTGAATCAGAATTGCGAGACTTTGGGAATCCCCTTTCGATTCACTCCGGCTTCATCCCGCTCTAGTGCATTGCGCCGGGCGTCGAGCGGCGGATGCCGGGAACGGCGAAGGCCGAAACAAGGTGCCGCGGGACCTTGCCGTCATGGCGGCCGTGACTCCCCCGGGAGGTCTTGCAGTCGATGACAACTAACTCCGGCTGTTCTTGACAGGATGCCGATGGTTCCTTATATGGATCCGACCCACCGTTCGGTGGAACATCCCCCCATGGGGGCACGTAGCTCAGCGGGAGAGCACCGTCTTCACACGGCGGGGGTCACAGGTTCAATCCCTGTCGTGCCCACCATTTTTTCCAATCAATGCCGGGAATTATCTTTAGGTGAGTCACAATCGTGGCATGCTTGAGATCGAATGCGCCCGCGCCTTGTGCTAGAAGGGAGTGTATGTTCTGGACCTTCTGGGTCTTTTTCAGGGAGCTCCCGCGTGGAAAATCTGCCCGAAGTGGCACAACTGCTAAAGCTGTTCCATGAAAGCCTGGACTACGTCACGGGCTGGCTCAAGGAATACGCTTTCGTCCTTGTCAATCTGGCACAGATCCTGCTCATCGGCGTGGCCTTTCTGGTCGCCAAATTGACCACCCCCCGGGTGACCGCCTGGATCGAGAAAAAGAATGCCCGGGCGCATCGTTTTCGGAAGCAGGTGGAGATCGCCCTGTGGGTGCTTATTCCACTGATGCTGCCGGTGGTCTGGCTGGTCCTGCTGTGGATCACGGCCCTGATCTTTAACGGCAATGGCTGGTCGCAAGATGTCCTGCGCGCGGTGGTCAGTCTGCTGACGGCCTGGGTCATCATCCGGCTGATGTCCAATGCTTTTACCAACCGTTCCTGGTCCAAGGCCATCGCGGTGATGGCCTGGACCGTGGCTGCCCTGAACATCGTCGGTCTGCTCGGGGCGACGGTTGAACTTCTGGATGCGGTCGCCTTTAACATGGGCGATCTGCGGCTATCGCTGCTCGGGGCGCTCAAGGCGGCGGCGTCCCTGGCCCTGTTGCTGTGGCTGGCTGGGTTGGTCTCGAAACTGGCCGAGCGACGACTGGCGACGGCCCATCACTTGTCGCCCTCCAGTCGGGTGCTGTTCGGCAAGCTGGCGCGCATCCTTCTTTATATGAGCGCCATTCTGATCGGTCTGGAATCGGTGGGGATCGACTTGACGGCGCTGGCGGTGTTTACCGGTGCCGTCGGCTTCGGTATCGGTTTCGGGCTGCAAAAGGTTTTTTCCAACCTGATCAGCGGGGTGATTCTGCTGTTGGACAAGTCGGTGAAGCCCGGTGACGTGATTGCCGTCGGCGACACTTTCGGCTGGATCAACTCCCTTGGGGCTCGCTATGTGTCATTGATCACCCGGGACGGCATCGAACACCTGATTCCCAACGATGACCTGATTAATCAGCGGGTGGAAAACTGGTCCTATTCCAATCAGATGGTGCGCTTGAAGCTGCCGGTCGGGATTTCCTACGACGCCGACCCGCGTCAGGCCATCGAACTGACGGTCGAAGCCGCCCGGGCCACCCGGCGGGTGTTGCAAGATCCGGCCCCGGTCTGTCGTTTGATGGGTTTTGGAGACAGTTCGGTGGATCTGGAACTGCGGGTGTGGATTCAAGACCCGCAGAATGGGGTGGCTAATGTGCGCAGTGATATCCTGCTCGCCATCTGGGATATGTTCCATGAGCATCACATTGAATTTCCCTATCCGCATCGCGATATCAATATCCGGTCTCTGCCCGAGGGGGCGAGCCTGATTTCCCAGGTAGAGTCCGGGGCGGGAAAGACGTGAGCACCTTTTTCGAGTATTCAAAAATGATTGGTAGATTGGTTTGTTGGTTCGTTCTTTCCCTGTTGGTCGCCTGGCCGAGGGCTGCGTCGGCCATTGAGGCGGGCGGTTTGCGAGTCGTGGTGACGCTCAAGCCGTTGCAGGGCTTGGTCGCCTCGGTGATGGAGGGCGTCGGCACGCCCCATGTGTTGATCGCGGGCGGCGCGTCCCCCCACAGCTACAGCCTCAAACCCTCCGACGCCGAAGTGTTGGCGCGGGCCGATGTGTTGTTCTGGATCGGACCGCACATGGAACGCTTTCTTGAAAAGCCCTTGCGCAGCCTCGCGGACGGAGCGCAGGTCGTGGCGCTGGCGGAGACGCCCGGTCTGACCCTGCTGCCTTTCACGGAAGCGGCGGCGGAAGGCGAGGACGAACACGAGAGCGAACATGTGCATGAGCACGCGCACGACCATGCCCCAGGGACCATGGACATGCATGTCTGGCTCGATCCGCTGAATGCCGACGTGATGGGGCAACGGATTGCCGCCACTCTGGCCGAGGCCGATCCGGCGCATGCCGAGACCTATCGGCAGAATGCGACGGCGCTGTCCGGACGGCTCGCCGCGCTGAGAACGGCCATCGACTCCCAGTTGCAGGAGGTTCGAGGCCGACCGTTCATCGTTTACCACAATGCCTATCGCTATTTTCAGAATCGCTTTGGACTCAAGGCCGCGGGAGCGATTGCAATGTCATCCCATGCTCTGCCCGGGGCCCGCCATGTGGCGGAAATTCAGGACAAAATCCGGGCGCTGGGAGCCGTCTGCGTGTTTTCGGAACCGCAATTCGAGCCCAAGCTGGTGCATCGTCTGCTCTCCGGCACGTCGGCCCGGGCCGGGGTGCTTGACCCATTGGGGGCCTCTCTGAACGAAGGGCCGGATCTCTACTTCGAGCTGATGCAGGGCATGGCGGAGTCGTTCAGGACCTGCCTTGCGGCGGATGAAAGCGGCCACCGGTGAGCGGACGCGGGCAGCCGGTGGTGCCCGGATAGCTGATCGGCAGGCCCAACTTGCAGCGCACAGCCAGGAAGGCGAAGGCCTGGGCCTCCAGCGCGTCCCCCTGCCAACCCACCGCTTCCACCGGGTCAACGGGCACATCCAGCGCCTGACGCAAGGCATCCATCAGCACCGGATTATGGCGACCACCGCCGCAGACCAGCCAGCGCCGGGGCGAGGCGGGCAGGTGTCGACGCGACCGGGCGACGGCTTCGGCGGTGAAGGCGGTCAGGGTGGCGGCACCATCTTCAAGGGTCAACTGGGCGGTCGGGACGGAAGCGAAGGCCTCGCGGTCGAGGGATTTCGGTCCAGGCCGCTCGAAATAGGGATGCGCCAGCATGATCGACAGGATTTCCGCATCCACCGCGCCGCGCCGCGCCAACGCTCCGTTGGTGTCTTGCGGCTGTCCGGTCAGGCGCAACACCCAGTCGTCGATCAGCGCATTGCCCGGTCCGGTGTCAAAGGCCACCAGTTCCGTTCCGTCAGGGCCGATCCAGGTGACATTTCCGACGCCGCCCAGATTGAGCACCGCCAGGGGCTTGGGCAGATCCCGGGCCAGGGCGCGATGATAGACCGGGGCCAGCGGTGCCCCCTGTCCTCCGGCCACCACGTCCTGGGTGCGGAAACCGGCCACCGTCTCAATGCCCAGCATCTCGGCCAGCATTTCCCCATAGCCGATCTGCCAGGTCAGTTTGCGTTCCGGCATATGGGTGATGGTATGGCCGTGAAAGCCGATCAAGTCCACATCCTCGGGGCGCAGGCCGTGGGTGGTCATGAATTCGCGGACCACCGCCACATGCTTTGAAGAGAGGTCGAGGGCCACCGCTTCGATGGCCCCGTCCTTGTCGGTGGTGCGGCCCAGGATGGCGCGCAGACGGTTTCGGAAGTCCGGCTCGTAGGGATAGGTGGCGCTCGGGCCATGACTCTCCACCCGCTCGCCATCGGTGCGCAGCAGGGCAATGTCGATGCCGTCCATCGAGGTGCCGCTCATCAGGCCGAGCGCGGTATAGGTCCTTGCTTCCGTCATGGGCGGGAGTGTGGTAGGTACACGGCCTTCCGACAAGCAAAATTCGATGGAACCGGTCATGAGCGTCCCCACTTCCGATTTTCTGCGCATTCTCACCGAACGCGGCTTCGTTCACCAGTGCACCGACCTGGAGGGGCTGGACAAGCACCTGCAAGAGAAGATGATCACCGCCTATATCGGTTTCGATTGCACGGCGTCGAGCCTGCATGTGGGATCTCTGTTGCCGATCATGATGCTGCGCTGGCTGCAAAAGACCGGGCATAAACCCATTGTGTTGATGGGCGGCGGCACCACCCGCGTCGGCGACCCCTCGGGCAAGGACGAATCCCGCAAGCTGCTCGACGATGCGCAAATCAATGCCAACATGGCCGGCATCCGCAAGGTGTTCGAGAAATACCTGAGCTTCGGCGATGCCCGGGGCGATGCCATGATGGTCAATAACGCCGACTGGCTGGATGGGCTGAACTATATCGACTTCCTGCGCGACTTCGGACCGCATTTCACCATCAATCGCATGATGACCTTCGATTCGGTGAAGCTGCGCCTGGAACGCGAGCAGCCGCTGACCTTCCTGGAATTCAACTACATGATCCTCCAGGCCTATGATTTCGCCGAATTGGGCAAGCGTCATGATTGCCTGTTGCAGATGGGCGGCTCCGACCAATGGGGCAATATTATCAATGGGGTGGAATTGGGGCGACGAGTCAATAACCAATCCCTGTTCGGTCTCACCTCTCCGCTGCTGACCACCGCGTCGGGGGCTAAGATGGGTAAGAGCGCCGCCGGGGCGGTCTGGCTCAATGCGGACATGCTGGGCAGCTATGAATTCTGGCAATATTGGCGCAATACGGAAGATGCGGATGTCGGGCGGTTTCTGCGCCTGTTCACCGAACTGCCGCTGGATGAAATCGCCCGTTTGGAGGCCCTGGAGGGGGCCGAATTGAACGAAGCCAAAAAGATCCTGGCAAATGAGGTGACCGGCCTGTGCCATGGCCGGGCCGATGCCGAGGCGGCCGCGGAGACCGCTCGCAAGACCTTCGAGCAGGGCGTTCTGGCCGACGATCTGCCGACCATCGAGGTGCCGCTGGCGGAATTGCAGGCGGGTATTCCGGCCTTTGCCTTGCTGGTCCGGGCCAATCTGGCGGCTTCCAACGGCGAAGCCCGGCGTCTGATCAAGGGCGGCGGCGCCAAACTCAACGACAAACCGATCCAGAACGAGACCCAGAATATAACCGATGCGGACCTGGGCGGGGGGGCGGTGTTGAAGCTCTCGGCGGGTAAAAAGCGTCACGCACTGGTGAAGCCGGTTTAGGAGGCCTGCGCCCCGTTTGTCCCCAGCCAGGCCCCCCCTCATGCCGAGCATGTCGAAGCATGGGTGTGCTGGTTCAAGACTCTTGTATCGAATGCACTAAATTTTCTGAATTCTCACGCTCACCTTGATGCTCGGTTTCGGGTTGATCCTGAGCGTCCATATCCATCGGGCCGCGCGGTTCGGCGTCGGAGTTTTAAGAGAAACGGACCGGCTTTCCCAGGGCGCGGGCCAAGGCGTCGGCCTGTTGTCGCACCTGGGCATGGGACATTTTCATCGTCAGCAGCAACGGCACATGAAACCGGGAGTCTGGATGAGTCAGTTCGACCCGGAAGCCGTGTCCGTCCCGCCGACAGGTCACCGTCTCGAAGGCACTGAGCGGCAACGTGAAATCCTCGGCGGCGGCGCGCCCCAGTCCCTGCATGGACACGCGATCAGCAAGTGGATCGACGGTAACAATCCGCCCGCGCATGAACAGCCGCATTCCCAGGACCAGCATCACCAGGGCGTTCACCCCGAAAACCGCCGCGAAAACCGGCAGGATGGGACGCCCCTCCCCGAACAGGCTCAATCCGGCGAGCGTGCTCCCCAGGACGAGGGAAACGCCGCCGCCCAGAAACAGCACGGGGAGACTTTCGGAACGACGCCATACCCCCTTGAGGGGGGACCGGGAAAGATCCAGGTGAAACTCGGCAACCGTCAGCCCGGGCCAGCGGTCATAAACCACATCAGCCCTCGGTGGAACCCAACAGCCCGCGATAGGCATGCCAGGAAGCATGACCGGCCAGCGGCAGCGCCACCGCCAGACCGACGAAAAACACCGCCATGCCTGAGAAGGTCAACAACACCAGCATCGCCGCCCAACCGCTCATCACCCGCCAATTGGCAAGCACCGTACGGACACTGAGCGCCATGGCGTCGATGGCCGAGGCATTGCGATCGAGGATCATCGGAATGGACAAGGCGCTCACCGCATAAGCGACACAGGCCAACGCCCCCCCGGCCAGGGTGCCGATGATCAGGAACGGCGCCGACTGCGGCGAGGTCAGGATATGGCTGAGAAAGGGCTCCAACTGCCAGGGCACCCCGGCACTGAAGAACACGGCAAAATCCAGCACCGCCACCAACATCCAGAACAGGAACAGCATGGCCAGGACCAGTCCAACCAGGGCCAACTGCCCGACCCGCCCGCGGCAACAGGTGAACATGCAGGAGAAATCCATCTTCTCGCCTTTTTCTCGACGCCGACTGATTTCATGAAAGCCCACCGTCAGAATCGGCGAGATGATCAGGTAGCCTCCGGCGAGAGGGATGAACAACGCCCCCTGCTCCTTGCTGTCCAAGCCGATGAACATGAGCAGCGCGGCAATCCCGAAGATCGCGCCATAAGTCAGGCTGAACAGCATGTTCGAGCGGAAATCCTGCCATCCAGACGCCAGCCATTGACCGGAATCATCCACGGAAGGGGTCTGAGGGTGTTGGCCCGTCGAAGGCACCCGGCCCAGAGTCGCACTCGCCATCATATTGAATTCTCCATTCCTTACTATAGATGCCCGCCCCCGACTCTCGCAGTCCGGGCAGGCCGCTTACCTTGTCTCGACCGCAGAGTGGCAGGAGCTCAAACGAATGCAAAGCACAAATTTTACATATAAGAAAATGAGAATATGCGCAATGTGTAATATGATTTGTGTTTTATACCTTTCGCACCACAAAAAACTAATGAACAACCTTGAAAAGCCGTTTCCGGTCGCGTAGTGTCGAGAGTGAATCAGGCCATCCAGGGGCAAACCGGGCAGGAATCCGGGCTGGACCGTGGCTTGATCTCAAAGGGGATGCTTTATTTTAAATCAGACGGGAGAGGTCCATGAGCACGGACACGGCGCATGCAGTCGCGGGCGAAGAACATCACGAACATCACTGGGAAACCTCCAGCGCACCACTGCTCGTCGTGGCGGGCCTGTTTTTCCTGGTTCCCATGGGGTTCTCAGCCTATTTCGTTTATGAAAACGTCCTGCTGACGACCATTTACTGCGGTGTGGGCACGCCCCTGCTGCTGTGGGGTATTGCGCGCTGGGTTGCCGAGGGTTTGGTTTACAAACCGCTAAAAGATGGGCTGGCCGGTATCGCCCTGCCGATCTTCATCGTGTCGGAAGTTTTCATCTTCCTCGGCCTGTTCGCTGGCTATTGGTCCATGCGCATTCCTTATGTCAACTGGCCGCCCGAAGGCACGCCGCATATCGACCTACTGTTGCCGTCGATCATGACCGTGTTGCTGGTCACCTCCTCGATCACCATCCATATCGGCGAAGAAAAACTGTTCCACCATCGTGACATGGATGGCTTCCGCAAGTGGTTGTTCATCACTGTCTTGATTGGCTTGGCCTTCCTCGCCTGCACCATTTACGAATACTCCCACTTGGTGCACCTGGGCTTTGTGCCGGGCACCAATGCCTATTCCTCCGCCTTCTTCTCCATCACCGGCTTCCATGCCTCGCACGTTTTCGTCGGGTTGGCGGCTTTTGTGGCGGTGGCGATCCCGGCCATGTCCGGGCGGACCAACGACACCTTCGTCAAATGTGTCTCCATTTACTGGCACTTTGTCGATGTGGTGTGGTTCTTCGTGGTTACTCAGATCTATTTCTGGTGATCTGAGCCATGGGAAACGGAACGGTGAAACGCGGTCTGATGACTGCCCTGGCGGTCTGCGCGACCTGGACCATGGTCCAGTCGGCGGCGCTGGCTTTTTCACCGTTCCGCAATCCCGATTCCAGCGTCGATCCGGAAATTTTTTCCATCGATGAACAGAATTTCCTTGGCGTTCGCCCCGATCCCGAGACTCGGTTGATCGACCAGAACGGCCAAAGCTTCCCGCTCAAGGATCTGATCGGCGGCAAACCGCTGGTTCTGGTCCTGTCCTATTACATGTGCGACGGCACCTGTTCCGTGGTGAACAAGGATCTGGCGCAGCAGTTGGAAGGTATGGACCGGCTGAAACCGGGCCAGGACTTCCGCATTCTGACCCTGGCCTTTGACCAGGACGATACTCTTGAAACTTTGCGCAATTTTCGCAAGCAGACCGGTGCGGCGGCCGCCATGGACGGCTGGACCTGGGCGCTGTTCGAGAACCGCGACGACATCAAACCGTTTACCGACAAGTTGGGCTTCAAGTTCTTCTGGTCGCCCCGGGATCGCATTTTTTTCCATCCCGGCGTTTACGTCGTGATTTCCCCGGACGGTCGGGTGTCACGATATCTCTATGCCCTGAATGTGGGCCCCTCCGATGTGGAACTGGCGTTGCTGGACTCCGCCACCGGAACCATGAAGGCCACGCCCAGGGAGTTGATCAATTTTGCGGTCAGCCTTTGCTATTCCTACAACTACAAGGAAGGCCGCTATACCTATAATATTCCTATGTTCATCGCCTTTGGTTCATTGGCCTTGGGGGTGGGAACTTTCACGGCGGCGTCAATTTCGTTCGTGCGCCGTCGCAAGAGGGAGGCAACTCGATGAAACGAAAAGACTTACAAATTTGGGGTGTCCGGACGATGGCCCTGCTCGGGAGTCTGACGGCTTCCGGGGCGGTCCTGGCCAATGAGCATGAGGACAGCGGGATGCCCGACCCGGTTCGCGATTGGGATCATCTGTGGCACGAGACCCTGATCGACATCACTGTCATCGGCGTCATTTTCGGTCTGGTCGCCCTGTACTGGCTGATCAAGTACCGGGCCAAGAACCCCAATGACGTGGGCCATTGCCCGAAACTGTCCCGGGCACAGGCCATCTCCTGGGCCTTGATCCCGGCCGCCATTTTCATGGCCGACGACTTCTTCCTCGCCGCCAAGGGCTGGACTGTCTGGAACACCTTCCGCAACGTCCCCGAAAACGCGGTGGAGATCAAAGTCACCGGCTACCAATGGTATTGGGAATTCGAATATGCCAATGGCGTGGTCAGCGACGAGTTGCATGTGCCGATTGGCCAACCGGTGGTGATGCGCATGAGTTCCAACGACGTGTTGCACTCCTTCTACATGCCCGATTACCGGGTCAAGGAGGATCTGATGCCCGGTCGCGTGACCTATCTGTGGTTCATGCCCCGCTCGGCCGAGGAACTGATTGCCGTCCGCGACATCAAGAGCACCGAAAATCTCGACGACATGTCGGATGAGGAAAAGCAGATCAATGTGGTCTGCACCGAATATTGCGGAAATTCACATTCCGAAATGAACGGTGAGGTTATTGCCGAATCGCCCGAGGATTTCCAACAATGGCTGGCGGATGAAAAAGCCCAGGCCATGATGGAAACCCAGAAGAACAATAGCTAACGGAGGACGTCAATCATGTCCGCTTCGCATTCTGCGGCCGCCGAGGGCGGCCTGGGAGGGATCCTCAAGGAATGGATTCTGACCACCGATCATAAGCGCATTGGCGTCTTGTATCTGATCGGCTCTTTCTCGGCTTTTGCCGTGGCCGGTTTCTCGGCCATGCTGCTGCGCCTGGAACAGCATTCCATCGGTGCCCAGTTCATCGAGACCGGCACCGAATATAATCATGCCCTGTATTTCCACGGCACGGCGATGATTCTGGCCTTCCTGATCCCGGGACTGACCGGCTTTTTCGCCAACTTCTTCCTGCCGCTGATGATCGGGGCCAACGACGTGGCGTTCCCGCGGGTCAACGCCTTGTCGGTGTGGCTGTTCTTCGCCGCCATCGTGCTGGCCTTGCTCACCTACGTGGTGCCGGATGGTCCGGACGTCATGTGGACCGGCTACCCGCCCTATTCGGTGACCACCGAGGGCAATACGGCTTTCTACGTGTTCGCCGTGCATCTGTTGGGCTTCTCGTCCATTCTCGGTGCGGTCAACTTCCTGGTCACCGTGATCTTCCTCCGGGCGCCGGGCATGGGGTGGAACCAGCTCAACATCTTCACCTGGACCACGGTGGCGGCTTTCGTCATGCAGTTGGTATTCATTCCGGTTCTGGCCTCGGCGGTGACCATGGTGCTGTTCGACAAGTACCTGGGCACCCACTTTTTCGACCCGGCTGAGGGTGGAGACGTGCTGCTCTATCAGAACCTGTTCTGGTTCTACTCCCATCCGGCGGTGTACGTGATCCTGCTGCCGGCGGTAGGCATCCTGTTCGAGATCCTCGCCACCATGGGCAAGAACCGGGTCTTCAACTACAAGGTCTGTGTCTATGGCGGCATCTGGGGCATCGTGCTGATCTCCGGGGAGGTTTGGGTTCACCACCTGTATGTGGCGGGCATGCCCAACTGGCTGCGCATCGGCATGATGGTCACGACGCTGTTGATTTCGGTGCCGGTGGGTCTGCTGCTGATGTCCCTCTGGGGCACCCTGTACAAGGCGGCGATCACCTTCAACGTCGCCATGTGGTACGCGGCGGCCTGTCTGTTCCTGCTGCTGGTCGGCGGTCTGACGGGAATTCCGCTGGCCCTGCCGGTGCTGACCGTCAATCTGTCGGAAACCAGCTTCGTGCACGCCCACTTCCACTTCGTGATGGCTTTGTTCTCGACCTTTGCCATCATCGGCGGCGTCTACTACTGGTTCCCCAAGATGACCGGGCGTCTGGCCGACGGCAAATATGCCATGCTCGGCTTCTGGCTCAACACCATCGGCGTGAACATCACCTTCTGGCCGCTGTTCATCATCGGTGTCGAGGGCATGCCGCGCCGCTATTGGGACTACGCCATGTTCCCGCAGTTCGAGCCCTATCACAACATCGCCACCTACGGCGCGTTGATGATCGGTGCGGGCATGATCGTGACCCTGACCAACTGGATTCGGGCTGCCTTTGCCGGACCGAAGTCGCCCGACAACCCGTGGAACTCCCAGTCCCTGGAATGGACTCATTGTCCCAATCCTCCGGGGCCGGGCAACTTCCCGGTCAATGTCGTGGTAGATTCCAATTGGGGTCCCTACGAATATGACAAACGCTGATCGGCAACGATCTCCAACCGACAAGGGAGGCCGTGACGGCCTCCCTTTTTTTGGATATAAACGACCCATGAAAAACAACGAGACTCCGAATCCCCGCGTTCCCGGCGCGGCAAAGTGGTGGGTGGCGGGTGGCCTTGTGCTGCTGGCCGTCCTACTCTACGCCAGCATCATGTACAAAATCTCTCATTACGGCCCATGACCTCCGCAACTTTTCTGCCGCATCTCAATGCCGGATTGAATGCCCTCAGCACGCTGTTGCTGCTGGTCGGCTTTTTCATGATAAAGACCGGACGTCAGCAGACTCACAAGAAGGTGATGCTCGGTGCCCTGACGGTTTCGGCGATCTTTCTGGTCTGTTACTTGGTCTACCATTTCACCGCTCCCATCTTTGTCTTCAAGGGCGAAGGCTGGGTCCGGCCGATCTATTACGGCATGTTGATCAGTCACGTCGTTCTGTCGGCTGTAGTCGTGCCGATGATCGCCATGCTGGTCTGGAACGCCCTGCACGGTCGTTTCGAGCGTCACAGGAAATGGGCCAGATGGACCTTTCCCACCTGGATCTACGTGACGACCACCGGCGTTCTGATCTACGTTCTGCTATACCACGTCTATATCTGACAAGCTCCCCATGGCCGCCCCAATCTATCCGCCCCTGCCCCATCATCTGGCGACAAGGGCGGAGGAACATCCGCACAAAGCGGCGCTCATTGAAGGGGATGACATTCTCGATTACCGCACGCTTGATTTACGTCTGCGTCAAGGCGTTGCGGCTCTCCATGCGGCCGGGCTTGTGCCTGGGAATCGAATCGTCGTCGTGGCGCGACGCAAAATCGAGCTGATGACGGCTGTGCTGGCCGCCATGGGCGCGGGGGCCGCCGTGCTTCCCCTGTCGGCCCAGGAAGAGGACATCCAACAGGTCTGCGACTACTTCCGGCCTCATCTGTTGCTGTTTTCAGGAGACCGGGAATCCGCCCCGGATTTTGGGCCACCTGTGGTGCCAATCGCCGATTTCGAACAGACCGACCCCATGGATTCTGTCCCGTTGGCGGCGCAACACATCGGACTTGTCATTCTCACCTCGGGAACCACCCAGGGCATTCGGCGCGGGGCCTTGTTGTCCCATCATGCCCTCGGGGCGACGGCGGGCTACATGAACGCCCGCATGGGCCTGGATGAAACAGTGCGCGATTTGGTTGCCGCCCCGCTGGAACATGGGTTCGGCATGGGCCGGGTACGTTGCGCCCTGCATATGGGCGGCACAGCCGTTTTACCGCCGGGCCTATTAACCCCTCAAACGGTGGCCTCAGAACTGCTCGACAAGGATTGCAACATGCTGTCGGCGGCCGTTTCCGCCATGACCCTGCTGATCGAAGATGCCAAACCCGCTTTGAGCGCGGCGCGCGAGCACTTGAAATGGATTGAACTGGGCACCGGACATCTGCCGCACCTGCATCGTCAATGGCTGCTTGAAACCTTTCCCCACACCCGTTGCTTCGTCTCCTACGGCCTTACCGAGGCCATTCGCAGCACATTCCTGGAACTCAACGCGGTGCCGGACGACAAGATTGATACGGTCGGCCACCCCGCACCGGGAATTTCCCTGCGCCTGGTCGATGAACGGCAGAAGGAGGTGGCAACCGGACAGGATGGGATCATCCAGGTCAGCGGGGCCAACATGGCCAGCGGCTATTTCGACCAGCCCGAAGCCTGGGCCGCCAAGCGGGATGGCTCATGGCTGACGACGGGCGATATCGGTCGCCTGGATGC
This sequence comes from Magnetospira thiophila, assembly GCF_054657015.1. Taxonomy (NCBI): domain Bacteria; kingdom Pseudomonadati; phylum Pseudomonadota; class Alphaproteobacteria; order Rhodospirillales; family Thalassospiraceae; genus Magnetospira; species Magnetospira thiophila. Next base: position 1,037,589 of record NZ_BAAHXF010000002.1, read on the forward strand.
GGAAGGCTACCTGACCTACGTGGGTCGGACCGACGACATGATCAATGTAGGCGGCCTTAAGGTCGCCCCGCAGGAAGTGGAAGAGGCATTGAAGGACCTCCTCCCGAACGGTCACTTTGCCATCGCGCGCATTCCCGATCCTCAGGGCATTGAGGGCTTCGTTCCAGCGCTGTTCCTGGAAGCCGGGACCGCTGCGGATATGACCCTGGAGACCCTGCGCGACCACTTACGCGACCGACTTCCCAACTTCAAGCTGCCGCGCCGCCTGTATCGGCTCGAGCAGTTGCCCCGAACCGTCGGAACGGCGAAAATCCGCCGTGCCGCCTTGGCCGATCTGGCCCTTCAGGCAGAGGATTCCGCCCTGCCCCGTCCGACGGACATTTTATCCCGCCTGAGGACCCTTCGGCCCGGCTGGCCCGCCCTTGAGGGGCAATTACGCCTGTCCCGCAAGAAATTGGCCCACGGGCTGCTCAATTCACAGCTCTTGCCGCAGTCTCCCCCGGAATTGATGACTCTGCTGGCCCGGCTGGTTGAGACGGCGCAGACAGAGTCCCTGGATCTGTCTCGCGCCATCGCCGGGTGGCGCCCCCTGTTTCCCCTCGCCCCCGGCCAGACTCTGGCTCTGGCGCTGGGATGCCTGGACCGGGAAGCCACCGTTTCCCTGTTGTGGCATGTGCTGGACTGCCAGGGGCAATTGCTGTTTCTGCCTGCCGATGCCAGGGGATCACGGGCGGCGGATCTGGGGCCTCTGCACCGCCTGTCGGCCCGTCATGTGATCATTGATCGCGCCCGGCTTTGCTTATGGGCGGAGGCTGAAAGTCACCTTGAGGACAGCCTGAGCTACTCGGATCAGGAGCACGTCGCCCTGACCGGCTCCCTGCCCGAACCGGCGTTGCTCGCCCACTTCAAGGAGCGTCTGGGGGTCACACCGGACAGGCTGGGATTGCATCGCGGGAAATGGCAGTTGACTCCCTGTCGGATCATGGATTTATCCGAGGCAGATTCAGCGGATTCCCTATGGATTTCCTTGCGCGATCTGGCAGCGGATATTTTTCAGGTCGCGCCCGACCAACTGACCCGACGGTCGCAACCGGACACCACGGCGGGCTGGGACTCGCTGGCCTTCGTTTCCCTGATTGTCGAACTGGAATCTCACTTCGCTCTGAAACTGTCGCCGCGCGACATTCTCTCCATCCGCACGCTGGGAGACGTGGAAACCCTCCTGATGATCAAGCGGGAGGCGGTATAGGGCATGCATTACGTCACCCTTGAATACCTGTTGTGGATGATCGGCACCTTCAGTCTCTATTGGCTGAGTCCGGCAGCCTGGCGACAGGTTGTCCTGGTGCTGCTTACCGTTGCCCTTCTGGTCCATGAATCCCCCCTTTCAGCTGGACTCTTGGTGCTGTTCACCGCCCTCACGGCGGCGCTGGTGCGACAGCCAAGGCCGCACGGCGGACAGGTGGCGGGCATGTCGGCCCTGATGGTCTCCGTGTTGATCTATTTCAAACTGGGGGCGACCGGTCAGAGCGTCGAGAATATCGTCACCGATGCGCTGATTCCCCTGGGGCTGTCCTATTACACCTTCCGCTGTCTGCACCTGATGTTTGAGCGTTACCGCGGTCGCTTCGGCGATGCCACGACGTGGGAAGTCATTGGCTATCTGTTCTTTCTGCCGACATTGCTGGTCGGCCCCATCCATCGCTTCGGGGCCTACCAAAGAGACCTTTATCGGGTCAGGCTGGACCGCGCCATGCTGTCCCAGGGGCTGGAGCGCATTCTTTACGGCTATGTCAAAATCGGTTTTCTGGCCAATCATCTGGTCAATGGCACGCTGGGAATCTATGTGGATCAACTGCCGCCGGAACAGGCGGCGCTGCAAGCCTATTTGTGGATCGTGCAAGGCGGGCTCAATCTCTATTTCCAGTTCTCGGGCTTCGCGGACATCTCCATCGGTTTTTCCCGGCTGCTCGGTTTCGAGGTCATGGAGAATTTCAACTGGCCGTTCTTGCGTCGCAATCTGTCCGAATACTGGCGTTGCTGGCATATGTCCCTGACGAGTTGGTGTCGCGACTATATCTATACGAGCGTGGTTTCCTTTTCGCGCAGCCCTGCCTTGGGGGCCATCGCCACCTTGCTGGTCATCGGCTTATGGCATGAGCTGTCGTTGCGTTTTGTCTGTTGGGGCCTTTATCATGGCTTCGGATTGGTTGTCTGGCAGGCGTTCCAGGATGTGAAGGCTCACCTGCCCGAGGTGCGAACAGGGTGGATGCGGCACCTGTTGACCGGCCTGTCGATTATTTTCACCGTGCATTATGTGTGGTTCGGTTTTGCCATTGTGCGCAAGGACAGTCTCAGCGAGGTTTGGACGGTATGGAAAACGGCGACACTTGGCTTCCTGATGTGAAACAGGGCATTCATGCCACGTTGCGGCACTGGATTCCGGGGCTGTCTGGCCCGTGGCGGGACCTGATCACCGGGCTTTGGCTGGTGGTTATGCTGCTGCTGGCCGCCTATGGCTTCCTGGAACCCCGGGCCGAATTCCAATATCTCGCCATGTAGGACCAAAAACGGATGCCCTGGCTTGTGACCCATTGGCTGCGTCTGCCTCCCCGGGCACGGGAATTGTGGGTGGCGATGCTGCTTCCCCTGACCCTGATGGCTTTGTTCCTGGCGGGCGAAGGTCTGTTGCGCTGGCAGCAATACCAAAAGTTCGGCACCCTGCACACTTCAGATACTGAAGTGGATTCGCCCATTTGGGAAATGGTCGGAGACCGCCAACGACCGCGACCGTCGGCCAAACTGGGGAAACTGAGCTTCTCCGCCGACGGTTTTCGCGGGCCCAAGCTCACCGTTCCCAAGCCGTCCGGCGTGATCCGGGTCGGCTTCTTCGGCTCTTCGATCACCCTGGACCCTTACGTCACAGACGACACGGAAACTTGGCCCGCCGTCGTTCTCCACCATCTGGCCGACGCCTATCCCGCCTGCCGCTTCGATTTTTTCAATGCTGGAGTGATGGGATACAACATTCAAAAAACCCTGCTCCGGTTCGAGGAGGACGCCAAACCCTTCGCGCCTGATTTGACGGTTTTACAACTCTCCGATATGGGGACCCGGGCCATTGGTCAATTGCGCAGCGAAGGTCATGACATCGGCCCCTACAGGCCGAGTGTACTGGCGCGCGCCTCTTTGCTCTGGCTGAAACTGGAAAAGACCGCTGAAGCGCTTCGCCTGACGCGGCTCGCCGGACGGCTGGACAAGGCCCACCCTCTCGATCAGGCGTGGTTGCGCGAAAATCTGCGTCCGGATATCAACCGCGTCGCCGATACCATTCTTGCGGCGCACAGTCTGCCGGTTTTCATCGAACTGGCCCCGCTGCTGCGCCGGGGTCAACCGCTGACAACCCAGTTGCAATATGCCAAATCCCGGGTGCTCTACACGCCGGGCATTTTCATCGGTGATATTGTCGAGGCTTACTATTCCTACAATCAGGTGCTGGCCGAAGTGGCCGCGACCCATGACATTCCGTTGATCCAAACCATGGACGCCTTTCCCGCCGATCCCCAGTATTACGTAGACAGTTCCCATACATCGCGGCTCGGCAGTCGGCATTTCGGCGAGGTAGTGGCCCACCAACTGATCCAAGACCCCCGAGTCCGGGCGCTGGTTCGGGAACGCGGCAACGGCTGCCTGCCCGAGGAGTAAAGCTGTTATTGAATTTTGGCCCGCGCCTGTCCTATTTTGGCGCTCGACTTTTTTACCTCCAGCCCGTCACACCCAGGAGCGACCCCCATGACCCGGACAGGCGAACTGCGCGGCTGGGCCTTGATCGCCGTCGGCACCCTGGGGCTGGCCGGATTGCTGGCTCTGTTGCTGGCCTTTTCGCGCACCCCCTATGTGCAGGATTGGCTGCCCTGGCCCTGGGAGAGCTTCTTTTACAAGGCGCTGGTCACCCATGTGGTGTTCTCCACCGTGGCCTGGTTCCTCTCCCTGCTGGCCCTGGTCAGCGCCGAGGGGGGATATGATCGACGGGCCCCTCGCTGGTCGTCTCGGCTGGGTCTGGCCCTGGCCGCCCTGGGCTGCGGGTTTTTGCTGATTCCGGCCCTGTTCAATCTGGGCGATGCCTCGCTCAACGATTATGTGCCGTTGATCGACCATCCGCTGTTCGGGGTCGGGCTGGTCCTGTTCGCCGCCGGGGTCGCCGTGCCGGTACTGCGCTTGATGATGCAGCCCGCCCGCTGGGACGTCCCGCTAATGTCCCTGGGCGGTATTTTTCTGCTGGCCCTGCTGACTTTCGCCCTTGCCGCCTGGCGGCTGCCGCCCGATCTGGACCCGGCGCTGTATTGGCAACGACTGTTCTGGGGCGGCGGACACCTGTTGCAATTGCTCAACACGGGCCTGTTGATCCTGGCCTGGAACCGCCTGTGTCTGTTGAGCACCGCGCAGCCGGTTCTCGGCCCAATCAGTTTCAACACCGTCTTTATCCTGCTGTTCACGGTCTCCCTCGCCGGTCCGGCCTATACCTTGCTGTTCGACCCCATGGGCATCGCTTACCGGGAGGCCTTCACCCTGCTGCTGTGGAGCGGGCTGGTGCTGCCGCCGTCCCTGGTGGTGTTCGGATTGCTGCGCCGGATGCGCGTTTCCGCCGCCTGGGCCTGGGCGGCTGAGGGTCCAGCGCTGATGCTCACCCTGGCGCTGTTCGTCGTCGGCGGGGTTCTGGGCTACGGACTGGGAGTCGCCGACACCCGCACCCCGGCCCATTACCATGCGGTGATCGGGGCGGTGAATCTGGCCTTCATGGCCTGGTTTCTGGTTCACTTGCCGACCCTGCTCAACCGCCCGCCCGTGGGACGCCGCTGGATACGTCGCATGAGTTGGGCCTATGGCATCGGACAGTTGCTGCACGCCGCCGGGCTATTCGCCGCCGGTTCCACAGGGGTCCCCCGCAAGACCGCCGGACTGGAACAGGGGCTCGACACCATGGCCAAAAAAGCCGCCATGGGGGTGGCCGGAGTGGGCGGATTGCTGGCCGTCATCGGCGGCATTTTGTTTATCTGGCTGGCGGCACGGATGTTGTTCAGCAAGGAGCGCCGACCGTGACCCGCCGCGCTGATCGCCTTCTGGCCCTGGGGCTGACCCTGCTCACCGTCGCGCTGTTCAGCGCCACGCAGCCCGCCCTGTGGAACCTGCCGGACAGCCCGCCCGTGGCGGAACCGGAGGCCATTGCCGCCTTTCTTGATCGGGTCGCAGCGCAGGAAGCGGCCTACAGGGTTGGTCAGACCGACGACGGCACGGCCATCGTGCAGCCGCCGCCGGGGGATGTCTACCTGCGCGCCGAACGCTTCCGTTTCGTTCCCTCCCTGGAATTGCGCCAGGGGCAGACCTATCGCCTGCATGTGGCCAGCGTCGATCTGGTGCATGGCTTGACCCTGCCCGAACAGGGAATCACCGCGCTGTTGATTCCCGGGCATCCGGTCACCGTGACCCTGACTCCCGGCCCCGGCAAACGCCTGCCGGTACGCTGTAGCGAATATTGCGGCCTGGAACATTCGCGGATGGAAGCCTGGATCAAAATTTTACCGCCCGAGGATAAATAAGATAAACCGAATGTAACTCTTGAGTATCCACAGAAAATCAGTCATTATTCCGACTAAATTACACATAGGGAGTATGGGAAATGACGTTGCGGGGATACCTGGAACTCTGCAAGCCGCGCATCGCCTTCATGATCGCTCTAACGGCGGTCACCGGTTATGCGGCGGTGGCGCCGACCGTCGACCCTGCTCAGGCTCTGCCGTTGTTCCTGGCCATGGTGCTGGGCTCCTCTGGCGGGGCCGTGTTCAATCATTTCTGGGACCGTGATCTGGACAGCCTGATGGCCCGCACGGCCAATCGCCCGCTGGTCACCGGCGCGATGACCGATCCTCGTGGGGCCTTGGTTCTGGCTGCCGTCTTGGTCATATCCGGCTGCGCCCTCGCCGTGACCACCCTCAACTGGGTGGTGGCGGCGCATTTGTTTCTGGGGGCATTCGTCTATGCCATTGTCTATACGGTTTGGCTGAAGCGTCGCACATGGTTGAACATCGTGTTCGGTGGCGCGGCGGGCAGTTTCGCCATTCTGGCCGGAGCCGCCGCTTCCGACCCTTCCCTGTGGCTGCTGCCGATGCTGATGGCCATTACCTTGTTCCTGTGGACGCCGTCCCATTTCTGGGCGCTGGCCATTCTGCTGCGCGAGGATTACGCCAAGGCCGGGGTGCCCATGCTGCCGGTGCTGGTCGGTGACGCCCGCTGCGCCCGCTATATTCTGTTCAACAGTCTGGCCCTGGTGGTCTCGACCCTGTTGCCCTGGGCGTTTGGAGCTCTGGGCGCGGTTTATGGGGCGCTGGCCGCCGCCGCCGGGGGCTGGTTCCTGATGCGCAACTGGGATCTGGTGCAGGACCCGTCGCGGACCAATGCCCGCCGCACCTTCCTCGGCTCCATGTTCTATCTGCTGGCCATTTTCATCGCCGTGGTGGTCGATAAGCATCTGGCTGGCTATCTGTTCTGATCGCTGGATATGCCGTCGGACAAAACCTCTCTCCGGGCCGTCGGGATCTGGCTCCTGGTCTGTTGCGCCCTGGTCGCGGTGATGGTCGTCATCGGCGGCCTGACCCGCTTGACCCATTCCGGCCTGTCCATGGTCGAATGGAAGCCCCTGACCGGTTTTCTGCCGCCGATGAACACGGACGACTGGCAGCGCTTGTTCGACGCCTATCGCTCCTCGCCCGAGTTCCGTGAAATCAACCATGGCATGACCCTTTCCGGGTTCCAGGAAATCTTCTGGCTGGAATTCATTCACCGGGTAATCGGGCGCGTGGTCGGGCTGGTTTTTCTGTTGCCGTTCCTGTGGTTTCTGCTGCGCCGCCAGTTGCCCTCCTGCCTGATCTGGCGCTTGGCAGGTTTCTTCCTGCTCGGTGGAATGCAAGGGGTGATGGGCTGGATCATGGTTAAGAGCGGGCTGGTGGACCAGCCGGACGTCAGTCATTACCGGTTGGCGGCCCATTTGGGACTGGCCTTTCTGATTTACGGACTGATGTTTCGACAGGCCCTGTTGCTGCTCGAACCCGAGAGCCATCACGCGGAAGTCGTTGCCGGTCCTCTGCGTCGCCCCACATGGATTCTGCTCGCCCTGGCCTCGATCACGGTGATTGCCGGGGCTTTGGTTGCCGGATTGGATGCGGGACTGAGCTACAACACCTTCCCGCTGATGGACGGGCAGATCATTCCCGACAACCTGTGGCATTTCGATCCCTGGTACATCAACCCGCTGGAAAACACCGCCACTGTGCAGTTCGATCACCGGGTTCTGGCGCTACTCACCCTGGCCCTGGCCCTGTGGCTCGGCTGGCGCGGACGGGTCGAGACGGCTTTTCCCCTACTCGCCTTGGCGGCGCTGGTCCAGGTCACCCTGGGCATTCTGACCCTGCTGTTCGAGGTCCCGGTGGTTCTGGGCTCGTTGCATCAGGCCGGGGCGCTGCTGTTGTTCACAGCAATCCTGTGGGCCCTGCATCGCATCCGCCCCATCCCGCTGTCTTCCTTCTACGAAAAAGGTCTGTCATGTCCCGACCGGTAAAATGGCTGCTGTGGATCGTACTCGCCGCCGTACTACTTCCCCTGCCCCTTTTGGCCTACAAGGAAATTGCGTCAAACCTTATTGGCGGAGTGACCGAGGTCGAATATCTGGCCAATCTGCCCAAGACCCAGCGGCTGGCATTGGAAGCCGATATGGCGGTCGAGGTGGAGGCCGGCAAGGCCCATCTGATGTCCCTGGCCGGGCAAGGTGATGACGTCATTCAGTCGGACCAGCGCGGAGCCTACGCGGTGGTTCAGATCTTCATTCGCGAACTGGTCGGGCCAACCAAGATCCTCCGCTTCCCGTCCCTCGAATCCGCCAAGGTGGTGCCCGGCAAGCCGGGCGTCTTTTCCATCCGCTCGGCGGTTATCTGGTGGGAAGGCAAGGAATACCGACCGGCCCCCTTCGAGTCGGTGGTGGTCTATGAAGGCAATGGCATCTGGAAACTGGATTGGCTCAACATTCAGCGCCGTCAGGGCAAGGTCCGGGTCGGCCAGAAATTGATCATGCCCGGCTTCGAGGGCGGCGGCCACGTCCTGAAAACCGGCATCGGCCCGACCCAATAAGGCTCATATGGTCACGTCGAGACTAAAGAACGACAGCCCGTCGCCCGCGTCCTGAAACCGAAAGGCGATGGGCTGGGTAGCACGCAAGGCGATATCCAGAAAGCCGACCCCCGCCCCCTTGGAGCCTTCGGGCACCGCCCCGCGCAGAATCTCCTTGAAGCGTTTTTTCATCTGGTCCCGGGACATGGCCTGAATTTCGGTCAGCGCCTTGCTCAAGCGAGGAACCTCGGAGGTCCGCATCATATTGCCGCACAGCACCGTGAAGCCCTCGGGACGCTGGCCGATCACCAACACGCCATGGCGCAGTTCCGCATCGGAGTCACCGGGCCCCCGCTCCAGATCTTCGGAATAGCGGATGACATTCTGCATCTGTTCGACGAAAACAGAAAACACCCCCCGGGCGGAGCGCAGATCAACGCCGTCGGAAGCCATCTTGCGGCGCAGGGCATCGCCGACCCCCTTCAGCACGCTCTCGTTGATCACGCCGCCATAACAGAACAGCACGCCATTGCCGCGTAAAAAGGTCCGCAGGTCATAAATGCTGTCCCCGAACATCGTCTCCCTCACCCAAGACCTTTCCGTCCAATGTCTTGAGGAATGGTAGAGGAAGCGGTGCGGATTGACTAGAAAACATTGCACGTCCAGGCCGCGGGCCCCCTTGGTCCGAGGCTCCACCTTTTGGTGGAGTGTACGATTGATTCCCCGGCGCTGATATGGTGAACTGTGGCGAGGATGGATACGGAATCCTCCCGGCACTTGAGGGACAGGACCCAAGGCATGGCAGATCAGCCGACAGCGGGCGGACCCATCGACAGCAATTATCTGCTGGCCCTGGCGCGCAAAAAATCGACCCAATCGCGGTCCGAACTGGCCAAGATGGTGGCGGCGTTCTTCAATCACGGCGAAGACGTGCTCAACGACCGCGCCCGCTCGCTGATCTATGACATCCTGCATCAGATCATCACCGACGTGGAATCCTCGGTGCGGCTGAACCTGAGTGAGATTTTGTCCGAACACAAGGCTGCGCCGCGCGACCTGTTGCGCTTTCTGGGCAATGACGATTTCGCCGTCGCCGAACCGATTCTTCTGCACAGCAAGGTCCTGATGGACGAGGACCTGATCGAAATCATCCGTCACCGCACGCTGGAACATCAAATGGCCATCGCGGCGCGACGCAATGTCAGCGAAACCTTGTCCCACGCCTTGGCCATGACCGGCGAGGAAGGGGTCATCCTGCGTTTGCTGCATAACACCGATTCGGTCATTTCCCGCCAGACCATGGAATATCTGGTGGAAAAATCCCGCACCATGAGCGCCATTCAGGAACCCATCGTGCGACGTTCCGATCTGGACGAGGATCTGGCCCGCAAGATGGTCTTTTGGGTCAGCGCCGCTTTGCGCAGCTACATCCTGGAGACCTGGCGGCTGGACCCGGCGCTGGTCGACGAGGCGCTGGAAAAAACCATCATCAAGGAACGCCGCCTGTACGAATTATCGGGCCGCAAATTCGTGCCGGGCCAGGACCTGGTTTCCACCTTGATGGCGACCCAGGAAGACCGCATGAAGCTGCTGGTCGCCGCCCTGCACGAGGGAGAAGTTCCATTGTTCATCAGCATGTTCCGGCAGGTCAGCGGATTGCGCGCCCGGCTGGTCCGGCGCATTTTGTTCGAACCCGGCGGCGAGGGACTGGCCATCGCCTGCCGCGCCATTGGCCTCAACCGGGAGGCCTATGCCGATATCTATGTTCTGTCGCGTATGGCCCGGGCCGGAGCCGGGGAGGATATCGGCAGCGACCCGGAACCCTCGACGGCTTTGGATTTCTTCGATTCCGTGACCCACGAGGCGGCGGACAGGGTGGTCAAAATGTGGTCTCGGGGCGCTGATTTTCTGTCCGCCGTACGGGAATTGCAGATGACGGGAAAGCGGGGAAAGTGAGATGGAACCCCCTCTCACACTGGAGCAGGAACGGCAGGCCCACCACCAAATGGCGCTGCGCCGCGAGCAGCTGATCAATCTGCTCGACACCTGTGTTTTCGAAACCGATGCGCATTTTCGGCTCGTCGCGGTTTCCGATCCCTCGGTGCGTCACATGGGATACTATCCGGTGGAACTGGTCGGATGTCTGCTCGACGACATCATCCGTCCGGTACTGCCCCGGGCGGATGCCACGCGGGAACAAAAACGCCAACCGTTCCGCGACCTGCTGTACCAGTATGAAAGCCGGGACGACCTGCCCGGACTGCTGAAGGTCAGCGCCGCTCCCTTGTACGATACGCAGGATGGCCGTTTTCTCGGCATGATCGGCATGCTGGAGGATGCCACCAACACGCCCCTGGCTTGGCAGGGACTGAAAAAGCTGGTGCAGGCCCTGGACAACGATTTCGTCCCTTTGTTGATGAGCGACGAACAGGGCAAGATCCTCTATGCCAATCCCCGCTTTCAGGAAATCAGCGGCCATGGCGAAATGGAACTCAAGAGCCTGACCCGCGCGGACCTGCTGTTTCAGGACTCCGACGACACGGAAACGACTCGCGCCGATGAACAATTGACGGCGTTCGGGGCCTGGCAGAACAAAAGCTTCTATCGCACCCGGCGCAGCGAGCTTTACGAGGTGGAGGAAATCGCCTTTCGGATTTCGTCACCGCTGAGAGGCACACCGCTGGATCTCTGGATGCTGTTCGATGAGCAGGCCCGGCGCATGGCCGTCGCCCTGCCCGCCGCTTCGGCCCAGGCGGGCATCGACAAGATCCTGGGTCATGCCACCCGACTCCTGCGCATGGTGGCCCTGTTGAATGCGCTGATTCCCGGTTATCCCGTCACTCGCGGCACGCTCGCCCTGGATCGCGGGCCGACATTGGCCGCCTCTCCCAGCACGGAAAAAACGTCCAACGAGCAGGTTCAGGCCCTGCCACGGCGTCAGCGGGAAGTGCTTTCCCTGATGATGAAAGGCTATTCCAACAAGCAGATTGCCCGACAATTGGAGATTTCCGAGGCCACGGTCAAATCCCATGTGCGGGCCGTCTGTGACCGTCTGGGGGCTGAAAACCGCACTCAGGCCGTGGTTCTGGCCTCCAACCTGGGAACGGTCACCTTATGAATCGGGGATCACGGAGCCGGGGGTATAAAGCCCCACCGTCTGCGGATCAATTCCCAGCCGACTGCACAGACTGACAATCTCGATCTGATCAATCAGCGTCTTCTCGCCATTGGCCTCGCTGACCGCCAGACAGACCCGAATCAGCAGATGCGCCACCTCCGGGTTGTCCTCGACGAAATCCAGAACCACCCGCAAGGCGGCGGCATGCCCGACCCGGGGACTGGCCAGAATGCCGTCGACAAATGCGTTGAACAGGTCGACTCCCTCATGGGGATCAAACACCCGCAGGGCTTCCAATGTCTCCAGGATCTGATCGACTCGCACCCGCTCCCCCAGGGAAACCACGCCATCATCCGCCGCCACCAGAGCACAGGCGGCCATGGTGGCGCGCAGGAAAGGCAGGTTCCGTTGGCGCGACAATTCCTCCTGAAAGCGATCCGTCAGGACCGATAAAAAGCCCAAGCCTCAGCCTCCCTTTGCCCGCGCCTCTTTTCCTCGAACGAGTACTTCAGCACGACCGCCTATGCACATCAAGCCGTTTACGACCGGGCCTTGAGCGCGGAGGGCGAAGAATTGGAAAGAGACATATTCGGTAAAACATTATATCATTCTAACGTATAGTTTTCCTCCTACCGGTGTGTAGATGAAGATCAGAAACCGGCCCCTTCTGTTTCTATCTCTGGCCATCGCCCTTTCAGACTTTGCGGTGGTGGTCAGCAGTCACTATTTCGCCAAGCGGGCCCTGCACGAGACCCTCGTAGATGAAGGACAACGGATCGAGTCCAGCTACGAAATGCTGATCTCGCAGGTCTATGTGAACATGCTGACCATGGCCACCTTCATTTCCCTGGACCCGGAAATCAGCTCCTTGATGTTGGCCGGAAAACAGGCCGTGGAAGCGGAAGGCGGCGGTCCGGGGGGCGCGAAGGCCGCCATTATCCGACAGCAACTGCTCGACAAGATCGGCCCGTCCTGGCGCGAGGTCCAAGGGTCGTATCATGTCCGGCAGTTGCACTTTCACCTGGGTCCGGCCTCGACCAGCTTCCTGCGTGTCCATCGACCGGAAAAATTCGGCGACACGATGCATGACCTGCGCTTTACCGTGATCGATACCAACGCAGAACGGAACCCCCGCACCGGATTCGAAACGGGCCGCGTCTATTCCGGACTGCGGGGGGTGGTTCCCGTATCCGCCCTCGACCCTGAAACAGGAAAAACAGTCCATGCCGGAGCCCTGGAAGTGGGCACCTCCTTCGACACGTTGCTCACTATTTTGGACCAACGCTACGATTTTGGCGCAGCCGCTCTGCTCACGAAAGAACATGTGGAATCAACCATGTGGCCGGAAGCGATCAAAAAGGTTTTCGGTCAGAGCCAATCGGCTTGCGGATGCATGCTGGAAGCGGCCTCTCGGGACGGCCTGGAAGAGATCCTCTCCGCCGCGCAATCGAGCGCCATCTATTTACAAACCAAGGGAGCAGAATTCATCGAGGTCGGGGATCACACCTTTGCCATCAGTCACTTTCCCCTCCGCGATTACAAGGGGACGAAGGACCTCGCTCGCCCCCCTGTCGGGGCTTTGGTCTTTTGGCGCAATGCCGATGCGCAAATCGCCGCCTATGACATGTCGCAGCAGATCACCATCGGCTATGGCATCGTCGGGTTCATAGTGATCGAAATCCTGCTGATCGTCGCCTTCCGGTATGCCAGTCGGAAGCTCGCCAATGAGGTCACGGCCAAAACCCGTGCCCTGAGCGACAGCGAAACACGCTTTCGCAGGTTGTTTGAAAACGCCCCAATCCCGTACCAGTCCCTGGATGCGCAAGGCCGTATCCTTGATGTCAACAATGCCTGGAGCAGCCTCACCGGATTGCCCCATGAGCAGGTCATCGGCCAAAAATTCAAGGATGTGCTGACCGCGGAAAGCCGCGCCACGTATGACCAGACGTTCGAGCGGTTTCTGGCCGAGGGTAGCATGCACGGGGTGGAACTGGCCCTGCAAAGAGCCTATGGCCCGCCGCTCCTGGGCTCTTTCGAGGGCCGGGTCAGTTATGATGAACAAGGGCAGTTCAAGCAGACCTACTGTCTGTTCACCGATATCACGGAAAAACGACAAGCCGAAAAACAGATGGCCGAAAAAACCGCCGAATTGGAAAGATCCAATGCTGAATTCCAGCAGTTCGCCTCGGCCCTCTCCCATGACCTCCGAGAACCTTTGCGCATGGTTTCCAGCTTTTTGAAGCTGTTCCAACGCAAATTCGGAGGTGATGTCCCCGCCGAGGGGCTGGAATATTTGACGTTCGCCGCCAATGGCGCGGAACGCATGAGCCGCATGATCACCAGCCTGCTCGACTACGCCCGCGTCCATACCAGAGCCCTCACGCCCACCCCCGTGGACAGCAGGGCTGCCCTCGAAGAGGCGCTGATGAATTTGCGGGCGGTGATTGAAAATGATCCGGCAAAAATCACCATTCCTCCCGAAATGCCCCGCATTTTAGGCGATCACGACCTTTTGGTCCGAGTCTTCCAGAACCTCATCGGCAATGCGCTGAAGTACCGAAGTCCTGATCGCCCGGCGGAAATCGCCCTGACCGTTACGCGCCAAGAGCGGAACTGGCTGTTTGCCCTGGAAGATAATGGGATCGGCATTGAACCGCAGGATCAAGAGCGGGTCTTCGGCCTCTTTCAACGCTTGCACCACCCCGATACCCACGAAGGCAGCGGCGTCGGCCTGGCGCTGGTCAAAAGGATCATCACCCGAAACGGTGGCCGGATTTGGATCGAGAGCAACCGGAACAACGGCTGTAAATTCCTATTCACCTTTCCCATTTTATAATTGTAATTTTATTCTGGTTTTTGTTTGGTGCATACCCGCTCACTGACTAAAGGCTCATAGCTTTACCATAATCGGTGTAGACAAAAAGTGTTTCGGGAGGATAATGTTTTCATCATGTGATAAAAGCCTAATTCTCCTGTTCAGATTATCGCTGGGGGAGGTTATCGTACCGAACGGAAAGGCTCAGCGGATTGTCATGGGCTTTAGAGGTTTTGGGGTGAATTGATGCAAATTATTCTGGCGGACGACCATGCATTGATACGGGAGACTCTATCCCTGTATCTCTCGAGGATCTCCGAAGATGTCACAGTGCATGAGGCCTCCAACTTCGACGAGGCCTATACGCGCATGACTAATGGCCTCAAGCCGGATCTGGTCATCCTCGATTTGATGATGCCGGGCATGAAGGACTTTGCCGGACTGATCAACCTGACCGAAACCCACCCCCATGTGCCGGTGGTCATTCTCAGCGCCGTGGTGGAGGCCCATCAGGCCGCGCGCAGCCTGGAACTGGGCGCGCAAGGCTATATCCCCAAGACCATTCGGGGACCGGAATTGATCGAGGCCCTAAAAAAAGTCCTCAACGGCGAACGCTTCGTGCCCGACGACCTGTTGGTGGATATAGAACGGCATCCCGATGTCTCCGCCCTGACCCAGCGCGAGCGGGAAGTGCTGATTCTGCTCACCCAGGGGCATTCCAATCGGGACATTGCCGAACGCCTGGGAATCAAGGAGATCACCGTCAAGGTTCATCTCAAATCGGTGTTCCGCAAATTCAAGGTCAGCAACCGCACCCAGGCCGTGCGCAAGGCGATGGACCTGGGAATCGCCAGTCCCGCCTGACCCATGCCGCCGTCCCGTCCCCGCCCCGACGACCCGGCCAGTCTTGGTCGCCTGATTTCATTGTTTCGCCACGACCTGCGTCAACCCCTTCAGGCCATCACCTTGTTGCTCGATGTTCTGAAAGCAGAATCTTTGTCTCCCCGGGCCACGGATGTGGTCGAACGCCTTGATCGGGCGGCCGAAAACCTGAGCGCCCTGCACATTCAGTTGTTCGACTACGCCCGCCTGCAATCTGGAGAATTCCCCAACGATCTCGGACCACTGGATCTGGCTCCGTTGTTCGCACGGGTGCACCGGCAATTCGAGGAAAAGGCCCGACGAAAGGGTCTCACCCTGCGCCATGTGGCCCCCTCGGCCCCGGTGCTCGGCAGCGAGCCCTTGGTGGAAATCATACTGCGCCAACTGCTGGCCAATGCCCTGCACGTCACGACGCGGGGCGGTGTTCTGTTCGGCTGTCGCAAAACCGGCGACCATTTGCGCCTGCAAGTCTGGGACAGCGGGCCGGGCCTCCCCGAGGATCAATGGGACGCGATTTTTCAAGAGGGTTTCAAGGGGGATTCCAGGGGCCTGGGTCTGGGCTTGCCGATGGCCCGGCAGGCCGCCGATCTGCTCGGACACCCCCTCGAACTCTGCTCCCAAGAAGGACGCGGCTCGGTTTTTTCCCTGGCGCTGCCCCTGATATAGATCAGGGCTCTTTTGACCCATTGCGGCCTAAGCGTACCGACAGTCCGTATATCGCACCCTCTGCCATTTTTCATCGGCAACGGTCTCTCGGAGTCTTTCTGTCGTCTGGAAACCCTTGGTACCGTGCGCCTTCAGGCGGGTAGCTGTTGACCACCCTAGCGGATCTCTTCTCTCCGCTTCATTATCTCCGCACCTGCCGACTGCGAAATCGATGAAGGTACGGTTTGAGGTGAGGTAACGTGTGCTCTGTCGCCGTATCCGCATTGTACCGGTCGGTCACCGTATCGGAAGGTCCCACTTCCATCCTTCGACGGCGGCGACGACTGCAGCAACTGCCGCAATCACAGTCATAACCAGTACTATCCCATAGCCGAACCGTGCCCAAAACACCCGCCAGAGAATTTCAGCAACCAGCTCGTTGCGGGTGACAATGCCATCACGGAGAAAGTTTAGGTCATCGTCGTTTTCTTGATACCGCCGCCGCAAATCGTCCGTGGTGTAAAGTTGCATTTCGAGTTTGTTGCGGCCCTTCATAAGGTGCCGTGTGCGCAGTACATCGTACCATCTCATCAAGTGAACGGTCTGGTTGGGTTCAGAAATACTCATGCGTTTGACCTCTCGTTGTTTCCGTGACACAGAACCTTCGCGGACGCCTTGCCATTCGGTTTACGCCGCGCTCGACAGCGGCTTGGCCCGTTCGATACGCGCCATTTCCTTTGGCGAATGCGTCGCCTCCCACAGGTCCGTTCGCCTTTGCACGTTCAGCCAAAAGTCCGGACTGTTGCCAAATACGCGGGCAAGAATGAGCGCGGTCGGCGCCGTCACGGAGCGGCGGTCGTTGCACAGTTCGTTGACGTGCTTGCGCGGAACGCCCATGGCCTCGGCCAACGCGCCCTGCGTCAGACCCATGGGCCGCATGAACTCCTCGACAAGAATTTCGCCGACCGTGGCCGGTTTGCGCTTGGTCGTCAGCATGGTTTCACCTCACTTGTACCCGTGATCGTCGAGATAGAGGTCCGACGCCTCCCCCTTGCGGCTGTTCCAACGGAAAATCAACCGCCATTGCTTGTTGACGCGGATGGAATGGAGCCCGTCTAGATTTCCGCGCAGCTTTTCAAAGTGGTTGCTGGGCGGCACCCGTAAATCCTGGTCGCACGTCGCGTCATCGATCATCTGGAGCTTGCGGAACAGGCGGTTTTCGAGGTCGGGCGGGACATTGCGTGAGCGGACGTCATCCATAAAGAATGTTCGCAGCCAGTTATCCCGAAACCCAACGATCATCCCGCCACTCCATTCAGTACCAATGTACCACACATTGGGGCATTGGCGCAAGAAACGCGAACAACCCCGATGCCAAGCGATCAGGACTGTATGCCGTAGGGTAATGCGTTGAATTTACATGAAATTGTAGAGAAGATTGAAATCCAGAACTCTTCCCTCCGCCATCTAGCATCAGCGACGGTCTCTCGGAGTCTTTCTGTGGTCTGGAAACCCTTGGTTCCGTGCGCTTTCAGGCGGCAAGTTGTTGACCGTCCCACCGGCGTTTCTTCCCGCCCCCCCTCTCTCTCGGCCAATGTTCTCCGGTCATGTTGACTGCGGTCTGTACGGGGCTGAGGCGGTCCCGACAATCACAGATGTAGACTATTCTCGCGGGCTCGCCGGTGACGTTGAGGACGATATGTCCGACACAAACTCCAATGGGTGGTCGAGATCGAGTTTATCCCTTAGTGCAACACGAAGCATCTCGAGCGCGGCTCGCGATTCGCTCAGGTCCTTTTGTGCGCGGCCGCGTATCTGCTTGATCAGGGAGTTCAAGTCAATCATGCGCGGCTGAAGGGCGGCTAGCTGTTGCTCGTCTAGATAGTGACTGCCGATCTCGCCCGTGTCGAATTTGCCTGCGGGAAGCCGGTCTGCTAGCGAAGTTCGCTCGGTGGCATAAACCTTTGTGGCATCAACAAGACTGTTGTGGCTCATGCCTAAAGAGCGGACCTTGTCGAAGGTGTCACCGTGATTCAACCCGAGCAACATGCCGAGCTCCTCAGCCGAAAAATCAATATGATCAGGAAAAGTGACGAGTGGCTGAACGAACGACCAGAGCTTCTCATCCTCCACCGCATCTGGAATGCCTTCCCCTATCTTGCCGTGCACCTCAACAAAGTTTTCGTAGATATGCATGGTCTTGACCAGAAGCGCGCGCCCATGAGCTTGCTGGATCAGCCTTCGGTCTTCGGCACGGTGTTTTCGCTCCTCACGGAGGGCAATGAGTTGAGCAATCAGGGCCAAGCTGCCGCCGACGAACGCACCAACAATGGCCGGCCAGAATTCGGTTGCGCTAATAATCGCTTGTAAAACCGTTGGTTCGCTTGGGGTTTGCATGAGCCGACCTCATCTTCACGCCACCTCGTCTACCAGCTCCACCCGCAGCCGCTTGCCCAGCACCGCCGCCGCTTTGTCCATGGTGAGCAGGGTCACCGAGGGGTTGTCAGGGTCGAGCAGGCGGTTGAGGGCTGCGCGGCTAGTGTGCATGCGCCGGGCCATCTCCGACTTGCTCAGGTTTTCCTCGACCATGGTCCGGCTGACCTGCCACGCCAGGGTGCGTTTGATGGCGACGGCGTGTGCCTCGGCCAGTATGCCATCTTCTTCCAAAAGGTCGTCCAGGGGCGAGCCGATGTGAGGGTTGCGGGCCTTGGTCATGAGAACTTCTCCAGTTTGCGTTTGCGATCCAGGGCTAGGTCGAGATCCGATTGCGGAGCCTTTTGGGTCTTTTTGATGAAACCATGCAGCAACACCATACGACCCTCGACGATGCAGAACAGGACGCGGGCGATCCGGTTGCCGAGGCTGGTCCGCACCTCGAACACCCCGTTCTTCATCGGCTTGCAGGTCGGCATCCCGATCGGCCAGCCGAACTCGACCGTCTTGATGTCCGTGCCGATGCGAAACCGATCCTCTTTGTCCAACGCTTTCAGCCAATCCCGCACCGGTTCGGTACCACTCTCGGAGCGGAAGAATACGGCCTGAATGCGCTTCATTTGATCGACCACAATGAAATGTACCAAAAATGATCCGCACGAACAAGGAGGAAGGAGTTTGCATCAAAATTGTTGAGACAAATACAAATAGTGTCTTATTTTTATTCAATAAAATAGAGAATACTGGATTCCAGAGTCCGTCCCCCCGCCGGAGGATCTCGATAAAAAAGGAGAGGACCTGAGCCCTCTCCTTCAGTGGATTCGTTTTGAGAACAACTAGTCCAGAATTCTGGACCACCAGCCTTTTTTCCGATCTTCCGTCTGTACCGCATCCACATTGACCACATCGGTGCGGGCCGGTGGTTGCGGTTCCTCGACAGGGCTTTCCTCCGCCGGAGCGTCCTGCGCCGTGTCTTCGACAACACTCAGCGCGACTTCCAGTGCCGGAGCAGTCTCCTCCGAAGCGTCAACCGGAGTTTCCTCTTCCTTTTTCTTGCGCGGCGCGCGACGACGGGGGGCCTTCTTGGGCGGCTCTTCGTCGCTTGCTGCGGCCTCGACAAGGGCCTCGGCCTCCGGGGCGGCATCTTCGTCCACCGTCACGGGCTGTTCCGCTTCAAGAACAGGTGCTTCCGTCCCATCCTCGGCTGGAGCGGCGGCGCTTGGTTCGCCGTTTTCGCCATTTTCGCCATTCTCGCCGGTTTCCGCATCGGGACGCTTCCGCCGACGTCCGCCGCGACGGCCCCGACGACGACGCTTTTTCGGCGCATCCTCGTCGCCACCGCCCTCCCCGACGGCGGCCTCCTCGGAGTCTTCGGAGTCCTCGGACTCCTCTTCCGTCTCGTCATTGGCAGACTCGGGAGCCTCCGTTCCGTCGGGACGCTTGCGACGACGACGCCGACGCTTCTTGCGCTTGTTGCCGTCCTCATCGGTGTCTTCGGTGGCTTCCTCTTCGTCGGGATTCCCCAGATCGAGGACCGGAATATTCACAATGGCCGGGGCATCGGCGCCACGGGCCTTGATGCGCTCGATCCGGTGAGCCGGAGGGATCAGCGCGTCATCCCCTTGAATCATCACCGACAAGCCATAGCGGGCCTCGATATCGGCCAGAGCCAAGCGCTTGTAATTGAGGATATAAAGAGCAACCGACGTCGCCACATGGACGATGATTTCCGCCGAGCGGCTGAGGGTCCCTTCTTCCTCGATGGCCCGCAACACATGCAGCGCCGTCGATTCCGTGGACCGGATGACACCGGTTCCGGAGCAATGGGGGCAGGATTCGAAACTGGTCTCGATCAGGCTCGGACGCAGGCGCTGGCGCGAGAGTTCGAGCAACCCGAACGGGCTGATGCGGCCAATCTGAATGCGCGCCCGGTCATTGCGCATGGATTCCTTCAGTTTGCGCTCGACGTTGGTCTGATAGCGCGACACTTCCATGTCGATGAAATCAATGACGATCAGCCCGGCCAGATCCCGCAACCGCAACTGACGGGCGATTTCTTCCGCCGCTTCGAGGTTGGTCCGATAGGCGGTCTCCTCGATGTTGCGCTCCTTGGTCGACCGTCCGGAATTGACGTCGATGGAAACCAGGGCCTCGGTCGGGTTGATGACGATATAGCCGCCCGACTTGAGCTGCACATCCGGTCCATGCATGGCATCCAGTTGGCTTTCCACCTGGAACCGCTGGAACATGGGGACAACGTTGTCCTTGTAGGGCTGCACCTTCTTGGCGTGGGACGGAATCAACATCTTCATGAAGTCCTTGGCGGTGCGATAGCCCTCGTCGCCCTCGACCACCACTTCATCAATGTCCTTGTCGTACAAGTCCCGGATCGAACGCTTGATCAGGTTGCCTTCCTCGTGAATCAGGCAAGGCGCGGCGCTTTCCAGGGTCGCGCTGCGAATGGTATCCCACAGCCGCAGCAGATAATCGTAGTCGCGCTTGATCTCGGCCTTGGAGCGCTGCGCCCCGGCGGTGCGCACGATGACCGCCATGCCATCCGGAATAGACAGGTCGCCAAGCACCGACTTCAGGCGCTTGCGGTCATTGACACTGGCGATCTTGCGCGAAATGCCGCCAGCCCGGGTGGTGTTGGGCATCAGCACGCAATAGCGACCGGCCAGGGACAGGTAGGTGGTCAGCGCCGCCCCTTTGTTGCCGCGCTCTTCCTTGACCACCTGCACCAGCAGAATCTGCCGCCGCTTGATCACCTCTTGAATCTTGTAATTGCGGTAGGACTGGGAGGGCCGACGGGCCTCGGCCTCCTCGGCCGGATCGTCGCCGCCCAGTTCCTCGACGGTTTCCGCCGATTCTTCAGAGCTTTCCGCAGACTCATTAGCGTTTTCAGGAACCTCGTCGGCATCGCCGTTGACCGGTTCCTGCACCGAGGTCTCGGCCATCATGGCCTCGCGGTCGGCGACCGGGATCTGATAGTAATCGGGATGAATTTCGCTAAAAGCCAAAAACCCGTGGCGATTGCCGCCATATTCGACAAAAGCCGCCTGAAGGGACGGTTCGACGCGGGTTACTTTGGCGAGATAGACATTTCCCTTGAGTTGTTTGCGGGAGGCGACTTCGACATCAAAGTCTTCCAGCCGATTGCCGGTCGCCACCACGACCCGTGTTTCTTCCGGGTGGGTGGCATCGATGAGCATGCGTTTGATGGCCATGTATTGTAGAACTCCTGACACCCGACGTTCCCCGACGGCGGAGCCGCGAGCTGGATCGGGTGGTTTTGGTGAATGCTCCGGCGGCGCGCGCATGCCGTTCCAGGGGGCTGACAAAGCCAAAAGTCTGGGAAACGGAATTCAACGGGCGGTCCTCTCCGGGAGCTAAGAAATTAGGTAGGGCGACACTGGTACAAGCGGCCCCGTCGGGGCGGGTCAGGGCGAAAAATCAGCCTCCCATCAAAGGGGGTTCCGATTCGCCCCGGTCCCGAGCCGAGCCGAGCGACCGACGCCAGTGCGTTGTTAACATAACGGTAGGGATATCATTCGACAATGGCCTTGTTGAGGGTTTTTAACTCTGGCACCAATAAGGAGTCGGGCAAGGCTTGCCCCCTACTTCCATCGGGGTATGATAGCCCCCGCATTCAGGCCCCGGTTGCCGGGACCGGTAGAGTCAATTGGATTTTTTACGCATGGGCACTGGCGGCGACCACAGGAAAACGACGATGCGGCACCCCATGGGATTGATGCTGTCGGCATTGCTCGTTCTTGGACTGTTCGGCCCGCTTTCGGCTTTGGCGGCCAATACGCCGTCGGTGCATGACCTTCGACTGGGGGCGCATCCGGGCTATTCGCGTTTTGTCCTGGAACTGGACCAGCCCCTGGAATTTCGGGTCTATGCCCTGACCAATCCCTATCGGGTGGTGATCGACATGCCGGAGGTGGGCTGGCACCTGCCCGAGGATACCGGCTCGCACCGGGCCGGGTCGATCAGCGGTTTCCGCTATGGCCTGTTCCGACCGGGGCAATCGCGGGTCGTGCTCGACGCCACGGTGCCGGTGGGCATCCGTCAGGCCCTGGTCCTGCCGCCGGGCAAGGGATTGGGCTTTCGCTTCGTGCTCGATCTGGAGCCGATCTCCGAGCAGGCGTTCCTGAACAACCTGGGGCAGACCTCGGCGCGGGCGATCATCTCCGGGACCAGCTCCGCTCCCGAAGAATCGGCGCCGCCCGTTCAGGCCGCGCCCGCCCGCCCCAACCTGCCCGACGACGTCATTCTGCTGGCGCGGCTCGGACCGCCGAAGCCCAAACCCCTCGACCGACTGCGCAAACGGGTGGTGGTGCTCGATCCCGGACATGGGGGGATTGATCCCGGAGCCACCGGAGTCAGCGGCATCCATGAAAAGAACATCACTCTGGCCATGGCCCGCGAGGTTCGGGACCGGTTGCAGGCCACCGGACGCTACAAGGTCATCCTGACCCGTGATCGCGACATTTTCATCCGCCTGCGGGATCGGGTGAGCATGGCCCGTGACCGGGGCGGCGAGTTGTTCATCTCCCTGCATGCCGACACCATCCGGGATCGTCAAATCCGCGGCCTCTCCGTCTATACCCTGTCCGAGAAGGCCTCGGATAAGGAAGCCGGGCTACTGGCCGAGAAGGAAAACAAGGCCGACTTGATCGCCGGGGTGGATTTGACCCACGAATCCGATGAGGTGACCAACATTCTCATTGACCTGGCACAACGGGAGACCATGAACCAATCTGTGCAGTTTGCCTCCTTGCTGGTCCATGAACTGAGCCGCGAGACCAAGCTGCTCCGCAACACCCACCGATTCGCCGGATTCGCCGTGCTCAAGGCCCCGGACATTCCCTCTGTGCTGATGGAACTGGGCTTCCTGTCCAACAGCAAGGACGAAGCGGCCCTGCGCGATCCGGGCTACCGTAGCGATCTGGCCCGCGCCATCTCCCAGGGGATCGACAGCTATTTCACCCAGGTCGAGGAAGCCATTCGACGCTGAGGCGCGAAAAGGTCATCAAATGGTCCATTTTTCCGCTTAATGTTGCCTCGCTTGTCCTTGTATAAAGGGCGGCAAGCGAGGATTTATCATGTTGTTGCGCCTTCTTGGGGTCTTTGCCGCCCTTTTGTTGCTGCT
Organism: Magnetospira thiophila; assembly: GCF_054657015.1. Classification (NCBI taxonomy): domain Bacteria; kingdom Pseudomonadati; phylum Pseudomonadota; class Alphaproteobacteria; order Rhodospirillales; family Thalassospiraceae; genus Magnetospira; species Magnetospira thiophila. The sequence continues at coordinate 1,060,797 of NZ_BAAHXF010000002.1, forward strand.
CTGCCTGATCGGGGCGGCGGGGGTAGGCTATGTGTTTTACGCCTTTGGCAGCGGCCTTCCCGACTATCACCAGCTGAGCGACTACAAACCGCCGGTGATGACCCGTGTCCATGCGGGGGATGGCCGCCTGTTGTCCGAATACGCCATCGAAAAGCGGGTCTTCGTCCCCATCACCGCCATTCCCCTTCGGGTGGCCCGGGCTTTTCTGGCCGCCGAGGATCAACATTTCTACGACCATACCGGGGTTGATCCCATGGGGGTCGCCCGAGCGATGCTGACCAACCTGAAGAATCTGGGCTCTGGACGACGGCTTCAGGGGGCCTCGACCATCACCCAGCAGGTCGCCAAGAATTTCCTGCTCACCAACGAAGTGTCCTACCGCCGCAAGATCAAGGAAGCGATCCTGGCACTGCGCATCGAACGGGTTTTGCCGAAAGCCCGCATTCTTGAACTCTATCTTAATGAAATCTATCTCGGTTATGGCTCTTACGGGGTGGCCACGGCAGCCCTCAACTATTTCAACAAGTCGCTGGGGGAACTGACCGTCTCTGAGGCCGCTTTTCTGGCTGCCCTGCCCAAGGCCCCCAACAACTACGACCCGATCACCAAGACCGACGCCGCCATCGAGCGCCGCAATTGGGTGGTCGGACGCATGTTCGAGGAAGGTTGGATCACCGCACAACAGCGGGATCAGGCGCGCGACGAACCGCTAATCGTCCGCGAACGCTCGGCCACCGAATTCGTCACCGCCGATTATTTTGCCGAGGAAGTGCGCCGTCAACTGGCCGACCAATATGGTGAAAGCGGTCTCTACAAGGGTGGCCTGTCGGTGCGCACCACCCTCGATCCACATTTGCAATCCATTGCCCGTCGAAGCCTGCGCGAGGGACTGATTGACTATGATCGGCGGCATGGCTATCGCGGCCCGGTGGGACGCATCGCCGCCGAGGGGGCCGCCGCCCTGCCCGCCGACTGGCTCGGTCAATTGCGGGCTGCGGCGGCGCCCAAGGGATTGCCCGACACTTGGTCCCTTGCCGCCGTGGACAAGGTCGGCGCCGATCAAGCCGAGATTCTGTTTGCCGATGCCCGCCGGGGCACCCTGCCCCTGGCCGAGTTGCGCTGGGCCAGAAGCGCCGAAAAAGACCAGGAACGCGGCCCGGCGATCCAACGGGCGAGCGATGTTGTGCGGGTGGGCGATTTGATTCTGGTCGAGCCGGTCACCCCTTCGCCCAACGACAAAACCGCGCCACCGGAAAACACCTATGCCCTGCGCCAGATGCCGGAAATTCAAGGGGCATTGGTGGCCCTCGATCCGCATACCGGTCGCGTGCTGGCCATGGTCGGCGGGTTCGATTATCAGCAGAGCGAATTCAATCGCGCCACCCAGGCCCAGCGGCAGCCGGGTTCGGCCTTCAAGCCGATTGTCTATCTGGCTGGCATGGATAGCGGGTTCACCCCCTCCTCAATCGTTCTTGATGCCCCCTTCGTCATCGACCAGGGACCGGGCCTGCCCAAATGGCGTCCGGCCAACTACACCAAGCAGTTCTACGGGCCGAGCACCCTGCGTTTAGGCATCGAGAAATCGCGCAACCTGATGACCGTGCGTCTGGCCCAGGAATTGGGCATGGATCGGGTTGCCGAATATGCCCGCCGTCTCGGGGTTTACGACAATCTCCCGCAGACCCTGTCCATGTCCCTGGGCGCCGGGGAAACCACCCTTCTCCGCTTGACCACCGCCTATGCCATGCTGGTCAACGGTGGCAAGAAAATTCAGCCGAGCCTCATCGACCGCATTCAGGACCGCAAGGGGCGGACCATTTTCCGCCATGATGACCGCCCCTGCCCCGACTGCCGGGCGGTGAACTGGACCCGACAGCCGGTGCCACTGGTTCCCGATACCCGAGAAGCCGTCACCAGCCCGGCCAGCGCCTATCAGATCGTTTCCATGCTCGAAGGGGTGGTCAAACGGGGGACGGGGCGGCGGATTTCCGAACTTGATCGACCGTTGGCCGGCAAAACCGGCACCACCAACGACAGCCTGGACAGCTGGTTCGTGGGATTTTCCCCCGATCTGGCGGTCGGAGTGTTCATGGGCTTTGACGAGCCCCGCAGCCTGGGCCGCAAGGAAACCGGCTCCAGCGTCGCCGCGCCGGTGTTCAAGGACTTCATGGGCGAGGCCCTGAAGGATCAGCCGATCATCCCCTTCCGCATTCCCAATGATATCCGTCTGGTGCGGATCAATGCCCGCACCGGAAAACTGGCCCGCACTTCGGACAGAGATGTGATTCTGGAAGCCTTCAAGCCAGATACGGTGCCGACCGAACAATCGGAAGCCGAAGAAATCGACAGCCGCAGCATGGGCGGCAGCGGTGCCCCGGCACTGGGAACCGGCGGGTTGTACTGATACACAATTCTTTCAATCCTTGACCAAACAAGAATATCGTTACACTGTAATATTTGCAAACTTCACTGATATATCCAGGCCATTCACTTTCCGCTTATATGTCAAATCGGATGAAAGAGTTGCGCCTAACACAGCCATACGAATCGGCAATATTTGCCCACTCCAAAAATCAGGCCCTGTATTCATAAATCTGAAACCAATTTATTGATTTTATTATTTACATATACCTCCAATGAATTAAAATTAATGCTCGACGTAAGGGAAATCTTCGCCTCATCTTATAAAACGGGTTGATGGGGGGGGGAGAGGCCGGGCCAAGGATCTTCTTGGAGGCGAATTCTGCCTCTGAATCAAAAAGATAAAATTGCCACGGCCCATCCGTCGATGCCGGGATTGCCGTTGCCTCGAATAATGGTGTGTTCATTGACTGGTAAATGAATGTGGGGATGAAAAATGGCGGAGATCTCTCGAATCGTCACGAACAATGCAAAAGGCGCCCCGCAGGAGGATCAGGAAACGGCACAATCCGACCTGCCGCCGGGCATTGAGATCATCAAGAGCAATCTGCCCGGTGACGGCATGCGCCTCAGTCTCGATCAGATCACCAGTCCGGCCTATATGGTCAACAACAACTTTGAACTGGAATGGTGGAACACTGAATCCACCGCGCTGCTTTTTCCGGATCGCCTCAACAAGGCGCTGGAGATTGCTGAACGCAACATTTTCCTCCTGTTCTCCGCCAGCCGGACCGCCCTGGAAGCGGAAAGTTGGGACGTCCTGCGCGACCTGCATGTCTCCATCGCCAAGAAACGAGTCTCCCGCAAGTCGATCGTCGCGCTCGATGCGGAAATCGAGGATGACAGGAACTATCTCGACAAACTGCTGGAAATTTATGACAAGACTCCGCCCCTGGTCACCCGCGCCATGATCCGCACGGAAGTGAACCTGGGCCCCCGTGGCGGAGCGGAAAACTGGTTCCATGTCTACGCCTCGTTTTTCAGAGAGGGCATTTTTTTCGTCTATGAGCCTTTCGAGAGCGAAGTCGAGACGTTAAGCACCTTTCTGGCCCGACGGGACGTGGTCATTCGGGAATTGATGCGCCACAAGCGTCCCTATCTGACTCCCCTGGCGGTTTTGGTTGCCGACCTGCAAAGCTCCACGAAGATCTGCGCCGAATTGCCCCCCGAGGAATATTTTGAACTGATCAATTCCATCTGGAGCGCGGTGGAACCCAACCTGCGCCGTTTCCATGCCACCCACGGCAAGCATGTCGGTGATGGGATGGTCTATTACTTCCTCCCGCAGCCCGATTCCTGCTACATCGAAAACGCCCTGTACTGTGCCGGCGAAATGCGCAAGACCATGCAGGACATATCCCGCAAATGGCGCACACGGAAAAACTGGCTCAATGAGTTACAGCTTAACATCGGCATCCATGAAGGCGAGGAATGGTTCGGCACCTACCAAACCCCGACCCATCTGGAATTCACTGTCCTTGGCGATACCATCAATCAGGCCGCCCGATTGAGTGACTTTGCGCGCAAGGGGTCCATCTGGGTCAGCAAACAGGTGGTCAGCAAGCTCAGCTATCACCATCGCAAGCAACTCTACTTCGGCATCCGGCGGCGCGGCGACGACGGTCAGGAAATCTTGGTGAATTCCACCTTCTCACGGATCGTCAATCTCGTCGACCTGAGCAATCCCAAAAACGAAAAGTTTCAGGATATCGCGACCCTTCCGGTGACCGAGGTACTGGACATCAATTTTTTAGACGAATAATCCGTTATCAGATGGTGCCGAATTCCGGCAGGCTGGCGGTGCCGAACCAGAAATCCTCCAGCGCCTTCACCTTTTCGATAAAGGTCTGAAATTCCGGCGGCTTGACCACATAGGCGTTGGCTCCGTTGCGATAGCAGGCCTCAATATCCTCGGGCGCCGAAGAGGTGGTCAGAGCGATCACGGGGATTTCCTTGAGCTGCGGATCGCGGGCCATGGCGGCCAGCACCTCACGCCCGTCCATGCGCGGCATGTTCAGATCCAACAGTACCATGTGGGGTTTTTGACGATCCCGGTAGATCCCCTCACGGCGCAGATAGGCCATCGCCTCTTCGCCATTGACGACGTGGAAGACGTCGCAGAGCACCCGTCCGGCCTTGAAGGCTTCCTGGGTCAGCCGGGCATCGCCTGGATTGTCCTCCACCAGGAGCACCCGCATCATCGTCAAGTCTCCAATCACTCAGCCCGCCTCCTGGAGCGGTCGTTGTCAGGCCTTGTCCGTCCTTCCATAAGCGGCTAATACAACGCTTGAACTGACCACACGACGGGCAACGAACAACGCTTGGTTCACTATAAACGTCTGACCAATGACTTACAATAGAGGTCTTGCATGCGCGCTGAGGTAGAAAATATCGCCGAGCAAATCAAGCAGTCGATCGAGCTGCTGAGGAGGCATCTTTGACTACGATCAGGCCCGACTGAGACTGGAGGAGCTCAACGCCCTCACCGAATCCCCCGACCTGTGGAACGACGCCGCCCGCGCCCAGGCGATGATGCGCGAGCGGAACCAATTGGAATCCGGCCTGGCCGCCATTCACACCCTGGAGCAGGATCTTTCCGATACCCTCGAATTGATCGAACTGGGCGAGGCGGAGGACGATGCGGACGTGGTGGCGGAAGCCGAGGCCGCCCTCAAGGCGATGCTCGACCGGGCCGCCCAGGCTCGGCTGGAGACTCTGCTGTCCGGCGAGGCCGACGCCAACGATTGCTTTCTCGAAGTGCATGCCGGGGCGGGCGGCACCGAGGCCCAGGACTGGGCCGAGATGCTGCTGCGCATGTATAGCCGCTGGGCCGAATCCAAGGGCTACAAGCTGGAATGGATCGAAGAAAGTCCTGGCGAAGAGGCCGGGATCAAATCGACCACTCTCAAGATTTCCGGCCACAATGCTTACGGCTGGCTGAAAACCGAAAGCGGCGTGCACCGGCTGGTGAGGATCTCCCCCTACGATTCCAGCGCCCGCCGCCACACCAGCTTTTCCTCGGTCTGGTGTTATCCGGTGATTGATGACGCCATCGACATCGACATCCAGGAAAAAGACCTGCGCATCGACACCTACCGCGCGTCCGGGGCCGGGGGGCAGCACGTCAACCGCACCGACAGCGCCGTCCGCATCACCCACCTGCCGACCAATATCGTCGTGCAGTGCCAAAACGACCGTTCGCAGCACAAGAACCGGGCCACCGCCATGAAGATGCTGCAAGCTCGTCTCTACGAGCGCGAACTGCAAATCCGCGAAGAGGCCTCGCAGGCCGAGCATGACGCCAAGACTGATATCGGCTGGGGACATCAAATCCGCTCCTACGTGCTGCAACCCTATCAGATGGTCAAGGATCTGCGGACCAACGTGGAAACCAGCAACACCCAAGGGGTGCTGGACGGCGACCTGGACCCCTTCATGGCCGCCGCCCTGGCCGCCCGGCTGGGCAACGCGCCGGAGTCATGAGGCCGATCGGTCTGTGCGTCGTCCTGACGCTGCTTTTCGCGAGCCCGGTCCGGGCGGTGCCGCTGGAGGCCGCCAACAGCCCCTATCTGGCCCTGCATGAACATGATCTGGTGCGCTGGCACGGCTGGGACCCGGACACCCTCGCCCTGGCCCGGCAGGAAGGCAAGCCGATCTTTCTGTCCATCGGATATCTGGCCTGTCACTGGTGCCATGTGATGCAGGACGAGCATTTTCGCGACCCGGAGACGGCGGACATGATCAACCGTTGGTTCATTCCGATTCTGGTGGATCGCGAACACCGGCCAGAGGTGGACGCCTTTTACATGCAGGCTGCCGCCCGGCTCGGGCTGTCCACCGGATGGCCGCTCAATCTGTTCCTCACCGGCGACGGCACCCCCTTCTTCGGCGGAGTCTATTTCCCCCCGGAACCGCGTCAGGGGATGCCTTCCCTGCGACAGATCCTGACCCGCGTCGCCACGACCCATGCGGCCAATCCAGGCGACATCCGAGAACAGGGCCGCAACCTGATCGCGGCCCTGGGCCAAATCGAGCCGACCGCCCTGCCCGGCCTCTCCAAGACCGCCAGTGCCTTGATGGAGCAGCGGGATTCGTTTAATGGCGGCTTTGGAACGGCACCCAAATATCCCCATCTGGCGGCTTTGGATTTACTCTGGCGAGCTGCGATCCGCCAGGATCGCGCGGATTGGCGAGAGGCCGTCATCGAGAGCCTGGATGCCATGCTGCGGGGCGGCTTGCACGATCATGTGGGCGGCGGCTTCTATCGCTACTGTGTCGATGCGCCCTGGCGCGAACCGCATTACGAGAAAATGCTCGACGTCAATGCCGCGATGCTGCGGCTGATGACCCGAGTATGGAAGGAAACCCACGATCCTGTTTTGGAACAAGCGATCCGGAATACGGTGCGGTTTCTGCTCGACGACATGGGCCTCCCCGACGGCGGGTTCGCCTCTTCCTTGGATGCAGACAGCCGCTCGCCACGCAACGGCCGAATGACCGAAGGGGCCTTCTACGCCTGGCGCGAGAGCGATATTCGACGGGTTCTCGGGACGTGGAGCGACGGCTTCTTTGCCTCTTATGGGCTGACCTCAGAAGAATCCGGCGGGGTTCTGTTTCGTCATGGGGAGGCCCTCCGCCCGGAAGACCTTGCCCTTCTGCGCGCCGCCCGGCAACAGCGCCCCGCCCCGCGCCGCGACGACAAGCTGCTGGCCGACTGGAATGCCATGGCCGCCGCCGCCCTGGCCGAAGCCGGCGTTACCTTAGGCGAAATGGCATGGATCACGGCGGCGGAACAGACCCTCGCGGTTCTGTGGGACCGCCTGATTGATGGACGCGGGGCGCCGACCCATGCCCTGTATCTGGGCAAGGCCGCTCCTCCGGCGCTGCTGGATGATCTGGCCAATGGCATTGATGCCGCCCTGACTCTCTATGACATCACCGGACAAGCCCCCTATCTCGCCCAGGCCCGGGAGATGGCCGAACGCGCCCTGTTAATGCACGAAGATCGGGAAAGCGGCGGCTTTTTTGCCACCGCACACGACCAGCCCCTGTTACCGGTACGCCTCAAACCCATGCAGGATCATCCCAATGCCTCCGGAAATGCCCTGATCGTCGAGGGACTGGCGCGGCTTTATTATCTGACCGGTCAGGAACCCTGGAGAGTGGCCGCCGACAGAACATTGGCCGCCTTTTCCGGCGATCCGGAACAGCCGTTGCGCCATGCCGCCCTGGTGGCCGCCGCCGATACCCTGAGCCACGGATTGCAAGTGGTGTTGGTCGGCGAACGACAGGACCCGGCCACCCAGGTCCTGCTCCGGCACGTCTTTGCCCTGGACCTGCCGGGGCGGATTTTGCAGGTCCTCCCTCCCCAATCATCCTTGCCCGAGGGCCATCCGGCGCGTGATAAGCCGCAGGTGGCGGGCCGTCCCACCGCCTATGTCTGTCGCGGTCCGGTCTGTTCCCTGCCGGTCACGGATGCGGTTGAACTGGCGGAAACCCTGAAGGACCTGCGTCAGCTTCCAACCAGCGGCAGGTAGAAGGCCTCCTCCAGACCGGCCCGATCCCGCGCCGGACCATTGAAGGGCGGCTTGAAACGCCCGGGAAATCGTTGCCGCACCAGATCCTGAAAGGTCGGCACCGGGTCCCGCCCCCGGCGCGCGCATTCGAACCGGAACCAGCGCACCCCGGCCGCCACATGGCGTTCCTCTTCGGCACCGATCAGGGCCAGAATTTCGGCGCTGTCCCGGTCGCCATGGCTGTTCAGGCGCGCCACCGCCCCCGGTGTGGTGTCCAGACCGCGCGCCTCCAGCACCATGGGCACCAGAGCCAGCCGTGCCAATAAATCGTCAGCGGTGTTGGTCGCCGCCTCCCACAGACCGTCATGGGCCGGGAGATCCCCATAGGCCGCGCCCAACTCGGCCAAACGTGCCGCCAGTAGTGCGAAATGCCGGGCCTCGTCCTCCGCCACCAGAACCCAATCATCATAAAAAGCGCGGGGCAGATCCGGCCTCCCGAAACGAACAATCAAATCCCAGGCCAGATCAATGGCATTAAACTCAATATGCGCGATGGCATGCAGCAGGGCGATGCGACCGCTCAGGCCGCCCTTGCCGCGCCGGGGCATGTGACGCGGGTGCAGGAGTTCCGGTGTCTCTGGACGAGCCGGACGATCCAGGGCCAGCGCCTCCCCGTGACCGGAGTCGCTCACCTGTCCCTGACGCCAAGACTCGGCCAACGCCAGACTTGCCGCCGCCTTGTCCGACGGTTCCGGGGTCAGCAGAATCGCCCGCGCGCGGGCCGCCAGGGTGTTGGCGTCCGTCCTCACGTTCGCACTTCCCAATTAAATTCTTCAGGCAAATCAATTCCCCCTTCTATTAAATCCTAACAGGTGACCAACTTTGCGCCTAGCCTTGTCACGGCTCATCCAAACCCCGCAAAATCAATTTTGACGATTACAAAAATTGTCATTACAATACAATTTGTGATTTGTCTTAATGTTATATATTCTATGTAAATGAAATACCTGATTCTCCTTCTGCTGGCTCTGGGTGCGCCGAAGGCCACGGCGACCGAAGGGCTGATTTATCCCGCCCATGTGATCCGGGTGATTGATGGCGATACCTTCTGGGCGTGGATCGAACCGATGCCGGACCTCCAGGTTAAGCGCGCCATTCGTCTGGATGGAATCGACGCCCCCGAAATCCGGGGAAAATGCGACAGCGAGCGCGCCCTGGCCCAGCGCGCCAAGGCCCGCCTGACCGCCTTGCTCAACGGCAAGGTAACGGTCGAGGGCTCCCACCCTGGCAAATATGCCCAACGCCTGATCGCCCGGGTGCGGGTCGATGGCAGGGACATTGCGTCGATCCTGCTCGACGAAGGACTTGTCCAACCCATGCGGGGCGGACGCCGTCTGGCTTGGTGCGGTTGATCTGCACCCCCTGAGCCAAACGCCTCGTCCCCAGGCCTTCAAGGGCAAGACCTCACCCAGCTCATACCAGTCCGGCCACCCGGGCAATCAGCCAGCGGCACCCGCTTCTCTTCCACCCTTATGACCGCAAGGCCATCGACGCGGGCATCTGTGGACACCCCGGCCCGACGACGGCAGGAACTTGTAAGTCGCGTTTGGCCAGATCAAGGCCGATTGTGGTAATCTTGGACATTGAACGCTCCTTGTGCTTGAAAGCGTCGACGTTCTCCAGCATGACTCATCGCGAGGCCGCCGGGGGGGGTGTCCATGCCACTACCGCAATCCCAAGGGAGCCGCTATGCGCATTTTATTGTCTACACTCGCCATTTTTTTGACGCTTTCCGTCAGCGGTACGGCAGAAACCCTGAAAACGCTGACCTGGGATGATTTGTTGCCCGAACTGCCGCCGTTAGAGGATCCCTTCACGACGCTAACGGAGGACCAGCAATACGATATAGCCGAACTCTCAGATATGCAGGCGCTGAGGGAACAGGGCGTGGATGCAATTGAAGTAATGGGTATTGGTTCGGTCGAGGAAAATGACCTGAGATCAAAACTTGCCAAGCAGGGCGTAGACGTGGAGGCCCTTCTGCGCAGAGATCAAGCTTACCGGAAGGAGCTTCTGCGTCGGAATTCTTCCGTGAATGAGAGTCTGAACGGCCAAGATGTGAAAATTCCGGGTTTTGCACTACCACTGGAATTTAATGGGGAAGCGGTGACCGAATTCTTGCTCGTCCCCTTCGTGGGTGCCTGTATTCATGTCCCGCCGCCGCCAATCAATCAAACCGTCTTCGTCAGAGTAACCAAGCCTTACGTGCCATCCAATCTGTATGACCCGGTCTGGGTGATCGGCCGCATGTCGGTAAAGAGGTCCACGAGCGATCTGGCCCTGGTGGACGGCCAGGCCGCCGTTGAAGCCGGCTATACCTTGGAAGGTGGTCGTCTGGAGCCCTATAAGGAGTAAGGGGGCTCACGGTGAAAAATGAAATCTGAAGGACATAAAGTCAGACCCTGTTGACGGACCGGATAATATACGATACGGTTGACGCCATGGGATTCAGGTATTCGGAGGCACACAAGGTGAAGCGGAACAAGGCGGTGCCGTCTTTGGCCCCCAATCATCGAAAGGTCTTTGCCGCGTTGCGCAAGGCCAAACAGCCACTGACCGCCTATCAATTAATCGATGCGGTCCGCTCTGCCGGGATTTCAGCGCCGCCGACGGTGTATCGCGCCCTTGATCGGCTAATCGCTGAAGGCTATGCGCACCGTTTGGAAACCCTCAAAGCATTCGTCGCCTGCACTCATGATCACCAGCAGACCGAAGCGACCATTTTCATGATCTGCGACGGTTGCGGGCAGGCCGAAGAAATTATTGATTCCGATGTTGGCGCTCGTTTGGAGAAACGTGCCAGGGACGTCGGCTTTCACACGGAGCCAGCCACCATCGAGATGCGCGGCTATTGCCGGGACTGCATCAGTCAATCCCTTTCAATTTCACAATGAACGAAAGATTATGACAATGAACTCTCTCTACAAAGCTGCAAGTTTCAGTGTCCCGCTGGGGCTTTGGGTGCTTATTCAGGTTGCTCCCGTCACGGTATGGGCGGAATCCCAGCCCCATGAGCATGGTGTCGGACACCTGAATCTGGCGATCGAAGGACACGATCTGGAAATCGAACTTGCGGCTCCGGGGGCCGATATCGTCGGCTTCGAACATGAACCGACAACACCGGAACAGCGGGCGGCCATCGAGCAGGCAGAGACCAAATTGAAAGCCGGTGCCGATCTGTTCTATTTTCCTGGTTCTGCGGGCTGCGAGCTCAAAAAAGTCGAGGTGGAATCTGCCCACATGGAAGATCACCATGGCGAGGAGCAGGCCCACAAGCAGGCGGACCATGAAAAGGATCACAAGGACGGAGAATCTGAGGAACACGCCGAATTCCACGCACACTATCATTTCGAGTGTGCTGACACGGGGGCGGTCACCTATATGGAAACCCGGTTTTTCGAAGTTTTCCCTGCGGCTCAGGAGTTGGAGGTGCAATACATTACCTCGCGTGGCCAGGGTGCGGCGGAACTGAAATCGACCGACCCACGGTTGACATTCTAACCCCGGCTCTGACATCAAAATGATCGAAGACGCCGTTGCCCTGAAGAATGTTTGTTTTCGCTGGCGCCCCCGAGATCCCCTTGTTCTGAACATTGAGGCCTTTAAGGTCGCAGCAGGTGAGCGGGTATTCCTGAAGGGACCCAGCGGCAGCGGCAAAACAACATTGCTCAATCTTTTGGGCGGTGTGGCCGTGCCGGAACTGGGTGAGGTTCGCATTCTCGGCCAGGACATGGTGCGATTAAGTGGTTCACAAAGAGACACCTATCGTGCCGATCATGTTGGCTTCATCTTCCAAATGTTTAATCTCGTGCCCTACCTCTCCCTGGTCGACAACGTGCTGCTGCCTTGCCGGTTTTCCCGGAGTCGGCGTGAGCGAGCTGGCTTTTCGCAGGCGCGGTTGGAGGAGGAAGCGCGACGCTTGCTTGACCATATGGAACTGGATGCCACTCGCTTTGAGAGGCGCGGCGTTTCGAGACTCAGTGTCGGCCAGCAGCAAAGGGTCGCCGTGGCCCGCGCCCTGATTGGTGCTCCGCCGTTGATCATTGCTGACGAACCCACCTCGGCTTTGGATTCGGACGCCCGGGGACGCTTTCTCGATCTATTGTTCCAGGAGGTTCGGGAAGCAGGAGCCACCTTGCTGTTCGTCAGTCACGATGCAAGCCTGGAACCCGCCTTTGACCGGTCCGTCGCGCTGAGTGACATCAACAGACACGGGAAGGAGGCGCCATGAGCGGTGGCCCCATTTTCGGTCTGTCCCTGCGCAGCCTGGTTAATCGACGGACGACGGCACTTTTGACCATGTTCTCCATCGCGGTCAGCGTCATGTTGGTGCTGGGCGTGGAAAAAGTCCGAACCGGTGCACGTGCCAGCTTTGCCAATACCATTTCAGGTGTTGATCTGATCATCGGCGCGCGCAGCGGCGCCACCCAGTTGTTACTCTATTCCGTTTTCCGCATAGGCAACGCGACCAACAACATATCCTGGCACAGCTACCAGGAACTGAAGGAACGTTCCGGCGTGGCCTGGACGATCCCTTTGTCGCTTGGAGATTCGCACCGTGGTTTCCGCGTTCTGGGAACCAACCAGGATTATTTCCGGCATTTCCGCTATGGGCGAAAACAGTCCCTTACCTTTGTTTCCGGCGGGCCTTTCGAGGACGTATTCGATGCCGTGTTGGGGGCCGACGTTGCCAAGGCGCTGGGTTATCGGCAGGGAGATCCCATAGTGGTCAGTCACGGGCTCGGTGCCGAGAGCTTTTCGAAGCACGACGACAAGCCATTCAGAGTCGTTGGCATATTGGCCAAAACCGGAACGCCCGTGGACCGTACCGTCCATGTGAGCCTGGAGGGTATCACGGCGATCCACGTCGACTGGAAGGGTGGCTCCCGCATCCCGGGCATGACCGTCAGCGCCGAACAGGTGCGCGCCATGAACCTGCGTCCGAAATCGGTGACCGCGATTCTGGTGGGGCTTGAATCACGCCTGGGGACGTTCGCCATGCAGCGAGCGGTGAATGAGTACAAGGGAGAACCCCTGCTGGCCATACTACCCGGTGTTGCCCTCCAGGAACTGTGGGATTTGATGGGCACGGCGGAGGCGGCTCTTACGGTCATTTCGCTCTTTGTGGTTCTGTCGGGTCTACTGGGCATGTTGACGATGCTGCTGTCCAGTCTCAACGAACGCCGCCGGGAAATGGCGATCCTCCGGTCCGTCGGCGCGCGCCCCGTCCACATCTTCGCCATGCTGATGGCCGAAGCAGCCTTGCTGGCGGGTACGGGGATCGCCGTTGGGGTTGGCTTTCTCTATGGAGCCCTTTGGGTCGCTCGCCCTATCCTTGATGCCCAGTACGGACTTTACCTGCCTCTGACGGCCCCTTCCTTGCAGGACATATGGCTCCTTGGCTTGATCCTGCTGGCTGGACTGGCGGCTGGACTTGTTCCCGCATCATTGGCTTATCGTCAGTCTCTGGCCGACGGCATGGTGGCGCGAACCTGAGGCGATGGTCGTTCATGATTGGCAGCGTGGAATGATGCCGTTGGCGACGATTTTGGAGGCGGCGGTTACTCTTCATCCTCAAGGGGGATCAAATGTAAATATCCGTGCTTCACGCCCGTCTGAGCGATGATTTGATTCGCCATATTGCGAACTTCTTCGATGGTCCCGTTCAAGACGGTGGCTTCGACGCAGTTCTCTTTGTCGACGTGAAGGTGGAGCGTTGCCGTGGGAATGTCATGGTGATGGTGCTGGGCCTCAACGAGCCGTGACGACAGGGTCCGTTCCTTGTGATTGTACATATAGACGACACAGCCGACGCATTTTGCTTCCTCTTTTACCGCGATCCGTTGTTCCGCGAGCATTTTCCGCACTGCGTCCCGGATGCCTTCCGAGCGGTTGGAATATCCCTTCAACTCCATCAGCTCGTCAAACTTTTCAAGCAGTTCATCGTCAATCGTAACGGTAATACGTTCCATCATCGGTCATCCGGTGTTGCATTGGCTTGCGAGTGTGATATTTTTTATTTTCATCACACTTGCTTGGTTTGTCCATCTTACAGGGGATTCGAACGATGAAACGATCATTCTTTCTCGCCGCCGCCGTTCTGGTGGCGGCTGCAACACCTGCCCTGGCCCATACCGGCGCCGGGTCTGTTTCAGGCTTTTCCGCAGGCTTTGGCCATCCGGTCGGTGGACTCGATCATGTACTTGCCATGGTCGCGGTCGGGATCCTGGCTGCCCAGATGGGCGGCAAATCCATGTGGTTCGTCCCGGCTTCGTTTGTCGGCATGATGATTGTCGGCGGATTGTTTGGTATGATCGGCGTGCCGGTGCCGTTCGTCGAAATTGGTATCGTCGGCTCCGTGATCGTGTTGGGCGGCGTGATCGCCGCCGGACGTCAGATGCCGATGGGTCTGGCTATGGCTTTGGTCGGGGTGATGGCGATTTTCCACGGTCACGCCCATGGCACGGAAATGCCGGTAAACGCCAGCGGTCTCGAATACGGCGTCGGATTTGCCGTCGCCACGACGACCCTGCATGCAGCCGGGATTGGATTGAGCATTGCCGTTCAGAAAATGGCGGAAAAGATTGCTCCGATTGCCGTTCGGGTGGGCGGTGGAGGCATCGCGGCCGCTGGAGCCCTGCTCTTTATTGCCTGAAGCGGTTGATTGGAGGGCGGAATAAGCCGCCCTCCTTCAAAACCTTACGACGAAGCGGCGGTGTACAGACGGTTGTGAAACAGTGTGCTGTACTTAAACCTGTCGAAGTTCTTGGCAAGGGCAAGGACGGCCAAGTCCAGCACGGGCTCGACGAGGATAACCGTCATATAGGCCGCGCCAAACAAGCCCACCTGGGCCAGATTCTCAGCGCCAAACCCTTGACCATAGAATGCCCAGAATGCGACCCAGGCGACGATCCCGGCCTGATAACTGGTGGATAGGGCCAAGGCTTGTGCATAGGTCACGTCCTTGTACGCCGTTCCATTCGGAATGACCTTCCGTGCCAGCAGGCTCATGGCAAATAGCGGCACCAGCAACGTCGTGACGTTGATACCGTATTGGGGCAAATCCGCCGGTGCGAACAGAAGCCCTTGCACCAACAATCCGAAAGCGAGACCGAGTGCCGCCGCTCCGCCTCCGAAAATCAGGAACAAGGTCGAGCCGAGAATGAAATGAACTTCGGACACGCCAATGGAGTGATGTGGCAGGACTTCAAAAAAACTGAAGACAAGCGCCGTGGTGGCAACCGTTCGCGCCGCCAGGGAGACAATGCCTCCGTCGTTTTTAATCGTGTCGTAGGCCAGCTTTCCCGCCAGCCCAAAAGCTCCAGCCGCTGTGGCATAGCTGAGGGTGATTTTAGCGCCGTCAACGACGCCCGGTTCGATATGCATGATATTTCCTTTCACCGCACCCATCGTGCGGCAATCATAAGGGTTGAACGATGCTCAGGCAGGTCTCCTGACTCGCGCTTCATCGCCGATCATCGGCCTTCCCAGGCTCACGCCCAGTGGCTTCGCGGATGCGGCTCACGCTCACAGTTGCGTGGGCAGTCACGGATCAAGCCCCGATTGGGTCGTCTCTACCGTGTTCCCTTTTGATCCCGGAGACTTGGTCTCACTCGGAACCTAAGCGGTAAAACGATAGAGCAAATGAGGGCATGTTTCACGTCTATTCTTACAGGGCAATCGAATGAGTTTTCAGTAGCGCTGTCTGACGGTTTGTGATTCGGCAATTTCTCATGTGGTTTTCGGCATGAGACATTGGCAATCTCGTCTTCCATCTGACTGGTTACAGGCGTTGAAGGTGGCGAGGCGGCAGCAATCCGTCAGACTGTGCGGTGATCTCGGGATCGAAATGCGAGTCGGCACAGGCCTCCCGATGGGCTATCGCCGCGTGCAGCGAGAGGACCGGCAAGCTCGGTACGCTCGAGGCGGACCCTCACGAGTTCACGATTCATTATTTCAATCTGGGCGCTCCCCAACGGTTTCTACAACAATTTTTCGATCAGCGCCGGCAGTTCGTCGAAATGATCAATCACCGCCACCGACGGCAACTCCTGCACCGGAATGCGGGTATAGCCGAAGGACACCAAAATCCCCGGAATTCCGGCATCGCGGGCGGCATAGGCGTCGTTGGGGCTGTCACCGACCAACAGGGCATGTTCCGGGGCCACCCCCAAGGCATCCAAAGTGGCAAAGATATGACCCGGATCGGGTTTTTTCACCGCACAGGCATCGCCGCCCAGAACGGCGGAAAAATAATGGGCCATATGCAGCTCGGCGAGAATTTCTACCGTCGGGGCCTGTGGCTTGTTGGTGCAGACTCCGAGGGTGTAATGGCCGCTCGCCTTGAGGTCGTCGAGAACCTTGATGATCCCTGGATAGGGAACCGTCTCGTCCGTACTGTGGCCCTCGTAGAAGCCCATGAAGCCCTCGACCAGCGGATTCAGGGCGTCCCCGGTGATCGCCGCGCCGGTGGCGGCAAACCCGCGCTCCACCAACACCGGCACTCCGTCGCCAATCATGCTACGCACCGCCTCGATAGGCAGCGCCGAACGGCCTTCCCGAACCAGCAATTTATTGAGTGCATTCATCAAATCCGGTGCGCTATCCACCAGCGTGCCGTCGAGATCGAAAATAATGGCCTTCATTGGGCTATCCCCTGTTCCGTCAAATTGTGACTTGGCGGTGCTCCGAGCATGTGTCAGTCTGCCGCTTTCTCACGCTTATGTAATGAACCGATTTCAGATGACCAAGGAAAAAACCGCCGCCATCGTACTTGCTGCAGGTCTCGGGACCCGCATGAAGTCGCAACTTCCAAAGGTTCTCCACCCCATTGCCGGTCGCCCTATGGTCCGCCACTTGCTGGCCGCCGTCGAGTCCCTGTCCCCCGACAAGGTGGTCGTGGTCATCGGCCCGGACATGCCGCAGGCGGCCGAGGCCGTCGCCCCCCACGCCACCGTCATCCAGTCCGAACGCCTGGGCACCGGCCATGCTGTCCGCGCCGCCGAACCGGAACTGGGCGATTTCGACGGCGACATCCTGATCATGTTCGGCGACTCCCCGTTGCTGACCGCACAGACCATGGACCGCATGTTGGCGGCGCGCCGCTCCGAACCGAACACCGCCATCGCCGTGCTGGGCTTCCGCACCCCGACGCCGGGGGCCTATGGCCGCCTGCTCACCGACGCCCAGGGCCACCTGCACGCCATTGTCGAGGCCAAAGACGCCTCCCCGGCCCAGTTGGATATCAATCTGTGCAATTCCGGTCTGATGTGCGTCTCCGGCAAGCATCTGTTCCGCCTGCTCAGCAAGATCACCCCCAACAACGCCAAGGGAGAGTACTATCTGACCGATATCGTCGCCCTGGCGCGGGCCGAGGGGCTGGGCAGCGTGGTCACCGAGGGCGACGAGGACGAGCTGCTGGGAGTCAATTCCCGGGCCGAACTGGCGCTCGCCGAATCCCTGATCCAAAAACGCCTGCGCGCCGAGGCCATGGCCGACGGCGTGACCATGATCGACCCGGACAGCGTCTGGCTATGCTGGGACACCCAACTGGGTCAGGATGTGACTCTTCAGCCGCATGTGGTCTTCGGCCCCGGCGTCACCGTCGAAGAAGGCGCGACCATCAAGGCCTTCAGCCACCTGGAAGGCACCACCGTCGGCGCGCAGGCCCAAGTCGGTCCCTATGCCCGCCTGCGCCCTGGCGCCCAGATCGGGGCCCAGGCCAAGATCGGTAATTTCGTCGAGATCAAGAATGCCCAAATCGAGCAAGGGGCCAAGGTCAGCCACCTCAGCTACATCGGCGATGCCCGGATCGGGCGTGAGGCCAATATCGGCGCGGGAACGATCACCTGTAATTATGATGGCTTCCTGAAGCATAAAACCGATATTGGCGCGGGGGCCTTCATCGGCTCCAATACCGCGCTGGTCGCCCCGGTTACGGTCGGCGACGGGGCCATCATCGGGGCCGGGAGCGTGGTCGCCAAGGATGTGGCGGCGGATGCCCTGGCGGTGACCCGGGCCGAACACCGCGAAGTGCCGGATTGGGCGCCGCGATTCCGCGAACGCAAGGCCGCCGAGAAAGCCGCCCGCAAGAAAAAAGCCCCCTAACCCCAGGAGATCTGAACCGTGTGCGGTATTATCGGGATTATCGGCAAGGCGGAAGTCACCCCGCTGCTTATTGAAGGTTTGCGACGGCTGGAATATCGGGGCTACGATTCCGCCGGAATCGCCATTCTCAGTGACGGGGCCATCACCCGGCGGCGCGCCGAAGGCAAGCTGAAAAATCTCGAAAAGCTGATCGCCAACGAGCCGGTCACCGGCACCATCGGCATCGGCCATACCCGCTGGGCCACCCATGGCGCGCCCACCGAAGTCAATGCCCATCCCCATTCGGATGGCCGGGTGGTGCTGGTCCATAACGGCATCATCGAAAACTATCAGGATCTGCGCAAGGAACTGGCCGCCAAGGGGCACCATTTCGAGACCGAGACCGATACCGAAGTGGTGGTCCATCTGGTCGGCAGTTTCATCGCCCAGGGCCTGTCGCCCCAGGACGCGGTGGCGCAAACCCTGAAGAAGCTGGTCGGAGCCTTTGCTCTGGCCATTCTGTTCGCCGGACACGAGGACATGATGATCGGCGCGCGGCGCGGCAGCCCGCTGGCCATCGGCTATGGGGACGGCGAGATGTATCTGGGCTCCGATGCCCTGACCCTGGCCCCGCTGACCCGCCGCATCAGCTATCTGGAAGAAGGGGATTACACCGTCGTCCGTCGTGACGGAGCGCAGATTTTCGATGCCGACGACCAGCCAGTGGACCGAGATGTGAAACTCACCGCCACCTCCGGGGCGATGATCGGCAAGGGCAACTATCCCCATTTCATGCTCAAGGAAATCTACGAGCAACCGGCGGTGATGGGCGACACGCTGCAAGCCATCCTCAACCCCTGGAACCGCACCATCACCCTGCCCGATCTGCCGTTCGACCCGACACACATCACCCGCATCACCATTGTTGCCTGCGGCACCTCGTTTTATGCCGGAATGGTCGCCCGCTACTGGCTGGAAAGTCTGGTGCGCGTGCCGGTGGATGTGGATATCGCCTCGGAATTCCGCTATCGGGACGTGGACCTGCCGGCCGGCGGGGTGGCGCTGTTCATCTCCCAGTCGGGCGAGACGGCCGACACCCTGGCCGCCCTGCGCCATGCCAAGAAGCAGGGTCAGAAGATCATCTCGGTGGTCAATGTGCCGGAAAGCTCCATGGCCCGGGAATCGGACCTGGTGTTGCGAACCAAGGCCGGGCCGGAAATCGGCGTCGCCTCGACCAAGGCTTTCACCACCCAGCTCACCGTGCTGGCCTGTCTGGCCATCGGCCTGGGCAGCAAACGCGGCACCCTTACCGCCGAGAAAGTCAGCGAGCTCTGTCAGGCTCTGACCGAAGTCCCGACCCGGGCCAATGACGTACTGGTCCACGACGAGCACCTCGCCAAGCTGGCGCACGAAATCGCCGAGGCCCGCGACGTGCTTTACCTGGGGCGCGGCACCGGCTACCCCATCGCCCTGGAAGGGGCGCTAAAGCTCAAGGAAATCAGCTATATCCATGCCGAGGGCTACGCGGCGGGCGAGATGAAGCACGGCCCCATTGCCCTGATCGACGAAAGCGTACCGGTGATCGTCGTCGCCCCGTCGGACGAGCTGTTCGAAAAGACCGCCTCCAACATGCAGGAAGTCATTGCGCGCGGGGGTCGGGTGATTTTCATGTCCGACAAGGCCGGGATCGAGAAACTGGGCACCATGGCCGCCGCGACCATCGAACTGCCGACGGTCAATCCTTTCGTCGCGCCGATTCTCTATGCCATCCCGGTGCAGTTGCTGGCCTACCATACCGCCTGTATCAAGGGCACCGACGTGGATCAACCGCGCAACTTGGCAAAAAGCGTGACCGTGGAGTAATCAGCCGCTCAGCCTTCGATGATCTCGAAGCTGTGGGTGATGGTCGCCGTCTTGGCCAGCATGATGGAGGCCGAGCAGTATTTCTCCGCCGACAGATGCACCGCCCGGTCCACCTTGTCCGGGCTCAGGCCCTTGCCGGTGACGATGAAATGCATGTCGATTTGGGTATAGACCTTGGGGTCGCTGTCGGCGCGTTCGGCTTCCAGACGGCATTCCACCCCCGAAACCTGCTCACGCATCTTTTCCAGAATCATCACCACGTCGATGGAAGAACAGCCACCGGCCCCAAGCAGCAAAAGCTCCATCGGCGACGGCCCCTCGACCCGTTTGCCGTCGATGACCAGTTCATGCCCCGAGGCGCTGACCCCGTTGAATGTCATTCCCCCCGTCCAAGTTACCGTGGTGGTCATGGCTCTTTCCTTTGGCTGTGATCTTCGGTGCCTGTTGTAGCGTCAAAAAAGCCCCGGAGCCACGGCGAAATACGCCCAACGCCCCTTGACAACCCCGGCCTTTCATCTTATCCGTACGGCCCTCTTGGCGGGGTAGCTCAGTTGGTTAGAGCAGCGGAATCATAATCCGCGTGTCGGGGGTTCAAATCCCTCTCCCGCTACCAATGAAACCCCTGGAAAACTGCGGTTCTCCAGGGGTTTTCTTTAGCCTGGGCGCAATCGTTTAGACACACGTTTTCGTTTTCTCCTCCAGCTTCGCCATGGCATTGCGAGCCATCTCGGGTGTGCGGGGTAAATAGACCTCCAAGATTTTCCTTATCCTGTCGAGGCTATGACCACTGATCGCGGCGATTTCAGCATGGATACCTTCGGCAACATGCAGACTGAAAGTCGAGCGTTTTACTAGAACGCGTGGAGGACAAAAACGGTCTCCAACTATTGGTATCATCTTCATCGCCACGACCTTGTGTGCCCGATACTGTCACCCTTGTTGTATAGGGTCTACCAAGATGGATCTTGACTTCGAGCTCAACACCTATAGGATGCACGACCATATGAGCCGGAAACCTCGGCCACGACTGGAAATGGAACGATGATGCTTTCACTCTTACGGCAACATTCGCGCACGAAAAAGACATTCGCCCAGATGTGGGTCGGAAGAGAATCCGCCACCCTGCGCCTGAATTTTGTCCGGCCATCGGAGGGAAGCACCTCGTAACACGCAACAACAGCGTTCGAGTTTCGCAAACCCCTCTCGGTCCCACCGGGAGGGGTTTTTCGTTGAGGGAAAGAAGTTTGAGACCTTGAAACAGGGGTAGGCTCTGGCGAGCGGCGGTCCCGTCATCCGCGTCCATCCGGTTCGATTCCGGTCCTCCCCGAACCGATGACGGAGAAAGAAGATGAGCGAGAACCAATACAACTACATGCCCACAGAGGGGGTACCGATCTATGCCTGGACCGACAACGTGCCGGTTGAGGACGCCGCCGAACAGCAGTTGCGCAATGTCGCCTCCCTGCCCTTCATCCACCACCACGTGGCGGCCATGCCGGACGTGCACTGGGGCAAGGGCGCGACCGTCGGCTCGGTGATCCCGTGCCGTGGAGCGATCATCCCGGCGGCGGTCGGCGTGGACATCGGCTGCGGCATGATGGCGGTGCAGACCTCGCTCACCTCGCAGCAGTTGCCGGACAGCCTGCATGGACTGCGGTCGGACATCGAGCGGGCAATCCCGCATGGCCGCACCGGTCGGGGCGACGTGAAGTCCGACCGAGGTGCATGGGGCAACGTGCCCGACGACATCGGCGCGACCTGGACCGCCAAGCCTTACCGGGACGGTTCCCTGGAGGAAGGCTTCACGGCGCTCCTGGAGCGGCATCCGAAGTTGTCCAAGGCCAATAGTGTCCATCACCTGGGCACGCTGGGCACCGGCAATCACTTCATCGAGGTCTGCCTGGACGAGTCCGACCGGGTCTGGGTGATGCTGCATTCCGGTTCCAGGGGCGTCGGCAACCGCATCGGGTCCTACTTCATCGAACTGGCGAAGAAGGACATGGAGCGGTTCTTCATTACCCTGCCGGACAAGGACCTGGCCTATTTCCCGGAGGGCACTGACCACTTCATTGATTATGTGCAGGCGGTGTCCTGGGCCCAGGCGTTCGCCCGGACCAACCGGGAGGTAATGATGGATCGGGTATTGAACATCATTGCCATGGCTTTCACCGGATTCGAGGTGGGCGATGTGGCGGTCAACTGCCACCACAACTATGTCGCCCAGGAAAAGCACTTGGGGGCCAAGGTTTGGCTGACCCGCAAGGGCGCGGTGAGCGCCAAGGCCGGTGAACTGGGCATCATCCCCGGTTCCATGGGGGCCCGCTCATTCATCGTGCGGGGCAAAGGCAACCCGATGTCCTTCTGTTCCTGCTCGCACGGGGCCGGTCGGGCCATGTCGCGGAACGAGGCCAAGCGGCGGTTCACCGTCGAGGATCACGAGAAGGCCACCGAGGGCGTGGAGTGCCGCAAGGACGCCGAGGTCATCGACGAGACCCCGATGGCCTACAAGGACATCGACGC
Source organism: Magnetospira thiophila (assembly GCF_054657015.1). Classification (NCBI taxonomy): domain Bacteria; kingdom Pseudomonadati; phylum Pseudomonadota; class Alphaproteobacteria; order Rhodospirillales; family Thalassospiraceae; genus Magnetospira; species Magnetospira thiophila. Next base: position 1,083,263 of record NZ_BAAHXF010000002.1, read on the forward strand.
GGTAATGGCGGCCCAAGCCGATCTGGTCGAGGTGGTCCATACCTTGAAGCAGGTGGTCTGCGTGAAGGGGTAATCCACTTCGCGCGGGTCGAGCGTGGGGTGACCAAATTGGTCGCCCCACGCCGTCGAGTTAAGCTAATCCCTGGTTCAGGATCATGCCGCCAACGTCGTCAGTGCTGAGTGGGGCCCGTGGGCGTTGTCGCAGCCGACCCAGCGTCTCAGGCCGTTGCGGAGTTCCGAGCCGGTCTCGAAGGTATGCAGTGAGAGGCGTCCCCGGAAATCTCATTTTCTTTTTATTTTCCATATAGTTACAGGAAAGTCCAAAGCTGCATCCTGATCCGCGTGTCGGGGGTTCAAATCCCTCTCCCGCTACCAGTTAGAACCCCTGAGTCACAACGGCTTAGGGGTTTTTCTGTGGCCAAATGCCTACCCCACCCCTGTCCGATTGCGGCCGTGGGCTGTTCATATCAGAACATCAGTGCCATATATATAGAATGTGAAGGAGCCTTGGTGCTTCCTTGCACAAATCAAAGGCCCAGAGAAACGGATATTATTGATGCCCAACACACCGCAAAGAATCGAAAAAGAAGATGGAACCATCGAATGGTTCCTGGATGGAAAATTGCACCGTGAAGACGGTCCCGCCGTCGAAAAGCCCGATGGGACCCGAGTCTGGTTTCTGCATGGCAAACAGCACCGCGTAGGCGGTCCCGCCGTGGAACATGGCGACGGAACCAAGGAATGGTGGCAAGACGGCCAACTGTGCCAGACACCCGAAAAAACCGAAAAGGAAGACGGAACCATCGAGTGGTACCTGCTGGGGAAGTTGCACCGGGAAGATGGTCCCGCCGTCGAGAGGCCCGATGGAACTCGGGTCTGGCTGATCAATGGCAAACAGCACCGCGACGACGGCCCCGCCGTGGAACATGGGGACGGGTCCAGGGAATGGTGGCGACAGGGCCAACTGCACCGCGAAGATGGGCCAGCCATCATGGAATCCGATGGCACCCTGGAATGGCATCAAAACGGAGTCGCCCATCGGGAGGACGGCCCGGCGGTCATCCGTCCGGAAGGCGTGCAGCAATGGTGGGTGAACGGCGTGCGCCATCGGGCGGACGGCCCCGCCGTGATCGAGGATCGGCTGATGCGCCAATGGTGGGTGGACGGCCTGCTGCACCGGGAAGACGGTCCCGCCGTGGAATACGATGACGGGTCAAAGGAATGGTATCTCGGCGGCATGCCGGTCGAGGAAAGCGTGGCCATGGATGCCGGAAAACGCGCCGAGTTTCTCAAAAAGCTGGCTGGTTCCGTCTGAGAATCGGGAGTACCCGGGCGATTCGATTCGCCCTCGGGGAGCCCCCTCCCCATACGGACAAAAAGAAAGGGAGGCGTCCAGCGCCTCCCTTGTTCCGTTCACAACCGAGCGACAAGCGCCCGTCCGAGGAGCCTACGGCTTTTTCGGAGTCTGGTAGGGAACTTCCTTCTGCCACTCAATCCACTCGGTCTTGTAACCGACGAAACCCTTTTCGTTCACCGGCTGCTGCTTCGTGGTGTAGTACTTGGTGTGTCCATCAGGAACCGGATCTTTAGCGTTAACGTTAGCCATAATTCAACCTATCTGTTGCCTAGTTACAAGCCGAGACAAAATCACAAAACAACCCGCCCCGGCACAAAGTCTCCTGCACATTCCATGATTCGAATATATACGATGGTGTGGCGGGAGGGAAGACGCTTTTTTCACCTCCATGGCGAACACACCACAGCACCGTCCTGGGGAACGCCTGATCTATCCGATAGGGATCACCAGACGATCAGCGCATAAAATGAGCCTTTCACAAACCGAATCATGCGGGGCTCGGCGGGTGTCGGCAGGCAAGAATATGTCCTGAAACGAGCGGGGAGTGTCATGAAATCGCCACAATTTTGGCTACTCGCTACTTAAAATTATTGTAATCTAATAACTAACATGCTGAAAAAATAAGGCGTTACGGAGCCGGAACAAACTAGTTACCTTCCCTGTCGTCAATGTGATTGTCAAACCAAGTTTCCTTTATATAATGCTTCGCTAATAGATGATGCCTGGCAACAGGTGTGTAAACAATTAACGACTGCGGCACGGAGGAATCGATGTTCGCCAGTAATCCATTCGCTGATCTCGCGACGACCGTCCCGCTCAACGTCATTCAGGGCTACGTCATTTTGATGTTCGTTCTGGTCGTTGGCGGTACCATCTTTGACATGATCCACAAGAAGAGCGCCAAGTACTTTTTCGCCAAAGCCAAGGCTGCCGAAGCCTCGCGCACCCGTGAACTCAGCGGTGGCGACAAGATTGGCATCGCCATCAACACGGTCGCTGTCGATGTGATGACATCCGGTGAATTCTGCAATCCGCGTCGTCGGATTTCGCACCTGTTCACCATGTACGGATTCATCTTGTTCGTATTGACCACCGTTGCCCTGGTGTTCGCCTATCCGACCCACGAAGCTCCGGCCATTGTCGCCATGCTTTGGCACCTGGGTGCCGCCATGGTGATGTTCGGCGGCTACTGGTTCTGGTTCTTCATCCGCGTTGACGTCTCCGCAGAGGGCAACCCCTGGTATCGCATCGCCAAGGCTGACATGTTCATCCTGTCGCTGCTGGGCACCACGACCTTTGGTCTGGTATGGTCCCTGACCATGGGCGTCGCGGTTTGGAACACCGTGTTCCTGGGCCTGCTCATCATCTCCGCCACGGTTCTGTTCGGCGGCGTGATGTGGTCCAAGTTCGCACATATGTTCTTCAAGCCGGCCGCCGCGTTCAACAAGCGCGTCATCAAGGCTGACGGTTCCATGGAGAACCTGCCGAAGTTGGGTGATCTGTCCGACCCTGCGCTGCAGAAGCGGTATCCCGATATCCCGGAATACATGGGCAGCAAACCGTCGTACATGGGTCTCGGCATCAAGCGCGAGCAACCCAAGCATTACTGAATCAATCCTGAAAGATTCTTTCTAACAGGGAAGGAAACGAAATATGCCTACCTTTGTCTATATGACACGATGCGACGGATGCGGCCACTGCGTGGATATCTGCCCGTCCGACATCATGCACATCGACACGACCTACCGTCGTGCCTACAACATCGAACCGAGCATGTGTTGGGAATGCTATTCCTGCGTCAAGGCCTGCCCGCAGAACGCCATTGATGTGCGTGGGTACGCCGACTTCGCGCCGCTCGGCCACAGCGTCCGCGCTGTCCGCGACGAAGAAAAGGGTGTCATTGCCTGGCGCATCAAGTTCCGCAATGGCAAGAAAGACCTGAACCTGCTGGCTCCGATCACCACGAAGCCCTGGGGAACCTGCATTCCGCAGCTGAAGAATGCTCCGGAACCGACCCAGGAACAGCGCAAGAGTCAACTGCTGTACAACGAGCCGAAGTATATCCGCATGGATGACGGTGATTTGAATACCCTGGAATCCAACGGCCTCGTGATGAAGGAAGGGGTGTACTACTAATGGCTTACAATACAATCGTCGAAGACAACATCGACATCCTCGTCGCCGGTGCTGGCCTAGGTGGTACCGGTGCGGCTTTCGAAGCCCGCTACTGGGGTAAGAACAAGAAGATCGTCATTGCCGAAAAGGCCAACATCGACCGTTCCGGTGCCGTGGCCCAGGGTCTGTACGCGATCAACTGTTACATGGGCACCCGTTGGGGCGAAAACAACCCGGAAGATCACGTGCGTTATGCCCGCATCGACTTGATGGGCATGGTGCGTGAAGATCTGCTGTTCGACATGGCGCGCCATGTGGACTCCGCGGTTCACCAGTTCGAAGAGTGGGGCCTGCCGCTGATGCGCGATCCGGACAAGGGATCGTTCCTGCGCGAAGGGCGTTGGCAGATCATGATCCACGGTGAGTCCTATAAGCCGATCGTGGCCGAAGCCGCGAAAAAGTCGGCCGACAAGGTCTACAACCGTGTCTGCATCACCCACCTGCTGATGGACGAAGCCAAGGAAAACCGCGTCGCCGGTGCCGTCGGCTTCAACGTCCGCACGGGCAACTTCCACGTCTTCAAGTCCAAGACCGTGGTTTGCGGTGCGGGTGGCGCGTCCAACCTCTTCAAGCCGCGTTCGGTCGGCGAGGGTGCTGGTCGTGTGTGGTACGCCCCGTGGTCGTCCGGTTCCGCCTATGCGTTGATGATCAACGCCGGCGCGAAGATGACCCAGATGGAAAACCGTATCGTTCTGGCCCGCTTCAAGGACGGCTATGGCCCGGTTGGTGCCTACTTCCTGCACCTGAAGGCCTACACCCAGAACGCCTATGGTGAGGAATACGAATCCAAGTGGTTCCCTGCCCTTCAGGAAATGGTGGGCAAGGAATATCTGGATCCGGAAGTTTCCCACCGGACCCACCGCCCGATCCCGACCTGCCTGCGTAACCACGCCATCATCAACGAGGTGAACGCGGGCCGCGGACCGATCCACATGATCACCATGCACTCGTTCCAGGACCCGCATCTGGAAGAAATTGGTTGGCACAACTTCCTCGGTATGACCGTTGGTCAGGCCGTGCTGTGGGCCGCCACGGACGTGGATCCGAAGAACGAGAACCCGGAACTGACCACCTCCGAACCGTACGTCATGGGTTCCCATGCCACCGGTTGCGGCGCCTGGTGCTCCGGCCCGTCGGATGTGTCCCCGCCCGAGTATCAGTGGGGTTACAACCGCATGATGACCGTCGAAGGTCTGTTCGGTGCCGGTGATGCGGTCGGCGGAACGCCGCACGCGTTCTCTTCCGGTTCCTTCACCGAGGGCCGCATTGCTGCGAAGTCCGCCTGTCAGTACATCGACGACGGCAAGGCCGAGGGCATCCGTGTATCCGAAGCCACCATCGCCAAGCTGAAGGAAGAAGTCTTCCGGCCGATGGAGCACTACAAGGTCCACCGCAACGAAATCGTGGCTGGCGAGGTCAATCCGAACTACCACAACCCGCGCCAGTCTCTCGACCGCCTGCAAAAGCTGATGGACGAGTACTGCGGTGGCGTGACGGTCAACTACATGACCAACGACAAGCTGCTGAGCATCGGTCTCAAGAAGCTCAAGATCATGGAAGAAGATCTGGAGAAGATTGCGGCCAAGGACCTGCATGAATTGCTGCGGGCCTGGGAAGTCAAGCACCGCCATCGGACGTCCGAGTGTGTTATGCAGCACACCCTGTTCCGCAAGGAAACCCGTTGGCCGGGCTACTACTATCGTGGCGACGCCCTGAAATTGGATGACAAGAACTGGCACGTTCTGACCGTGTCCCGTCGTGATCCGAAGACCGGCGAATACACTATGGAAAAGGCGCCTCTGTATCACTTGGTGGACGTGGAAAAGCCCGCCGCCGCTGCAGAGTAACCTTCACAACAACCGGCGGAAGTTCACTCCGAGCTTCCGCCGGGGGTTTGAAAAAAGATCAGCATCGAAGTGTTGATCTTTTTTTATGCCCCCGCAAATCACCCTTCCAGCACCACCGAGGACCCTAATGAACATTATCGAACTCACCGATGAAGAAATTCTGGCCGTTGCCGAACCCATGTGGACGGAGCTCGTCAGGGCTTCCAACGAAGGCAAGTACGGAAAGTTCATCCGCAATTTCCACTACAGCCTGATCCAAGGCCTGAACGAGGTCGAAGTGGGAAAGCAGTTCGCCAAAAGCGATCTGACCCGGAGCCTTTCCGAAGTCTACGATTATCTCGGCATCATTCGCCGGAACGAACATGTGACGGTCCTTTTTCGCGTGCGCAGCACGAAAAAAGCCGGTGAATGGCTGGGTCGATTGGTGCTCGGCTACGATGAGCAAGACGTGATCAAGATTTTTGGCGCCTCCGTCTTCTAAGAACCGGATTGGGAAGTGATATGACTGAAACCATTCGAGACGACAAGTTCGTCGAACTCAGCTACAAGGTGATCGACCAGAAGTCCGGCGAAACCCTGGTCGCGGTCGAATTTCCCATCGGCTACGTGCACGGCAAGGACAGCGCCCTGGACCAAAGCGTCACCCTGGAACTGGAGGGCAAGAAGGCGGGCGACATCATCGAGGTGCCCATAGATTGCAACATCCTCTATGGCCCGCGGGACGAATCCCTGGTCTTTACCGACAAAATTGAAAACGTCCCCGAGGCCTACCGGGAAATCGGCACCACCATCACCATGGAGAACGAAAAGGGCGAGCCCCGCAACTTCATCGTGACCCGCATGGACGACAAGACCCTCACGGTCGACGGCAACAACCCGCTTTGTGGCCGCCATGTGATCTTCAAACTGGAAGTGCTGAACGTACGCAATGCCACCGAAGAGGAAATCGAATTCGGTGGCGCGATCGTCGCTGAGCCGGAAGTGGAGGGGGCGATCAAGGTGCCCATCTGACGGGCCTCTCGTCCCACCCGTGAAGCGCCCTGCCCCAGGGAGAGCTACTTGTGCGCCCGGACCCAGGACAGCAGGTCCGACAATCCCATCGCCCCGGAGGTTCGGGCGACTTCCCGCCCCCCCTTGAAGATCACCAGTGTCGGAATGCTTCGGATCTGATACGCCGCGGCAAGGCTCTGTTCGGCCTGGGTGTCCACCTTGGCGAGGCGAAATTGCGGCTCCAGTTCCCTCGCCGCCTGCGCGAACACCGGGGCCATCATCTTGCAGGGACCGCACCAATCGGCCCAGAAGTCGACAACCAGCGGCAGATCGCTGGACAGGTGGCGGTTGAATGATGCCCCCGTCAACGCTACGGGATGCCCCGTGAACAGGGGCGCGCCGCATTTGCCGCAGTTCCCTTTCAAGGCCGACTTGGTCGTCGGCAACCGATTGACCGTATGACAGTGCGGGCAAACAACATGATAAGTATCAGGCATCTTTCTGGCTTTCCCGTCATGAGAACCCTATTGATTTAGGACGCTTTTGCTCACGCGCAACGGCCTGATCCGAGGGCTATGCATTTCATGCATAAGCATAAATGGTTACTTTATTTTCATACGCGAGGTCTTGAATCAGCCTTTTATTGCGCTAGAATCATAGGTGGAAGGTTGCCATATGGGACTTTCCGAGTTGCGTGCCCGTTGGGGCGTGGCTCAATCCCGGGACACGATTCCCGCGGGCTCATGTCGCTTCGATAGGAGGATATGACCATGCGTGCCTTTGATATGTCTCCCCTGTATCGTCTTTCCGTCGGCTACGACAAGCTCGACAATCTGTTCGATGCCCTCTCCCACTTCGATGAGTCGTCGGTGGCTTATCCGCCCTACGATATCGTCAAGCTGGATGAGGACACCTACCGCATTTCCATGGCCGTCGCCGGTTTCACCGAGGACGAACTGGATCTGGTCGTCGAAAACAACGAGTTGAAGATCAGCGGTTCCAAGAAGGACGTCGAAACGAAGCAAGAGGGTGCGTTCCTGCATCAGGGCATTGCCACCCGGACCTTCAAGCGGACCTTCAATCTGGCCGACTACATCCGGGTCGACGGTGCGACGCTCGAAAACGGCCTGCTGCATGTGACTCTGGTCCGCGAGATGCCGGAACACATGAAGCCGCGCAGCATTGAGATCGGCTCGAATGCCGCGCCCAAGGCGCTTTCCGGCAAGAAAGCCCACTGACCACAATCGCGCCCGTCCGCCGGCATGGCGAACTGAACGAAGGACTGCGCCGGGCGGGCCAACCGCCCGGCCTTTCGGGTTCGAGTTCAGCAGGTGGCTTGCTGGATAAAATGGCATCACCAGTGCGGCAGAATACGCGCCGATCTGGGGTGGATTTTCGGCCCACGATGTCGAGATTATTTTTCCATTGTCATCACACCTTGGTAAGTGTATTTTTTGAACCATCAATAAAAACAAAAGAATGCAATAAATGGCTCTGGGGGGTTCCAGAAGGCCATAGGCTTCAACAGGGAGAAAATTGATGAGGAAGGCTCTGATTCTGCCAACTGTTTTGGCGGTCGGTCTTGCTGCACTCGCGTCCCCGTCCCCCGCTTCGGCAAAGGACATGGACCCGGGCAAGACCATTGACCCGAAGAACGATTACAATATCACCATCAACTACGAACTGGGGATGCATTGCACCGGCTTTGATTTCAGCGCCTGCTGCGTGCTTCCACCCTACAACTCCATTCAGGCACAGGTCATCAAAACTTCGACCCGTGCCACGCAGACTCCACGCCTTCTAGAAGGCTCGGAGAAAGACCCAACGGTGCTTCAGGATGGCCGTAAGCGTTTCAAGCTCGCGTATGGTCACGTCGGCAATACCTATTCCGAAGGTGGCAAGCTGAAATATTGGGACGTGCCCTACGATGTGGACGGCAATGGCACCATTGATCCCGATGAAAATGTCGCCAACGCCTATCTGACTCACCTCTACATCTATAAGGATCTGGAAGGCAGCAACCCGGAAGGGACCAGCGCCGATGCCAAGAAGCTGTTCGTTGGCAAACAGATTAAAATCCCCCGGGATTCCGGTCCGACCGGTGCCCCGATGAAGGATGGTTTCCTGACCTATTCGGGCCAGACCGGCACGGTGGTCTATACCAAATCCCCGGTGCTTGACAATGTGCCCATCGTGCTGACCAATCCCGGCATTTGGGATGCTCTGGGCCTGCCGCTGACTCCGTTCAATGATGATGCGATCAACAAAGACCCGATGACCCTGGTCGAGAGCGATGTGCAACCGTTCCAGGAAGCCTGGGTCAAGCTGGTTGACGCGGATAGCGGCGCGCCAGTCATCGACAGCCACACCGGCAAGCCGGTGATGTTCGTCGGCGACAACCCGATTGATATCCCCAACTGCGCCAATTGCCACAGCAGCAAAACGGCCAATGGCGATAAGTACAAGCTCTATGAAGGTGAAAAAGCCTTCTGGAAGTCCATGGGAGCCAGTGACTGGATTGCCTCGGTCAAGGCCTCGGCCATTTCCATCCTGCAAATCCACGATGATGAGAACGGCACCGACTTCCTGAAGAACTACAACGTCAAGAGCACCAGCACCTCGAACCGGACCGGTCGAGACCCTGTCCTCTGTCAGAAGTGCCACGCGGATAACGTGATCGGCGTGTTGAATTCCAAGAAAATCGGCGACGTGCTCGGCGACAAGGCCAAGCCGGAAGAAAAGGACGAGTTGATTCCGGCGCTGACCGAAGCCATGCATTCGGTTCACTTGGTGAAGCAGCCCATGCCGGACTCTCAGGGCCGCACCTCTTCCTGCCAGGGCTGTCATCCGGCTCACCGTCAAGACGGTGGCATGGAAGGCTATCCGATTACGCCGGACGGTAAGAATGCTTATGCCGACCGGGATAACCGGGATGCCGCAGGGGGCTGCTACGTCGGTCGTGACGTGCACGCCAATCCGGGCAAAGACAAGGACGGCGCCGAGACCAAGGAATATCTGAATTCCGTCGGTCAATGGCTACAGGCCAACGTGTCGCAGATCGGCAACGGAGAAAACGGCAAGGGTCTGTGGTGCACCAACTGTCACAACCAACTGTCTCGCGAGCTCTATCAGCGCGACAATCTGCAAAACGCCTTCCTGCAAACCGGCGAAACCCTGCGCAACAAGTCGCTCGACGACATTGCCAAGGCGATCGGCGTGACCAAGGAAGAACTGGCCAGCAAGTACATGGACCCCAAGGTCGTGGCGGATGCGAAGGGGCATGACACCCCGGGCAAATCCGGCATTTTGTTGACCTGGGCCAAGAAACGCTTGGTGCCCGATATTGGTATCATCGCCCTCAAGGGAGATGGTCCGATGGTCAGCAAGGATGAGGATGGCGACATCAGTGTCAGCATCCTGTCGGCCAATCCGGCGGTCGATCCCAAGTCGCTCACCCTGCCCGAAGGGGCAACCGGTGCCTTGGCGGTGCCTTACGAAGCCGCCACCCATGGCCGTGACTATTGGCTGTCTCCCGGTGCGCCGCACTGCGCCGACTGCCATGCCGCGCCCTATGTGGAAGGTCAGGGGGGCGTCGCCTACCCGATCAACCAGCCCGGCAAGTACAGCGTGATGCGCTACTCGAAGGGTCACCAGGGCTTGGCCTGTCAAGCCTGCCACGAGTCCACCCATGGGCTCTATCCGGTGACTCCGAACACCGACGTCACGTCTTACCGGCAAGCGGCCCAGTATAATCCGGACGGTTCCCATGGTCCGCTGAAGTGCGCGTCCTGCCACGTCAGCAACGACAAGGGCGTGCCTTTCGTGGCCAACAAGGAAAAGCATGTCTGGAACGGCAAGCCGATCCTCGAAGACTACGACGCTGCGGTCACCTGGATGCACGCCAGCGCGGCTGACCTCGGTGGCAAAGTTCCGGATGAAGAAGACGATGACGACGACGACGATCACAAGAAAGACGCGAAATAGTCTTGACCGATGACGTTGTTTCCGGGGGGTGCTCAGTGCGCCCCCCGGCGTTTTTCAACCAACAGGACTTTCGTTCATGAAACTTACTTTTTCCCCTCGCCGGTGGGTTATGTCGGCTGTCCTTTCCGCAGCATTGTTCTGTTTAAATGGCCTCGCCCAGGCTCAACAGGTCCTGGTCACCGTAGCTGGTCACGAATTGACCACCGATGACCTGGAGCGGACCATTCACAGTTCGGATTTTGCCGCCTCGTTTCCATCCATGGACCCGGATGATCAGGCGGCCTTGCGCGGCGACATGCTCAAACGACTGGTCGCCGGTTTGCTGTTGCGGCTGGAAGCCGAAAGCCAAGGGCTAGACCAAGATCCTGCCTATCTGGCTGAGGCAGAAGACCACCAGCGCGGCCTGCTGTATCGGGCCTATATGGATCGGCTGCGGGCCAACATCCGCATTCCGGAAGACAAAATGGCCCGCCTGATCGAGTCCACAAAGGACGACCCGGAAGCCCTTGAACCGGCCAAGTCCGTCTATATCAGTTCCCAGTACAAGGTCATGCGCGCCCTCGCCTTACAGACCCTCAAGGAGCGCCGCCATCTGGTGCTGCATGATGACCTGTTACAACTGGACACGCTCCCCGAAACCGTGCTGGCCGAAGCCGACGGGTTGACGCTACGCCTCTCCGATATCCTCGGTGATTCGCCGATGAAAACCGAGGATGACCTGCGCTTGCTGCGCGACCGGTTGTACGACCGTATTGAATTGGAACTCATTGTCGGGGCGGCTGAAGCGGAACACCTGGATGTGAGCCGGGACATGGAGACTTTCCGCCAAGAACGTCTCCCGGCGCTGCTGCGCGAGCGCCTGGAAGCCCAATGGATCAATGACGAGGTTCTCCTCGACGCCTTCAAAGCCCATCCCGAAGTCAGCTATGTTCCGGAAATTCGCCATGTGGCGCAGGTCGTGCTGGCGACCCCGCAAGAGGCTGAGGCTCTCCGCGCCCGTGTCTTGGCCGGGGAAAGCCTTTATGTGCTGGCCGGTCAATATTCCATCGACCCGGTGGGCCGTCACAACAACGGTGACATGGGCTGGCAAAAAGAAGGCACCGCCATGCCGGAAATCGAGGCGGCACTCCAGGGGCTTGCCGATGGCGAGGTGAGCCCGGTCATCGCCACCCCGCTCGGCTATCATTTGGTGGCGATTTATGGTCGCAAGAAGTCACAGACTCGCAGCTTCGACGTGGTCTCCGACCGCTTGCGTCAAATGATCGGACAAGAGCGCTTGACGGCCTTCGTCAATCAGTTGAGCACTAAATTTCCTGTCCAATGGACTCTGCCTATGGGGCAGCCATGAGGTCTTCAGGACGCATAGCACTGCTCCTGGGGATGATGCTCTTTGGGTCGGCCCAGGCGGCCAATATTGCTCCTGTCAATGCCTGGGAGATCCCGTCTGCCCCCCTGCCCGATCTCAGTGGTCAAACCCACGAGGTCGCGGAATGGAAAGGCAAGATCATTCTGCTCAATTTCTTCGCCACTTGGTGCCTGCCCTGTCAGGTCGAAATCGCCGACCTGAAACGTTGGCAGAAAGCCCATGGCAAGTCGGGCCTTCAAGTGATCGGAATCTCGCTTGATGAAACCCGCAAGATTCGCAATTTCGTCCGTTCCCTTGAGATTTCGTATCCGGTTCTGGTGGCCGGACCGGGGGGCACCGCTCTGATGGCCCTATGGGGTAACAGACTGGGGGAGGTGCCTTACACCGTCATCATTGCCCCAGACGGCAACGTCCCTTATGTCTCTCAAGGGGCGTTCAGCGCTGCGGCATTTGATCGCTATGTGGTCCCCCTGCTTCAAAAATAGCCAGGTGCCCTCCGTTTGACGTTGGTTGAAGAAAGTGGCCTGATCGGCGATGATTTGGCAACAAATGCGCTTGCCCCTTGATTCGTTTAACCTTGGAAGGCTGAAGCTCCCATGCTCAAAAAAATTCTGTCCATCGTCACCTTGTGTGCGCTGCTGGCTTTCACCGCATCGGCCAGCACCACTGTTGCGCCCAATGGTGGCGGGATACTCCAGGAAATCGAGGCCCTGGAAGCCCAGGGGGATCTGGCCACGGCGCTGATCAAGCTTCGCAATGCCATCCGCGACCATCCGGACGATTCGGACCTGCGTCTGGCCTTCGGTCGCATCTTGTTGAATCAGGGCAACATCCCGCACGCCGAAACGGCCTTCACCCAGGCCCGCGACAAGGGATATGCGGCGGACGAAATTTTGTATTGGATGGCGAAAACCAAACTGGCCCAGGGCGACTTGCTGTGGATCGCCAAGGAGGCCCAACTTCAGGACCATTTCTCCAGCGACCTCAAGGCCCGGATGCATGCCTTGCGCGGACAGGCGCTGGTAGGCCGTCAGATGATCGACGAGGCGCGCACTGAAATCGGTGCCGCTCTGAAGTTGGCTCCCGACCTGCCGGACGTAATCCTGGCCCAGGCTCGGCTGGACATGGCGACCGGCAAGCAAAAGCAGGGCGAGACCCGCATCGACGATCTGCTCACCCGCGACCCCCACAATGTCGACGCCCTGCTTATCAAGGCTGCGTTGCTGAAACAACGCAAAGACATGAAAGGCGCGCTGGAAATTCAAGACCGGGCCATCGCTTTGCGCCCCAATGGGGTCTCCCTGCGACTGGATCGGGCGACCACCCTGCTGGCGCTGGACCGTTCCCAGGAGGCGGACGAGGAAATCGGTCTGGTCCTGGCCAACATCCCGGAACATCCCCTGGCCCGGCTCCTGCGCGCCCAGCGACTGAGTCAGCAAAAGAAGACCAAGGAAGCCTGGGAATTTCTGCTGCCGGTCATGCCGCACTTGCAGAGCTTTACACCGGCCAATCTGTTGGCCGCCGCCTTGACCCTTGAACAGGACCAGTTGCAACAGGCCCGGACCTATCTCGATGCCGTGCTCAAGGATGAACCCGAGAATGCGGCCGCCCTGCGCCTGATGGCCGAATATCACCTGCGCTCCAAGGCCTTCGACAAGGCGGTGCCGCTGCTCGAAAAAATCCAAGCAGAATCCCCCGATGATCCGATGATCCTGGCCCGTCTGGCCACCGCCTATGGAGCCACCGGTAAAACGGCGGAAGCTGCGGCGTTGTTCGAGCAAGCCTCGGCGCTCGATCCGGAAAATCAGGCTCTCAAATTGCGCCTGGGCATGGCGCATATGGCGGAGGGCGACAGTCAGGCGGCGGAAGACACCCTGATTCAACTGTCCGATGACCCGACCACCGGGCCGCAGGCCGCCTCCGCCCTGGCCATGATTCACATGCGCAAGGGGGATTGGCCCGCGGCCCTGGCGGCGGCGGAAAGCTATCAAAAGCAGATGCCTGACTCGCCCCTGCCGGAACTCCTGATGTCGCGCATTTATCAGGCCAAGGGGGATGACGCGGCAGCCCTGAAGCATTTGCTGGCCGCCCGCGAGATCGACCCGGCCTTTCAACAGGCGGCATTCGAACTGGCCGCCCGCTACCGCAAGGACAAGCAGACGGAAAAGGAAGCGGCGATTTATGAGGAATTGCTGCGACTGGACCCGAAGAACGTCCGCGCCCTGCTCGGACAGATCACCCTGGCGGCCACTCGGGGCGAGAACACCGAGGCCCTGCATCTGGCCAAACGGGCCTCGGCCATGGCCCCGGATTCGGTGCTGGTTGGCAAAATCTATACGGATCTGCTGATCAAAACCGGCGACAAGAAAGAGGCCCTGGCCGTGGCCGAGCGCCTCGTGGCCGCAGCCTCAAAGTCCCCGGAGGCCTATGTTCTGTTGTCGCGCATTCATTTCGACATGGGCGACCTGGACGGCGGCATCGCGGCCCTGCGCAAGACCAAAGCGCTCACGGAACAGGCGCCCGCAGTGCATTTGAAAATGGTTGAAGCCCTGAACAAGGACGACAAGTCCGATGCGGCCCGCAAGCTGTTGGAGGAAACGGTCCAGATCTTCCCCGATCTGCTGCCCGCCTGGGTCCAGTTGCTTGCCGATGAACAAACCAAAACCGACCTGGAGGGGGCCATCGCCCTGGCGCGCAAGGCCGAATCGATTCTCGGCGGCGGTCGGGCGCTGGCCGAGCTGTTGGTCGGCGATCTTTATTTCCGCAACAAGGACCCCCAGGCGGCCCTCACCCACTATCAGGAGGGATTCAAGGAGACCCCCTCGACCCGTCTGGCGGTGCGCGTGGCCCAGGCCCTGGCTGTGACGGGAACTTCCGATCAGGCGAAGGATTTCCTGGGAACTTGGTTGGCCGAGCATCCCGACGACACGACCGCCCGCATGTCCCTGGCCAATTTCCTGTTGCAAGAAAAGGATGAGGCGGCGGCCATCAGCCAATACGAACAGGTGCTGACGCATGACCCAAAGGCCATTATCGCCCTCAACAATCTGGCCTATCTGGCGGGCAAGTCCGACCCTCAGAAAGGCCTCGTCGCCGCCCGTCAGGCTTGGGGGCTGATGAAAAACAATCCGCAGCCCTCCATTGCCGATACCTACGGCTGGCTGCTGGTACGGGTGGGAGAGGTGGAGAAAGGATTGCCATTGCTGGAATTCGCCGCCACCAAGGATGAGAGCAAGGACCCCACGACCCAGTTCCACTTCGCCTCGGCGCTGGCCCAGTCGGGTCAGAACGACCGCGCGGCGGAAATCCTGCGGCCGGTCCTGGAAAAGACCTTCCCGGAACAGGCCGAGGCCAAGGCGCTTTTCGGAAAACTGACCGCGAAGTAACGGCTCTCAGACTCCAGGGTCCGGGTTCAGCGCCGGGAGCTTGCCACCGCCCTTGCGGGTCAGTCGCGCCCTCAGGGCGCGCCAGGGACGCGGGCGGATTTGATGGGTAAAGTCCCGTTTCCAGGTCTCGAAATCCGTCATCGGTCGAGGGCTGAACAGCGACGATTCAAGTTGATGCAGCAACGCCGCCAGACGTTCTGGGTCGCTACCCGGATGCATGTCGGCCAACTGGGCGGCCAGGGGAGCCATGGGCTTGTGGGCCGAAATGCCCAGCCGCTTTTCGAGCAGGAAGCGGAAGACGGTTGTCCAATCCTCCGGATCGGGCTCGATGGCGGCGACGCGGACACAGAACCACAGCCGCAGGGAACGCGGCAACAGGTCGGCCAGATAATGGCGGGCGATCTGTGGGCAACGGCGCAGCGAGACCTTACCCGCCGTTTCCTGCCATACTTCGCGCACCGGCTCCACCGCGACCACCACCCGCTCACCGGCGGCCCGCCGGGTTCTGACCAGGGCACGGCCCAGAAATCCCCTGAAGAGCCTGTCGTCGAGCTCCCGCAGGCCGTTCCATATTCTGCGCCAGCTCAAACCGGCGACGAAACCGACGGCGATCAATACGACCCAATACAGGCGAGGATCAATGTCGGTGGCAAAAAACAGAATGTCGCTGACACCGGGAATGCGGCGGGACGACCCCACCTCTCCGGCAACCAATAGATGGCGGGCCGGAATGATCGAGACTTCCTTGCGCCGCTTGTCCACATTCCACCAGGACAGGCTGATCTCCGGAATCACCATCTCGCCGCGCCGTTGCGGGACCAGGGTAAAGCGGTCTGTGCGCTTACCGATCAGACGGTTGTCGTCCGAAATGCTCGCCTCGAAAGCAGTGGATTCTCGATAGAGCTGATGATGCTCGGACTTCAGTTGCTTCTCCAGCGAGGGAAGCTGCGCCCCGGCCATGCCGACGGCCTGCTGCTCGATGATCAGGGTCAGGGGCCGCCCTTCATCCACCAAATCGTCGTCTTGCAGGCGGGCACTCAAGGCCAATTGATGCAGCGGCAGCCAGGGCCTGACGCGGTCGTCCGGCGGCTCGATCTGGAGCACCAGATGGGCCGCCGTCGCGGTCTCGAAAGGACGTCCGCCGGAGAGTTCCCCGGATACCTTGATCACCCCCAGGTCCTGCTGTCCCGGGCGCATGGGGATCATGTGATACTGGCGCTCGTTGATAATCCGCCGTCGCCCGCCGCGAGTCTCCGCCCTTGCACTGGGAGTGCCGATTTCACGGAAAATCACCGCGTCGGAGTGCGGCATCTCGATGGACAGGGTGTCCAGATTGTCGTCGCTGATAATTTCCACCACCGCCACCAGTCCCTGATGCACATAGGCCTGGGTGGCTTCGAGTTTTATTTTGACACTCGGAGGCGTGGTCGGCGCCTGCTGCGCCGGGGCGGCACCGGGAGCCTGACCGTAGGGCCAGCCTGCGCCACCGGGATAGCCTTGCTGCGGCATGCCATACCATTGCGGCTGGGTCGGGATGGCACCGGGCGGCCCCCAGGGACCGGACTGGGCCAGGACCGGCAACCCGGTCAGCAGAACCCACAGCGCCAGACCCACTCCGGCGAGCATCCAGGAGTTACCAGGGGCGCGGTTCATAAAGCGGTCCTCCCTGTGCGTTGGGGCGTGTCTGACGGTATTCCTCCATCATGAAGCGATTGTGCAGCAGCATCGCCGGATCGCCCTCAATGGAATTCAGCCACTGGCTGACCAATTGCGTGTAGCCGGAATCGGGTCCCTGCGCTGCCCCTTCAGGATCGGGCAGCCCGGTCTCTCCCTCCTCGCCCGGCTTCTGTCCCCGTCCCATTTGATCGAAACGGCTGACCGCCTCGATATCCTGTGACGGGGTTTGCGGGGTCTCCGGCTCTTTGCTCCCGGCGTTGCCCAGTTGCGCCGTGTCACGGCTTTTCTTGCCGTCCTTCTGGTCCTTATCGCCCGCTTCGGAGGGATGATCCTCGGGTGCCTTCTCCTGCTGGGCGTCGCCCTTGGACTCGTCGTCCCGGGGCTCGTCCTTGCCCCCCTGGCTCTCCGGGTCCTGAGTACTGTCCTTGTCGCCGCGGCGATCCTTTTCCTGATCGCCTCCGGACGATTTTTCATCTTTCTGTTCGGATTGTTGATCGCCAGAGTCTTTCTTCTCCGGGGACTCTTGGTCGCCGTCGGATTTTTGCTCCTCGGATTGCTGGTCACCGGAGGATTGATCTTCCTCGGACTTTTGATCCCCGGCGGATTGTTGTTCCTCCGATTGCTGATCGCCTGAGGACTTTTGCTCTTCGGATTGCTGGTCACCCGAAGATTGCTGCTCATCAGACTTCTGATCACCGGAAGACTGTTGTTCCTCTGATTTCTGATCCCCTGAGGATTGCTGCTCCTCCGATTGTTGATCACCGGATGATTTCTGTTCCTCGGACTCCTGCTTGCCGCCCTGCTCCTGCTCTTCCGATTCCTGTTCGCCGCCCTGTTTCTGCTCTTCCGATTCCTGCTTGCCGTCCTGCTCTTTTTTTTCAGAGTCCTGGTCGCCACTTTGGTCCTTTTTCTCGGACTCTTCTTCCTTCTTCCCGTCGTCCTTCTTTTCCTCTTTTTGGCCCTCGTCCTTTTTATCCTCTTTCTTTTCTTCCTCCTCTTGTTTCTTGGAGGGATCGACCTGGGCCAGCAAGGCGCGCGCCAAACTGCGATTGTAGGAAGCATCCTCGTGCTCCGGGGCGACGTCCAGCACCGCGTCGAAGGCCTCAATGGCGGCCTCGAATTTCCCCTGAACCAGTCGGGTGTTTCCTAGGTTATACAGGGCATCGGCCTTGACCTCCTGCCGCTCCACGTGGGCGAATGCCTCCTCCGCCTCGTCGTAGCGCTCGGCCTTGAATAGCGACACTCCCTTGCGATAGCTGTCCTCGAAGGTCTCCGCCGCCGCATCGTAGTGCCCCTCATGGAACAGCCGGGCGGCTTCCTGCTCCTGGTTCTCGAACGGTGCCCCCTGCGCATCCGTGACAGAGGCCAGCAGCAACAAACCGATCAGCAGTGCCCCGCACTTCATGAGCGATCCCCCCGACGGGCATTGGATCGCCGCAACCGAAACAAAGGCATCGCCAGCAGCAAAGCCGCGGCGGCCGGCCAATAGAAACGTTCGTTCCACATGCGGACGGTTTGACCTTCGACCCGTTCCGCTTGGGCATCGGCCTCCACGGCGGACAACAAATCGGTGGTATCGGTATTGCGGAATCCGGCGGCACGGTAAAGGCCATCGCCGATTTGCGCCAGTTGCCGCAACTCCGCTTCGCCTAGTTTGCTGATGATCGCCTCACCGCCCCGATAATGTAAGGGCTGCCCGCCCGGAGTCAGTACCGGAGCCCCCTCCGGGGTGCCGATGCCCAGGGCATGAATGTGGATTCCCTCATCGGCCAGTTCCTGGGCCGTGGTCAGGCCGTTGTCATCGGAAAAATCCCCATCGCTGATCAGCAGGATATGGTGGCTGCTTTTCTTGGGGTAGCCGGACAGCATCTGTTGGGCGCGCAACAACGCCTCGCCGAGGCGGCTTCCCTTGAGTTGTACCAAATCCGTGGTGAGCGCCGGAAGTTGTCGCAACAACGCAGCACCATCCTCGGTCAGCGGTGAAACCACATGCGGCAGGCTGGCGAAGGCGATGAGACCGATCCGCGCATGGCGGTTCTGACTGATCAGGTCTTCGATTTCCTGGCGGGCACGGGCCAGTCGGGACGGGGCCACGTCGGTCGCGTCCATGGAGGCCGAGAGATCCAACAGCACCACCAGATCAATGCCGGAGCGGAATAACTGGCGATCCTCGAAGCCCCAACGGGGTCCGGCCATGGCCCCCACCGACAAGACCCAGAGCAGCACCCAGGGCCACAGACGCTGCCAACCGCCGCGCCCCTCGCGCTGTTGAGTGCCGAGCAGGAAGGGCAGCAGATTCTTATCCGCATAGGCCGCATAACGCCCCGGATTGTCCAGATTGGCGCTCAACCGCAGCCACAACCAGACGAGGCCAGGCACCAACAACAAAACCAGCCACAGGGGGTCGGCGAAATGGAATCCGGTTTCACTCATGGCGCGTCCCCACTCTCATCGACCATCGGGGCAACCGGATACGGCCCTCGGGAAACAGGCCGAGGAGCAATGCCGCCAACAGCGCCACGGCCAGGGGCACCTGATGCAGGGAATGGGGAATCAAGACCGAGCGGGATTCCACCAAAGACTTTTCGAGGCGACCGATCTGGGCATAGATTTCTTCCAGGGCATGGGTGTTGGTGGCCCGGAAATAGGCCCCGCCGGACAGCCGGGCCACGTCGCGCAACGTCCCTTCATCAAGTCCCAAATCGTCGCGCCGGACCACTTGGCCTTCCTCGAAAATTTCGACCGTTTTTTCGTCACTGCCCACGCCAAGGACATAGACCCGGATGTTTTCATGGGCCGCCATGCGGGCCGCCTCCAGAGGCGGAATGGTCCCCGCAGAATTGTCCCCGTCGGCCACCAGAATGAGCACCCGGGAGCCCTTCGGGCGATCCCGCAACTTGAGCACGCCCAACCCGATGGCGTCCCCCATGGCGGTGCCTTGCCCGGCGATATTGGGGGCCACGGCGGCCAGTTGATTGCGCACCGCCTCGATATCGAAAGTCAGCGGCGCGATGGTGTAGGCCTGCGACCCGAACACAATGAGCCCGATCCGGTCGCCGGTGCGGTCGGTGATGAATTGATCGACCACCCCCTTGAGCACCGCCATCCGCGTGACCTGCCGCCCCTCGACGGAAAAGTCTAACGCTTCCATGGAATGGGAGGCATCAATGGCCATCATCAAATCATAACCCTTGGCCCGGGTTTCCGTGTGCTGCTCCACCCATTGCGGCCGCATAAGGGTCATCACCAGGGCCGTCCACAGCACCCACGAAAGCCGGGTATGCCAGGGACCACGGGCCGAAACAAACCGCGTTCGGCTGCCGAATCCATCGCCGATCCGGTCGAGCGAGGGATGCAGCAACGTCTGCTGACGGATGGCGTCTTCGACCGCCGCCTCGCCGCCCCGATGTCCGGTCATCGGCCAGAACAACCGCACCAGCACGGGGACCAGCATCAGCACAATCAGCCAGGGCCAATGAAACTCAAACCCCATCCCGACCTCCGCAGTCCGCAGATCCGAAGACCGGAGAGGCGATCCAGGCCCGGGTTGCCGCGACCACCGCCCGCAAATCGCCGATCAGATGCCCCTCGGTCACCTTGCCGGGCGGCGCGTAGGGGAGATCGACCAACAGGGTTCGATAGTTGCCCCAAGGAAAATTTTGCGGATCGTGGTCACGCAACCAAGCCAGCCAGGCTTCCCCCTGCAGACCGGCGCAGGCCTCGCGACCGCAGCGGGCAATGGCGATCCGGCGCAGCAGTTCAGACAAGGCGACCGCCAGTTGCTTGGGATCGTCACGCTTGATTCTCTTTTCCAGGGCCGTCAGCTGGCGCAACGCATCGGCACGCCATTTTTCCTGCAACAGACGCAGCCAGTGGCGATAGCGACGCCGGGCATAGAGTACAAACACCACGGCCAGGACCCCGCCGCCCAGCAACAGCCACCAACCCAGGGCCAGCGGCCAGACGCTTACCGGATCGAGACCCCGGATATCCTGCATGCGATGAAGGATCATGTCCGGGTTCACAGCATCCTCCGCGAGCGGGCCCGCCTGCGCAGCCCGTTCATCAACGACAGATGCACGTCCTCCACAGTGGTCACCGGAATGACCGCGATGCCCAGGGAGTTGGCCAGTTGGTTCAGCCCCTCCCGGCGCTGTTCCCAAGCTTCCTGATAGGCCCGTCGTCCGGCGGCGTCATGGGTATCCACTTCCAGCAGGTCCCCTTCGATTCCGCGAAACAACACCCGCCCCATGTCCGGCAACTCGCGTTCCACCGGATCGTCCACCGGCACCAGCACCACGGAATGTTTTTGTACCAATTGGACCAATCTGTTTTCCAGTCCCGGCACCTCGCGATTGAAATCGCCGATGACGAAAATCACCGCCCCGGTCCCGGCCCCCCGCTCGGCCCGCACCAGCACCTGATCAAGGCAACTGTCGCAGCTTTCCGGGATGGCCTGGGCGCGGGCCAGTTCGTGCAGTAGCCGCCACAGGGAGCGGCGGTCCTTGGTCGGACGAAAATGCACCATGCCGTTGTCCGGATTGCCAAATAGAATGCCGCCGACCCGGTCATGCAGTCCATTGGCGGCCCAGCCCAGCAGGGCGGCGGCGCGGGCGGCCTGATGGGACTTGAAGGTTTTGCGGGTGCCGAAATACATATGCGGCCCCTGATCGACACAGAGCACGACGCTCCGTTCGCGTTCCTCCCGATAGACCTTGAGATGCGGCTTGTTGGTCCGCGCGGTGACTTTCCAATCCATGTTGCGGATATCATCGCCTTCGCGGTATTCGCGCACTTCCTCGAAGTTCAGGCCCTGACCGCGAAACACCGAGGCGTAGGCCCCCATGAAGGCGCTGTTGACCAGATGGTGCGACGCCATGCCCATGGTATGGGCCTCGTGGCGCAGTTCGAGCAGTTCATCGACCCGAGGAAAAACCGCTTCCTGATCGGTCGTTTTCACGTTCATGGGATGGCCACCAGCTCCAATAGCCGTTCGACAAAACGATCCGTCACGATCCCCTCGGCCTCGGCCTCGAAACTGAGGGCCAGACGATGACGCAGGATATCCGGGGCCACCCGTTGAATATGCTCCGGCGTGACGAATTCATCCCCTTGCAGCCAGGCCGCCGCCCGGGCGCAGCGGGCCAGAGCAATGGACGCGCGCGGCGAGGCCCCGAAGCGGCACCAGCGCGCCAGATCCTTGTCATACACACCCGGGTTGCGGGTCGCCTGAACCAGATCGACCACGTATTGCAAAAGCTTAGGGTCCAGATACAGTTCCGCCGCCGCCTTGCGCATGGCGAACAGGGCCTTCTGGGTGACCACCGATTTGGGCGGCGTCGGTTTGCCGACCTGTAAGCTGCTATCCAATTCGACGATTTTCAGTTCCTCTTCGCGGGTCGGATATTCCACCTGCACCTGCATCAGGAAGCGGTCGAGCTGGGCTTCCGGCAGATGGTAGGTGCCCTCCTGCTCGATGGGATTTTGGGTCGCCAGCACCATGAACAACTGCGGCAATTTATAGGTAGTCTGTCCGACGGTAATCTGCCGCTCGGCCATCGCCTCCAGCAGCGCCGACTGCACCTTGGCCGGGGCCCGGTTGACTTCATCGGCGAGCAGAATGTTGTGGAACAAAGGGCCTTCGCGGAACTCGAACTCGCCCCGGTCATGACGATAGATATCAGTGCCGACCAGATCCGACGGCAACAGGTCCGGAGTAAACTGAACCCGGTGGAAGTCCCCTTCCAGAGCTTCGGAAAGGGCATTAACCGCCGTGGTCTTGGCCAATCCCGGCAGCCCCTCGACCAGCAGATGCCCCTCGCTGAGCAGACAAATCAGCATGCTATCCACCAGCTTACGCTGGCCGATGACCCGGGTCGCGATATGCGAACGGACGGATTCCAGATCTTTCATGTTATTTAATTCACTCCCCTTGCGAGCGTCTTTCCGGCGCTCGTTCCGCACGCCTTTAGGAGCGCACGCTCTCGACTCTCCCCGTTGGTTCCGGGGGAGTCCATTGCAACGACCATGATTTCATTGGGCCACAAGCGCAAGAAAAATCGCAAAAACGGATCAAGGACAAGGATAAGGCCAAATCCGCAATGTCTCGGACGGAACGGACGTCCCCCCGGCTTTCAGATGGGGCACCGTCACCCCCTTGTGGTCCGAAGGCAGGGCCGCCAGGGAGGGTGAATCGTAAGGGCCTTCAAGTCGATAGAAGGCATTGGGGTCCATGAAGTAGCTCTCCTTGGGGATCACCACCTCGCCATCATGGGACCATTCGGGCACGGCACTGTAGAGGATGGCGAAATGCAGCGCAACACGTCGCTCTCTGCGCCCCATCTTGCCGGTATTGGCGGTCTTGCCGATGGGGTCGCCCCGATGCACCTCCGTGCCGACGGGCAACGGCGACATCTCCTGCAAATGGGTGTATTGGGAATAGGTCCAAAACGGCAGGCCGGTCTGTTCCGGCCGATGACGCAGCATGACCTCGATGCCCTTGCGGTTGCCGTCATTGGCGAAACGCCCCACGACAATCCCGTCGGCCACCGCCAGGATTGGCGTCCCCCGGGGTTGTGGGATATCCACACCCTTGTGCAGGGCGGGCTTTGGACGCTTGCCGGAATAGTCGATGGCCCATTTCTCGCTGTCGATTTGCGGACAGCTCGCACCGTTGGCAAAAATCGGGTACAGCCCGGTTTCAATCACCCCGCGCGCCTGCTGGACCGCCACATTCTCGGCACCGCTTCCACCGTTGTATTTTCCGACCATCCGGCGGATGTCCTCGGTGATGTCTTCCGGCGGGACAAATCCTTCCAGGGCCGGACATTCCGGACAGGGCTCGGCGACCCCCGGCGCGGCCCAGAGCAGACACAGAAAAACGGTCATTATGCGAAGCGGCATCGGGGACCTCACTTATTGAAGTCGGTTTCCTCGGGCGGCAGATCGTCGAGATCATCGGCAGTGGAAGCCTCGCCCGCCGCATCGCCTTCCTCGTCCCGTTTGCGCTCGATCAGTTGCGCCGACAGAATGGAAATTTCGTACAGCAGCATGGTCGGCACCGCCAGCATGACCTGACTGATCACGTCCGGCGGCGTCAGGATGGCCGCCGCGATGAAGGCGAACACAATGGCATACTTGCGCTTTTCACGCATGCCTTTGGAGGTGATCATGCCGACCCGCGCCAGCAGGGTCATCACCACCGGCAGCTCAAAACACAGCCCGAAGGCAAAAATCAGCCCCATTACCAGGGACAGGTATTCGTTGACCTTGGCCTCCAACTGGATGGCCATGCCACCGTCAACACCGGCCGTCTGGAACCCCAAAAAGAATTTCCAGGCCATGGGAAAGACGAAGTAATAAGCCATCGCCCCGCCGAGGAAAAACAAGATGGGCGTGGCGACCAGAAATGGCAGAAAGGCCCGCCGCTCATGCTTGTAGAGCCCCGGTGCCACGAATTTCCAAAACTCCATGGCAAACAGCGGAAAGCCCAAAAACAGCGCGGCAAAAAAACCGACCTTGATATAAGTGAAAAACGCCTCGTGCAGCGCCGTATAGATCAGCCGCTGCGAACCGCCCTGTTTGTGCACTACATCGGCCAGCGGCTGCACCAGAAACTGATAGATATGCGGCGCGAAGTAATAGCAGACGAAGAACACCAGGATGAACGCGACAAAGCTGCGCAGCAACCGGGAGCGCAACTCGATCAGATGCTCCATGATCGGCATCTTGGTTTCTTCGACGGGTTCGATCATTTCCCCGGCTCCGGCTTGGCCGGTTCGGGCAATTTGGCCGGTTGCGGCAGGTCTACGTCGGGGCCGATTTCCGCCACGTCATCCTGTGGGTTCATCTCGGCCACCGCCTGACGGGTCTTGTCGTCCATCTCAAATTTTTTGGCAACATCCCCCTGCGGATCGATCATATCCTCGATCCGGCCCTTGAGGTCCGTGTGTCCCGCCGCCGTCACCTGATTCTTGATATCGTCCAGTTCCGCCTCGCGAATCACGTCGCCGACCGAGGTCCGGAACTCGCCGATCAGTCCGCGCGCCTTCTTGATCACCTCGGACACGGTGCGCAGGACTTTCGGAATCTCCTTCGGGCCGACCACGATCAGGGTCAGCACCGCAACCAGGAACATTTCCTGCCAGCCCAAATCAAACATGTTCTGCGGACCCGGAGTATGAGGCGGTCATGGAGGCGAAAGGGAGGGCGTCCGGCTCAAGCGCCCGACGTCTTATCCTTCTCTTTGGAAGTCGCGGCGACCTTTTCGGTCGGCTCGTTTTCGATCGCCGGAGGGGTGGTCGGAGCGCTGTCGGCGCCGTCGTCCTTCATGCCCTTCTTGAAAGAGTTCAGGCCCTTGCCCAAATCTCCCATGAGCGCCGAGATCTTGCCCTTGCCGCCGAAAAGAACCAGAACGACGGCCAGCACGATCAACCAGTGCCAGATGCTGAAAGTACCCATATGATGTTCTCTATCCCGCTATGGAGTTTGCGTTGGGCGGATAATGGCCGAAAATGCCGCCGACCGCAACGGGCGCGGCACCCCGATCCCGGTTAAATTCAATCGAAGCTGTCCGGGTCGAGCGGTTCGGGCAGGTCCAGATCCAATTCCGGCTCCCGCTCGTCCCCAGCGGCCAACGCCCCGCGCTCGCCATAAGCCTGGATCGCCGGGCGACTGTCCAGCAATCCCGCCGCTTTCAATTCCTCGATCCCCGGCAGGTCGCCGACCCGCTCCAGGCCGAAATGATCCAGAAAGGCATCGGTGGTGCCCCAGGTCACCGGGCGACCGGGAGTCTGACGGCGGCCCTTGGGCGCGATCCACCCGGCTTCCAGCAACAAATCCAGGGTGCCCTTGCTGAGGGAAACACCGCGAATCTCCTCGATTTCGGCCCGGGTCACCGGCTGGTGGTAGGCGATGATGGCCAGAGTCTCCACCGCTGCCCGTGAGGGCTTGCGCAGGGATTCCGTTTCCATGTTCAGCCGTCCGGCCAAATCCGGCGCGGTGCGAAAAGCCCAGGTTCGCCCGGCCTGCACCAGTCGCACCCCCCGGTCGGCGTAATGACCCTGCAAGGTGGTCAACAGTTCTTTCAGATTGGCATCATCGGGCAGGCGCAGGGCCAATGTTTTCTCAGCCAGCGGTTCCGCCGAGGCGAACAGCACCGCTTCCAGCAGTCGCAGATACTCGCCCAGCGCCTCAGCCATGGGAGCCCCCCTTCTTTTCCTGCCCCGCCCGCAGCGCGCGGCGGATCTGGATATCGCCATAGGTTTCCGTCTGCCGCAATTCCAATTGTCCCTCCTTGGCCAATTCGAGGCTGGCGACGAAGGTGGCGGCCACCGCCGAGCGGTGCAACAGCGGATCGCGCAATCCTTCCGGCAGGAAATTGGCCAGGGTCTGCCAATCGGGCACCAGATCGCCCATCAGTTTGCGCAGGCGTTCCAAAGCCGCTTCCACGGAGTAGAGTTCCACCGGCGTGATATGCAGGGTGCCGCCGATTTCCTCGCGCCGTTTATGGTCCGCATAGGCCTTGAGGAGGTCATAGAGGGTCAGGTCATAGACCGCCGTCACATCGTTGGACAGATCTTCCGGCATGCCACGGGCGAAAAAATCCTCACCCAGACGGGGCCGGGCCATCATCCGCACCCCGGCCTCCTGCATGGATTCCAGGCGCTGCAATTGGAATTGCAGGGCAGCCGCCATTTCCTCGCCCGACGGCTCGGCCTCCCCCGGCGGCGCGGGCAGCAGCAGCCGCGACTTCAAATAGGCCAGCCAGGCCGCCATCACCAGATAATCCGCCGCCAGTTCCAGATTGGCGCGGCGCATTTCGGTGATCCAGCGCAGGTACTGTTCGGCCAGATTCAAGATGGAAATATGGATCAGATCGACCTTCTGGTCGCGGGCCAGGGTCAGCAGCACATCCAGCGGCCCTTCGAAGCCCTCCAGATCGAGCACCAGATCAAAGCCGCGCGGCCCCTCGGATTCCCGGCGCAGATCGCCCTGCTCGAAATCGTCCATGCCGTCAGCCCCCAAATCCGGCCAGCACCTTGACCACTTCCATCAACATATCCGCCGGGACCTTCACCAGCCACCAGAAGATATTCAGCTCGACGCCCAGTTGCTGACCGACCCACGGCAACAAAAACAGCATCGCCAGCAAAATGAAAATGCCGTAGCGCTCCAACCGCGCCAACGGCATGGCCAACGGCGCGGGCAGCAGGCCGACGGCCACTCGCCCGCCATCCAGCGGCGGCAGCGGAATCATGTTGAACACACAGAGCAACAGATTGATATAAATCGCCGCCTGAAGATTCATGAACACCCAGATCATCGCCTCTCCCGGCAGCAGCGGAACCGCATGCATGAGCAACGCCGCCCCATAGGCGAGCAGGATGTTGGTCACCGGTCCGGCCAGGGCGACCAGGATCATGTCGCGCCGGGGGTTATGCAGGCGGGAAAAATTGACCGGCACTGGTTTCGCTGCCCCGAACATGAGCTGACCATTGGAGCCATAGAGCAACAAGGCGGGCAGCAGAATGGTGCCGAACAGGTCAATATGTTTCAACGGGTTGAAGGTCACCCGGCCCATGCGCTTGGCCGTATCGTCGCCCAGTTTCCAGGCCACCCAGCCATGCGCCGCCTCGTGCAGGGTCACCGCCAGCAGGATCGGAACGGTCCAGATGGCGGCCAGTTCCAGGATATGGTCCATCAGTTCAGGCCTCCAGAACGGACAGGAGGTCATCCCGCCGCGCCAGGACGGCGGCCACATCCAGGGTATCGGCGGTGCCGCGCCGGGCCTCGGCGGCCCGCACACGCCGCCAGCCGTCCCGATCCAGGGGCCGCGCCCCGCCAGCAGTCGCCTTCATTTCCGCCATATCGCCATTGCAATGCAGGATCAAATCGCATCCGGCAGCCAGCACATCCCGCGAGCGATTGGAGAAACTGCCGCGCAGGGCCTTCATGCTCAGATCATCGGATACCAGCACGCCATCAAAACCCATATGCACCCGGATGATCTCGTGCACCACCCGCAGGGAGCAAGACGCCGGTGCCGCCGGGTCCAGATCCGTATAGACCACATGGGCGCTCATCATCCAGGGCATGTCGGCCAGCGCCTTGAACGGAACAAAGTCGGTGGCTTTCAGTTCGGCAATGGACTCATGGACCACCGGCAGCTTCAGGTGACTGTCCACCGGTGCCCGGCCATGTCCCGGCACATGTTTGAGCACCGGCAGCACGCCCCCCGCCAAAAACCCTTCGCAGGCCGCCCGGCCCAGTTCAATGACCATTGCCGGATCGTTGCCGAATGCCCGGTCGCCGATCACCGGATCGGCGGAATCGGTGGGCAGGTCGAGCACCGGGGCGCAATTGACCGTCACCCCCAGGTCCAACAGCTCCTGGGCCAGCAACCGGGCGTTCAAGAACGTCGCCTCGCGGGCCTTGTCCAGATTCCGGCGCGCCAAGTCCCCAAAAACCGCAGCGGGCGGCGAAACGCGCCAATGGGGAGGCTTGAGACGGGCCACCCGCCCGCCTTCCTGATCAATCAGTACCGGCGCATCCTCCCGTCCCACCGTAGCGCGCAGGTCGGCGACCAGGTGGCGGATTTGGTCGGGGGACTGGCAATTACGGGCAAACAAAATGAACCCCAGCGGATCGACCTCGCTGAAGAACGCCCGTTCGTCGGCCGATAGCTGCGCACCGGCACAGCCGAACAACACCGCCAACGGCGGCCGGGAAGGCATATCAGGGACGGACAACGAGGCACCCCACTTTACGTTCATCCAGCTTGGCACAGAGCGCCTTGGCCGCCTCGGCATCGGCCAGCGGCCCGCCGCGCACCCGGTAATAGACCCCCTTGGCTCCCAGGTCGGCGCGCTCGATATCCAGGGAAAGCCCGCCCAACAAGTCCTTGTGCTTGCGTTGCAGATTTTCCCAGGCTTGCAGCGCCTTGGCCCGATCCCGCAAGGCCGCCACCTGCACCTGATAGACCTGGCCCATCGGAGTTGGCTTGGCCACCGGGGGGGGCGGAGGTGTCGGTTTCGGTTCCGGCTTGGGTTCAGGTTTGGGTTCGGGTTTGGGCTCCGGCTTGGGTTCGGGTTTGGGCTCCGGAGCAACCGGAGCGATCAGCGGTTCGACTTTTTCTTCCGGCACCACGGCCATTGGCTTCAGGGGCGTCGGGGCCGACGGGGCCGGGGGCGGCAAGGGCACCGTCTCCTCGACCGGACGCGGGGCCGGGACCGGCGGCGGCAAGGGCGTTTCCGGCGGCGGCAGCAAATGCTCCGCCTTGGGGGCTTCCCCATTGTCGCCGACCCGGTTGTACACCAGTTTGTCCTGATTGGGCACATCCAGCCCGCCCGGCGAATCGGGGCGCACCTTGGCCGGGCCTTCCGGGGCCGTGACCAGCGGCACCTGTCCGGAGCCATCAATGTCGATCGCCCCCTGACTGAGGGCCAGCCAAGCCCCACCGCCGGCCAACAGAGCCAGCACCGACAACACACCGACACGTTTTCCCCAGGGCGAGCGCCGGGCGGTCAAGGAGTCCATGTCGGGCAGGTTCGGGAGCCGATCATCGGACCAACCGCCTTCCAATTGCGGTTCGACCCGCGGCCCTTTGTTTCTGCCCAAACCAAACATCTCAGCGCATCTCCTCAAGCGGCGTCACGCCAAATACCTGCAATCCAGAAGCGACCACCGTCGCCACGCCCTGCAACAGGGCCAGCCGCGCCCGAGTCTGTCCGGGGTCCTCCGGGTTGAGAAACCGCAGGCTGGCCTCCACATTGCCCTTGGTCCACAGGGTATGAAATTGCGACGCCAAATCATAGAGGTAATAGGCCACCCGATGGGGCTCATGGGCCTCGGCGGCGGCCTCCACCTGACGCGGCCAGACGGCCAGGGTGCGGATCAGCGCCAATTCATCGACACTGGCCAGAGGCGACAGGTCGGCCTCGGCCAGCGCGGCCGGAGTCAGATCCAGATCCGGGAACATCTCGGCGGCGGCCCGGCGCACCGAATGACAGCGGGCATGGGCGTATTGCACGTAAAACACCGGATTGTCTTTTGACTGCTCTGTCACCTTGACCAGATCGAAATCCAGGTGGGCATCGTTCTTGCGGGTCAGCATGATGAACCGCACCACGTCCCGGCCCACCTCGTCGATGACCTCGCGCAGGGTGACAAAAGTTCCGGCGCGCTTGGACATTTTCACCGGTTGGCCGTTGCTCATCAGGTTGACCATCTGGCAGAGCTTGACATCCAGGTCCCCGGCTCCGCCGGTCAGCGCTTTGACCGCCGCCTGCATCCGCTTGACGTAGCCCCCGTGGTCGGCCCCCCAGACGTCGATCATATGGGAAAAGCCGCGATCCACCTTGTCCTTGTGATAGGCCATGTCGGTGGCGAAATAAGTCCAGGTGCCGTCGGATTTCTTCAGCGGGCGGTCCACGTCATCGCCGAATTGCGAGGCCCTGAACAGATACAGCGGCACCGGTTCCCAGTCCTCGGGGGTCTTGCCCTTGGGCGGCTCCAGCACGCCGGTATAGGCCAGTTCCCGTTGCTCAAGGAACTGCGCCGCGGCATCCACCGCCCCGGATTCGACCAGCCCGCGCTCCGAGGTAAAGGTGGCAAACGTCACCCCCAAGGCCGCCAGATCGTCCCGGATCAGCGCCATCATCTCATCGACCGCATATAACCGCAGCGCGGGCAACCATTGCGCCTCATCCGCCATTGCCCATTTGTCACCGTCGCGCTGGGCCAGGGCCTCGGCCACCGGCACCAGATAATCCCCGCCGTAGACCACCTCTCCAGCCGCGCGGGCGGCCTCGAAATCAGCCTCGGTCTTTTGTCCCAGGGCAATCAGGTAGCGGAAATGCAGGGCACGGGCCAGGGCGTCCACCTGCGCTCCGGCGTCGTTGATGTAATACTCGCGGGTCACATCGTATCCCGCCTTGGCCAGCAACGCCGCCAGCACGTCGCCGACCACCGCGCCGCGTCCGTGGCCCACATGCATGGGGCCGGTGGGATTGGCCGAAACATATTCCACGTTGACCTTGCGGCCCTGCCCGAGATCCGAATCCCCAAAGGCCGGACCATAACGCAACAGATCCCCCAATTGGTCGCGCCAAAAATCCTCACCCAGCCGCAGATTGATGAACCCCGGCCCGGCAATGTCGGTGGCGATCACCTCATCCAGTTGCCCCAAACGTTCGGCGATGATGGCGGCTAGGTCACGCGGCTTCATGCCGACCGTCTTGGACAACACCAGGGCGGCGTTGGTGCTGATATCCCCATGCGCCGGATCGCGCGGCGGTTCCACCGACAGCCGGGAGAGATCGAGCCCCGTGGGCAACACCCCCTCGGTAGCCAATTGGGTCAAAATGGCGGTCACTTGATCGGTAAAAGTCCGGAAAAGATTCATGAAGTCCTTGCCTGCACGTCGAAAAGAATTTGATGTTCATCCAGCGCCGCCCGGTCGGTCATCCCGGCGATATAATCCATCACCACCAGGGCGGTTTCCGGACTGCCCGGCGCGCCGACCGTTTTCTGCCAATCGGTGGGCAGGCAGTTGGGCTCGGCCAGCAGCAGGACTGCCAGTTGCTGCACCACCCGCCGCGCCTTGCTGACCATGCGGTTGACCTTGTAATGCCTGTACATGTTTTCGAAAAGAAACTTCTTCAGCGCCGCGTCGTTGCGCGCCATCTGCTCGGAAAAGCCGGCCACCGGGGCCGATTGGTTGCGGATGTCGTCTGGATGGCCCGGTTTCAGGTCGGCAATCCGCCCGCCGGTCTCGGTCAGCAGATCATGCACCATCAGCCCGATCAGCCGCCGCACCGCTTCGTGCACCTTGCGCGACCAGTCGATGCCCGGAAATTCCTTTTCGACCAGCGCGAACACCGGCCCGACCAGCGGCACGTCGGCCAGATCCTCGATGGTGAAGAGTCCGGCCCGCAAGCCGTCGTCGATATCGTGATTGTTGTAGGCCACATCATCGGCCAGCGAGGCAATCTGCGCTTCCGCTCCGGCGTAGCTGCGCAGTTCCAGATCGTGATCGGCGCAATAACTCTGAATGACTTCCGGGATCGGCTTGCCCTTGGTCGGGCGACCGTCGGCCTTCATCAGGGGGCCGTTGTGCTTGACCACCCCTTCCAGGGTCTCCCAGGTGAGATTGAGGCCGTCGAACCCGGCATAGCGCCGCTCCAGCGCCGTCACCACCTTCAATGACTGGGCATTGTGATCGAAGCCGCCGAACGGTGTCATAATCTCTTGTAAGGCATCCTCTCCGGCATGACCGAACGGCGGATGCCCCAGATCATGGGCCAGCGCCAGGGCCTCCCCCAGATCCTCGTTGAGCGACAGGGAGCGACAGACCGAACGGGCAATCTGCGACACCTCCAAGCTGTGGGTCAGCCGGGTGCGAAAGAAGTCGCCCTCGTGATTGACGAACACCTGGGTCTTGTATTCGAGACGCCGGAAAGCCGCCGAATGAATGATGCGGTCCCGGTCGCGCTGAAAACAGGTGCGGGTCTCGCTCTCCGGCTCGGCAAACAGACGCCCCCGGCTATCCTCCGGGCGGCAGGCATAGGGCGCGAGCTTGAACATTCGAGACATGGCGGGACCCTACTCGCAAGGACGATCAGGAGCAATGATTAGCCTGCGGAAATTGACAATTGATGAAACAGCCCCAAATATGAGCCAGAGATCATATCCCCTGCCCTTTCGAGGTCCCGACCCATGTCCGAGCAACCGACCGTCACCATCACCGACAATGCCGCCAAGCGCATCGCCCAACTCATTGAAATGGAGGGCGACCGGAACATGGCCCTGCGCCTGTCCATTTCCGGTGGCGGCTGCGCCGGGTTTTCCTATGGCTTCAGCCTCGACAAGGAAACCCATGACGACGACGTGGCCTTCGAGCATGGCGGCGTCAGGGTGCTGATCGACGAAACCTCCCTCGGCCTGCTCGACGGCTCGGAAATTGATTTCGTGCAGGACCTGATGGGCGCCTCGTTCCAGGTCAAGAACCCCAACGCCACCTCCACCTGCGGCTGCGGCACATCGTTCGGGGTCTGACGCGCCCCGCAACCGCCCCCTTCCGACCTCGCGGGGGGGTTCAAAAAATCATCATTGATTGTGGTCTGGAGGGTGCTGCCTGGATGGCCTATGGTCTGGGGGATCAGGGGGCGGAGAGTCGTTGCCCTGGGCCTGTAATCTTCGCAAGGAGGCAGCCTTGGCGACGGAAATCGAACGCAAGTTTTTGATTTCGAATGAGGGCTGGCGGGCGCTGGCGGAGGGTGTCCTGTACCGTCAGGGCTATCTGTCGACGGACAAGGAACGCACGGTGCGGGTGCGCACCGTCGGAAGCAAAGGATTTCTGACCATCAAAGGGATCACCGTTGGCATGTCCCGCACCGAGTTCGAATATGAAATCCCGGTCGACGAGGCCAACGCCATGCTGGATGCCCTGTGCCAACAGCCGATCATCGAAAAACGGCGCTACAAGATTCCCCTCGACGGATTGGTCTGGGAAGTGGATGAATTCTCCGGGGTGAATGCCGGGCTGATCGTCGCCGAAGTGGAACTGGACTCCGAGGATCAGCAGTTCACCAAACCCGACTGGATCGGCACCGAAGTGAGTGGCGACTTCCGGTATTACAATGCCAACCTGATTGCCGCTCCCTTTAGCACTTGGTGAGCGTCTTCAGTCTCACCGGGAAATTATCAGCCAATATTCCGCAGCAAGATCATCCCCAAGGCGCTATCATGGCCGCCTGAAAAAAACGAATCCGCATCGAAAGGTTCCCGCCTCCATGAAGCTCGTGGTCTTCGATTGCGATGGCACGCTGGTCGATAGCCAGGGAGCTATCATCGCGGCCATGGCCACCGCCTTCGCCGATCATGAATTGCCGGAACCCGATGCCGGCAAGGTCCGTCGCATGGTCGGGCTGCCGCTGACCGAAGCCATTGCCCGGCTGCATCGCGAAGGAACGGCGGAACTCTGGGGTGACATTGGAGAATCCTATAAACAGGCCTTCGCCGCCCAGCGCGAGGCCGGCGCGGTGGAGGAACCACTGTATCCGGGCACCCTTGAGGTTCTGGACCACCTGCAAGAGGCGGGCTATCTGCTTGGCGTGGCGACCGGAAAATCCATGCGCGGACTGGTCAGCACCCTGGCTACCCACGATCTGGCAAAGCGCTTCGTCACCTTGCAGACGGCCGACCTGTGTCCCGGCAAACCGGCGCCTGACATGCTCTACCGCGCCATGGACGAAACCGGCGCGCGCCCAGAAAACACGGTCATGCTGGGCGATACCACTTACGACATTCACATGGCACGCAATGCCGGAGTCGTGGCCTTGGGCGTCGCCTGGGGCTATCATGAACCCACGGAATTAATGGAAGCCGGTGCCGCTCGTGTTTTCGAGCATTTCGGGCAGGTGCCGACGGCCCTCCGTCAATTAGGAGAGAAACGCAAATGAAAAAGCTACTGATCGGCCTTGTTGGTCTGGTGGTGGTCCTGGTGATCGCCGTCGTGGTCGTGCTCAAGAGCATGGATTTCAACCAGTACAAGGGCATGATCGCCGAGCAGGCCAAGGCTGCCACCGGTCGCGACCTGATGATTTCCGGCGATATCGAGGTCGGGATCTCGCTCACCCCCTCGTTGATGGTCGAGGGCGTCTCCCTGTCCAATGCCGAATGGGGCTCGCGCCAGGAGATGGTCACCCTGCGGCGGGTCGAGGCGCAGGTCTCCCTGCTGCCGCTGCTGACCGGCACGGTGGACGTGCAGCGTTTCATCCTCAAGGACGTGGATGCGTTGCTGGAAACCGATAAAAAAGGCAACGGCAACTGGACCTTCACCGCCGCCGAACCGGCCAAGGCCGAAGAGGCGTCCGAGGGACCGGCGGCCCTGCCGGTGATCCGCGAAGTGGTGCTGGAAAACGTCAAGCTGACCTACCATGACGGCATGACCGGCAAGACCACCACCGCCGTTGTTCAAAGCCTGACCGCCCATGCGGATTCGGCGGATAGCCCACTGGCCTTCGCCCTGCGTCTGGACTTCAATGGCGCGCCGATTACCGTCGAGGGTCAGATCGGCTCGTTGGCCGCCGCCATGGCCGGAGATCAGCCGTTTCCGGTCAATATCGCCGCCGAGGCGTTCGCGGCCGTGGCCACGGTGAACGGTACCATCGCCAGGTTGCACGAGGCCAAGGGGCTGGACCTGACCCTACAGACCAAAGTCGCCAGCCTCACCGACAGCTTCGCTGCCGCCCAGGCCGCCCTGCCGGAGTTGAAGGACATCGCGCCGCCGCCGCCCACCGGCATCGACCTGACTGTCCAGGCCAAGGATATCGACGGCGGCTATGCGCTGGAGAATCTGAGTCTGAAGGCCGGCAAGACCGACCTGAACGGAAGCGTCACCGCCTTGTTGGGGGATATTCCCAGCATCACCGCGCGGCTGACCTCCAACCTGGTCGATACCTCCGACTTCACCGGCCCGGCCTCGGAGAGCGCCGCGACCGCCCCGGCAGAAAAGAAAACCGACGGCGACAAGGCGCAAAAGGTGTTCTCGTCCGACCCCCTGCCGCTGGACGGTCTCAAAGCGGTCAATGCCGACGTGACCTTCAAGGGCCAGAAGGTGGTCGCCGACAAGATGGTGATCGAGAATATTGATCTGGCGCTGATCCTGAAAAACGGCAAACTGACCGTTACCCCGCTCAATGCCGACATTTTCGGCGGCAAGGTGGCCGGATCGGTGGTGTTGGACGGCTCCTCGGGCAAAACAGCAAACCTCAATACCGACCTCAAGATTGCCAAGCTGATGACCGGAACCATGGCCTCGACTCTGGCTGGGCAGGACCTGATCAAGGGCGCACCGACCGACGTGACGATCAAATTGACCGGAGCCGGAGGTTCGGTGGCGGCGCTGATGGGCAGTCTCAACGGCCAACTGCTGGTCGACGTGGGCCAGGGCACCATTGACAATGCGTTGATTGATCTGGCAGGCGGTAATCTGCTGACTAACCTGCTGCCGACCCTGACCGGCGAGAAAAAGGACTCCAAGCTGGCCTGTGCCGTAATCAACGCCAAGATCACCAACGGACTGGCCAAACTGAGCAAGGGGATCGCCGTCGAAACCTCCGAACAGACCATTCAGGGGGATGGCGAAATCAACCTGAAAACCGAGGAGTTGGATATCAGCATCAATCCGCAGATGAAGGACGCCGTCGGCGTCGGCGCGGGCGGCGTGGCCAAATTGGTCAAACTGAGCGGCACGTTGGCGAATCCCGGAGTCGGTATTGATGAAAAGGGCGTCGCCAAGACCGCAGGCAAGGCGGTGCTCGGCGTCGCCACCGGCGGTTTGAGCATCATTGGTGAAAAACTGCTCGATGCTTCCGGCGTGATGGACGAAGAAGGGGCCGATTATCCCTGTCTGGTGGCGCTGGGCAAGCCGATCCCCAAGACCGAGAAAAAAGCCGAACCTGCCCCAGCCCAAACCGAACCCAAGAAGGAAGAGGGTCTCGGTGGGGCGCTCAAGGGTTTGTTCGGCAATTGATATGCGGGAGGCGATCCTGCCCCTCTCCCTTCGACAGGCTCAGGGTGAGGCGTTCCCCCACCCTCATGCTGAGGCGTTCCCCCACCCTCATGCTGAGCTTGTCGAAGCATGAGCTTGTCGAAGCATGAGGGCTAAGCGCCGCTTTTATAAACAGGCCGCCGCCGGTCCCGCCTCCGGCGGCGGTTTCGCCGTTTTGCTCGACGGTCGACCGATCAAGACTCCCGAAGGGGCGGCGCTGGTTGTGGCGCAACAAGGGCTGGCCGAGGCCATCGCCGCCGAATGGGCGGCCCAGGAGACGGAAATCCGTCCCCATCGGATGCCGCTGATGCGCCTGACCTGTACCGCCATTGACCGTATTTCAGTGGTGCGACAGGAGGTCATCGACCACCTGCTGGCCTATGCGGGAACCGACTTATTGTGTTACCGTGCGAAATTCCCGGCCGATCTGGTGGCCCGACAGGCCGCCGCCTGGGACCCCCTGCTCGACTGGCTGGCGGCGCGACATGGGGCGCGGCTGACCATCACCGACGGGGTGCTGGCCATTCCTCAACCGGATACCGCCCTGGCGTGTCTGCGCGCCGCATTGGAAACGCTGGATTCCTTTCACCTCTCGGCCCTCTCCGCCGCCGCCCGCTCCGCCGGGTCCCTGGCCATCGCCCTGGCCCTGGCCGAGGGGCACCTGGATGCCGGGCAGGCCTTTGATGTTTCGCAGATCGACGAGACCTATCAGATGGAAAAATGGGGCGAAGACGACGAGGCGCTGGCCCATCGGGCGGAATTGCGGGCGGATTTCGAGGCCGCCGCGCGGCTGTTCGCCCTGCTTTCTCCGTCCGAGGTTTGATCAAGAGCAATTCCAGGGCGGGCATTTTCGCGTAGGCTTGCCTCCGGAAAAGTATCCCGGACCGACTCGGACAGGAAAGGCAGCATGGAAAAAAAGCTTCTTCGATCCATCGCATTCATGGTGGTGGTCACGTTGGGCGGGCTGCTGGCCCTGCTGCCCTATCGGCTGTACGAGCACGACACGGCGGTCGCCCGCGAACATGCGCGGATGGTTTCGGACGAACTCTCCAACATGATCAAGTTGACCATGTTGACCACCAAGGAGGCGATGATCCAGGACTCGAAAGTGGGCCTGGAGGGGGTCCCTGCCAAGATTGAAGAACTCTATGCCCGATTTAGCGCCGGTCAAACCTATCGCTTTCGCGTCATTCGCTCGCCGCTGATCGAAGCGCAGTTTTCCGCCGTCGAGGGCCGACAGGCCGACCGACCTCAAATCACCCAGGTCCTGGAGAGCGGCAAACCGGCCTCTTTGGTAGATGGCGTTCTGCTGACCTATTGGTCGCCCATCCGGGCCGACAAGGAGTGCGGCTATTGTCACAAGGATGCAAACCGGGTGCACATCCGCGAGGGTGAGACCTTGGGGGTGGTGGAAACGGTTTTTGACCTGACGCGCCAAAAAGAACGCTCGATCCGTACCATCGTCGAAATAACCGGATTCCTGATGGTGATGGTTTTCGTCATGGCCTATCTGATCATGACCCTGATCCGCAAGGGCCTGATCCGTCCGATCCAGGCTCTGATCTCCGCCCTCCAACGGCGACAAACGGACCCCGACCACCCCCTGCCGGAATCCGCGAGCCCGGAAATGGCGCAATTGATCGCCGCCATCCGCGCCCAGGGGAAAAAGGGCGGCTGATCCACAGGCCGTTTTGCCCCTGCGAATTCTTTTCGCTGGTGCAGCATGGATTTGACGTGCTATTACATGATATTGCCGTTCGGTGCGCACAAATCCGAGGGGAGATCCATGCACGATATCATCCGCAAACTAGACGAAAAGCGTCAACTGGCGCGGCTTGGCGGCGGACAACGCCGGATTGACGCGCAACACAGCAAAGGCAAGCTGACGGCTCGCGAGCGCATTGATCTTTTTCTCGATCCCGGCTCCTTCGAGGAGTGGGACATGTTCGTCGAGCATCGCTGCACCGATTTCGGGATGGCCGACAACAAGACCCCCGGGGACGGGGTGGTGACCGGTTACGGTACGGTCAACGGGCGCCTGGTTTTCATCTTCAGCCAGGATTTCACGGTTTTCGGCGGCTCCCTTTCGGAGAGCCACGCCGCCAAGATCACCAAGATCATGGATCGGGCCATGGAGGTCGGCGCGCCGGTCATCGGGCTGAACGATTCCGGCGGGGCCCGCATCCAGGAAGGGGTCGACTCCCTGGCCGGTTACGCGGAGGTATTTGAGCGCAATGTGCTGGCCTCGGGCGTCATCCCACAGATCTCCGTCATCATGGGGCCCTGCGCCGGGGGAGCGGTCTATTCCCCGGCCATGACCGACTTCATCTTCATGGTTCAGGATACGTCCTACATGTTTGTCACCGGCCCCGAGGTGGTGAAAACGGTGACCCACGAAGAAGTCACCGCCGAGCAGTTGGGGGGGGCCTTGACCCATTCCTCCAAGTCCGGGGTGGCCGACGTGGCCTTCGAAAACGATGTGGAGGCGCTGTTGATGCTGCGCCGCTTTGTCGATTTTCTGCCCTCCAGCAACAAGGACAAGGCCCCCATCCGTCCGACGCCGGACCCGGCGGACCGGCACAATGTCTCTCTCGACACCATCGTGCCGGGCAATCCGAACAAGCCCTATGACATGAAGGAACTGATCACCAAGGTCGTTGACGAGAATGACTTTTTCGAGATTCAACCGGCTTTCGCGGCCAACATCATCATCGGATTCGGGCGCATGGAAGGCTCGACGGTGGGCATCGTGGCCAATCAGCCGATGGTGCTGGCCGGTTGCCTGGATATCGATTCCGCCCGCAAGGCCGCGCGGTTCGTGCGGTTTTGCGATGCCTTCAATATCCCCATCGTCACCTTCGTCGATGTGCCCGGCTTCATGCCCGGCACCGACCAGGAATACGGCGGCATCATCAAGCACGGGGCGAAGCTGCTCTATGCCTTCACCGAAGCCACGGTGCCCAAGGTCACGGTGATCACCCGCAAGGCCTATGGCGGGGCCTACGATGTGATGAGCTCCAAGCATCTGCGCGGCGACGTGAATTTCGCCTGGCCGACGGCGGAAATCGCCGTGATGGGACCGAAGGGCGCGGTGGAAATCATTTTCCGTCAGGACCTGGGCAACGCCGAGAAAATTGCCGCCCGCACGGAGGAATATCGGCAGAAGTTCGCCAATCCGTTCATTGCGGGACACCGGGGATTCATCGACGACGTGATCATGCCGCACGAAACCCGCAAGCGGGTCTGTCGGTCGCTGGCCATGTTGCGCAACAAGGAGGTCAAAAACCCCTGGCGCAAACACGGCAACATACCGCTTTGATCAGGGAGAAAGCATCATGTTCAAAAAAATCCTGATCGCCAATCGTGGGGAAATCGCCTGCCGGGTGATGAAGACGGCCAAGAAAATGGGCATCGCCACCGTCGCGGTCCATTCGGAGGCCGACAAGGATGCCCTGCATGCCGACATGGCCGATGAAAAGGTCTGTATCGGCCCTGCCCCGACCAATCAGTCGTATTTGGTGGCCGATAACATCATCAAGGCCTGCCGTGACACCGGTGCCGAGGCCATCCATCCGGGATATGGCTTCCTGTCGGAAAATGCCGCCTTCGCCCGCCGTCTCGAAGCAGAGGGGATCGTGCTGATCGGTCCCGGCCCCGACGCCATGGACGCCATGGGCGACAAGATCACCTCCAAAAAGCTGGCCAATGCTGCGGGGGTGAGTTGCGTCCCCGGCCATCCCGATGCCGTTTCAGATATTGACGATGCGGTCAAAATCGCCAACCAGATTGGCTACCCGGTGATGCTCAAGGCCTCCGCCGGTGGCGGCGGCAAGGGCATGCGCATTGCCTGGAACGACGAGGAATGTCGCGACGGCCTGCAACGCTCCCGTTCCGAGGCTGCATCGAGCTTTGGCGACGACCGGGTGTTCGTGGAGAAATTCATCGAAGAGCCGCGCCATATCGAAATCCAAATCCTGGCCGACAGCTTCGGCAACACGGTGTATCTAGGCGAGCGCGAATGCTCCATCCAGCGCCGCCACCAAAAGGTCATCGAGGAGGCCCCGTCGGCCTTCCTCACCCCTGCGGTGCGCAAGGCGATGGGGGCCGAGGCGGTGGCCCTGGCCAAGGCCGTGAACTACAAATCCGCCGGCACGGTGGAATTCATCGTCGACAAGGACCGCAATTTCTTCTTTCTGGAAATGAACACCCGTTTGCAGGTGGAGCATCCGGTCACCGAATTGATCACCGGCCTTGATCTGGTCGAATGGATGATCCGCATTGCCGCCGGGGAGAAATTGCCGTTCGACCAAAGCGGCGTGTCGATCCGCGGATGGGCCATCGAATCGCGGATTTATGCCGAGGACCCGTTCCGCAACTTTTTACCGTCCATTGGTCGCCTGACCAACTACGTGCCGCCGAAAGAAACCAAATACGTGCGCGTCGACACCGGCGTCGAAGAGGGCGGCGAGATTTCCATGTATTACGACCCGATGATCGCCAAGCTGGTGACCTACGGGGCCGACCGGGACCACGCCATTCAGCACATGCAGCGGTCGTTGGATGAATTCCATATTCGCGGAGTCTCGCACAATATCAGCTTCCTCGCCGCCTTGATGGCGCACCCCCGCTTTTTGTCGGGACGGATCAACACCAACCTCATCGCCGAGGAATATCCGGACGGCTTCCACCCGGCGGATGTGCCCCATGACGATCCCAAGCTGCTGGTTTCCGTGGCCACCTTCATTCATCAGGCTTTCCAGATCCGTGCCTCCCAGATTTCCGGGCAAATTCCCGGTCGCGAGCGCCAGGTGGGCTACGAATGGGTCGGCTATGTGGGAGAGCATCGCTACGAGATCGAGGTCAGCGTCATCGACGGCGGGTTCCATATCGTGATCGACAAGGAACCCTATCAGGTGCTCAGCCAATGGCAGTTTGGAGAAACGCTGTTCCGGGCCAAGATCAACACCCGCCCGGTCTATGTGCAGGTGGAGCGCCACAGCTTCGGCTATCGCATGTTCCATGCCGGATCGCAGGCCGATGCCCTGATCATGTCGCCTAAAACCGCCAGCCTGCAAGAACTGATGCCGCACAAAGAGCCGCCGGATATGTCCCGCTATCTGCTTTCGCCCATGCCGGGACTGTTGCTTTCGGTGGCGGTCGAAGAAGGCCGGGACGTCAAGGAAGGCGAGGAACTGGCGGTCATCGAAGCCATGAAGATGGAAAACGTCCTGCGCGCCGCACGCGATGGCGTGATCAAGAAAGCCCATGCGAAGCAAGGGGATAGCCTTTCCGTGGATCAGATTATCCTCGAATTTGAATGATTGAACAAAAATCAGTTCTGGTGCGCATCGAAGGCCGGGTGCAAGGGGTCTGGTTTCGCGGCTGGACGACCGCCGAGGCGCAACGCCGGGGCCTGAACGGATGGGTCCGCAATCGGCGGGATGGGTCGGTGGAAGCCCTGTTCAGCGGCCCGGTGGATCGGGTCAACGACATGCTGGCGGCCTGTGCGACCGGCCCCACCGCGGCCCGGGTCAGCGGCGTCTACCCCAAACCCGCCGACCCGCCGCAACATCCCGGA
Source organism: Magnetospira thiophila (assembly GCF_054657015.1). Lineage (NCBI taxonomy): Bacteria > Pseudomonadati > Pseudomonadota > Alphaproteobacteria > Rhodospirillales > Thalassospiraceae > Magnetospira > Magnetospira thiophila. The sequence goes on from NZ_BAAHXF010000002.1 coordinate 1,125,178, forward strand.
TTCGTGGGATTGCCGACTCTGTAGCCGCCCCTTCGACACGCCTCCATTGGCTGCGGCGCGGGGTGAGGACCCTGTTGATGGCAAACGATACCCTCATACTGAGCCGCGATCCGCGCCGCCAGCCCATCTCAGAGCACAGACATCCATCAATATATTGATTTAGATAATTGTCTCGATGGCTGGGGTGGAAGGAATCGAACCCTCAACCTCCTGAACCAGAATCAGGCGCTACTACCAATTGAGCTACACCCCATCGAGCGAAGGCGCCTTTACTAGCAAAAAGCCCATGCTCCCACAAGCCCCAATGTCGGGTCGTGCAGCGGGATGCGTGGTTCTCCTTGGGTTCGGCGGATTCTTGGCGTATGGTCATAAAAAGAACATCGACCAATGACAGCTTAGGCCCCTGACGTTCATGGAGACACCCACGGCGGTTCCCCTCACCCCTCCGACCCGAGGGGACAGCGTTCAACCCCCTGCCTCGGAGCAGGGGCTCTATGCGGCCATCGACCTGGGCACCAACAACTGCCGCCTGCTGATCGCCAAACCCTGCCCGCGCGGCATTCGGGTGGTCGATTCCTTTTCGCGCATCGTGCGGTTGGGCGAGGGACTGTCGCACAGCGGCCGTTTGTCCGAGCAGGCCATGGACCGGGCGCTGGAAGCGCTCAAGATCTGTGCCGAGCGGATCGAGCGCCGAGACAATATCCGACAAGTCCGCAGCGTCGCCACCGAGGCCTGCCGCCGCGCCGTCAACGGGCCGGAATTCGTCGCCCGGGTCAGCCACGAGACCGGCCTGCGCATGGAAGCCATCACGCCGCTGGAAGAAGCCAATCTGGCCCTGCGCGGTTGTGCGCCGCTGCTTGATCGGCACCACCGCAAGGCGCTGGTGTTCGATATTGGCGGCGGCTCTACCGAACTGCTGTGGGCGGAGATCCCCCGGCGCGGCCTGCCCAAGGTTCTCGGGGCTATTTCCCTGCCGCACGGCGTCGTCACCCTGACCGAGAACTTCGACTGCGACCCGGTGCCGCAAAAGGTCTATCGCGCCATGATGTCGAAGGTCGAAGGGGATCTGATGCGCTTCGACCGCGACCACTGCATTTCCGAAGAAGTGGCCCGCAAGCGGGTGCAGATGGTGGGCACCTCGGGCACGGTAACCACCCTCGGCGCGGTGCATTTGAAGCTGCACCAGTATTGCCGCTCGCGGGTCGATGGCATGAGCATGAAATTTTCCGACCTGGAAGTGGCGCGGGAGAAGCTCTGTTCCATGTCCTGTGACCAACGGGCTGAAATTCCGGCCATCGGGCGCGGTCGGGCCGATCTGGTGGTCGCCGGTTGCGCCATTCTCGAAGCCCTGTGTCGCCGTTGGCCGGTGGGTCGGCTGCGCATCGCCGACCGGGGCATCCGCGAGGGCCTGCTGCTCGACATGATGACCGCCGATGGCTACGTTTTCGGCCCCCTCCGCCTGCCTGTCGTCGCCGGTAGCACGGGCCAGCCATGACGTCGGGGCCTTCGAAGAAACGGAGCGGCAAGGGGCCGGGCGGTCTGGCCGGTCGCAGCAAGACGGTGCGCGTCCGCACCGCCAAGGGACGCAAGATCTCGTCCACCCGTTGGCTCCAGCGGCAACTCAACGACCCTTACGTGCTGGAAGCCCGCAAGCGCGGCTATCGCTCCCGGGCCGCCTTCAAGCTGCTGGAACTGGATCAGAAATATCACCTGATCAAGCCGGGAATGCGGGTCGTCGATCTCGGCGCGGCCCCCGGCGGCTGGACCCAGGTGCTGCTCGCCGCCGTGGGCAAACAGGGTCAGGTGGTGGCCCTGGATATCGCCGAAATGGACGAACTCCCCGGGGCCACGGTGCTGCATCTGGATTTCATGGACCCCAGCGCGCCTGATCGCCTGAAGGCGGCGCTTGACGGCCCCTGCGACTGGGTGGTCAGCGACATGGCGGCCCCGGTCACCGGCCATGCCCCGACCGATCACCTGCGAATCATGGGGCTGGTCGATGCCGCGCTGGAATTTGCCGCCGAGGTCCTGGCCCCGGGCGGGGGATTCGTGGCCAAGGTCTTTCAGGGCGGCACAGAAACCCAATTGCTGGCCCGAATGAAACAGATGTTCCGCACCGTGCGCCATGCCAAGCCGCCGTCGAGCCGCGCCGATTCGTCGGAGATTTACGTCATCGCCACCGGATTTCGGGCAGAAAATCCAACGGACTGAGGCCCTAACAAAGCCTGCTTGGCATCCGGGCGGGCTGGTGTATTCTGTGCGGCCAAACGCGCATGGAGGCATTATGAACATTCCCGAGGCTTTGGCGTTCGATGACGTCTTGCTGGTCCCGGCGGCATCGTCCGTTCTACCGGCGGAAGCGGATACCACGACCCAGTTGACCCGCAGCATCCGTCTCGGGATTCCGATGATCTCCGCCGCCATGGACACGGTGACCGAACGCAACATGGCCATCGCCATGGCCCAGGGCGGCGGCATCGGCGTCATCCACAAAAATCTCGACCCTGCCGAGCAGGCCAATGAAGTCCGGGCGGTCAAGAAGTTCGAGTCCGGCATGGTCGTCGATCCCATGACCATCACCCCCGACGCCTGCCTGTCCGATGCGCTGGACCTCATGACGGCGCACCATTTTTCCGGTATTCCGGTGGTCGAGAAGGGCGGCGTGCTGCGCGGCATTCTGACCAACCGCGATGTACGTTTCGCCATCAATCCCGCGCAACAGGTGCAAGAACTGATGACCCGCCATACGGACCAATGTCCGCTGGTCACCGTGCGCGAGGGCGTCGACATGGAGGAGGCCAAACGGCTGCTCCATCAGCACCGCATCGAGAAGCTGCTGGTGGTGGATGACGATTTCCGCTGCATTGGCCTGATCACCGTCAAGGACATTGAAAAAGCCAAGACCTTCCCCAATGCCTGCAAGGATGAACAGGGCCGCCTGCGGGTGGCGGCGGCCACCGGGGTCGGCGCCAACGGCTTTGCCCGCGCCGAAGCCTTGATCGACGCCTCGGTGGATGTGTTGGTGGTCGACACCGCCCACGGCCACTCCAAAGGCGTTCTCGAAGCCGTTGCCTATATCAAGAAGATTTCCAACCGGGTGCAGGTCATTGCCGGCAACATCGCCACCGCCGATGCCGCCAAGGCGCTGATCGACGCCGGAGCCGATGCGGTCAAGATCGGCATCGGGCCGGGCTCCATCTGCACCACCCGCATGGTGGCCGGGGTCGGCGTGCCGCAATTGACCGCCGTCATGGAAACGGCGGTCGCCTGCCGGGCGGCGGGGGTACCCTGCATCGCCGATGGCGGTATCAAGTATTCCGGGGACGTGGCCAAGGCCATCGCCGCCGGGGCCGACAGCGTGATGATCGGCTCACTGCTCGCCGGGACCGACGAAAGCCCGGGCGAGGTCTTCCTCTATCAGGGCCGTTCCTATAAGTCCTATCGCGGCATGGGCTCCCTGGGGGCCATGGCCAAGGGCTCCGCCGACCGCTATTTCCAGCAGGACGTGTCGGACAATCTGAAGCTGGTGCCGGAAGGCATCGAAGGCCGCGTCCCCTACAAGGGTCCGGCCGGACAGGTGGTGCATCAGTTGATGGGGGGGCTGCGCGCTGCCATGGGCTACACCGGCAATGCCACCATCCCCGAAATGCAGAGCAACTGTCAGTTCCGCCGCATTACCAATGCCGGTCTGCGGGAAAGCCATGTTCATGACGTGACCATCACCCGCGAGGCTCCCAACTACCGCATCGGCACCTGACCTCGTGACGCCCGGCGCGCGCATCAAGTCAGCCATCGAGTTGCTCCAGGAGGCGGAACGGGGCCAGCAGCCGGTCGAGGCACTGATGGACGGTTTTTTCCGCAGTCGTCGCTTTGTCGGCTCCCGCGACCGCCGTGCCATCAGCGAGTTGGTCTATCAGCAAATCCGCCGTCGCAGCGGCCTCGACTGGTGGGTCGACCGGATCTGGTCCAGCTTCCCCACTTCCAAGCCGCTGGATGGCCCCACGCGGCTGCGCGCCCGGATGATCTCCGACCTGATCCTGAACAACGAACAGAACGCAGCCCAGATGTCGGAGCTGTTCAACGGCAACCGCCACTGTCCCGACCTGTTGACCGCCCATGAGCGGGCTTTGGCCGAACAGCTCGAAGGCCAAACCTTTCGCCACGCCGACATGCCCGTTTGGGTGGCCCATGAATTTCCCCAATGGATGGAAGTTTCGCTTCAGGAGCGTTGGGGGGACGATCTGGAACGGCAGATGCAAGCGCTTAATCAACCGGCGGCGCTGGACCTGCGGGTCAATACCCTTAAAAGCACCCGCGACGAGGCCCGCGAGGCCCTGACCGCCGAAGGCCTTTTCGCCGAGAGGACTCCCTTTTCGCCTATCGGATTGCGCCTCACCGGGCGGGTCCGGTTGGGCGGCCTCGACCTCTTTCGCGAGGGCCGCGTCGAGGTCCAGGACGAGGGCTCGCAGATTCTCTCCTTGCTGGTGGATGCGCGCTACGGCATGACGGTGGTGGATTTCTGCGCCGGAGCCGGGGGCAAGACCCTCGCACTGGCCGCCACCATGGGCACCACGCCGGGGCGGCCCGACAATGTGCATGGCCGGATTTTCGCCTGCGACACCTCCGCCAAACGACTGCATCGCATGGACAATCGGCTGGTCCGGGCCGGCATCCGCACCGGCGTCATCCGCCGCACCCTGTCCTCGGAACAGGATCGCTGGGTAGAACGCAACCGGGATCTGGCCCAGCGGGTGCTGATCGACGCGCCGTGCAGCGGCAGCGGCACCTGGCGGCGCAAACCGGAGCAGAAAAATCATCTGAGCGCCGACGACCTGAAAGCCCTGATCCGTCGCCAACAGTCCATTCTAAGCCATGCCGCCCGCATGGTGCAGACCGGCGGTCGGCTGATTTACGCCACCTGCTCCCTGCTCGGCGAGGAAAACGAACAGCAGGTCAGCCGCTTTCTCGACGACCATTCGGGCTTTCACCCGATCCCGGTGGCCGAGGTCTGGCGGGATGTGCTGGACGGCCCCTGCCCGACCGAGAGCCCCTATCTGCAATTGACCCCCGCCGACCACGGCACCGACGGTTTTTTCTGTGCCATTCTGGAGCGGACGGGGTAGAACATCTGACCGTTTATTCTCCGCCAATGACCCAGCGCGAGGTTCCAGCTTGTCCATGTCCGACCGTATCCTGATTATTGATTTTGGCTCCCAGGTCACCCAGTTGATTGCCCGACGGGTGCGGGAAAGCGGGGTCTATTCGGAGATCCATCCGTTCAACAAGGTGACCGCCGAAAGCATCCGCGCCTATGACCCGCGCGGCGTCATCCTGTCCGGTGGCCCGGCCTCGGTGACTCTCACCGACACCCCACGGGCGCCGCAGGAATTGTTTGACATGGGCCTGCCGCTGCTCGGCATCTGTTACGGCGAACAGACCATCTGCGCCCAGTTGGGCGGCAGGGTGGAAGAATCCAACCATCGGGAATTCGGCCGCGCTTATGTGGACGTGGTGGAAGACTGCGCGCTGTTCCATGGGGTCTGGGAGGTGGGCTCGAAGGAACAGGTCTGGATGAGCCACGGCGACCGCATTGACGCCATCCCGCCTGGCTTCCGCGCCGTGGCCACTTCCCAGGGCTCGCCCTATGCCGCCATCGCCAACGACGAAAAGCACTTCTATGGCCTGCAATTCCATCCCGAGGTGGTGCATACGCCGCACGGGGCCAAGCTGTTGGAAAATTTCACCCATCGGGTTTGCGGCTGTGGCGGCGACTGGACCATGGCCCACTTCAAGTCCCAGGCTATCGCCAAAGTCCGCGAGCAGGTGGGGTCGGGCCGGGTCATTTGCGGCCTGTCCGGCGGCGTTGATTCCTCGGTGGTGGCGGTGCTGCTGCACGAGGCCATCGGCGATCAGTTGACCTGCGTGTTCGTCGATCACGGATTCATGCGCCAGGACGAACCGGAGGAAGTGGTCAGTCTGTTCCGCGACCACTACAATATTCCGCTGGTGCACCGCGACGCCTCCGACATGTTCCTCAAAGCCATTGAGGGGCAGACCGACCCGGAGAAAAAGCGCAAGGCCATCGGCAGCCTGTTCATTGATGTTTTTGAACAAGAGGCCAAGAACATTGGCGGGGCTGATTTCCTGGCCCAGGGGACCCTTTATCCGGATGTCATCGAATCCGTGTCGTTCATCGGCGGCCCCTCGGTGACCATCAAGTCGCACCATAACGTGGGGGGCCTGCCCGACCGCATGAACATGAAACTGGTCGAGCCGCTGCGCGAACTGTTCAAGGACGAGGTGCGTGCCCTGGGCCGGGAACTAGGATTGCCGGAGGCCTTTGTCGGCCGCCATCCGTTCCCCGGCCCTGGTCTGGCCATCCGCATTCCCGGTCAGCCGATCACCCGCGAGAAGCTCGACGTGTTGCGACGGGCCGACGCCATCTACCGCGAAGAGATTCTCAACGCCGGGCTCTATGATGCCATCTGGCAGGCCTTCGCCGTGCTGCTGCCGGTACAGACCGTTGGCGTGATGGGTGACGCCCGCACCTACGACTACGCCTGCGCCCTGCGCGCCGTCACCTCGACCGATGGCATGACGGCGGACTTCTACCACTTCGACATGGCCTTCCTGGCCCGGGTGAGCAATCGCATCATCAACGAGGTGAAGGGCATCAACCGGGTGACGTATGACATCACCTCGAAGCCGCCGGGGACCATTGAGTGGGAATGATTCAGGTCCATCCGTGCGCATCCAAAATCACGCCTCACTACAATATAATTAACTGAAAAATAATAACTTTTTTCAGATTCTGTCGATAGCTTTTGGGTGGGCATGGGACGCCATCTCGTTCAGGCTGGGCTACCGCCTGAAAAAGCATAACCCCATCCTTCGAGACAGCGGCCAGCCTCTTCGGTGCATTTTCCATTGACAGGCCCCTCCCCCGTCCCCTTATTTTAGAAACGTCGATTTTCGCAACGCACAGGAAACGGACTCCAACGATGACCGCCGTCCCTTTCACGGTCATGATTCCGACTGCTGAGGATGCTGCTGCATCCCGCCTGTTGCCGCGCGCCCTGCTTCTGGACGGGCTCCTTCGACTTACGCGCCCCTGAGCCGCAACACTCCGTCGTTTGCCGACAGCCGCTCAGGGGATCGCCATCCCATCCCGTGATATTTTCGATTGAAGGACCTGAACCATGAACGCCATCACTGAATCCAATCGTGTGATTGTTTTCGATACCACCTTGCGCGACGGCGAGCAGTCGCCCGGTTGCTCCATGAATCTGGACGAGAAATTGCGCATCGCCAAAGCCCTGGAAGACCTGGGCGTCGATGTGATTGAGGCCGGATTCCCCATCGCTTCTGACGGCGACTTCGAGGCGGTGCGCGAAGTCGCCCGCACAGTCAAGAATTCCGTCGTCTGTGGCCTGGCCCGGGCGACTCGCGGCGACATCGACCGCTGCGCCGAAGCGGTCGCCCCGGCCCCCCGCAAGCGCATCCATACCTTCATCTCCACCAGCCCGCTGCACATGAAGTACAAATTGCTGATGGCCCCAGAGAAAGTGTTGGAAATGGTGACCTCCAGCGTCACCCATGCCCGCAATCTGGTCGACGACGTGGAATGGTCGGCCGAGGACGGTTCGCGCACCGAGCATGATTTCCTGTGCCGCTGCGTCGAGGCCGCCATCGCCGCCGGGGCCGGGACCATCAACATCCCCGACACCGTCGGCTATGCCATTCCCGACGAATTTTCGTCCCTGATCCGCATGTTGTATGACCGGGTGCCAAACATCGACAAGGCCATTATCTCGGTGCATTGCCATAATGACTTGGGACTGGCGGTGGCCAATTCCCTGGCCGCCGTGGGGGCCGGGGCGCGGCAGGTGGAATGCACCATCAACGGCATCGGCGAGCGGGCCGGCAACGCGGCCATGGAGGAAGTGGTCATGGCCCTGCGCACCCGCCACGACCACATGCCCTTCGTCACCGGCATCGACACCACGCAGATCACCCGCGCCTCGCGGCTGTTGTCGAGCATTACCGGCTTCAACGTGCAACCCAACAAGGCCATTGTCGGGGCCAACGCTTTCGCCCATGAGTCCGGGATTCATCAGGACGGCATGCTGAAAAATGCCGAAACCTATGAAATCATGACCCCGGAATCCGTCGGCCTGAGCAAGTCCACCCTGGTGCTGGGCAAACATTCCGGCCGCGCCGCCTTCAAGGACAAGCTGCGCGAATTGGGCTACGAGTTGGGCGACAACGCGATCAACGACGCCTTCGTTCGCTTCAAGCACCTGGCCGACCGCAAAAAGGACGTGTTCGACGAGGATTTGATGGCCATCGTCGATGACGAGGTGGTGCGCACCAATGACCGGGTGAAACTGATCGCCATGGAGATCAAGTGCGGCACCAAGCACAATCCTCCGGTGGCGGCCATGGAGCTGGAAATTGACGGCAAGATGTTCTCCACCGTCGGCAGCGGGGACGGTCCGGTGGACGCCGCCTTCAAATGCATCAAGGAACTGGTGCCCAATCAGGCGCGCCTGCAATTGTACCAGGTCCATGCCATCACCGGCGGCACCGATGCGCAGGCGGAAGTTACCGTGCGGCTGGAAGAAGACGGCCGCTCCGTCAACGGCCAGGGGGCCGATACGGACACTCTGGTCGCCTCGGCCAAGGCTTATGTGAACGCCCTGAACAAGCTGTTCGTCAAACGGGAAAGAGGAAAGCCGCAGGCGGTGACGGTCTGAGCACCGTCCCACCAGAATACGCCACGTCGGCCCCTACGTCGGTCGGCGTGGCGCGACGGGCGGGTATCGCCCCAGTCGTCCGTTCGACGAGGCGTTCGGCATGTTTTTCCAGCCTGTGGGTCGCCAGGCAAAGCCGACGCGCCGAAGGTCGGGTTGCATTATCTGAAGCACATCCACGACCTGTCCGACGAAGAGACGGTGGCCCTATTTTCAGGGGCTGGGCATTAAATAGAACACCTCATTTCACTTTCACCCCCCAACCCGTACCAACGCATACGAAAACCGTTGGCTGCCGCCTTTCGGGGTGTGGTGCACTTCTTCCAGGCCCTCGACCAGGTAGAAGCCATCGCCGAGGCGGGCGGTCAGGGTTTCGGCGCTATAGCGTTGCACCGGCAGGCCGCTGCATTTTTACGGGCCGGAAGGACTGGAACCACGAAACCCCGTGGCTGGCTTTCTTGCCATAGACCGCGTCCCAGTGCGCGCCCGACCCGAGCAAGCTCAGAAATCGCCATATTGGATATAGTCGGCCCAGGTGCGTTCCAGGCGGCGCAGGGTCTTGAAGGCCGCCTTGATCTCCTCGCCATCCAGCCCTTCCTCGGCCAGAGCGGCGGCGTTGCGTTCTTCCATGTCGCGGATGTGGGCCACCAGATCCTTGGATTTCTGGGTCAGGCTGACCCGCACCGAGCGCCGGTCGTGTTCGACCCGCTCCTGCTCCAGATAGCCGAAATCGACCAGCTTCTTGATGTTGTAGGAAACGTTGGAGCCCTGGTAGTAGCCGCGCTCGACCAGATCCCGGATGACAATGTCCTCGTCGCCGATATTGGCCAACAGCAGTGCCTGCACACCATTGATTTCCTTGATTCCCAGGCGATTCAACTCGGCGCGCAGCACGTCCAGAAAACGCCGGTGCAGGCGTTCAATCAGCTTGGTCAGATCCAGGTATTGCTCTTTCAAGCTTGCCTCCACGAAGTGGACCCGGGAACAAAGCCCCCCTGTCCCATAAGGTGTTTTCATGTATAAGGGGATTGTTTCGGAATCACAAGTATTCCCCACATTGAGGTCCTATTTCCATGGCGTACCGCGTATTGTTGACAATCCTGCCGCTGTTGTTGCTGACGGCGGGCTGCGCCGGTCCGGTGCCGACGGCGGAGGAACGCGCCCGCGACAACCACGCGGCCGATTTGGCCCAGGTGATGCGGGTCGCCGACATCACCCGGCGCGGCGGCGATCTGGTCAGTGCCGGACGCATGTACGAGCGCGCCCACCGCATGGAACCTGACAATCTGGCCCCGCTGCTGGAACTGGGAGCGACGGCGGAGGCGCTGGGCGATCACCCCCAGGCCGCCGCCGCCTTCACCCGGGCCGTCGCCCTCGCCCCCGACAACCCGACCGCCCGGCTCGGCCTGGGCAAGGCGCTGATCGGGACTGGCAATCCCGGCGACGCCCTGCCCCAATTCCAGGCTGCGGCGCAGCTGCTGCCCGATGACCCCCGAGTCTACAGCGGTCTCGGCGTATCCCTCGATCTGCTGGCCCGCCACGATGAGGCTCAAACGGCCTATGTGGACGGCTTGGAAAAAGCCCCCGGCAACAGTTCCCTGACCAACAATCTGGCCTTGTCCATGGCCTTGGACGGGGAATTCGACGAGGCCCTGCGCACCCTCACGCCGGTCGCAACGGCCCCCGAGGCCACGCCCCGGGTGGTGCTCAATCTGGCGCTGATCCACGGATTGGCCGGACAGATGGATCAGGCAGCGGAAATCTGCGGGCGGGTTCTTTCGCCCCCAAAAGTTATGCAAAACATTGAATTCTATCAAAAATTGCAATCCCTGCCCGCCGCCGACCGGGCCGCCGCGGTCCTCGGAATCGCCCCCTCGGAGACACCGCCCGATTCCGCCAAGTAAATAAGAACATTCAAAAAAACTGTTATTCACATTATCTAATATGTAATTTAATTATTGACACTTTTAGGCCAAAGTTATACATTCAAATCACACAGACACGGGGGTTGCTCCTCCGAATTCCCCTAATTCCCGTGTCAGGATCAAGTCATGATGAGTGACTTTTTCCTCGTGCTCTTGGAACACACCCCTTTGACCGCGCGACGATTTCCCCCTGTCGCGCGGTCTTTTTTTGATTTACTTGAACTTTACTTGTGGTCCGCGCCGACGGCATCCATGACGCTGCCGAACCCATCGGCGGTCAGCAACGCACTCAGCTCGCCCTTGATTCGCGCCACCAATCCCGGCCCCGCGTAGACCATGGCCGAATAGATCTGGACCAGGGAGGCTCCGGCCCGGATGCGGGCATAGGCTTGCTGCCCATTGGCAATGCCACCCACCCCGATCAACGGCAGACGGCCCCCGGTCAATCGGTACATGTCCGCCAGCACCCGGGCCGACAAATCGGTGAGCGGTTGACCGCTGAGGCCGCCACTCTCCCCCCGATGGGGCGACGTCAGATTGTCCGGGCGGGTGATTGTGGTATTGGTGGCAATCAGCCCGTCGATGCCCAGATCCAGGACCACGGCGGCGATATCCGCCTTGTCCTCTCCGGTCAGATCGGGGGCGATTTTGAGCAACAGGGGCGGACGCTCATCCAGGCTGTCGCGGGCCGCCTTGACCGCCGTCAGCAGGGCCGCCAACTCTGCCCGCCCCTGCAAGGCGCGCAGGCCCGGCGTATTGGGCGATGAGACGTTGACCACCAGATAGTCCGCATAGGGGCCGAGGGTTTCCACGCCCCGCACATAATCGGCGGCGGCGTCGGGGCTGGTCTTGTTCTTGCCCAGATTCACCCCGACGATGCCGCGGCGAGGCCGCCCCGCCAGATTTTTCCGCGCCACTTCCAGCCCCTGGCTGTTGAAGCCCATGCGGTTGATCACCCCGCGCTCCTCGATCAGTCGGAACAGCCGGGGCGGCGGGTTGCCCGGCTGCGGCTCGGGTGTGATGCTGCCGATTTCGGTGAAGCCAAACCCCAATTCCAGCACCGCGTCGGGGACCTCGCCGTCCTTGTCGAATCCGGCGGCCAAGCCCACCGGATTGGGAAAATCCAGGCCCCACAGGCGACACCTGAGATTGGGTGCCTCGACGGACGGCGGACGCGGCGTCAGCCCCCGGCGCAAGCTCCACAAGGCCAGCCCATGGGCCGTCTCGGGATTCAGTTGCCGCAACAGGGGCCAGGCCAGGCTATACCAATCGCCCATCACGCCTGCTCCGCGAACAGATCAGCCGGAAAGACATGTCGGCCTTCGCCATCCAGCGGCAATGGATCGACCCGTTGCACTTGTGCCACCGAAAGGCGGCCATAAAGATGCGGAAACAGCGCCCCGCCACGGGATTTCTCCCAGCGCAAATCTGCCCCCAAATCCTCGGCTAGCACCGTCAACAGGAGCAATCCGGTCTCCCCGGCCCGATGTCGGGCGGCGCTTTCACGAATCTGCGCCCCGGTCGAGAAATGCAGAAAGCCATCGGCCCGATCCGCCGCCAAGCCGTCATAGAATCCGATATCCTGGGCCTGTCGCCAGGATTCAGCGTGGGCCAGATGATGAATCACTGTCATGTTTCGTTCCTGACTTGCGCCAATACCCTCAGCAAAAAAAGTGTTTTTTCACCCCACAACAGCATATTAGAATAATTCTCATATGAGTGAGATGCTCATTGCTTTTCGTTTCGAATCGGTCTCCCCGATTCCCCATTCTCCCCCTGGGCCCTTTATGGGTCCGCTCCCTCGGTCCCATGATCCGACACCTGGCCGGGGGATTTTTTTATCCAGAATTCCGTCTCAGCGAAAGGGCGGGGCATACATCAGGCCACCCCGGGTCCATAAATCGTTCAACCCCCGTTGCAGGCCGACGCGGCTTTGCGGACCGATATTACGCTCGAAGATTTCGCCGTAGTTGCCCACCTGCTTGATAATCCGATAGGCCCAGGACGCATCCAGCCCCAGGGCCGCCCCCAACTCGGACGTCGTCCCGAGAAAGCGGCCCAGGGCGGCATCCCTGGTGATCAGGAAATCGTCGATGTTGGCCGAGGTGATCCCCCTTTCCTCGGCCTCGATGGTCGCGAACAGGGTCCATTTGACGATATCGAACCATTGATCATCGTCACTGCGCACCACCGGCCCCAGGGGTTCCTTGGAAATCGCCTCGGGCAGAATCAGATAGTCCTCGGGCACCGGTGCATTGTAGGCACGGATCGCCGCCAGACCGGAGATGTCTTCCGCGTAGGCATCGCACTTGCCCAGAAACAAGGCGTTTTTCAGCACATCCTGCGAGGCGAAGGACTTGATCTCGAAAGCCATATCGTGGCTGGCCGAATAGTCGGTGACGTTATTCAACCCGGTGGCATGATCCGCCGCGCAAACGATCCGGCCCTTGAGTTGCGCCAGATTGCGGATTCCCGAGGCGCGCGACACCATGAAGCCCTGCCCGTCATAGAAATTGACCCCGGCAAAATTGAGACCGGGCAGAGTATCCCGGGTCAGCGTCCAGGTGGTGGTGCGGTAAAGCACATCGACATCACCGTTCTGCACCATGGGCAGTCGAAGCTGATTGCTGACCGGCAACACCTGGACTTTCGCGGCATCCCCCAAAACGGCGGCGGCAATGACGCGGCAGAAATCCACGTCGAATCCTTCCCAGACCCCATCCTCGTTCCGAACCACGAATCCCAGATGGCCTTCCCCGGCACCGCATTTCACGTAGCCGCGCTCGCGCACCGCGTCGAGCACCGCGCCAGCCTGCGCGGGCGCGCTCCCGACCATTCCCACCATCAGGGCCAACCACAACCAACGCATCATCCATCCGATTCTATAATTCATCGCGCCGGGATGTTAACGTACGGCAGGACCAACATCCAATAAAAGGCACGTCCCCTGCATGCCCCCCTCCCGCCACAGAAGTGTCGAGTTCCAGGTCATCGGCGGCTATATGCTGGCCTTTGCCGCCGTGCTGGTGGCTGGTGCCCTGACATTCTCCACCTTTCGCTCGGTGCGGACCGATCTGCGCCAGATTACCGATGTGGGGTTGCCGATCATTTCGGAATCCCTGGAACTGGCCGAACAGGTGGGCTCTCTGGGGGCTCTGACGCCGTTGATGATCGAGGCCAGAGAGCCGGGGCGGCAGGACCTGATCTACCAGACCATCCGCGACCGCGCCAAAAACATCCGCGACTATATTGCGCATCTGGAAACCCTGGGGGCCGAGCGTCGGTATCTGCGGGTCCTGCGGGCCGATGCCGACGCCTACGAACAGCGAGCCCAGACGCTGCGCGATCTGGTGGCCGAGCGCAACGGGGTGGAAGCCGAGAAAGCCTCCCTGTCGCGGGATTTGTTCGACCTGCTGGCCCAATCGGTCAGCCGCGACCCTGCCGAACGCCCCGGTGTCCTGGCGCTGCAACGCAACCTCGGCAAGGTCATCGGCAAGGCCGTCGAAATCCAGCAGGCCCCCACTCCCTTCGACCATCAACGACTCGCCTCTCAGGTGAGTGGCTACATGGCCGGACTGCGGGTCGCCTTGCAAGAATACGGCGAGGACGCCGTTCTGTCCGATCTTAGAAACAGCGAACAGGAACTGCGCCGACTGGTCGCCGCTGGAGCGCTGGACGTCCGCCGACGGGAACTGGACATCAACGGCAAGATCGACGCCCAGATCATGGCCTTCAAGCAGGCGGGCGACAAACTCATTTACGGGGCCAACACCATCTATCGGTCAACCCGGGATCGGGTCCATGGAGTCGCCGCCACCACCCGCAGCAATATCCAGGAACAGGTACCGTTCCTCATCGCCACGCTGTTTCTGGTCCTGTTCGGGCTGCTCGCCTCCTTCTACCTCATCCGGGTCCGGGTGGTCCGGCGGATCTCCCGCCTGCATCAGGCGGTGCTCCGGCACACCCTGGGGGAACGGCAGGATTTCCAGGTGGATGGCGACGATGAAATCACCCGCGTCGGCACCGCCCTGCGGGAACTGGTCGAGGCCATCGACCAGCGGGAAGCGCAGAAGCAGCGGGCCCTGGAACAGGCCGAGGCGGCCAGCCACTCCAAAACCCGGTTTCTCGCCGCCGCCAGCCACGATCTCCGGCAACCGCTACAGGCGGCCACCTTGTTTCTCTCCACCCTGTCCAACCTGGATCTCAAACCCCAACATCAGGAAATCGTCGGCAAGACCGAAGACGCCATCGCCAGCCTGCGTTTTCTGCTTGATGGCATTCTCGACCTCTCGAAGCTAGATGCCGGCCTGGTGACGGTCAAAACGGAAGTCTTCCAGTCCGCCGTCCTATTCCAACGTCTGGCCAGTGAATTTTCGCAACTGGCCGCACACAAGGGACTTCGCTTTAAGGTCGTCGCCCCGTCCGTGCTGCTCAGGGGTGATCCGCGGCTGCTCGAAACGGTGCTCCGGAACATCCTCGACAACGCCATCAAATACACCGACCAGGGCGGCATTTTGTTCGGCGGCCACCGGCGCGGGGCCAATTTGCGCATCGACGTGCTGGACACCGGTCGCGGCATCGCCCCGGAAGTGCAGAGCCGGATTTTCGAGGAGTTCTATCAGGTCGGCAATCAGGAACGCGACCGCCGCAAGGGGCTGGGGCTGGGGCTGGCCATCGTGCGCAGAATGACCGATCTCCTGGGCAGTACTTTGGAAATCGACTCCCGACCGGGCCGCGGCTCGCGCTTTTCCATTGCCATGCCCCTGGTGGTCAACCGGCCACTGCCCCGACCGGTCTCCCTGTCGCCCCAGGCCTTCGGTCGACGCTCAAAGATTCTGCTGATCGAGGACGACGTGCAGGTGCGCGAGGCCACCGAGGCCCTGTTGCGCGCCTGGGGACATGCGGTGATCGCCGATTGTTGCGCCGATCCGAACAGCCCGGGTTTCGCCCCCCTGATCGACGCCCTTGATGGGCCTCCGGATTTGCTGATCATGGATTTCCGTCTGCCCGAGGAGCGCACCGGGGTGCAGGCCATCCAGGCGTTGCGTCAGGTCTTCAATAGGGCCATTCCGGCAATCATCGTCACCGGCGAGACCAGCCCCCAGCGGCTGACCGAAATCGACGGCACCGGCCTGCCGGTGCTCTACAAGCCCATCGACCCGCATCAATTGCGGCAAGCCATCCTCGAGGCGGAAAAATTTTCACAATGAAACCTCGGTCCGTGCGGCGGCCTGGCGTTTCTCCAGCGTCGTCACGTCGAAGTCGCCAATCAGTTCGTGAAACAACCGGTACCAATTGATTTCCGCCTTGAGATGCAAAAAAACGCTGCCCAGGCCAATGGCGGCGCGGTCCATGAGCACGAATTCGCGCGGCGGCCTGACCCCGCCGACCCGTCGCAGTTCCCGGTGCACGCGGGCCGCCACCTCGGCCCCATAGACCCCGGAATTGGTCTCCTGAATGCGCCGCGCGCGATCCTCCATCAACGGCGCGTAGACAAAGCCCGCCCACAGGTTCAACACGTCGATTACCTCCTGGCGCAGGTCGGTGAACCCCCAGGTTTCGTAGGCATGCACGGCACGCGCCGGATCGTCGTCGCGCAACGCCTTGTAAAGCTCGATCACCCCCGCCACGAAGGACGGCTCGAACACCCGGATACAGCCGAAATCCAGCAGGTTCACAGAACCGTCCGGGCGCACCGTGTAATTGCCCAGGTGCGGGTCGCCATGGATCACCCCGTAGTCGTAGAACGGCACGTACCAGGCGCGGAACATGTTATAGGCCAATTGGTTGCGCAGTTCCTGGTGGTGGTCGCAGAAGGACAGCAGCGGCTCCCCGTCGAGCCAGGTCATGCTCAACAGGCGGCGGCTGGTCAGCGCCTCCACCGGTTCCGGTATCCACACCCCCGGTTCTTCGGCCAGCATCCGGCCATAAAGCCGCATGTGGCGGGCTTCCCGCAGGTAGTCCAGCTCCTCGCGCAGACGCTCCGACAGTTCGGCGTGGATGTTGGTGGAATCCAGCGCCTTGTCGTAGCGATGATACAGGCCCAGCACCAGCTTGAGCTGCCTCAGGTCGGCTTCGACCACCGAGGCCATCTCCGGGTACTGAAGTTTGCAGGCCAGCTTCTGCCCATCGGGACCGATCGCCCGATGGACCTGCCCCAGGGAGGCGGCGGAGGCGGCTTCATGCTCGAAGCTCTGGAATCTGGCTTGCCAGTCCGGCCCCAGTTCCGCCGCCATGCGGCGCTTGACGAACGGCCAGCCCATGGCCGGGGCGTTGTTCTGTAACTGCGCCAATTGCAGGGTGTATTCTTCGGGCAGGGCATCGGGGATGGTGGTCAGGATCTGCGCCACCTTCATCAGTGGTCCCTTGAGTCCACCCAGCGCCGCCGTCAATTCCGCCGCATGCGCCCCCTGATCCACGGACAGGCCGAAGAATTTCTTACCGGCCATGCGCGCCGCCATGCCGCCCACTGCGCCGCCGACCCGGGCATAGCGCTGGACCCGTCGCCCCAGATTGTCGGACTCAGGGGGGCGGGCCATGGCTTCAGAGCTCCGCTTCCAACTCGTCAATAAATCCGCTGATCACGTCGAGCCCGCGCCGCCAGAAGGCCGGGTCCCCGGCATCCAGGCCGAACGGCGCCAACAGATCCTTGTGCCGCAGGGTGCCCCCGGCGCGCAGCATATCCAGGTATTTGGCCTGGAATCCGGGATGTCCGTCCTGGAACACCGCATAGAGCGAGTTCACCAGGCAATCGCCGAACGCATAGGCATAGACATAAAACGGCGTATGGACGAAATGCGGGATATAGGCCCAGAAGTGTTTGTATTCGTCATGGAACCGGAAGGCCGGGCCGAGGCTTTCCCGCTGCACATCCATCCAGATGCCGCCCAGTTGTTCCACCGACAGTTCGCCCAGTCGGCGTTCCGCGTGCACCCGCTCCTCGAACTGGTGAAAGGCCACCTGACGGACCACCGTGTTGAGCATGTCCTCGACCTTCGAAGCCAGCAGGATGCGCCGCCGGGCCGGATCGGTTTCCTTGTTGAGCAAGGCCCGGAACACCAGCATCTCGCCGAACACCGAGGCGGTCTCGGCCAGGGTCAGCGGCGTGTCGGCCATCAAGGTCCCCTGCCCGCCAGCCAGCACCTGATGCACCCCATGCCCCAGTTCATGGGCCAGGGTCATCACGTCGCGCGACCTGCCGTGGAAATTGAGCAGCAGGTAGGGATGGACCGAGGGCACCGTGGGATGGGCAAAGGCCCCCGGCGATTTGCCCGGACGCGGCGGCACGTCGATCCACCGATTCTTGAAAAACGGCTGCGCAATATCTGCCAACTCGGGGGAGAACGCCCCATAGGCCTGCATCACCGTGTCGCGGGCCTCGTCCCAGGAGAACAGCCGGTCGGCATCCTCGGGCAGGGGTGCGTTACGGTCCCAATAGTCCATCTTGTCGACGCCGAACCATTTGGCCTTCAAGGCGTAATAGCGATGCCCCAGGCTTTCGTAGGCCTGCTTCACAGAGGTCACCAGGGCCTCGACCACCTCATCCTCGACCAGATTGGCCAGATTGCGTTCCGCCGCCGGATGCGGATATTTGCGCCAACGGTCTTCTATTTCCTTGTCCTTGGCCAGGGTGTTGGTCACATGGGCAAACAGCCGGATGTGGTCACCCAGAACCTGACCCACCGCCTGTGCCGCTTCCTTGCGCTTGGTGCCTTCCTTGTCGCTGAGAAAATTCAGCGCATCGGACAGCGGCAAAGACTCTCCACCGATAGGGAAGCGCAACTGGGCCATGGTTTCCTCGAACAATCGGGTCCAGGCGCTGCGCCCGGCCACCGATTTCTGATGCAGGAATTCCTCCAACTCATCGGACAATTGGTGGGCCCGAAAGACGCGGATATCGCGAATCCAGGAAGCATAGTGCCCGGCGCGCGGGTCGGCCAACTGAGACTCCAGCACCGAGTCTTCAATGCGGTTCAATTCCAGGGTAAAAAACAGGCTCTTGGAAGAGATATCGGTCAGCTTTTCCTGCAAGGTCTGGCGGAAACGCCCGATTTCGGCGTCCGAAACATTGCCGGAAAACAGCAGATCCGCATAGCTGTACAGCCGGTGCATGATCTCGGTCATGCCCTCGTAGTCCTCGATCGCCGCGCCCAGTTGATCGCCGCTCAGTTCGGCCAGACGGCCTTTGTATTCGGCGGCGAAACGCCCGACGATCCGTTCGAGTTTCTTCAAATCCTGCTGGATTTCCGGCCCATCCATCGCCGGGTACAGATCCCCAAGATCCCATTCGGGCATGACTTCAACGGCTTCCAACGGCATGGCTTGCTCCTTGTGTTTGACTGCCATATGGGGCTGGATAGACGGCTCGGCAAGGCACTGCAAGTAGACAATATTATAACGGTGACCTATCATTATTCCTTAGCGCAAGGGGAAGCTTCACATGGTCGAATATCCCTGGCCCAATCTGGCCGCCATGTTCTTCGATCAGGCCCGGCAGCGGGAAAACAGGCCGTTCCTGTGGGCCAAACAGAATGGGCTCTACGTGGCCCAGACCTGGGGCGAATGCGCCCGACAGGCCGAATCCCTGGCCCGCGCCCTGCGCGCCCATGGCATCACCGACGGTGACCGGGTGGTGCTGGTCTCGGAAAACCGTCCCGAATGGCTGATTGCCGACATCGCCATCATGGTGGCCGGCGGCATCACCACCCCGGCCTATGTCACCAACACGGTCGAGGATCACCTGCATATTCTCACCAACAGCGGGGCCAAGGCGGCCATCGTTTCCACCCGCCGTCTGGCCGAGCGGCTGCTGCCTGCCGCCCATCAGGCTCCAGAAGCGCATTTCGTGATCGCTATGGAGCAGCCGGACATTTCCCAGTCCCTGAGCCTCGACGTGCTGGACTGGCACGACCTGCTGGCCGAGGGGGCTCGCTCCAACGACGACGTGGCGGCCCGGGTCGCCAAGCTGTCGCCGGAAGATACCGCCTGCATCATCTACACCTCGGGTACCGGCGGCGTGCCCAAGGGCGTCATGACCCCGCACCGGGCCATTCTGCACAACTGCATGGGGGCGCGCGACGCGCTGGAGGAACTGGGGTTGGACAATGAGGTTTTCCTGTCGTTCCTGCCCCTGTCCCACTCCTATGAACATTCGGCGGGGCTGCATTTCCCGGTTTCCATCGGGGCGCAGATTTACTACGCCGAAGGCATTGAGCACTTGGGCCGCAATATGACCGAGGCGCGCCCGACCATCATGACCGCCGTGCCGCGCCTGTATGAAATGATGCACCAGAAGATTCTGCGCGGCATCGAAAAGACCGGCGGCAGCAAGGAGAAACTCTTTCGCAAGACCGTCGCTCTGGGATTGGCCCGGCTGCGCGGCGAACCCTTGGGAGCGGGCGGTTGGATCATGGACAAACTCCTTGATCTGCTGGTGCGCCGCAAGGTCAAGGCCAGTTTCGGCGGTCGTCTGAAGGCCCTGGTCTCCGGCGGCGGACCGCTGAATCCGGACATTGGCCTGTTTTTCACCGCGCTGGGCCTGCGCATCCTGCAAGGCTACGGCCAGACGGAATCCGGGCCGGTGATCAGTGTCAACCGCCCCAATCTGGTCAAAATGGAGACAGTCGGCCCAACGGTGCTCAACACCGAACTGCGACTGGCGGCGGACGGGGAGATTCTCTGTCGCGGTGATTTGGTCATGAAGGGCTATTGGCGCAACCCCGAGGCCACCGCCGAGGTGATGAAAGAGGGTTGGCTGCATACCGGCGACATCGGTGAAATGGATGAGGATTGCTATATCCGCATCACCGACCGCAAGAAGGATATCATCGTCAATTCCGGTGGCGACAACATCTCGCCGCAACGGGTCGAGGGGTTGCTGACCCTGGAGCGGGAAATTGCTCAGGCGCTGGTCTACGGCGACCGGCACCCCCGTCTGGTGGCGCTGATCGTGCCCGATTCGGATTGGCTCGACCAATGGTGCAAGGCCCATGGCAAACCCCAGGACCTGGAGTCCCTGATCGACGACGAGGACCTGCATCGAGCCCTGCGCCCGGCCATCGACCGGGTCAACGCCCAAATCTCCAACATCGAGAAGGTGCGCCGCTTCTGCATCGCCCGGGAACCGTTCGGCATCGACAACGAACAAATGACCCCGACCCTGAAAATCCGCCGCCACGTAATCCGCCAAATCTATGGGGATCGGTTGGAGGCGCTGTACGGGTAGGCGTCCCTACTCCACCCAGGGAATATGCAGGGTATTGGTCGCCCCCGGAGTGCCGAAGGGAATGCCCGCCATCACCACCAAACGCTCGCCCGCCTCGGCAAAACCTTCGTGCTTGGCGATGGAGATGGATTTCTGAATCATCTGCTTGAGGCTGGTGATATCGGGCGTGACCACCGAATGGATGCCCCAGACCAGGGCCAGACGCCGCGCCACGTTGACGCTGGGAGTCAGTCCGAGAATGGGCACTTCCGGGCGTTCCCGCGCCGCGCGCAGGGCGGTCGAGCCGGAAAAGGTGAAGCTGATGATGGCCGAGGCAGAAATGGTCCGCGCCACCTGAGCCGCAGCGGCGCTGATGGCGTCGGCGGCGGTCGCTTCGGGAGCCGAGTCGCCGCCCTTGTTGCGGCGCGAATAGAAGTGATCCTTCTCCACCCGCCGGATGATGCGGTTCATCATGCTGACCGATTCCACCGGATAGTCGCCGACCGCCGTTTCCGCCGACAGCATCATGGCGTCGGCGCCATCATAGACCGCCGTCGCCACGTCGGAGGCCTCGGCCCGGGTCGGGGCCGGTGCGCGGACCATGGAATCGAGCATCTGAGTGGCCACCACCACCGGCTTGCCGGCCCGGCGGCAGGCCGAGATAATGCGTTTTTGCAGCGCCGGGACCTCTTCCGGCGGGAATTCCACGCCCAGGTCGCCGCGGGCGATCATCAAGCCGTCGGACAGATCAATGATTTCTTCCAGGTAGTCGATGGCCGACGGCTTTTCCAGCTTGGCCATGACCGCCGCCCGACCGGCGACGATCTTGCGCACCTCGGCAATGTCCTCGGGACGCTGCACGAAGCTCAGGGCCACCCAATCGACGCCCATGTCGAGGCCGTATTGCAGGTCCTTGCGGTCCTTGTCGGTCAATGCCGCCAGATTGAGCATGGCGTCGGGGACGTTGACCCCCTTGTTGTCCGACAATTCGCCCGGCGTGATGACCTGGGTATCGACGAAATCATCGCTGCGATGCATGACCCGCAGCCGCACCTTGCCGTCATCGAGCAGCAGATCGTTGCCCTCGCGCAGGGTTTCGAAAATCTCCGGGTGAGGCAGCATGACCCGGCGCTGGTTACCCGGCTCCGGCAACTGGTCGAGGCGGAACGGCGATCCGGTCTGCAACCGGATGGCTCCCTGACCAAACTTTCCGATGCGCAGCTTGGGGCCTTGCAGATCCATCAAAATTGCGACCGACCGCTGAAGGTCCTTCTCCACCTGGCGGATCAGGTCGTAGCGGCGCTGATGGTCTTCGTAGCTGCCATGGCTGAAGTTCAGCCGAAAGACATCCACTCCGGCTTCGATCAGTTCCTGGATTCGCGGACGGGTCGTGGTCGTCGGCCCGAGGGTCGCAATGATTTTGGCTTGGCGGTTTCTTCTCATGATGAGCCGAGATATAAAAGCAAACCTCTCAAATCGCCATATCTTTTACTGTGATCACCAAAAATTCACTCCTGGATGCCAATCTGCAAGGACTGCTAGACTTCTCCGAGCCCCCTAGAAAAGAAGCTCATGGCCTTTTTCAGCGACGCCCTACTCAGCCTGTTCATGGACAAGGACGCCCGCCGCGAACTGCGCAAGGTGCGGCTGCGCCAGGGTATCGCCCGCCGCCTGCGTCAGGTGGGGTTGATCGACCGGGAAGCTCAGGTCGCCCAGTTGCGGGCGCAAAACCGCCAACAGGCCCAGGACTCCCGCAGCGACCTCATCGCCCAGGCCAAAAAGATCCGCCACAAACAACAGGACCTGTTCAAGGAACTGTCCCCCGAGCAGCGCGCCAAGCTGCGTCTCTTGGCTCAAACCATGATGGGTCCGCCGCCCGGCAACGGCCAGAAATGAATCGCCATATTGGATTTGCCTTCTCCCGCCTCGGCGGATAGTTTGACCGGCGACGCTCGCCGCCGACAGGACCCGCCCTATGGCCGACATCCCTTCCGCCAGAGACAACGACACCGCCATGCTGAAAAAGCAGCTCCTGGAACTGCACGATTACATGCAGCAGGTGCGCCGGGAAATCGCTGCCATCCATCGCCCGCCCGACCCGGATCACCATTTTTCGGTGGTCGGCGACCAGTTGGACGCCATCGTCGTCGCCACCGAGGAGGCGACCCATGAAATCATGGAATGCATGGAGTCCAATGCCCGGATCATCGAGGAACTGCGCCCGTCGATGGCCGATGCGGCGCAACGGGAGCGCCTTTCGGCCCTCGCCGCCAATGGCACCCGCGTGTTCGAGGCCTGCACCTTCCAGGACATCACCGGCCAGCGGATCACCAAGGTGGTGACGTCGCTGAAATATCTGGAGACGCGAATCAATGCCATCGTCGATGTAGGGGGACGCCAGCAGGTGGAAACCACTCCGGTCGCGGCGGTGACCCAGGAAGCAGACCGTGCGCGGCTCGCCGGACCGGCCTTGCCGGATCAGGGCATCAGCCAGGAAGAAATTGATAAACTTTTCGAGTGAGGATCATGTTGCACACATCATTTCGACTTTTCGCCTTCGTATCACTCATCATCATGGGAGCCTTGTCCATGCCCCAGGACGCCACCGCCGCCGACCCGGAAAACACCCTGTATCTCGAACTGCGCGACGGGCGCGTGGTCATCGACCTGCGCCCCGATCTGGCCCCACGCCATGTGGCCCGAATCAAGGAACTGGTGCGCCAGAAGTTCTATGACGGGCTGACCTTCCATCGGGTGATTCGCGGCTTCATGGCCCAGACCGGCGACCCCAGCGGCGACGGCACCGGCGGCTCCGGGGTCAAGCTGGCCGCCGAATTCACCGACACCCCGTTCGAACGTGGCACCCTCGGCATGGCCCGCTCGTCGAATCCCAACAGCGCCGATTCTCAATGGTTCATCTGTCTGGGACGGGCCGGACACCTGGACGGTCAATATACCGTCTGGGGTCAAGTCTCGGCGGGCATGGAATTCGTCGACAACATCAAGAAGGGGGCCGATCACCTCAACGGCCAGGTGCGCAATCCGGACCGCATCACCACCCTGCGCGTGGCCGCTGACGTGGCGCAATAGCCTCAGCAACGCACGGCAAAACGAACTCGGGCGTGAAAACAGAAACAACCTGTTTTCACGCCCGAAGAACATTCGAGAAAGAGAGACGCAAAAAAGCCACTGAGATTTGTGCTTCTATGCGGAAAATATAATATAAAAACAACCTGCAAATGTCAAGCCTGACTGACTATAATATCTTCAAGGATGTGAGGTCTGGTTAATTATTGTGCAATTGCAAACATATTAATCTGATCTTGGCGCGCTGCCACGGATTACATTGAACTTCCGACTGTGTGGTTCGGGGCAATCTTCGCATTCCTGTTTGGCATGTGACAAAGGCTCAGAAAACATATGTGTGGAATTTGCGGCGACATCCGCTTCGACGGAAGCCCGGCCTCCCTGACATCCGTTGATAAAATGGTCGCGGCGATGGTGCCGCGCGGTCCGGACAGCGGTGGGGTTTATGCCCAAGGTCGCGTGGCGTTCGGTCATCGTCGGCTGAAGATCATCGACCTCAGCGACCATGCCCAGCAGCCCATGGTGGACCCGGACCTGGGCCTGACCATCGTGTTCAACGGCTGCATTTACAATTACCAGGACTTGCGCCGGGAACTGCAAGACCTGGGCTATGCGTTCTTTTCCCATGGCGACACGGAAGTCATCCTGAAAGCCTACCATGCCTGGGGAACCGACTGCGTGGACCGCTTCCACGGCATGTTCGCCTTCGTCCTCCATGAGCGCGACAGCGGGCGCATTGTGATGGCCCGCGACCGTTTCGGCATCAAGCCGTTGTATCTGGCCGAACAGCCGGGCGGCCTGCGCTTCGCCTCCACCCTGCCCGCCCTGCTCAAGGCGGGGAACGTGGATAGCGCCATCGACCCGGTGGGCCTGCATCACTACATGCATTGGCACGCCGTTGTTCCGGCGCCTCATACCCTGCTCAAGGGGGTGCGCAAACTGCCCCCCGCCTCCCTGCGGATCATCGAGGCCGACGGGCGCAGCCGGGAAACGGTCTATTGGCGACTGCCCCTGAATCAGAGCGCCGAGGACCATGCCCGTTCCGCCGAGGACTGGATGGAACAGGTGATGGAGAGCCTGCGATTGGCCGTGCGGCGGCGCATGGTGGCCGATGTTCCGGTCGGAGTCCTACTGTCCGGCGGTCTGGACTCCAGCCTCATCGTCGGCCTGTTGGCGGAACAGGGTCAGACGGGTCTGAGCACCTTTTCGGTCGGCTTCGAGGAAGCGGGCGGAGAAAAGGGCGACGAATTTCAATATTCCGACCTGATTGCCCAGCATTACGCCACCGACCATCATCAGATTTTCGTTCCCTCGGCGCGCCTGCTGGACGCCCTGCCGCGCACCATCGCCGCCATGTCCGAACCCATGGTGAGTTACGACAACGTGGGATTCTTTTTGCTTTCCCAGGAGGTTTCCAAATACCTCAAGGTGGTGCAAAGCGGCCAGGGGGCGGACGAAATCTTTGCCGGATATCACTGGTATCCGCCGATGGTGGGCAGCAACACAGCGCTGGACGACTATCAACGGGTGTTTTTCGACCAGAGCGAAAGCGACTACGCCCAGATGGTACGGCCCGATCTGGCCGGGACCAATTACAGCCGTGATTTCGTCGCCGCGCATTTCGCCGAACCGGGCGCCGACCGGGCGGTCGACAAGGCGTTGCGCCTGGACTCGACGATCATGCTGGTGGATGACCCGGTCAAACGGGTGGACAACATGACCATGGCCTGGGGCCTGGAAGCGCGCGTGCCGTTCCTGGATCATGAACTGGCCGAACTGGCCGGGCGCATTCCGGCCGAACTGAAGGTCGAGGGCACCGGCAAGTGGGTGCTCAAGGAAGCGGCCCGCAAAGTCATCCCGTCCGCCGTCATCGACCGGCCCAAGGGCTATTTCCCGGTGCCCGCCCTGAAATACATCGAGGGGCCGTACTTGGAGATGGTGAAAGACTTTTTGCACAGCGACCGCTGTCAATCGCGCAACCTGTTCCAAGGCGGTTACGTGGACAGCCTGCTGGCCGACCCTAAATCCCATATCACGCCGTTGCGCGGCTCCAAGCTCTGGCAGGTGGCCCTGCTGGAGATGTGGTTGCAGGAACAGGGAGTTTGAGCCCATGACCACCCCGGACAAAGGCACGGTCAGTCCCCAGGACCTCACATCCATGGCCTCGCTCAAACATTGGGGCGCGTTGCCCGCCGGCGAGGGCATCGACGCCATGCAACAGGAAAGAACCGTCGATTGCGGCTGGGGACGGCTGATCTTCGGCCAGACGTTCAAGGACCCCAAGCGACTGGCCGACACCATCCGCAAGGAAAAGTCCGGGCGGCGCGACGTGGCGCTCTATCCCCGCGCCCCCAACGTGGTGTTGTCCTTCGCGCCACAGGAACTGTTTCTCGATCCGTCGCTGACCCTGCGGCTGAATTTCCGCTATTACAAGCCGGGTCACGTCAAACCAGTGGGCGTCACCGTCCGCGCCTTGCAAAGCGGCGACGATGAAGAAGCGATCAATCGCATCTACATGGCCCATCACATGGTCCCGACCTATGATGGTTTTTACGCCAAGGCGGTAGAATCCGATGTCATCACCGTGCTGATCGCCGAGGATGCCGAGACCTCGGAGATCATCGGCGCAGTGACCGGGGTCGATCATTTTGCCGCCATCGACGATCCGGACAACGGCAGCAGTCTGTGGGCCTTGGCCGTCGATCCCCAATGTCCCCGTCCCGCCGTCGGCGAATCCCTGGTCCGGGCACTGATCGAACTCTATGCCAAACGGGGTCGCAGCTTCCTCGACCTGTCGGTGATGCACGACAACAAGCAGGCGCTCGCCCTTTACGACAAGCTGGGCTTCCAGCAGGTGCCGGTCTACTGCATCAAGCACAAGAACACCATCAACGAGCAACTCTACCTGGGGCCGGACCCGGTCGAGGGATTGAATGTCTATGCCCGCATCCTGACCAACGAGGCGCGCCGCCGGGGCATTCATGTGGAGGTGCTGGACGCGGCCTGCGGATTCTTCCGGCTGTCCCTCGGCGGCCGCTCCGTGACCTGCCGGGAATCCCTGAGCGAATTGACCACGGCCATCGCCATGAGCCGCTGCGACGACAAGGCGGTGACTCGCCGGATTCTCTTGAGCGAGGGCATCCGCGTCCCCGAACAGACGGTCGTGCGGACGCCCGAGGACATCGAATCCTTCCTCAGGAAACATGGCCGGGTGGTGGTCAAACCGGCCCAGGGGGAACAGGGGCGCGGCATCCGGGTCGACCTCAGCGCCCTGCCGGACGTGCTCACCGCCGTTTCGGAGGCACGCGAGATCTGTGACAAGGTGCTGCTGGAGGAATTCGTGCGCGGCGAGGACCTGCGCATCATCGTCATTGATTTTGAAGTGGTCGCCGCCGCCGTCCGCCGTCCGGCCCAGATCAAGGGCGACGGCAAGCGTTCGGTGCGCGACCTGATCGAATACCAGAGCCGCCGCCGGGCCGCCGCGACCCACGGCGAAAGCACCATTGCCCTGGATGCGGAATGTGAACGCTGCGTACGGGAAGCAGGCTATGAAATGTCTGACATCCTGCCCGACGGGATCAAGATCCGGGTCCGCAAAACCGCCAACCTGCACACCGGCGGCACCATCCACGACGTCACCGACCGGCTGCACCCGGTGCTGGGGCGGGCCGCCATCCGGGCGGCGCGGGCGTTGGATATTCCGGTGGTCGGATTTGACTTCATGGTGCCGGATGTGGAAGGTTCGGACTATGTGGTCATCGAGGCCAACGAGCGCCCCGGTCTGGCCAATCACGAACCCCAGCCGACGGCGGAAAAATTCATCGACCTGCTGTTTCCCTATACCAAAAGGTCCTGATCATGAATGGTTTGCCCGTCGACCTGGACTATTTGCAGGCGATTCTGAAAAAGCTGCTGGCGACGCCCAGTCCATCGGGCATGACCGATAACATCGTGCGTCTGGCCTGCGCCGAGTTGGAGCACTTGGGAATCCATTACGAACTGACCCGGCGCGGGGCGATCCGGGCCACCCTGCCCGGCGAGAGCTATTCGCCACGGCGCGCCATCATCGGCCATCTGGATACCCTGGGGGCCATGGTCAAGCAGTTGAAGCGCAACGGGCGGCTCTCCGTGGTGCCGATCGGTCACTGGTCGGCCCGCTTCGCCGAAGGGGCTCGCTGCACCGTCCACAGCGACGACGGACGCACCTTTCGCGGCACCATTCTGCCACTGAAGGCTTCCGGTCACACCTACAACAAGGAAGTGGACAGCCAGCCCTCGGCCTGGACCAATCTGGAGATCCGCCTCGACGAGACCTGTGCCAATATCGACCACCTGTGGGACGTAGGCGTGCGCATCGGCGATTTCGTCTCCATCGACACGCAAACGGAATTCACCGACAACGGCTTCATCAATTCCCGCCATCTGGACGACAAAGCCGGGGTCGCCTGCATGCTCGCGGCGGCCAAGGCCATCCTGGACAACGGCATTCTGCCGCCGTTGGATTGCCATTTGTTGCTCACCATCTCGGAGGAAGTGGGCGTCGGGGCCTCCCATATCCTGCGCGGCGACGTGGCGGAAATGGTGTCGGTGGACAACGGCACCGTGGCCCCGGAGCAGAATACCAGCGAGTTCGGCGTGACCATCGCCATGCAGGATTCCAGCGGTCCCTTCGACCGCCATCTGACCCGTCACCTGATCGAACTCTGCCACCGGGACAAGCTGGAATTCAGCCGCGACATTTTCAACTATTATCGTTCCGATGCCGCCTCCGCCCTGGAGGCGGGCAGCGATATCCGAACCGCCCTGGTCTGTTTCGGACTCGATGCCTCCCATGGCTACGAGCGGGTGCACCTGGGCTCGCTGGACAATCTGGCTCGACTGCTGGCCGCCTATGTGGCATCGCCCCCCCTGTTCGCCAAGAACCAGACCGTCATGGGTCCCGAAGAGGATTATCCGCTGATCTCGAAAACCACCGAGAAACAGGCCCGGAGTTGACCCGGGATAGGGAAGTATCGACATTCTGCAACTTCGAGGCATTTTAGACTTGCCTCCCCCGGGCCGACGGCATACCCATGAGCCCATGCTTATCCTGTTCATCATCGTGTTCATCGACCTGATCGGCTTCGGAATCATCATTCCGTTGCTGCCGTTCTATGGCGAACATTTCCAGGCGACTCCGGACACGGTGGGTCTGCTCATGGCGACCTATTCGCTGACCCAGTTCATCGCCGCGCCGTTTTGGGGGCGGCTGAGCGATCATCGCGGACGGCGACCGATCCTGCTGCTGACCCTGGCCGGGCTGTCCCTGTCCTATGTGATGCTGGCCTACGCGGACTCCCTCTTGCTGCTGTTCGCCGTCCGCGCTTTCGGCGGCTTCATGGCGGGCAACATTTCCACTGCTTTCGCCTATGTGGCCGATATCACCACCCCGGCCAACCGGGCCAAGGGCATGGGCGCGGTCGGCGCGGCCTTCGGGCTGGGTTTCATCTTCGGCCCGGCGATCGGCGGCATCCTGGCCGGACACGATCCCGCCACCGCCGATTTCTACGCCCCCTCCATGGCCGCGGCGGGCATGTCCGCTCTGGC
The DNA here is from genome assembly GCF_054657015.1 of Magnetospira thiophila. Lineage (NCBI taxonomy): Bacteria > Pseudomonadati > Pseudomonadota > Alphaproteobacteria > Rhodospirillales > Thalassospiraceae > Magnetospira > Magnetospira thiophila. The sequence goes on from NZ_BAAHXF010000002.1 coordinate 1,154,733, forward strand.
CTTTCTGCTGGCCTTGGTCAAGCTCAGGGAATCCCTGTCGCCGGAAATCCGGGCCCGGATCAAGGATCGCCCGAAGCGCAAACGCTCGCTGCAAATCCGCGAGGCCTTTTCCCGCCCGGTACAGGGCCGCTATCTGCTGCTGATGTTCCTGTCGACCTTCGTCTTTGCCGGGATGGAAACCACCTTCGCCATGTGGTCGGAGCGCCAGTTCCAATGGGGGCCGCTGCAAAACGGCTATCTGTTCGCCTGCGTCGGCCTGTTTTCCGCCGCCATGCAGGGCGGTCTGGTCGGACGTCTGGTGCGCATATTCGGCGAAGCCAAGCTGGTGGTTCTGGGCTCGGCCGGACTGGCCATCGGGCTGGGCATTCTGCCGCTGTCCAACGACTTGATCGTGCTGTCGGTATCCATGGTGTTCATGGCCGGAGGATTCAGTCTGTTGCAGCCCTCCCTGAACAGCCTGCTGTCACTCTCGGCGGGCGAGGAAAATCAGGGAGGCATCATGGGCGTCATGCGTTCGGTCGCCACCCTGGCCCGGGTGGTCGGTCCGGCCTGGGCCGGTTTTCTGTTCGCCAGTTTCGGTCGCGAATGGCCCTATTTCGGTGGTGCCATCATTGCCGCCCTGGTGGCGCTGATCGCCCTAGTCGCGTTGCGCCAACCGCCGGTGGCCGAAGCGGTCACCGAAGACGCCTAACAGCTTACTGAATAAGCCAGATGTGGCGGATGTGGCGACACATGCTTCGACAAGCTCATGCTTCGACAAGCTCAGCATGAGGAAATTCATTATTTCAATAAGTTAGCCTCACTCTGAGCTTGTCGAAGGGCGAGGCGGGACGCAGAAAAACGGCTTTTTCAGCAAGCGGCTAAAGCGAAACACGGACTCCGGTCTTTTCGCTCAGTTCCCGGGCCAGCAATTCTGACAGGATGTCGTCGCTGCGGGTCGAGCGCCAGACGCCGTCTTCGTAGGCATAGTGGCTGGCCCCGCTGACCGGCGACGACAGCCAGATTTGGCGGGTCGGGGCCTGCTTGTTGACCACGTATTGCCCGACCCCTTCCAGGTCGATGGTCAGGATGCCGCTCTGGAATTCCACATCGGCCACATCGCCGATAAGCTCGTCGATGATTTCCGCATAGCTGTCGAGGGTCTTGTCGGCGATGGTTTCGAAGGTGCTGGCGTCCATGTTCGGCTCCTCAGGTTGGCTGCCTCTTAGATAAAGCGACCAAAGCCGCAGAACAACCCTTGCGCCCACATCCAGGCTTCGCTATACAAGCGCCTTCGAATTTCGGAGCGCGAGACATGAAAAAAGACATTCATCCAGAGTACCACGAGATCACGGTCCAGATGACCGATGGGTCCACCTTCACCACCCAGTCCACCTGGGGCAAGGAAGGCGACGTGTTGAAACTGGATATCGACGCCAAATCGCATCCGGCCTGGACCGGCGTGCACCGCCTGCTCGATTCCGGCGGCCAGCTGGCCAAGTTCAACAAGAAGTTCTCCAGCTTCGGGATCAAGCAGTAAGCTTCCCGAGCCACCTTCTGTATATTTTCAAGGCCCCGAGAGCAGTCCTCCGGGGCCTTGAGTTCATTTGACCAGTCCGAGGCCGTGCAACAGGCCGTGCAGGCCGTGCTTGTCGGCAACGCCCAACCATAGGGCCGCGATCCCCAGCAGCAATAGCAACAAGACGGCGAATTTCATGGCTCACTTCCTTGGGCCTGGAACCTGGAATCCCGTCCACTGTACCGATGCAGCGGCAAGATTCCATCCGCTTCATCAGACGGAAAAAAATTTTCCTTGCCCCCCTTGCGACCGAAAAAATCCAAAATAAATTGAACCGTGAGGACGGAATGCCGGTTGCGGGTTCCGGGCCTCGTGAACCGGGAGCGCCTGCGGGCGTCCCACATGAAACATCCATGTTGCTCAAAGGAGAACATGCCATGACCCGTTACGATTTCTCTCCCCTGTTCCGTTCCACCGTCGGCTTTGATCGCATGCAGCGTTTGATGGACAGCGCCTTGCGCCTGGACGAGACCAATGCCGCCTATCCGCCCTATAACATCGAAAAGCTGGGCGAGGACAACTACCGGATCACCATGGCGGTGGCCGGGTTTGCCGAGTCAGACATCGAGCTCACGGTAGAGAACGCCACCCTCACCGTTTCCGGTCGCATTGAGACCCCCGAAGACGGCACCACCTATCTGCATCGCGGCATCGCCACCCGCGCCTTCCAGCGCCATTTCCAACTGGCCGACCATATCAAGGTCTCTGGGGCCAGCATGAAGGACGGGCTGCTGCATATCGACCTGGTGCATGAGGTGCCCGAGGCCCTGAAGCCGCGCAAGATCGAGATCAGCGCGGGTGACACGCCGAAGAAGCTGGAGCAAAAAGCGGCCTGACCGCGCTCCCGCTTAAATGAATGCGGGGCGTCTCTGAAAGGGGACGCCCCCGTCGTTCGGACCTTGATCCCAAGCGCCGAATGGGTCATGAGTTGGGCCAGCGTCTTTTTCACCGCATCGGGAGTTTGCCCCATGAACCGCAACGTTGGCCGTATCGACCGGGCGATTCGCATCGTCGTCGGAATTGTCGTGTTCTTCCTGTTTTTCGCCCTGGAGACTCCGATGAACTACATCGGACTGCTTGGACTGGTGCCGCTGGGGACCGGACTACTGGGTTGGTGCCCGCCCTATGGGCTGTTCGGCATCAACACCTGTTCCGTTGCCGAGCAAAAAGAACAGGCCTAACCCGCACATGAAATCGCCGCCTCGCGAAGTGGGCGGTGCGAGGCGGCGTTAGTCAGGGAGGTATCCAAGTCAGATCGGGGGATATCCGATCAAGGCCAGAATACCGGCCATTCCTTAAGAGCCGATTAACGGCAGATTAAAACTTAAAGACCGATTCCGCCCCGGCCCGGGCCGCCTGCTTGCCCTCGATGGCCGCCCGCGCCCGTTCGATCTCGGTTTCCAACTGCGCGATATAATCCCCCAGGGCTTCAATGGACATGCCCGCCAAGTCGGGCGCCCCCACCACCGGCCGCTTGGGTTCCAGATCGTCGGTATCCATGTATTCACTCCCTGCCCTGTTCGATGCTGATACAAACATATGATCCCTTGCTTGTCATTGCACGGTCTCTGGCCTTATTCATAGGTCATTCAAATTTCGGAGCCCCCCTTGGCCAAAGCCTCTCACCAGTATGTCTGTCAGCAATGCGGCGCGTCTTACCCGAAATGGGCGGGCAAGTGCGAGGCTTGTGGGGCGTGGAATTCGTTGAGCGAGGAACAGGCTCCGGAGTCGGCGCCGAAGGGGCTGGGCAAGGGCAAGGGGCGGCGCATATCCTTTGTCGAACTGAGCGGGCCCATGAGCAACACGGCCCGCAAGACCACCGGCATTGCCGAGTTTGATCGGGTGTGCGGCGGCGGGCTGGTGCCCGGTTCGGCGCTGCTGGTCGGCGGTGATCCGGGAATCGGGAAATCCACATTGTTATTGCAGGTCACGGCGGCACTGAGCGGCGATCAGAGCTGTGCCTATATCTCCGGCGAGGAATCGGTTGATCAGATTCGCCTGCGCGCCGCCCGCCTCGGCCTGTCGGAAGCCAATGTGCAATTGGCCGCCGCGACCAGTGTGCGCGATATCGTCGCCACCCTGGAAGGTCCCGACGGCCCCGACGTGGCGATCATTGATTCCATCCAGACCATGTATCTGGACAACCTGGATTCGGCGCCGGGCACGGTGGGTCAGGTGCGCGCCTCGTCGCACGAATTGATCCGGCTGGCCAAGCGGCGCGGCATTACCGTGGTGCTGGTCGGCCATGTGACCAAGGAAGGGGCCATCGCCGGTCCCCGAGTGCTCGAACATATGGTCGATACGGTGCTCTATTTCGAAGGCGACCGGGGTCATCAGTTCCGTATTTTACGGGCGGTCAAAAACCGTTTCGGAGCGACCGACGAAATCGGCGTGTTCGAGATGACCGAACGGGGACTGGCCGAGGTGCCCAACCCCTCGGCCCTGTTCCTGGCCGATCACCGGGACGATGTGTCGGGGGCCTGTGTGTTCGCCGGGCTGGAAGGCTCGCGTCCGGTGCTGGTGGAACTGCAATCGCTGATCGCGCCGTCCACCATGTCGACTCCGCGCCGCGCCGTGGTCGGCTGGGATTCCGGACGGCTGTCCATGCTGCTGGCGGTGATGGAAGCGCGCTGTGGGCTGTCCCTGAGCGGCCACGAGGTCTATCTGAACGTCGCCGGGGGATTGCGCATCGGCGAGCCGGCGGCGGATCTGGCGGTGGCGGCGGCGCTGGCCTCTTCGGTCAGCGGCCAGCCGGTGCCGCCGGGTACCGTGGTGTTCGGAGAAATCGGCCTGTCGGGGGAAATCCGCGCCGTCGGTCGGGCCGATGCGCGCCTGAAGGAAGCGGCCAAACTGGGCTTTACCCAGGCCATCATCCCCAAACGGCGGCACCGGGACGGCGACGCCGGACCGTCCGGAATCGCCTTGCGCGAGGTCTCCCATCTGGATGACCTGCTCAGACTGTTTGACAATGGCGCGAGCCTGTCGCAGGGTGCGGGCGCGGTCTAGGAAAGAGGGCTTATGGAGAACCTGCCGGTCAATGCCATCGACATCGCTGTCGCGCTGGTCCTTTTGCTGTCGGGGATGCTCGCCTACAGCCGGGGATTCGTGCACGAAGTGCTGTCCATCGCCGGTTGGCTGGGGGCCATTTTCGTCACCATCTATGGCCTGCCCCTGGTCCGCCCCTATGCGCGCGAATTGATTCCCGTGGAATTGGCCGCCGATCTGGCCGCCGGGGCGGTTTTGTTCATTGGCAGTCTGGTCATTCTGTCCCTGGTCTCGCGGGCCTTGTCCCGCGGCGTCCGCGACAGCGCCCTGAACGTTCTTGACCGCTCGCTGGGATTCCTGTTCGGTCTGATTCGTGGCGGTGTTTTGGTGTCTCTGGCCTGGATCGCCCTGGACTGGGCCGTGCCGCCGGAGGAACGCCCCAGTTGGGTGACCGAAGCACGCTCCCTGCCGCTGGTGGTCGCCGGTGCCGAGGCGCTCAAGCGCTTGGTGCCGGAGGATCTGGCCGCCAAGGGCGCGACCCAGGCCAACCAGACCCGCGACGACGTCAACCGGGCCATGGAAGCCGAAAAGGTCCTGCGTCAGGTGATCGACCCGCAGTTGCGACAAAACCCGGAGACACCGCCGTCCGGTTACGACAACCGGGAGCGCAAGGCTTTGGAACGGCTCATCCAGACCAATCAATAGTGACGGCCAGCGAACAGGACCATCCCATGTCCGATATACCGACCCCAGCCCCCTCCCCCGAGGATTTTCTGCCATCTGATCGACCGCGCGAAGAATGCGGGGTATTCGGTGTTTATGGGCATAAGGATTCCGCCCAATTGACCGCCCTGGGCCTGCACGCCCTGCAACATCGGGGACAGGAAGCTGCGGGCATCGTCGCCTACGACAAGGGACATTTTTTCACCCACCGGGCTCTGGGGCTGGTCGGCGATACCTTCAGCACCCAGGCGGTGATGGATCAGTTGGTCGGTGAAGTGGCCATCGGCCATGTGCGCTATTCGACCACCGGCGGCACCCTGTTGCGCAACGTGCAACCGATTTTTGCCGATTTCGCCTTCGGCGGCATGGCCATCGCCCATAACGGCAACCTGACCAATGCCCGCTCGGTGCGCAAATCGCTGGTCAACCGGGGCTGTCTGTTCCAATCCACCATGGACACCGAGATTATCATCCATCTGGTTGCCACCAGCCTCTATTCGACAGTGGTGGATCGGATGATCGACGCCCTGCGGCAATTGGAAGGGGCCTATTCCCTGGTCGCCCTGACCCGCAAGAAGATGATCGGTGTCCGCGATCCGTTGGGCGTTCGGCCGTTGGTCCTCGGACGTCTGGGCGAGGCGCTGATTCTGAGTTCCGAAACCTGCGCTCTCGACATCATCGGGGCCGAGTACGTGCGTGATGTGGAACCGGGCGAGATCATCGTCATTGATGAAACCGGCATGCGCAGCATCAAGCCCTTCGCGCCGACCAAACAACGCTTTTGCATTTTTGAATATGTTTATTTCGCCCGCCCCGACAGCGTGATGGAAGGTCTCAACGTGTACGGGGTACGCAAACAAATCGGTGTTGAATTGGCCCGGGAAAGCCATGTGGAGGCCGACATGGTGGTCCCTGTCCCCGATAGCGGCGTCCCGGCTGCCCTGGGCTATGCCGAGGAATCCGGCATCCCCTTTGACCTGGGTATCATCCGCAATCACTATGTGGGCCGCACCTTTATTGAACCATCGGACCAGATTCGCCATCTGGGGGTGCGGTTGAAGCATAATGCCAATGGGGCCTACCTGGCCAACAAGCGGGTCATTCTCGTCGATGATTCCATTGTGCGCGGCACCACCTCCATCAAGATCGTCGAAATGGTTCGCGCCGCCGGGGCCAAGGAAGTGCACATGCGCATCTCCAGCCCGCCGACCAGCAACTCCTGTTACTATGGCATCGACACGCCGGAAAAGGAGAAATTGTTGGCCTGCCGCATGGATCTAAAGGCCATGGCCGAATACATCGGTGTCGACAGCCTGGCCTTCGTGAGTCCGGACGGGCTCTACCGCGCGGTCGGCGAGCCCGGGCGCAATGCCGAGAAGCCCTGCTACTGTGATGCCTGCTTCACCAGCGATTATCCCACCAAGCTGACCGACCTGAAGGACAGCAATGGCATGCCCGAACAACTGACCCTGCTGACCGAAAGCCGATAAATGACTGAAAGCACGTCCTCCTCCGGTCGTCTGTCCGGACGCATCGCCTTGATCACCGGAGCCTCACGAGGCATTGGCCAAGCTGTGGCCCGTCGTTTCGCCGCCGAGGGAGCGCACCTGATACTGATGGCCCGCACCCAGGGCGCACTGGAGGAACTGGACGACGAATTGCGCGGCGCGGGCTTTGAGGCGCCAACCCTGGTCCCCCTGGACCTGCTGGATTTCGACGCCATTGATCAGGTGGCTGCGGCTCTTTATCAGCGCTTCGGGCGGCTGGATGTCCTGGTCGGCAATGCCGGACTGCTGGGCAGCCTGACCCCCATGCACCAGATCGAACTCAAGGAATGGGACAAGGTTCTGGGGATCAATTTGACCGCCAACTGGCGACTGATTCGTGCCCTCGACCCCCTGCTGCGGCAATCTGAAGCGGGACGCGCCATCTTCCTGACGTCCGGCACCACCAAGGCCCCCCGGGTCTATTGGGCGACCTACGGAGTCAGCAAGATTGCATTGGAATACATGGTCCGCTCCTATGCCCTGGAAGTGGAAAAAGTCACCGCCATCAAGGCCAATCTGATTGATCCGGGAGCGACCCGCACCCGCATGCGCGCCTCGGCCTATCCGGGCGAAAATCCCGACAGCCTGAAATCCCCTGAAAGCATCACCGATGCCTTTGTCGATTTGGCCGCTGCCGACTGCACCATGACTGGCGAGATCATCCGGCTGGATGGATCAGGAAATCCCGAGCATCCGGCGTAAAGCGGCAGCAATGGTTCGGGCATCGGCCAGGCCATCGTGGGCCCGACCCTGTGGCGACAGGTTCAGGCTGACCGACAGGGTATGACTGTCCACATGCTCAGGCTGTTCCAGTTTGGCAGAGATCCAGTTGGAGATATCGTAGGCGCTCAGTTGCGGCACCGTGATCCGGTGCAGGGCACAGTTTTCGCACAGAATATCATAATCATGCCCGTTGGCGACCCAGGCCCCGGCTCCGGCTCCGAAGTCGAGAAAGCGCTGCAATGCGGATGGGAAGCTGACCCCCTCCGCATCCAGGTCGGGCTGGGTGATTCCAGTAAGATTCGTGAAATAGGCGCTCAGTTGCGGATTTTTGATCGGATGGCAAAGAACAGTCAGGGCCTGTTTTTCCGTCAATCCCATTCGGCCATCCAGGCGCACCGCACCGATTTGGACGATTTCCCGATATTCCCCCGGCCTCGACCAGTCAAATTCCATGGAACCGGGCCAGGCGGTGAATTCCAGGTCATAGACGACAATATCGCCGAGCAGGGGAAAGGGCGCGTTCAAGGGGCCGCTCCGACTTTTTGCAATGATCCGATGTCCGGCAGTCATACAAGCATCGACGGCCAAAAGGATACAGGTATTATGGCCCGATGATCAAACCGACTCCCTTTCATCACCATGGCGGTGCCCTGGATGCGGCGGCCCAACGGACCGGGATCCCGGCCGCGCGATGGCTGGACTTGTCTACCGGTATCAATCCCCATCCCTATCCGGTGCCAACACTCGATCCGCAGGTCTGGAGCCGACTGCCCGAGCAAGAGTCCCTGGATCAATTCAAGGACGCCGTGGTGGCCTGCTATGGTCTCAACAGCCCGGAAGTGGTGGTCGCCACGCCGGGCACCCAGGCCGCCATTCAATGGCTACCCCGTCTGATTCCGCCAACCACGGTTGCCGTTCTCAGCCCCACCTATGGCGAACATGTCGCCTGCTGGCGTTTGGGCGGGCACAATGTGCTGACCATTCCCGCGCTCGAGCGTTTGCCCGAAGCGGCCCGGGTGCTGGTGGTCGTGCAGCCCAACAATCCCACCGGCACCCGCCAGCCCCGCGAAGACCTGCTCGATCTGGCCGCGCAAGGCGTTCTGGTGGTGGTGGACGAGGCCTTCGCCGATCCCCATCCGGAACTGTCCCTCGCACCGCGTGTCGGGTTCGAAAATCTGGTGGTGCTGCGGTCGTTCGGAAAATTCTTCGGGCTGGCCGGATTGCGCCTCGGCGTGGTCTTGGCCGTGCCCACACGGGCCCGCCAATGGGAGCGGGCCTTCGGTCCCTGGGCGGTTTCCGGCCCGGCCCTGACCATCGGCACCCAGGCCCTGGGCGATGGCCCCTGGATCGCCGCCACCCGCGCCGCCCTGAGCCGGGACAGTGAACGCCTCGCTGCGTTGTTGCAACAAGCAGGCCTGGAGATCATCGGCGGTACGGCGCTGTTCCAACTGGCCCGCCATCCCGACGCCGCGGCCCTGTTCGAGCGCCTCTGTCAGGCGGCGATCCTCACCCGCCCGTTTCCCGAGGCCCCGGACTGGCTGCGCTTTGGACTGCCGGGGTCGCCGGAGGATTGGCAACGATTGACTGAAGCGCTTCGTCTCCCTAGTCTCTAGAACAGCTTGCTGAAAAAGTCAGATTTAGCGGATGTCGCTCCTCATGCTTCGACACGCTCATGCTTCGACACGCTCAGCATGAATATATTAAATATTTTCAATAAGTTAGCATCACCCTGAGCCTGTCGAAGGGCGAGGCGGGACACTGAAAAACGGCTATTTCAGCAAGCTGCTCTCATGTTCGCTGTCAATGATTTCCGGCATGCCTTTACCTCCCGGTTTCACCCAGGCGCTGAATTTCAGCGGTGCCCATGGCAGGAGGCGGAGCTAATGTCAACAGTTGAGCAAGCTCATATGCGCGGGTTGGCTGCCGCATGACCGTGGTTTCGTCTTGGGGCTGCCTCGGTCTAGTGGACCGTGACCTTGTGACCGGCGTCCTTTGACAGGCCGCGCAGGTCCTTGTAGACCCCGACCAGCCAATCAGCGAAGCGCCGGAACGCCGGCCGCAGGTCCTCGCTCGGGGGCTTGCCGGTCATCAGATAGTCTTCGAACGCCCGCGCCCATTTTTCGTGCAGGGGGCGCAAGGCCTCAGTGTCGGTCGGGAACGTTTCGACACCCATCCAATCCAGCACGGATTTCCAATCGTCCCGAATCTGTTGCGGCGCATTGGGGTCAGCGGCGATGTCGCGCAGGATCTCCAAAAAGGCGTGACCGCTTTCATGGAGCAGGGTCGTGAGGTTCTTCTGCTCGAACAGGGAAATAGTGCGGGTGGCGGGGTTGTAGGAGCCGCGCTTGGTCTGGTAGAGAATCCGGGGATCTGTCCCGTGCCGGGCGGCTTGAAAGTAGATATGGCCGTCAGTGTCCTTGATACCAGACAACATCTCGCGTATATTTATGGATGAAGGCCCCTGGCCTGCCTTAGATGGTGCGGACCCACTTGGTAACCCGCCAACGGCAGCAGGGGCCTTTCTCTCGACCACAACATCATAAAGATCAAATAGCCCCGGCCTGACCTGGATTCCCGCCTTCGTCTGCTCAGCGACCAAGCGAATGACAGCAACCTTCTGCCCATCCCAAACCGGCACATAGAATCTGTGGTAGCTATCGACGTCCGGTTTTTCCGTAACCTTTCGGTTTGGTGTGCTCTCAATCAGAACAGACGCACCCAGCACATCAATAATGTTCTCGATCGATTTAGTCCGCACTCCAAAATCACTCCGACGAATTGGAGCGCCAGATCGGACAATATGCGAACGCCGACGGCTGCTTCGCAGGATCTGAACAATCTTGTCCTGGTCAGATGTCGGAATCTCAACTTCGGCCCATACCTTCAATTCCGCCATTAAGTCCTGTGGCGTCTGCGCGGAGTTCGGCAGCTTCGTCAGATCGACAACCGCTACTTGACGATTTTCGTCGACTCCGGCGTTGATAGCCTGCTCCAACCCGCCGTCTTCCGCCGTCGCCTCGCGGATCGCCTTGATGATCTCCTGGTTCGACATTTCGTTGATGTCGAGGCCGAGTTCATCCAGGACCCGCAGCAGGTCTTCGACGGGGGCGACGGTTGCGGCCAGGGCGTCCTGGTCTTCCTGGGTCCGCACGGGCCGCCCCATCCACTCGCTTTGAATGGCGTCCAGGATTTCCTGGCGGTCGGCATAGTCGCCATAGGTTCCGTCGCCCGGCATGTCCTTCAGCGCGTCCCGGCGCTCCAGGTTGTCCACGTCCTTGAGTCCGCCTTTCTTGAACAGCCCACGCGCCGCTTTCTCCCCGGGCCGAATGCCATAGTGCGCCAATTCGGCGGCCAGCTTTGATTTGGGGTCAACACCGCCAAGGCTGCGCAGGTGATCAAGTATTGGATAATCCGAGACTCCGGATGCTTTGGTCAGCCTGGATGAATCAACCCGCGCCCGCTCGATGATTCGCTCCAGACCGGCCTCGTCGCGTCGCACGGCCCCTTGGGCGATCTTGGCCTGGATGGTCGGCTTATATTGGGCGTAAAGGTCGGCAATGTTCCCATTGCTGCATCAACATGATTCAGATTGAGCGGAATTTGCCCTGGGACGTTCCTGCCACACCACTTCCTGACCCGGCATGGGGTCCCGGGGCACCATCAGGGACAGCCCCAATGACAGCGCCGCCATGCCGCTCCCGGCCAGGAACACATAACTGGGCGAGGCCAGCCACAGCAGGCCGAAAGCCGCCGGAATGACCACGGCGGCCACATGGTTGATGGAGAAACTGACCCCGGAGGTGGAGGCCATATCCGCCGGATCGGCGATTTTCTGAAAATAGGTCTTCAGGGAGATGGCCATGGAAAAGAACAGGTGGTCGATCACATAGAGGCCCACCGCGACCCAGGCCGTCTCGACGAAGGCGTAGGAGGCGAACACGCAGATCAACCCGACATATTCCAGCACCAGCACCCGCCGCTCGCCCCAATGGGCGATGAGTCGCCCGATTTTCGGGGCCAGATAACTGTTCAGGGTATGGTTGGCCAACAGCATCAGGGTCATGGCCGTCACATCGAAGCCGAATTTCTCGACCATCAAAAACCCGGCAAAGACGACGAAAATCTGCCGCCGCGCCCCGGACATGAAGGTCAGGGCGTAAAACAGCCAATAGCGACGGCGCAGGATCAACTTCTTGTGTTGCTCCACCCCCTGGGGGAATTTTGGAAACCAGATCCAGGCCAGCAGGGTCAGGATCACAGCGGCCCCGCCACCGAGCAGATAAACCCAGGGCATGCTGAGGCCAAAGAAGCTCACCGTGACATAGATCAAGGCGAAGGCACCGATGGTGGCCAGCGAGCCAACCGACATCAGCTTGCCCAGCACTTGCGGAGCGCGTTCCTTACCGATCCATTGCAGGGTTAGCGATTGGCGCACGGTCTCGAAATAATGAAAGCCGATGGACATCACCACTGTGGTCGCATAGAGCCCGACTTCAGTCGGAAAGAACCCCGTTGCCGCGGTGCCGATGCCCAACAGCAGCAAGGCCACCAGGGCCAGGGTCTGTTCGCGCATCAGCAGCAGCACGAACACCGCGCCGAACGACAAAAAGCCTGGAATCTCGCGCAACGACTGCAAGATGCCGATTTCACGACCGGTGAAGGCCGCCTGCTCGACAGCGAAATTGTTCAGCAGCGCCATCCAGGTGGCATGGGCCAACGGCAAGGCGATGGACAGCAGGAACAAGAACCCCTCGGGGCTGCGGGCCGCAATGCCCTTTCGCATCATGCGCCACCCAACGCCGCCGCGATGGCCTCCAGGGCCTGTTGCCCCTTGTCTGCGTCTGGGCCGCCCGCCTGGGCCATGTCCGGACGGCCGCCGCCGCCCTTGCCCCCCAGGGCCGCCGATCCGGCGCGCACCAGATCCACGGCGCTGAGGCGGTCGGTCAGATCGTCGCTGACCGCCACCACCAAAGAGGCCTTGCCGTCGCTGACCGCCACCAGAGCCACCACGCCGGAGCCAATCTGTTTCTTGATCTCGTCGGCCATGCCTTTGAGTTCCTTGGCCGGAACGCCGTCGAGCAGGCGCGGGGCGTATTTGACCCCGCCGACCTCCTGAACATCGCCGCCCCCACCACCGCCGGAGGCCGCGCCGGTAGCCAGTTTCTTGCGCAAGTCGACCACTTCCTTTTCCAGCCGCCGCCGCTCCTCGACCAGACTTTCCACTCGGTTCGCCACATCCGCCGGAGCCACCTTGAGCACCGCCGCCGTTTGCAGCAACAGCTTTTCCTGGGCTTCCATATGGGCCACGGCGGCCGCCCCGGTCAGCGCCTCGACCCGCCGCACCCCGGCCGCCACGGCGCTTTCAGAAACCACCTTGAACAGACCAATGTCGCCGGTGCGCCGCACATGGGTGCCGCCGCACAGCTCGGTGGAAAAAACACTGCCGTCCGCATCGGCCCCCATGGAGACCACCCGCACCTCGTCACCGTATTTCTCGCCGAACAGCGCCATGGCCCCTTGAGCGATGGCTTCTTCAGGGGTCATCAGGCGGGTCACCACGTCGGCGTTGCGGCGCACCTGGTCATTGACCCAGATTTCCGCGTCGGCCATTTCGGCGCTGTCCACCGGCTTGGGATGGCTGATATCGAAGCGCAGCCGATCACCGGAGACCATGGAGCCCTTCTGGGTCACATGATCGCCCAGACGGCGGCGCAAGGCTTCGTGTAGCAAATGGGTCGCCGAATGGTTGGCGCGCACTGCCGCCCGGCGCTGATGATCGACCCGCAGGCGCACGTCATCGCCCAGGGATACCCGGCCCTCGACCACCCGGCCCAAATGCACGTACAAATCGCCCAGCTTCTTTTGGGTATCGTTAATTTCGATTCGACCACCACCGGCCAGATAGATCGTGCCCCGGTCGCCCATCTGACCGCCGGATTCGCCATAAAAGGGGGTCTGATTGACCACCAGGGCGACCTCGGCCCCGGCTTGCGCATGGTCGACCCGCATCCCATCGACCACCAGCGCCACCACTTGACCCTCAGCCGTCTCGTTTTCATAACCGAGGAACTCGGTGGCCCCGATGTCCTGACGGATTTCAAACCAGACCTTGTCGGTGGCCGCGTCGCCGGACCCAGCCCAGGCGGCCCGCGCCTCGGCCCGCTGGCGATCCATGGCCGCGTTGAAGGCCACTTCATCGACCCCGATGCCGCGCCCCTTCAGGGCGTCCTGGGTCAGATCGAGCGGAAAGCCGTAGGTGTCATAAAGTTTGAAGGCGACATCGCCGGACAATTCGGCCCCGGCGGCCATGCCCCGGGTTTCCTCGTCGAGCAGGCCCAATCCACGATCGAGCAGTTTCTTGAAGCGGGTTTCCTCCAGCTTCATGGTTTCCTGGATCAGCGGCTGGGCGCGGTTCAGTTCCGGGAAGGCCTGTCCCATCTTGGCGGTCAGGGCCGGGACCAGACGCCACAGCAGCGGGTCCTGGGTGCCCATCATATGGGCATGGCGCATGGCCCGGCGCATGATCCGGCGCAGCACATAGCCGCGCCCCTCGTTGGACGGCAGCACCCCGTCGGCAATGAGGAACGAACAGGCGCGCAAATGATCGGCGATCACCCGATGAGAGATTTTTTGCGGACCATCTGGTTCGGTGCCAGTGGCCTCGGCCGAGGCCTCGATCAGCACCCGCAGCAGGTCCACGTCGTAATTGTCGTGGGTGCCCTGGAGCACGGCGGCGATGCGCTCCAGGCCCATGCCGGTGTCGATGGAGGGCCGCGGCAGATCGTTGCGCTGGTCCGCCGACACCTGTTCATATTGCATGAACACCAGATTCCAGATTTCGATGAAGCGGTCACCATCCTCGTCCGGCGAGCCCGGAGGACCGCCGGGGATATGATCGCCGTGATCGTAGAAGATCTCCGAGCAGGGACCGCAAGGCCCGGTGTCGCCCATGGCCCAGAAATTATCCGACGTGGGAATGCGGATAATTTTGCTGTCCGGCAGTCCGGCGACTTTTTTCCACAGATCGAACGCCTGGTCGTCTTCCGCATAGACGGTGACCAGCAACCGCTCCTTGGGCAGCCCGTATTCGCGGGTTACCAGTTCCCAGGCCAATTCGATGGCCCGGTCCTTGAAATAGTCGCCAAAGGAGAAATTGCCCAGCATCTCGAAAAAAGTATGGTGGCGGGCGGTGCGTCCGACATTTTCCAGATCGTTGTGCTTGCCCCCGGCGCGCACGCATTTCTGCGATGACGTGGCGGTGCTGTAGGGCCGCGACTCATTGCCGGTGAAGACATTCTTGAACTGCACCATCCCCGCATTGGTGAACATCAAGGTTGGGTCGTTGAGCGGCACCAGCGGGCTGGACTCGACGATCTCATGACCGTTGCGATGGAAAAATTCCAAAAACGTGCGGCGAATGTCGTTGGCGGTCTGCATGGCGGAATCCCGGCGAAGCCAATTGTTGCATGGGCAGGAGACGCTTTTACCGCGCCCGCGAAGGCCTGTCCAGCGCACCGACCCTTGCACCCCCTCGTGGAACCGCACAAAATGGCTCCAGATGTCATCGGCGGGAATGAACATGAGCAGCGGCTGGGGCTGTCCCCATGAAGATAAAGGTCAATGCACCAAGGTGCGCGGCCATGCCTGCGACCCGGCCATGAAGGGCTGCGTGCTGTTCGGCAAGTTCAAGACCGCCAACCCGGACAAGCAAAAACCCAAGGGTCTGAAGCTCAACCGGACAAAGACCAAGCCGACTGAACCGTAAGTCAAGCGGCCCCCTTACCTCGCGATCTTTCGACAAGCTCGGAATGAGGGATCTGTGCGGCTGCGGCGCCCCTGTTTCCCTTGGCACCATGGGAAAAGGGAGCCGAAAACCCTCTGGGCCTGCGGCTCCCCTGATCCCTGGACTTACTCCGCCGCCGGGGCCTCATCGGCGTCGGCATTGCTGTCCATGTCGTCCGGGTCGGCCATCATGGCTTCGGAAAGAATACCTGCCGACTGGCGGATGGCGGCTTCGATCTCGTCGGCCATGGCCGGATTGTCGCGCAGGAAGCCCTTGGCATTTTCGCGGCCCTGGCCGATCCGTTGATCCCCATAGGAGAACCAGGAGCCGGACTTGTCGACGATGCCTGCCTTGACGCCCAAATCCAGCAATTCGCCGGTCTTGGAAAAGCCCTCGCCATACATGATGTCAAACTCGGCCTGCTTGAACGGCGGGGCCACCTTGTTCTTCACCACCTTGACCCGGGTCGAGTTGCCGACCACTTCGTCGCGATCCTTGATCTGACCGGTGCGGCGGATTTCCAGCCGCACGGAGGCATAGAACTTCAGCGCGTTGCCGCCGGTGGTGGTTTCCGGATTGCCGAACATCACACCGATCTTCATGCGGATCTGGTTGATGAAGATGATCAGGGTGTTGGAGCGGGAAACCGAGGCGGTCAGCTTACGCAGCGCCTGACTCATCAGCCGCGCCTGTAGGCCCACATGGGTATCGCCCATCTCGCCTTCCAATTCCGCCCGCGGCACCAGCGCCGCCACGGAATCGATGACCAGCACATCCACCGCCCCGGAGCGCACCAGGGTATCGGCGATTTCCAGCGCCTGTTCCCCGGCATCGGGCTGGGAAATCAGCAAATCGTCCAGGTTGACCCCCAGCTTGCGGGCGTAGCCCGGGTCCATGGCATGTTCCGCGTCGATGAAGGCACAGGTGCCCCCGGCCTTTTGCGATTCGGCCACCACATGCAGGGCCAGGGTCGTCTTGCCCGAACTTTCCGGACCATAGATTTCGACCACCCGCCCCTTCGGCAACCCGCCGATGCCCAGCGCGATATCGAGCCCCAGGGAGCCGGTCGAAATGGATTCGATATCGACCGCGCTCTGACGCTGGCCGAGTTTCATGATGGAGCCTTTGCCGAACGCGCGCTCAATCTGAGCGACGGCGGCGTCCAATGCCTTATTTCTGTCCATGGTATCCTTATCCACCAGGCGAAGCGCGGTCTGGTTCATCTCTTCGACCCCTTATTTCATGCGGTTGAACACGATGCAAGTCATGAGGAAATGTACCGTATTTGTTCCGTTCTGTAAAGGGCCATAATTTCATTATATATCATATAGTTACCATGTTTATACCTGAAATGTTCACGGCTCATTCATGGATGTGAACAGCGACCAGTCTTTCGTCATGCGGGACGCAAACCCGGGGCCGAATCAGGCCTCGGGCTTCGCCTCCATGACCTCTTTGACCTTGGCCGCCAGTTGCTTGAGGCTGAACGGCTTGGGCAGGAAATGGATGGTCGGATCGCGACCGATTTCCTCCGGGATGGCGTCCTCGGCATATCCGGAAATCAGGATGGTCTTGACCGACGGCATCTCGTGCCGAACCAGCCGCACCAGGGTCTGACCGTCCATGCCGGGCATCACCACGTCGGAGATGATCATATCCAGGGGACGGTCCAACCGTTGGACGATTTCCAGCGCCTGCTCGCCGTCCGCCGCCTCCATCACGTCGTAGCCCTTGAGGCTCAAGGCGCGGGTGCCGAACAGGCGCACCGCCTCCTCGTCCTCGACCAGCAAAATGGTGCCGGTGCCACTCAGGTCGGCTTCCTGGGTTTCCACCAGCCGTCGCCGCAGAGGCACGCCGGAGCCCGCTACCTGTTCATTCAGGATCTGTTGTTCATCCTCGGTTTCCGGCTCGAATCGGGGCAAGAAGATGGTGAACGAGGTGCCCTCGCCCTGGGCCGAATCGACGAATATGAACCCCGAGGTCTGGCAGACGATGCCGTATACGGTGGACAGCCCCAGACCGGTCCCCTTGCCCACTTCCTTGGTGGAGAAGAAGGGCTCGAAAATGCGTCCGATATCCTCTTTGGCGATGCCGGTCCCGGTATCGCTCACCTCGACCACCACGTAAGGTCCCGCTGGCAGAGTTTCATGACCCCGATTCACCGGCTCCTGAAAATCGACGGTCTTGGTGCGGATGGTGACCAGCCCACCCCCCTGCATGGCGTCGCGGGCATTGACCACCAGATTGACCACCACCTGATCGAACTGCCCGGGATCGACCCGCACCAGGGCCGGATTGGGGCAAGGGGCCAGATTCAACTCGATGGTCTCGCCGAGCAGACGGCGCAGCATCTTCGACAGTTCCGACAAGGCATCATTGATGTTCATCAGCCGCGGTTGCAAGGTTTGCCGACGGGAAAAGGCCAGCAGTTGCCGCACCAAATCGGTGGCCCGGTTGGCGTTCTGCTTGATCTGCATGATATCCTTGAACGACGGATCGCCCGGCCCATGACGGGTCAGCAACAGATCACAGAAACCGATCATGGCGGTCAGCAGATTGTTGAAATCATGGGCCACGCCCCCGGCCAACTGCCCGACGGCCTGCATTTTCTGCGATTGATTGAACTGTTGTTCCAGCACCTTTTGCTCGGTGGTGTCGATGAAATGCAGCACCGCGCCAATGGGTTCGCCCTCCACGTCGACCATCTGGCTGGCATAGACCGAAGCCGAGACTTCGCGTTCGTTGACCCCTGGCATGCGGACCTCGAAATGCGCCGCCTTCTGAGTGCCCATCACCAGCTTCGACAACTGGGCCGCCATGTCGCCTTGATCCTCGCGGGAGATACGGTCGGAGAGCGGCCAGCCCACCACCGCCTCCCGATGCCGCCCGATCAGCCGTTGATAGGCCCTGTTGCAGTCAAGCACCTGTCCCGAATGATCAATCAAAACGATGCCGACCGGCGCATCCAGGAACAACCACCGCTGCCCTTCGCGCAGATGACGCAGGGCGAAACCGGCTTCTTCTTCCTCGCTGGTATCGAGCATCCGGGACTGTCCCGAGGCCCTGGGCACCAGATCCCGCAGCGCCACCGAGCGGCTGTAGACGAAATTCCCGTCCTCGGATTCGCGGCTCGACTGATGCAGATAGATGGAAAAGCGATCCCCCGTGGCGCTTTGCAACAGGACTTCGCCGTGCTGCCCCTCGCCCTGCTCTCCGTCATAGCTGCGCTGTTCCTCTGGCGCTTCCGGGATATAGCTGGCCAACCCGGCGGGGTCTTCCAGCAAACTGCGCACCGGCCGCCCCAACCAATCGGCCATGGTCGAATTGACATAACGGAAACGTCCATCGTCGCCGATGGCGAACACCCCCACTGGCAGATTGTCCAACAGATCCCGCCGCAGGGCCCGCGCGCCGCTATCCTCGGTGTCCAGTTCCACCGGCGGGGCGGGTTTCTCGCGCAGCGGGGCCACCCGCCACAGGGCGTAGCCCACCTGCCCTCCCTCCTGCGGCAACGGCGTGACCGAGAGTCGCCGTCCCTCGACGGTGCCCCCGGGACCTCGCACCCGCATTTCGGCTTCTCCCGGATGACCGTTCCCGGCCCGTTCGTGAAGACGGCGGAAGGCCGCCAGGGACGTCGGATCGGCGGCCAGTCGCTCGGCCACCGTATCAATCGGCATTTCCGTCGGTGCCGCCTCATCGGCGCGGCTGGACGGAAACAGTTGTTCGAATGCCAGATTGGCATGCAGGATCACACCGTCAGGATCGACCAGTCCCCAGCCCTCCCGCTCGGCCTCCGCCGCCGCCAACAACAATTCCCCCGGAGAGGGATGGCCGGTGGAGGGGGAGTCCTCACCGAAAATCAAGACCAGCAATCGAAACAACACGCCCAGCGCCAATACCCCGGGAATGGCCGCCGCCAGCCAGGCATTGCGATCCGTGACCGCATATCCGGCCCGCACCAGGAGTTCGGAGGGATAGAGCAGGACGACGGTGGCGAGCAGCCCCAAAAGGACGAATCCCAGGGTCCAGGGCCACAGGGACACGGTCTTGCGCCGACCGGGCGATTCCGGGGCCTCGTCCAGCCAGGGATGGGCCTTGGGCTGTTCTCCGACGGGGCCTTCCGGGGCCCTGTTTCCCTCCTGGCGGACCAAATTCACGCTACTCATCCTCCCGCCGGGGCCGCCGTCGCGGCGTGCCCCCCTTTCATGCGCATCACATAGCCGATCACCTCGGCCACCGCTTTGTAATGTTCCGGTGGAACCTCCGCGTCAAGCTCGACCGTCGCATAAAGGGCCTGCGCCAGCGGTGCATTCTCAACAATCGGGACCTCGTGTTCCTCGGCCAGATCGCGGATACGCAGGGCCACCTCGTCGATGCCCTTGGCGACCACGATGGGAGCGGCCATTTCCTCCATCTTGTAGCTCATGGCGACAGCGTAATGGGTCGGGTTGGTGATGACCACATCGGCCTGCGGCACCGCCGCCATCATGCGCTCGCGCGCCCGTTGCATGCGCAGGCTGCGGATCTTTGATTTGACCTTGGGGTCGCCTTCGGTCTGTTTGTGCTCGTCCTTGACCTCCTGAAGGCTCATACGCAGGCCTTTGAAGAAGGTATAACGCTGGAAAATATAGTCCAGCACGGCGATGACCGAGGTCACGATCACCGTCGCCCCGAGCATGGTCAGGGCCAGATCCTCCAGCCGCAACATCAACTCCTGGAAGGACAGGGCCGGAATGATTTCCATGTCCATCAGGATGGGAGTCACGACGATGGTCGTCACGAAGGTGACAATGACCATCTTGAGAATGCCCTTGAGCAGTTCGACCACCGCCTTGACGGAAAACAGGCGCTTGAACCCGGCAATGGGGGAAATATTGTTGAGCTTGGGCATGATTTTCTTCGGGGCCCACATCAGCCCCGTTTGCCCCAGATTGACCGCCAGGGCCACCAGCACCAGAATCAGGAACATCGGCCAGACCGCGCCGACCACCTCCTGGGCAGATAGAACCATGATCAAATAGAGCTGCTGGAAATCGGTCGGAATCTTGTCCGGGGCCTCGATGAATTTGCGCAGCACCTCCCGCAAATTGACGAACATGGCGGGGGCGACGGTCATCAAAAGCAGCGTACCCGCAGCCAGAATGCCCCAGCTTTTCACTTCCTGGGAGGTCGCCGACTGCCCCTCTTCTCGGGCCCGACTCAGTTTTCTGTCTGTCGGTTCTTCTGTTTTGTCAGAGTCGTCTTCAGCCATTACGGGTTCCCTGCTGGATACGCACCAAAAGACAAGGTGCGGCCCCTAAGAATAGCATGTTCACGGTTCGAGGAATGCAGAGAAGGCATCCTGAAATTCCGGCAAAAAAACCAGCATGATTCCAGGCAATACAATCATCATCAGGGCGATGGAGCCCAAAAGCTGGAGCGGCATGGCGACAAAAAACACCGGCAACGCCGGCATCAAGCGGGTCATCAGGCCCAATCCCAGGTTATAGGTGATACTCAGCATCAGATAGGGTCCGGCCATGCGCACCCCGAGCAGAAACGCTTCGGCCACGCGGGCGGTCACGATATTGGCCATATCGGCGACCGACGGCATGACCCCCGGCAAAAACAGGGTATAGCTCTCGACAATGGAAATCAGCATCAGGTGATGCAGGTCGGTGACAAAAATCAGCGCCAAAGCCACGGTGGTCAGAAAACTGGTGACGATGGCCCCCTGTTCGGCTGAAATCGGATCCATGGTAAAGGCATTGGCCATGGCCGAGGTCAAGGAGACGATGGTGCCCGCCGTCTGCAACGCCCCGAGGATGATGCGCGCGATCATCCCGATGAACACTCCGGCCAGCATCTCAATGAAGATCAGGCGGAAAATTTCAGCCGGATGACTGGGCAACGGCGGCAGCAGGTCCGCCACCGCGGTCACCACGACCAGCGAGATGGCCAGGGTCAACAGCACCCGCACCTGAACCGGGACATAGAGGGCGCTGAACCCCGGCAGAATCATGATCGTGCCGCCGACCCGTGCCGCCACCAGAAAGAAATGAAAGATGTTGTAGGACAGCAGAACGTCGAGCATACGGGTCCGGCGCTCCGATCGGCAGTGGGTCTACAGGGCAATGATCATATCGAAAATATGCTGACCGAACTCAATCATGGTGGTCATCATGAAGGGCAGGAAAACCACCAGGGCTCCGAAAATCACCACGATTTTCGGCACGAACGTCAGGGTCATTTCCTGCAACGAGGTCAGCGCCTGAAACAGGGCGATAATCAGGCCGATGCCCATGCCCGCCATCATGATCGGCAACGCCAACTTGAAAATGACATACATGGATTCGCGACCCATTTCCAAGACGGTAATCTGTGTCACGAGCGGAACTCCATGGGATTTCGCCCCACCCTTACATGGGTGTGCGCAAAATTTCCTTATAGGCTTCAACCATCTTGTCGCGCACCGTGACCACGGTCTTCAGGGTCACTTCGGCCTCGGCCACCGCCGTCACGACCTGATTGACATCGGCCTTGCCGAAGGCGGCGGCGACGGAAAGCTGCTCGGTCTGTTTGCTCTCCTGCACGGCCTCGCGGATGGCGCTCTTGACCAGCGATGCGAACTCATCGGGCCCTTCGCCCTGGATACCGGGATTGCCGCCCGGCGTGGCGTTGCGAATGGCCCGTGCCCGGTCGCCATAGGCGGCGATGGCATTTGTCATGGCAGTGGGATCAACAGGCATCGGAACCTCCTTACCGCCGATAGGAAAGTCTATCGGAGAATATCCAACGTATTGTTCAACATGCGGCGCGACGATTTGATGACATTCAGGTTCGCGTCATAGGACCGTTGGGCCTCCCGCATATCCATCATCTCGATCAGGGTATTGATATTGGGCACCTTGACATAACCGTTTTCATCGGCCGCCGGATGCTGGGGATCGAATTTCATTTGCAGTTCGGACTTGTCCTCGCGAATGCGGTCCACCTGCACCATATGGGCGCCAAGATCCCGATCCAGTTCGTTCTTGAACGTCACCAGCTTGCGGCGATAAGGCTCCTGCCCCGGCTGGGTGCCCAGGGAATTCACGTTGGCGACATTTTCGGACACCACGCGCAAGCGGGTGCCCTGGGCCTTCATGCCCGCCGCCGAGATCTGCATTGATTTGAGGAGGTCATCCGCCATTTCGGGTCGATCCTTGTTGCCTTGTCATCCCACTCAGTTGCCCTTGCCCGCCGCCATCTTGACCATTTCCAGATGCTTGCGATAGAGCTGCGACGACAGCTTCTGCGAAATATCGTTCTGTCCCATCCGCATCAACTGCTCTTCCAGCAACACGGCGTTGCCGTCGGGCGAGGTTTCGTAGGTCTGCCGTTCCTCCTGAGCCCGATAGGTCCCTTGGCCCAGGGTGCCCTGCATATGCTGCGGATTGGTCTGTTGCACCGGCGTGATCTGCAACTTATTGCGCACCATGTCCTCGAATTCCATGGGCTTGAGGTCCTTGGGACGGTATTCCGGCGTATCCGCATTGGCAATGTTCTGCGACAACACGGCCTGCCGGTGCGCCGTCCATTTCATGCGCTCCTTCAATGCCTTGAACGTCGTAATACCATTAAGGCCCAGATTCAGGTCGGCCATGGGGAATCCTCGCAGGGTTACTCTTCCACGCTCCAGTATGCCCGAAACGCCCTTAAAGAACAATGAATCTCTTTCCGGGAAGGAAACGACCACACTTAAGACTCGTTTAATGCCCGTCGGATAACATACGGGGCTGGAATGACATAGGGGCAGAGATTCTGGAATGCGCGATGACTGACCCACGCGATCCCGACGCCCCGCGACCTGTTCCGGTCGCGGTGGCGCTGAAGAACGAGCGTTGGAACGATCGACCGCCGAAGGTGATCGCCAGTGGTCGGGGAGCCGTGGCCGAACAGATCCTGGAAATTGCCTTTGCCGAGGGCGTCAAGGTGCGCGAGGACCCCGACCTGGTGCAGCTTCTGGCGCTGGTCGATGTGGACAGCGAGATTCCGCTGGAGGCTTTTGCCGCGGTAGCCGAGATTCTGGCCTATGTTTATCGAGCCAACGCTGAGTCTCCGCCGCTGACCGGGGCCCGCCCGGCGCCGTCCCCGCCGCTGACCGGGGAGCCGAGCGAATCATGAGCGAGATGGAACAGGCGCTTGACGCCGTGAAGACCCTGCTAGAAGCTGTGCGGCGTGAGATCATGGATGGACGACGGGTCGATCTGGCGTCGCTGGAGGGCAAAATCGTCGAAGCTTGCCGCCGCCTCGGCGAGGGAGACCGAGACGAAGCCCGGGCCTTGCGCGCGGACGTCGAGTTCATCATTGCCGAATTGGACCGGCTGGAAGTTCTGCTGCGCGAGCAGATCGAAGGGAAACGGAACGCGTGACGATCGAAGACTACATTCAATTCGGGGCCGCCCTCGTTTTCGTGCTCGGACTGGTCGGCCTGCTGGCCTTGATCGGCCGCCGGTTCGGCATGGGCAATCGGATGCCCAACCGGGGTGCCGTGCGCCGCAAGCGCCTTTCCCTGGTCGAGGTCATGCCGGTCGATGCCCGGCGGCGTCTGGTCCTGGTGCGCCGGGACGACCGGGAACATCTGATCCTGCTCGGCCATGGCACGGGGGCCGACTTGCTGGTCGAACGCAACATCCCCGTTCCAGGGAGTGTTGCCGCGCCAACGGACAAACCACAGCCGACGACCAGCAAGGAACTGCCTGCCGGTCCGCGCAAGGAGCCCACCCTATGACCCGGTTTCGCTGGCTGGCGCTGACCCTGACCACGGTGCTGATGGCGCTGCTCGTGACCCAGCACCCGGCGCTGGCGCAATCGTTCAATTTCGACCTGGGCACCGGCGGCGGCAGTTCGACCAATCGGATCATTCAGTTGCTGGTGGCGGTGACGGCCATCAGCGTCGCTCCCTCGGCCCTGCTGATGGTCACCTCCTTCACCCGGATCGTCATCGTGCTGTCGCTGGTCAAGGTGGCCATGGGCACCCAGCAGACTCCGCCGGCCCAGGTACTGGCGGCGCTGGCCCTGTTCCTGACCATGTTCATCATGGCCCCGACCTTCGAAAAATCCTGGAACGACGGCATTGAGCCGCTGATCAACGAGGAAATGGACGAAATCGAGGCCCTGGAACGGGCGGCGGAGCCGTTCCGCGTGTTCATGCTGGCCCAGACCCGCGAAGCGGACCTCGCCCTCTTCATGGACATGGCGCGGTTGGGCGAGGATGAAGTGCGCACCAAGCCGCCCTATCGCATCCTCATTCCGGCCTTCATGATCAGCGAAATCCGACGCGCCTTCGAAATCGGATTTCTGCTGTTCCTGCCGTTCCTGATCATCGACATGGTGGTGGCCTCGGTGCTGATGGCCATGGGCATGATGATGCTGCCGCCGATTATCGTCGCCTTGCCGTTCAAGATTATCTTTTTCGTGCTGGTGGATGGATGGCAACTGCTGGTCGGCAGTCTGGTCCGCGGCTACGGCATCGAATAGCCGGGTTAAGCCTTAACCATCAATTCGCTGATGTAAGGTGGTAGTTGCAGGCTGCCCCAGTGAATGCCCGGCGTGTAATAACGGGTGACGATCCCCGAAGCTTCGAACCTTTCGGCCAGAATATCCACCGTCTGGTGGCGCAAAGCCGGGTCATCGGTGGCCCAGGCCAGGGTCATCATGCCGCCCACGTAGGTCGGCACCGGGGTCTGAAAGAACCACACATCCTCGAAAATCGGGGCCAGACGGCGGTAGGTCACTCCTACTTCCTGGGGCTGGAAGAAAGGCACGCCGTTCTGGGTCGCCAGAATACCGCCCGGCTTCAGGCAGCGTTGGCAATCGCGGTAAAAGGCCTGGCTGAACAACACTTCCCCCGGCCCCACCGGATCGGTGGAATCGACGATGATGACATCAAATCGGCGGTCCGTCTTGGCAACGTAGTCCAGGCCGTC
This sequence comes from Magnetospira thiophila, assembly GCF_054657015.1. Taxonomy (NCBI): domain Bacteria; kingdom Pseudomonadati; phylum Pseudomonadota; class Alphaproteobacteria; order Rhodospirillales; family Thalassospiraceae; genus Magnetospira; species Magnetospira thiophila. Next base: position 1,180,002 of record NZ_BAAHXF010000002.1, read on the forward strand.
GGCAATGACCAGATCACAGCGCGGATCGTCAAACGCCCCCTCGCTGACCGAGGGCATGTAGGTGACGCAGAGATCGACCACAGCCCGGTCGATTTCCACCACCGTCGCCCGCACACCCGGATGGCGCAGCACCTCTTTCAGCGTGCCGCCATCACCGCCACCGATAATCAGCACGTCGGCCACAGCCCCATGGGCAAGGATCGGCAGATGGGCGATCATCTCGTGATAGAAAAAATTGTCCGCCTCGGTGACCTGGATAACATCGTCGAGCGCCAACACCCGACCGTGGGTCCGGCTCTCGAAAATCACCAGATGCTGGATCTCGTTCTTTTCCTCGAAAAGGATCTCTTTGACGTCAAAAGTCTGGGAATAGCCGTCGTGAAGTTTCTCGGAAAAACGAATCACCTCACCACGCCCCGGCGCTCTTCTTTAACCAGAATTTCGCTGGGACGGAAGGCGGCTTCGAGCACCGGAATAGAATCATGCGGATCGCAATCGCCGCACATGAAGATATCCAGCGCGGCGAATCCCCGCTCGGGCCAAGTGTGAATGCTGATATGGGACTCCGCCAGCACCAGCACTCCGGAAATGCCGCCATTGGGCGTGAAATGGTGCAGATGACAATGCAGAATCGTCGCTCCGGCGGCCCGCGCCGCATCGCACAAAGCCCGTTCGGTCAGGGCGAGATTATCGAGGTTCTCGGCCCCCCAAAGATCGACCAGCAAATGCATGCCGGCGAACTTCTCTCCGTCGATCTCGATGAAGTAGTCCTTATCGTTCTCGAAGCTGCCGGACGAATGGTCCTCGGACAGGCAATCCGGGTGATCTTTCGCCTCGTCCACCGAGTCCATCCCCCAATCGGTCAGGGCGTCAAAGGACATATTTTCCCTCCAAATCAGCAGATGAAAGGCGCGTTTTCTACGGCCTAGCCGATAGGAAGGCAAGTTAAATTGCGGCCTCTGTGACAAAAAAATTTCACTTCAAAATATTATACTTATAATTCAGATGGTTATCGCATAAATAAAATGAGAGGGATTTGAAGAACCTAATTGATCTGGCTCAGTCCGCCCTGCTTCAGGCGTTCCTTGTAGGAGGCCATGAAGGCCTGGAATTTCTGACCCTCGGACACCTTGTCGGCGATGGTCCGGTAATCCACCAGTCCTTCCGGATCGGGAGAGGTAATCAGGCTGAAGGCGTCGCGCAGGGGCGTGGCATCCATGGCTTCGGAGTAGTTCTCGCGGAGCCGCTCCAGAGCCCGCTCATTGCCCCCCAGATTGAGCGAGACGGCCAGATTGAGCACTGTCCGGGCAATGCCCTCGGGCAGGCTTTGCGGGCGTCCCTTGATCCCCTGGGCCACCAGCACCTCTTGCAGGGATTTGGCCACCGAGGACCAGCGGTGCTGTTCCCAGTGAATGCCCGCCCGCAACAACGACGCATCCATGGACTTATCGTCGACCAGCAGGTTCAGCGCCTCTTCGGTCTTGCCCTGGTCGGATAAGGCGCGCGCCCGCAGATGCAGGCGCTGGGTGACCAATTCAGGCGGAATGTTGGACATACCACTTTTGTTCAGGGACTCCAGAGCCTTGTCCGGCTTCTTGTCGATCAGGTAGACCAACGCCAGACGCGCTCCGACACGGGCTTTTTCCTCGTCCTTGAGGCGATAGGTCACCTGATTTTCCAACAGCTCCGCCGCCCGGTCCAAAAGATCCACCGCAGCCAGTCGATCGGCCAGCCGTCGGATCATTTCATCCCCCTTGGCCCCGGCCGGAGTCAGTTCCTTGAACTCCTCGAACAGGGCGATGGCCGCCACCGGCTGCATGGCGTCAGCCTTGTCTTCCATGTACAGGGATTCAAAAGCCGCCGCCATTTCCGCGCTCACCGCTGCCGTCTGCGGATTGTTGGGGAAATTGGTGACCAACTGTCGCAGAGTCCGCAAGCCGTTGCGATAATCGTCCACCCCCATATAGAGCTGGCCAAGGCGGCGCAGAAGATTGAACTCGTAGGAATCACCACGCCAGGCAAAGCGCAGCTTCTCCAGTTCATCAATGGCCTCCTGCGGCGTGATCTTTTCGGTCTTGAGCAACAGTTCCGCCCGGTCGAAGGCGGCATAGGCCCGGACCTTGCGCATTCCTCCGGCCTCGGCGGCCTCCCACAGGCCGATGGCCTTGTCATAGCTGCCGGACATTTCCATCAACTTGCCTTCCAGCAAATCAATCTGGGACTTGACCTCCGGCGAGGGGTCCTCGGTCTTCAACAGGTTGAGGAAGCGCTGGGCCTGCTCTGGACGTCCGGCCAGAATGCCGCCTTCCGCCGCCAACAGGCCGAGGCGCATACGCAACCGTTTGGGATAGGGGCGCAACACGCCGCCCAGCTTCGGCAGGTTGGTCACCGCCTCGTCGGGCAGGCCCTGGGCCACATGCAGGGCACCGCGCCAGAACAGGGCCTCGTCATTCTCATCGAGACTGGGATCGTCCAAGTCCCGCGCCGCGTCGTCGTAATGGGCCATCAACAGATGGCCGCCGCCGCGCAACAACCGCATTTCCGGCGCATTGGCCTGTTCCGGTTCATCCTGGGCCAGCAGGGAGACCACTGCCAGGGCTTCCGCGCCATAACCCTGCGAGAGATAGAAACGGGCCAGATTGAGCCGCGCTTCCCGACGCGGTTCAGAGGCACGGGTTTCGGCCACCTTGGTAAACAGGTCCGCGCGCACCCGGTTGAACTCTTCCGGCCCCCCGCGCCAGGGACTGAAATCGAACATGCGCACCAGCGGGCGAGAAGATTCGAGCTTCATGGAGGCCTGCATCTTCTCATCGACACTGGACAGGCGCAGGGTGCTGGCCGCCGTCAGTTCCACCCCCTGACGCAGGGGACGGACCCGCAAATCGTCGATCCAGGGCTTGACCACCACCCCCTGGGCCGTCGGCAGCAGGGAGACTTGCGGATAATTCACCTGCCGGGGCATGCCGTAATCCAGCGGGATCACCGGCACGACGATGATGTTGTCCCCCACCGCCGGGTCCAAGACGGCCAGGGCAATCCCCGGCTCGGGAACCGGCAGGAACAAGCGCGCGCCCGCCGCCGAATTGGGTTCGGCGCGGACGTCGATGGGGATTTTCGGCTCCAGGGGCTGCGCGCCCAGATCGACCAGCCAGGCCAGGCCATCCCGGCGCAAAGACGGGTTGACGCCCGGCGCGGTCAGGATGCGCAATACCAATCCGCTGTCATGGGGGACCTGCTCCAAATCAAGGATCTTGCCCTGGCCCATTTCCCGCAACAGCGGAAGATCGGCCCCCTGCGGACGGTCGAAGGCAACCCAAACCATCCCGGCGCGGCGGAACACCGCCGCCGCCACCGGCTCATTCCATTCGAAGCGCAAGGTGGCCATTCCGGGCAACGGACCCGCTCCCTGCCCAGCCGGCATATCGGCGGCCATTGACCCGGATTGGGCGTCAGCAGAGGTCTCGGCCGTCGGGGGAGTCACCAGATCCGTCGGCACCAGGGGGGTCGGCTGATTGGCCTCCGCCGTCTGATCCGGAGTCATTTCCGCCGTTGGCGCAGGCGTTGCTTCAACAACCGGTGCCGCTTCCGGCGCGGGCGGCGCAGCGGCGGCTTCTTGTTGCGGCGCAGCGGCGGCTTCTTGTTGCGGCGCGGCGGTCGGGGTCTCCGTGGCCGGGGTCTCGGCGGCAGGCTGGGCCGCCACTTCCGGTTCCGGAGCCGGTTTCTGTTCGGGCGGGGTCAGCGGTGGCAGTCCGGGGGCGATGTCGAGCACCACCTTCGGTCCGGCCAGGAAATGCTTGATCCCCACATTGGGCACCAGGGTCAGGGTGACCTGCGACTGCTCCTTCTCGGTGCTGCCGCTGACGCTCTTCACATGACGCGGCAGGTCGCGGCGCAGCCCCGCCAGATCAAAGTCTGCCGGGCTGGCGAAGGAAAGAGTCACCTTGTCCCCGTCGCCGGAGACCTTGTAATCCACGGCGCGCGGCCAGTCGAACACCACGCGGCTGAACTCCTTGTGCTCACCCCCGCGCACACCAATCGGCGGCGCCTGTGTGGCGACCTTGGCCGGGGCGTCGGGTGTCGCTGCCTCCTCCGTTGAGTCGAGCAGATCGACAACCACGGAACTGCCGATATAGAAGGAGCGCAGGGAAGGCGTCCCTTTGAGGTCGAAACGGACATTCATGCCGTCGTCGCTCGGGGTGGCCCGGCGCAGGTATTTGTTCAGCGTCCGCACCACGGGACGAAAATCCACCCGCACCGGCTGGCCGAATTGCAGGAACAGGCTGCCCCCCTCGATATTGGCCTGATAGGGGATCGGCAATTCGGCGGTCAGCACCATGCGTCCATAGCCCGGATGCATGGCCGCCTTCAGGGTCACTTCCTGGGCCTGGGCGGACGGCAGGGCGATCCACAGACACAGCAGCGACAACAGCCAAGGAAGGAGACGAAAGGGCATCAATTCTCTCCCACATTGGGCATGATGACGATATCCACCCGACGGGCCAGAGAGCGCCGTTGCGCCTCCGGCAGGGGCGGCAAAAGATTATAGCGCGACGAGGCAAACCCCTGGGCCGGGATATTTTCCGGATATCCGGCTCGGCGCAGGGCATTGGCCACGGCCACGGCGCGGCCCATGGACAGCTCCCAGTTGGAGGTATAGGGGCCTCCTTCAGGTGGCACCGGGTCCGAATGCCCCTGGACCGTCACCTGATTGTTGATATTGCGCAGCACGCCGCCCAACTCGAACAGCGCCGCCTGGGCCTTCTCCGACAGCAAGGCGCTGCTGGGGCCGAACAGCAGGTCACCGGGCAGCGAGACCACCAGCCGGTCGGACAGCGACAGCAGGCGGCTGCTGGCCAGCACCTTGTCCTGTACCATCTTTTGCTCCAGCACGGCCGACAGATAATCCAGATCAATGGCCCGCTCCCGCAGCACCATGCGGATGTTATAGCTGGATGTGGGCTTGATGGTCACTTCCTCGCGGGTCGGGTTGAGCGACTGGCTGAGAGTATCAATCATTTCCTTCCATTTATCCACCTGCACGCTGGACATGGAAAACAGCATGACGAAAAAGGTCAGCATCAAGGACACCAGGTCGGTGAAGGTCACCAGCCAGGCCTGAGAATTTTCCGGGGCCTTGTGCGGCGGGGCCCATTCGTCCACCGGGGCGCGATAGCTCATGGTCCGCCCTCCGTGCCAGCGGTGGCCGACGGATCGGCATCGCGGACCATCTGATCCTCGTCAAAGCGCACCTGCGCCTCGTGGCGTCCCCGCACGTAAAACCAGATGACGATTTGGTCGTTGTCGCCCGGTTGCAGCCCCACCGACAGGCTATCCGGCGGCACCCCGCGACTGAGCATGGCCCGGGCGAATTCGCCGGCCCGCCGCATTTGCAGGGTCTGGCCGATGGGCAGCGACGTGCCGTCGGTATATGGACTCCCGATCAGGAAATCCATGTCGAAGCGCAAAGCCTCCGGTCGCCCGCTGATCGACGAAACCAGACGATCCAGCAAGGCCCCCTGAGCCGGGCGGATCTTTGCTTCATCGGGCAAAAACAGCTCCTCGGCGGCCAGGGACAGGCGCATGGATTCACCGGGCTGCACGATTTCCACCTTCACCGCCTTGATATAAGTGGTAAAAACGCCCTCGATTTCGCCCTGGAACTCCTCGGCCCCGATCACATAACCGGTCTTCGAGGTCAAATCCTGCAAGTCCATGTCCGGCGGCAGGATGGAGGAAAATGTGGAGGTGAGGCTGTCCATCACGGCCTTCGACTTCACATCCTCGACGGTGGAAATACTGACCAGAATGATAAAAAACGCCAGCACCAGCAAATATAGCCCCAGGAACAAGGCAATACTGCCCTGCCCGCCCCCCTTGGCGCTCATTGCCCGCATCACGTCGAAATTATCTAAGTCCTGCACCGGCCGTCTCGCCTCATCTTCAGGGTCAAGACACGGACAAATTCCGCGCCCGGTTTCCATTTTCCCCCGAAAACCTTAAAATTCTCCAATCACGCTGGCCATTTTTCCGCGCAGGGTTTCGGCGTTGAACGGCTTGACGATGTAATTGGAAACGCCCGCCTGCTTGGCGGTCACGACGTTTTCCGTTTTGCTCTCGGCGGTGACCATGATGAAGGGAATTTGCCTCAGCTTCGCATCGGCCCGCACCTCGCGCAGCAGTTGCAAGCCGCTCATGGGCTCCATGTTCCAGTCCGAAATGATCAGGCCGCAATCCTGATTCTTGTGCAGGTATTGCAGGGCCTGAGACCCGTCCATGGCCTCGGCGACATTCTTGAACCCGAGTTGCAAAAGGAGATTGCGGAGAATGCGGAGCATGGTCTTGTAGTCATCGACCACCAGCACCTTCATATCCTTGTCGACGGACATCAATCACCCCAACCTCTTGTTTGTCGGACAGGCCCCCGGCCCGTCACAACCCCATGTCCGTTGATAGTCCACCTCGAACCCGAAACGCAAGACGAAAGCCCCTGAAAAAAAAGGGGTTCAGCCGCCAATTTCAGCCCCGGTGCGGGGCAATTGCCGCAACCGGTAGAGTTCCTCGGTCACTTCCTTGGCCTTCAGGGGGGTCATCTTGGCCATGATCCCGGCCAGTTTGCGCTCCGACATGCGCTCGGCGACCAGCAGCAAGGTGTCCAGATCCAACTGCTCGAAAATCTTCGCCGCATCCTTCGGCTTCATGTTCTCGTAGATCTTCACCAGGCTGATCAGCTTCTCATCCTGCTGACCGTCGTATTTCTTGATCAGTCCCTCAATGGTCGCCTTGAGGGTCTGCAACTGCTCGACCTTGGTGTCGATTTTGGTCTCGGCGGCGCGCATCATGGCTTCGCGCTGATCCAGTTCGGTCTCGCGGCCATCCAACTGGTCGCGGCGTTCCGCCAATTGCTGCAACAGATCAATTTCGGTTTGGGTGAACAGGGTCGGATCATCGGCCAGGGACGGACGGCGACGGCGGATTTCCTGCATCGCGTCGGCGCTGCGCATGGCCTCTTCGTCCTGAACCGCCGGATCGACCGGCGTTCCTTCGGTGTCGGTCTGTGGGTCCGCCGCATCGGTCATCGCCGGATCGGCGGCCGGGGGTTGGCCCTGCTGTTCCTGGGCCTCGGCCCCACTGACCGCCAGCGGACTGCTGGGCAGGCCCTTGACGTCATCCACGATATCACCGACCCGGACGGTCAACATCAGGGCGGCGGCGAAAATGGTCAGAGGCAACAGCCTCAAGCGGGGGAATTTATTGTTTTCGGCCATACCATTCACCTAATACGCTACTTGACCGATTGCAAGGCCTTGAGCAGCTCCAACTCGGCATCCGAGCGGGCCGGACTCTCGTCTTCCGACGGCTCCTCCTCCATCAGGCCTTCGGCCAACAGACTCTCCTCAAGCCGCCCCCCCTTGTTCGGCTTGCCGCGGGCCGCCTTGCCCTTGACCCGCCCCGCGCGCTTGGCGGCGGGCGGTTCCACATCCTCATCCTCGTCCCCCTCCGCTTCCGACGGGGTCTCCATCGGCATCTCCTTGCGGGTCGAACGGACCGTGGACTCGAGCTTGTCGGCCACCGTATCGCCGCGGTCGATGAGGAACATGAGGTCTTCCTTCAGCCCCTCGGCCTTGACGATCCGGCTATCCATCATAGCACCAAGTTCGTCCGCCGTCGCCTTCAGTCTCCGCACCCCCTCGTCGGCCCGCACGGTGGCGCTGGCGAATTCGGTCGCCAGACGCTCCAGTTCGTCGCGGTCCTGGCGCAGCACGGCCAGCCGACGATTGAGCACCACCGCATAGCCGATGGTCAGCGCCAGCAGCACCGCAACAAGCACATCGAGAAACAGCGATAACGTCACGGCTAGTGTTTCTCCTTTCGCATGCGGCCATCAATGCGGATGGCGATATGGTCGCCCTTGCGCCCCATGCGGCCACGATACAGCGGAATCTCTCCGCAATGAAGCGATACCGGAGAGTTGGGGGTGGCGTTGAGCATAATGCGGGAGCCGACGCGCAGGTCGAACACCTCGCTCAGACGCATGGTCTGGGTATCGAGCACCGCCTCCAGATCCAGATCGGTCATCCACAGTTCTTCCGCCAAGTGGGTTTCCCAGATGGAATCCCGACCGAACTTTTCACCCAGGAACATCTGCAACAGCAATTCGCGGACCGGTTCCAGGGTGGCGTAGGGAATGAGCAGTTCCAGGCGTCCGCCGCGATCCTCCATGTCGATGCGCAGCTTGGCGACGATGGCGGCGTTGGACGGACGGGAAATGGTGGCGAAGCGCGGGTTGGTCTCCAGGCGGTCGAAGCGGAACGTCACCGGACTCAACGGTTCGAAGGCGGCGGACAGGTCGCCCAGCATCACATGGATCATCCGTTCGACCAGGTTGCGTTCGATGGTCGTGTAGGGACGTCCCTCGATGCGCATGGCCGCCGTGCCCCGGCGTCCGCCGAGCAGAACATCGACGATGGAATAGATGAGCGAGGAATCAACGGTGATCAGGCCGTAGTTATCCCATTCCTCGGCCTTGAACACCGACAGCATGGCGGGCAGCGGAATGGAATTCAGATAATCGCCGAAACGCAGCGAAACGATGTTATCCAGCGACACCTCGACGTTGTCGGAAGTAAAATTACGCAACGAGGTGGACATCATGCGCACCAGACGGTCGAACACCACTTCCAACATGGGCAGGCGTTCGTAGGACACCAGGGCACTGTTGAGAATGGCCTGAATGCCCGACTTTTCACCCATGTCCTCATGGTCTTCATCGAAGCCCAAAAGACTGTCGATTTCGTCCTGATTGAGCACACGGGTGGATTCCGCCCCCGGACCGGCGGCGGCTTCTTCCTCGCCCCCGCCAATCATGGCCTCCCATTCGGCAGCCAGACCGTCGTCTTCGTCGCCACCGCCCGCGGCGCCGTCATCGGCCAGAGCGGCATCCCACTCCGAGGCTAAATCGTCGTCGGCCGGACTAGTCATGGGACAGGGCCTTTCGTACGGGTTTCATGGCACAACTCAATTCTAACATTTTTCACGCCCTATTGGATCAACATCTCCTTGAACAGGACATCCTTGACCTTGATCGGGGCCACCGCCGCATTGACGCGGGTCAACAGTTCCTCTTCCAGGCGGTACATCCCCGCCGAGCCCTGCAAGTCATCCATTCGCAGTTCGCGCAGATAAACCTGGAAACTGTCCACCACGCGCGGCATGACGCCTTCGATCTGCGTCTGTTCGGCCAGGGTCGCCAGTTCCAGACTGATGCGCATCTTGAGATATACCGGACGACGCCCCCCGGCGCTCAGATTCACCAGCAGTTCAGGCAGATCGTAAAACACCGCCTGCTCCACTTGCGGTCCGGCACCCTCGGCTCCGTCGGCTCCCGCCTCCCCTTCAGCGGACTCCTCGCCGGTCACCATGGCAATCACCGGGTCCAGAAGCCCCAGAAAATAAGCCGCAGCCCCGCCCCCGAAAATCAGCAACAGGGGAATGGCAATGATGATGAGCATCTTCTTGCTGCCACCACCGCCACCGCCGCCGCCTTCTTCTTCGGCATCGGCTTCGTCTTCGAGATCGTCGTCGGCCATATTCCGTCTTCCATTCTTTTTTGCGTCGCGGCGCCCCCTCAAGAGCAACCCGCACTCTAGACTAAAGCCGGTGCGTTAATAACAGGTTAAATGCAAACCGATGCTTTGTTTCATATATTCAATATGTTATGGAAGGTTTTTGCGCCGTGCGTCGGCCTAGGCCAGGGGGAATGGTCCAGCGGTATTTTTTGTCACAGGGACAGCTCGCGGACCGACCCTACGGAGAGAAGCAGCCCTTCGGGCTTCCGGCCTTGCCCATAAAAAAACCCTCCCGGCAAGCCGGAAGGGTAAAGATAAACCTGAGGTTCAGGTCCGGTTGGGAACACCTAGGGGCGAGACACGATCCCCAAGTGATGAGACATTATAACGTTACTTTATTTGCCATGGCAAGGCCGAATTCAATAAATTTTGCCCTTCGACGATTCATGTGGAATGCCCCGCTCCCAATAAGCGAAAATTCTACCTCCACTTAGCGTAGAGAAGCTGCCATAGCCCGGTCTCGGCTGGCCGGAGGAATCAGCGGCGCGTTAGAGCGGGATGAATTTAGGTTGGTCCATATCCGGCGTTTCTGACGAGGTTGGCGCATTCCTGCGGCGGGAAGGCATCGAGTAGCCTTCCGATGGCCTCGCAGAGCGCATCGACGGTGCGCGCGGCCTCCTTGCGCAGCAGATGCTTGAGTTTGGCAAAGACCTGCTCGATGGGGTTCAGGTCGGGGGAGTATTTCGGCAGGAAGAACAGCTTGGCACCCGCGCCTCGGATGAGGCGGCGGATGGCTTCGCCCTTGTGGCTGCCGAGATTGTCCATGACCACGATATCGCCGGGCTTGAGGGTGGGGATGAGCACCTTCTCGACATAGACCCGGAAGCGTTCGCCATTGATCGGCCCGTCGAGAACCCAGGGCGCCTCAATGCGGTCGTGGCGGAGCGCGGCGAGGAAGGTCATGGTTTTCCAGTGGCCATACGGCACCTTGGCGTCGAGCCTTTGGCCGACCGGCGCCCATCCCCGGAGCGGCGCCATGTTGGTCTTGGTCCAGGTTTCGTCGATGAAGACTAGGCGATCAATGGCCACCCGGTCCTGATACGCCTTCCACTGTTCACGCTTACGCGCCACGTCGGGCCGATCCTGTTCCCTGGGAAGGACGCTTTTTTTTGAAACTCAGTTTTTCGGCATGCACGAATTCCCAGACGCTGCGGTAGTCGACCATCACCTTGCGCTCGGCCAGTTCCGCCACCAACCCACGCAACGTGAAGTCCTTCTCCTTGCACCGCTGGATAAGCCAATCACGGTGTTCTCCTCGGATTGTCTTCGGCCGGTTCCCTCCCATCTTGTCGGGCGCAACACTGCCCGTCTCGCGGAAACGGGTCACCCAGCGGATGACCGAACTGACACCAACGGCAAACCGCGCCGCGGCCTGGTGCCGAGAGAGGCCGCCTTCCTCAACGGCGGCGACCACACGCTCGCGGAGATCGTTCGAATAGGGTTTCGTCATCCATACTGGCCTCCTTTTCCAGCCAGTATGTTGAATCAGAATTGCGAGACTTTGGGAATCCCCTTTCGATTCACTCCGGCTTCATCCCGCTCTAGGACCCCATTCGGCATCCGTCAGCTCACTCGGCGAGCGAAGTCGGTTGCGGTCATAGGAGCCGCGATTTTCCGTTGCCCACATCCATCTTGTCCCCCATTCTCTGACAAGACCCTTGAATCACATCCGACTCATCCGATTCAACGTCTCTTTGGACGGACAGAAACACTTTGGTCGTCAATTAATGCACTGTCACCGTAACCAATGCAGGCTTGGCGGTAATCCTCATTGCGGCGAAGGTACTCAAACCAGAAATAGTAAACGCTCTTGTTCCAGCGAACGCCCGTCTTCGTCTGTCTAATGCGCGATGGTTCGTTACGCCAGTCGCCGCGCCCAAAGAGCGGGTGCTTGAAGAGGAATTTTCTGATCATCTTTTTTTCATTTTACCAGTGATCAAAAACTTTCTGCTGTTCTTCCTTCATAAACGCATTCTCGTCATTAACGGTTCGCCCTAGTGATTTTGCCTTAGTAAAGAAACCTTTTCCGCAAACATTATCTTTTTCACTCATCACTAGAGAGCTAAGAAATGGCGTGCCCTCACTGTGATCTAAGTCGACAACATCCCCAAGCACTTTCTTTAACGTAACAAATGCGGTCAATCCCCACTTTACACCGAACTCAGCAGCTACTTTTTTATACGTAGTTACTTGGTCAGACTTTGCATTTCTGATCAGAACCTCTCTAACAGAAAGTGCCGTCATATTTCCCGCCCCACCACGTGCAATTTGCTCGTCCGCTATAGCCTCTGCAAGCCAGTGCGCCTCGTATCGGTCAGCATTCTCCGCCAGCGTCTTCAATTCCGTATTTGATAGATGCGGGATTTTGTTCAACAGGCTTGGGTCTGACTGCCCATAGTCCTTTTGTGGCATCACGCTCACTCCTCCAAAACGAGAAATCGATCAACTCACTTTGGAGGTACAATACATTTTAGATCAAGTGCTTTCGCGTCAAACCACCTCAACGGCCTGCCGCAGCATCTCGTCGTTGACGTCGATATAGCGCTGGGTGGTGCTCAGGTGCTTGTGTCCAGCCAGCGTCATAATCACCTTCGCAGAAACGCCGTTGTGGGCGAGCTTGGTGATGAACGAACGGCGTCCGCTATGGCTGCTGGCTCCGTCAATCCCTGCCTTTTTGTACAGTTCACCGAACAACTGGCAGAGCGTATTGGTTTACGGTGACAGTGCACGAAATTTTTGCTCTGCGGGTTACCCTGTCCTTCGCCTGTGAGCCCCAAAATTTTATCCCCCGGCATCCAGGGTCAGACCCTTGCCGTCGGCGGAGACGCGCACCGTCTGGCCGTCCAGCACCCGTCCTTCCAGGATCATCCCGGCCAGGGCGTTTTGCAGGTTTTTCTGCATCACCCGCTTCAGAGGACGCGCCCCATAGGCCGGGTCGTAGCCCGCATCGGCCAACCAGTCGCGGGCTGCGGTGTCCAGTTCGAGGGTGATCTTACGATCTTCCAGCAGCTTGCGCAGGCGCGCCAACTGGATATCGACGATACCGCCCATATGCTCGCGGAACAGCCGATGGAACAGGATCACCTCGTCCAGGCGGTTGAGGAATTCCGGGCGGAAAGCCTGCCGTACCCGCTCCATGACCAGCGGACGAATCTCGTCGGAATCGTGCCCTTCCTCCTGCTCGGCCAGAATGTCGGCCCCCAGGTTGGAGGTCAGGATGATCAAGGTGTTGCGGAAGTCCACCGTGCGGCCCTGGCCGTCGGTCAGACGCCCGTCGTCAAGCACCTGTAGCAGCACGTTGAACACGTCCGGATGGGCCTTCTCCACCTCGTCGAACAGCACCACCTGATAGGGACGGCGGCGCACCGCCTCGGTCAACATGCCGCCCTCGTCGTGACCCACATAGCCTGGCGGGGCGCCGATCAGCCGCGCCACGGCGTGCTTTTCCATATATTCGGACATGTCGATGCGGACCATTGCCTGCTCGTCGTCGAACAGGAACCCGGCCAGCGCCTTGGTCAGTTCGGTCTTGCCGACACCGGTCGGCCCGAGGAACAGGAACGAGCCAATGGGACGATTGCTGTCCTGCAATCCGGCCCGCGCCCGGCGCACCGCATCGGAGACGGCGACCAGGGCTTCGTGCTGGCCGATCACCCGACGGCCCAGGGCGTCTTCCATGGACAACAGCTTTTCCCGTTCGCCTTGCAGCATCTTGTCCACCGGAATGCCGGTCCAGCGGGATACCACGGCGGCGATGTGGGAATCCCCCACCGCCTCCTGCACCATGCGCGAGGTGCCCTGTTCCTCGGCCTCGGCAAGACGGCGCTCAAGCTCGGGAATGAGGCTGTATTGCAGTTCCGAGGCCTGTTCCAACTGGCCTTCGCGCATGGCCCGTTCGGCGGCGATGCGCGCCTGATCGAGCTTTTCCTTCAGCTTGGTGGCTTCGGCCAACTGCCCCTTTTCCGAGCGCCAGCGTTCGGTCAACTCCCCGGTGCGGGCCTCCAGTTGGGTCAGTTCACTTTCCAGACGTTGCAGCCGGTCGCGGGACGCCTTGTCCGGCTCTTTTTTCAAGGCCTCGCGCTCGATCTTCATCTGGATAATGCGGCGGTCCAGTTCATCCACCTCTTCGGGCTTGGAATCCACCTCCATGCGCACCCGGGACGCCGCTTCGTCCATCAAGTCGATGGCCTTGTCGGGCAAAAAACGGTCGGCGATGTAACGGTGCGACAAGGTCGCCGCCGCCACCAGGGCACTATCGGCGATCCGCACTCCGTGATGCATCTCGTACTTTTCCTTGATGCCGCGCAGGATGGAAATGGTATCCTCCACCGACGGCTCGGCGACGAACACCGGCTGGAACCGGCGCGCCAGGGCGGCGTCTTTTTCCACATGCTTGCGGTATTCGTTCAGAGTTGTTGCGCCAACACAGTGCAGTTCGCCCCGGGCCAGGGCTGGCTTGAGCAGGTTGGAGGCATCCATGGAGCCTTCCGCCGCGCCCGCCCCGACCAGGGTATGCATCTCGTCGATGAACAAAATGATCTCGCCCGCCGCTGCCTGAACTTCCGTCAGCACCGCCTTCAGGCGCTCTTCGAACTCGCCGCGGAACTTGGCCCCGGCCACCAGGGCTCCCAGATCCAACACCAACAGCCGCTTGGTGAGCAGCGCCTCGGGCACATCGCCGCTGACGATGCGCTGGGCCAGTCCCTCGACCACGGCGGTCTTGCCGACGCCGGGCTCGCCGATCAGCACCGGGTTGTTCTTGGTGCGCCGGGACAGCACCTGCACGGTGCGGCGGATTTCCTCGTCGCGACCGATCACCGGATCAATGCGTCCCTCTTCGGCGGCGCTGGTCAGGTCGCGGGCGTATTTCTTCAAGGCGTCGTAGTTGTCCTCGGCGGTGGCCGAACTGGCGGTGCGCCCCTTGCGCATGTCCTCCACCGCGCGGTTGAGGGCCTGCGGCGTGACACGGGCCTTTTTTAGTACCTCGTTGGCCGGGGTATCGAAGGTCAGGGTCATGGCCTGCAACAGTCGTTCGGCGGTGATGAATTCATCGCCCGCCTTGTCGGCCATCTGCCGCGCCTGATCGAACAGCCGCGCCGTGTCATTGTTCACATACATCTGACCGGCCCCGGCCCCTTCGACCTTGGGCAGCTTGGCCAGTTCGGCAGCGCATTCCTTGCGGGCCACCTTGGCATCGCCTCCGGCGGCTGCAATCAAGGTGGCGGCGAGGCCTTCCTTGTCGTCCAGGAAGACACTGAGAATATGCAGCGGTGTGAGTTGCTGATGGTGGTTGCGGGCCGCCAACGCCTGAGCGTTTTGCAGGAAGCCGCGCACCCGCTCGGTGAGCTTGTCGTAGTCCATGGGCCTGATCCTTCGTTCGACGAATGGTCGCACCTCTACAGGAGCCGATGCAACCATCCTCGTGATTTGGCACGTTCTTATACAGATATGTCATGAAAAAGGGCGGTCGCAAGACCGCCCCTGAGATCATCGTGACTGACCCGATATCAGGCTGCCGAGACGGTACTATCGCCATCCTCGTTGCCTTGATCGGCATCGTCGTCGTTATCGTTATCGCTGTCGTCGTCCCGATCCTCGGACTCGTCGTCGCTGTCGGACTCGTCAAGGTTGGATTTACCATGGGTGGTCTGCCCCACTTCCTCGGGGAGCGGTTCGCTCATCATGCGGTCTTGACCGGGGGTGCGCGGCGGGCGGTTCTGGGCATTTTCGGCCTGCGCGCTGATGATCCGATAATAATGTTCCGCGTGCTGGTAATAGCCCTCGGCGGTGATCCGGTCGCCCGCCGAAGAGGCGTCCCGTGCCAAAGACAGGTATTTTTCCAATACCTGATGGGCCGTGCCCCGAACCCGGACCTCGGGTCCGTTGCTGTCAAAGCTCTGATTCTTGTTTCCCCCGGGATGGCGCTTGCCGTTCCGTGCGCGGGGACGTTTGTTATTGGTGGGGCCCTTGTTCATCATACCTTGATACAAATGTTGAATACGTTTCACGGCCTTCGCGCGAACGGCCCTCGGGCCATGTTCAGGTTCGATGACGTAACCGATGTCGCGAAAGATGGCTGACCAGACCCGAAAAAAGTCCCCCCGGTCCGGTCCATGGGGCTGCGCGTCCAAGACGTACAAGGCCCTGCGACCAAACTAGTCGGGAACCGTGCGCAATCCAAGCCTTTTTTTAACCGTTTAAGTGCTTTTTCGCTGTCCGAACACACAACGGGGGATGGCGGACAGGTCCTGCCGCATCGAAAGACCGTGCAATCCGGCGCGGCGGAACAATGCGGTCACGTCATCGGCCTGCCCCTGCCCCACTTCCACTGCCAGCCATCCGCCGTCAACCAGATAGCGGGGGACTTCCGCCGCCAGCCGTCGATAGAAATCCAAGCCGTCCGGGCCGCCGTCCAACGCCTGCCGGGGCTCATACTGTCGCACCTCGGGGGCCAGCCCGGCCAGATCGTCGCGGCGGATATAGGGCGGATTGGAAATCACCACATCGAAGCGCCCCCGCACCGGGGCCCACCAGTCGCCGACCACGAAATCGGCACGATCTTGCAGCCCCAGCGCCTCGGCGTTGTCGCGGGCCACCGCCACCGCGCCAAAGGACAGATCCACCCCCAGGCCCGTCGCCTCGGGCAACTCGTGCAACAGGGCCAGCAGCAGGCAACCGCTCCCGGTTCCCAGGTCGAGCAGCCGCGCACGGGGAGACAGGGGCAAGTCCAGGACCGTCTCGATCAGGGTTTCCGAGTCCGGCCGGGGGATCAACGTCTGTTCGTTCACCCGAAACGGCAGGCTCCAGAATTCCCGCTGACCTATGATCTGGGCCAGCGGCTGACGGGCCACCCGACGGTCCAGGGCATCCCGCAAGCGATCCCGCCCCGCCGGGTCGAGCGGGCGCTCCGGATAGCCGAACACGATTTCCGGCGTGAGATCCAAGGCCCAGGCCAGCAGCAGCCGGGCCTCCAGGCGTGGATTGTCAATTCCGGCCGACGCCAGACGGGCCGTGGCCTCGGCCAAGGCCGTGCCAAGGGTCATTGAACTTCGGCCAACCGGGCCGCCTGATCCTCGGCCATCAGGGCATCGAGCAACTCGTCCAAATCCCCCTCCATCACCCGGTCAAGCTTGTGCAGGGTCAGATTGATGCGATGGTCGGTCACCCGGCCTTGCGGGAAATTGTAGGTGCGGATGCGTTCCGAGCGATCGCCGGAGCCGACCTGACTCTTGCGGTCGGCGGCCCGTTCGTCGTCCAGTCTGCGCCGCTCTTCTTCATAGAGCCGGGCGCGCATGACCTTCATCGCCTTGGCCTTGTTCTTGTGCTGGGATTTCTCGTCCTGGCAGGCCACCACGATGCCGGTCGGCAGGTGGGTCAGCCGCACTGCCGAATCGGTGGTGTTCACATGCTGTCCCCCGGCCCCCTGGGAGCGGTAGGTGTCGATGCGCAAATCCCGTTCGTCCAGTTCCACGTCCACATCCTCGACCTCGGGCAGTACCGCCACCGTGGCCGCCGAGGTATGGATGCGCCCCCCGGATTCGGTGGCCGGGACCCGCTGCACCCGATGCACCCCGGATTCAAACTTCAGGCGGGCAAAGACATTCTGCCCCCGGATGGTCGCCAGCACTTCCTTGAAGCCGCCGATACCGGTTTCACTGGCTTCCAGTAGTTCGAAGGTCCAGCGGTGGGCATCGGCATAGCGTTGGTACATGCGGAACAGATCGGCGGCGAACAGCGCCGCCTCGTCGCCGCCGGTGCCCGCCCGGATTTCCAGAATGGCGTTCTTTTCGTCCGCCTCGTCGCGCGGCAACAGCAGGATCCTGATTTGCTGCTCCAGCCCCGGAAGACGTTCCTTGAGGTCGCGCAGTTCCGCCTCGGCCAGCGCCCGCATGTCACGATCCCCGTCTGCCGCCATCTCCTGCAAGTCGGTCTTTTCCTTTTGCAGGTCCCGGAGTTCGTGGATCGCGGCGACGATCGGGTCCAGTTCGGCATATTCCTTGGACAGCTTGACGAAGCCATCCCCATCGCCGCCCGCCGACATCAGTGCACCCAATTCCTCATGTCGCGAGACAATCTGTTGCAGTTTTTCGTCGAGACTCACGATTTGCCCTCCGGCGCTTCCGGAGTGACAAACAGGCGGCGCAACAGCCGTTCCATCTCCACCAGATCCTCGCCGTTGGCGGCGGCGGCGCGCAGCGCCTCGCTGGGGCCGTGCAGCAATCGGGCGACCAGCAAATGCGTCGCCTTGGCGGCATCGTTGCGGGCATCGTCGAGCGCCTGCATCCGGGCCGCCTCGAATGTGTCGCGCAAGGTGGTCAGCGCCGACACCGCTTCGCGCTCCTCTTGTCCGCGCCGGAAGCGGGTGACTTCCTCGTCAAGAATGCGCCAGGCGGTCAACGCATCGGCCTCGCGCTCGATCATCCCATCCAGGGCGACCCGTTCCAGATCCCCCAGATCGTAGAGGAACGCCTCGTCCAGCCGATTGACCGCCGGGTCTACATCTCCGGGAATGCCGGTGTCGATGAGGAATATGGGTTTGCTGCGGCGACGCTTGAGGGCGGCGCGCAGCATGTCCGCATCGACGCTCGGCACCCGGGCCGACAGGGCGGTAATCAGGATATCGGCCTCGGGCAGTTGTTCCGACAACTCCTCGAAGGGCAGCAAATGACAATTCATCTGCTGCGCCAGATGATCTGCCCGACCGGGTTTGGGATGGGTCAGAGTCAAATGGGCCAATCCTCCCTGGACCAGACTCCCGGCCACCAGCTCGCCCATGTCGCCGACCCCGAGCATCAGGGCGCGGCAACGGCTCAGATCGCCGTGCAGATCACGGGCCAGTTCCACCGCCGCCGAGGCGATGGAGACCGGCCGCCGCCCGATCGGGGTTTCCGTGCGCACCCGTTTGGCCGCCGCGTAGGCCGCCTGGATCAGGCTTTCCAGCTCCCCCGCCGTATGCCCGGAATCCCTGGCCAGCCGGTGACAGGCCTTGACCTGGCCGAGCACCTGCGGCTCACCGACCACCTGAGAGTCCAACGAAGAGGCCACGGCGAACAGATGGCGCACCGCCTGCTCGTCCACATGGGCATAAAGCGACGGGACCAGTTCCCCCTCAGACTGCTCGGCCCGCCCGGCCAGCAACTGGCGCAAGGGGCCGATGGCCGCCGTCGGGTCCTCGACCAGAACCAGAATATCCACCCGGTCACAGGTGGAAATCACCAGACTCTGCGGCATCCCGAGCGCCGCGACGCGGTCCAGGAATTCGGCAACTTGGGCATCCTCGACAAACAGCTTGTCGCGTAAACCCAGGGAACTGGATTTATGGTTGGCACCGACCACCAGGGGGCGCAAAACGGGGCGGCTTGAGTCCATGCTCATGGGGTCGTCATGCGTCCTTTTCCATCAGCCGGGCCGCCACCTGATCCAGAGGCACCTCGGACTGTTCGCCGCTGTCCAGATCGCGCAGGGTTGCCGCGCCGCGCGCCAGTTCGTCATCACCAAGCATCACCGCTATTCGGGCGTTGACGCCATTGGCCCGCTTCATCCGCTTTTTCAGATTGCCGGAAAAGCCCAGGTCGGCGGCCACTCCGGCGGCACGCAACTGCTGAGTCAGGGTCAGGGCCACCCCCTGCGCCGCCTCGCCCACCGGAATCACCGCCACCGGACGGGCCGGGTCGGGAATATCGGCAAGCATCAGAGCCAGCCGTTCGACCCCGGCGGCCCAGCCGATGCCGGAGGTCGGCGGCCCGCCCATCTGACCGATCAGGCCGTCATAGCGCCCGCCGGCCAGCACCGTGCCCTGGGCGCCCAGGTCGGTGGTGGTGAATTCGAAGGCGGTATGGCAATAATAATCCAGGCCGCGCACCAGACGCGGATTGAGGTTGTAGGCCACCCCCACCGCATCGAGCCCGGCCAGAAGCTGATCGAAAAAAGCCTTCGAGGCGGCATTGAGACTGTCCGACAGCAGCGGCGCATCGGCCACCACCCGCTTGTCACCCTCGTCCTTGGAATCGAGTACCCGCAAGGGGTTGCGCTCCAATCGCTCGCGGCTGTCCTCGGAGAGTTTGTCCCTGTGGCCGCTCAGATAGGCAACCAGGGTGTCGCGATAGGCCGCCCGGCTTTCGGCGTCGCCGAGGCTGTTCAGTTCCAGGGTGACTCGCTCGCCCAGCCCCAAGGCCCCGAGGAACTGCGCCGCCAGGGCGATCATTTCCACATCGCCCTGCGGAGTCTCGACGCCGAGCAGTTCGACCCCCACCTGATGGAATTGCCGCTGACGCCCCTTTTGCGGGCGTTCGTAGCGAAACATCGGGCCGCGATAAAACAGCTTCAGTGGTAGTTGTTGCTGCAACCCGCCGGAGATGAAGGCCCGCGCCACCCCCGCCGTGCCCTCGGGACGCAGGGTCAAAGATTCGTCGCCCCGGTCGGCAAAGGTATACATCTCCTTGGTGACGATGTCCGAGGTGTCCCCCAGGGTGCGCTTGAACACCTCGGTGAACTCGAAGATCGGGGTGACGATCTCGCCGAACCCGTACAATTCGGCCACCCGGCGGGCGGTCTCCTCCACATGGCGGTGACGGCGCGTTTCCTCGGGCAGAAGATCCTTGGTTCCGCGAACCGGTTGCAGTTTGGCCATAATGAGTCCTCGGGGAAGATGACGCCTGGGGCTAGGGATTTTTCAACGGGTAATGACGCACGATATAATCGTCAACGAGAGTCTTGAACTGGCCGCCCAGGTCGGCCCCCTTGAGCAGGGTGAGCTTCTTGCCGTCTGCATAGACCGGGGCCGAGGGTTCCTCGCCGGTGCCCGGCAGGCTGATCCCCAGACTGGCATTCTTGCTCTCGCCGGGGCCGTTGACCACGCAGCCCATCACCGCCAGGGTGAAGTTTTCCACCCCCACATAGGTCTCTCGCCACATGGGCATGCTGTCACGGATATAGTCCTGGATTTCCGCCGCCAGTTCCTGAAACAGGGTCGATGTCGTCCGACCGCAACCGGGACAGGCGGTGACCATCGGCATGAAGGCGCGCAGGCCCATGGTTTGCAGGATCTGTTGGGCCACCAGCACTTCCTCAGTGCGCGCCCCGCCCGGCTGCGGGGTCAGCGAGACGCGGATGGTGTCGCCGATGCCTTCCTGCAACAGCACCGCCAGGGCGGCGGTGGAGGCGACGATGCCCTTGGAGCCCATGCCCGCCTCGGTCAGCCCCAGATGCAACGCCCAGTCGCCGCGCCGGGCCAGCTTGCGATAGACGGCAATCAGGCTCTGCACCTCGGAGACCTTGCACGACAGCACGATGCGATCCCGGCCCAGGCCCAATGCCTCGGCCCGCAAGGCAGAGGAAACGGCGGATTCCACCAGCGCGTCCTGGGTCACTTCCTCCACCGACTTGGGCTGCGGCAGCTTGGCGTTTTCGTCCATCATGCGGGTCGCCAGGGCCTGATCCAGGCTGCCCCAGTTGACGCCGATGCGTACCGCCTTACCATATTTTGCGGCGACCTCGATCATGGTGGCGAACTTGTCGTCCTTGCTGCGCCCGAAGCCCACATTGCCGGGATTGATGCGCAACTTGGCCAGCGCCTCGGCACAGGCCGGATGGCGAGTCAGCAGTTGGTGGCCGTTGTAATGAAAGTCGCCGACCAGCGGCACGAAAACCCCCTGGGCCTCCAGCTTCTCGCGGATCTGGGGGATGGCCTTGGCCGCCTCGTCATTGTTGACGGTTAGCCGCACCAGTTCCGATCCGGCGCGCGCCAGATCGGCCACCTGGGCCACCGAACGGTCGATGTCGGCGGTATCGGTGTTGGTCATCGACTGCACCACCACCGGCGCGCCGCCGCCGATGATCACATCTTCGACCCGCACGGGCTGGGTGGGTTGGCGTACGATGGCATCCATGAGACGTGTCTTTGTAAAATGGGGTTGCCGGGCAGTCATGCCCCAAGCCGACCCTTGAGGTCAACAGGACGTTGCGCTGACCGGCGATTCAGTTGACCGTTGGGCTGTTGTCCTCGGGCTTTTTCTGTACCACGGCGGTCCCGTCCTTGAGCCTTTCCGGGTCCATGGCCACATTGCGCAGCACCGCGCCCATGGGTCCGATATCCGGCACCACCTCCCCATCGACGGAGATTTCCAACCCTCCGGCATTGCCGGTGACCAGACGCAGCCCCGGCTCATCGGGCACATGGAAGGTATCTCCGGCCCGCAACAGGCGGGTCACCACCAGACGGTTGGTGGTATTCTCGCGCACCTGAATCCAGCTATCCACCCGGGCCTTGACCTGAATGCGGGCCGCTTCCTGTTCGCCGCCGATCACCGGCTGCGCCGCTTGTTGGGTGGCCTCGGGGGCACTGGGAATGTCCGACTGCGCCTCCGGCGGCGTCGGTTCGGATTCCTCTGCCGCCACCGTCGCCGGGGCGGGCTGGATTTCGGCGACCGGAACCTGTGCCGGGGCTGGCTCAGGGGTCGGTTGCGCGACCTTCGCGGCCTCGGGTTCCTGGACCGGCTCGGGGGCGACCGGCTCCGCCGTCACTTCCACGACCTCCTCCTGGGTGGCCGAAGCAGTCTCCGGTTCAGTTGTTTGTTCGATCACGGTCGGGGTCGGGGTCTCGGTCGGGGTCGGCTCCTGGACGTCGCTTGGCGGTTGCTCCCCCTCCGTGGGCGGCAACAGGGCGGACAGGCGGTCCGGCAGCGGCGAGATCAGATCGACCACCGGTCGGTCCTCGGAAGAACTGACGAACCAGGCCCCGTAGCCAATCAAGGCAATGACCAGACCCACCAGCAAAATGGCCCCGCTGGGCACGCCCCGTTCGGTGATCGGTGTCGGCAGTTTCAGGTCGGACTGCGGTCCCGGCCCGGATTCCTGACGGAAGCGGCGCACCACCTCGTCCGCGTCGAGCCCCAGGTATTCGGCATAGCTGCGAATGAAGCCGGTGGCATAGGCCATGCCCGGCAGATCGACGATGCGGTTTTGTTCGATGGCTTCCAGATAGAACTGACGGATGCGCAGGTTCCGTGCCACATCCCCCAGCTCATCGCCATGCTTCAGCCGCGCCGCCCGGAGCAGTTCTCCGACGCGCGGCCCCTTGGCTTGCCCTTGTGCTTGTTCCTGGACGGTCTGTTTCTGGCTCATGGTTGGTGTCGCCCTATCGGCTCCGATCCCGTTCCTCCACCCTGACTAGCGGAAAAACCTTACGTGACGGTAAATATCAGAGGTTCACAAGGAGCTAAAGCGCCAATTTCCCAAATGAGTGGTAAAAAAACAGCCTGGGTGCCGCATTCAGAGCGCGATGTGATGATCCATGGCATACACCCGCAGCCTTTCGCGCAGGCTGTGATCTATGCCCTTCATTTGCGAACGCAGATAGCTGGCCATGGGCGCGACTTCCATGCTGCGGATCATTTCCTTGATCGGAGCAACCGCCGACGGCGACATGGAAAGATGGCGGAATCCCAGGCCGACCAAGGCCATGGCCTCCAAGGGCTTGCCCGCCATTTCGCCGCAGATGGAGACCGGCACATTGGCCCGCGCCCCCTGCAACAGCAAGGTGCGCAGGAAATTCAGGGCGGGCGGCGACAACACATCGTAGCGCTCGGCCATCAACGGCGTTCCGCGATCGGCGGCAAACAGAAATTGAAACAGATCGTTACTGCCCACAGACACGAAATCGACCCGTTCCAACAGCGCCGGCAACTGATAGGCCAGCGCCGGCACTTCCAGCATGACGCCCACCGCAAGCTGCGACGGCAGGGGCACACCCCGATTTTGCGCCCGCTCCAGTTCCATATCCAGCAGCCGACGCAAGGCCTCGAATTCGGCGATTTCGGTCACCATGGGGAACATGACCTTGAGCTCCCGCTCGGCGGCGGCATGGACCAGGGCCCGCAACTGATGGCGCAACATCATCGGCCGGTCCAGGGACATGCGGACGGCCCGCCACCCCATGGCGGGGTTTTCCTCTTCCCCCGGGTCCCAATAGGGCAGCAGCTTGTCGCCGCCCACATCGAGGGTGCGAAAGGCCACCGGCTTGCCCTGCGCCAGATCCAGAACCCGGCCATAGAGCCCCGTTTGATCCTCCACATTGGGCAGCGACGGTCGGGCCATGAAAGGCACTTCGGTCCGATACAGGCCGACCCCGTCGGCCCCGGTTTCGGAGAAGTGAGTCATATCCGCCTGCACCCCGGCATTCATCAACAATTCGATGCGCACCCCATCCAGGGACACAGCCGGTTCATCGCGCAGGGCGGCCTGGGCGACCAGACGACGGTTGCGGAGGGTGACGGTCTCGGTGAAAGCGGTCAGCACGTCGTCGCCGGGACGGACGAACAATTGACCATGATCGCCGTCAATAATGACCAGATCGCCATTTTCAACCCGGCTGAACAGATCGCGCATGCGACCGACCACCGGAATGCCCGCCGCCCGGGCCAGAATGGTGGCATGGCTGGTCGGTGACCCTTCCTCCAGAACCAGCCCCTTGATCAACTCGCGGTCGTAATCCATCAATTCCGCCGGACCCAGGGAGCGGGCCACGAGGATTATGCTGGCGATTCCATCGACCTTGCCGACCCGATGGATCTCGCCGGTCAGATGCTGCAACAACCGGTTGGCCAGATCGTCCAGATCATGCACCCGTTCGCGCAAGTAGGGATCGCTGACCTGATCCATGCGCGCGCGGACGTCCGACTGCACCTTGCGCACCGCCGCCTCGGCGGTCAGGCCGCTGGCCACCGCCTCCTCGATACGCGACAACCATCCGGCGTCTTCGGCAATCATGCGATAGGTTTCGAGAATATCCCGATGTTCCCCCTCGGAGTTTTGGACCATGTTGTCCAGCGCCCCGTGCATGTCGTCCACCGACAGCCGCAGCCGCCGGAGTTCCGCTTCCGGGTCCTCGGCCACCAGCTTGTGCACTTCGATGTTGGGCTGATGCAGCACCGCCTGACCGATGGCCACGCCGCCATTGAGCCGCATCCCCTCCAGCCGCAACGGCAACAGGCCGATGCCATCGACGATGCGGGTTTCATCGCGACTGACCAGCACTCCCCCGGCCACCAGTTCGGCCAGCACCATGGCCACGGTTTCCAGGGTCTCGATTTCCTCTTCGACGTAGTCGCGCGGGGTGACGTTCTGCACCGCCAGCACGCCGAGCACCCGACCGCCGCGCAAAACCGGCACCCCGAGGAAGGAATGGAAGGCCTCTTCGCCGGTTTCCGGTCGAAACACGAAATTGGGATGTTCCTGCGCCTCGCTCAGGGCCAGGGGACGGGCCTGGGCGGCGATCAAACCGACCAGACCTTCACCGACCCGCAGCCGGGTTTGGTGCACCGCCGACAGTTCCAGACCCTGGGTGGCGAACAGTTCGAGCACTTCACCGGCGCGCTGCAGATAGACCGAGCAGACCTCGGCTTCCAGATCGACAGCGATCAGGGTGACGATCCGGGCCAGCTTGTCCGGGTCCGACCCTTGGCCGGCCATGACATCCCGCATTCGGGACAAAAGCCTGCGCGACCCTGTGTAGTTCATGGTCGCAGGTGCCATCTATCAGCCTCCGGCACGACCGGCCAGGGTGGCCTCGGCCTGGGTCACCATCTCGGTGATGATCTCCGCCGTCGATTGTTCCCGGGTGACCAGACCGACACTCTGTCCGGCCATCAGGGAACCGTATTCCACATCTCCGTCAATCACCGCCCGGCGCAATGCCCCGGCCCAGAAATGCTCGATTTGCAACTGAGCTTCCTTGAGTTCCAATTCGCCCGCATCGACCTTGGCGATCATCTGCCGCTGGGTCTCCATGAAAACCTCGCTGCCCTTGTTGGTCAGCGCCCGGACCGGAATCACCGGGAACCGCGGGTCCACCTGCACCGTCGGCACGGCATCGCGCGCCCCGGCCTTGAGGAAGGCCTGCTTGAATTTGGGATGGGCGATACATTCGGTGGCACAGACGAAGCGGGTGCCCAACTGGCAACCGGCGGCCCCCATTTCCAGGTAGCTCACCATGGCCTCGCCGCGCCCGATACCTCCGGCAACGAACACCGGGATCTCGGTAATATGGGGCAGAATTTCCTGCACCAGCACGCTGGTCGCCACCGGGCCGATATGTCCGCCCGCCTCGGCCCCTTCGATGACCAGCGCATCAACGCCACTGCGTACGAGCCGCTTGGCCAGCACCAGCGCCGGAGCGAAACAGATGACCTTGGCCCCGGCATCCTTGATTTTCTTGATCGCCCCGCCGGGCGGCAGTCCGCCTGCCAGCACCACGTGCCCCACTCCCTGAGCGGTGCAGACGTCAATCAGCCCCTCCAACTCGGGATGCATGGTGATCAGGTTGACGCCGAAAGGTTTGTCGGTCAGGGCCTGGGTGGCGGCAATTTCCGCCGCCAACAGATCCGGCCCCATGGAGCCCCCGGCAATGACCCCGAAGCCCCCGGCATTGGAAATGGCCGAGACCAGATGACGCTCGGAAATCCAAGACATGGCACCGCCCATGATGGCGGTCTCGGTGCCGAGAAAGTCCCGGCCGCGCTGCCACAGGTCATTCAGTTTCAGCCGTGGGCTCAGATCATCCATGATCTCACGCCACCGCCGCGTCGAGTTCATAGGCCGTGTGCAGGGCGCGCAGGGCCAATTCCGTATACTCCTCGGCGATCAGCACGCTGACCTTGATTTCAGAGGTCGAGATGACCTGGATGTTGATGCCTTTTTCGGCCAGGGTTTTGAACATCAACTGGGCCACACCGGCATGACTGCGCATGCCGACCCCGATGACCGAGATCTTGACCACGCTGGAATCGCTGACCAATTTGTCAAATCGAAGGGTTTCCTTGCGACTCTCCAGAACCTGCAAGGCGCGGCGGAGTTCACCTTCCGGCACCGTGAAGGTGACATTGGCCGTCTTGCCGTCCTGGGAGATGTTCTGGATGATCATGTCCACATTGACGTTGGCCTCGGCCAGCGGGCCGAACACCGCGCTGGCGACGCCCGGACGATCCTCCAGTCCCACCACGGTGATCTTGGCCTCATCCCGGCTATAGGCGATTCCGCTTACCAGTTCCTTTTCCACGATTTCGTCCTCGTTCACGACCAGGGTTCCGGGAGTGTCCTCGAAGCTGGTCCGGACTTGTAGCCGCACCCCATGCTTCATGGCCATTTCCACCGACCGGGTCTGCAATACCTTGGCCCCCAGGGAGGCCAGTTCGAACATTTCCTCGTATGTGATCTTGTCGAGCTTGCGGGCTTTCGACACGATCCGTGGATCGGTCGTATATACCCCATCCACGTCCGTATAGATATCACAACGATCCGCCTTCAACGCCGCCGCCAGAGCCACGGCGCTGGTGTCTGAGCCGCCGCGCCCCAGGGTGGTCACCCGCCCCTCCTCGCTGAGGCCCTGAAAGCCCGGCACCACGGCTATTTCACCGTCCATCAGCCGATTTTTCAAGTGCTCCACGTCAATGGCGCTGATGCGCGCCTTGGCGTGCACGTCATCGGTTCTAATCGGGATCTGCCAGCCCTGCCAGGAGCGCGCCTGCAACCCCAGTTCCTGCAAGGCCATGGCCAGCAAACCGGTGGTGACCTGCTCGCCGGTGGCGACCACCACGTCATATTCCCGAGGATCGACCGACGCGCCGATCTGTTTCGTGAAATCAACCAGTTGATTGGTCACCCCGGACATGGCACTGACGACGACCGCCACCTGATGCCCGGCATCCACTTCAGCCTTGACCTTGCGGGCGACGTTTTTGATGCGCCCGATATCGCCGACGGACGTGCCGCCGAATTTCTGAACGATGAGTGCCATGATCCTTCCCGCAAAAAAATTCCGCGAACCCGTTGCCGGGCGGCGGCGGCCTATACATACTCTGCACAACAGCGCGAGGCAAGTCCGCCGCGTGCCCGACCGGAGACAGCCGATGACCGAACCCGCCCCCGCCGCCCATCCGAGCACCGCCCTGCCCGAGGAGGTCGCGCGCTTCGCCGCCATGGCCGAGGCCTGGTGGGACCCGGATGGCAAGTTCCGTCCCCTGCACCGTTTCAACCCGACCCGCATGACCTTTATCCGCGACCAAGTGGCCGCCCACTTCGAGCGAGATCCTCTGGGTGACCGCCCGCTGGCCGGATTGCGGGTGCTCGATATCGGCTGCGGTGGTGGGCTGCTCTGCGAGCCGTTGCACCGTCTGGGGGCCTGCGTCACCGGAATTGACGCCGCTGAAAAGAACATTGGCATCGCCGCCGCTCATGCGCAGAGTCTGGGGCTGGACATCACCTACCGGCATGCCCTGCCCGAGGATCTGGTCGCCGAGGGGCTGCAATTCGATCTGGTGACCAACATGGAGGTGATTGAGCATGTGGCCGATCCTTCCCATTTCCTGGCCCTGTCCTGCGCGTTGATCCGCCCCGGCGGGGCGATGACCCTGGCGACCATGAACCGCACCCTGAAGGCGCTGGCGCTGGGCAAGATCGGGGCCGAATACCTGCTACGCTGGCTGCCCGCCGGAACCCATGACTGGCGCAAGTTCGTCCGCCCGTCTGAATTGGCCCACGGCCTGCGCCCTCACGGAGTCCACATCCGGGCGCTGAAAGGTCTGAGCTTCCGTCCGCTGTCCGACCGTTGGGACCTGACCGACGACTTGGATGTCAATTATCTCGCCTTCTGCACAAAGGATTGAGCCATGTTCAAAGCCCTGATCACCGATCGGACCGGCAAAACGGTCACCAACAGCCTCCGCGAGCTCGATGAGGCCTCGCTTCCGGCGGGTGATGTCACCGTCGCGGTCGATTATTCCACACTCAATTACAAGGACGGACTCGTCCTCAACGGTTTGGGCGGGCTGGTGCGCGACTATCCCCATGTGGGCGGCATCGACTTTTCCGGCACGGTCATCGATAGCGATCATGCGGATTACAAGCCCGGTGATGCGGTGGTGCTGACCGGCTGGCGGGTCGGCGAAGTCCAGTGGGGCGGCTACGCGGAAAAGGCGCGGGTGCGCGGCGATTGGCTGGTGCCACTGCCCGAAGGCCTGAGCCTGAAACAGGCGATGGCCGTGGGCACCGCCGGATTCACCGCCATGCTCGCGATCCTGCGGTTGGAGGAACAGGGACTGAACCCGGATCAGGGCGAAGTCTTAGTCACCGGCGCAGCGGGCGGCGTCGGCTCGGTGGCGACGGCGATCCTGGCCCGGTTGGGCTATCAGGTGGCGGCCTCCACTGGTCGGGCGGAGACCCACGCCTACCTGAAAGATCTTGGCGCGACAACGATTCTCGACCGGACCGAATTGGCCGAGCCGCCGCAACGGCCCTTGGACAAGGAACGCTGGGCGGGCTGTGTCGACTCGGTGGGTGGCACCACCCTGGCGCGGGTGCTTGCTCAGGTCAAACACGGGGGGTCCGTGGCCGCCGTTGGGTTGGCTGGTGGCAGCACCTTGGAGACCACGGTTATTCCGTTCCTGCTGCGCGGGGTGAATTTGCTGGGCATCGATTCGGTGCTCTGCCCCCTGGAGCGACGGAAAAGAGCCTGGCAGCGGATCGTCCACGACCTGCCGCTGGAAAAGCTCGACGAGCTCACCCACGAGGCCAAACTGGAGGACCTTCCAGAATTGGCCGGGAAGATCCTCAAGGGCGGCATTCAGGGCCGCACGGTGATCAAGCTGCGATAGGTCGCGGAAACGAAAGTCGGGGCTGCCCTCAGACCATTTTTTTACGGATGTTCAAGAATAAAACCCCGCCGAATACAAGCAATCCGGCTCCATGCACCACAAGCGTCGTCGGCCAAAGCAGGGCCGCGGCGGCCCCCAGGGTCACCCCGCGCAGGGGCCAGGACAGCGGATTTTCCATATGTCCCTGGATGGCCGCCGAAAAAGCATAGAGTCCCGGCAGGGCGAACCCGAAGATGAGGAACACTTCGTTCCAGGTCCCGCCGATCAACGGTGTATAGGCGAACAGCAGGGGCACGATATAAAGGCCCTTGGCGATCTTCCAGGACTGCATCCCGGTGGCCATGGGCGGCGTTCGGGCGATGGCGGCGGCGGTGAAGGCAGCCAGTGCCACCGGCGGAGTGACATTGGAATCCTGACTGAGCCAGAACACGATCAAGTGGGCCGACAACAGGGAATACAGCAGCGCCTGCGGGCCGAGAATCATCTCGTGCAGGGTGCTCGACAGATCCTGTGGGATGAGCGCCATCAGACTGCGCGCCGCCTCTTCGGACATGGGCAGCCCCAGTTCCGCCAGCCGGTCCGGGGCGACCAGCATGAACAGCGCCTTGGCCTCCTCGGGGACGTTCCCGGCGATCAGGGCCTGCAACATCTGGCCGTCGGAAATCAACGCATTGAGCGCCGGGGCCGACAGAGTGCCGAGGACGATATAGGCTGCGGTCACCGGCAGGCCCATGCCGAGCACCAAGGAGGCCAAGCCAATCAGGACGATGGCGATGACCAGACTGTCCCCGGCCCATTGAGTGATCATCAACGAAAAAGTATTGCCGATGCCGGTGGTGGCGATGACATTGACGATCAGGCCGACGGCACAGAGCAAAACCGCCGTCATCACCATGTTGCGCGCCCCCAGGGCCAGCGCCTCGATGATCGCTATCGGCCCCATGCGGTTGGGACCGAGCCAGGAGGCGAGAATCACGGCAACGATACTCAGTCCTGCTGCATAGGTCGGCGTGAAGCCATAGATCAACAGGCCGATCAGCACCGCCACGGGGATGACGAAGGACAAGCCGCCCTGGCGCATGATCTGCATCAGAGAGACCTGTTCGTCATCAACCAGGGTGGCTTGACTGCGCCGGGCCTCGATGCGGACGAAAAAGGCCACGGTGGCGAAATACAGAATGGCCGGCAGGATGCTCACCAGCACGATGGTGTTGTAGGAAATCTGTGTCGTGGTGGCCATGACGAAGGCCCCGGCTCCCATGATCGGCGGCATCAATTGACCGCCGGTGGAGGCCGCCGCCTCGACCCCGGCGGCAAATTTCCCGGGGAACCCGGCCCGTTTCATCAACGGGATGGTGATGACCCCGGTGGAGGCCGTATTGGCCACCGCCGAGCCGGAAATGGTGCCCATCAGCCCCGAGGCCATCACCGCCACCAGCCCCGGCCCGCCGACCGTCTTTCCGGCCACCGCGCGGGCCATGTCGATGACGAACTCCCCGGCCCCCGAACGCAGCAGGAAGGCCCCGAACAGAATGAACATGAAGACATAGGTGGAGGAAATGCGGGCGATATTGCCGAACAGCGCATCATCCCCGTAGACCGAACGGAACAAAATGGTTTCCGGGGTCAGACCGGCGAACTTGAACACCCCGCCAATCAGGCCGCCCCACCAGCCGACGTAACTCAGGGCCAGAATGATCAGGATGGGAATGATCCAGCCGGTGGTGCGCCGGGTCAGTTCGATGGCGACCAGGATCAATGCAATGCCGAGAATCCATTCAGGTAGAGCCAAACGTACCCCGCGGGCATAGATGGCGTCTTCCATGCCAATCATGTACAGCGCTGCAAACGCAGCCAGAAGACCCACCACGGCGTCACTCACCCGCCAGGCAGGGCCGCCGTCTTTTTTGAGCGGATAGAGGATCACCGCCATCAGGGCAAACCCGGCAAAATGCAGGGCATTCTGCCACAGATTTGACAACAGGGAGATGACATTGAACCAGATGTGCATCAACGAGATGCAGACCCCCAACACCATCAGGAGGCGCTCGCGCTGGCTCTGGTCGGCCCATCGGGGGGCGGCGAAAGTGGTCGTCGTCATGAAATAATCGGAGCTGGGGGAACGGTGCGCACCGTCCCCCCCACGCCTTCTTATTTGGCGATCAGGTGATCGGGGATCTTGAGGCCCACTTCCTGATAGTACTTCAACGCTCCCGGATGCAGCGGCAGCGGCAATCCGGCGATGGCCTTTTCAATGGCCATGGCTTTGGTCGCCCCGTGGATGGCATTGAGGAAGGCGAGATTTTCGTAGGTCGCCTTGGTGATCTGATAGACCGCATCTTCGTCCACGTCGCTGCGCACGGCGAGGAAGTTAGGCTGGGCGATGGTATTGATGTCCTTGGCCTGGTTCGGGTAGGTGCCCGCCGGGATGACGTAGCGGGTCCACAAGTTCATGCCGCCGTCGGCCTTCACCGCCTGATCGTCGGTGAAGTCGAGGATGGCCATCTTGTCGGCCATGTTGGCCATCGCCTTGGTCACCGCCCCGGCGGGCACGCCGGCCGGAATCCCGAATCCGGCCACCTGGCCGTTCTGCAGGGCGTCGACACTTGGGCCGTAGCCGCCGTACATAAGGCTGTAATCCTTCTCCATGTCATAGCCGAGATTCATCAGCAGCGTCTGATTGGATCCGATGGTGCCGGAGTTCTTCTTGCCCATGGCCAGAGTCTTGCCCTTGACGTTGGCCATGTCGTCCATGGTGCCGGTCTTGGCATACTCGCGCTGAACGGCGAAATGCTCCACATTCTGCCACAGCATGGACACTGAACGGAGGTCCTTCTGCGGCCCGTCAGCGGCGATCGGCCCGGTGCCGGTCTTGGCATAGTGACCATAGAGCCCCTGGAGAATGGCGAACTGCACCTCGTTGTCGCGCAGCAGCTTGATGTTCTCCCCGGACCCGGCGGAGCTGATGGCCGACATGCCGATCTTCTCTTTTGGTTGCAGCTTCACCTTGACCAGGGTCGAAAGGGCCACGCCGACCGGATAATAGGTGCCGCCGGTGCTGGCGGTGGCCAGCAGATAGTTGCGCTCGTCCGCCGCCTGCGCCGTCAGCCCAACGGTCAGAACGGACAGAGCGGTCAGCGCACCGGCCAGAGTCTTCAAGGATGTGGAAAATGTCATATGAGAGTCCTCCCAAGCATTGATCGGGGGGCGGCCCACACTTGTTTGGTGGGTTTTTCCGCCAGTGTGGGGGAATTCTACACGCACCGAAGCAAACTTGTCATGTTTTCCGGGCCTGGACTGTGGATTTTTTCCGACCCGAGGTTCAGAATAAGGATGTGACGTTCAAAGAGGAGAATGGATCATGCGCGGATTTTTGAGTCTCACTCTTCTGTGGCTGGGCCTGGCCTCCGGCGCGGCCTCTGCCATGGATATTTCCGTTGCCAGCGGGCGAGCCCAGGTGCTTGGCCCAGATGTGCTGCGGGTCAACGGTCAGGTGTTTTGCCTGATCGGCGTGCGGGCCCCGGAACCGGGCCAGTCCTGCTATATCCCCTCGGGCAAGACCTTCGATTGCGGCAGAATCGCCGCCACCGGTCTGATGGATCTGACCGCCGGAGCCCAGGTCACCTGCCGTTCCTTCGGCGACCGCCGGGCCGACGGCTGTCCGCTGGCCCGTTGTGCCGTCGGTCGCCGCGACCTGTCCGAGGGCATGGTCTACACGGGCTGGGCCAAGGCCGATCCGCTGACCGCCCCGCACCTCCTGCAATATGAGTCGAAGGCCCGTGAAAAAGGGTATGGCATCTGGACCAATGGCGGCCCGATCACCGACAAGTGAGCCCGCTTGATTGGCCGTCGCCGGGCGTTCCGCCTATGGTCTCATCAACAGACATCATAGGAGATCCGCCCATGTTCCGTTTGCTCATCCTTGGCGCGCTGCTCGTCGCCGCACCCGCCCGGGCCGCCGAGTCCCCCACCGTCATCGACCTGACCCAGGTGCCCTGTCAGTTCCTGGAGACCGAAGCCGATCACGGCTATACCAGCACCTCCAAGGCCGATTGCGAAAAGATCAATGCTACCGGAGGAGAGGCCCGACGCGCCGCCTTCAAGCCGCTGGAACTCAAACCGGGTAACTATGTTTTCCGGGTGAAAAACCAAAACGTCCCCTACGAGTTGGGATTCTGGTTCCGCGACAAGGACTACGACTGGCGCAATCCTTTGCATAAACTGACCAAGGTCAGCGTCTCCGGCGGCGGACTGACGACCGGCGTTTCCCAGGACTATGCGGTCACTCTGGAACCGGGCGACTATCTGTTCTCTTGCCCGCTCAACCCGACCCCGGATTATCCGGTGACGGTGCGGGAGTAGACACAAAGGGGGCGCCCCAAAGGACGCCCCGGCTTGCTTCACATGGGGAAGCGCTTACGGGTAACGATACCCTTGAGCGGTCCACCAGATTTTCATTTCAACGGCCACGGCGGATTCGTCGATCCGTCCGCGGGCATCCTTGGTCCCTTTGGCACGGAGGGCGGAAAGAATTTTACCGGACTCCTTGCGAACGGATTCTGTAGCAAGGGCACAATGGGGAGTGGTCATGGGTAACTCCTTGGCGGTCAAGGGGACAAAGTGGGACCGCCGTAGAAGTCATATGGGATACGTCTTCCCATATTGCGAGACTATTTGCCAAAATAAAATCCCTAGCCCTCAAATTAATCATGCAAGAGATGGACGGGCAGATGTCCGTTTGTCTTATACGTCCTCATGGCAAAATTTGAACGAACGTCTTTGACACTTTTTATTTTTAGTAGACGCTGCAAGACAAATCGCTCGTAGACTTCCATATTCGAGGTCACAACCTCGAGCAGGAAATCAATATCTCCCGAAACCAGGTGGCAGGCGATCACTTCCGGCCAACTGGTGACCGCATCGACAAAAGAATTGGCCTCGTCATCCTGGTGACGCTCCACTTTCACGCCAACGAATATTGTCAGGTTGAGTCCGACACGCGCCAGATCAATATCAACTTTATAGCGTTTGATAACCCCCTCCTCCTCAAGGCGTCGCACACGCCGAGCACACGGGGTCGGGGAAAGGCCAATCTTTTCCGCCAAGGCAAGATTCGTTTGTCGGGAATCCGTTTGCAGGGCGTCGAGGATTTTCAAGTCGGTTCTGTCTAAGCTCATAATAACCATTTCAGTCCATAAAATTAGCTAATATCACCAATTATTACGGATAACATAGTCATATTAGGGGACAAAAAGCAATTTTATTAGGTATTATAGTGTCAAGGAGAACCCATCATGACCTCATCCAAGACACATCCTGAGAAATCCGGCTTCTCGACCCGCGCCATCCATTATGGCTATGACTCGGCGGCATATCATGGCGCGATCAACCCCCCGCTCTTCCTGTCCTCAACCTTTTCTTTCAGCAGCTCCATCGAGGGCAGTGAGCGGTTCGCCGGAACCCAGCAAGGATATATCTATCATCGCGTTGGAAACCCTGGCGTTGACATCCTGGAACGGCGTCTGGCCGACCTGGAGGGCGCGGAAGCCGGTCTGGCCACCAGTTCGGGAATGGGAGCCATCACGGCTGTTTTCTGGACCTTGTTGGAATCCGGAGATGAGGTCATTGCAGACAAAACCCTATACGGCTGCACCTATTCTTTGTTGCGCCACCACGTCAAAAAATTTGGCATCACCACACGTTTCATTGATCTGTCCAACCCCGCCGAATTGGCGTCGGCCATCAGCGAAAAGACCAAGATTGTCTTTTGTGAAAGCCCGGCCAATCCGAATATGCGCCTGTGCGATCTTGCCGCAACAGCCGATATCTGCAACCGGCATGGGGCCACCTTCATCGTGGATAACACTTATTGCACCCCCTATTTGCAACGTCCGATCGA
Organism: Magnetospira thiophila; assembly: GCF_054657015.1. Taxonomy (NCBI): domain Bacteria; kingdom Pseudomonadati; phylum Pseudomonadota; class Alphaproteobacteria; order Rhodospirillales; family Thalassospiraceae; genus Magnetospira; species Magnetospira thiophila. Next base: position 1,215,173 of record NZ_BAAHXF010000002.1, read on the forward strand.
CCTTGGAGCCCATCTGGTCGTGCATTCCGCGACCAAGTATCTGTCGGGACATGGGGACCTGCTGGCGGGCGTCGTCTTAGGCCAACAGGAAATGATTGATCAAATCCGCTTCGTCGGAATCAAGGAACTGACCGGGGCCGTGATTTCCAGTTTCGATGCCTACTTGTTACTTCGTGGCTTGAAAACACTTAGTCTCCGCATGGATCGGCATTCTGACAGCGCGCTTAAACTCGCACAGACCTTGGAAACGCATCCGATGGTCCAGGAAATCTACTATCCAGGTCTACCGTCGTCCCCCTATCACGACCTTGCCCGACGCCAAATGTCGGGTTTTGGCGGCATGATCGCACTGGAGCTCAAAGGCGGTATCGAGGCGGGCCGACGATTCATGGATGGACTGTCCCTGGTGACCTCGGCCGTGAGCCTGGGCGACGCGGAAACCTTGGTGCAGCACCCGGCGAGCATGACCCACTCGACCTACAGCCCCGAAGAGCGCCAGTTTCATGGCTTTACGGATGGTTTGATCCGCATCTCCGTCGGCCTGGAAGACTATGCGGATATTCTCTCGGACATCCTGGGTGCCCTGGACCGCCTCAGCACATCAAGCAAATCGGCGTGGTTTTAAGCCCCTTCGGCAGGCGGTCCGGACTTCAGGAGCAGATATCCGCACAGAGCTGAGGCGATGGATCCACTCAGCACCCCGAGCCGGATCGGCACATCAAAGGCGCTATGTTCAAAAGCCAACGAGCCGATAAACAGGCTCATGGTGAAGCCGACGCCGCACAGCAGGGACAATCCGTAGAGCTGTCGCCAAGAGGTTCCCTCCGGCATGGGCGAAAGGCCGAGAACGATGCCCAGCCAGAGCATGACGAACACTCCGATCTGCTTGCCAAAGAATAACCCGAGGGAAATGCCCAGTTTGACCGGCTCAATAAAGCTGGACAGGCCGATACCAACGAAGGACACCCCGGCATTGGCAAAGGCGAATACCGGCAGAATCAAGTAGGCGACCCAGGGATGCAAAATATGTTCGAGGTCTTCGAGCATCGAGGGGCCATCGGCGTCTCCTGTCCGCATGGGGATGGCAAAGGCGGTAATCACCCCGGCCAGGGTGGCGTGCACCCCGGACTTCAGAACGCAAACCCATAATCCGATCCCGAGCAGAATGTAGACAGCAGGACGGGCCACGCGCAGCCGATTGGCAATGAACAGAGCGACCACGAATCCCCCGCCCAGCATCAGCACCGGCAGAGACAGGCCGTCCGTATAGAAAATCGCGATAATGACGATGGCCGCCAAATCGTCGATGATCGCGATGGCGGTCAGCAAAATTTTCAGGGACAGGGGGGCACGACTGCCAACCAGCGCTAGAATCCCCAGGGCAAAGGCGATGTCAGTGGCTGTCGGAATGGCCCAGCCTTCCATATGAACCGGATCGCCCTGATTGATCGCCAAATAGATCAGGGCGGGCACGGCAATCCCCCCAAGAGCCGCCATGGCAGGCAGCAGGATCTGCGCCGCACTGGCGAAGGCCCCTTCCATGAATTCCCGCTTGATCTCCAAACCAACAAGAAAAAAGAAAACCGCCATCAACCCGTCATTGATCCAAAGAATCAAAGGCTTGGCAATGATGAGCGCCCCCACCTGGACGGAAACCGGAATATCGAGCGTCGCGCTATACAGACTGCTCAACGGCGAGTTCGCCAGGATCAGGGCGAACGCAGAAGCGATGATCAACATGATCCCCCCGGCCGCCTCAAGCTTGAGAAATTCACGGATTGCGGAAACGGGCATAGCGGGTCTCTCCTTACCGGCGTCGATAGTTGTTCTTGCCCATCATACTTAAAATCGCCGCGTTGATAAGTCCAAGAGGCTTTTTTGCAAGATATTTTCAGCGGTTCCATGGATATCAAGGGCGTGATGATAGCGAGAAAAAGCTCTTAAACACCAACGGTCACAATCGCCGACACCTTGAAAAAGGGCTATTTTCCAAGGGATTTGGATGAACCTGCCGCAAAAGCATGACGCCAGATCAATCAGAGTGTCAACTTTTCTTACACCAACCATACGAATACATAAGACTACCCTCCGCATACACAATATTTTCACTTATAAATCAAATAGATATAACAAATAATTATTTTTGGCATAACTCTTGCTGATTCTCGGGACAGGCTTCACTCAACAAAGAAACAAAAATTTCTTCTCAATAAGGAAACCAAGAAATGGCATTCAAGAAAATCCTCGGAGCAGCACTGCTTGCCACAAGCATGACTTTTGGTGTCACCCTGACCGCTCAGGCCACGCCGGTCGTACCTCAAAGCTTTGGTCCTGGCCTGAACACTGGATTTTCCGTCGGAGAAGCCTCCGACGTGGATGGGGTGGATTGGTTCGTGTTTGAGTCCGATGGGGTCAACGCCATCAGCTTCTGGTTTGACCGCACCGTGGCGGCCCCCGACCTGATCGCCGGGCTGTACCGGGGCGATACCACCGGCTTTGATTATGTTGCCGCCGGGGCCGGAGGTTGGTTCAGCTATTCCAGCGCGGCAGCCTACAACTCGAATCTGACCTATGTTACCTACTACGATGACAGCCACGACGATGGCTTGGGCGGCCCCTTCGGCGACCCGCATTTTACCTCGCTTCTGAGTGCGGGCACCTACTCCCTGGCCCTGTCGTCCCTGGGTTCTGCGGGCACCTATCAGTTCACCACCAACGCGACCCCGAGCACGGCAGTTCCCGAACCGGCCAGCCTGGCCCTGTTCGGTGCGGGCCTCGCCGGTTTGGGCTTTGCCCGCCGCCGCAGTGCCAAGACCGCCGCATAACGGATTTCCAAATAAGGAAAATATCAGGGGAGGCTCCAGAAGGGGCCTCCTTTTTTTGCGCCTGCTTCATGCCACCGACAGACGGCAGACTGTGCAAAACAACTCTCGTCAGATCAGCCCCCAGAGAAACAATTCTCTCAAGCCGGTCCGGGAGGGCTCCCCAAAGGGTTTTCCCTTTGCTAAACTTCCGCCCTCCAGGAGACGGAACCCCGATGGAAGAAACAGAAATACTGCGCCGCAAGCTGGTCGACCTTCAGACCGAGCATCGGGATCTGGATGCCGCCATCGTGCATATGGGCGACAGTGGACCGGTGGACCAGTTGCAGATTCAGCGGCTGAAAAAACGCAAATTGCTGCTCAAGGATGAGATTGCCCGCCTGGAAGACCGGCTGACTCCGGATATCATCGCTTGAGACTGACCTCCTGTCGCAGCAGGTCGCCCTCCGCCGCGTCGATCACCTGATCGACGCTCTCCCCGGCCTGGAAGCAATGCATACCGAGCTTCAGGCGTAGCGGAAGATAGGTATCGAACCAGCGAAAGGGATCGGCCTCCACCGCCGAGATGAGGGTCTGCGCCTTTTCCGCCGCCGCTTCGCCGCCGGTCAGCATCAACAGGATCACGAAGTCGTAGCCATCCATGCTGCCCAACAGATCGGAATCGCGCAGGTGATTGCGCAGAATCCAGGCCGCATGGACCATCGCCTGATCCCCCGCCGCCCGGCCATGCACGGCGCGGATCTCCCGCAGGTTGGCCAAATGAAGATAAAGAAAGGTACAGTGCACCCCCGCATGTTCGGCCCGCACCAGGGCCTTGGACATTTCGCGCAGAAAGGCCCGGCGGTTGTACAGGGGCAGATAAGAGTGATTGTCGGCCAGCCGCCCCAGATGGGCCTCGTGGCGGCGGGTGGCGGCCAGTTCCCGGCGCAACCCCTCAGCTTCCTCCATCAGACTGCGGATCGCCACCACCACTTCTGGAGTCAGGTCCTCGGCGGCGATGCCAAGCACCGAGGCCTCCACCTTGACGTCCTCCAACTTCACTTCCGGCGGGTCCGCCTCCTGCCCCGGCTTGCGATAGGGATCGCCGGAAGGCTCCCGTTGTCGGCGCTGGCCGGGGGGGCGGGACGGAGCGATGCCAAAGGTGGGCGTAATCTCGGTCATGGCTCAAAGGTAGCATGAGATCCGCTGTTTCGGAATGGCAAGGCTTGCGCCGGGATCGCGCAGCCCTATAATGGCGCCCTTTCGCGCCCCGAGGAGGTCGAACCAATGACAGACCAGCAGCCGAAAGTCGGCGTGATCATGGGGTCCCAATCGGACTGGGACACTCTGCGCCACGGGGTCGAGATCCTGGAGAAACTGAAGGTTCCCCACGAGGTGCGCATTGTCTCCGCCCATCGCACCCCGCAGCGGCTGTTCGATTACGCCTCGACGGCCCGCCAACGGGGCCTGAGTTGCATTGTCGCCGGAGCCGGGGGCGCAGCCCATCTGCCGGGCATGGCGGCAGCCCTGACCCCACTGCCGGTGTTCGGCGTGCCGGTGGAAAGCAAGGCCCTGAAGGGCATGGATTCCCTCCTGTCCATCGTCCAGATGCCGGCCGGCGTTCCGGTCGGGACCACGGCCATCGGGCGTGCCGGAGCGGTCAATGCGGCGCTGCTGGCGGCGGCAGTGGTGGCCCTGAGCGACCCGACGGTGGCCAAGGCCCTGGACGGCTACCGGGCCGCGCAGACGGCGGCGGTGGCCGAGAAGCCGAAACGGGATTGACCATGGCACCTCCTGTTGACCTGACAACGCCCGTTCCTCCGGGCGGCACCCTGGGAATCATCGGCGGCGGCCAGTTGGGCCGCATGACAGCCCTGGCGGCGGCCCGTCTCGGCCTGCGCAGCCATGTGTTCTGCCAATCGCCGGACGAACCGGCGGCCCAGGTCGCCACCGCCCTCACCATGGCGCCGTTCAATGACCTCGCCGCCCTGGAACGTTTCGCGCAAGCGGTCGATGTGGTGACCTTCGAGTTCGAGAACATTCCCCATGAATCGGTGCGCCATCTGGCCGAGCGGGTCTGCGTCCGCCCGAACTGGGAATGCCTGCAAATTTGTCAGCATCGGATCGACGAAAAGGATTTCCTCAACCGCATCGGCATTCCCACCACCCCCTATCGGCGCATCGACGGCCCACCGTCCCTGGCCCTGGCGGCCGACGAACTGGGATGCCCCAGCGTACTGAAGACCACCCGCCTGGGCTACGACGGCAAGGGTCAGGTGTTGCTGCGCGGCGGCGAGGATGCCGAAGCGGCCTGGGCCGAAATGGGCGGTAGCGAGGGCATTCTGGAAGGTTTCGTCGGTTTTGAACGGGAAATTTCGGTGATCATCGCGCGCGGCCCCGACGGCACCCATGCGGCATTCGATCCGGTGGAGAACATTCACCGTCACCATATCCTCGACCGCACCATCGCCCCGGCCGCCCTTTCCAAGGCGACCGACCGCGAGGCCCGGCGCATGGCCCATCACATTGCCGAAGCCATGGGGCTGGTCGGACTGCTGGCGGTGGAAATGTTCGTCACCGGGGACGGACGCTTGCTGGTCAACGAGTTGGCACCGCGACCGCATAATTCAGGCCACTGGACCCTTGATGCCTGCGTCACCAGCCAGTTCGAACAATTCGTGCGCGCCGTCTGCGGGCTCCCACTGGGCAGCCCACTCCGTCATTCCGATGCGGAAATGCGCAATCTATTGGGAGATCAGGCCGACGAGTGGCTGAAGCTGCTCCATGACCCCTCTGCCAAGCTGCACCTGTATGGCAAGGCGGAGGCCCGCCCGGGCCGCAAGATGGGTCATGTGACCTGGCTCAAACGCCGCGGCTGAAACTCCGCCGCCCGCCGAAGCCGCGCCGCCGCCGCAAACGGAAGGCCTTCAAGGGATTGACCAACCGCCCCAGGGATTTCATCGCCTGCGTCTGCAACTTCGGCAGCCGCAGCACCTCGTCGATCCGCCGGGCCAGAAAGCCCCAGGTATCCTCGGAACCTTCCGAGGAATCGCCCAGCCAATAGAGCAGGGTCGAAGTATAGATCCCGGCCAACAGGCCCCGCTTGGTGTAGAAATTCCAGTCGGTCGCCGTGTCTCCGGCGGCGTACCACATATTGTCCACTGCCCGGTAGGTGCATTTGGCGGCCAGCATGGCATGGGGCGGCAAAGACAGAAAAGCGACGATTCGCCGTACCGATTCCCGGTGCGGGGCGACCAGTTCCAGACGCACCCGAACCGCCGTAGCGATGCGGTCACGAATGCGCATATTGACCAGGTCGCGGGTCTCCAGTTCGAGCATCATGCGGCGGTCGAGCCAGTCGCAGTAATGTTCCACCGCCTCCACCAGTCCTCCGGGAAAGGCACGCAGGGTCAGGCTCGGGTCCAGTTTCAGATCGCCCACCGCCGCCGCCATGCTACGCGAGGACCAGCCGTCGAACAGCACATGCGGCAACATGGCCTCGACGATATCGTCGCGAATCGCCAACATGTCCGTCATGTCACGAGTCATGGGAAGTCTCCTGTAGCTGCCGAGGCCGCAAAATTTCCTCGCTGAATCCGAACTGGCTCAAGTCCCGCATGCGCATGGGATATAATCGCCCATCCAAATGATCACATTCATGCTGCACGACCCGGGCATGAAAACCTTGCGCCTCGCGCTCGATCGGCTGACCGTCCGGGCCGACTCCGGCATAGCGGATCGCGGTCCAGCGCGGCACCCGGCCATTGAACCCCGGAAGCGACAGACAGCCTTCCCAGTCTTCCTGTTGCGCTTCGCCGAGCGGCGTGATTACGGGATTGATCAAGACCGTCAGCGGCACCGCCACCCCATCCTCGGCGCGAGCCGCTGGCACGTGAAAAATCACCAGCCGCCACGGCACATGGACCTGCGGGGCGGCCAGTCCGACCCCGCCCGCCTCGGCCAGGGTATCAATCATGTCATCGACCAAATCGGCCACTTCCGGTGCCATCGGATCAGCGATGGGATCGGCGATGCGGGTCAGAACGGGGTGCCCCATGCGAGCGATTTTCAAGATAGCCATGCCTAGAATATGGCTGAGAGAATCAATTGGGTCAAATGCCGAGGTTTTCCTTCACAAGCGGAATGGCTTGTGCTAGACAACGCCCTCCTTCGCGTCCCCATTCCTGTGGACGGGTGGGCTTATATTGACCATAGACATTCCGCGTAAGGAGTTGGGAAACCGTGCAGGTTATCGTTCGCGACAACAACGTCGATCAGGCCCTGAAGGCGCTGAAGAAAAAGATGCAGCGTGAAGGCATCTTCCGTGAAATGAAGCTTCGTCGTTCCTACGAGAAGCCGTCGGAGAAGAAGGCGCGCGAAAAGGCCGAGGCCGTCCGCCGCGCCCGCAAGCTGGAACGCAAGCGCGTCGAACGCGAAGGCTTCTAGACGGCACGGCCCTCGGGCCCTGTTTTCCCCACAGAATCACTGAACCGCCCGCCCCCGGGGCGCGGCGGTTTCGTCATTTGTGTCCGGTTGCGGTCAGCTCTTGTCGCCCACCATCTCGACCACCCATTTGGTGACGGTGGCGGTGGCGTGGGCACAGCGGTCGGCGCGGGCATCGGAGAACCCCTTGTATTCCTCCGGCTTCCAGAAATCCCAGGTGCGGCCGCTGAATTGCTTTTGCAGATCCTCGCAGGTCACCCCGCCGAATTCTGCTACGAAACGTTCGGTCAGCTTGCGACCGGCATTGAAGTTGGCCATGCCGCGCCCCTTGTCCAGCTTGTCCGCCTCCCGTCCCTTGCGGGTCGAGAGGGCCATCAAACCGCCGGACAGGGCGCCACAGGCCCCCTGCCCCATCAGCCCGCCACCGCCGGAAAGACCGTGGCTGGCCTTGATGGTTTCATCGGACACGCCGCCGATGGTTTCGGCCACCGCCGTCAGGACGCATTGCGGACAACAGCCGTATTTGGCATCCAGTTCAAAGGCCCGCGCATAGGCCTTCTGGCTCAGGTCGTCCGGGTTCTTGTCGTCAGTCGTCATGGGAAGAATCTCCTGCGAGTCGCGAAGGAAGTAGTTTATTCCGCCCGGGGCTGCGTCACCACCGGCATATAGACCACCAGGAACAACACGAAAGCCAGCATCCAGACCCCGGCAGACGCATGCAGCAGTTCCGGCATCCAGGCGGTCATGATCCGCAGGATGGTGCCGATGGACAGCAGAACATAGGCGAAGACGGTAAACCGCGCCGCCCGGATCTCGCGCCCGCTGTGGCCCAGGATGGCCCGGCTCATGATGGCGATGATCATGGTCGCCATGGCCCCGGCGGTCAGAGCATGGATCGCCCCGGCCCGCGGCACCTGCTCGAACACCCCCGAGAGGCCGAGGAAGATCAGCCCCACGGCCAGCCACAGATAGCCCAGATGCAGCACCCAGACGATCGGTTCCGACAACGCGCGCCAGCCCTGCCAACCGGACAGCCGCAACAGGTGCAGCAGCCCGGCAAAAACAAGCAGCCAATGGCCCAACGGATGGTCGCTCAAGGCCATGTCGTGCAGCGCACCAAGGAACGTCGTCCCGAGGGCCAGCATGTCGATGGTGCCGAAGGGGCGGACATTGGGGCCGCCGTAGCGGGCCAGCCAATTTCCGGTGAAGTTGGGCACCACCCGCCCCCCGACGATGCTCAATAGAAAGATGATGCTGTAGAGGCCCAGCCGCTGCCCCAATGCCATATGCACCCCGCCATTGAGATGGAAGAACAGCAAACCGGCGGGAAACAGGCACAGGACCAGCACGACCAAGTAATTCCGGCTGTTGTCGCTCACAATCACTGCCCGCGCAATCAGCCAGACCAGCAGTACCGGAAATCCCAGGTCGAGCACCGCCACCAGCCACCATTCCAGCCCCTGGCCGAAGGTCACCGCCAGCCGTCCGACCAGCCATAACAACCCCAGCAGGGCCAGCTTCCAGCCTGCAACCGGAGCCAGGCCGGTCCAGTTGGGCACCGCAGTGAGCAGAAAACCGGCCACCGCCGCGCCGATGAACCCGAACAGCATCTCATGGATGTGCCAGTCAATGGGATCGAACGCCAGGGGCAGGCTCACCGTTCCAGAGAGAATCAATATCCACAGCGACAGCGCCACCACGGCATAGAGGGCCGCCAGCGGAAAAAACAATCGGAAGCCGCCACGCAACAGAATTGGCCCGCTATCCGGTTTCGGTTCGGTCAAGGGAATAGGGGGCATGGGGCAAGATCCGTTCGAGGGTCCAAAACGTCCGGGCAGTATGCCAAGAAAAAAAACCGATAGGTATTGATTTTCGTCAAATCCCCGCCGCAATGGCCGACAGGGGGGGGGAAGCACCGTCTACATGGCGCCGTAGTCCTCGCGCGCCTTGGCCGTCGCCGCCTGCAACACCTCGGGCCTGAGGGAAAGGGTCGGCTCATTGAACAGCACGTTGTTCATCCAGTCGAATCCGAGCCGCATCAGCGCCCGGTCGTCGCGTTTCAGAATGTCGAGGATGCCTTCGTCCACCGCGTAGGTTTGCAGGAATCTGGTCTCGAAGACAAAGCGCCGGAAGGCATCGGGATCGGTGGCCACTGTGTAGAACATGCGCTTGGTGGGCGTCGGGGTTGCCTTGCCATTCACCCCGCCCACCCCGTTCCAGGAGACCATCTTCATAAGGATATCAATCCAGGCCCGATCAATATCGGCATAGGCCCCCACCTCCTGTTCGATCCGATAGGCCTCGACCGACAGTTCACGCGCCGCCTTGTGGCCCTGGCAATGGGTTTCCTGGATCAGGAAGTGGAAATCCACCTGTTGCGCCTCGTCCGTCATCTTGGCCGAGGCTAGTCCGAGGGGATACAGGCGGCAGGTTTCGGGACGTGCCTTATAGATCGAACAGCCGCTCTCGCGCAGGAACACACAGGCTCCCCGGCCGTCCTCGCCGCCCATGCGCAGTTTGACCACCGGCAGTTCGGCCTTGGGCCACAGGGCGGGCAGCGTATATTTTTCCACAAACGCGCTCGGGCGCATCATCAGTCGTTTGGACAGGCGCAGGACATCGCCCGGCGTCAGAGTGATGTCGGACCCGTGACAGCAATTGTTCCAGCAGCTCACCGCAGGGTGGCAGGAGAAACAAAAGCGGTCTTCAGTCTTCAACCGGGTCGGCTGGATCGGGTGTCCGTCGGCTTCGCTCATGGAAGACCCCGGTCCGCTCAGGGCTTCTCGACCAGATCCCTGTGCGGGACCTTTTTCATCTCCCATTCGCCGGTCAGCGGGTCATGGCGCGAGTTGACGAAGCACTTCCAGTTCGCGTCATCGAGCGGCAGATGGTCGGTCCGGTAATAGAAGCCCGGGTAACGGGTCTCTTCACGAAACTGGATGTGCCGCAGGTGCGCTTCCGCCGCCCACAGACGGTGGTAATTTTCCCAGGCCCGCATCAATTCGTGTAGATCCTTGCCGCGCAGGTTCTTGGCATCTTCCCGCAGCCAGGTGAGATGCTGCAAACCGACCTTCAGCATTTCGCCGTTGGTCTGGTAGTAGGTCGCCACACCGGCCACATACTCGTCCATGTACTTCTGCAACCGCATCTGGAACATCTTCGGGGTAATGTAGAAGGGGTTGACGTCCTCGTCGGTGGTCTTGTCCTTGTGCTCGATGTAGTTGCGCACCGGCTGATAGATTTCCTCGGCCATATCCGTGGCGCTCTTGAGGAAGGCAGGCGTGTATCCGGCATGGTCACGGCAGAACTTCACCATGGCCTTACCGGCAATCCGGCCCTCGGCATGGGAGCCGGAGGAGAACTTGTGCCCGGAAGCGCCGACGCCGTCCCCGGCGGTGAACAGGCCCTTCACGGTGGTCATGCGGTTGTACCCCCACTGCCATTCGGGCGGCGCGATATCTTCCGGACCGGAAACCCAGATGCCGCAGCACCCGGAGTGCGACCCCAGCAGATAGGGCTCGGTCGGCATCAGTTCGGACTTGGACTGCTCCGGGCGGATGTTCATGCCCGCCCAGACACCGGCCTGCGCGATGCACATGTCCAGGAAATCCTCCCAGGCCTCGGCTTCGAGATGTTTGATCTCTTGCGGGGTCATGGTTTCGGCCAGCTTGCTCATGGCGGTCGGCGTGTCGATATAGATCGGGCCGCGTCCTTCCTTCAACTCCTTGAGCATGGCGTGATTACGCAGACAGGTCGGGTAGGACTTGTCGTAGGGGGCGTAATCGGCCAGCATATCGGCATTCTTTTTCAGATAGTCCTCGCCGTAGCCGTTGGTGGCCTGCGACTTGAACAGCAGGAACCAAGCCCCCACCGGGCCATAACCGTCCTTGAAACGGGCCGGCACGAAACGGTTTTCCATCATGGTCAGCTCGGCCCCCACTTCCGCCGCCATGGCGTAAGTGGAACCGGCATTCCATACCGGATACCAGGTCCGGCCATTGCCTTCACCCAGGGAGCGCGGGCGGAAGATATTCACGCAGCCGCCCGCCACGTTCAGGATGGCATTGGCTCTGAAAACATACAGCTTGTGCTCGCGCACCGAAAATCCGACCGCCCCGGCGATGCGGTTTTCTTCCTTGGCATCGAGGATGTACTTCACGATGAACACCCGTTCCATGATGTTCTCGATCCCCAGCGCCTTCTTGGCGGCCTCGGCGACGATGGTCTTGTACCCTTCGCCGTTGATCATGATCTGCCACTTGCCGGAACGGACAGGTTTGCCGCCCTCTTTCAGCGGAATACCTTCGGTGGACTTGTCTTTCCAGATCGGCAGGCCCCATTCCTCGAATAGGTGCACGCTGTCATCCACATGACGACCGACGTCATAGACCAGATCGTCCCGGGTGATCCCCATCAGATCCGCCGAGACCATGCGGGCGTAATCCGCCGGATCCTTGTCGCCGAGATAAGTATTGATGGCTGACAGACCCATGGCGACGGCGCCGGAACGATCCATCGCGGCCTTGTCGACCAGGGTGATCTTCAGCCCCTCGGGGGCCCAGCGCACGGCCTCGTAAGCCGCGCCACAAGCCGCCATGCCGCCTCCGACAATCAGGATGTCGGTTTTGACTTCAATGACTTCAGGATCTCCGAAGGTGCCCGCCATGTGGTCTTCCTCCATTCTCGGAACCGCTTACGCCGGGGTCGGCAGAGTCTTGCCAACCTCGGTGAAGAACAACTGGTCGTCCAGGTTGCCCGCCAGCGGCTTGTGGCCATAGGGGTCGATGGAGCCGACCGCCGTGGTCCGCACCGGGAACTTGAAGCGCTTGACCTCGCCATCGCGGAACTTGATGGTCCACATGATGGCATTGTCAGTGCGCAGCGGAATGCAGGCGCCCCCCATCGGCACCACATCCTGACAGGCCCGGACCTCGATCGCCTGCTGCGGGCAGGCCTTGACGCAGCACTGGCATTCCCAGCACTGCTCGGGCTCCTGATTGAAAGCCTTCATCCGCCCCGTATCGAGCTTCATCAGATCGTTCGGGCAGATGGACATGCAGGCGGAAACTTCGGCCCCCCGGCACCCATCGCATTTCTCGGTATGGACAAAAGTGGGCATCGCGCTCTCCCTGTTTCGATGCTCCCATGAATACGGTCCTGGAAGCGACGGATGCGAAGACGCATATATTCGATCTCTCCAATATACGAGCCTCCGAAGGCCTGTCAAATACTGAGAATTCCCCCCGTCCTGTCGCCTGTTACGGACAGGGCGGATTTTTCGGGCTAGGCCAATTCTCGGATATCGCTTACTTTGTTGTGGAATTCGGGTGTGGCAGGGATACGGGACGTCGTGACATCAAAAACCATTCAAGTCCTGCTGGTCGAGGACCATCTGGGGGATGCCCGTCTGGTCGAAATCCTGGTCCAGGAGTCCCAGGGGGGGGCGCGAGGCGTTTCGTTTCGTGCATGTGCAAACCCTGGCCCTGGCGTTGGAACATCTGGCCCGGGACTCCTTCGATGTGGTTCTGCTGGATCTTTCCCTGCCCGATTCCCAGGGTCACGCCACCCTCGAAAAAGTCATCGCCCAAGCCCCCGATCTGCCGATCGTCGTGCTGACCGGACTCGATGACGAAAAATTCGCCATGGAAGCCATGCAGAAAGGGGCGCAGGACTTTCTGGTCAAGGGCGATGGCGATGGTCGGCTGATCGCCCGCGCCCTGCGCTACGCCATCGAACGCCAGCGCAGTGAAAGCGCCGTGCGGGACAGTGAAAACCGGGCTTCCACGGCGGAAACCCTCCTGTCGGAGGCGGTCAACAGCGTTGGCGAGGCCCTGGTGGTGTGGGATTCGGAGGATCGTTTTGTCCTCTGCAACGACAACTACCGCAAACTTTTTCCCACTACAGAACCGCTGCTCGTTCCAGGCACCTCCTTCGCCGATATCATCCGGGAGCAAGCTCTCATGCTGTCTCAGGAGGCGGAGCGCGACCAGTGGATCGACGAGCGGACGCAACGCCACCGGACCCATGCCGAACGCTATTTGCAGGAGTTGCCCAACGGGCAATGGGTGCAGATCAGCGAGCACGCCACTCCCGGCGGCGGCATCGTGGGGATCTATTCCGACGTCACGCAGACCATAGAGACCCAGGAACACCTCAACCAGATAGCCTCGGAACGCGAGGCCATTCTGCAAAATGCCTCGGTGGGCATCGCCCGGGTCGTTGGGGATACCGTCCAATGGTCCAACAACCGGTTCCGGTTTCTGTTCCGGCTCGGGGCCGCTCCGGCGGAGAATCTGCCGGTCGCTCAATTGTTCTCCGGCCCAGATGCCTATCGGGCCATGGTCCAGGAGGCGGAACGGCTGCATGTGGTCAACCGGAGCTATCGCGCCGAATTGCGACTGCGCCGACAGGACGGCAACCTGTTCTGGTGCCGCCTGATCAGCCGGGCCGTGCAGGCGGACGATCCCGGTCAGGGTACCATCATCATTTTCGAGGACGTAGAGGACCGCGTCCAGGCCAATCAGGCGCTGCAAGCCAGCGAACGGCTCTATCGTACGATCATCGACACGGCGGCCGAGGGCTATTGGCGCTTCACCCCCGAAGGCCATACCGAGGAAGTCAACTCGGCCCTCTGTCGCATGCTGGATTGCGAGGAGGAAAAGCTGCTGGGTCATCCTCTTGCCGATTTTGTCAGCCCGGAGGACAGGCTCCATCTCGCCACCCAACTGGCCCGCCTGAACCGCGATCGTCAAGCCTCATTCGAACTGGCCTTGCATGCCTCCAACGGACGGACGGTCCACACCCGTTTCAGCGCCACTTCGTTGGTTGATGATCCCAAGACCCCGACCTCGTTTTTCGCCTTTATCACCGACATCACCGAACGCAAGAAAGCCGAGGAAAGCCTGCGCCTGTCGGCGGCGGTGTTTGAAAATTCCGCCGAAGCGATCATGGTGACCGATGGCGAAAACCGCATCACCGCCGTCAACCCGGCCTTTTCCCGGATTACGCAGTGGTCGGCCGAGGAAGTGCTCGGCAGGAACCCCAGCCTGCTCAACTCCGGCCGCCATGACGCCCCGTTTTTCCGGCAGATGTGGGAGACCCTTGTTGAAACAGGGCATTGGGAAGGCGAAATCTGGAATCGCCGCAAGAACGGCGAGATCTATGCCGAATGGATGACCATCTCGGCCATCCGCGACCCACAGGGAAACATCATCGAATACGTGGCCCTGTTCAGCGACATCACCAAGCGCAAACAGGCCGAAGAGGTGATCCGCCATCAGGCCAATTTCGACGCCCTGACCGAATTGCCCAACCGCACTTTGTTCCTCGACCGGCTGCACAGTGCCATGATCCAGGCCCGCCGTGGCGGTTTCCGGCTGGCCTTGATGTTCATTGATCTGGACCGTTTCAAATGGGTCAACGATACCCTCGGTCATGCCGCCGGGGACCAGCTTTTGCAGCAGGCGGCGGCGCGGTTGGTCAAATGTGTTCGCGAATCGGATACGGTGGCCCGCCTCGGCGGCGACGAATTCACCGTCATCCTCTCGCAAATCAACCATACCCGGGACGTGGAACGGGTGGCCAGCAAGATCCTTGAGGAACTCTCGACCATGTTCCTCATTGACAACACCGATGTCTTCATCTCCGGCAGCATCGGCATCACCGTGTATCCCGACGATGCGGAGGATCTGGAAACCCTGCTGAAAAACGCCGATTCGGCCATGTATCGAGCCAAGGCGGGGGGGCGCAACGCCTTCCGCTTCTTCACCGGCGATATCGACGAGAAGGTCCGGGTCCGCCTGGAGATGGAAAACGCCCTGCGTCACGCCCTGGGGGCCGAGGAACTGTCGGTGGTTTACCAGCCCATCGTCGATTTGAAAGCCAACCTGGTGTCCGGGGCGGAAGCCCTGCTGCGCTGGACCCATCCGGAAAAAGGCCCCATGAACCCGGCCGAGTTCATACCGCTGGCCGAGGAAACCGGCCTGATTACCCAAATCGGCGAATGGGTGCTGTGGACCGCGTGCAGCCAGATCAAGAGTTGGCAGGACACCGGACTGCCCATCGGCCGCGTCTCGGTCAACATTTCATCGAAACAATGCCGCCTGGACAAATTCGAGGATCGGGTCAGTCATATTCTGGAACGCATTGGACTGGACCCGGGGTTCCTGACCCTGGAAATCACCGAGACGGTCATTCTGGAAGACACCAGCGGCAGCGCCGGGGTTCTGCATGCCCTGCACGACCTGGGCCTGCACCTGTCCATCGACGATTTCGGCACCGGCTATTCGTCGCTCAGTTACCTCAAGCGCTACCCGTTCGATGTGGTGAAAATCGACCGCAGCTTCATCGACGAAGCGGCGGAAGACCCGGCCGATGCCGCCCTGGTAGAGGCCATCATCACCATGTCCCATGGTCTCGGCATGACGGTGGTAGCCGAGGGAGCCGAGCGCGCCGAAACCGTGGCCTACCTGCGCGCCAGGAACTGCGACCATATCCAGGGCTATTTTTTCAGCCGCCCCCTGCCACCACAGGATTTCGAAGAGTTCGTGCGCCGGTTCAACGGCGAGGAATCCCTGTCAGAGGCATGAAAAAGGGGGAGACGCCTGAGCCTCTCCCCCTCCTTGTCGGAAAATACCGGACTTACTTCAAACCGGCATAATATTCTTGCAGGATCTTCACCACTTCCGGCCGCGAGAATTCGGGCGGAATGTCCTGACCGGCGGCCAGCATTTCACGCTGTTTGGTACCGGAGATGGACACATGGTTGGACTTGTCGTGCGGGCAGGTCTTGGCCGTGGCCATGCCCATGCACTTGTTGCAGTAGAAGGTGATGTCGATCTTCAGAGCGCCGGTCACCAGAGCGCCGTCCCACAGCGTATCGAAGATGTGCTGGGCATCGAACGGGCCATAGTAGTCGCCCACACCGGCATGATCGCGACCGACGATCAGATGCGAGCAGCCGAAGTTCTGACGGATCAACGCATGGATCAGCGCCTCGCGCGGACCGGCATAGCGCATTTCGATCGGATACCCGGCCTGAATCACGGTGCCCTTGACGAAGTAGTTGTCGATCATCGCCTGAATGGCCTTGGTGCGGGTCTCGGCCGGAATGTCGCCCGCCTTCAGTTTGCCCAACACCTGATGGATGAACACGCCGTCGGTGACTTCGACCGCGATCTTGGCCAGATGCTCGTGCGAACGGTGCATCGGGTTGCGAGTCTGGAAGGCGGCGACCTTGGACCAGCCCTTCTCGGCGAAGGCGGCCCGGGATTCGGCGGGGCGCATGTACAGATCGCCATACTTGGCCGGAAAGTCCCCTTCGTCAACGACCATCACCCGACCGGCCAGATTGACCGGCTTCTGTCCCATGACTTTCTGCACGCCAGGGTGCTCGGGATCGGTGGTGGTATAGACATGCTGGCATTCGAACGCCTTGTCGGCATCGGTCAATTCGTACTTCTCGGAGACCTGCATGATCGCCATGACCAGACCGGTTTCCTCATCGACCAGAGCGACTTCCTCTTCTTCGCCGATGCTGTCGGCCAGCGCCTTGTCGGCGGAAAGGGTGATCGGGATCGGCCAGAACAGGCCATTGGCCATTTTCATTTCGGCGCAGACGCCTTTCCAGTCGGCCTTGTTCATGAAGCCGTTCAGCGGTGTGTAAGCTCCCATGGCGAACATCAGGACGTCAGACGTTTCCTTGCTGCTCATGGGCACCTTTTTGAGGCCTGCGGCACGCGCTTTCTCGGAGGCGCGTTCGACTTCCGGCATCAACAACGGATTGAGCTCTCCACCGCCATGCGGCGGGACCAAAGTGGACATGGTTATTCCCCCTGCTTTAGTTTTGCTGGTCGTGGCATCCCCCCCACTGGACGATGCGCAACGGACTGGCACCATACCAGAAGCAACGGCCCGCGCACCACGAAAATTACGTTCCTCTAATTAAGACTCTCCGCAATCAACGTTTTTTTGAGGCATACCGGGCCGATTTCGCACTTTTTTCCAGTCGGAATAATGGCTGGAAATTCCGCACTTGGCCGCTGAGATCGTGGCCTGTATCCCTTGAAGAGCCCCGAATATGGGACTGCAACATATTTTCTCCATGCAATTCATCCGAAAGCCACCAAATATTAAGCTCTTTGGTGTTTGTTAGGGGTTGTCAGGAACCATTGATGGTCCTTTAATGCGACAGTGTGGGTCTTATAAGTTAGAATTGTTCCAATGTGTTACGGCATATCCCGCCGTGGCGTGGTTGTTGTCGTGAACTAGAGAAGTGAACGAATGGCGTCTCTGCGAAAAATTCAGGTCTCCACTGGAGTTCATTGGATAGAGGTTCCTGAGGCGGGTCTCTATGTGCTCTGCGGCTCTCCGGCCGACAGCGTCAAACATCTGATGCTGCGTGGCCTGATCGTGCCGATGGAGCGCGATGGGGTGAAGTTCGAATCCGGCCCCAACGCCATTCTGCTTTCCGACGCCATGATTCAGAACGGCCATTTCGCCAATCTGGCGGAATTCCCGGTGCTTCAGATGCTCTATCGTCAGGGCATGATTCTGCCCAACCACCCCAACAATCGGGGCATCCGTCCGATCCTGCTGGGTTCTGAACGTCAGGTTCAGGCGCAGATGGAATACATCTTCCGCGGCAACTACGGCCTGATCTCCACCGAGGAACTGGAACAGGCGGGCATGACGCCCGCTGAGGCCAGTGACATGATGAACCTCAAGCTGAAGTTCGCTTTTGGCAAAATCCGAGACTCCTCGGAATTGTTGGATCACCGCTGTGTCGGCGTCGATCCGGTGGAAATCCGCAATGGGGTGACGGTCCGTCGCATTTCCTTCAACGTCTTCGAGTTCGCCTACAAAAAGGAAAAGGTCACTGTCGACCTGACCCTGAAGGAGGACGAACGCTACCGCCCGCCCTACCGCATGGGCTTTCACGAGATCAAGCGCGAGCATTTCGGGATCATCCATTCCGGCGACGGCGACGGCTGGGATGTCAACCGGCCCTGTACCGCCAGCATTCTCATGTATCAGGGCTATATATATCTCATCGACGCCGGACCGAATCTGCTGCACAGCCTGACCGCGCTGGGCATCGGCACCAACGAGATCAAGGGTATTTTCCACACTCATTCCCATGACGACCACTTCGCCGGCATCACCACCTTGATCCAGTCCGGTTTCAGGATGAAATATTACGCCACGCCGTTGGTGCGTCATTCGGTGACCAAGAAACTGACCGCCCTGCTGGGAATCTCCGAGGAACGCTTTGGCGATTTCTTCGAGGTGGTTGATCTGAAGTTCGACCAGTGGAACGACGTGGAGGGCATGGAAGTCATGCCCCTGCATTCCCCGCATCCGGTGGAAACCAATCTGTTCTTGTTCCGCACCCTGGGCGAGGAAGGGCATCGCTCCTACGCCCATTTCGCCGACATTTCTTCCTTCAACATTCTCGAAGGCATGGTGCGCAAGGACGGCCAGGAAATCGGCATCTCCCTGGAAATGCTGCAAAAAACCAAGACCGACTATCTGCATCCGGCCAACATCAAGAAAATTGATATCGGCGGCGGTCTGATCCACGGCACGGCGGAGGATTTCAAGGACGATCCCTCGGACATGATCATCCTGTCCCATACCTCCCTGGACCTGACGTCACGGCAAAAGG
This sequence comes from Magnetospira thiophila, assembly GCF_054657015.1. Lineage (NCBI taxonomy): Bacteria > Pseudomonadati > Pseudomonadota > Alphaproteobacteria > Rhodospirillales > Thalassospiraceae > Magnetospira > Magnetospira thiophila. Next base: position 1,234,082 of record NZ_BAAHXF010000002.1, read on the forward strand.
AGATCGGTTCCGACGCGCCGTTTGGGATCACCCACATTCTGATTCCCGACCATACGGACATCTCCCGGCGCACCGCCTTCGAATATCTGCGCGCCTATTTTCCTGACGCCGTGCGCCATACCATGCGCAACATCATGAACAACCAATTGTTCACCCTCAACCCGGGCACCATCATCATGCGCGAGGGCGAGCAGAACACGGAAATCCTGCTCATCCTGTCGGGCATCGTGGAGATGATCAAGTCGGACTCGCCGACCGCTTATCCGCTGTCGGCAGGCACTCTGGTCGGGGAGTATTCCGGCCTGCACGGGCTGCCCTGCAACGCCACCTACCGCACCGCCAGTTTCGTCCAGGCCCTGCGCATCCCGGGCACTATGTATGCCGATTTCGTGCATCAGAACGATTTCCATGATCGCATCGAGCGGCTGCACGAAACCCGTACCTTCCTCCAGGGCACATGGCTGTTCGGCGAGGAAGTATCCTACAGCACCCACAACACCATCGCCGAACGGACCATCGTCCATACCTATGACACGATCGGCGCCACCGTCGAGGCCCACGCCGGATCGCTGTTCGTGGTCAAGTCCGGCGAAGCGGAATGCATGATCGGCACCCTGCCGGTCACCACCCTCAAGGCCGGCGACTTCATGGGCGGCGAATCCATTATTTCGCAACCGCCCCGCCCGACCACCTTCAAGGTCAAATCCCCGGTCGTCGTTCTGGAAATCCCCTCCGACATCTTGCGCCAGATCCCCATCATCATGTGGAAACTGCTGGAAGCCTACGAACGCTCGTCGAGCTGAGGCGATTCCGACCTCGGACGGCTTCAAGGACGCGCCCCCTCCCTCAAAGAGAAGGGGAAACAGCCTTCAGATTCCGATCACTCAAATGTGATTGCCTCTCGGAAATCGTAGGTTTTCTGCCGAATATGTCTGTCCTTCGCCATATTTTATTTCTATTTCGAAATAAATTTTACTGTGCTGTGACCCAGCGCACAGGCCCCGGTTCGGCGGGTGTTATAATGGTACCTAGGCAGAACCCGAGAGGTCCATCATGCTCCAGAAAAGCCCAAACCCGCATCCAGCAAAAGGACATGTCCTGAATTCAGTCGTGACATGGAGTAGCTCGGTTTCCGGCAAGAATTACCAGATGCAACGGGTGCAAAGCGCCTTGGGGGTCGGCAACACGGAAATCCGGCGCACCATTTACGGAATCCTCAACCGCGAAGGGGTCAAGGAGATCCAAGGACTTTCCAGTGAGGAGGCCCTTCTGGAGCATCTGAAGGCCACCATGCCCGACTTGTTGATTGTCGACTGCAAGCTCGAAGGCGACGCTGTCGTGGAGCGGATCAAGGATATCCGCAACCATCGCCTGGGTGATAACCCGTTCATGGTCATCATGGTGCTGCTTGATGCGCCACAACCGGAAGAGATCATGGCCTGGATTCAGGCGGGCGTGGATGACGTTCTGCTGCAACCGGTATCTCCGGCCCAGATTCTCAAGCGCCTGCTTGGCCTGATCGAAAATCGCAAGCCCTTCGTGGTGACCAGCGATTATACCGGCCCGGAACGCCGCGCCAAGCCGCGCGGTGGCGAGTCCAGGGTCGTGCCGATGAAAGTGCCTAATTCTCTCAAAGCCAAGGCCACCGGGGCTTACGAAGTCAACCAGTTGCGGCTGGATATCCAATCCATGTTGACCTGGGTCAACGGGGAAAAAATCCAGCGTCACGTGGAGAAGATCGCCGAAATTTCAGGTACCGTCCTGCCCATGTTGGAAGCCGGTTTGCACGGCGACCTCCTCAACCACAAAATGAGGGAGATGGCGACCATAGCCGAGGATCTGGGACGGCGAGTGGTGGATACGGAGCATGCGGACAAGGTCGACCTTTTCCGCGACCTGCACGGGTTGACCCAGCGCCTCAAGGGCGAGGCCCATTCCGGCGAAGATGTCCAACAGTTCCAACTGCTGTTGGAAAAAATCGCTCAATCGTTCCATCGTCCCGCCTAGAGCGAGGCTTTCCACGACCGCGAGAACCTTCTAGTATTCCCCAATATCGTATTCCTGAGGCCGAAAGGCCTCGGGACGCTGTTTTTGTGCGACCCGCCTCCGCAGACACCTGGATTTAAGGGAATTTCATGAGCAGCAGCATTCGTCGCGCGGTCGCCACCTCATTTCTGAGCAAATTCAGCGCCACGGCCATCAGCACCATCTCGGTGCTCATATTGGCCCGGTTGTTGACTCCCGCTGAAATCGGCGTGTTCTCAGTCGGCTATGCGGTGATCGCCATCGCCCATACAATAAGAGACTTCGGCGTGGTTTCCTATTTGATCCAGGAACCCAACCTGACCCGCGACCACGTTAAAACGGCCCTGGGCATCACCACCGCCGCCGCCTGGAGTCTGGCCGCCCTGTTGTACGGGTTCAGTGGTTTTCTGGCCGACTTCTACCATGAGGCCGGTGTCCAGGAAGTCATCCAGATTCTCTGCCTCAATTTCCTGCTGTTGCCGTTCAGTTCCCCCGTCTTCGCCCTGTTGCGCCGGGACATGAACTTTGGGGCCTTGTTGAAGATTAACGTGCTGTCGGCCATCGTGCATGGGACTGTCGGGGTGACCCTGGCCTATATGGACTTCGGTTATTACAGCCTGGCCTGGGCCTCGGTGGCGCAAATTCTGGCCAATGTGCTGTTGGGGATGTTGTTCCGCCCGGATGCCGCCATGGTCCTGCCCGGATTCAAGCACTGGCGGCATGTGTTGTCGTTTGGCGGCAGAGTCAGCGTGGCGCGGATTTTCGAAACCCTGGGCAACAGTTCCAACGACCTGATCATCGGCCGGTTGATTGATTTCACCGCCGTCGGTCTGCTCAGTCGCGCCCTGGGGCTGATCAATCTGTTCGACATTCGGTTCATGGAGGCCGTCGAATCGGTCATGCTCCCGGCCTTCTCTTCGAAGAATCGCGAAGGCACACACCTCAAGGCGACTTATGTTCGCTCCGTCGAGTATCTGACCATATTTGCCTGGCCCTTCTTCGGTGTCCTGATTCTCACCACCATGCCGGTGATGCGGATCATGTTCGGACCGCAATGGGATGCCGCCATCCCTCTGGTCCAGATCCTGTGTGTCGCGACCTTGATTAAGCCGTTGTTCGGCATGGGAACCCATGTGCTGGTCGCTCTGGGACATGTGGGCGCCAATTTACGCGCCACGGCCCTCATTCAGGGGGTTCGGGTGGGGGCGATTTTCGTTGCGGCCTTCCATTCACTGGAAGCCGTGGCCGCCAGCCTGATCGGCGTCTATCTGCTGGGCTTTGTGATTTACGCTTACTTCCTGCGCCGTCATTTGCAACTGGGGCCGTTTGAGTTGCTGTTCAGTTGCTGGCGCAGTCTAGCCGTCGCGGGTCTCAGCATCGCCGGCCCGGCTGTGGTCTATTTATTCCTGGGCTACAACGATGACACCTATCTGGCCCATTTCGCCATCGCCGTGTCCGCCGCCGCCACAGGATGGCTGCTCGGGGTCATCCTGTTCCGTCACCCCCTGCTGGGGGACATGAAAGCCGCCTTGGATACGATCAAAAAATCGCTCTCATCCTGACCGGACACAACGAGAAAGGCCGGATGTTTGCACATCCGGCCTTTGAATTGGGTGCGGAGAAGCGGGGCCGTTAGGCGGCCTTGTTCATCCGACGACGGGCGGCGCCCAGACCGATCAGGCCAATGCCCATCAGGGCCAGGGAGGCGGGCTCCGGAACGGCCGTGGCGTTGGTGTTGACCTGCTGGGTCAGGGTGAAGGCATACAGGTGACCCTGCTGCAGGGCAAGGCTGGAGGTGGTTTCAAAGTGGGTCAGCGCCACATCGTAGGTCGCCAGCGGCGAGGTGAAGGCGGTCGCAATAACCGGCAGAGAACCACCGGTGCCCACATTCAAGGCGCTCGGATTGTAGTTCATCAGGGTCTCGCCGGTGGAGTAATCCACCAGGGTCACGGCGAAGGTCGAGGTCACGCGGGCCAGCTCACCCGGACGCGCCCGGTCGCCGGTGATGTCGGCCACCATGCTCATGGTCGCGTCGAACGACATGGTCAGGGTGCCGCTGGACTGAGCGGTGAAAACCATCTGAGACGTGTTGCCCGTATCGGCATTGGCCGAACCGGAAACCGCCGGGATGGACGCGCCCATGGAGGTCTCGCTGACGATCGAGGCGCTCACCGCGCTCGGCGCACCGAAATAGGCCAGCAGCGACCCTTGCAGGTCGGTGTCGGCGCGGCTGAAGGTCGGGCCGGTCGCCGCTTGACCAAAGGTGTTCTCGGCGATGCTTCCGCAGGAACCGACACAGGCCATGGAGCCGTCGGAGGTGGAGTGGCTCATACCGGGAATGCTGCCCGCGGCTTCCGTGGTGTTGTTCAGGGTCAGCGGAATGATGTTGCCCAGGTCGAGCTGGGTCGAACCCGCATCGGTGTTGAGGATCAGCTGGGCATTGCTGATGGAGAACGAACCATAAGCCAGGGCGTCGGCCTTGGCGTCGGTGGCGGCCATGCTGAGGGCGAAAGCACCGGCGACGGTGGCCATCAAGGTCTTTTGCATCTTGGTCATCTCAAAAACTCCAAATCACGTTGTCGGTTGCAGCCGGCGTGCGTGAATTTTTCTTTCGCCAGCAATTCCATTGGCCTGAGCCACACCAACAGTAATGCACGACCCGTGCCAGTTTTCGTTTCTTATTATATTTCAATGAATTAATGAAAAACAGACCCCCAACACCCCCCCAACACAAGACCAAACTGGAAAAGATCCTGACACTCTCTTCGCGTAGGTCACGGTCCTGGTTTACACTTTTAGGATAGGTTTTAGCTCTGGAATGACATTTCACAGCACGGGCTCATGCAAAAATCCGGATTTCCGGGTGCGTGGCCTCAATTTCGACACTGTCAAGAATCCCGACGATGCCTCCTGAACCTGACAACGAGAAAGGCCGGATGTTTGCACATCCGGCCTTTGAATTGGGTGCGGAGAAGCGGGGCCGTTAGGCGGCCTTGTTCATCCGACGACGGGCGGCGCCCAGACCGATCAGGCCAATGCCCATCAGGGCCAGGGAGGCGGGCTCCGGAACGGCCGTGGCGTTGGTGTTGACCTGCTGGGTCAGGGTGAAGGCATACAGGTGACCCTGCTGCAGGGCAAGGCTGGAGGTGGTTTCAAAGTGGGTCAGCGCCACATCGTAGGTCGCCAGCGGCGAGGTGAAGGCGGTCGCAATAACCGGCAGAGAACCACCGGTGCCCACATTCAAGGCGCTCGGATTGTAGTTCATCAGGGTCTCGCCGGTGGAGTAATCCACCAGGGTCACGGCGAAGGTCGAGGTCACGCGGGCCAGCTCACCCGGACGCGCCCGGTCGCCGGTGATGTCGGCCACCATGCTCATGGTCGCGTCGAACGACATGGTCAGGGTGCCGCTGGACTGAGCGGTGAAAACCATCTGAGACGTGTTGCCCGTATCGGCATTGGCCGAACCGGAAACCGCCGGGATGGACGCGCCCATGGAGGTCTCGCTGACGATCGAGGCGCTCACCGCGCTCGGCGCACCGAAATAGGCCAGCAGCGACCCTTGCAGGTCGGTGTCGGCGCGGCTGAAGGTCGGGCCGGTCGCCGCTTGACCAAAGGTGTTCTCGGCGATGCTTCCGCAGGAACCGACACAGGCCATGGAGCCGTCGGAGGTGGAGTGGCTCATACCGGGAATGCTGCCCGCGGCTTCCGTGGTGTTGTTCAGGGTCAGCGGAATGATGTTGCCCAGGTCGAGCTGGGTCGAACCCGCATCGGTGTTGAGGATCAGCTGGGCATTGCTGATGGAGAACGAACCATAAGCCAGGGCGTCGGCCTTGGCGTCGGTGGCGGCCATGCTGAGGGCGAAAGCACCGGCGACGGTGGCCATCAAGGTCTTTTGCATCTTGGTCATCTCAAAAACTCCAAATCACGTTGTCGGTTGCAGCCGGCGTGCGTGAATTTTTCTTTCGCCAGCAATTCCATTGGCCTGAGCCACACCAACAGTAATGCACGACCCGTGCCAGTTTTCGTTTCTTATTATATTTCAATGAATTAATGAAAAACAGACCCCCAACACCCCCCCAACACAAGACCAAACTGGAAAAGATCCTGACACTTTTTCCCGCCACTTTGGCCATTCAGTCGCCGCAACCGAGATCGAACCACCGCCAACACAAAATATGCCTAAATTTCAAATAGTTAGATGGGCAATCCAGAAAAGTTCCAGGTGACAAGAATCCTGACACCGGAAGCTAACCCCTTGTCACAGCAGCATTTCGGCGACCCGGTCATGCCCGAGGAATGCACCGGGACTGGCCGTCGCGCCATAGGCTCCAGACTGGAAAATCACCACCAGATCGCCGATCTCCGCCTGCGGCAGTTCCACGTTGTCGGCCAACAGATCGAGCGGCGTGCATAGGCATCCGACCACCGACACGGCTTCCGTCCCCGATTGGCCGATCCGATTGCCGAGCACCACCGGATAATTGCGCCGCAAGACCTGTCCGAAATTGCCCGAGGCGGCCAAATGGTGATGCAGACCGCCGTCGGTCACCAAATATGTCCGGCCCCGTGACACCTTGCGATCCAACACCCGGCAGACATAAACCCCGGCCTCGCCAACCAGAAACCGTCCCAGTTCGAGAATCATTCGAGTCTGGGGCTGGGTGGCGGCCAGCTTTTGAGCCAGCAAGGAAAGGTTGTCGCCCAAGCGGGGCAGATCCAACGGCACCTCACCGGGAAAATAGGGAATGCCGAAGCCGCCGCCCATATTCAGGCTGCGCATCGGGCCCGGAGCCTGATCCGCCAAGGCCAGCGCCAGGTCGAGGGTTTGGCGCTGGGCCTCGCACAGCACTTCGGTGCGCAGATTCTGGGAGCCGGTGAAAATGTGAAACCCCTGAAAGCTCAGGTCCCGTTGCCCCAACTGCCGTAGCAGGTCCGGGACCTGCTCCGCGTCCACTCCGAACGGCTTGGCCCCGCCGCCCATCTGCATACCCGAGCCCTTGAGTTCAAAGTCTGGATTGACCCGCACCGCCACCCGGGGCCGCAGTCCCAGGGCCTGGCCCAGGTCCGCAGCGCGATCCATTTCGCCCGCGGATTCGAGATTCAGCGTCACCCCGGCGGCGATGGCCCGGCGCAGTTCGTCGTCGGTCTTGCCCGGCCCGGCGAAGCTGATCCGCTCCACCGGCATCGAGGTATCCAAGGCGCAGGCCAATTCCCCCGCCGAGGCCAGATCGAAGCCATCGACCAGCCGTGACATATGCTGCACCAGGGCCGGCATCGGATTGGCCTTGAGAGCATAGGAAAGGTTCAGGGTCTGGGGCATCACTGCCCGCAGATCGGCGACCCGCTGGCTGATCAAATGACGATCATAGGCATAAAAGGGGGTCCCCCCGGCCCGCGCCGCCAGTCGTCCCAGCGGCACGCCGCCCACCGCCAGTTCGCCCGCGACCACGGAAAAGTTGCGGAAGGTCTCGTCGCTGCTCATGCCTCGGTCCCCTGCGCCTGGGATTGGAAGAGATCACGGTGCGCCTCGGCCAGCCCCTGACGGTCGAACTTGCCGTTGGCGTTGCGGGGCAAGGCCTCCACAAAGATCACTTTATGCGGGACCATGAATCCGGGCAAGTCGGCACGGCAGACGGCCAGGACCGCCTCCGGGTCCGCCACCCCCCCGTCTGGTGGCGTCGCCAGCACCAAAATGCCCTGCCCCAACATCGGATGGGGCAGACCGAGCGCCACCGCCTCGGCGATGGTGCCGCTGGCATAGAGGACCTCTTCCAGCTCCGTCGGACTGACCCGATAGCCGGAGGTCTTGATCATTTCATCCTTTCGACCGACGAAATACAGAAACCCCTCCGCGTCCCGGCGTACCCAGTCGCCCGACCAGACGGCGGTCTCGGGCAGCGGCAGGGCGGGGTCGCGGCCCGGGGCCGGTCGGAAGCGCTGGGCCGTCCGTTCCGGGTCATTCCAATAGCCCAGCGCCACGAACGCCCCGCGATGCACCAGTTCACCCGGCTCGTCCACATCGCAGACCGTCCCATCGGGCCGCACGACCAGGACCTCCGCATTGGGCACCGCCTTGCCCATGGACTCCGGACGCCTGTCCACCTCCGAGGGCGGCAGGGTGGTGGATCGAAAGGCCTCGGTCAAACCATACATCAGGTGCGGCTCGCTGTGCGGCAGTTGGGCCCGCAGCCGTTGCAGGGCGGCCTGCGGCAACGCGCCGCCGGTATTGGCGAAGTAGCGCAGGGAGTCCCGCGCCGCCGTCGGCCAGCTCATCTGCGACAGCGGAATCCATAACGGTGGAATGCCGGTGAGGCCAGTGATGGCCTCGCGCTCCACCGCTGTCACCACGTCGCGCGGCAGCAGATAGTTCAACAGCACCGCCCGCGCCCCGACGGCGAAGGCGGTGGTCAACTGGCTGAGACCGGCATCGAAGCTCAAGGGCAGCACCGACAAAATGCGATCCTCGGGCCGATTGTCCAGATAACTGGCAACACTGAACGCCCCGGCCAACAGATTGCGGTGCGACAGCACCACCCCCTTGGGACGACCGGTGGAGCCCGAGGTGTAGAGAATGGCCGCCATGTCCATGTCGGTGAGCCGATGCGGTTGGCGGGTCGAGGCGGCCCCACTGGCCTGTAAATCCGACCACCGAATTGCCCCCGTCCCGGCCGTGTCATCGACCAGCACAATGCCCCGCAGGCCCGGACATTGAGGCAAAATCCCTTGCAGGCTTTGCAATCGGACGGCCGAGGTGATCAGCAGGGACACGCTGCAATCTTGCAGGATATGCGCCACCTGGGCCGCCTTGAGCACCGGATTGACCGGCACGAAAGCCCCTCCGGCGTCGGCGATGGCAAACAGCGCAACCACCGTTTCCAGACGCTTCTCCAGATAAACCGCGACCCGCTCGCCGCGACCCAGCCCCTGTTCAAGCAACCCTCGGGCCGATTGACGAACCGCCTCGGCCAGCTCGTTGTAATCCAGAGTGGCCTCGCCCGCCTTCAGCGCCAGCGCCGCAGGGTCCGTCGCCGCGGACTCGAAGATCAGGTCCGAAAGCCGACTGAGCATCTCAGGGCGCGCCGGTCGGATATTCGATGAGATAGTGACGGAATTGGGTTTCATGCCCGGTCGCCCGCCAGTGGACGTCGTCGGTCTTGGAACCAATAAGGAAACTGCCCTTTTCACGGTAGTTCCGGGGCTCATAGTACACCGGCATGAACATCCGCTTGCTGCGCGGGTTGTCGTCGCACTTGGCCTCCCGATCCCGATACCAGGGGGCCTGCCAGATTTGAAAATCCGTTGTTTCGACCTTGCTTCCGTCCACCCATTGCAGGGATTTGAACTGGCACCAGTAGCGCAGACCGATCCAGGTCGGATGGCGCAGACCGAATTCTTGGACCAGGAAGTCGTGCACCGACCGGGATGGGATGATCGCCAGACGTCCGTTGACTTCCTTATAAGTCTGACCCGCCGCCTCGATATCCAGCGTATCCCAGAATTTCTGGTCGTTTTCCGCCTCCATCAGGGCGAAATAGGATTTGGTTTCCTCATTGTAGACCGGCCCCTTGAGGGTTGCCGCACGCCCCGTCCCAGCGCCCAGCACCGCGACGGCCAGACCGAGCGCCAACAGGACTCCCCGCCACCGGGGTCGTCGGGATTTCAGGCTGCCGATCATCTGCGTCTGGACCTCACTGCGGGAGCCGCCTTGGGCTTTTTCTTGGGCTGCTGGGTGGCGCGCATCACCTTTTCCTCCACCACGCCCGGCGGTGGCTTCATTTTCAGGAGCCCGGTCTGATCCGAGACATTTTCGACGCCGTCATTCTTGATGAACCAGTGCACTACGACGGCGACCACCAGCAAAACGACGATCAGCAGCAGTGAAGACATAATTCATCCCTTCCGAGACAGACCCTACGATGTCCAATGGGAAAGGTCCCGATTCAGCAGCTTGCTCAGTTCTTCGATCCGTGGCGCCATCTCCCGGACCAGGCGCGCCCGAAAGACCGGGTCCATGGGGTCGCGCTCCTCGAATTTTGTATTCTTACGTTTGATCCAGGCCTTGATCTCGGTGCGCGCCGAAAGTGGCAGCAACAGATTGCTGCAAAAGGTCACCCAATCGGGCGTGTTGCGGATAAAATTCATCAACGCCCGACTGCGGACCTTCTTGTTGGGATTCACCACCGGAAACTCTGGCCTGAAGTCTGGATCGACGCCCAGGAATAGCAGTGTGTCGCGATAGACTGCCGCCGTATCCCGCTTGAAATCATCGAACAGGGTGACCATGACCTGATCGCGCCCGAACACATCGAAATAGCGCTGGATCTGGTCGGCGAAATTGGCCATTTCCGGATAGTCGAGAATCATCTCGAATCGGCATTTGTCATTGATCCGCAAGCCCTTGCGGCGATCTTCCACGGCATCATAAGCCGCCTCGAAGTCCTTGATATCCTCATATCCCTCAAACACCTGCTGGGAATGGTGGGAATACAGGAAATCCACCGGATTGCGGACGTGAATCAGGATCTTGGAGTCGGGATTGAACGCATGGATATTTTTCGCCGCCTCGCGGGACACCAGGTAGTGAACCGAACCTTCGCCGATGATGGTCTGGTCGGTCACCTCAGCGAAAAAGGAATCGAAGCGCTCCTTCGGACAGACAAAGGCCTTGTCCCGCACTACTTCGGGCGAGAAAAAGTGTGATTCCTTGACCCCCATGAAAATGTCGGGGTGCTGGGACAGATAGCGGTCCATGGCCGTTGTCCCGCTCTTCGGAGCCCCCACGATAAAAAAGTTCGGTCGTCGCGCCATGTTCGTCCCAATTTCTTCAAGTCTGCACCAGCCAAAGGGTCGCGGCGCATACTAGTCCATATCCGCCGACCGGAGAAACCCCCCTTGTCGCGGCAGCCGAATCAATCCCGCCATACGGAAAGGTCGCGGCCCAGCATCTCCTCCAGGCGCAGAATGTCGTCACGATACAAATCCTGTAGTCGCGCCTGGCATTCGGCGTCCAGGGCATATTTGTGGGCGGCGAACATGTCGACGACCTGCCAGATATCCCCCAATAGAGGCAGATGATAGTGACCGCGCAGGGCCAGATGGGAGGAAACCCCCCTGTTGCGGGCCTTGCCGATCTTGTGATCGGGTTGCCATTTGGGGTCCACGCCCACGTGGGCAAAGGCCTCGCGCAGCACTTGTTGCGGGTTTTTCACGATGTCTTCCTCGAAAATCCAGATCTTGATCTGATCTTCGGCGAACAGCGACCGGCAATGGGCCAGGTGTTGGGCATAGAAGCCATAGGACAGGATGTTCCACTCCTCTCCCGCCTCGCTGAACATGAGATCGCACGGTTTTTCATGGGGCGAGAAGCGGCGGAACCATAAATGGTGACGCAGCGCCGAAAAGGCCCGGGTGACCGGATTTCTCAATACAATGAGAATTCGGGCCTCGGGGAGCAGGTCCTTGATGCGGTCCATGGTCGGCACGGTCTGGCCGTTGCGCTTGCGGTGGATGAAGTAATCCGGCGTTTTCTCCCCGACCACCTGCCTCTCTCCGGCCTTAGCGAAGTGACTGGCATACCACTCCGTTCCCCGGGCGAAGTACTGGTCCACGTTGAAGAACATCAACTCCTTGTCTTCAATGAAGATTTCCGGATGCTGCGCCATCCTCTGGATCAGCCAACTCGACCCCGCCTTTTGGGCTCCGATGATGAGAAAATCCGGCAGTCGCATTCCGGGAATCCTTTTAAGCGGTGGTCAACGGCGCTCAGCGAACACTGATGTAGCCCATGCCTTCGATCTTCAGGATGATGTCTTGGGCCGCCTCGTCGGGGGAACAACTGGAGGTGTCGATGGTCAGTTCGGCGTTTTCGGGCACCTCGTAGGGATCGTCGATCCCGGTGAATCCCTTGATCTTGCCTGCTCGGGCCAGGGCGTAAAGCCCCTTGCGGTCGCGCTCCTCGCAGACGTCGATCGGCGTCGCCACATGGACCTCGATGAAGCCGCCGCCGGCGCTTTCCACCGCCTCGCGCACCCGGCGTCGGGTTTCCGTGTAGGGGGCGATGGGAGCACAGATGGCAATGCCGCCGTTCTTGGTGATTTCCGAGGCGACAAAGCCGATGCGCAGGATGTTGAGATCCCGGTGCTCCTTGGAAAAGGTCAGTTCGCTGGACAAATTCTTGCGCACGATATCGCCGTCCAACAGAGTCACCCGGCGCCCTCCCTGCTCCAGGAACTTCTGCACCAGGGCCTTGGCGATGGTCGATTTACCGGACCCGGACAGGCCGGTGAAGAACACCGTGAATCCGCGCTGATACAAGGGTCGAATGCTGCGCCGCAGTTCGTCCACCACTTCCGGAAAGGAGTACCATTCCGGCACCTCCCGGTCATGCAGCACCCGGCGCAGGAACTCCTGATCCGAAAGCCCCATCAGGCTGTCCCGTTCGCGCACTTCATCAAGGGCGATGAAGGCCGCCCGTTCCTGAACATAGACGTACTTGGGCGCGGCGACGATCTCGATCCCGATTTCGGATTCGACGCTTTTGGCCAGATTCTGCGCCTCCTGGGGGCCGTAGAACGGCGTCGCCGTGGCGTCCTGTTCGGGACTGCCCTGCTCCAGACCAACCACGAAATGGGTGCAGCCATAGTTCCGGCGCACGATGGCCTGCAATACCGCTTCGCGCGGCCCGGCCCAGCGGCTGACCAGGGGGACCAGACCCAAGGCCGTCGTCTGTTCGGGAAAATGCTTATAGGCGTGTTCGTAGCAGCGCACCCGCGAGAAATGTTCGGCATCGTCGCTCTCCGAGCCGCCCACCGCAGGATGCAGCAACAGATGCGCCTCGACGCTCTTGGCCGAGCGGAAGGCCACTTCCACCTGCGCCTTGTGCAACGGGCGCACAGTGTGATAGCCGACCACCCGACGCCAGCCCAGTTTCTTGAAGCGGGCCCGGGTTTCCGAGGGCAAATCGCGCAAATGCTGAAAATCGTAATGGGCCGGCAGCGCCAGACCGCGCAATCGACCGGCCAGATACACTGGATGAGTCCGGTTCAGCAGCATTTTGACGCCGGGATGGGACTCGTCGGTGGTGCCATAGACTTGTTCCGCTTCCAACCGACGATCCGGGGTCCAGTATTCGGAGACATCCAGCACCGCCAGCGGCACGCCTTCCGGATCGCGCAACACCACCGAGGGCTTCTCGCCCAGGCCATTGACGAATTTCTCGGTCACGTCGAGGACCACCGGCAGCGGCCAGAGGGTCCCGTCGGCCAGACGCATGGCGTGCACGACGCCATCGTAATCGGCCTTGCCCATGAACCCCTGCAACGGCGAAAAGCCCCCGTTGAGCAGCATTTCCAAATCACAGATCTGACGCGGCGTCAGGTCCCAGGACGGAAACGGGTTGCTTTCCACCTTCAGAAGATCGGCTTCGACGGGCGACAGCATCAATTGGGTGAGTTCGTTGGGAAATCGAGAGGACATCATAGGTCTTTCCGTTTTTTGGGCGGCCACGACGGTATGGCCTTCATTTCTAGGGCAGCCGCTCCCGTTTGACCACAGTCAATGCGGTCGGCTAAGGGCAGATTCCAATCCAGGCAGTCGAATGTATAAAGATCCCGCCGCATTTCAGCAATTGTCTTGCCATGGGAAGGGGTTCTCCCCTATGTGCTGGGTTGTCGTTCATAGTTCGCAAGTGACAAGATTCATGACAGCCAATTCTCCCGCCCCCGTCCCTCCCCTGCCGCCGACCATCGAGAAGGACCTCGCCTCCGGACGGCGGGTTCTCACCGTCGAAGCCGAGGCCCTGCGGCAAATGGCGGAAAACCTGGATCAATCCTTTGCCTCGGCGCTCGATCTGCTGTCCTGCCCCAACGGACGGGTGATTGTCACCGGCATGGGCAAGAGCGGCCATGTGGCGCGCAAAATCGCCGCGACCCTGGCCTCCACCGGAATGCCCGCCTATTACGTCCATCCGGCCGAGGCCAGCCATGGCGACATGGGCATGATCACCACCGAGGACGCCATTCTGGCCCTTTCCAATTCCGGGGAAACCGCTGAACTGGCCGATCTCATTGATTATTCGCGGCGCTTCGCCATTCCGCTGGTGGCCATCACCCGCGAGGCGGACAGTCTGTTGGCCAAGGCCGCCAATGTCACCTTGGTCCTGCCCCCGGTGCCGGAGGCCTGCCCCATGGGACTGGCCCCGACCACCTCGACCACCGCATCGTTGGCCCTCGGCGATGCCATTGCCGTGGCCCTGCTGGAACGAATCGGTTTCACCGCTTCCGATTTCAAGATTCTGCATCCCGGCGGACGCCTCGGCGACCGCCTGAAGAAGGTTTCCGATCTGATGCACATCGGCGAGGAAATCCCTCTCGTCGGCCTGCAGGTCCCGATGAGCGAGGCGCTGCTGATCATGACCCAGAAAAGCCTGGGCTGCGTCGGCGTGGTGGACGCGACCGGATACCTGCTCGGGATCATCACAGACGGCGACCTGCGTCGCCACATGTCCCCCGACCTGCCGACCCGCACGGCGGGTGATCTGATGACCGCCCATCCCATCACCATCGCCCCCGACATGCTGGCCAGCGAGGCCTTGCAGATCATGAATGCCCGCAGCATCACCAACCTGTTCGTGGCCGAGGCGGGCCGCCCGGTCGGGCTGGTCCATATTCACGATTTCCTGCGCGCCGGGATCGCGTAACCCGCCGGATTCAGCGGCTGATCATCATGGCTGGGCCGCGGACATGGACGATGCCGAGGCGCTCTTCCTCCTCCTTGATCGCCTTCGTGCAATGGACCTGCAAGGCAATCACAATGGCGAAAATACTGTAGGGCAGATCGAAAAAGGCGAGATTCAGGAAGGTGCCGCCCACCGCATAGCCGACCAGACTCACCTGACACATGGTTGCCAGATCATAGATCCATAACAGATTTGGATGCCCTCTCGCGGTGTTTCGCAGGATGTTCAAGGACATGAGGGAGACCGCCCCAATGGTCAGGAAGGTCAGCAGACCGATCCACCCATGTTCGCCCAGGACCTCGAAGTAGATGCTATGGAAGGCCCGGGCGCGTGGCGCTTCCGGCACCAACTGCATGAAATATTCCACATTCTGGTTGGCCAGGAACCCGCCGCCAAAGAGATGCCGGTTGGCGACCAGATAGCCGTAGGTCCAGGCATCGAATCGGCCCGACGCCGACTGATCCTCGTCGTAGGTCTGGATGGTGTTCATGCGATCGAACCAGGCCTGTGGCATGATCGAGGCCCCGATCAAGATGACCACTACCGCAGCCGCGAAAATGGCCGCTTTCTGCCTGGATTTTAAAAACATATAGAACGTCATCGCGGAGCCAGCCACCAGCGCCCCGCGGGAAAAGGAACCGACAACGGAAAGCGCCGTCACACCCATCATGCCCATCAGGCACATGCGGACCCACTTGTTCAGAGTATGTAGTTGCAGGTAGCGAATCAGTGGCAAGATCATAATCAGCGCCACGGCAAGGTGATTGTTGTCGGTAATCAGCGACGAGGGCGGACCGAGCACCCGACCGCCGCCGCCCGCCACGACGGTGAAGATGCCGCCCTTGACCCCGTAAAAGCCGAGCGCCATGACAATGACCCAGACAAACGCATGAAAGCGTTCACGGGTGACCAGCATGGTCATTGCCACGTAGGTCATCAGAAAAATCTTGATGGTCCGATCCCATTTTCCCCAGGACGCCTCTGACGTTTGGGGAAATCCGGTCACCGTCGTCAGGGTGACCCAGAAGGTAAAAAAGACCAGCAAGTAGGCCAACGGATGCTTGGGCAGGGATTTCGATTCCTTCGAGGTGCCCCAGGCGATCAGGGTGCAAAGACCGACGACCATGGCGAACGGAAAATCGTGCGCGAATCCATAGGTCAGGCGGTGGGGATTCATGTAGGAAATCAGCGACCACATGAGAATCCCGACGAACGGTCGGTAGAAGATCAGCGGAATCGAGGCGAACAGCAGGGCGGCAACAAACAGATCGCGCATCGCCCCTTCCCCTCCTTATTGCCTCTTGAAAACCGCCTCGCGGCGCGACCCTGGACAGACTTGGCCTAAATCTATCCGACCCCCCCTGGAGCGGCAAGGGCTCTCTCCAGCCTGATCCCTTGTCGCTAAAAAATTCGTCATGTGTACTTTTCCCAGCGTCGGGATAGCATACAATGCAATCGAATCTCGATTTGCCCCGTCGTGGCACCAGCAAAGGACGTCGATCTCGCAATGAAAACTTTGGCCAAGTTTCTCCGCTTTTCCCTGTTGGCACTGGGCCTTTTTGCCCTGATCGGCGGCGGGGTGTTTGCCCTTCGCATGATCTCGCAGCAAGGCGGGGTCCTGCCCCTGGCGCGCGGGATGATCCAGTGGCTGCAACCGAAATCCGAAGCGGCGGCCGGACTGGCCGAGAGCCTGCTGTTCGGCAGCGGGCTCATCAGCGACCCAAAAGAGGCCTTTGCCGGACAACAATTCCCGGCCCTGGCCAACTGGCACGGCATTGGTGCAACGCCGGATCGTCTGAGCATTCACCCCTACGTGTCCAAGGAAGGTTCGCCTTCAAGCTGGATCCATGTCGCCTCGTCTGAGGCACTGAAAGAAGCCCTTAAAAATGCCCAGGCCGGACAGACCATCGTCATTGATCCGGGAACCTATCTCCTCAAGGGCACCAAGATTGCCCTTACGGCCGCCGGACGCTACAGCGCCCCGATCACGGTCAAGGCGGAACGGCTGGGCGAAGTCATCCTGCGTTTCGACATGGTGTCCGGTTTCAACGTCACCCAGCCCTTCTGGAACTTCGAAAATCTGGTCATCCGGGGGGCCTGCCCGAATCACGCCAAATGCGAACATGCCTTTCACATCACGGCCAACGCGGCTTCCGTCGGCATTCGCAACAACATCATCATGGACTTCAACGCCCAGCTCAAGGTCAACGGCGCGCCCATCGACAAGGTCCGATACTTCCCCGACAACGGCATCATCGAGGGCAACACCCTGATCAATTCAACGGCCCGCGAAACCAAGAATCCGGTGACTCCCATCGACATCGTCGCCGCCAAGGATTGGATCGTGCGTGGCAACCTGATCGCCGACTTCGTCAAGCTGCGGGGCAACGGGGTCAGCTACGGGGCGTTCGCCAAGGGGGATGCAACGGGCACGGTATTCGAGAAGAATCTCATCATCTGCGCCATGTACCTGCCCGCCGCCCCTTCCCAGGTCGGGCTCTCCATCGGCGGCGGCGGCACCAACCCCAAGTCCCTGTGCCGGGATGGCACCTGCACGGCGGGCGAACACAGCCAGGGGCACCTGCGCGACAACATCGTCATGAACTGTTCCGATGTGGGCATCTACCTCAACAAGGGGCGCGACACGCTGATCCGCAACAATCTGCTTCTGAATACCGCCGGGATCGATTCCCGGTTCGCCGAATCCAGCGCCTTGATCGTCAATAATATTGTCGATGGCCGAATCAAGGAACGGGACGGCGGCACCCTTGTCGAACGCAACAATCTCAAACTCGACGCCGGACTTTTCTTCGGTTTGATCGGTGGTCCGTCCATGCGTGAGGTGTATGCCGATCCGAAGGCCCTGGACTTCCGTTTGGTCGATGCCGGGCCCGTGGTTTCCCTCGGCGAGCCCCTGGACCCTCCGTCGACCGATATTTGCGGCCATGCCCGGGACTCGCAGATTCCCGATCTCGGCCCCATCGAATACAAAAGCGGGGTGCCCTGCAATCCGTTCGACCTGAAACCCTGACGGCTTTATGGGGCTGAAGCTGACCATATGCGAGTCCCTGGACAGCCTGCCCGCCCACGTCGGGCGGCTGTTCGAGGCCTGCGGCGCGAATGGTTTTTTCAGCTCCCTCACCTGGTACCGTTGTCTGGCCGCCCATACCCTTGAAAGCACCGACCGGGTTCGACTTTATGTCGTCGAGGAGACCGGGCTTCGTCCTCGGGCGCGGCTGATCTTCCCATCATTGGAACGGCGCCCCTGCGGCAGGTTGGCCCCGCGTCAACTGTCTTCACTGACCAACGTCTATACGGTGCTGTGGGATTTGTTGTTGGACCCGGATCAACCGGACCCGCAGGCGGCGGTGGATTTTCTGGTCGATCATCTCTGTTCCCGCGATGGCGGATGGGACAGCCTGGAATTCCGGGCGTTGGATCGGGACTCGCCAACTTTCGATTGGCTGTCACTGGCGCTGCGACGCCACGGCTGGGCCGTGCAGCCTTTTTTCCAATATGCCAATATCTATGAGACCATTCTCGACGACGACAGCGCCGCCTATCTGGCCCGGCGCGGCTCCTCCATCCGGCAGACCCTGCTGCGCATGGAGCGCAAGGCGGAACGCTCGGGTGTCTATGCCCACCATATGCAGACGACACCGGACGGACTGGAGCAGGCCATCGCCGATTATCAGCGGGTCTATGCCGCCAGTTGGAAACAGCCCGAGGCTTCCGAGACGTTCCTTCCGGAACTGATGCGCGCCGCCGCCTGCGAGGGGTCCCTGCGGCTTGGGCTGATCTACTGGAATGGACAGCCGGTGGCCGAGCAATTGTCCTTCGTTCGTGGGGGGCGGGCCAGCATGTACAAGACCGCCTACGACGAAGCCTACAAGAAACAGGCCCTCGGACGGCTCTCCCTGCTCCACCTGCTGCGCCATGTGATCGACCAGGATCACGTCCGCGAGGTGGATTTCGGCATCGGGGCCGAGCCCTACAAGGAAGAATGGCTGTTCCAGCGACGGGAGCTGTGGGGACTGGCGGCTTTCAATCCGCGCCGCCCCAAGGGCCTGTTCGGCACCTTGCGCCATGTGCTGGCCCCGCGCCTGAAGAAACTACTGCGCCGCTGAACTCAGCCAGTCGGCGATTCCGTCATGTACCTGCCGCCGCCAGACCTGCAGGGAGTAGGTGTGGTTGGCCCCCGCCACATGCAGAACGGTCATCCGTGGATGGCGAGCCAAGCTATTGCCGCGCAGCACCGCCGTTTCGAATTCCTGCGCCGTCACATCGGCCCCACTGAGAATCAGCAGCACCCGTCCGTCGAATTTCCGCAACGCCGCCGTCATGCGGTCGGCGAGAGAAGCGCCTGTTCCTTCTTCCTGTGCAACGACCTCGCTGCCCTTGCGGGCCGTGTGCAGCTTGCGCCGGAACTCGCCCAGCGCGCCCCACACATTGACGCCGCCGAACAACAACTTGCGCCAGAAGGCCCGCGATAAAAAACGCCTCACGTAATAATGCCGGACATGGGCCTGGGCCAAGGTTGCCTCGCTGCGCACCCAGGGATTGATCAGCACCAGATCCGTGATGCGGTCGTCGGTCAGGGCATAAAAGGCACTGGCCGTGGCCCCGTCGCACAAGCCCAGCAGCGCCACCCGGCGCACCTCCGGCACCCGCTCTCGCAGCGCCGCCACGGCAGCCCCAATGTCGGGCTGAATTTGTTCGAAGCCGCCGAAATCTCCCGTGCTGTCCCCCTGACCCCGCACATCGAAACGCAGCACCGGCGTGCCCGAAGCCGCCAATTCGCGGGCCAGCAGGACATATTGGCGATGGGTGCCGGCGCGGATCTGTGGACCACCCACCACCACCACCACGCCCAGATCCCGGGACACCTCCGGGCGATGCAAAAGGCCGATCATCTGTGCCCCCGCGCAGGGAATCACCAAAGGCTGTTCGTTGACATGACAACTCATGACGGTACATCCCACAGTCCCGCCGTGGCCGTGATCAGGGACGGCGCGATGGTGGTTTCCTCGATGGACCAGAAAGCGGGGCCGGGGACCACATGAGCGGTGACGCGCCCTCCTCGGGCCTGCCAGACATCGAGAACCGCATCGACAGCGGGGGACATTTGATCGCCGCCGACCTGAAACCAATGGATCGGGCAGGCCGTTTGATCTCCCAGCGCCTCCAGGTTCAACCCTTCCAAGTCCGCCGCCAGTTCCGGCGACAGCACATAGCCCGCCACTTCCAGACTCTCCCCGGCCGTCAACCGATCGCGCAGAGCCTGAACGCCGCCCGCCGACGCCATCGCCTTGTTGAAACCGGCGGAGACGCGAATGCGCAGAAACTGGGTGAGAAAGGTCGATCCCTTGGGCACCGGTTGCCAGAGCACCAACCGTTCGAGCGCCGAATCCATGGCGTCCAGAGCCAGGCAGGCCCCCAGCCGCAGGCCAAGCAGGGACAGTTTTTCATAGCCCGTGGCGCGCAGCCAAGCCATGGCCGCCTGCGCATCGGCTTTCCAGATGGCCCAGCGCGCCTGTTGGAATTCCCCCGCACTGTCCCCCGTCCCATGGGGATCAAGCAGAAATGTCGCCACGTTGCGCGCCGCCAGCGCCTGCCCCATCAGGTGGGCCATGCGCCGCGACCGGTTATGTTCCTCGGCGAACGGCGGCAGGAACAGAACCGCCCCCCGGGCTTTTTCGGGCGGTGGTCCATGGCGCAACACAAACAGCGGCCCCTGTGGGCCGTCAATGAACTGGGGCAGCAGGTCACCGGCCAAGCTTCGACTCCAGAAACCGGCTCAACGTGCCAACGGTGGTGAACATCTCGGCGCTCAGATCCGCATCGTCGAAGGCCAGATCGAAACGCTCCTCCAGGCCGGTGATCAGCGTCGCCACGGCCATGGAATCCAGTTCCGGCAACGCCCCCAACAAGGGCGTGTCGGCGGTCAGGTGGTCGGCCCGCTCGCCCAGGTGCAGCACCTCGCGCAGCAGCTCCCTGATATGATCAATGGTCGCCATGTCTCCTCCGAACCATCGGTCGCCTCACGCCGCCTCCCGCCCCGCCTCGCGGGTTTTGCGCAGGAAGGATTCGAACATCACCAGGGTCCACAGCGGTGCGCTGTGATCCCGGCTCCCGGCTTGATGCTGATCGACCAGGGTTTTGAGGTATTTTTGATCGAACAAACCACAATCGCCCAACAGCTCTCCCGTCACCACATCGCGCACCCGATCGCGCAACGGTCCCCGGAACCAGGCGGCCAGGGGTACGGAAAAGCCCATTTTCTTGCGGTACAGAATGTCATTGGGCAGATGCGGCTCAAGCGCTTTCTTGAAGATGTATTTTCCTTCGCGACCGCGCAGCTTGAGATCCGGCGGCAGACCGCAGGACCATTCGACGAACTTATGGTCCAAAACCGGCACCCGCACCTCCAGCGACACGGCCATGCTGGTGCGATCCACCTTGGGCAGAATGTCGCCCGGCAGCCAGGTTTTCATGTCGGCATATTGGACCTGCGACAGGGGATGATCGGTCGGCGCGGCCTTCATGTGGCGGCGCAGCACCTCCACCGCGTGATAGCCCTGCAAATCGCGGATCATGGACGGGCTAAACAACTTCCGGCGCAAATGATCGGGCATCACCGAGACGCTGTGGAAGAACCCCTCGTCGGCATCCCGGGCGATGGACTGAAAGGTGGATTTGGCCCTCAACATCTGGGGTGCCCAGTCGAGCTTCGGATAGACCGCCCCCAGGAACCCGAACAACGGCTTGCGCAGGGCCTGCGGCATCCGTCCGCGCACCATTTCCTCGTAGTTATGGAACGGGTAGCGCCGATAGCCGGCATAGACTTCGTCACCGCCGTCCCCGGATAGGGCGACGGTCACCTTTTCCCGTGCCAACTGACAGACCCGATAGGTTGGCATGGCCGAACTATCGGCGAACGGCTCGTCATAAAAGGTGGCCAGCTGATCAATCAAATCAAAGGAATCCGGATCTACCTGCGCCACCCGGTGGTTGGTTTTGTAACGTTCGGCCACCATCGCCGCATAGGCCGATTCGTCATAGTCCTTCTGGGCGAACGACATGCAGCAGGTGTCCACCGGCTTGTTCGAGGATTCGGCCATCATCGCCACCACGGCGCTGGAATCCACGCCGCCGGACAAAAACGCCCCCAACGGCACTTCAGCAATCATGCGGATTTTGACTGCCTCGCGCAGGCGCAGGATCAACTGTTCCTCCACCTCTCGCGGATCGCTCGGCACATCAGCATCAAACCGGACATCCCAGTACTGACGCGGACGCGGGGTCGGCATACCGCGACGATAGGTCAGGGTATGGCCCGCCTCCAGTTTTTGAATGCCCTTGAAGATGCTGCGCGGGTCAGGCACGTAGCCATAGGAGAAGTATTCCTCCACCGCTTCCAGATCCAGATCCCGCGACATCCCCGGATAGGGCATGATGGATTTCAGTTCCGAGCCGAAAACCAGAGTGCCGTCGGCCAGGGGGGCGAAATACAAGGGCTTGATCCCCAATCGGTCACGGGCCAGAAACAGGGTTTCCCTGTTGCTGTCCCAAATGGCGAACACGAACATGCCGCGAAACCGTTGCACGCAATCCTCGCCCCATTCTTCCCAGGCATGGACGATGGCTTCGGTATCGCAATGGGTGCGGAACTTGTGCCCCAGGCCCTTCAATTCGTCGAACAGTTCCTGGAAATTATAGATCTCGCCGTTATAGACCACGACCACCGAGTCGTCCTCGTTGTACAAAGGCTGGTGTCCCCCGGAGAGATCAAGGATCGACAACCGGCGATGGCCCAGACCGATTCCCGGCGCGACGAACAATCCCCCCGCATCCGGCCCCCGATGCAGTTGGGTATCGTTCATGTAGGACAACAAGGCCTCGTCGATCGGACGCCCGCCGTTGTCGTGATAGATACCTACAATGCCGCACATGGTCTTGCTTTCCTTCGTCGCTGGCGCTTAGGGCAATCCGGCCGCCGAGCGCAACGCGGGCTCCAGTCCCGCGCTGTCTACCAGGAACCGTTCGAGAGTCTTGGTCGCCGCACCGGGCGTTTCCCAATAGGGCGCCGACACCACCACAACCGCCGCTGCGGGGGTCCCGCCCAGGAGCGTCGCCCGGGCCTGTAACAGCTTGGCCCACCAGGGCTTGTCGGTAAAGGACTGGTCAACCCAAAACGTCTTCCAGGCCACCCGATGCCCATGCACCGAACGCAGGGTCATTTGCTGGAAGGCCATCGACCGGTCGCCAACTTGCACCTGGGCGCGACCGACACCGGCGCGCCGCCAGGTCTTGTCCAGCATCCGATTGTCATGGCTCACCGCCTCGGCATTCTCCCGCTGACGCGCATAATAGGCGATATAGACATCGACCATATGCTCACCGTCTGAAAACTGCCAACGTGCTTCGCCATCGGGGTTAGAAAACGCCAGATGCCAGCCGGGCGGTTCTGCCTCCACCAACCGCCAGGGAGACGGCAGACGGGGCGGTTCGAAAAGCGGTGCCGCCTTGGCCGTCCGGGCCATGGCATAGGACGCAAAAGCCGGAGCCACCGCCGCCAGAGCGAGCGCCAGCAGCCCCAGCACCAGCACCAGGGTCGTTGAGGATGGCCGTGGACCGAACAGCGCCGAGCCCCGCTCGACGGAGATAAGGGGCATCTCTTCGCGGAACTGCCAGCCGATAGCGATGAGAATCACCGTGATCAGGGAAAAGAACACCCAGCCATAAATCAGATGATCGACGCCCAGCGCGAATTCCCGGTCGGTGAGATGGGCCAGCATGACGATCCCGTAAGCCCGGATGCCATTGGCGACAATCGGGAAAGTGAGCGCCAACAAGATGAACCCCAACCGCCGCAGGGGGGAGCGAAAGAGCATGTTCGCCCCTAACACACCCAAAGCCGCCGAAGCGGTGAAGAAGCGCAGGCCGGAACAGGCTTCGGCCACTTCGAAATCGCCACTGGGAATACTGATCAGAACGCCGTCCGCATAGACCGGAATGCCCGTGATTTCCAGGCCCCAGACCAGAATTTTGGCGGTGATGTCCTGCATCGGTGGCACCATGAATTCCCCGAACGGGATGGCGAACCAGGCGAAAAACAGTGGAAAGGCCATGCGCCAAACCACCTGAGGCCCCAGCAACAACAACACGAAGGATTCAACCAGCCCCAGAAAGCCGACCTGTTGTACCAGCAAGGTGCCGGTCACCTGCCCCAATAACCAAACCGCCGCACTCCCGACGACCAGAATCAAGGCCCAGGGCGTGACCACCGGCAGGGTGCGGGCCAATTCGCTGCGCCGTTCCCAGATCAGATAGGCGACCACCGGCAGGATGGCGAACCCGTGGTTGAAGGAAGACGAGGTGGCCCAGACATGGACGGTGGCGCGTGCCGTTTCAAAAAACAGCGCGGTCAGGGCCAGCACCCCCAGGAGCGCCACTCCATAGGCAGACTGACGCGCCCCTGAGTTCACCGTTCCGCCGGCGTCGGCCATCTTCCCCACCTTGATCGTGCTCCTTTTGGACTCTCCAGCGAGAGTCAGTCGTCGCCCGCGTAGTAGTTGCCGTAGTAACCGGGACCGCCATGCCCCCCCGCCAACCGGGTGCGGGCCTTGTTGAGCACCAGGTTGATGTGCTCGCAGGAATCCAGCATATCCAATGCACCAAGCACTTCCACGTCCTTGGTGCGTTCGAATTCGACCACCAGAACGATTTGTCCCACATGTTTGAGCAAGGCCCCGCCCTCGCTGCTCGCCAGCACCGGGGCGGTGTCGAAGATGATGACCCGGTTGCGATAGCGCATGGCAATCTCATTGATCACTTGTCCGGCCCGCTCACTGGCCAGAAGCTCCGTGCCCATGGCATGGGGACGACCGGCCGGGATAATCGAGAGGTTGGGAATATTGGTCCGCAACAGCACATCGGCCACGTCCAGTTCATCATTGTCGAGCAAATCGACCAATCCCTTGTCGGTCTTCAGACCGATGGTCGCCATCACGTTGGGGCGGCTGAGATCCGCATCGACCAGCAAGACGTAGACATCCCGTTCCTTGGCGATGCTCATGGCCAGATTGACCGAGGTATAGGTCTTGCCCTCGCCGGGGATGGCACTGGTCACCATGAGCAGGTTGCCATCCTTGATCGCCTCATCCCCGGTGGCGAAGGCCCGCAACAGCAACGGCCGCTTGATCATCCTGAATTCTTCGGTCATCCGGGACCGCTCGCCGCGCGAGGTGATCATGCCCTTTTCGGCCAGCCCGTCGAGATCAATGGTGATCTGCTTGATCGACGGGCGGGAATCATCCTGCGGCTCGACCGGCGGCAGGGGGGCCGAGGGCGCCGCCGGGGCGGGCGGTGCCGCTGCCTCGGCCCTGGGCTTGGGCTGAGCCTGCTTGCTCTGCGTCTCCTCGTCGCGCACCGATTTTTTGGGCTTGGACGAAAAATCCAGTGCGCCGCCCGCCAAGCGTTCGGCGGCGCGCTCGATCAGAGAAGGTCCTTTTTTCCGCTCCATGTGCTCGACGCTCTCTCGGTTAATTCACTCAATGGCCCGCCCCTTCGGGAACGGGACTGGCTGTCACTTCAGGATATTGCTTACCGGCCCGGGAAGCTTGTTCAAAAGCTGTTCCTTGAAATCCTTGGGGATGGCATTCACCAAGCCCACGTTCCGCTCAACAACCATCAGCCCCACATAAATCGCTCCCAACAGCCAGATGGCGGAGACGAACGCAATGAGATGCAGATTCCGGTGGGATTTGACTCCCTTGGGCTGGCTCATGGACACCATGCCCAGGACCGGACGACCGGTCACCTGGGCCAATCGTAGGGTGCTGGGGAAGGTGGTTTGCAGACTGACAAACAGGCCGACCAGCCCCAAACCGGCTCCAAAACCAACCACCAGCACCACGGTCAACACCAAGGAGCGCTTCAATCCCGTCGGAATGACCGGCAGGGTCGGCGGCTCGACGATGCGGAACTGCACCTTTTCGGCCTTGGTTTCCTGACTTTCAGACATGATGGCGGCTTCCTTGCGGGACAGCAACTCCTCATAGTTCTTGCGGCTCAGTTCATAATCCCGGGTCAGGCGGTCCAGTTCGCTCTCCACCTCCGGCACCATGTTGGCCTTT
This sequence comes from Magnetospira thiophila, assembly GCF_054657015.1. Classification (NCBI taxonomy): domain Bacteria; kingdom Pseudomonadati; phylum Pseudomonadota; class Alphaproteobacteria; order Rhodospirillales; family Thalassospiraceae; genus Magnetospira; species Magnetospira thiophila. Next base: position 1,259,981 of record NZ_BAAHXF010000002.1, read on the forward strand.
TGCTCAAGCTCGGTCTTCTTTTCCTTCTGCCGCTTCACTTTGGCTTCGAGACTGGCCACATCGGTCTGAGCCGAGACCAGTTGCATCTTGATGCTCTGGAAGACCTCGTTGGGGCGTCTGGCGATGGCCGGGCCGGACCCCGGTCCGCCCGTCGCCGCCGCCACGCGCTCGGCTTCCAGTTCCTTTTTCAGATCGTCGATCAGGCGCTGGGCGGCCTGCACGTCGGGATGGTTTTTGGTATACTTGAGCAACAAGTCATCCAGGCGGTGCTGCATGTCCAGCAAGCGCGCCGCCGTTCCCGAAGGCGGGCCACCGCCGGTGATGTTGTCATCATATTCCACATATTCGGGAACGCCGGCCAATTGACGCTTGATCTCGCCCACCCGTGTTTCGCTATCGGCGAGTTCGGCTTGCAGCCTGGTCAATTCGTCGCGCGCCGAGCTCAAGTAATCGTAGTAGTTGGAACTGCCCGGCAACAGGTCAATATTGGCCTGCTTGAAACGGGCCAGCCGTTGTTCGGCGGTGGTCATCTGCTCTTCGTAGATCCGCACCTGTTCGTCAATGAACTGCCGCGCCGAGTCCAATTCCTTGCGGCTGTTGCCCAGATTGCCCTCGACGAAAATACTGATCAACGCCTGCACGACCTTGTAGGCGACTTCCGGGATCGGGTCCGTGTAGGTGATCAGAAACAGATTGGTGCGCTGCGCCGTGACCTTGACGTGTTCCTGCAACCCCTGAATCAGCTCTTCCGTATCGGTGTCGTTCTTCGCCGCAATATCCAGATCGGTCATGCGGATGACCTTCTCCAGATTCGGGCGGCTGAGAAGCGTCCGGTGCATGATTTCAATCTGTTGCAGATTGTTGGTCTCGACGGTCAACCCCTGCAGCAACGGCCGCAACATGCTGTCCGTATCGACGACGATTCGCGCCTTCGATTCATACTTGTCGGGAATGAAGGCCACAATCGGCCAGCCGATGAGGCAGACCAGCCAGGCGACCCATACAACATGCCACCGCCGCCGCCAAATTGCAGGAATGTAGGAAAGAATTTGATCCATTATATCGCTTTACACTTCGGGAACCCGGCCAACGCCGACCTTATCCAATCCTGGCCGGAAGCCACTGCGCGCGCAATCTAACATCGTTTTCGGTCCCATGGCGAACGTTTCCTGAAGGCCGTTGATCTTCACGCAGTTCACCGGATTCTTTGCACGATGGCAACAGTCTGTGACCAATATGGCACGTATGGCCCGGTTGACACATGTAGCTATTGCGCCCCACCGTCGTCTATATAATACTGCGGTCTGGTTTTCACAACTGTCCGGACCAGATGTCGTGCGCAGCTATTTCATTGGAACAAAAGCCCTTCGTCACATAGCGGTCGCCCTGGTGGGCCTGATCTTGGTCTCCTGCTCGCCCTATGATGATGCCCCCGATGTTTCGCAAAAAGTCGGCGAACAGCCCATGTATCGTATCGGCGCGACCGATATGTTGCAGATCTTCGTCTGGCGCAATCCGGAGCTTTCGACCACCATTCCGGTCCGCCCCGATGGTCTGATCTCGGTGCCGTTGATCGAGGATCTCCAGGCGGCGGGCAAGACCTCCACCGAACTGGCCAGGGACATTGAAAAGGTCCTGTCCGAATATGTACAGAACCCCATCGTTACGGTCATTGTGACCGGGTTCGTCGGACCGTTCAATCAGCAGGTCCGCGTGGTCGGCGAGGCCGCCAAGCCGCAAGCCATTCCCTTCCGTGAACGCATGACGGTTCTCGACGTGCTGATCGAGGTCGGCGGCTTGACTGAATTCGCTTCCGGAAATCGGGCCGTTCTGGTGCGCCAGAAGGGAGACGAAAAGGAGAGTTTCCGGGTCCGTCTCGACGACCTGATGAAGGAAGGCGACATGAGCGCCAACGTGGAGATGCTTCCCGGCGACGTGATCATCGTTCCGCAGGCTTGGTTCTGAGCCTCACGGTAAGGAGTGCGTGGGCGTCCGGCGCGTTTTGCGACCGGGCGTCTTTACGAACAGGGCATGCGGAAGTCTTGAGGCGATGGGATGACAAGGGCGTCTGATATAGGGAGAATCGGCAGGCGGGAGAGGCTTTTCCCGGGCCTGAGCCGGATGCCGACACCCCGGATTGCCGCGCCGCTGCTGGGCGGCTTCGGCGCCGTTCTGCTGCTCACGCTCCCCGCCCCCGGGGAAGCCCGCTGGGATATCGTGACCACCGTTTCGACCGAGGAATCCTTTACCGACAACGCCAATTCCTCCAACACCAACCGGGCCACCGATTTCGTCAACACCACTGATGCCGGGATCAGCCTCAAGGGCACCGGTGGCCGGTCCGCCGCCACGGTGGGATACGACATCTCCCGCGACACCTATGCCCGCAACCGGGAACTCAACGGCTTCCGTCATGAATTGCTGGGCCTGGGCAACATCGATATCGTGCCCGATTATGTCTCGCTGGATGGTCGGGCTTCGCTCAGCGAGCAATATGTGTCGCAGTCCGGCACCACCACGGCCACCGACCGCACCACATCGACCAACCGCACGCGCATCCTCAATTATTCCGTGGCCCCGACGTTCAAGCATGGCAACGACGGCTGGGCCGATTCGGTCCTGACCTATCGGCTCAACGGCACACGTTTCATGGCCACCGGCACCGACACCGGAACCGGGGACGGCGGATTGGGCAATACCCTGACCCATGAGATTCTTTCCAGCCTGGAAAGCGGCCGTCGTTTCAGCGTTCTGACCTGGAAGGTCGATGCCACGACGCTGGTCTCCATGAATCAGGGCCAATTCGCCTCACGCCGCGATGTGACCGAAGCCAATGCCACCTACCGGCTGTCGCCCTACGTGAGCCTGCTCGCCACCACCGGTTTCGAGAAGTTCAAGGACAAGGGCAGCACCGACAAGGCCAATAACGGGCTGTTCTGGTCCACGGGCCTGCGCCTGACCCCCGGCCCCAAGACCGACATCGGCATTGAGTACGGCAAGCGCTACAACAACAAGAGCTTTTCCGGCGACGTGCAATATCGGCTGTCCCCCCAGACCACCCTCAAAGGGGCCTACACGGCCGATTTCTCGACCCAGCAGATTGCCCTTTCCAATAGCCTGAACAATCTGACCACCGATGCCGACGGCAATATCATCGACGCCACCACGGGCCTGTCGGTCGATCCCAACGACCTGCAAACGGATCTGGTGGAATCCTCGTTCAAATCGCAGACGCTCAATCTCGGGCTCACCGGCATCCGTGGGCGCAGCACCTTCAATGCCGGGGTGAACATCACCAAGCGCACCTTCAGTGGCGTCTCCGGCGGGTCGGACAGCAGTCTCAGCCTGACCGGCTCCTGGACCCGGCAGATCAACCGTCAGATGTCGCTCAATCTCAACGGCAATTTCTCCCGCAGTTCGTCGAGCAGCAGCGGCACCAGCAAGACCATCAACGGTCAGGCCAAGTTGAGCTACGATCTGAACGATACCCTCAGCGCCTCGGCCCAATACGCCCGCCTGTATCAGAATACCCAGGGTTCTGCCGCGACCAAGGAAAACACGGTCTCTGTCAGCCTGCGCAAGGAGTTCTGATTTCCCATGTATGTCGAATTCTTCGGGCTCAAGGGACCACCGTTCCAGCTCACCCCCGACCCGCGCTTTTTCTTCGGCAGTACGGTTCATAACCGCGCCAAGGCCTATCTGTCCTACGGTCTCACCCAGGGCGAGGGTTTCATCGTCATCACCGGCGACGTGGGGGCCGGGAAAACCACCCTGTTGGCCCACCTGATGTCCCACATGGACAGCGAGCGCTACAAGACCGGGACCATCGTCACCACCCGCTTCAACGCCGACGACACCCTTTACATGACGGCCTCGGTGTTCGGCATCCCCCACGAAGGGCTGACCAAACCGGCTCTTCTGGAGCGCATCCAGCGGTTCCTGGCCGATAATCTGAGCGAGGGAAAGCGCACCATTTTGGTGGTCGATGAGGCCCAGAACCTGACCTTCGACGCGCTGGAAGAATTGCGCATGCTGTCCAATCTGCAAGTGGGCAACGAGGTCCCCTTGCAGAGCATCCTGGTCGGCCAGCCGCAATTCCGCCGCACCATCGCCAGCCCGGATCTGGAGCAGCTTCGCCAACGGGTCATCGCCTCCTACCACCTGGGACCGGTGGACGCCGAGGAAACCAAGGCCTATGTGCAGCATCGCCTGCATGCGGTGGATTGGAACAACGACCCCGAAATTACCGAAGACGCTTTCGAGGCCATTTACGAGCGCACCGGCGGCGTGCCGCGCCGCATCAACGTGCTGTGTTCGCGACTGTTGCTGTTCGGCTGCCTGGAAGAATTGCACAAGATCACCGGCGAGGACGTCCAGCAGGTGGCCGAGGACCTGGAACTGGAACGCGACAGCGGCTTCGAACCGGACCCGGAACCACAGCCCGAGCCCGTCGCCACGGTTTCCAACGTCGCGTCCCTTGATTCCGAGGCACTGCGTGAACAAGTCCATGCCATGAAGGAATTGCGGCTGCGCGTGGAGGCCATCGAGGATCTGCTCGACTTGCACGACAAGGCCCTGCGCCGCGCCCTGAGGACCTTCTCCGATTACCTGCGAACCCTGGACGATGAAGTGGGAAAGAGGCGCAAGGGCACATGAGCACGGCACCGGGCACGGACGACAAACGCCCTCTCGTCAATGCCATGACCATTGACGTGGAGGACTATTTCCAGGTCCAGGCCTTTGCCAAACGGGTGTCGCGGGAAGATTGGGACGGCTTTCCGAGCCGGGTGGTGGACAATACGGTGCGCGCCCTGGACTTGTATGCCGAAACCGGAACCAAGGCGACGTTTTTCACCCTCGGATGGGTGGCCGAACGGTTTCCGCAGTTGGTGCGCCGCATCGTCGACGAGGGACACGAACTGGCCAGCCACGGCTGGGCGCATTTCCTGGTGACCGACCAGTCTCCCGAGCAGTTCCGCGACGATATCCGCCGCACCAAGGCTTTGCTGGAGGATGTCGGCGGCACCCGGGTGACCGGTTATCGGGCGGCGACCTTCTCTATCGGTCGTCATAATCTCTGGGCGTTCGATGTGCTGGCCGAGGAGGGCTACGCCTACAGTTCCTCCATTTATCCCATTGCCCATGACCTCTATGGCATGCCCGAGGCACCGCGCTTTGCTTTCCAGCCGACGGCGGCCAAGATCCGTGAAATTCCGCTAACTACCCTGCGTCTGGGTAGCCGCAACCTGCCCTGCTCCGGCGGCGGCTATTTCCGGTTATTGCCCTATGCGGTGTCCCGGCAGGCCATGCGGCGGGTCAATCGCGACGACCGGCAGCCGTGCATTTTTTATTATCATCCCTGGGAATTGGACCCCGACCAGCCGCGCATGGACGGCTTGTCGGCCAAATCCAGGTTTCGTCACTATCTCAACCTGCATCGGATGGAACATCGGCTGCGGCGATTGCTGGCCGACTTCAAATGGGATCGCATGGACCGGGTCTTCATGGGTGCGGAATCTCCTTCCAGAAACCAGGGCCAGCCAGACTAGGGGGACTCATGTATCGGGTATTGGAACTGGACGCCGCCAACGCCGGGCGCTGGGACGCCTTCGTCGAAAGCTGTCCGGAAGCCACCTTTTTTCACAAGGCGGGCTGGAAGCGGGTGATCGAGGACAGCTTCCGTCAGCGGGGGCATTTCCTCTATGCGGAAAAGGAGGACGGCGAGATTGGCGGCGTGTTGCCTCTGGTGAATGTAAAAAGCCCGCTGTTCGGCAACCGACTGGTTTCCAATGCTTTTTGTGTCGATGGTTCGCCTGCGGTGATTGATGAAGAGGCGCGCAAAGTCCTCGACGAAGCCGCCGTGGCGCTGCTGAACAGCGTGAGCGCCGACTATATCGAATATCGCAATCCGCAGGTGGAACGTCCCGGCTGGCAACGCAAGGAGGGCCTGTACGCCACCTTCGACCGCCCCATGGAAGCCGAGGAGGACGCCTGCCTGACCCAGATCCCGCGCAAGCAGCGGGCGGTGGTGCGCAAGGCCCTGAAATCCGAATTGACCGATACCGTCGATGACTCGATCAATGATTTCTATAGCCTCTATTCGGCCAGCATGCGCAACCTGGGCACGCCGGTTTTCGGCAAGAAATATATCGCCAACCTGATGCAAGAGTTCGCCGATTGCGCCGATATCGTAACCGTGCGGCTGAACGGCAAGCCCTTGTCGAGCGTGCTTAACTTCTATTTCCGCGATCGGGTGATGCCCTATTATACCGGCGCGGACTTCGAAGCCCGCAAGCTGGGGGCCGCCGACCTGATGTATTTCCGGGTCATGCGTCGGGCCGTGGAAAAAGGATTCACAGTATTTGATTTCGGACGCAGCAAAGTCGGCACCGGCCCCTATTCCTTCAAAAAGAATTGGGGATTCGAACCGCAGCCCCTGGTGCTGGATTTCCTCATGAAAGGCGATCAGCCGATGCCCGACGTCAACCCCAACAATCCGAAATACAAGCTGATGATTTCCGTATGGCAGAAACTGCCGCTGCCGGTCGCCAACCTCATCGGCCCGTTCATCGGCCGTCAGGTCGGTTGAGCGGTCGCCCGGCGGTGCGCCGATGACATTCCTGATCCATCTTCTGATGCCCCCAGGATTGCTGGTCACCCTGCTGCTGCTCGGTCTGGTGCTGGCTCTGGGCCACAAGAGGTGGCGGAGACGATATCTCGGACTATCCTTTGTTTGCGGACTTTTGCTCTATCTTTTATCGCTGAACGTGGTGGCGTTGCCCCTGTTGGTCGCCCTGCAAAAGGATGCGCCCGCCCCTTCCGGCGCGACCCCGCAGGCGGTGGTCATCCTCAGCGCCGGGGTCTATGAAAGCACGCCCGAGCATCCGCGGGAGGAAATCGGCGGCCTGACCCTGGAACGGCTGTATCAGGGCGCCGTCCTGGCCCGCCAACAGGATCTGCCGATTCTAGTGACCGGAGGGGTGGCTAAAAACTTCACCTTGTCCCGGGCATCCTTGATGAATCGCGCCCTGAATGAAGGATTCGGTTTATCGGCCCGTTGGCAAGAGGACCGCTCGACCACCACCTTTGAAAACGCGCTCTACAGCGCGCCCCTGTTACAGGCGGCAGGAATCACGCGGATCTATTTAGTCAGTCACGGCTGGCACCTGCCGCGGGCCCGCGAGGCCTTCGAAGCGCAGGGTCTGGAAGTGACGCCGGTGGCGGTGGGGATGTTAGCTTTGTCCTGGTCGGAGCCCTCGGATTATCTGCCCCGGGGCAAGGCGCTGCAACAAAGCGACTATGCCCTGCACGAATGGCTGGGTCGACTCTGGTATCAACTGGCCTATTACTGAAACAACTGATCGAACTGGGCCAGCTTGGCCGACCAGCTATAGCGTTCGATGACCCGCGCCCGGGCGGCGGCACCCATGGCCTGAGCCTCGGTGGAATGGATGGCCCCCAATACCGCCTCGGCAATGGCCTGGGTGCTATTGGCCAACAGCAGATGCTGTCCGGGTCCGGCATCGATTCCTTCCAGCCCCTGGGCCGTGGTGACCGTCGGGCGGCCCATGGCCATGGCTTCCAGGACCTTGTTCTGGATACCCCGGGCAATGCGCATGGGGGCCACGGCCACCGCCGCATGGGCGATATAGGGCCTCACGTCGGGCACCCGCCCAGTGACCATGACACCGGGCCGTTCACCGAGCTTGCGCACTTCCGGCGTCGGGCTGCCGCCGACGATGGCGAACAGCGCCTCGGAATGACGTTTGCGGATTTTCGGGAAAATCTCCTGCGCGAACCAACCCACCGCATCCACATTGGGCCAGTAATCCATGGCCCCGGTAAAGCACAGGGCGGGACCGATCCCGTCATAGGGGTCCGGATAGGCATGTTCCGGTGAAAAATAGGCCGCATCAATGCCATTGGCGATTCCCAACGTCTTTCCCGCCGCCTGGGGAACCAGTTGTTGAAACAACTCGGCTTCCGGGGTCGAAACAAAGACACTGGCCGAGGCGGCCTCGGCTACCCGGGCGTCAAAGCTCAACAGAGTCCGGCTTTCGCGCCGATAGACCCAGCTCATGGGCCAGGAGACCGTATCGGCATATTGCCGCCACTTGTCGGAATCCACATCGACGAAATCCATCACCAGACGGGCGCCACGCGCCGGAGCGTCGAGCACATATTGGGCCATGGCCGAGGAATAGACGAACACGTTGGCCGGCTTGACCTCATCCATCACACGGTTCACCCAGCCCGCCATATCCGCATCGCGATAGTAGGGCAGGGTCAGGGCCTCGCCACGCAGCAATCCCTGGAGCAATTCGGCAATCTTATCCCGCTTCGACCCCAGACGGACGAAATGGCTGTCGGCGCAGAGCTCCCGGAGCACCGGCACATGCGCCCAATCCTCCTCGGCGTCGATGAAGCAGCCCAGATGCACCCGATAGCGGCCACATTCCACCAGATGGCGCAGGATATTGAACGAGCGAATCTTATCGCCCTTGTCGGGGGGGTAGGGAATCCGCTGGCTCAGAAAAAGAAGGTCCGTCACCTGATCCGTCATCGCCTTCCCGCCCTCTTCCTCATACGCGCCAGAGATCGACCCCATCGGGGCGTGTGTTGCGATCCAGAACGGCCCGCACATCGACCACCAGCCCCCGCCCGTTCTTGAGGGTCGCGGTGAGCAGTTCCCAACCCCGCGCCACATAGCTGGCATGGGGCACGGCGAGAATCACCGCATCGGCAGGCAGCAGATCCGCCTCCGAGGCCAAGGTCAGCCCGTATTCCTCGCGCACTTCCTCGGGATCGGCCAGAGGATCGAGCAACTGCACCATATAGCCCACGTCCTGGAGGTCCTTGACGATATCCAGCACCCGGGTATTGCGGATATCGGGCACGTCCTGCTTGAAGGTCATGCCGAGCACGGTGACCACCGCGCCCGATCCGACCCCAGCCCGCAGCAGGCGCTTGATGGTCGTATCGGCGATCCAGGCTCCCATGCCGTCATTGATCCGCCGCCCGGCCAGGATGACCTGCGGGATATAGCCCGATGCCTCGGCGCGATAGGTCAGGTAATAAGGGTCGATGCCGATGCAATGCCCGCCCACCAGGCCGGGGGTGAAGGGCAGGAAATTCCATTTGGTGCCCGCCGCCGCCAGCACGTCCTGGGTATCAATGCCGAGCCGGTTAAAGATCAACGCCAGTTCATTCATCAGGGCGATATTGAGATCGCGCTGGGTATTCTCGATCACCTTGGCCGCTTCCGCTGCCTTGATGCTGCCGGTGCGATGCACCCCCGCCTTGACCACGCTGCCATAGACCGCCGCGACAATTTCCAGGGTCGCCGCATCCTGGCCGGAAACCACTTTGATGATGGTCTCGAAGCGATGCTCCTTGTCGCCCGGATTGATGCGCTCGGGGGAATAGCCGACGGTGAAATCGACCCCACAACGCAGGCCTGATTCCGCTTCCAGCATGGGCACGCAAACGTCCTCGGTCACCCCTGGATAGACCGTGGATTCATAGACCACCACATCACCCGGCTTGAGCTGTTGGCCGATGGTCCGCGAGGCGGCGAGCACCGGCGACAAATCCGGCCGCTTGTCGGCGGTGATCGGTGTCGGCACGGCGACGATATGGAAGTCGGCCTGCCGTAGATCAACCGGATTGTCGGTTAGCAACAGATCGGCGGCGCGCAGGTCCTCGGCTTCCACTTCGCCGGTAGAATCGGAACCGCCGCGCAATTCCGCCACCCGGTGCGGATTGATATCGAAAGCCACCACTGGCCCGGCGGAGCGCCCGAAGGCCACCGCCACCGGCAGCCCCACATAGCCCAGGCCGATGACGGAAATGCGCCGATTATGGCCCACTTATTTGACCCCATAATAGTCTTTGAACCAGGCGACGAAGCGGGCCACGCCCTCTTCCACCGAGGTATCGGGGCGATAACCCACATCGGCCACCAGATCGTCCACATCGGCCCAGGTCGCAGCCACGTCACCGGGCTGCATGGGCAACATGTTTTTCTCCGCCACCCGGCCCAGGTTCTGTTCCAGCAGTTCGATATATTTCATCAATTCGACCGGCTTGTTGTTGCCGATATTGTAAATGCGGAAGGGCGCGGTGACGCTGCGCGACGGGTCCGGCTCGTCGCCGCCAGCCGCCGGGTCTGCCGTCGGCACGGTGTCGAGCACGCGAATCACCCCGTCCACGATATCGTCCACATAGGTGAAATCGCGCTGCATCTGGCCGTGGTTGAACACGTTGATCGGACGACCCTCGATGATCGCCTGGGCGAAATTGAACAGCGCCATGTCCGGCCGGCCCCAGGGGCCGTAAACCGTAAAGAACCGCAGGCCGGTGGACGGAATGCCGAACAGGTGGCTGTAGGTATGGGCCATCACCTCGTTGGCCTTCTTGCTCGCCGCATAGAGGCTGATCGGATGATCGACCCGGTCATGCACCGAAAACGGCATCCGCGTGTTGGTGCCATAGACCGAGCTGGACGAGGCATAAACCAGATGTTCGACCTTGGCGGCGCGACAGCCTTCGAGGATGTTGGCGAAACCAACGATGTTGGTATCCACATAGGCCGACGGATTCTCGATGCTGTAGCGCACCCCGGCCTGGGCCGCCAGATTGATCACCCGGTCCGGCTTTTCCGCCGCGAAAAGGGCGGCCATGGCTTCCCGGTCCTCGATGCTGATGCGCGAGGACGTGAAATGGGGGTGATCGGCAAACTGCGCCTCCCGGGCCTTCTTGAGGTTCACGTCGTAATAGTCGTTCAGATTGTCGATGCCGACCACATGATCGCCACGTTCGAGCAGCCGCATGGCCACAAAACTGCCGATGAACCCGGCGCTGCCGGTAATAAGAACCTTCATGGGTCGCGCTTCCTCTTGTGTGGTACCCGTTTCGTCGAGCGCCCCTCGCATCGAGCGCCCCTTGATTGGTCGGCAGGGTACCGAAAGTTGGGGGCCGGTAAAAGGCGGAAATAACGTTACGTTTTAATGTTCAGGGTCTTCATCAGGCCATACAGGGTGGGACGGCTCACGCCGAGCAGCTTGGCCGCCGCAGAGACATTGTTGTCGTTCAGTTCCAGGGCCTGCATGACCAGATTGTATTCGGCCTTTTCCCGAACGTCCTTGAGGGTCGGGAAGCCGGTGGTGGACTCGCTCACTTCCAGGTTCAGATCCTGCTCGGTGATCAATTTGGCATCGGCCAGCACCACCGCCCGCTTGACCCGGTTTTCCAACTCGCGCACGTTGCCCGGCCAGTCGTAGGAACTGATGGCCGCCAGCGCGCCGCTGGTGAACCCCTTGACCGGACGGTCCAACTCCTTGGCGAACTTGTCGAGGAAGAATTTGGCCAGCACCTCCTTGTCGCCGCTGCGGTCGCGCAGGGCCGGGATGGTGACGTTGACCTCGTCCAATCGGTAATAGAGGTCCTCGCGGAATCGCCCATCGGCGATCATTTCCCGCATGGGCTGGTTGGTTGCTGAAACAACCCGCACGTCGACCTTGATCTCGGTGCGTCCCCCGATGCGGTCGATCACCCGGTTTTGCAGGAAACGCAGCATCTTGGATTGCAGGTTCAGGGGCATATCCCCGATTTCATCGAGAAACAGGGTGCCCTTGTTGGCCGCCTCCACCTTGCCGATGGTCTGTTTGTGCGCCCCCGTGAAGGCCCCCTTCTCGTAGCCGAACAGCTCGCTTTCCAACAGGTGCTCGGGAATGGCGGCACAGTTGATGGCGATATAGGGGCCTTTGCGGCGCGGGCTCAACTCGTGCAGGGCGCGGGCCATCAGGTCCTTGCCAGTCCCGCTCTCGCCCATGATCAGCACAGATACATCGGACGGTGCCAGACGCTCGACCATCTGACAGGCTTCGAGCATCTCGGGACTCCCGGCGATCACCCCGCCCAGGGGCGTGTCCTTGCGTTCGTTGGCAAAGCGTTGGTTTTCCCGTTCCAGGTCATACAGATACTGGGCACGCCGCATGATCATGCGCAATTCGTCAATATCCACCGGCTTGGGGTAGAAATCGTAGGCCCCCAGACTCACCGCCTTGAGGGCGTTGTTGCGGTCCTCGTTGCCGCTGGCGATGATGACCTTGGTCAACGGGCGGAAGGTGAGGATTTCCTCCAGCGTCGCCAAACCCTCGCTGGCCCCGTTGGGGTCCGGCGGCAGCCCCAGATCCAGCACCACGATGGAAGGTTCCTCTTTGCGCAGGGTGGTCATGGCGTCCTTGCGGTTGCCGGCCACCAGAACTTCAAAATCCTCGTCATCGGCCAGGGCCCAGCGCATCTGGCTGCGCAGCCCATCGTCGTCTTCGACGATCATCGCCTTGTATTTCGCGACCATGCCATCTCCCAAGTCTCCGTGTCCTTCCTCTCACCCCGGTCAGGAGGCGGGGAGGATCATCTGCATTTTTGTGCCGTGGCCCGGTGCCGTCACCACTTCCAAACGTCCGCCCATCTCGGTCACCATCTGACGAGTCTGAAAGGCCCCCAAACCATACCCTGCATCCTTCGCCGTCTCCAGGGGTCGAAATAATTTTTCTCGCACGAATGCCGGGTCCATGCCCGGTCCATCGTCGGCCACCTCGACCACCACCTGCCCGCCCGTCCGGCGCGAACTCAAGGACACATGCCCTGTCTCTCCCGCCGCCTCCAGGGCATTTTGCAGCAAATGATTCAGCGCCGCCGTCATTTTTTCCACCGGGATCAAACGATCCACCGATAAATCCAGATCCAGATGAAGGTCCGGCTTCTGCTTCCGCCAATGGCAGGCGACCCGGTTCAGCACATCGTTGAGCGGCAGTCGGTCGGCCTCCGGGGCGGCCAACTCCCTCACCGCCGTTGTTCCCTCGTCGGCCTCTTCCGCCGCGTTGCCCGCCTTGAACTGGGCCAGCAATTCCTTCATACGGACCACCGAATTGCGCACGGTCATCTGCATGTCCTTCTGGAATTCCGGATCATGCCCGTGTTTTTCGGCATTCTGTAGCATCAGCGACATCTGGCTGACCAGATTCTTGATATCGTGAACGATGAACGCCGAACGCCGGTTGAAAGCCTCCAGCCGCCGGGCGTCGGACAGGGCGCTGATCGCATGCTCCTCGGCCAGATATCCCGCCGCCTGCCGTCCCACGGTCTTCAACAGATCCAAGGTTTCCCAGTCCAGCTTCAGTTCGGCCCGCGGCACCCCAAGAACCAGGAAGGCCCACAGCGCCTCGCGATGGAACAGCGGCAGGACAATCTGGGCGCGCGGATGCTGCAACAGCCAGTCGGGGGGCTCCAGACCGTCATAACTGCCCGGATCGGCGCGATAGTCTGAGAGGTCCACCACCCACTTGGTTTCCCGCAAATAGTCGATCATCGGCGCATCGGCGGACAGCCCGGGGAATTCCTCTCCGGCCAGCGGCCCCTTCATGTGCCAACGGGCCGTGGGCAGGAAGGCATTGTCGTTTTCCCGATACACCCAGATGCCGCTGGCCGTGCAATCGACGATATCGGCCACAGCGCGGATGATCCGCCCATGCAGATTGCTGCCCTCCGTATCGTCCGACACCGTATGGGTAAAGCGCAGCCAGACTTCCCGGTAGTCGTGGGTATATTGGAAAAAATGCTTGCTGATCCAGACCCGCACCCGAGCCCGGACAGCACCGGAGGAAAACAGCAGCAGGGTGATCAGCAGCGCTCCGATGAGAAACACGATCTGGAGCATCGGCCCCCAGCTCTGTTCCACATAGCGCACCAGATAGCCGACGCCCGCCATCAGCAGCAAATAAAGACCGGAGCCGACCAGCGCCGCCGAATGAAAGACCACCCGCCGGGACAGGTGAATTTCCACCTTCCAGTCCTTGATCCGCCCCACCGAAATACCAATCAGCGGCACCGCGAACGCATCTACAAACCCGCGCGCCAGGTACAGATTGCTGTCGAGGCGCTGGAACAGGGTCGCATCGGCGTATAGAAAGAAATCGTAGCCGAACAAGGTGGCCAGACCGAAGCACAGATGCTTGACCGCCCAGCGCCCCTCCTCGTCGGCGTTGCGATAGAGATTTTCCACCAGCAGCAGCCCCAACACCGGCAGCGCCACGTGGGCCACCCGGGAAACCAGGGCATAATGCTGTTGCAGCGCCGGAAACATCTCCGTCAGCACCATGGCATGATACAGGAATATGGGCACCACTGCGGCCACCCCGGCGATGAAAAACACCATCAGCGTGAACCGATGTCCCCGATCTCCATGCTTGTGGACCCGCAGCAACTGGCCGAGAAAGAACAGCCACCCCAGGTCGCGCAGAATCTCGGTGGTGAAGGGCAATAACGACGAGGAACTGTTGAACAGCCCGTAGGCGACCATGGCCGCCCAACCGGCGGTGACTCCACAGGCCAGAGCCAGCAGTCCCTTGCGCCGCCACTCGGCGCGGCTGACCCCGACCAGCACCATGAGTCCCAGAAAGGCAATGGCACTGAGAAGATATCCAACGGTGCCCAAACCACCGTAGACCGCGCCAAGGGTCTCTTGAAGGTGCACGCCCTGCTCTCCCGCCATTGCTTATCAGCGTCACAATGCCAGATGTCGCCCGTCCGTTCGACCTCAAAGTATGCCGCCCGGCTCCTCCGAGGGTGGGAAGACCCAGCGCAGGGTCTTGCGCAGCAAATGTGGAATCAGCAAATGCGGCGGCATCCTGAGATGATGAGCCCGCACGTAAAGAGCGCTCAGGGCGAGGCCAGTCCAGGGGCCGCGACACAACTCGTGGGGCGGCCGCAGGGCCTGATCGAACAGCACCGCCATCAGCGGACGCAACACCGGCCCCGGTCGCCCCGCCTGGGCCTGTTCAAGCACCGCCTCGGGCACCGGTGTATGCAGCAGCCGAATCAGGTGGGTCAAGGCGTAGTAAAGGGGTCGGCGCAGGTCCAGTTCCTCGGCCCGTGGCACCAATCCCTCCCAGAATCCCGGCTCCGTCCCAAAGTGGCGCAGCAGCAGATCCATGTCGGACAGATCGCGCACCGCCCGTTCGAAGTCGCCCTCGGAAAACAGGTGCACGGCGCTGTGCAGCAGCATGTCCTTGGGAGCCAGCATCCATACCCCCGGCCAATCGGCAACCGGCACCGCCTGATCGCGCAGCTTGCGGGCGACAATATCGACCCGTGCCGTTTCCGGCAGAATGGTGTGATGCACATCGAGCATGGATTTGCGTCGAAGATGGGTCACCGGCGGAATCTGGTGCATCCAGGTGCGGTAATATTTCTCGTCATAGGGGTGCAGCTTGCCATGCACCCACCCGGCCTTGAACAGGGCGGATTCCGTCGTACCCAGCAGTTCCTTGCGGACCAGAAAGTCGATATCGGTGAATTTCCGGCCCCGCGCCGCCGGCAACCCGGCCGCCACATAGGCCGCTCCCTTCAGCAGAATCGGCGGAATCTGCTCGTCGTCCAGGGCCTCCATGATCTTGCGCAATTCGAAACGCACGTCGCGGGCCTGTTTTTCCGCCATCACCCGGTCATTGGTCAGATGCAATCGCGGCCGTTCCGGCACCCGGTCGAGCACACCCGCCGCCTCGATCAGCGCACAAAGCCGGGCCAGCACATCGGCGCGGCGGGCCAGACGGATCACCGGGTCCCACGCCGCCAGGGACAGGTCGGCGGCCCGTTCGGGCTGGCGCATGAGCGCGAAAAGCGGATTGTCCGCAGTCGTCATCTGATCCCCAAGGTCATGATGCCAGGGCGGCGAAAGTGCGTTCGGCGTCGTCCAGGTCACCATAGACGAAATCGTAGCAATCGGCACGGTCGATGAGTTGGGTTAACGCCGTAAAGCCTTGCTGACCCAAGGTACTGTAATTGATCGCGTTGGTCCCCACCTCGATGCAGGTCTGTCCTTTGGAGCGCGGGCTCAGTTGGGCCGTGGCCCCCGCTTCGTAGCGCGGAAAGATCACCCAGGCTGGCATGGCCCGATCCTGCTTGCGCATCACGCTGTCGGTGGGCGCTTTCATCAAGGCCACCGTGCCCTTGCCGGTGTCGTGGACCGGATCGGAAAATACGCTTTGCGGGGCGAAGGCGCGGATGATGTCGATGGACTTGTTTTTCAGGCTGACCGGCCGCACCAGGGGGCTCAGGGACCCATCCTGTAGCGAAATCAACGCCAGTTCATCGGAAAACAGCCGCCAGCCCCGATGCACCAGGGCGGCACAGAGGGTGCTCTTTCCCGAGCCGGGCGGGGCGGGCAGGATGGCCACCCGGCCGTTGCGCTCAATGGCGGCGGCATGCAGAATCAGGAAATGATTGCCTTGCAGGTTGGCGCACCAGTTCAGCCCCCATTCCAGCAATGGCAGGGCCTGCGCCTGAGGCAGGGTATTGAAGGGCGACCAGCCGTCGAAGGAAAAGGCCACCTGGGGCCGAATCCAGTGGCGGATGCCCGGCACGGGTTGCACGGTGATATGGAAATCGGCAAATCCGTCGTCGTCCTCCACCGGATAATCCGCATAGAGGGTCGCCACCCCGTCGTGGATCAACGACAGGGAGGAGCGCAGGCGCATGATGAATGGCCCGGTCCGTAGGGGCAGACCGTCGCCTGCCATCCGGCGCACCAGCTCCGCATGGGAAAGATCGGACAGCCTCATGGATTGAGCTCCAGCACCAGCAGATCCATGCGCCGGAAGCGGGCCAGCACGGCCTCCAGCCAGCCCTCGAAGTCTTCCTGCTCGTCGTCCTGGACGGCCAGTCTTTCCGCCAGTTGACGGGCAAAATCGGCGCGCCGACACAGACCCCCCATCTGTTCGAGACAGGTCAGCGCTTCGGCGGCATTGGCTTCGAGAAGATGGGTATGGCCGGAGGCGTCGTCATAGACGACCACTTCATCCTCCCAGCGTTTCCAGGATAACCGGCCCATCAGCCGCACGGCAACTTGTGACGGCGTGTCCGGGCCTGGCATCGTCGGCATCCCACAGGCAAAGGAACGGGGCGACCGTCAACCCGCCGCCCCGATTGAAAAGATCAATGGAAGGTCATCTGAATGAAGGAAACCACGGTCTGCGGGTCCCAATTGATGCCCGCCGACGGATTGACGTAGCGTCCGTTGAGCACGATCTGCCGTCCCATGTCGGCCACCTGGGCCTGGGTCATCACGTATTCCACACCGGCTTCCAGACCGCTGGCATTCAGATAGGCCGCGACAATATGCGCGCCGAACTGATAGCGGTCATCGTAGCCTTGCAGCGGCAGAACTTCACAGAAGGTTTTGTCGGCATTCCAGGAACCATTCCCGCCCTTCCACACGCCCCCAAAGGTGGCCGAGAAGGACCATTTGCCCCAGGTCTGGGTGGCCGCGTTTCTGGCCTTGCACTGCGGATTCTTCCAGCCGCCCGGCGACAGCCCGGAGCAGCTCTCATTCCGCGTGCCCGACCGAGTCACATCGGCCAGGGTCGAGGCATAGGCCGACGGGGTACAAACCTCGGCAAACGCCGACCGGCTGGCCAGACTCATCACCACCGGCGCGGAGATCAAGGCCCCGCCCCCGGTCAGAAAGCGGCGGCGCAGGTTCAGTTTCGAACCAGCGTCCATCCGAGGAAGACCCTCCGCATCCGTCAGTTCGGTCCCAATTTCGGGATTCGGCGTCTGTGATGTATCTTTGGTTTTCATATCTGGGCCGCTCACTAAAATTCAGATCAAAGTATCTCTAGCACACAACCAAGCAAAAATCACACCACTTTTATCAACCATTTATAAAACATGGATAAATTACCACCGTCTCAGGCCAGCCGCAGGCCATAGTGACAAGAATCCCGACAGTTTGCAGCCCCCTATTCGAGGCGATTTTACACTTTACCGTCTGGCCCCTGGCGCGGGCTGGCGGCCAGGGCGCGGATTTCCGTCAAGGTTGCGGGCCGCCCCCCCATTTCGCCGAAAAACAGTTCGAATACCTGCCGGAAGCGATCGAGAAAAACCGTCAGGTCGGCGGCTGTCCGCACGTATGGCGTGTGCCCCGGCTCCAACGATGGGCTATGATAGGTAAAACTGAACACCCGATGCCCCTGGGCCAGCATGGCGCGCAGCAATCGGCAGAGCGCCGCCGCCGGATAGCCCTCCGGCGACAGACGAATCCGTTCGACCAGACCGCTCCGGGCCAGAATTCCGGGCAGTCGGAAGCCCATGCCCAGCGGTGTCGCGGCCCGTTGATACAGATTGTGCCCGCGCTCCCCGAGCAGCCCTGCATAGCCCACGGTCAACGGCACCTCGAACAGCGCGCCCTGCGGTCCGAACCAGTAGGGATTGATCGGACAGGCCGAAAAATCAGGTCCGCCCTTGGGCTTGAAGTTGGTCAACGGGACGACGCTGGCATCAATCTGATAGCCCAACTCGGCCAGAATGCCCGGCGTCGCGGGGCCGACCCCGTAACGCCCCGCCTTGTAAACAACCGGCTTGAAGCCGAAGGCCCGGTCGAGGGCCTCGGTCAGATGCCTCAGCTTTTCGCGCTCCAAGTGCGGTGCCAGATTGCCTGGAAATGAGGTGAATTCATTGACTTTTTCATCATGGGGCGGATTGACCCAGGGTTGCAGATGAGCCCCGATCTCACACAGGCCGGACTGATAAAATTCCTTGAGGGGGGCCGCCCCTTCGGGTTGGCTGGCCACCGGATAATCGACCACGAAAGTCGGTCGCAACCCGTATTTCTCAAAAATCCGGATCGCCCGTTCCTGGTGACGCATGGCCGTGACCCCGGTATTTTCGCGGTCAAAGGGCCGGGTCCAATCGAACTCCTCCTCCGTATCCACAACCACCGCCAATAACGGCGGCGTATCCGGGGGTAGAACGGCGGCAATCCGTTCCTGGGAATTCAACATGGACTCTCTCTGACCAAGCTAAGGGTGGGTCATCCTAGCATGGTGATTCTGCTTCTCCCAGGGTTCGCAGCCCCTTCCACGGGAAAAATTCATTCTATTTCATGGGCTCCCACATCCAGACGCCCCCGCCGGGGTCGCGTCTGAATATGAAGGGGATGCGCATATTCCTCTATCGGGTCCAGCGACCACCCTGCCCGCTGCCCCAACAAGACTCCCCCGTTGCGTCCCTCGGCAGGCGTGAAAAATGTCGGATCGTCCAAGCCGACCCCGTCGCCCGGCCCGGCCAGTTGAAGGTTATTGCGGCTCTCGCCGGGACCGATCAGAATTTTTCCCGACCCGAGAAACAGATTATTGGCCAGATAGGCCGCCTGGGTGCCGTGATTCTGGATAAAGACGCCCCTGGTCCGCTGATTCACCAGGGTATTATTGACCATCATCAGATTCTGTTCCGGGTTGGGGCGGCGTTCGGCGGCAAAGCTCACGGCGGTCTGGTTCACCGCCTTTGGCCCCTGCTGAAATTCATTGCCCATCACCAGCGCCGTGCCGCCGTTGGGCAGGTCGAGCAGATAGCTGGAATTGCCGTCGGCCCCATCGGCCAGACGGTTGTAGGCGATCACAGTGGTCAAGGCCCGGCTTTTGACCGCATGACCGACCCTGGCGCGATGACTGTAACTGCCGCGCAGGGTGAACCGCCGCACCTTGTTGATATAGATGTTGTGGGTATAGCCCCGGCCGAAGCCGTTGTGGTCGAACTCGCTGAACTCGACCAGGATGTCGCTGTCTGGATTGTCGCCGGCCAGGATACCGTTTTCGTTATCCCGAAACAGACAGTGGCGGACCGTCAGGTTGGCCCCTTCCTGACGGATTCCCGCCCCGTTGCGGTCCCTCACCGTGGCCTTGAAAAAACCGATATGCTCGACGGTGGTATTGTTGCCTCGAATGACCCAAATGGCCTTGCCCTGGGCCGATTTGCCGTCCGCCTCCAGGCGCGCCATGCCGCCGACCCCCACCAGGGTCAGATTGTCGGCTTTCCAGACCGCCACATCCCCCACATAGGTCCCGGCGTCGATGGCCACCGTATCGCCATCCCGGGCAATTTTCGCTGCGTCACTGGGGGTCTTGTAGCGTCGCGACGGTCCCACCTCCAGCAACCGGGGCCGGGTCAGTCGCGTATCCGGCTTGAATGTGGGCGCGGCGGGCAAAAAGACCGCACCGCTCTCCGGCAGGCCGCGCGGTTCCGCTGCCGCTGCGTCCCCCATTGCTCCAACGACGAAAAGCACCAAAAGCAAATGCCGCCAACGGGTGGCGGCATTGGGAACCTGTCGCGACAGGTTGCAATTCAAACCGGAAGATCCGGCTTCAGATCAGGGCGCGGCGGCGCAGGACCAGCAGCAGACCCAGACCGAAGCCGAACAGGGCCAGGGTGCCGGGCTCGGGAACCTGACCGGGGGTATTGTCCACATGACGGTGACCGGTGATGTTGTCGATGGCCCCGGAGCCGCCCATTTCGATGCGCAGCTTCTTGACGCCTTCCACATTGAAGGTCATCCGGTTCCAGCCATTGTCGCCGGTGCTGACCATCTGCCAATGATCTTCGTCCGTATCCGGATTGTCGATGGCATACTGACCGCCGCCGGTGGTGTCCTCGCCGCCGGTTGTGCCCGCAGAGTCGGTCCAGAAATAGATCTCGGCGTTTTGATTGTTTTCGGCATTCTCGATGTCGAAGAAATCAATGCTGGTGATATCGACCAGTTCGGAGAATTCGAATTCAAAATAGCCCGCCGCGCGACCACCCTCGTCATCAGGATAGTTGCAGACGCCGTCGCCGCAATAATAATTATTTTCCTGGATGATCAGCACGTTACCCGGATTGTAGCCGTGGTTCGGATTGGTGTCGTACGAATTCCCATCGAAACCGGCCCACAGATCCCGGTCGCGGGGATTGCACCGATCCCGATCCGGGGAGTCCACCGTGGTGTCGAAGATCACACCATAGCCGAAGCTCTGATTGTAGTTATGGGTGGTGACTGTCACCCCCACGTCGCCGGACAGACCGGGCAGGCCGTTGTAGCCGCCAGCCAAAGAATATTCGTTGTCGATGATCTGACCATGGCGAAGATTGCCCACATAGGCATCATCCTCGAAGCCAATGGCGAAGGAGCCGTCGCCGGAATCCGGGAGCTCGGTGGGGCTGCTGTAATCGGTGCTGTGGCACGCCTGCGCACCGCCCGCCATCAACAGGGAGAGCGCACAACCCGCCACGATGGTACCAAATTTAGACATTGCCCTGTCCCTTTCGAACAAATTTCATAAACCCGGGTCTCAAAAAAACACCTGATGGCCCCGACATGCCACTACTCTAGCAATCCCCATGCCATAACAAATTAATACTGACATTACAAGGGATTGATCCTCCGCCTGTGAAATGATCCCGGCGCCCGGGAGACTGGTTTGTAAAGCATTTCGACACTTCCTTTCAAGTGGCGGACGCATCCAAGAGAAATCCCCAATCCAGAGCCGAAATATCCTTTGTTTACCAACGCTTATTTCTCAGCTTCCGAATGTCAAAAAAGCTGACAGTCGGCTTTCCGGGAGTCCCTCAAGGCAGCGACAGGGTCTTGCGCAGGGCTTCCACTTCCGACCCCAGCGGGGCTCCCCTGGCGTCCGCGATCACCCCCTGCAACTCCTGCCGCGCTTCGTCCAGACGCCCCAACTTGGCCAGAGTGGCCGCCAGATGGTAGCGGATGGCCGGAATATCCCCGCCGCGGGCATAGGCATCCCGCAACAGTGCCAGCCCGCGCTGCAGGTCGCCCCGCTCGACCAGAATCCAGGCCAGCGTATCAATGACCGAGGCGCTCTGCGGGGCCAGGGCATAGGCTTTTTCGGCGATTTCCAGACTGCGCGGATCATCGGTCTCATGATACAGCCAAGCCAGATTGTTTAGGGCCTCCACGCTGTCGGGCTTATCCGCCAACAACAATTGCACCTCGGGGATCGCGTCTCGCAGCCGTTTCGCATTGATATACCCCAGCACAAGGGTGCGGCGCACCAGCCGATCCTTGGGATTCTCGACCAACCATTTCGAGAGCCGCGGCAGCATCGCCTCGCGCTGTCCCAGCTTTTCCCCGGCCAGGAAAATGCGCACCAACATGGAGGAGTTGGGGGTCCGGCTGAAGGCTTCCTCGTAGGCCTCCAAGGCCCCCTGGGTGTCGTTTTCGCGCAGCCTGGAATCGCCGAGCAAGGCCCAGCCGATGGACCGTTCCGGTTGATCCCGGACCATTTCCTCGATTCGGCTCCGCGCCCGATCCTGCTTCCCCATCTGGTTTTCAAGCTTGATGATGTCAATCAACAGCTCGTGATGATTGGGAAAGGTGACCACGGCACTGCTCAGGGTACGCAACGCGCCCTCCGGGTCGCCCACACGCACCTGCAACTGAGACACCCGCCGCATGGCGGCGGCCGAATCACGGGCGAAGTCGCTCATGCCGTTGATCGCATTGGCCGCGCGCTCCGGATTCCCGGCGGCCAGTTCCGCCAGCCCCAGGGTTTCCAGCAACTGGAATCCGGCCGTATGCCGGGTGCGCGCCTCGCGGGCAATCAGCACCGCCTTGTTGGCCTCGCCATTTTCCAGCAAGGCCCGGATGAGGTAAAGCTTCGACCCCAGAACGCCGGGGGCCACATCGACCGCCTTTTCCAGCCACTTGATCCGCTGTTCCGGATTCTTTCGCTTGTCGGCAATCTCGGCCAACGCCAGCAGGGCATTCACATCAAAGGGGTTTTTGTTGACCAGTCGCTGAAAGTCCGCCTCGGCTTCGTCCAGCTTACCTTGCAGCATATTGATCCGCGCCAGATTGATCCGCGACACCCGGTGCTCGGGATTCAATTCCAGCGCCCGGGTGAAACTCTGCCGGGCGGCCTCCCGATCCCCATCGCCGATCTGGGCCGCGCCCATCAGGTTATACAGCTCCGGATTGTCCGGAGTCTGCTCCAGCGCCGCCTTGGCCGCCTCGATGGCCTCCTTGAATTCGCCCGAGCGCAAGTGAACCATCGTCAGCAACACCCCCGGCCCCAGACTGTCGGCCTGTGAACCGACCGCTTCGCGCAGCACTTCGAGCCCGGCCTCCCGGTCACCACTGCCGATCTGACTCAACCCCAGACGAGCCCGCAGATCGGCCCGGTCCGGGGCCAACACGATGGCTCTTTGCAGCAGTTCGTTGGCCTCGGTATACTTTTTCTCACGCAGCAGGCCACGGGCCAGGGACGAGATCAGATCCGCGTCATGGGGGCGCAACTTGGAGGCCGGACGAAGAACCTCGACGGCTTCGGCATAGCGCTTTTCACGGCTCAACATCTCGCCCAACGCCTTGCGGGCGAACACGTTGTAGGGATCAAAGCGGATGGCATGCGCCAGATAGGTATGGGCCAGTTTGGTGTCTTCGTCGGCAATGAAGATCAACCCGGCTATGACCAGTGTATCCGGGTCCCGATCGAGAATTTCTTCCCCCAAAACGCGCAGGATGTCGGCCGCTTCCTTGACCGCGATCCGGGCTTCGTCGGGCCTGCCGGTGGCGGCCAGAAAGCGGGCATACCAATAGGCCAGATGCGGATCGTTGGGATCGTATTTTCGAACGTAGGACAGGTCGTCCTCGGCCTGCGACGCCGCCCCCAGATCAATCAACACCGCCGCCCGATAGGTGCGCGCCGCCAGATGTCGGGGTTGGTTGATGACGGCCTTGTTATAAAAGCCCAGGGCCGTTTCCAATTCGCCCCGGGCGCGGGACAGCTCGCCGCGCAGAAACCAGGCCTGCGCCATGGTCGGATAGCGATTCGCCGTCTCCCGGAGCAGGGCCTCCGCCTCGTCCCATTGTCCACGAGCCTGCAGAACCCGGGCCAGACCCAGGGACGCCGAGCCGCGCTCTGGCTGCAACTCCAGGGCGGCCTTGAATTCCTGATCCGCAGAGTTCAGCTGGCGCAGACTGAAATAGGCACGCCCACGCAAGGTCCGCACCGCCGCTTCGATCTGTTGTGGCCAACCCGCCACCCGCAGGTCATCCAGCAGTTCCTGGTATTTGCCTTGCAACAGCAAGGCCTCGCCCAGGTCCTCGACGACCAGGACGGGTTTGGCGCCGATCTCCAATGCCTTGCGCAATTCCTTTTCCGCCGATTCCCCGTCGCCCACCACCAGATGAATCCGCCCGAGCAACAGCCGCGCCGACAGGTGGTCGGGATCGTTGCTCAGGATGTTCTTCAGATGAATTACCGCCGTGCGCAGATCCCCCGCCTGGAAGCTTTTTTGCGCGTCCTCGTACTTGCCCGACGGCTCCAGGGCGACGCTGGTCACCGCCAGCCCTGTCGTACCGGGAAACAGAAGCCCCGCAACCACCGCGGCGAACAGCATCGGACGCAGGGGCGGGCAGAAAAAGCGGAAAGGGTCGGTCATCGAAGCAACATCCTCGTTATGAGACAGGTCATCCTAATGAACAAACGCTCCCGGACCAAGGTCTCCGTTGAGTAACCCGCCGTCAGGTGCTGAGAAATTGACGCTCCGCGCCGTCGAGCACCAGGCAGGTCAGATGATCGCTGGCATAGGCCCCGGTATCAATGCCGATCCTGTGGGCCCGCAGCTCAGGTTCGGTGGCAATGGTATGTCCATGCACCACCACGGCCCCGAGATCGCCGCGCCAGTTCAAAAACGGCTCGCGTATCCACAACAGGTCCTGCTCCGACTGATCGTCCAGGGACACTTGCGGATGCACCCCCGCATGGGCGAAGAAGTAATCCCCCAGCCGATAGGACGGCACCAAGGCCCGTAAGAACGCCATGTGCGGGTCCGGCACCGCCGCCCGCAACGCCTTGGACAGCAGGCTGAACCGTTGATCCACCGGGGCCTCCGACATCAGCTCGACGCCGTAGCTTTCGGCGGTTTCGCGGCCGCCGTATTGGAACCAGGACGGCCCGAACCGGTCATGCTCGACGAATTCCAGCATCATCGCCTCGTGATTGCCCTTGAGATAGACCGCCGCGTCGGTGGGCGGCGCGGCACGCAGCATCTCCAACACGCCCCGGCTGTCCGGTCCCCGGTCCACATAATCCCCCAGATAGATCAGCACTGAGCGATCATGTTCATGCGCCGCCAGATCCTCGGCAATCTGCCGATGCAGGGCGGCCAGAAGGTCGGAGCGTCCATGAATATCGCCGATGGCATAGGCCCGCACCCCGTCCAGAACCCTGGCCTCGCGCGGGGCAGCAGAGTCGGCGCGCCAAAGCGACGTTAAAAATTCACCAAAGGCCATCCACCCCGGCCTCTCCTTTCGGTCCGTTCGCCCTTGATGTAGGCGGCCCGCACGCCGCCCGCAACCGGAAAAAGCGGAACCCGCATCCGGTCTCGCCTCGGTGGGGTGTTTCTGGCATAGTGACGGCCCGCAGCCCGACCCTTCGACAGGCAAGTGATTCCATGGATAGATCTGAATTTCTGAGCAAGTCCCCATTCTTCTCCAGCGCCTCCAAGGCAACTCAGAAGGCCATTGCCGATGCTTCCCGGGAACTCAGCCTCCCCAAGGGCGACTATCTGTTCCGCGCAGGCGAACCGGCCGACGCCGTGTTCCTGATCCTCTCGGGGGGGGTGAAGCTGGAGGTCGCCACGGAAACGGGAACCCGGGTCATCGGACACCCGGGGGAAGGCCGGACGGTCGGCGTCGTTCCCTTGTTGGGAGAAAGCACCCGGTTCGCCTCGGCCATCGCCACCAGCGACAGTCGCATTTTGAAAATCGACTCCAAGGTCCTGGAAACCCTCACCGACAGCCTGGGGGACGACATGACCCCGGTGCTTCAGGCGCTGTCCGAGCGCCTCATGCGTCGGCACACGGGTGTCGTTCTGCGTCACAGCGAGAAGTTCGGAAATCTCCCGGAAAACATCCTTACCGATCTGGAAAAGCGGGTCGAAATGGTGAACGTGGCCAGCGGCGAAACGGTTTGTGCCGCTGGCGACCCTAGCGACTCCCTGTATATCGTCGTCACCGGGCGGCTGCGCATCTGGATTCCGGAAAAAGGCTCGGGCGGGACTTTTCTCAACGAAGTCGGAGCCGGTGCCAGCATCGGTGAAATGGGCGTGATCACCGGCAATCCCCGCGCCGCCGATGTGTTGGCGGTGCGCGACACCACCCTGGCCCGGCTGCCGGCAAAAGACCTGCACGAACTTTTGGGGCGCTATCCCGAAGAGATCAACAAGCTGTTCGTCGGCATCATCGTCGGCCACTTCATGCGGCAGGCACCGGGCGGCGGCAAGGCCCAGAACACCGCCGGTACCTTTGCCCTGATTCCCATACGCGGCGGCATGCCGATGCGGGAAATCGCGACTCATCTAAGCGCGGCCCTGTCATCCCATGGCAAGACCATCGTCATGGACAGCGCCTATTGCGACAACCTGTTGGGCAAGCCGGGCATCTCTCAGTTGCCGTTCAACGACACCCGCAATGGGGCCTTCCTCGGCTGGCTCAACGAACAGGAACTCGGGACGGACTTCGCCATCTATCTGGCCGATTCAGACACTGGCAACTGGACCCAGCGCTGCCTGCGTCAGGCTGATCATGTGTTGTTTGTCGGCCACGGAAAGGACTCCCCGGAGATTGGTGAAATCGAGGCCAAACTGCTCGAAACACCCTTGCGCGGCGTGCGCAAGACACTGTTGCTGGTCCACGACCCGGACACCTCGGTCCCCAAGGGCACGCTGGCCTGGTTACAGGCGCGCGCAGTCGGCCTGCACCATCACGTCCATCTGGGCCGGGAAGAAGACTATGCCCGCCTCGCCCGCTTCCTCACCGGGCGCGCCGTCTCCCTGGTGTTCGGCGGCGGTGGGGCGCGCGGCTTTGCCCATGTGGGGGTGATTCGCGCCCTGCGCCAACACGGCATTCCCATTGATCTGGTCGGCGGCACCTCCATGGGGGCGCTGATCGGCTCCCAGGTGGCCATGCAGCACGACCCGGGCCAGATTCTCAAGGAGACCGTCGACCTGTGCCTGGCCGGGGACGAGATGACGGTGCCCATGGTCTCCTTGTTCTCGGGCAAGAAGTTTTCGTCCGGTGTCCGCCGCATCTGTGGCGACCATACGGTGGAAGACCTGTGGCACCGCTATTACAGTGTGTCCTGCAACATCAGCCGGGCCAGGGTGCGGGTGCACGATCGGGGGCCGCTCTATCGCGCCGTGCTGGCCAGCAACACGCCGCCCGCCCTGTTCCCGCCGTTCATCGAAGATGGCGACCTGCATGTGGATGGGGCGCTGCTCAACAATCTGCCGGTAGACATCATGCTGCGCTACAACGAAGGTGGCAAAATCATCGCCGTCGACGTGGACCCGCAAAACGACATGACCGCCAACGAACCCTACGACGGCGGCCTGTCGGGATGGCAGGTCCTGAGGTCCAAGCTCAATCCCTTCTCCCAAACGATGAACGTGCCCGGCATCATGTCCATCGTCGCCCGCGCCACCGCCATCGGCGGCATCGCCCAATACAAGCAATCCATGAGCGGACTGGCCGACCTGTACCTGTCGCCGCCGACCGGCGACTTCGCCATCATGGCCTACAAGGACGGCCCGAAGATCGCCGACATGGCCTACGACTACGCCATGAAAGCCATCGACGACTGGCGGAAGGGCAACGAGACGGGGCAGGCCCCTTCTGCTTCTTGAACGAACGTATGACCTGCCAAGAGGATGGTGACAGCTATGCAGTCTTCACCTTGATTTTGGGGAAGGAGTGCGCTGTTACCGTAATCCTGTCACCGTAATCCGAAAGAGTGCACTGTCACCGTAATCCGGTCTTCACTTTGATTTTGGGGAAAGAGTGCGCTTGAATGTAAGCGGGACACCGCTTACAACAAACTCGCAGGCAGCCTCCGTTCAAAGAATAAACTAAACGCTCCCTATGTACCCCATGCCATCAGACGAAATTCAGGTAATGGGCGTGTGCCGGTGTTTGACTCCAAAGACCTGACAAGGATTTTCAAAGACCCGCCCAAACCATCTCCTCGTGAACAAGCCGATACTATGGTGCTGATTCTCGGCTATGTCGCCAATGCACCCGCAGAGGAGATTGAAGTCACGTTTGAGAGATTGGGATCAGAAATTGGCTCCCCGACGCCAGATGCATTTGAATTCGTTATCGAGTACCTGTTGGAGGCAAAACTTGCCAAGGGAGAAGGTTACATTGGTGGGGGTTACAGCCTGACGCTAACCTTTACAGGCTGGGATCGGTTCGAAGCACTGAAAAAGGGTGTCGCTAGTGGAAGAGAGCTGGCCGGGATTGTTCAGACAGTTTTTGGCGTTGGATAAGTGGAGCCTCTGCCGGTTGCCGTGTTGTATCGCCGATGCGGGGCCTCACGCAGGGAGGGCGTAGCCCGACTGGAGTGGGGCCCCGCATCGGCAGTGAACGTCATGCTGCCACCGCCTGGGGCTGGTTGTCAAAGTAGATCCTATCCGGCGGCACCCGACCGAGGCTCGAATGTGGCCTCTTGCCATTGTAGAAGTCAAAATAGCGGCCGAGCGAGGTCCGCGCCTCGCCAACGCTGTCGTAGGCCCGAAGATAGACCTCCTCGTACTTCACCGAGCGCCACAGCCGTTCGACAAAGACGTTATCCCGCCAAGCTCCTTTGCCATCCATGCTGAGGGCGATGCCGTTGTCCAGCAGCAGGCCGGTGAATGGGGCACTGGTGAACTGGCTGCCTTGGTCGGTGTTGAAGATCTCCGGCTTGCCATACTTGGCCAGCGCGTCTTCGACCGCTTCCAGACAGAAATCCACGGTCATGGTGATCGACACCCGCCAAGACAGAACCCGGCGGCTGCACCAGTCGAGCACCACACAGAGATAGACGAACCCCCGCGCCATGGGGATGTAGGTAATGTCCATCGCCCATACCTGATTGGGACGCAGGATGGGTAGGCCGCGCAGCAGGTACGGATAGATCTTGTGTCCCGCTGCTGGTTTTGACGTGTTTGGTCGCCGGTACAAGGCCTCGATCCCCATGCGCCGCATCAGCGTGATGACATGATCGCGGCCGATCTCAACGCCCTCGTTGCGCAGGAAATCGCGCAGCATCCGGCTGCCTGCGAACGGAAAGTCCAGGTGCAATGCGTCGATCCGACGCATGATGGCCAGATCGGCGGCAGACACCGGTCGGGGCTGGTAATAGAGGCTGGCGCGACTAAGCCGCAGCACCTCCGCCTGCCGTTTCAGCGGCAGGGCATGGTCACGGTCGATCATCGCTTTACGCTCAACATGCCGGCCTTGTCGAGCGCACCGGCCAAAAAATCATTCTCCAACGTCAATTGGCCGATCTTGGCATGCAACTCCTTCAGATCAACCGGCACCGTCGCCTGGGATCGGCTCGCGCCGAAAACCCCCGATGCCCCCTCCAGCAATTGCCCTCGCCAGGTCGTGATCTGGTTCGGATGCACATCAAACTGCTGCGCCAACTCGGCCAGCGTCTTGTCTCCCTTGATCGCCGCCAAAGCCACCTTCGCCTTGAAAGCCGCTGTGTGGTTCCGCCGTGTACGCTTCGTCATGGTTCCTCCCGATCAACGGCATCATCGCCGCTCTCAGGCAGAAAATCCAATTAACCCCCTGTCTGAATTTCCCAGGCCACCTCTGTCTTGGTAAACCCGTCATCTACACATGTGAAAAAAGTGAGTTCCAACGGCGGGCAAGCCAAGGCAGAGGGACGCATTTCGACACTAATCACCACCTTCATATTCTTTGGGATGCTGCTGATCTTAGCGAGGCTTCCGACGAACTAAGAGCGTGCATCCATGCAACAATTCCAGAGGCACCCTCCGGGAAATAAATGAACTCGGCGGAAATGAAGGTTACACCAAATGCATATTGAATCCTTATCACTTCGTAACTTCAAATGAGCTGGTCCCACAATGTTGGACAGTTTGGCGGCTCGGTTAAGGTGTATTCCGCATTCTGATCATGCCGCCAATTCCCTATTTATCATATTTCCTTGTTGCTGTTGAGCCTGTGGGGATGTGGGTAAGCCGCGAGGCGTATCCATCATATCCACAGGCCCGCCGTCGCCGCCGATTTGGTAGGCTTCGGCGGGGGTGAGGCCACCCAGCGCCGAGTGGGGGCGCTCGGTGTTGTAGAAGCCGAACCAGTCGCCGATGATACGCTGCGCCTCGAAGCCGTCGGCCAGCTCTTGCAGGTAGACCGCCTCGTACTTCAGGGAACGCCACAGGCGCTCGATGAAGACGTTGTCCATGCAGCGACCCCGGCCGTCCATGGAGATTCTCACGCCGGCGTCCTTCAGAATGCTTGTGAAGGCGACACTGGTGAACTGGCTGCCCTGATCGGTATTGAAGATCTCCGGGGCGCCGTAGCGGGCCATGGCCTCCTTGAGGGTTTTGACGCAGAAGGCGGCATCCATGGTGTTGGACAGCCGCCAAGCCAAGACGTGGCGGCTTGCCCAGTCCATGATGGCGACCAGGTACAAGAAGCCCCGTTGAACCGGAATGTAGGTGATGTCGGCGCACCAGACCTGGTTCGGACGCTCGATGGCCAAGCCTTTCAGCAGGTACGGATAGACCCGGTGCTCCGGATGCGGAATGCTGGTCCTGGGGGCCTGGTAGATGGCCGACAGGCCCATCTTGCGCATCAGGCGGCGCACCCGGTGACGCCCGACGACGATCCCGTCGCGCCGCAGTTGCCGAGCCATCTGGCGGCTGCCGAAGAAGGGATACTTCAGGAACAACGCGTCGATGCGCCGCATCAGAGCCAGATTCTCAGGGCTCTCGCCCTTGGTCCGGTAATAGAACGAGGACCGGCTGATCGACAGGATCTCGCATTGGCGGCTCAAGCTCGGTCCGGGAACGTCGCGGCGCACCATCGCCTTGCGCTCCTCCCGGCTCATCGCTTGAGCCCTCTGGCCAAAAAATCCCGCTCCACCGTCAGTTGGCCGATCTTGGCATGAAGGTCGCGGACCTCTTCCTCATGGTCCCGCTTGTCACGCTCCGATCCATTCGAAAACACCTCGCCCAAACCTTCCACTGCTTGGCGCTTCCAGGTGCTGACCTGGTTCGGGTGGACCTTGTGCCGCGACGCAATCTCCTGGATCGTCTTGTCGCCCCGTAGCGCTTCCAGCGCTACCTTGGCCTTGAATTCCGACGTGAACGTCCGTCGCTTCGTCATCTCGTATTCCTCCGTAACTCGGGGAATACACCTTAACTCACTGTCCGATTTTCCGGGACCAGCTCAAAATGCTTCGGTGATGCCACCGTACGAATCCCGATACGACCGGGCGTGACCGGTTTTGAGTTACGGTGACAGAGTTACGGTGACAGTGCATTTATTAAACCACGCTTCGACACCCTCATGCTTCGACAAGCTCAGCATGAGGGGGGGTGTGCGTTCCTCAGCATGAGGGTGGGTGCGCGCTCCTCGGCATGAGGGTTTGTGTTTAGTCCTCACCCTGAGCCTGTCGAAGGGGGCCTGGATCAATCCAGGCTGAACCGCCCCGGCGACAGGATGCCGTTGGGATCGAGCACGCTCTTGAGGGCGCGGGCCGTTTTCCAGAAGCTGTCCTCGGGATCGAGGATCAGGTCCATGTTCTCGATATCCATGCGGTAGGGCGTGGCCCCCATGTCCATGTAGGCCTGATTGAGGGCGCGCATGCAGGCGACGGCCCGTTTGGCCTGTTCCGGATCGCGCTTGTCGTAGTCGATGCTGACCACCCCTTCCATGGTCATGCCATGCATGTTGTTCAGGGTCACGGCGATGTCGAAGCCCAGTTCCTTGCCAATCTGCTCGGTCTTCTGCATGGCGAGATTCACCATGTCCCTTTCCATCGGCACGATGGGGCAACAGAACATGATGCCGCCCGGTCCCTTGTCGGGATCGGTCGGATCGGGCGATGAATCGGCCGTCGTCCAGTAGGTGCTGTGCAGGGCGGCGTTGCTGGGCTCGCCGTGCGGCAGTTTGAGCAGCGGGTCCATGGCATTGAGGAAGATGCGCGGATTCTTCAGCGGCACAAAATTCAGCGCCGCCTTGGCGAACTCGCGAATGCCCGGGGTCATCACCTGGAACTTGCCGAACCGTTTCAGCTTGCTGCGGATCTTGCGCACGCAATGGAACACATGGCCACGGGTGCCCATGACGCAGCCGAGCGCGCTCCAGTCGCCGGAAAGCTGGCTGTTGACCACCTTTTCCGCATCCTCGCGGGTCGGGTTCATGCCCTGCTGTTTCATGTAGTTGTAGATGATCGGCGTCACCGTCACCTGACTGCGCCGGGCGTTGCCCACATGGACGACGCTTTCCATCAGCCCCTGCTGGGTCAGCTCGCGCATGGCATCGGCCAGATCGCCCAGGTCTTCCTTGCGCTTCAGGCTGACCACGAAGGTCGCCTGGAAGTCGGGGATGGGCACCAGCTTGAAGGAGATGCGGGTGACGATGCCGAAGTTGGACTGCACGAACAGGCTTTCGAGGCCCGGGCCGATGCCGAACTTGCAAATATTCTGCACCTTGTTTCCGGCATAGTGACCGAACCCGGTCTCCAATACCTCGCCGGTGCCCAGCACCACCTGCATCTGCTGCAACAGCTCAATGCGCAGGGTGTTGTAGGCAACGCCCCGTTCCATCATGTTGCCGAGGATGCTGGTCTCGGCCCCGGAGCCGGTGACGTCGAGGAAAAACCGCGACTTCATCGCCTTCAGGTGTTCGGAGAGCTGGCGCTGGGTCACGCCGGGCTCGATGACCGCATAGCCGAAGGTGTCGTTGACCTCGTGGATCTTGTCCATGCCCGACAGGTCCACCAACACGCAGCCGTCCTTGACCGGCAGTTTGGAGCCCATGCCCCAGTTGCGGCCCCGGCTGAAGCTGTAGAGCGGCATCTTGTGGCTGTTGGCCGCCTGCACCACCTGTTGCACCTGTTCGGTGCTCTTGGGCTTGACGATGCCCGGCACGCTGCGCACCAGACCGCTGGTGTTTTGCGTATAGCTGGCAATGCCGTCGGCATCGGAAATGACATCCTCCGCCGCCATAAATTTACGGACATCTTTGAAAAACGGCTCGCTGCTCATGGGATATTTCCTCCGGTTGACGCGTCCCCAGACGCCAGGGGCGGGATCAGACGACGCGCAATAATGCGCGGAGCCCGCCCGGTTAAGGCCAGGGCACCCAGGTGCCCGTGACTCGGTTCCAAATGATAAAGGTGCCAGGTGTCGGCGGCGCCGCGATCTCCGTTGAGACGTCGCAGGCGGGCCGGATGGTCCGGGCGCAGACTGACTTCGACCGCCTCCGGTGACAAGCCCAGCCCGAGCCCCAGGGCCTTGCCCACCGCTTCCTTGCGGGTCCAGGCACTGAGGAAGGCTTGGTCTCGGACATTGACGGGCAGCGCCGCCAGTTCGCGGTTTTCCCGTTCGGTGAACCAGGCGCGGGCCAGGGCCGAGGAGGATTCGGGCAGGTCCGCCAACGGCTCCACATCCACCCCCACTTCGCGATCCCGCGCCACCGCCATCAAAAATTCATCACCGCCATGGCTCAGATTGAAGGTGATCGAGGCCGACTCCGATGCCTCGGACAGGGCGGGTTTGCCCTGCGGTCCGTGGACAAAGGTCAAATCGCCCGGACGCCGTGCCGTATAGGCGGCCAGCACCCGACGCAACAAACAATGGGCCGCCCAGTAGCGCCGCCGGTGCAGGGGCTGGTGGAGAGCGGCACCGCGCGCCCGCTCGGAAGGGGAGAGAATTTCCAGATTGATATCGGAATTATCCATGGCATCCAAGGCGGTGGCCCACAGATGGACCTCTCCGGGGGCCACGGTCATATGGGCGGGGAGCGGCGCGGCATGGGAATCAAAACAGGTCCGCCCCGGTCCGGCCCGGCGGCGAAGAGTCCTTTCGAGCGTCCTCACCCCCGCCAACACGCCTGACTCCCCTGCAATGACGCCCCACGAACTTCTTGCCAATGCAGAAGCTCTCGCCTAGCATCGCCATCATCCACGCTCGACCGGTGGGAATCAACCACTTTCGTTTATGGTAGAAGGGGATACCCCTGTTAACCGAGAGAACGGTTCGACCCTTCAAGTCCCTGCCGAAGGACATCGGAAGACGCTAGACGTTCGCGCAGCAAAACGGATCTGTTCCGTATGACTTTCACCCTCCGGCGGGCCTCCGAGACCCAGACCCTGGTCGATACGCTGCAACGGCGCGCCCAACAGCATCCGGAGCGTCTGGCCCTGACCTTTCTGGCCGACGGGGAAACGGAAAGCGCACGGCTCCGCTACGGGGAACTGGACGAACAGGCCCGGGCCGTCGCAGCGCTGCTGCGGATGCATCATACCCCCGGCGACCGGGTGCTGCTGCTGGTGCCGCCGAGCCTGGACTTCGTCACCGCCTTCATCGGCTGCCTTTATGCAGGAGCGGTGGCCGTGCCGTCGCCCGCCCCCATGTCGAGCCGCGCCCTGTCGCGCATCGAGGCGATGATCGAGGATTGCCGTCCCAGTGTCGTGCTGACCAACCGCGAGGTGATGGAAAAGACCGGCGAGGCACGGGATGCCAATCCGTTGCTGTGTCAACCCGACTGGCTGCAAATCGAGGATGCCGCCCCGTCGGCCGCGCCCCTGCCGACGTCGGTCAAGTCGGGCGATCTGGCCTTTTTGCAATATACCTCCGGCTCCACCTCGTCGCCCAAGGGGGTGATGGTCACCCATGGCAACCTGATGGCCAACATGCGCATGATCGAGGAAGCCACCGGCCATGCCGAGGACACGCCCATGCTGTCCTGGCTGCCCATGTATCACGACATGGGGCTGATTGGCTGTCTGCTGCAACCCCTGTACCTGGGCACCCAGTCGGTGCTGATGCCGCCGATCCGCTTCATTCAGAAACCCGTCCGTTGGCTGCGGGCGATTTCCAAATACCGCCCCCATACCAGCGGCGGCCCCAACTTCGCCTATGACCTCTGCGTCGATCGAACGACCCCGGAAGAACGTCAGGGGCTGGACCTGTCCAGCTGGAAGGTCGCCTTCAACGGGGCCGAGCCGGTGCGCGCAGGGACCCTCGGCAGTTTCGCCGCCACCTTTGCCGAACAGGGATTCCGGGCCGAGACCCATTACCCCAATTACGGCCTGGCCGAAGGCACGTTGATCGTCGGCGGCGGACGCAAGACCGAATTGCCGGTGGTCCGGCCCTATGCCATCGCCGATCTGGAAAGTCACCGGGCGACGCCGGTGGCCATGGACGATCCGCAGGCGACCCTGTTGGTCAGCAGCGGCCGTACCATCCAGGACCAACAAATTGTCATCGTCGATCCGCAGGGCCGCCAACGGCTGCCCGACCGGCAGGTCGGGGAAATCTGGGTCACCGGTCCCAACGTGGCGCGGGGATATTGGAATCGCGCCGAGGAAACCGAGGCCGCCTTCGGGGCCCGGCTGGCCGAAGAGCCCGAGGCCGGACCGTTCCTGCGCACCGGCGACCTGGGCTTCCTCGACGACCGGGAACTGTTCGTCACCGGACGGCACAAGGATCTGATCATTATCCACGGCCGCAACATCTATCCCCAGGATGTGGAACTGATGGCCGAACGCAGCCATCCGGTTCTGGCTGCCGCCGGAGGGGCCGCCTTCGCCCTCGACTTGGACGGCGAGGAACGGCTGGTGCTGGTCCATGAACTGACCCGCCAATACCGCAATCACGATCTGGCCGAGGTGGCCGCCGCCGCCCGCGCCGCCATCCTGGCCGAATTCGAGGTGCCCATCGCCCAGTTGTACCTGACCCGACCGGGCCGCGCGCCGAAGACCTCCAGCGGCAAGATCATGCGCCATCGGGTGCGGGAAAGTTTGTTGGACGGCACCCTGGACGAAGTCTGGGCCGACATCCCGACCACCGATAAGGCCCCCATCGCTGCGACCCCGCCGTCGAGTGATCCCGACGACTTGCGTAGCCTGTTGCAACGTCAGTTGGCGGCCACCCTGGGTCAGCCCCAGGAGACCATCGACATCCATTGCCCGGTGCAAGCTTTCGGGCTTGATTCCCTGGCCGCCGCCGCCTTGGCCCATCGCATTGAGGAACATTTGGGCTTCGATGTCCCGCTGACCACCTTCATGCAGGACCGCAGTCTGTCCGAGTTGAGCGACGATCTGGAGCGCCAGCGGCAGGCCGGCGCGCGTCGCCCGGCGCTGCTCGCCCCCCCCGACCAGACTCCCGGCACGCCGCCTTGGCTGCCTCTCACCCGGGGTCAGCGGGCCTTGTGGTTCCAGCAATATCTGGTACCCGACAGCAGTGCCTACAACGTCAACCTGACCATTGAACTGCGCGGGCCGCTGGACAAGGCGGTGCTACGCCAAGCCCTGGCCGAACTGGTGCAACGCCATCAGGTGCTGCGCCTTGCCCTGACCCATCGCCACGGTGAACCGGCCTGGGAACCGGCGATCCTGGACGCGGACGGACCGCCGTTGGGCCTAATGGAAAGCGCGTTGGACCCGGCAACCGATCCGCTGCCACGGATCATCGACGACGCCCATCGACCTTTCGCCCTGAGTGGCTCGCCGCTGGCCCGGGCCACCTTGTTCCGGCACGGGGAGCGGCATCTATTGTTGCTGTGCCTGCATCACCTGATCTGCGACGGCTGGTCGATGAATGTGCTGTTCGACGACCTGCGCACTTTTTATGCCGCCGCCAGGGACGGTCGGCCCGCCCCCGGGACGACGCCCAAACCCTATATGGATTACTTGCGCCGCCAGGAAGGCCAACTGGCCGGAGTACGCGGCACCCTGGATCTCGCCTACTGGCGACGGCAATTGAGCGACCTGCCGCCCATGCTGACTCTGCCGGTGGCCCGTCCGCGCCCGCCACGGCAGAGTTTTGCCGGGGACTCGATCCCGTTGACTCTGTCGCCGGAACTGGCCGAGGATCTGCGCGACGCGGCGACCCATTTGGGAGTCACCCCCTTTGTCCTGCTGCTCGCCGCCTTCCAGATTTTGCTGCGGCGCTACAGCCGCACAACGACCTTCGCCCTGGGCACCATCAGTTCCGGACGCCTCCATCCGGGCTTCGAGGACACCATGGGCTATTTCGCCAATCCCCTGGTGCTCAAGGCCGAGGTGGCGGACGACCTGCCGTTTGCCCAGTTCGCCGCCCAGGTGCGCAAGACCCTGCTGGCCGCCCTGGATCATCAGGAATTGCCCTTTTCCGCCCTGGTCGAACAGATCAATCCGGTCCGCGACCCCAGTGCCGCCCCGCTGTTCCAGATCGCCTTCGGTCTGACCGAAATCGGGGCAGAGTCGGAATCCGCCGCCCCGGACGACTTGCAGTTTACGCCCCTGATCCTGCCGCAACAGGAAGGACAGTTCGACCTTAACCTGGAATTCTTCCGCACCGGCGATCAACTGCGCGGCACCTTCAATTTCGCCACCGATCTGTTCGATACCGCCACCGTCGCCCATATGGCCGACCATTATCTGCAATTGCTCGCCGATGCAGTGGCCCGCCCGACTACGCCGGTTGCCCAATTGAACATGATCCCCGATTCTGCCCAGTGGCAACTGAATGCCTGGTCGACCAGTCCGCTGGTGGCCGATCCGGAGGAGACCCTGGTGCATCGGTTGATCGCCCGTCAGGCGGCCCGCACGCCCGAGGCCGTCGCCTTGCAGAAAGTCAACGGATCGAAAGCCGAGTCCCTGACCTACGGTGAACTGGAACGGCGCGCCGGTCGGCTGGCCAACCTGCTGCGGCAACGGGGTGTCGGCCGTGACGTGGCGGTGGGAATCTTTCTCAAACGGTCGCCGGAAATGGGCGTCGCGGTGCTCGCCACCTTGAAGGCGGGCGGCGCCTATCTGCCCCTGGACCCGGCCTACCCGCGCGAGCATCTGGCGACCCTGATCGAAGACGGCGCGCCCCGGGTCATCCTGGCCGAGGACGCCCTGCTCGACCGGTTGCCGGAACATATCCACAGTCTCGCCGTGGTGCTGCCGCTGTCACAGTTTCCCACCGATGGCGAACCGAGCCCGCTGGAGGAACAGGCGGACCCGGAATCCCTGGCCTATGTGATTTTTACCTCCGGCTCCACCGGGCGCCCCAAGGGGGTGATGATTTCCCACCGGGCGGCCAGCCAGCGGCTGCTCTGGAAGGTCCAAACCCTGGGCCTGGGGAGCGACGACCGCCTGCTGCAAACCATTCCGCTGAGTTTTGATCCTTCGGTGTGGGAGCTGTTTGCGCCGCTGATCGCCGGGGCGCGGGTGGTGCT
Source organism: Magnetospira thiophila (assembly GCF_054657015.1). NCBI lineage: Bacteria > Pseudomonadati > Pseudomonadota > Alphaproteobacteria > Rhodospirillales > Thalassospiraceae > Magnetospira > Magnetospira thiophila. Next base: position 1,298,058 of record NZ_BAAHXF010000002.1, read on the forward strand.
GCCCCGGGCCGGCATTCAACAGGACCCGTCGGAAATGGTCGCCGCCCTGCGCCACTACAAGATTACCGCGATCTCTTGCGTTCCGTCTTTGTTGGCGCATCTGTGCGAAGACCCGGATCTGAGCCAATGCAAGGCCCTGCGCCATGTGATCTGCGGTGGCGAACCGCTGACCGGCGAACTGGCCGAACGCTTCCAGAATCGCAATCCGGCCCGGCTGCACCACTTCTACGGACCGACCGAAGCCACCATCTACGCCACCCATCTGCTCTGTGGGCGTGGTGAAAGCGGACGCCTGCCCATCGGCCGTCCGGTGGCCGGAGCCACCGCCCATGTGGTCGATGCGCAACTGCACCCGCAGCCGGTGGGAGTGCCGGGCGAACTGGTGCTCGGCGGTGCGGGGTTGGCGCGCGGCTACCTGCATCGACCGGACCTGACCGACAGGGCCTTCGTCACCGACCCCTTCCAGGCGGATTTCGAGGCCCGCCTGTACCGGACCGGCGATCTGGTCATGTGGCGACCGGATGGCACCCTGCAATTTCTCGAACGCCTGGATTCACAGGTCAAGGTGCGGGGCTTCCGGGTCGAACCGGGGGCCGTCGAAGGCAAACTGCGCGACCATCCGGCCATTGCCGAAGCCGTGGTCACGGTCCATGCCCCGGGCGGCAGCGAAGGCAGTCTGGTCGCCTATGTGGTGCTCACCGACCCGAACGTGGGCCCCACCCTGCTGCGCGGGTTTTTGACCGAACGGTTACCGTCCTATATGGTGCCGTCCCATATCATTCCCATGGAAGCCCTGCCCCTGCTGCCCAGCGGCAAGGTGGACATGGCCGCCCTGCCCGAGCCCACCGGCACCGAGGAGGGGTTGCGGGCCCCCTATGTGGCGCCCAGCACCAACATGGAAACGGCCCTGGTGCAAATCTGGGAAGAGGTCCTGCACCAGTCGAACATCGGGGTGCGGGACAATTTCCTCGAACTGGGCGGACATTCCCTGATGGCCCTGCGGCTGGTGACCCGCATTCAGGAGCAACTGGGACAGCGCGTCTCCCCCATGGCGGTGATGCAGACCTCGACCATCGAAGCCCTGGCCGAGGAGATGCAACGGGCCGAGGAACGCTTCCACGGCCATCTGGTGCAGGTCCAGGCGGGACACCGGGGATTGCCGGTGTTCTATGTCGCCCCCGGGCATGGGGATCTGGTCAGCTTCAGCGTCCTGGCCCGGCGCATCGACCCCTCCCGGCCGTTCTATGCCCTGGTGCCGCCGCGCCGTCCCGGCGAGGACCTGCGGTTGGAAATCGACCAACTGGCCCAGCGCTACGTGACGGAAATGTGCACTCGCCAGCCCAACGGTCCCTATGTGATCGCCGGATTCTCCCTCGGCGGCGTGGTGGCTCTGGAGGTGGCGCGGCTGTTGCGCGCCCAGGGCCGCACGGTGGCTCCGGTGATCCTGCTCGACACCTTCTTTCCCTATCTGCCCCGGCTCAGTCACGGCATTTTCCGGATGGTCCGTGCCCTCGCCCTAGCCATCGGCAAACCGGCGGAAAAATGGTTTCATCGACCGTTGCAGCAGATTTTCACCGATCAAGGTCTGACCGCCCAGGTGGAAGCCATGTGCCGCTTCACCCCGGCCCCCTACGACGGACCGGTAGTGCTGATCATGTCGACCACCGCGCGGCGTCTGCGATATCTGCTGTTCCGCCCCTGGGAGCGACTGATCCCGGATCTGCGCAACACCGAACCGGTCACCGGCTGGCACGATCAGATGTTCCAGGACCCCCACATCATCGAGTTGGCCCGCATTCTCGAACCCCACCTGAAGGCGAACCCGGATGCGCGTTAACGGGCTCCGGCCCCGCCGGGGAACAAGACGACCCGGACGGTCTGCAACAGAATCAGGAAATCCAGAAAGCTACTGCCGTTCTTGATGTAGTACAGATCAAAGGCCAGCTTGCGCTTGGCGTCTTCGAGGGAATCCCCATAGGGATAGTTGATCTGCGCCCAGCCGGAGATGCCCGGCTTGACCGTATGGCGCTCGTTATAAAACGGGATGCTCTCGCACAAGGTATTGACGAAAAAGGGGCGTTCCGGACGCGGGCCGATGAAGCTCATGTCGCCGCGCAGCACGTTGATGATCTGGGGGATCTCATCAATCCGGGTCAACCGGATGACCCGACCTACCGGGGTCACGCGGGCGTCACCCTTCTTGGCAAACTGCGGCCCGTCCTTCTCGGCGTCATTGCGCATGCTGCGCAGTTTCAGCACATCGAAAGGCTTACCATCCAGCCCCACCCGCTCCTGACGATAGAAGACCGGCCCCGGGCTGGTCAGCTTGACCAGGATGGCGGCGGGCAACGAGAGCGGCAGGCTGAACACCAGAATCAGCAAACTGACAACGATGTCGAAAGTCCGCTTCATCAATTTGCGCGAGGGGGCAATGCGGAATCCACTGGAGGACAACAGCCAGCCTGGCTGCAATTCGTCGAGGTCCAGTTCCCCCGCCTCCCGTTCCCAGAACGAGGGGTAATCGGTGATCTGGGCCCCGGCGATCTTGCAATCGAGCAGTTCCCAGACCGGCAGACCGAATGCGGCATTCTTCTTCGAGCGCCGCCGCTCGCGGGAGGCGAAAACGATTTCATCAATGCCCTTTTCCAGAACGTATTTTTTTAACGCCCCGCGCTCCTGGACCAGACTTAAGGGCAACACCGGCGACACCTCGGGTGGTGGGTCCTCGCTCAATTCCTCACCCATATGGATGAAGCCCGCAATGGCGAAATGATGACGTCCGGAATGATGCACCAGACGGGCGATCCGAGCCGCCAGACCGCCGGTCCCGAGCACCAGGACCTGCCGCTTGAAAACCTCGAAACCCAGCACCTCGATAAACAGCGCCCGCATTCCGAAAATCACCCCAAAGGCCACCGGCAACATGAGAATGCAGATGGTAAAATAGGGCGCCGGGTCTATGTCGATGAACCGGGAATAGATGAAAACATAGAGACTCATGGCCACGTAGATCAGCGGAAAAGCCATGATCGCGTACTTCATGGACGTACGGATATCGGCAAAAATCTGCCGGTTATAGAGCCCCAGCCCGGCCATGACCATGAACGCGATGACCGGCAAAGCCAGGGTCAGCGATGGGATTTTGGGATGAAAGCGGACCGGCTGCCCCCAATACCAGGCCTGCGCCATTTCGGCGGCGATCAATAGCAGATAGAACGTGCCTGCTTCCAGCACGGCCATGACAATCGCATGAAACGCAATGTGATGCCCGAACAGTCGTATCACGACCGCTCTCCCTTTTCCGACGTCAATTGAAACAGACTCAACGCGCACCCCCGTTTTGCAGGGTGTCGCAACTCACTGCACCACTCTTCGGCACATACATCCCAAAGCACTCATTCCCCAAGCCGCCCGTTTATATCAAATTTCGGACGTGGGTCTTTAAAAAAATAACCTTGGGCGGGACTCAGGGATTACGCCTGGGAAAGCAGCAAGAGCTTCTTTCGACAAAAAACACCCCAAAGGCGAACGTCCGGGCGCGATTATGAAGTTTCGGGAGCATGTCAGGATTTATGACAGATTCGTGAAGCGCCAGCGGAGCCCTGGCTTTCGCGGCCATGGCGCCATCAAAATGCTGGAGAACGGGACAGGAGCGTTGCAAAAACATCACAAAAAGACGGCGTTCTCCACCGCTCCCCGCAAAGGGCGGTTTTCAGGCCCCGATCCGCAAGCGTATCCGCATGAAAAAGGGCACGAATCGCTCGTGCCCCAGGATCGTAAGCGGCAACACCCGCCGGGCAGCCACCGCCTTATTCGGCGGCAGCCCCGGACGTGCGAACCCGTTCCGAGCAGGCCGGGTCGATCTTCGCATCAATGGGCAGAGCCTTGATTTCCTCGGCGGTCATCGTCATGCAGTCGGGCCCACCGGCTGCGGTCGCGAGATTATTGAGCTGATCCGGTGACATTTCGTCGTTGGCCATCTGCGACGTTCCCCCTTCACCGGGAAATAAAAAAGAGACAGCCGCGCTGATGGAAAGCCAGCCCACAACGGAAAGCGTGGCGACGAAGCCGATCGCAGCACGACCGGACCAACGGCTCCCAGGATCTGTCGAATTTTCCATCACAATTCCTCTCTCAAATGCTCTTGGGCGGCTTTGGCCATCCCCATTGTCACCTAACAGATGCCGCGCCCCACACGCGATCGACTGCAAATCTCGTTCCTCTTCCATCCGCGCCCCGTACCTCCCAATACCGACCGCGACGTCACAGCATGTTTTTGACAAAATCCTCAGAGATTTTACGCCAAACGACTGCTCGGAGTGATACTAGCAAATCATGTGCCAACTCAATAACCTATTCTGCCGTATAGCGTTAGGCGGAACCCCCTGTTCGAGATGGACACATTTTGTAAAAAGAACTGACACTTTTAACCGTCTCAGTTTAACGGATTTTACAAGGGCATGGCCGCCAGATGCCTTGGATCGCCCCCATCGAACAGGTGTCTTTCCGCGGCAATCCGCCCGGAAGTCCTATATTTACCGATAAAATCTGTAATTACGGTTAATTTCCGCGGCCATACCCGAAGCTAGGCAATTTTTTCCCGTCCGTACACATCCGAGAAGCGGACGATATCGTCTTCCTCCAGATAACTTCCAGTCTGCACCTCGATGATTTCCAGCGGAATCTTGCCGGGATTCTCCAATCGGTGCAGGGTCCCCAACGGCAGGTAAACCGACTGATCCTCGGTCAGTAGCAGTTCCTCCTTGTCCCGGGTGACGCGGGCGGTTCCGGCCACCACCACCCAATGTTCCGCCCGATGGTGATGCAGTTGCAGCGACAGGGCCGCGCCGGGATTGACCAGGATGCGCTTGACCTTGAACCGCTGGCATTCGGAAATGGTCTCATAAGAGCCCCAGGGCCGGTAGACCCGCACATGATGGGTTTCCTCCGGACGCCCGGCGGCCTTCAACTGGGCGACGATCTCTTTGACCTCCTGGACCTGGCTTTTGTCGGCCACCAGAACCGCGTCCGCCGTCTCGATGACCACCATGTCGGTCAGCCCGATCCCCGCTATCAGCCGGTTTTCGCTGCGCAGATAGCTGTTTTTGCTATCCCGCAGCAGCACATCGCCGCTGGTGACATTGCCCCCCGCATCGGCGGGCAACGCATCGGCCAACGACGACCAGGACCCCACATCGCTCCACTCGGCATCCAGCGGCACCACCACCGCCCGGTCGGTTTTCTCCATCACCGCATAATCTATTGAATTCGATGGACATTCCGCAAATGCCTTGGCCTGTAATCGAATAAAATCCAGATCGACCACCGCCTTATTGACGCTGTCGCGAGTCGGCCCGATCATTTGCGGCGCGTGCCGTTCCAACTCATCGAGATAGCTGCGGGCGCGGAACATGAACATGCCGCTGTTCCAGAAGTAATCGCCGGATGAGACATATTTTTCAGCGGTTTGCAGATCCGGCTTCTCGACAAACTGCTTCACCGGCCAGACCGGCAGGTCCCCGGCTTCATCGAGGGACTGCCCCTTCCGGTCGGCGCGGATGTAGCCATATCCGGTTTCCGGACCGCCGGGCACCACGCCGAAGGTCACCAGGGCGCCCTTTGCGGCGGCCCGCGCGGCGGCAGCGGCGGCGGTCACAAAGGCCTCATGGCGGCCGATCACATGGTCGGACGGCATCACCAGCAGGAGCGCCTCTTCGTCGGTGGCACAGGCCTGCAAGGCGGCGCAGGCGACGGCGGGTGCGGTGTTGCGGCCAATGGGTTCGAGCAGGATGCCTGCCGCCTCGACCCCCAACTGCTTCAACTGTTCGGCCACCAGGAATCGGTGCGCCTCGTTGCACACCACCAGCGGATTGCCGTAGTCGGCGAGGCAGGACACCCGCAGCACCGTGGCCTGAAACAGCGAGTCCGTACCGAGCAGCGGCAGGAACTGTTTCGGATAGGCCTGACGGGACAACGGCCAAAGGCGCGTCCCCGAACCTCCGGACAGAATGACGGGAACGATCACCGGCTCCTCCATGTTTCCATGATTTCCAAACAGATACGATTCATTTCGGCGGCCCGCGCGGCACAGCCCGCCTCGTTGTAGCAGCGCAGTTCCGGGGCATTGCCGGACGGGCGCAAGTGAACGATTTCCTGATTTTCGAAGATTATCCGCGTGCCGTCCGTATGATCAATGGCGGCAACCTCGCCAAATATCCCCCTAAAAACTGTCGCGATGGCCTGTTCAGCCCCCAATCCGTTGAACCGTTCCAGGATTTCCCGGCTGCGTTCGGTGGGAAAATCTTTCAATCGACTACTGGCCGTGAACCGGCGCGGAAGAATTGTCAATAATTCCGACAGTGTAGAATTATACTGTTGCGCCAGCAGCAAAATGGAAAGCGGCACGATCACCGCGTCGCGGGTCGGCAGAGGGGCCAGAGTGCGACTTTCGAGGGTTATGGAATCAGCGATCAGAAACCCGCCGTTGGCCTCGTATCCGACCACGCCCTGCCCCCCGGCGGCCAGGCATTCCGCCATCCCGGCAATCACATAGGGAGAGCCGATGCGGGTCCGCACCACCCGCTCGAACCAGCCGCTTTTCTCCAATGCGCTGTTGGAACTGACCGGGGTCACCACCTGCTTGGCTCCCAGATAACGGGCGCACAGGATTCCAGCCACATCGCCGCGCATCCAGGTGCCGGTCTCGTCGGCGATCAATGGCCGGTCGGCATCGCCGTCGGTGGAAATCAGCGCATCCAGCCCGAGGGACGGCACCCAGTCGCGGGCCAGCGCCACATCTTCCGGGCGAATTGCCTCCGTATCCACCGGAATAAATGTCTCGGAACGGCCCAGGCGCACCACCTCGGCCCCCAACCGTTCACAAAGCTCCCCCAACAGGTCCCGCGCCACCCCGGAATGTTCATAGATCCCAATCCGCTTTCCAGCCAGACAACCCGCCGGTAAAAAATCCAGGTAGCGAGTCAAGTATTGCGTTTCCGCCTTGGGTTCCCGCTCCGGCAGCGACGGCGCTTCGATGAATTTTCCCGCTGCATCAAACAGCCCCTCCGGGATTTTGACCGATTGGTTGCGAATACCTTCCTCGTCGTCTTTGGTGATTTCCCCGTCAACGCCATTGAACTTGATGCCGTTGCGGTCGTCGGGAATATGGCTGCCGGTGACCATGATCGACGGCAGGCCCTGTTGCAGTCCGAAATAGGCCACGGCGGGCGAAGCGATGAATCCGCAGTTCACTGTACGGCCCCCGTGATCGGTCACCGCACGGGCCACGGCAGTCATGATTCTCGGCGTGCTGGGACGCAGATCCCCGGCCAGGGCCACCGCCGCATCCGCCGCCAAACCCCGATGGTCACGCAAATGCTGCAAGAAGGCCCGGGTATAGGTGTAACAGACCTGGTCGGTCATCCGCGCCACCAGCCCGCGCGCCCCGCTGGTGCCGAACTTGACCTGCGAACGGTCCATCAGGTCGTTGATGGTTTCCATATCCCCTCGAATCCTTTGCAGCCAGTCCCGGGCCACTGTTGCGCTTTTTGCCGTCGCTCACAAGGTTCAACCGGCCCGCGTTCGGAGATGATGGGCGGCGATCCAGGCCTGCCCCAGACTGAGTCCCGGATCTCCCGCCGAGACCCGGGCATGACGCAGCACCCGGAAACCAGCATCTTGCAAGCCCGCGCTCACCGCCCCGGTCAAGACACGGTTGAAGAAGCAGCCCCCCGACAGCCCGACCACCGACGGCCCGCCCCGGGCGACGGCCTGGCGCACCCAATCCACCAGGGCCGCCGCCAGAGTGCCATGAAACAGTTCCGCTCCGGCCGTCGGGTCCATCCCCGGCAACACATTGAGCAGCGGCCCACAGTCGAGCACGCCCTCGGCATCAATGCGCCAACCATTGTCCAGCACGCGGGGAGTCCGCACCAGGGCTTCCAGTTCCATCGGGGCCTGCCCCTCGAAGGCCGCCACGGGACGGACCTGGAGCAACCCACAAGCCGCATCGAACAGGCGGCCACAGGAACTGGTCGGCGGACAGTTGAATCCCCGCTCCAGCAGTTGCGGCATCAGGGCGGCGTGTTTTTGATCCCGGAACAGGGTCGGGATGTCGCCGCCACGTCCCATCCCGTGCAGCGCCGCCGCGCCCATGCGCCAGGGCTCGCGCGCCGCCACGTCTCCCCCCGGCTGGAGCAGCCGTTTCAAATGCCCCAGCCGCACGAAGGAGTCTCCCTCCACCCGCAGAAGTTCACCGCCCCAGGACTCATTGTCCGGTCCCAGCCCAAACCCATCCAGGGCCAGCCCCAGCAGAGGCCCGCGATGCCCGTTCTCGGCGGCCACGGCAGCCATATGGGCGTGATGATGCTGCACCGGCAGAGTCTCGGCGGCCCAGTCTGGGGCGATCAGCGTCGAATGGAAATCCGGATGCAGGTCATGGGCGGCCAGCACCGGCATCGCCCCGGTTTCAGCCAGCAACCGGGCCACCGTGTCGTCGTAGGCGGCGATGACCTCGGGGTCGCCCAGATCGCCCAGAGTCTTCGAAATATAGGCCACGCCCTCTTGGATCACGCAGGCGGTGGCCTTCAGATAGGCTCCCAGTGCCAGCACCGGCGGCGTCCCAGCCAGAGATGGAACCTCCAGCACGGTCTCGATCACGCTATCGCTCACGTCACTTCCAGTTCCTTGATTCGCATATCCTCGCCGTCGGTGACTTGAAGTTTGTGGCCGCCGCAGGTGGGGCAGGGATCATAGCGCCGGGCAATCACCACGCTTTGGGCGCAGTCCATGCACCAGGCCTGACCCGGCGTGCGAATAATTTCCAGTACCGCCCCTTCGGCCAGGGTGCCCCGGGTCACCGCCTCGAAGCAGAAGCGCATGGCCTCCGGCTCGGCGTGGGAGAGTTCCCCCAGTTCCAGCCATACAGTGGTGACCGTCTTGAAGCCCTGGGCCAAGGCCTGGTCTTCCATGATCCGCACCATGCTCTCGGTCAGCGACATCTCATGCATGACAGGAGTTCAACACGGACCGCCCACAGGAAACAAGAGGCGATGGCATGGGCGACCGGCGAAGGTGTCGTTTTCTATCGCGTTGTCGGGGCGGATCCCGCTAAAATCCGCCCCCTAACATCAGGAGCACGGACATGAACGAATTGTCGGACCGCATCGACGCCCTGGAGGCCCATGCGGCCGAGCAGGAACGGCTGGTCCATGAACTGTCCGATGTGCTGGCCGACCACTGGCGTACCATCGAGGCTCTCAAACGGGAAGTGCTGATCCTCCGGGACCGCCTGCAATCGGCCGAACACCACCTGGAATCGGCGGCCACGGACGACAAGCCGCCGCCCCATTACTGACCCCTGCCCGTGGCCTTGTTCCGGTTGATATATTGACGGCGGAGACAGGGTGGCGCACAACTGCGTCGACGTTTCGAAGGATCGAGGACCAAGTCTCATGCGTGGGATCACAAGGGGATGCATGATCCTGCTGGCTGCGGTCTTGTGGTTGGGGCCAGCGGCGGCGCAGGAGCCCGGCCCGGGGCAAGGCCCCGACGCCGAACCGATCCTGCAATTAATCCGGGCCATCGTCGAAGACGATGCGGACGGCGCGCTCCTGGCCCTGCGGCGCGGGGCCGATCCATCCCTCCAGGACGTCCATGGCCTGACGCCGCTGGATATCGCGCACTTTCTCAAACGCCCGAAAATCGCCGAACTGATTGCCGCCGCCCAGAAAAGCCAACGGGGGCCGCTCAAGGAAGCCCTGGTCCTGAAGCCCGATCAGCCGCTGCCCCAGGACCAGCCGGTGCTGCCCAGCATCGACAACTACCTGGATCAGATTCCAGCGCAGATTCTGCCTGCGGACATGCCGACCGCCCCGGCCCTCCCCAGGGCCGAGGTGGTGCGGAGTCCGAGCCCGCCGCAACAGATTTCGGAAATCCCCGCCCCACCGAAGGTCGATCCGACAGCCGCCCCTCCCCCCTCGGCGACACCCGTTCAGGCGGCACCCGTGACCCCGGTCGCACCCGCCGCCCCGCCCGCCCCGCCGGTGCCGGAAACCATCGAGGATGCGCTGTCCGGCCAAGGCCTGCCGGTGATCGAACCGGTCGCACCCGTGGCACCCGTCACGCCCATGCCCCCGACACCCTCGGAAACGCCCCCAGCCGCTGCGCCGGTGGCCGCCCCCGGTTTTTTTGAACGAATGTCTAATTACGTTTTTGGCGAGGATCCGGCTCCTGTCGCCCCTGCCCCCGCTCCGGCCCCGAAAATGACGGCCCAGCCTCCGGCACCGGCGCGCCTGCTTGACGGTGCCATATTGGGACTGGGGCCGTTGTATCTGGGGCAGCAACGGGAGGTCCCGGCCTCCTGCATCCAACGTCAACAAATGCTGTTTTGCCTGGAAACAGTGGACTGGGACGCCGCGCCAGCAAAGCTGTTCGAGGTGACCGACCTGCCCGCCTTTAACAGGCTGCGGAAAAACGCGGAAGGTCGGCCCCTTTCCCCATCGGTCGGTGCCATTCAGTGGCCTCGGCGAGGGGGTGCGGGCCGCTTTTGCGGCCGGTTTCCCCGGACTCTGCCGATTTGAGGCAGAGTCCGGGTATCGTCATGCCGCAGCCATCAACTTCGGCAGCCTGACGAGGTTGTAGGCGGCGGCGGTCAGGGTGAAGACCCAGTCGACGCGGTCGGTGCCCTTGTGGCGGGTCTTGCGCAAATTTCCGGTGGTCTTTGCCCAGCCGAAGACCTCCTCAATCCGCTTGCGGATGCGCAAGCTGATGGCGTAGCCGGGATGGCGGGTTGTGCGGCCATCAATGGCGCTACGGCGGCGCACGTCACCGGTTTCGGTCACCTGCTCGTTCCGGGCGATATGGGGCGTGACCTTGCGGACCCGCAAATCGCGGACGAATTCGCGGACGTCGTAGGCCTTGTCGGCGCCCAGGGTGATGCGGCCCTTTGCGGCCAAGCCATCAACCAGCGACAGGGCCGCCTCGCGCTCGGCGGTGCCGGTGGCCCGGGTGACCATGGCGCCGACCACCAGGCCGTTGCGGTTCTCCATCAACACGTGGCCCATGAAGGCCATGCGCGAGGATTGGCCGTTGGCTTTGCGGTACAGCTTGGCGTCGGGATCGGTGGTCGAGGCATGGGTCTGGTTCGAGCGCTTCTCGCCGCGGAAATCGCGTTCGCCGTTGCGCCCCGGCCCCGGAGGCGGATCGCCGCCATCCTTGGGCCGGAAGCTCTTCATCGAGGCCCAGGCGTCGATCAGCGTCCCGTCCACCGAGAAATGCTCGTCCGACAGCAGGTCGCGGCCACGCGCCTGCGCCACCACCGCCGACAGAAACTTGGTCGCCACCTCGCCTTCCAACAGCCGGTCGCGATTCTTGGTGAACACCGTCACGTCCCACACCGGCGCATCCATCGACAGCCCCACGAACCAGCGGAACAGCAGGTTGTAGCCGACCTGCTCCATCAACTGCCGCTCGGAGCGGATCGAATAGAAGGCTTGCAACAGCAGGGCACGGAGCAGCTTCTCCGGCGGGATCGAGGGGCGACCCACCTTCGCGTACATCCCCTCGAAATCCGTCGACAGGACCTCCAGCACCTCATCGACGATGGCCCGGATCGGTCGGAGCGGATGGCTCGCCGGAACCCGCGCCTCGCAACTCACATACGAAAACAGGCTCTCCGTCCAAACGTCGCTGCCACGCATCTCGCCCCCCCTGTCGCTTTCAGGAGGAATCGAATCATACCCGGTCGTCAAAGGGAAGAGTTTTTCCGCAGCCTGTTAAAGGAACGCGGGCCCTGGTCCGCTACGATCCTGACCACAAGGTGGCCGCCCTGCACGGGTTTTTCCCCAGCCCGGCCTATGCGGCTGTGCGGGACTATTTCGAGGCACGTCTCGGGCCGCCGTCCTATAGCCTGAACCGGGAAACCACCGGAACGCCCCGTCGAATCGTCGGCTGGCGCAACCAACCCTCCGCTGGGGGTGCGCCGGAAATCCTGGAGATCCAGGAACATGCCCCGCGCGCCCAACTGGGCGTGACCCCCGATCATGGGGTCGTGCGTGTGGTCCGCTCGGGGGATGTGGATGGCATCCGGTTTCTGCATCCGACCGACGTGACGACCCTGGCCGGTCGGATGAGCCCCCCCACCCCTTGATCTATTGCTCGGCCAGCATCGCCCTATGCCGATGGGCCAGTGTCACATAGTGATGGGTCCCGCGCTTGAAATCTGCCATTTCCGTGGAGGTCAAGTCGCGCACCTTGCGCGCCGGGATACCGGCCCAGAGTTCTCCGGCCGGGATACGTTTGCCCGGACCGACCAGCGCTCCGGCGGCGACCATGGACCGACTTTCGACCACCGCGCCATCCATGATACAGGCCTTCATGCCGATGAAGCAGCCGTTCTCCAGGGTTGCCCCGTGGATCATGGCCATATGACCGACCAGCACGTCATCGCCGATGGTGGTCGGCCATTTGGCGGTGGTCACATGGACCATGGAGTTGTCTTGAATATTGGACCTGGCGCCGATACGGATCCAGTTCACATCGCCACGCACCGTCACCCCGTACCAGATGGAACTGTCTTCGCCGATGGTCACATCCCCCAGCACACAGGCCGTGGGGGCGATGAAGGCGCTGTCGGCGATTTGCGGCGCACTGTCTTCAAAGGGCAGAATGAGCGGTGTCATGGGCGAACTCCTGATTATTAATCTTTCAACAGCGGTTGAATATCCTTGAATACCGGGGTCCCGGCCCGTTCCATCCATTCGAACAGAACCATTTCGGTGGACACCACCTGCGCCCCCATGCGCGCCATCCGCTCACAGGCCAGCCGTTTGTTTTCCGGGCGTCGCGATGAAATGGCGTCGGCGACCAGAAACACCGAGACCCCGCTTTCCAAAAGGTCGGCCACCGTTTGCAGGACACAGACATGCGCCTCGATCCCGGCCACCACGGCCTGCCGCCGATCCAGGGCCGCGAAGGTTTCCGACCAGACCTGATCGCGGGCACAGGAAAAAGTCATTTTCTCGATCCGCGCCGCCCCTTCGATGCCGTCCGCCAGACCGGCCACCGTTGGCCCGAGCCCTTTGGAATATTGTTCCGACACCAGCCGTGGCACCTCCAGGGCGGCGGCCCCGGCGAGCAGCTTGCGGCCATTGGCCACCACCGCTTCCCGGTCCGCCATGGCAGGCAACAGCTTTTCCTGCACATCAATCAGCAACAGCACCGATTCATCTGTCCGCATCAACATGACACCCTCCTTGCCGCCCCCGGCTATGTGATATCACAGCAACACTGTGACATTATGACACGCCCAAACCCGACCTTTCATTGACTCAGGCCAGGAAGGGCCTAGTATCCGCTCCACTTGTGCACTTGCGTTATGGTATCGTTTCAAGTCTGGTTCTCCAATGGAGGATAATCACACTTGATCAGGACAGGATAGACTTCATATGGGTTTTGCGGATCTCGGGTTAGGAGAAGACGTGCTGCGCGCCGTGGCCGATGCGGGCTACGAGACTCCAACACCGATCCAGGAAAAGGCCATCCCCTATGTGCTGATGAGCCGGGACATCCTCGGCTGCGCCCAAACGGGCACCGGCAAGACCGCCTCCTTTACCCTGCCGATGATCGACATTCTGGCCCATGGCCGCGCCAAGGCGCGGATGCCCCGCACCCTGATTCTCGAACCGACCCGCGAACTGGCCGCCCAGGTGGCCGAAAATTTCGACAAGTACGGCAAATATCACAAGCTCAACAAGGTGCTGCTCATCGGCGGCGAGTCCATGAACGAGCAGAAAAAGATCATGGAACGCGGCGTCGATGTGCTGATCGCCACCCCGGGGCGGCTGATTGATTTGTTCGAGCGCGGCGGGTTGCTGCTGCGCGACGTCAAGATTCTGGTCATCGACGAAGCCGACCGCATGCTCGACATGGGCTTCATTCCCGATGTGGAGCGCATTGTTTCGCTGTTGCCGCCGCTGCGTCAGACGCTGTTCTTTTCTGCCACCATGCCGCCGGAAATCCGCCGTCTGGCCGATGCTTTCCTGACCAATCCCAAGGAAATCAGTGTTGCCGCACCCTCCTCGGCAGCCGATACCGTGACCCAGAAACTGGTGGTCATCAAGACCCCCGACCTCCCCGGGCGCGGACGCGGCGGGACGACCAACGGCCACAAGGAGAAACGGGCCGCCCTGCGGGCCATCCTGAGCCAGGAAGACGTACGCAGCGCCTTTATCTTCTGCAACCGCAAACGGGATGTGGGCGTGACTTTCCGTTCGCTGGAAAAATCCGGCTTCAGTGTCGGTCAGTTGCACGGCGACATGACCCAATCGGCGCGCAGCGAAATGCTCGCCCGCTTCAAGAGAGACGAAGTCCGTCTGCTGGTCTGTTCCGACGTGGCGGCGCGTGGCATTGATGTTTCCGACCTCAGCCATGTGTTCAACTTCGATGTGCCGACCCATGCCGAGGATTACATCCATCGCATTGGCCGCACCGGTCGGGCCGGCAAGGAAGGCCGCGCCTTCACCCTGGCCATTCCCGAAGAAACCAAATACATCGACGCCATTGAGCAACTCTTGAACCGCTCCATTGAGCGCATGGAGTTCACCGGTGTCGAAACCGGCGACATGGTGGGCCGCCACGCCCGGCGCACGCAACATTCCAAGGCCGCCGAAAAGGCCCCGGCCCCAAGCCCGGCACCGGCAAAGACGGAAGAAGCCGCAGAAACCGCTCCGCCCGCCAAGCCTGACCGCGCGGCCAAGCCCGCCTCGAAACCAGCGACAGCCGCCGCCGCCGCGCCGCGCCCGCGCAAGGAAAATCCCCGTAGCCGCAGCCGCGACAATGCGCCGGAAAAGCCGGTGGTCGGCCTGGGCGATCACGTGCCCGCCTTTTTGCTGCGCACCGTCAAGCTGGACGACTGACCGACTTTTCCCGTGACTCCGTGGAGGTGCCGTCGTAGATTTCCACCCGGTCCCGGCCCCGTCGCTTGGCCTGATACAGAGCCTCGTCAGCCTCGTTGACTAGGTCGTGCACGCTCAACCCCTTGCGGCCCGCCACGCTGGTCACCCCGACACTCACCGTGAATCCGAAGCTGTCGCCCCCCGCCGTCACCACGACCATGGAAATCAGATCACGCAGCCGCTCGGCTAGCACCATGGCCTGGGCGAGCGACGTATTGGGCAACAGCAGGGCGAATTCCTCGCCGCCGAGGCGTCCGAACGTATCGCTGGTCCGCAGTTGCGGCCTGACCGCATCGACGAAGGTCACCAGGGCCGCATCCCCGGCGGCGTGACCATAGGTGTCGTTGACGTTCTTGAAGTGATCCAGGTCGAACAGCAGCAGGGACAGGGACACGTCATAACGATGGGTGCGCTCGATTTCATCGGTCACCCGCTCCATGAAATAGCGGCGATTGAAGATCTGCGTCTGATAGTCGTGAATGGCCAGGGCGCGCAGTTCGGCCTCCAGGTGCTTCTGCCGGGTCACGTCGAAAAAGCTGACCACTGCCGCCGCCACTTTGCCCCCTTGCATCACCGGGTAGGAATAGCATTCCACCGGCAAGGTGGTGCCATCCCGGCGTACCAACTGTTCGTCGACCAGGGTGACCGCCTTGCCGGTCCGGGCGACCTCGTGCAGCGCGCACTGGTGCAACGGCAGAGGTGCGCCATCCCCATTTTTATAGTGAATCATGTCATGAATCGGATGACCGACCAGATCATCGACGCTGTCATAGCCGAGCATGCGGACGGCCGCCGGATTGGCCATCAGGCAAATGCCGTCGGGGTCGATCTCATAGATTCCTTCCCCGGCGGTCTCCAGAATCGAGCGAATCATTTCCTCGCGCTCGGCCAACACATGCTCCGAGTGACGGCGGGCGCTGATTTCGTTTTCCAGATCACGGGTGCGTTGTTCGATGATTCGCTCACGCGCCTGCTTTTCCTTCTCCAGGGCCACCACGCGGGTCCGGAAGATGGCCAGACTCAACCAACTCAGGCCGGTCAGGGCGAGAAAGGCGATCAGATGCGGCGCAATGGCCGCCTGTCGCCGATTTTCCACGTAATCGGTGATGAAACCGGCGGAAAAGGACACGCTCAACCCTCCCCGAACATCGCCGACCCGATAGCCCTGGGCCTCGTGACAGGCCAGACAAGGCTTCTCGACCTTCAACGGGGCCATGAACCGAAACACGCCATCGGTCCCGACATTCTCAATGGTGATGCGTTCCCGGGCACCGGTCTCGAACGCCCGCAAGGACTCCGTTTCCCAGGCATCGGCCCGGTTGCCCGGATTGAGCGGATTGAGGCTGGTCAGATGAATATTGACCTGGCTCGTAGAGAGGAGTTCGCCCAATTGGCGAGTCATATAGGCCGGATTGACCTTGGTCAGCCGGATTCCCGAGGGCGTCTGGATGTTCTTCTCGAAGGTGATCAGATAGGGATTGTCCGGTGTCTCTTCGGTCAGCGGCACGTAGACCCCGCCGTGCCGGGCATTCCACTGTCGGGTGGTCTGGATCAATTCAAAAACCAGACGTCCGCGCATGGTCGCCATTTCCCGGCCATGCTCCACGGCATTCCGCCCATTCCACAGATAAGCGGCATAAACCACCGCCCCCCAGAACGACGCCACCAGGAACCAATAAACAGTAGTCCTCATGTTTCTGTTTGGCATAACCCCTCGCACCCTTGCGGCCCCGCTGACCCAGGCATGACCCAGTTTTCCCAAACAAACCCAGTCGTTTTTTATGTGAGGACGCTTGCCGTGTTCTCCCCCTTGGACTTAAATTTTAGTCAAATTCATACAAAAAACTGTGCGCAATATCACACCTTCGTATGAATAAGCGGTTTTCCCCTGTCCAGCGAGGAGGCCACGATTCCGGCGGCAATCAACGCCATGCCGCCCAGGGTGGTCGGGGTTAGGGGCTCTCCCAGGAAAACCGCCGAGGAGATCAACCCGACCACCGGAATGCCGAGGGAGGAAATGGCCGTGGTGTTGGCGGGCAGCACCCGCGCCGCGCCGATATAGCACCAGAAGCACAAGACCGTTGCCACCAGGGCGTTGTAGCCTAGAATCCACAGCAGATCGAAGCTTGGTGTGAGGCGCGGCAGACCCTCGCCGACCAGGGCGACTCCGCTCAGGACAATCCCGCCAATCAACAATTGCCAGGGCAACAGGGAAAGATGTGGCCGTCGCCAGCCGTGCGCCCGCACATGCACCAGGACGGCAGCCCATAAAACGGCAGAAATCAAGGGCAGGGCATTGCCGAAAGTCGGAGCATTCCAACCCCAAGGAAAACTCAGCGGATTGAACAGCACGGCGATTCCGGCCCCGCCGAGGCCGATACCCAGGGCCTTGCGCGCCGTCAGTTTCTCGCCCAGGAACAGGATCGCCATGGGCGCCGCCCACAGGGGAATGGTATAGGCCAAAACGGCGGCCCGCCCCGCATCGACGAACAGCAGGGACGCATGCAACAAAGCCATGCAGATGCCAATCTGGACCCCGCCGACGCTCAACAGCACCGGCAATTCGGACCGGGTTGGAAGGCTTACTCGTCGGCGCAGACCCAGGAAGGCAAACAGCACGATGGCACTCAACAGCACCCGCAAGGCGGCGAACCACAGCGGCCCGATATGATCAATGCCGATTTTCATGACCGGCCAATTGAGGCCCCAGAACACCACCGCAATGCCCATCAGGCCCCAGGCATTGCGGATTTCACGGGTCATGATCGGGTGCCCCTGCTGGTCATGTATCGGTATCTTGTATCATCGAGATCCCCCTGAGGCGAGCCCGGATTGGCTTGACGCAGACCCGAAGCTCCCCCGAGGATAAAAAAAACCAACCCAAGGAGAGCGCCCATGACCCCCGCCGACGATCCTCTGAAAGTGGCCCGCGACTGGCTGGACGAGGGGCACGGCGTGGCCCTGGCGACCGTGGTCGGCACCTGGGGTTCGGCCCCGCGCCCGCTGGGCAGTCATCTGGTGGTCAATGACAAGGGGGCCTTCGCCGGATCGGTCTCCGGCGGCTGTATCGAGGGATTTCTGGTCTCCGAGGCCCTGGACATCATGGCCGAGGGTCAGCCGCGAGTGCTCGAATACGGCATCACCACCGAACAGGCCCAGGAGGTGCGCCTGGCCTGCGGCGGGACGTTGCGGGTTTTCGTCGAACCCCTCACCGCGCCCGGCCTGATCGCCGATTTGATCGACGTTCGTCCCGTGGCCCGGGTGATCGACCTCGCCAACGGCCATTGGGCCCTGCTCGGGGAGAGCAAAACCGATGGCTCACTATGCCTCGACGAGACGACCCGGGCGGCGGCCCTGCGCATGCGCGATGCGGCGGAATGCGGTCCCTTGCAGGCCGAGGGACGGGATTTGATGGTCGTCGTCTACGCCCCGCCCCGTCGGCTGATCGTCATCGGCGCGGTGCATATCGCTCAGACCCTGGCCCCCCTGGGCGCGCAGGTCGGCTTCGAGACCTTCGTCATAGATCCCCGTCCGGCCTTTGCCCGTCCCGAGCGGCTGCCCGGGGTGACCATCCTCACCGACACGGCGGACAAGGCGCTGCCAAGGCTGGGACTCGACGCCGGCTGTGCCGTGGTCGCCCTGGCCCATGATCCGATGCTCGATGATCCCGCCCTGCGCCTGGCCCTGGAGTCCAAGGCCTTCTATATCGGCTGTCTGGGCAGTCGCCGAAACCAGGAAAAGCGCCTCAACCGCCTGCGCAAGGCCGGATATTCGGAGACCGATCTGGCCCGGCTGCATGGTCCCGTCGGGCTGGATATCGGGGCCCGCACGCCGCAGGAAATTGCCATTTCCATTCTGGCCGAAGTGATCGCCGTGCAGCATGGCAAGGACCCTCGCCGATGACCCTGGAGGCGCTGCCCGCAGCGGCCAAACCTCGAGTCGCGGTGCTGGTTCTGGCCGCCGGACAGTCGCGGCGCATGGGCGGCGTCAACAAGCTGCTGGCCCCGCTGAACGGCAAGCCCGTGTTGCACCATGTGCTTGATGGCATCCCGACGACCCTGCGCCAGGACATTTGGATTGTTACCGGATTTGAGGCGGCGCGGGTACGCGACAGCCTCGGCGGGCAGGGCCTCCATTTCGTGCATAATCCGCGTTTCAAGGACGGCCTGAGCACGTCGCTGAAAGTCGGCATCGAGGCCCTCCCCGATGACCGGGCGGGGGTGCTGGTGATGCTCGGTGATATGCCCTTCGTGCAACCGCAGACCGTGACGGCCCTGCTCACCTGCTTCGAGGAAAGCGGCGGCATCTGCCTGCCCATGTATCAGGGACATCGGGGCAACCCGGTGCTGTGGCCGCGAGCTTTTTTCCCCGCTATCGGTGACTTGACCGGCGACCAGGGGGCGCGATCCCTGCTCGCCGGTCATTCGGCACAGGTCCGCACGGTGTCGGTCACCGACGACGGAATCCTGAGGGATCTGGACAGCCCAAGGGACTTCGAGGGGGCCTCAAAATGATTTCATAATGTGAAATGTAGATTTCCCATTGCAAAAATATCCCATTCCACGTTACCCTTGGGGGTGAGCCGGGATCGTGCGCAAGAAACGACCTGGGCCGATTGGGAGAGTGGGCATGAACAAATCATCGCAGGCACTGATGGCAGCGCAGGATTTGTCATCGACCGTCGTCGAGACAGAACCTCCTGTTCGGCGCCGCATTCAATCGGTCGACCGGGCCCTGTCGTTGCTGGAATTGCTCGCCAACGCCCATGGGGGGGCGCGGCTGAATCAGATTTCCCAGGACCTGGGCCTCAACGTTAGCACCTGCCACCATCTCCTGAGCACCCTGATGGATCGCGGCTATGTGGCCCAGTCCGGCAGGGACCGCGCCTATTTTCTCGGCAACATGGTTTCGGAACTCAGCGGGTCGCGGCTGCGCCAGTTCGACCTGTCCGACGTGGCCATGGCCCCGTTGCGCGACCTCAACGAGCGGACCGGCGAGACCGTCCACCTGGCCACCCTGCAAGGGGACGAGTTGGTCACCCTGTCCCGTCTGGAGTCACGTCACACGGTGCGCGTGGTCTCCGGCGCGGGCGGCAAATCCAGCGCCTTCCATGCCACCGCCACCGGCAAGGCCATCCTGGCCTGGTTGCCGGAGCGCGAGGTCGAGCGGCTGTTGCAGCGCACCGGCCTGGAGCGTTTTACCGACAAGACCATCACCGACCGGGACCTGCTGACCGAAGAGCGCCGTCTGGTGCGTCGCAACGGTTTTGCTCTGGACCGGGAGGAGTTTCAGCCCGGCGTGGTCTGTGTCGGGGCCGCCATCCGCGACTCATCCGGTGCCGTCATCGGCTCCTTCAGTTGTTCGCTGCCGTCCATGCGCGCCAGCAAGGACTATCTTCGGGCCATCGAGGACGATGTGAAGGCCACGGCGCGCGCCATTTCCGACAACCTGGGCGGAACGACGGGCCGCGTTTCCCCGCCCCCCTCCGACACCCCATGACAAACACGTAAGGAGTGCTGCGGCATGGCTATGCCAAATAATGTGAAGACCAGCCCCGACTTCCCGATCCCCGAAACCCAGAAGGCCTGGGTGCTCGATGATCCCGGCCAATTGCGCAAGACCGTGAAACCGGTTCCGGTGCCGGGCAAGGCCGAGGCGCTGGTGCGCATCGACGCCATCGCCGTCTGCGGCACCGATCTGGAAATCATCTACAAGGGGCCGCCCGCGCTCATTGAAGGCGGCCAGCCGTTCAACAAGAACTTCACGCCGGGCCATGAATACATGGGCACTGTGGTCGCCCTCGGTCCGGGGGTCGATGAATATGCCATTGGTGATCGGGTGACGGTGGAAATTCACGCCGGTTGCGGCCAATGCAAACGCTGCCGCCAGGGCATGTATACGTCCTGCCATAACTACGGCAAGAACTACGGCGATGTGGACAAGGGCCATCGGGCCAACGGCTTCTCCACCGACGGCGGCTTTTGTGAATATGCGGTCAACAACATCAACACGCTGATCCATGTGCCCGAAACCATGAGCGACGAGGAAGCCACCCTGGTGGTCACCGCCGGGACCTCCATGTATGGCCTGACCGAGGTGGGCGGCCTGATCGCCGGAGAGAGTGTGGCCGTGATTGGCCCCGGCCCCATCGGGCTGCTCGGGGTGGCGGTGGCCAAGGCCCTGGGCGCGCAGCCGGTAATCCTGACCGGCACCCGGGATAACCGCCTGGAGATGGGCAAGAGGCTGGGGGCCGACCATACCATCAATGTGCGCAACGAAGATGCGGTGGCCAAGGTCCGCGACTATACCGGCGGCATCGGGGCCGACTACGTGCTGGAATGTTCCGGCGGCGCGACCGGCCTGAACGACGCGGCGCAGATGGTCAACCGGGGCGGCAAGATCTGTTTGCAGGCCTTCCCTGGCGAACCGGTGCCGGTGGATGTGGCCTATCTGGTGCGCAACAACATCTATATTTACGCCATCAGGGGTGAAGGCAAGAGCGGCACCCATCGGGCGGCGGCCTTCATGGAACAGAAGCGCTTCGACGCCACCCTGATCCATACCCATACCTTCGACATGGACGACCTGCCGGAAGCCATCCGCCATGCCAAGGACCGGGTGGACGACGCCATCAAGGTGGTGGTGAAAAACAATTTCGCCAACACCCAAAAAGCGGCGGCGGAGTAACGCCCATGCTCACCTGCGACCGCTATCTGACCCCTCGGACCCTGCAAGAGGCCTTGCAGGTCTGGTCGGAAGCGCCGCAAGGGAGCCGTCTGCTCGCCGGGGCCACCGATACCCTGCCCTGGGCTCGCCAGGGCCGGGCCGGGGACGCCCATGTGCCGACCCTGATTGATCTTTCCCGGTTCCCTGACAGCGACGGCTACGAGGTCCTCCCCGACGGTCGACTGCGCCTGGGGGCCAATCTGGTGTTTCAGCGTTTTCTGGAAGACCCCGCCCTGGCTGCTCACCTGCCGCACATGCGGTTCTGCGCCGTCTGGTTCGCCGATGACCAAATCCGTCGCCAGGCCACCCTGGTCGGCAACATCGTCAATGCCTCTCCCGCCGCCGACGGCGTGCCACCGATGGTCGCCCTGGATGCCGTCGTCGAGATTGCCTGCTTACAGGACGGACAAATCATGACCCGTTCGCAGCCGCTGGAAACCTTTATTACCGGTCCGGGCAAGACCACCCTGCAACCGGGCGAAATCGTCACCGCCGTGACCTGCGATTCTGCGTCCGGATATGGCGGGGCATTCGAAAAGGTCGGGCAACGGCGCTCGCTCGTCATCTCCATCGCCTGTGCCACCTGCTGCGTCAAACCGACGGTGGACGGCACGCGCTTCGAAGATGTCCGTCTGGCTCTGGGCGGCGTCGGACCGGTGCCCATGCGGCTGCGTGATGTGGAAGATGTCCTGCGCGGACAGCCAATCAATGCCGACATCATCGCCCAGGCCGCCCAAATGCCGGTGGATCGGGTCGCCTCGCGGACCCGCCGAGATTATCGCCGCGCGGTGGTCGAGGGCTTCACTGAACGGGTCCTCCGCCATGCCCTGGCCGAGGCCGGGGTGCATCTGACAGAGGATAGAAAGGCGACCCATGGCTGAGATCCTCATCGAAATGACGGTCAACGGACGTCTGGTCAAGCGCCAGGCCAAGGCCCATTGGCGGCTGATAGATTTCTTGCGCGACGAACTGCACCTGACCGGCACCAAGGAAGGCTGCGGGGCCGGAGAATGCGGCACCTGTTCGGTGTTCGTCGACGGGCGGCTGATGAAAGCCTGTCTGATGCCGTTAGCCAAGGCCGATGGCGCAACCATCGAAACTGTGGAAGGTCTGGCCGGACGGGGCGACCTGACCCCGGTGCAGAAGGCGTTCTACAAGGTCGGGGCCAGCCAGTGCGGCTATTGCATCCCCGGCATGGTGATGGCCGCCACCGCCACCCTGCGCGACAATCCCCAGGCGGATCAGGCTGAAATCAAGGAACGCATGGGCGGCAATATTTGTCGCTGCACCGGTTATCAAAAAATCGTCGAGGCGGTCGAACTGGCCCGCGATGTGATCAACGGCACCCTTCCGGCGACGGCCCTCGACGCCGAAGCGGAGAGAGACCGTTTCGTCGGCAGCAACGTGCGCCGCATTGACGCCCCGGGCAAAGTGTCCGGCGCGCTCAAGTATGCCGGTGACATGGTGATGCCCAACATGTTGCACATGCAGGTGCTGCGCTCCCCCCGACCGCATGCCCGCATTGTGTGCCTCGACACCTCCCGGGCGGAAGCCCTGGCGGGTGTCGAGGCGGTTCTGACCTGTGCCGACGTACCCGGCATCGACGGCTTCGGGGTGTTTGTGCATGATCAGCCGATCATGGCCCGGGACAAGGTGCGCTATGTGGGCGAGGCCGTCGCCGCCGTGGTGGCCGAGGACATCGAGACCGCCAAGCAGGCGCTGCGCCTGATCGACGTGACCTACGAAGACCTGCCCGCCCTGTTCGACCCGGAACAAGCCATGCTGCCCGATGCCCCGCAACTGCATGACAGCGCCCCGGGCAATCTGGTCAAGCATATTCCCATCTGCAAGGGCGACCCGGAACAGGGCTTTGCCGAGGCCGATGTGATCATCGAAAACACTTACCAAACCCAGCAGGTAGAACATGCCTATCTGGAACCGGAAGCGGGGCTGGCTTACGTGGATGCGGATGGCGTGGTGACCATCTTGTCGCCAAGCCAGAATATCACCCACCATCGCCACATGCTGTCTGATATTCTTGACCTGCCGATCAACAAAGTGCGCATGATCATGAGCCCGGTCGGCGGCGGCTTCGGCGGCAAGGAAGACATGATCTATCAAGGCATGCTGGCCCTGGCGGCCCTGCGCACCGGCCGCCCGGTGCGTCTGGTGTTCAGCCGTGAGGAATCCATCATCTCCACCTCTAAACGTCATCCGGCGCGCATTTCCTACAAAATGGGTCTGAAACGCAACGGGCGGATCACCGCCAGCAGCATCACCGCCATTTGCGACGGCGGGGCCTATGGCATGTCCACCGAGGGGGTGATGCGCAAAATGGCCATTCTTGGCCCCGGCCCCTATGCCATTCCCAACGTCAAAATTGAGACGTTCGGCATCTATACCAACAACACCCCGAGCGGCGCCTTCCGCACCTTCGGGGCCATGCAGAGCCAGTTCGCCACCGAAACCCATCTTGATCTCTGCGCCGCCCATCTGGGCCTGGACCCCTTCGAAATCCGCCGCATCAACGCCTTCAAGGTCGGCGATACCACCCATACCCAACAGCGCCTGGACTCGGTCAGCGCGCACCGGGTCCTGGAGGCGGCCAAGGAAGGCTCCGGCTGGGAAAGCGGCCCGCCCCATGTGCGCGGCGCCACGCGCGGCGATACCGGACGCGCCGACACCCGCGCCCCCTGTGCCCTGGGCGCGCGCCTGAGCGCGTCCCCCGATACCGCTTCGGGACGGGTGCGCGGTCGCGGCATGGCGGCTTCATGGTATGGCATTGCCCGCACGGCGGCCATGGACCGGGCCGGAGCCTGGGTCGAACTGGACGACGGCGGCACCGCCAAGGTGGTGACCGGGGTGACCGAAATCGGCGAAGGCATTCTGACCGTGCTGGCCCAAGTGGCGGCGGACGAACTGGGCATTCGTCCCGAAGATATCACCCTCGGCGACAACGACACCGCCCGCTCCCCAGAGGCGGCCCATGCCGGGGCGACCCGCCAGACTTACATGATCGCCAACGCGGTGGCCCTGGCCTGCCGCGATGCGCGCGAAAAATTCGACAAGCAAATGGCCGCCCATTGGGATGTGGAGCCGGACCGCATCGAAGCCGCCAACGGCCAGATTTGGGTCCGTGACAGTAACCTACGCATGACCATGGCCGAAGCGGTGCATGTTTGCAAGACCAAGCGCGGTTTCGTGCCCGTCGGCTCCGGCAACTACACTGCCCACCATACTGGCCTCGACCCTGTGAATGGGTCTGGCAAACCCTGGCAGGCCTATGTGTTCGGGGCTCAGGTGGCGGAAGTCGAGGTGGACACCCGGACCGGCGAGGTCCAGGTGCTGGGCATCTGGGCGGCCCATGATGTGGGCCGGGCGGTCAATCCGCGCGGCGTCGAGGGTCAGATCGAAGGGGCGGTCATCCAGGGCCTGGGACAGGCGCTGATGGAAGACTACAAACTGACCGAGGGCCATACCTCTACCGATAGCTTTGCCAAATACATCCTGCCCACGTCACTGGACGTGCCGCAGATCAATTCGATCATCATCGAGGACCCGGACCCCTTGAGCCCGCTCGGGGCCAAGGGGATCGGCGAACCGGCTCTGGTGCCGACGGTGCCGGCCATTCTGAATGCCATTTACGATGCCGTCGGCGTGCGAATCACCTCATTGCCCGCGACGCCGGAGAAAATTCTTGCCGCCTTGCGCCAGAAAAACATGGACAGCACCAACCGCGATGCGGCGGAGTAGGACCATAACGATCTCAGGAAAACCAATAAGGGAGGACGACAAATGACACATTTCAAGACACTTTCCCGACGCAGCGCCTTGCTCGCCGTGGCCGCCACGGTGGCCCTCGGCACCTTCGCCGGGGTGGCCCGGGCCGAATTCCCCGACAAGCCGATCGAACTGATTATTCCCTTCGGGGCGGGTGGTAGCGCCGACATCGAAGGCCGCCTGCTGGCCGAGGAAATGGGCAAGATTCTCGGCGTGCCGGTGGTGCCGGTCAACAAGCCGGGTGGCGGCGGTGCCGTGACCTACACCTACGTCAAGAATGCCGCGCCCGACGGCTACACCATGGCCTGGAACTCCACCTCCATCCTGACCACCACCAATCTGGGCAATGTCCCCTTCCAGCATGACGCCCTGGATCACCTGGGACAGGTGGAATACCAGCCGATGCCGTTCGCGGTGAAAGGCGACGCCCCCTGGAAGACGCTTAAGGAATTCGCCGATTATTGCAAGGAACACCCGGGCACATTGAAGATCGCCAACTCGGGCACCGGCAGCGCCACCCATCTGGCGTCCCTGGCGGTGATGAATGCCATCGGCTGTGATGCGATCCATCTGCCGGTGGGGGTCAAGCGACGCAATGCCACCGTGCTTTCCGGCGAGGCTGATGCCATGAACGGCCCAGTCTCCTCCACCCGGAACCTCGCCAAGGCGGGCAAGATCCGGTTCCTCGCCGTGCCGAGCAGCAAACGCAATCCGTTGATTCCCGATGTGCCGACCGCCGAGGAGGCCGGTTACAAGGCCGAGTTGGATCTGTTCCGGGGGCTCTCCGTCCCCAAGGGCACGCCCATGGAAATCAAGGCCAAACTGGCCGACGCCATGATCAAGGCCGCCCATTCCCCGGCTTTCGTGGATTTCGCCGACAAGAACGGCTTCACCGTCGAGACCATGGCACCTGAAGAGTTCAACGCCATGCTGAGCCGTGAAGACGCCAAGGTGAAGCAGATCATGGTCGACGCCGGACTCTATCAATCCGAGGCCAAAAAGTAAGGAAACTCAAGCAACCACAATAAAGCAACGAGGGGAGCCGAGACCATGACCATGCCCGTAAAAAACATCATCGCCGGTCTTTTGTTCGCGATGTTGGGCATCGGCTATGGTCTGCTCGCCTCGGGGCTCCCGGCCCGGAGCGGCATGGCCGTTCCCGGTCCGGCCTTTTTTCCGGATCTTATCGCCATTTTCATGGTTCTGCTGGCCACGGCGCTGTTTTTCAAGGGCCTGACCGAGTTGCGCACGTCTCGGGAGGTGACGCCGGGAATCGTCTTCCCCCTGCAGGGAACCCTGCTGATCATCTGGGTCGCGCTGTTCATCTTCGCCCTGCCCTATCTGGGCTTTTTGTTCGCCGGAATCCCGTTTTTCGCCGGCCTGATGTTGATGTGCGAAAACCGTCGCTGGCTGCGCCTGTTGCTTTGGTCGGTCGCCGTCCCGACGGTCCTGTTCTATTTGTTCCGTGACGGCTTCGGCATCGTGTTGCCGCACGCCCAGTGGATGTGAGGGCGTCATGGAGAGCGACGTCACCCTCGGTTTTTTCCAGGCGCTCCAGTTGGGCAACCTGACCGCCACCGCCATCGGCGTGCTGCTGGGGCTGGTGGTCGGCATGATCCCCGGCATGACCATCAGCACCGGCCTGATCATCGTGCTGCCGATGACCTTCGCCATGGACCCGAATCTGTCCATCGCCTTGCTGCTGGGGCTCTACGTGGCAGGCATGACCGGCGGCAGTTTCTCCGCCATTCTGCTCAATATTCCCGGCACCCCCTCGGCCTCGGCCACCGCCATGGACGGCTATCCGCTGACCCGACGCGGTGAGCAGGCCCGCGCTCTTGGCGTCGCCATTGTTGCCAGCTTCGTCGGCGGGCTGTTCAGTTTCGGCTGCCTGTACCTGATTTCGCCGTTTCTGGCCGACGTGGCCCTGGATTTCCGGGCCGCCGATTTGTTTTCGCTGGTGTTCTTTGGGCTGACGGTGATTTGCAGTTTTGCCGCCAAGTCGCTGATCAAGGGATTGTTGTCGGCTGCCCTGGGCCTGATGATCGTCTCCATCGGCCAGGACCCGATGATGGGCACGGCCCGCTTCACTTTCGGCAATGCGGACCTGCTGTCGGGCATTCATTTCCTGACCGCCATGATCGGCCTGTTCGCCATTCCGCAACTGGTCGAGAATGTCTGCACCCAGATCACCTTCAAGCCCGACAAGACCCGCCGTTTCGGGCTGCGGCAGGTGTTTCCGGCGCTGTCGGATCTGAAACGGATGCTGGTGCCCATGTCCATCGGTGCCCCCATCGGTTCCTTTCTTGGTGTGCTGCCGGGGGCCGGGGGGCCCATAGCCGCCTTCATCAGCTACGACTACGCCAAAAAGGCCGCTCCGAAGCCGGAAACGTTCGGTGAAGGGGCCGTCGAGGGCATCGCTGCCCCGGAATCGGCCAACAACGCGGTGGCGGGTGGAGCCTTGATCCCGATGATGACCCTGGGCATTCCTGGCGATCCGGTGACAGCCATCCTGATTGGGGCCTTGATGGTCCATGGCATGGCACCGGGGCCGATGCTGTTCCTGGAACACGGGGATTTTGCCTACGGGCTGATTTTCTCTTTCTTCTGGGCCAATATTTTCAACCTGATCATTGCTCTGGCCGGGATCGGCACTCTGATCAAGGTTCTGGCGATCCCTCGCACCTTGCTGATGCCAACCATCGGGCTGCTTTGCGTCATCGGCAGCTACGCCCTGCGCAATTCCTTCTTTGACGTCTGGGTGATGCTGGCATTCGGCCTGGTCGGACTGGGCATGAAGTGGCTCAACATGCCGGTGGTGCCTTTGTTGCTGGCCCTGGTGCTCGGCGTGCCGTTGGAGGAACACCTGCGCGTCGCCCTGACTGCCTCACAGGGGGACCTAAGCATCTTTTTCTCCTCCCCCTACAGCATCTTTTTCCTTAGCCTCGCCGCCCTGTCGATCCTCTGGTCGCTGGTCTTCGAGCCACGTCGGGAGCGGGCTAAGAAACAGAAATTCACCAAGAACGCCCCTTAAGTGAAGGCATCGAATATGGACAGCAATCATTCTCAAAACATCCAGAACCGTGCCCGGGCCATTGCCCGGCACGGCGGTGTGGATGCCGCCGTTGCCGCAGGCGACCTGGACAAACATTTGGACATCACCCTGTCCGAGGGGTTGGTGCTCGGCCTGTTGAAACAGGGGGTGCGCAAGTATCTGGCTATTCTCGGCCATGGCTCTACCGATCTGGGCGAGGTGTTGCGCATCTACGAACAAGCGGGCGTAGTGCGCACCTGGAACTTCCGCAACGAGGTGGCCATGGCCCATGCGGCGACGGCCCTGTCCTGGCAATACGGCGAGGTGCCCGCCGTGGTCACCTCCATCGGTCCCGGCGGTTTGCAGGCCATGGCCGGGTCGTTGGCCGCCGCTTCCAACGGGGTCGGCGTCTATCATATCTATGGCGATGAGACGACCCACGGCGAAGGCTACAACATGCAACAGATCCCCAAGCCCGAGCAGGGACTCTATGGGGCGCTGACCCGGACCATGGGCGAAAGCTATGTCATGCATACGCCGCAGGCCCTGCGCGACATGCTGCGCCGGGGCACCGGGCGGGTGCACCATCCGACCAAGGCCGGACCGTTCTATATCCTGTTGCCGCTCAATACCCAGCCACAGACCCTGCATGTGAATTTGGCGGCACTGCCGGAGAAACTTTCGGTGCCGCCTCTGGTTTCGGCTGACGACGGGGCTTTCGCCGCCGCTGCGGCGGCCCTCCGCGCCCATAAGCGGATCGTCTTCAAGGTGGGCGGCGGCGGGCGGGCGGCTCCAAACCACATCCGCAAACTGGCCGAGGCCTGCGGGGCAGCGGTGGCCCTCTCCCCCGGGGCTACCGGCGTGCTGCCTGACGCCCATCCGCAGAACATGCATGTGGGCGGCTCCAAGGGCTCCATCTCCGGCAATTACGCCATGGCCAACGGGGATCTCCTTGTTGTGATTGGCTCGCGCGGGGTCTGTCAGGCGGACAGCTCCGGCATCGGCTTCGAAAAGGCCGAGGCGGTGATTAATATCAACGCCGATTTGGCCGACGTGGCCCACTACAACCGCACCATAGCCCTGCAAGGGGATATCGGGGCGACCATCGACAAGCTGTTGGCTGCTCTCGGGTCTCTGGATCTTTCCGAGCGGGCCGAATGGCTCGATGCCTGCGCGGCCAAGAAAGCCGAATGGACAGCGTTCAAAACCGGTCGTTACAATACGCCGCCGTTGGTCGATGCGGCCTTCGGACGTCCCTTGCTGACCCAACCCGCCGCCCTCAAGATCGTCGCCGACTTCGCCAAGGCCCAGGGGGCGGTCAAGTTGTTCGACGCCGGGGACGTGCAGGCCAACGGTTTTCAGATCGTCGAGGACGATGCCCCCGGCGAGACCTACACCGAAACCGGGGCCTCCTACATGGGCTTCGCGGTCAGCGCGGTGACGGCGGGCGGCCTGGCCGACGCGCCGCAATATGCCATCGCGTTCACCGGCGACGGCTCGTTTATGATGAACCCGCAGGTGCTGATCGACGCGGTGGAGCATGGCGCGCGGGGCATGGTGGTGATTTTCGACAACCGCCGCATGGCCGCCATTTCCGGCTTGCAGTGGGCGCAATACGGCCACGACTACCGAACCAACGATTCGGTGGTCGTGGATTATGTGCAGATGGCCTCTGCCGTGAGCGGGGTGCGGGCGGTGGATGGCAGCGGCGATGGTCATGCTCTGCGCGCCGCCCTGTCCGAGGCCCATGCCCATGACGGCCTGTCGGTGGTCCATGTGCCCGTTTATGCGGGCGAGGATGAACGCGGCGGTATGGGGGCCTATGGCTCCTGGAATGTGGGCAATTGGTGCGACGACGTTCAAAAACGCTGGCAAGACCAGGATATTTGAGGAAAAACCATGTACGAACAATACGGACTGTATTTCGACGGCAAGTGGCACAAGGCATCCGACGGGGGCCTCAAAAAGGTCTATGACCCGGCCACCGAGGAGGTGCTCGGCACCATCCCGGCCGCCACCACCGGCGACCTGGATGCTGCCCTGGCCTCGGCGCAACAGGGCCTCAAGGTCTGGCGGACCACCAACCCCTGGGAGCGCGGCGCGATCATCCGCCGGGTCTCGGTGCTGATTCGCGAACGGGTCGAGGCCATCGCACAGATCATGTCGGCGGAAACCGGCAAGCCGGTGGCCGAGGCGCAGGCGGAAACCAACGCCGCCGCCGATCAGTTCGAATGGTATTCGGAAGAAACCAAGCGTATCTACGGCCAGACCATCGAAGGCCGCACCCCGGATGTGCGGATGACCGTGCGCTATCAGCCGGTCGGTGTGGTGGCGGCCTTCTCGGCCTGGAACTTCCCCGCCCTGCTTCCGGCGCGCAAAATCGCCGCCGCCCTGGGTGCGGGCTGTGCGATCATCGTCAAACCGGCGGGCGAGGCCCCCGGCTCCTGCATGGCGCTGATTCAGGCCTGCCATGATGCCGGGGTTCCGGCCGGGGTGGTTAATTTCGTCACCGGCGAGTCGTCCCTGATCTCGCCGTACCTGATCAAATCCCATGTGGTGCGCAAGGTCTCGCTGACCGGCTCGGTGCCGGTGGGCCAGCAGATCCTGCATATGGCCGCCGACGGGGTCAAAAAGGTCACCATGGAATTGGGTGGCCATGGTCCGGTGCTGGTATTCGACGATGCCGACGCCGCAGCGGCAGCCCGTACCTGTGCCGCCACCAAGTTCCGCAACTGCGGTCAGGTTTGCATCTCGCCGTCGCGCTTCTATGTGCATGAAAATGTCTATGACACCTTCGCCAAAGCTTTCGCCGAAGTCGCCAATGGCCTGAAGGTCGGGCGCGGCCTGGATGCCGGAGTGCAGATGGGCCCGATGGCCAACGCGCGCGGGCTGGCCACCGCCAAGGAGATGATTGCCGACGCCACCGGGCGCGGGGCCGATTTGCTGGCCGGGGGCGGCACCCCGAAGGGCCTGGAGAAGGGCTATTTCCTGCAACCGACGGTGCTTGGGCGGGTCGGCGATGACGCCAAGATCATGATCGAGGAACCGTTCGCGCCGGTCGCCCCCATCACCACTTTCCGGGACCTGGACGAGGTTTTGGAACGGGCCAACTCGCTGCCCTTCGGGTTGGCCGGTTACGTGTTCACCTCCTCCCTGCGCACCGCCCATATCGCCTCCGAAGCCTTGGAATGCGGCATGGTCGGGGTCAATGAAATGCTGCTGGCGACGGCGGAAGCGCCGTTCGGCGGCATCAAGGAAAGCGGCATGGGCCGCGAAGGCGGGTCCCTGGGCATCATGGACTACCTGGAACCCAAATACATCAAGATGAAGCTGTAATAGTATGAGCGATCAAAAAAAACCGACCGGCCTCGGACAAGGCCTGACCAACTACGGCGACGCCGGATTTGCCGTCTATCTGCGCCGGTCGTTCGCCAAATCCATGGGCTTTTCCGGTGAAATGCTGGCTCGGCCCATTGTCGGCATCGCCTATACGCCGAGCGGCTTCAACAATTGCCACCGGCATTTCCCGGAGATGTTGGAGGCGGTCAAGCGCGGCGTCATCGCGGCGGGCGGCCTGCCGCTGGAATTCCCCACCGTGTCCCTGGGGGAGGTGTTCCTCAACCCGACCAGCCTGTTCTATCGCAACCTGATGGCCATGGACACGGAAGAGATGATCCGCGCCCAGCCCATTGATTCGGTGGTACTGATGGGCGGTTGCGACAAGACCGTCCCGGCCCAATTGATGGGCGCGGCCAGTGCCGGCAAACCGGCCATCCAACTGGTTGCCGGGCCGATGATGACCAGCCGCTATGGCGACGAACGTCTCGGGGCCTGCACCGACTGCCGCCGTTTCTGGGGCAAATATCGCGCCGGGGAAGTCTCGGCGGAGGAAATCCAGACCATCGAGGGCGGGCTGGCGACCACGGCCGGCACCTGCGCCGTCATGGGCACCGCCTCGACCATGGCCTGCATCACCGAGGCCCTGGGCATGATGCTGCCCGGCACCGCCGCCATTCCCGCCGTCCATGCGGACCGGTTGCGCGCCTCGGAAGCCACCGGCAAGCGGGCGGTGGAATTAATCGGCTCCGACCTCACGCCCAGCAAGATCATTACTGAACAATCGGTCGAAAACGCGCTGCGGGTGCTGCTGGCCATCGGCGGATCGACCAATGCCATTGTTCACTTGGCCGCCATCACCGGGCGCTTGGGGATCAAGATTTCCCTGGACCGTATGAACGCGCTGTCCGACGACACCCCGGTGCTGGTCAATCTCAAGCCCACCGGCCATGCCTACATGGAAGACTTTTTCGCCGCCGGGGGCATGTCTGCCGTGCTGCGGGAACTTGAACCGAAACTGCATCTGGACTGTCTGACCATCACCGGCGAGACCCTTGGTGCGCGCCTGGGGGCGGAACGGGGAGCCTATGTGGACCGCAAGGTGATTTCCGCCGCCACCACTCCGGTGGAGCCGATGGGTGGTCTGGTGGCGCTGTTCGGCTCCCTGGCCCCGCGGGGGGCGATCCTCAAGCGCTCCGCCGCCGATCATACCCTGTTCGAGAAGGAAGGCCGGGCGGTGGTGTTTTCCTCGCTGGACGATCTGGCGGCACGGGTGGACGATCCAGACTTGGATGTGACCGCCGACGATTTCCTGGTGTTGCAGAACGCCGGGCCGAAGAGCCCGTCGGGGATGCCGGAATCCGGCTATCTGCCCATTCCGTCCAAGTTGGCCCGGGCCGGGATCAAGGACATGGTGCGCATTTCCGACGCCCGCATGAGCGGCACCGCCTTTGGCACCATCGTTTTGCATGTGGCCCCCGATGCCGCCTCGGGGGGGCCGCTGGCTCTGGTCAAAAATGGCGACCGCATCCGCCTCAGTGTCGCCGAACGGCGCATTGATTTGCTGGTGGACGAGGCGGAACTGACCAAACGCCGGGCCGCACTCGACGCCGCCCCGAAGGTTGCCCCGCCCCGCCGGGGATACCAGAAGCTCTATTACGACACGGTGTTGCAGGCCGACGAAGGCTGCGATTTCGATTTCCTACAAGACAAGGAGTCACCCCGATGAAAGACAATCTCTATAGCTACATCCAGCCGGGACTGGTGCATTTCAAGGCTTTTCCACAGGTGATGCAGGGCCGCGACTATGTGGCGACCCTGGAACAGATCTGCGAGGACGATTTCTGGACGGTGGTCGAAGTGGGACCCGTCAAGGACGTGCGCGAACGGGACCGGGCCCGCAAGATGCTCGAAGTCTCGGGCATGACCGTCTGCTATGCCACCCAGCCCACCGTGCTGCCGCAGAAGCTGAATGCCCACCATTTTGATCCCGCCGAGCGCAAGCGGGTATGGAAAATCATCAAGGGCTGTGTCGATGAGGCCTACCAACTGGGGGCCCGCAACATCCGTGTGATGTCGGGCAAGGACCCGGGCGACGACAAGCGTGAGGATGCCAAAAAGATCTTCGAGGAATTCCTGCACGAGATCTGCGCCTATACCAAGACCCAGGGCGACATGAAGGTGACCTTGAAAGTATTCGACCGCGACATCGACAAGGCGGCGCTGATCGGCACCTTCTCCGACACCCGGGATGTGGCCAAACCGGTGTTCAAGGCGCATGACAATTTCGGCGTGCTGGCCGACTTGTCCCATTTCCCGCTGCTGCGCGAGGACCCGGAAACCGCCTTGAACATGGTCAAGAAATTCAACATGCAGTTCCATATCGGCAACTGCGTGGTTGAGGAAGGGCATTTCCTCTATGGCGACCTGCAACCGCGCTTTGGCGTCCCCGGCGGCTCCATCGACACCCCGCAGGTGGGCGAGTTCTTCCGCCTGCTGCTGAAGATGGGATTGCTGAACAGTGATAACCCGACCATCGTCAGCACCGAAGTGCGTCCCTTGCTGGCCGAAGAATCCTCGGCCCTGGTCATCGCCAACGCCAAACGGGTCATTCGCCAGGCCTGGGCCATGGCTTGAACATGAAAAAACCCGGAGCCATGGGGTTCCGGGTTTTTTTGAACGTCTGATAATTTACTTTTTCATCGCCGCCTGTAGTCCCTCGTCCAGCTTGGCGAGGAACTTCTGGGTGGTCAGCCAGGGCTGATCGGGGCCGATAAGCAGCGCCAGATCCTTGGTCATGTGACCGGCCTCGACCGTATCGACACAGACCTTTTCCAGGGTCTCGGCGAAGGCCACCACGTCCGGCGTATTGTCGAACATGCCGCGATAATACAGGCCACGGGTCCAGGCGAAGATCGACGCAATGGGATTGGTCGAGGTTTCCTTGCCCTGTTGATGCTGCCGGTAATGACGGGTCACCGTGCCATGGGCCGCTTCCGCCTCGATGGTCTTGCCATCGGGGGTCATCAGCACCGAAGTCATCAGCCCCAAAGAGCCGAAGCCCTGGGCCACTGTGTCGGACTGCACGTCGCCGTCGTAGTTTTTGCAGGCCCAGACGAAGCCGCCCTCCCACTTCATGGCACAGGCCACCATGTCGTCGATCAGCCGATGCTCGTAGGTGATCCCCGCCGCCTTGAATTTGTCGGCGAATTCGGCCTGGAAGACCTCTTCGAACAGATCCTTGAAGCGCCCGTCATAGGCTTTCATGATGGTGTTCTTGGTCGACAGGTAGACCGGCCAGCCCAGGTCCAGGCCGTAATTCATGCAGGCCCGGGCGAAACCGCGAATGGATTCGTCCAGGTTATACATGGACATGGCCACGCCGCCGCCGGGGAACTCATAGACCGTATGCTCAATGGGTGCGCCGCCGTCAGCCGGGACGAACTTCATGGTCAGGGTGCCCGGCCCCGGCACCACCATATCGGTGGCGCGATACTGATCGCCGAAGGCATGACGGCCGATGACGATGGGCTTGGTCCAGCCAGGCACCAGACGCGGCACGTTGTTGCAGATGATCGGCTGCCGGAACACGGTGCCACCGAGAATGTTGCGGATGGTGCCGTTGGGCGACTTCCACATTTTCTTCAGGCTGAATTCCTCGACCCGCTGTTCGTCCGGGGTGATAGTGGCGCATTTGACGCCGACGCCGTACTTCTGAATCGCGTGCGCCGAATCGACGGTGATTTGATCGTCCGTCTCGTCGCGCTTTTGAATGCTCAGGTCGTAATACTTCAGATCAATATCGAGGTAGGGCAGAATCAGTTTCTGCTTGATGAAATCCCAGATGATCCGGGTCATCTCATCGCCATCGAGTTCGACGACGGGGGTCACGACTTTGATTTTCGACATGCTCGGTCCCTCTTGCAGCCGGTTGACGGTACGCGCGGTCGGTCCCTTTCGGATCGACGGCGGCGTATCCGCAGGGGTGCGCCCCTCGTGCAGTGGCGAAGTCATTCGCACGGACGGGCGAAGCTTAATCGGATGGCGCGCGGGCCGCAAGACCGGTGGGGCTTCCGCAACCGGCAAGGGCTCGTCGCGGGGTCCCTAAGGGATCGTTTTTTTTCATTGCTGTGCGCTCCGGGAGTTCAGCCGCTTCGAGGGGTTCGAGAAACGGATGCTCCTCTACTTGTTGGAAATCGGGCTGAAGTGACGCGCGGTGCGAAAAGGCCGAAATGGTTTGCCGGTCATACGCTTCCCGGATAGGGTAGAGGCCGCTCAACGAGAAATGGATTGTTACCGTGGGCCTTGCCACCCGAATCGCCCTGCTGGGACTCGCCTTACTGGGATCGAACGCTCTTCCGTGGTCCGGCCCGGCACAGGCGGAGGAGAAAATCGTCGCCCTGCCCGACATCGTCGACCGGCAGGTATCGATCCGCGTCCTCTACGTGGAGAACCCCAGATTCCCCAAGGTCTCCCAGGCTGAACTGCGCTTCGTCATGGACCGCGCGGCCAAGCTGGTGGACGAGCATTTCGGCATCCGGGTCGACCTGCCCGAGACCATCCCGACCATTTCCATCGACGGCTTGTTCACCCGCTTGGTGGCCGAGAAGCCGGACTTCCTGGACGGCCTGATCGGGGACTTCCGCCACGGCGCGGTGGACTGGGCGGCGGTGCGCGACTCGCTGGTCGAACAGATCGGCAAGCAGACCG
This sequence comes from Magnetospira thiophila, assembly GCF_054657015.1. Taxonomy (NCBI): domain Bacteria; kingdom Pseudomonadati; phylum Pseudomonadota; class Alphaproteobacteria; order Rhodospirillales; family Thalassospiraceae; genus Magnetospira; species Magnetospira thiophila. The sequence goes on from NZ_BAAHXF010000002.1 coordinate 1,334,598, forward strand.
ACCCCCTGGACAAGCAGATCGCCTTCGCCCGCCCGCACCTCATCCGACCGCCGGTGGAGGATTCCCTCGACGCCTTCGCCGACGCGGTGATCGACACCTTCAAGGCCCGTTTGGCTCACTGGACCAGCGCCACCCTGGAGGACGGCCATCCGGTGGTTGGGGCCGTTCCCGGACGCCCGGACCTGCCGCTCAACGAGTACGGCTACTGGTCTCTTATGGCGCGGCAGGGTGTTCCGGCGGAGGTTGTGCTGACCAACCAACTGGTGGCCAGCGTCGAATACATGTCGATTCCGGTCCATACCTCCATCCGCGGCGGCATCACCGGCGGCTCGACCGAATACAACCCCCAATCGCGGCTCGGCGCCTCGGTCTGGGTCACACTGTTTCCCTATCTCTCGGAAGACCAACTGATCCGCGAACTGCGCAACGGCGACAGCTACGGGCGGGAAGCAGCCCTGTCCTATGCCGGAGCCATGGTGGCCCACGAAATGGGACACCAACTCCTGCAACTGGGACATCCCTGGGCCAACGAGGCCTGCGTCATGCGCCCGGCGGAGGTGCTGGACTTCGCTGCCTGGGTGGCCCGGTTCGACGCTCCGCGCTGCAAGATCGGCTCCAGCGCGGCGATGACCCCCGGAGTCGACAAGGCGCCCATCTGGTGAGCCGTCCATGGATCTTGATTCATTGACCTGCTCCGACGAAACGGAACTCATCGTCGGGTTCTTCGCCCTGACAGGACGGATGGTCGTTGAAACCGGCGGGCGGTTGGTCAAGCCTCAGAGCGCCGAAAAACTCGAAGTCGGCTTAACAGGCTGCGGAAAAACGCGGAAGGTCGGCCCCTTTCCCCATCGGTCGGTGCCATTCAGTGGCCTCGGCGAGGGGGTGCGGGCCGCTTTTGCGGCCGGTTTCCCCGGACTCTGCCGATTTGAGGCAGAGTCCGGGTATCGTCATGCCGCAGCCATCAACTTCGGCAGCCTGACGAGGTTGTAGGCGGCGGCGGTCAGGGTGAAGACCCAGTCGACGCGGTCGGTGCCCTTGTGGCGGGTCTTGCGCAAATTTCCGGTGGTCTTTGCCCAGCCGAAGACCTCCTCAATCCGCTTGCGGATGCGCAAGCTGATGGCGTAGCCGGGATGGCGGGTTGTGCGGCCATCAATGGCGCTACGGCGGCGCACGTCACCGGTTTCGGTCACCTGCTCGTTCCGGGCGATATGGGGCGTGACCTTGCGGACCCGCAAATCGCGGACGAATTCGCGGACGTCGTAGGCCTTGTCGGCGCCCAGGGTGATGCGGCCCTTTGCGGCCAAGCCATCAACCAGCGACAGGGCCGCCTCGCGCTCGGCGGTGCCGGTGGCCCGGGTGACCATGGCGCCGACCACCAGGCCGTTGCGGTTCTCCATCAACACGTGGCCCATGAAGGCCATGCGCGAGGATTGGCCGTTGGCTTTGCGGTACAGCTTGGCGTCGGGATCGGTGGTCGAGGCATGGGTCTGGTTCGAGCGCTTCTCGCCGCGGAAATCGCGTTCGCCGTTGCGCCCCGGCCCCGGAGGCGGATCGCCGCCATCCTTGGGCCGGAAGCTCTTCATCGAGGCCCAGGCGTCGATCAGCGTCCCGTCCACCGAGAAATGCTCGTCCGACAGCAGGTCGCGGCCACGCGCCTGCGCCACCACCGCCGACAGAAACTTGGTCGCCACCTCGCCTTCCAACAGCCGGTCGCGATTCTTGGTGAACACCGTCACGTCCCACACCGGCGCATCCATCGACAGCCCCACGAACCAGCGGAACAGCAGGTTGTAGCCGACCTGCTCCATCAACTGCCGCTCGGAGCGGATCGAATAGAAGGCTTGCAACAGCAGGGCACGGAGCAGCTTCTCCGGCGGGATCGAGGGGCGACCCACCTTCGCGTACATCCCCTCGAAATCCGTCGACAGGACCTCCAGCACCTCATCGACGATGGCCCGGATCGGTCGGAGCGGATGGCTCGCCGGAACCCGCGCCTCGCAACTCACATACGAAAACAGGCTCTCCGTCCAAACGTCGCTGCCACGCATCTCGCCCCCCCTGTCGCTTTCAGGAGGAATCGAATCATACCCGGTCGTCAAAGGGAAGAGTTTTTCCGCAGCCTGTTAAATCCGTTCCAGGTGACTGGTCAGGATGACTGCGTCCGGCTGTGGGGCGGCGGAAATGGCGTCAAACACCCCGTCGGCGGTATCGGCGGTGACCCACAGGTCACGCACCTTGTGATGGGCGAAGCCGCCGTCGATGACCTGGGTCATCAAGGCCGTCAGCGGGTCCCAGTAGCCGCCGGTATTGAGCAGGACGATCGGTTTGTCGTGCTGGCGGAGCTGCTTCCAGGTGGTGATTTCCAGGGTTTCCTCCAGGGTCCCGATGCCCCCCGGCAGGGCAACGAAGGCATCGGACAGGGCGAACATCTTGGCCTTGCGTTCGTGCATGCTGCCGACCACAAGCTGTTCGGTCAGCGGCAGGGTGCCCACTTCCATGTTGAACAGAAAGTCCGGGATGATGCCGACCACCTCGCCCCCATGGTCGAGGGCGGCCTTGGCGACGATTCCCATCAGCCCGATGCCGCCGCCGCCATAGATCAGACGGATGCCGCGCTCGGCCAGCAACTGCCCCAGGCGCGCGGCGGCCTCGGCATGGGCCGGGTCGGTGCCGCTGCGCGAACCGCAGAACACACAGATGGTTTTGACGTTTTCCATGACTCTTTCCCCAAAAAAATCACACAACTGTGACCGAACCCCAGTGGAAATCCGCCCGAGAGCGCCTAGATATGAGATATCTTGGGGGCCATTCTCAAGCGCACCTGTTTGTCACATATATCAAGGATGGAAAAGCCATGTCCGTGAAATTTGTTCGATTGTCTCTCGCCGCCATCGCCGCCCTGACGATTTCCGTTGCGTCGGCGCAGGCCGATACCCTGAAGGATATCGAAAACCGTCAAAGCATGTTCACCGCCGCAAAGGTCCACATGGGTGCCCTGGTTGCCGTCGCCAAGGGCGCGCCCTATACCGAGGAAACCAAGCTGCACGCCCAGGGCATGCTGGCCCTGGCCATGCAGGCCCCGCGCATGTTCCCCGAAGGCTCCGACATGGGCGAAACCGGAGCCCTGCCGGTGATTTGGGAAAAGCCGGAGGCCTTCAAGGTCGTATTGGAGGGTTTCCGGAAAAGTGCCCAGATGGTCGCCGAGGCCGAGGGGGCCAACTTTGGCAATGCGGTGAATGAACTGGGCAACGCCTGCAAGGCCTGCCACGACGATTTCCGTCAAAAGAAGTAGGTTTCCTTTTGAAACCCAAGGCAAAAGGGCGGCTTCGGTCGCCCTTTTTTTCCGCATTGACAGCAGCCCCGCCTTGGATAATGATGCCGCCCATGAACGAGCAGAAGAACCAGATTGGCGGTCTTGCCGCCCTCCGACGACGCATGGATTGATTTATATCTTCGTGCGCCAGGACCTACTCGTTTTGTGATTACCCTACAGGTTTAGTTTTTCCGGTCTTCGGGCGCCTTTTGCTTTGCCCCTTTGAGCCAGGATTCGAAAGATGATCCAGTTGTCCCCCGAGCGGCCGGAACATGCCGCCCCTATTGAAGCGTTGCTCGACAACGCCTTTGGTCCGGACCGGACCCTCAAGCAGTCCTACGCCTATCGGCGGGATGTGGCGGCGCTGCCCGAACTGGGGCTGGTGGCCCTGAACGGGGACATCCTGGTCGGCACCATCCGCTATTGGCCGGTGGTCATCGGACGCTCAGTCCAGGCCGCCCTGCTGCTCGGGCCGGTGGCGGTCGATCCATCACTTCAGAAATCCGGCATCGGACGGCAGTTGATCGAACGGTCGCTGTCCAAGGCGCAGAGCCTGGGTCACGAACGGGTGCTGCTGGTCGGCGACCCGGGCTACTATGAACGCTTCGGATTCGCCCCCGCAGCGGCCCAGGGCATCATGATGCCGGGCGAACAGCCGCACCGGCTGCTGTTGCGGGCACTGGTCCCGCATGCCCTGGCGACCACCTGTGGCGGTCCCCTGTGGCCCTGGACCCCCGACCTGCAACGGAAGATCGCTGCTACAGCGTGACCCCGGCCCAGACCGCCCCGGCGGCCAGCCCGAGTACGATCAGGGCCAGCCACCCCGGGGCATAGGGCCGGTCGCGCCAACTGCCGCGCGGCTTGCGCCGCCCGGTGATCATCGGCAGGATCAGGTTTTCCCCCTTCAGCCGGTAGACGATGATGGCCAACAGATGCAGGCCGATCAGCGCCATCAGCAGGTTCGACGACAGGTGATGAATGCCGGTCAGGCTGTCGCTCAGTTCCTTGCTGACCCGGGCCGCCAGGGGACCCTCGGTGAAAATGTCATCGTTGGCGAACAGGCCGGTGCCCGCCTGCACCAGCAGCGTCGCCAGCATGGCCAGCACCGAACCCGCCCCCAACGGGTTATGGCCCGGGGTCGGCGACTGGCGGTCGCGCAAATACTGAAGAATGGCTTTCGGGCCGCGCACGAAATCACTGAAGCGCGAGCGCGGACTCCCCACCAGCCCCCACAGCACACGAAACAACACCAGCACCAAAATGGCCTGCCCCGACAGCATGTGATAGCTCATCAGCTTCACGTTGCCGCTCAGACCGCTGTAAATGCACACTCCCACCAATCCCACCAAGGCCCAGTGAAAGAGCCGGGTCGGCAGGTCCCAGACCCGGATTCCGCGCGCGGCGGAGGCGCTATCGTTGGTCATGGTTCTTCCCTCTCTTGGATCTGCCCCGTTATTTGCGCGAAATCGGCGCACCGGTCAACATCGGGCCGTTGTTGCGGCGGCGCTTCCGGGGTATTACCCTTACATTATCAAAAATGAAAGAACGACGGATATGCCCCAGGGCGACGATTCGGGAAAGCTGGCACGGCCCCTCCTTCTGGCGGGGATCGGCGTTCTTCTGGTGGCGCTGGCCATCGGGCTGAATGTCCTGCTGCTCAACGATGATGAGGGAGCGGGACCGATTGTCGAATCGGCGGGTCCGGTCATCCCGCCGCCGCTTCAGGCCGAAACCCCAGAGCCCGCCCCGTCGCCGAACCCGAAAATCAACCACAAACCGCCGGTCGATTCGCCGACCTTCGATGTGGTGCGGATCAACCCCAAGGGCGATACGGTGATGGCCGGGCGCGCCCGCCCCGGGGCCAAGGTGGTCATCCGCGACAAGGATCAGGTCCTGGGCGAAGTGGTCGCCGATGACCGGGGCGAATGGGTCTTTCTGCCCGACCATCCCCTGCCGCCGGGCAGTCGGGAACTGGTCCTCGACGCCACCGCCCCCGACGGCAGCACAGCAAGCTCACAAAATGCCGTGGTAATGGTGGTGCCGGAACCGGGCTTCGACGTGGCCGGACGGCAAGGCGGTGACAGTGGACCGTTGGTGGTCCAGGTGCCGCGCAACGGACAGGGGCCATCCCGGGTCATGCAGACTCCCTCCAAGGGCGTCGAAGGGCCGCGCGGACTGGCCATCGATTCCCTGGACTACACCGACCAAGGACAACTGAGCGTCGGCGGCCGGGCGCGTCCCGATGAGATCGTCCATCTTTACCTGAACCAACAATTCCTCGGACAGACGGTGACCGACGGCGAGGGCCGCTGGTCGCTGATCCCGCAGACGACCATCGAACCGGGCCTGTACACCCTGCGCGCCGATGCCGTGGATGCTGCCGGCAAGGTGCTGGCCCGCATCGCCATTCCCTTTTCCCGCGCCGAGCCGCTCGAAGCCCTGCCGGGCGAGGCCTTTGTGGTGGTCCAGCCGGGCAACAGCCTGTGGCGCATGGCCCGCTCGACCTATGGCGACGGCTTCAGCTATACCATTATCTTCGATGCCAATCAGGAACAGATCAAGGACCCGAACTTGATCTATCCTGGTCAGGTGTTCGCGCTTCCCGTTTCGCCCCGCCCCCGGTCCTCCACCGCACAAGGCCCCGAATAATCCATGCTCAAAGTGATTCTCGTTCCCATCCATCCCGCCGGTTGGCCCTTTATCGGGCTGTTTGCCGTGATCACTGTCATTCTCGGTGGTATTGCCGAGCCGTTGGGCTGGATTGGCCTGATCCTGACCGCCTGGTGCGCCTATTTCTTTCGCAATCCCGACCGGGTGACGCCCATTCGCGAAGGTCTGATCGTCAGTCCCGCCGACGGCGTGGTGCAAAAGATCGACCGCGCCGTGCCGCCGCCGGAACTGGAGATGGGCCCCGACGAACGGCCCCGGGTCTGCGTCTTCATGAATGTCTTCAACGTGCATGTGAACCGGGTGCCCTGCGGGGGGCGCATCCTCAAGCTGGCCTATCGTCCCGGCAAGTTCTTCAATGCTTCCCTGGACAAGGCCAGTGAGTTCAACGAACGCCAGTCGGTCCGCCTGCAACTGGCCGAAACCAACCACGGTGCGCCACGCGACATTGCCTTTGTGCAAATCGCCGGACTGGTCGCCCGGCGCATCAAATGTTTCGTCCAGGAAGGCCAGGAGATGAAGACCGGCGAACGGTTCGGCCTGATTCGCTTCGGCAGTCGGGTGGATGTCTATCTGCCCGAGGGCATCGCCCCGCTGGTCGTCGAAGGACAGACAACCCTCGCCGCCGAGACGGTCATTGCCGATTTGCACGGCACCGAGGGCCAACGCACAGGGGAGATCCGCTAGTGTTCCGTCCACGCCGCCGCCGTTTCAAGGGGATGAACGTCAATACGTTGATCCCCAACATGATGACCCTGCTCGCCACCTGCGCCGGATTGACTGCGATCCGCTGGGGGCTTCAGGAAAAATGGGAAATCGCCCTGCTGGCGGTGCTGGCGGCGGCCATTCTCGATGCCCTGGACGGACGCATCGCGCGGCTGCTCAAAGGCACCAGCAAGTTCGGTGCCGAATTGGATTCACTGTCCGATTTCGTCTCCTTCGGGGTGACCCCCGCCCTGCTGCTCTACCTTTGGGTCTTGCAGGATGCCGGGCGCTTCGGCTGGATGATCACCTTGTTGTTCGCCCTGGCCTGCGGCTTGCGGCTGGCCCGTTTCAACGTGGCCGACGACAGGAACGACATGCCGGCCTGGGCATCGAACTTCTTTACCGGTGTGCCCGCCCCGGCGGCGGCCGGACTGGCCCTGCTGCCGATGATGATTTCGGTACAGGTGGGCGAGGATATCCTGCGCTATCCGGCGCTGGTCGCCATCAACATGCTGCTGGTGGCCGGACTGATGGTCAGCCCCATTCCGACCTATTCGTTCAAAAAACTAAAAATACCGCAGCACGGGGTACTGCCGCTGATGCTGGTGTTTGGCGTCACCATCGCCGCCCTGATCACCGCCCCCTGGGTGACCCTGACCATCGTTCTCAGCCTCTATCTGATTTCCATGCCGTTCAGCGTCCGCACCTTCATGGCCATGAAACGCGAGGCCGACACCCATCATCCGCACGACGCGGATGACGAAGGCGAAGACGGCGACGAGACCTCCAAGGTTCAGCCTACCGACTGAAGCCGCCGCTCCCGCCAGGCCTTCACGTTGGCCCGCAGCATCAAGGCCGACGGGGTCACCAACAGAGTCAGCAAGGTGGCGAAGCCAAGCCCGAAAACGATGGCCGTGGCCAATTGGGTCCACCATTGGGTGGCCGGAGCGCCAAAGGTCACCTCGCGGGTGATGAAATCAATATTCACCCGGAACACCATGGGCATCAGCCCGAGCATGGTGGTGACGGTGGTCAGCATCACCGGGCGCAAACGCTGCGCGCCGGTGCGCAGGATGGCATCTCGGGCGTTGCCGGAGACCTCCAGCAATCGGTCGTGGGTGTCGATCAGCACGATGTTGTTGTTGACCACGATCCCGGCCAGGGCGATCACCCCGATGCCGCCCATGACAATGCCGAAGGGCTGATCGGTGACCAGCAACCCGATGAACACGCCGATGGTCGACATGATCACCGCGCTCAGAATCAGAAAGGCTGAATAGAAGCTGTTGAACTGGGTGACCAGGATGATGGCCATGATGAACAGGGCGACGATGAAGGCCCGGCCCAGGAATTCCTCGGCCTTGCGTTGCTCTTCGTCCTCACCCTTGAAGACGATTTCGGCCTTCGGATTGAGGGGCGCATTTTTCAGCCAGGCTCGCAGTTCCTGCACCTTGGGATCGGGCAACAGGCCGGGCAACAGGTCGGCCTTGACCGTCATCACCCGTTCGCCATCGACCCGCTTGACCGTCCCCACCTTGGCCTTGGCGCTGCGTTCGACGAAGTTGCTCAGGGGCACGCCGCCGCTGTCGGTCATGACGCGGATATGATCCAGTTCGCGCAGGGTGCGATGGATTTCCGGATAGCGGGCGCGGATGTCGATTTCATCATCGCTGTCGTCGGGGCGATAGGAGCCGAGCTTGATGCCACTGGTTGCCAACTGCACCGCATCGCCGACCATCCGCACATTGATCCCGTATTTGGCCGCCTGAGCCCGATCGACGCTCAATTCCCAGTCGATGCCCGGCAGCGGGCGACTGTCCTCGACGCCGGTGATTCCGGCCATCTGTTCCAGATGATTGCGCAACAGATCAATGGTGTCGGCCAGCACGCCGGGATCGTGCGAGGTCACCTGCATCTGGATGGGCTTGCCCACCGGCGGCCCGCCTTCCTGTTTGCGCACGTCCAAGATGATCCCGGCCAGATCGGCGGTTCTTTGTTTGACCTCCTCCAGAATCACATCGGCCTTGCGGCGCTTGTCCCAGTCGACGAATTCCAGGTTGATGGTGCCGATGATATCCTCGGCCTCCTCGCTCTGGGTGGTGGTGCCGGTGCGGGCATAGATGGTCTCGATTTCGTTCATGTTCAGAATGCGGCTCTCCACCTGGGTGACCAGCGCCTTCTGCTCCCAGACCGACAGGTTGCCGCGGGCCCGAATTTGCAGAATGGCCACTTCCGGTTCCACATCGGGAAAGAATTCGACACCCTTGCCAAAGTGGGCATAGGTGACCTGAACCCCGACCAGCATGAACAGCGCCATGAGCAAGACCTTGCCCGGATGATCCAGCACCCGGTCCAGAACCCGCAGGTATCCCCCGGTGAGGCCGGGAATACTGCGCAGGTCGCCGCTTTCCCCGGCAGTCAGATGCTTCATGGTCTCCGGGTCGGCACTGCCCGGCTTGCCAATCTGTGCCCCCAGGGTGGGGACGAAGATCAACGCCATGAACAAGGACGCGCTGAGGGTCGCCAGCAGGGTGATGGGCAAAAATTTCATGAACTCCCCGACCACCCCCGGCCAGAATACCAGGGGCAGAAAGGCCGCCAGGGTCGTCGCGGTGGAGGCGATAATCGGCCAGGACATGCGCTTGGCGGCCAGGGCGTAGGCCTGTCGGCGGTGGGTGCCTTCGGACATCTTGCGGTCGGCGTATTCGGTGACCACGATGGCCCCGTCCACCAGCATGCCAACGGCCAGAATAAGGCTGAACAGCACAACGATATTGATCGTCATACCAAGCGCGCCGAGCACCAGAATACCGGTCAGGAACGATCCGGGGATGGCCACCCCGACCAGACCGGCGGTGCGCACGCCAAGCGCCGCGATGACCACGATCATGACCAGTAATACAGCGGCGATGACGTTGTTCTGCAAATCCTTGAGCATGTCGCGGATCTGTTCAGATTTGTCCTGACTGAACGAGACTTTGATTCGGTCGCGCAGGGCCGCAGGCCATTGTTGCTGCGCCAGGGCCACGGCGGCGCGGACCGCCTCGATGGTCTCGATGATATTCTCGCCGGTCCGCTTCTTGACCTCCAGGGTCACCGCCGTCCGACCGTCGACGCGGGCGAACCCGGTCGGATCGACGAAGGTGCGCCGCACCTCCGCCACATCGCGCACACGCACCGCCGAGTCGCCACTGACCGCCAGCGGCATATCCAGGATATCGCCGACCGTCTCGAACAGACCGGGTACCTTGATGGAAAAGCGGCCGTGCCCGGTATCCTGAGCCCCCGCCGCCACCAACAGGTTGCTCGCCGCCACCGCAGAGACTGTGCCGCCGGTGGAAAGCCCATAGCCCTCGATTTTGACCGGATCGACAATAACCTCGACCAGTTCATCGCGGTCCCCGGCGATTTCCGCTTCCAGAACGGTGGATATCCCTTCGATGTCATCTTGCAGATCCCGCGCCAGATCCAGCAGGGTGCGCTCGGGAACCTCCCCGGCCAGGATCACCGCAATCACCGGAAACAAACTGAAATTCACTTCTTGAACGACCGGCTCTTCGCTCTCGTCGGGCAAATCCGGCTTGGCCAGATCCACTTTCTGACGCACATCGTCCAGCGCCTTGTCGGCATCGAATCCAGCTTCGAATTCGAGCACCAGATTGGCCCCGCCCTCGTAGCCGGTGGAGCGAAGCTCTTTCAGTCCCTCAATGGAGCGTAGTTCCTGATCAAGGGGGCGGACCAGCAACCGGTCCGCATCCTCGGGCGAAATGCCGTCATGGATCACCGAAACGTAGATGATCGGAATATTGATATCCGGGTCCGCTTCCTTGGGGATGGTCGAATAGGCATAAGCCCCGGACAGCAGGATCAAAACCAGGGTCGAGAGCACCGTCCGTGAATGGTGGATGGCGGCGTCGATCAGATGCTTCATGGGGCGTCCCCGGCCACCGGCTCGACCGTCTGTCCGGCCTTGACGAATTCCTGACCGACAATGATGAGTCGGAGTCTTTCGGGCAACCCGCCGACCCACATGCCGTCTTGGGTGTCGTCGATGATTTTGACCGGATGAAAAACAACAGTTCCATCGGCGTCAACGCCCCGCAGCCCCACCTGCCCCTCATCGGACAGCGTCAACAGGGCCGGGGAAATCAGGTGCGCCCGGACCACCCCGGTATCCAGGATCAGGCGGGCGGTCAGCCCGGCGCGCAACCGAGCGTCGGGATTGGGAACGTCAACCTCGAAGCGAAAGGTCCGGGTTTTTGTATCGGCGGTCACCGCCAAATAGTGCAGCACCCCCTCGACAGTCTGCCCATCGGCCAGTTGGGCCGTGGCCGGAGCCCCGAGGTGCAGATCGACCGCCTGGGCCTCGGGGATTTCCCCAACCACCCGCAAGGGGTCCGTATCGACCAGGGTCGCCACCACATCCCCGGTCTTGAGATAGCTGCCCACCTCCGCACGGCGGCTGTCGACGATGCCAGCGAACGGGGCCGCAATGGTGATGCGCTCGAGTTCCAACTGCGCCAGATCCAACGCCGCCCGCGCCGATTCCAGCGCGGCACGAGCCTCGGCCAGCTTGGTTTTTGAACGGAAGTTCTTGTCCGCCAGTTCCTGCGCCGCTTCAAACTCCAGTTGCCGCTGGGTCAGCAGCGCCCGGGCCTCGGCCAGCCGGGCCTTGCGGTTGTCGGCGACCAGACGGACCAGGACCTGTCCGGCCTCCACCGAAGCGCCCTTGTCCACCTCGACCATTTCCACCCGGCCATCGGTTTCGGTCCTGATTTCGACCGACCGTTCGGCCTCCGTATGACCGAACAGGGACAGCTTTCGATGCCAATCCCGGGCCTGACTCTCCCGCACGCGAACCTTGAAAGGAGACGCTTCAACGGGGGCCGCCGCCATTTCTGGTGGCGTGGGCTCTTCCTCGGAGGCCCCGAGACCGGACCCGATCCAGACCGCAACGACCAGGGTCAACGCAGCCGCGATCACATAGGATTGTTTCATGGTCGGTTTCCTTCGGCCGGTAACAGGACGTCTCGCTGGGACTCCATGTAGTCCACTATGGCGCGGTAAACGGCCAAGCCGAGCCCATGCACGAACTGCCGTCCTCTCGGTTGGTCCTTCAGGGATTGCCCGCAATCTTCAGAAAGCATTTCGTTGATGTGGGATTGATGCAGACCGAGATAGAAATCGTACACCTGCACCCGTTGGGCCGGTGAAAGCAGGTCACTGAAAAACAACATGAACGAGGCCTCGGAACGGAAGCTGTCGCGGGCCGGAGACCTGTTCAGCGCGGCCTTGAAATGCGCCCGGCCCGCCTCGGTGATGGCATAGACCTTTTTGTCCGGGCGTCCATCCTGGGCCATTTGGACGCAGCTCACCAATCCATCCGCATTGAGCCTGGACAGGGCCGGATAGATGGATCCCAGACTGACCTCGTGAAAATAGGCAAAGGGGCCGTCTTCGAATTGCTTGCGAATCTCGTAGCCGCTGGCCTCACCCAAGGTCAGCACGCCAAGACAGACTTCATGCGCTTTCATGGCTTTCTCCCGGAGGCCCGCGCCTCTATGACGGACTGATATATATCGAAGTGATATATGTCAATGGGAGAAGAATGAAAATTCAGCCCACCAAATTCAGAATGCGCTTGCATTCCTCAAGCAGGGAATCGGCTTTGACCGGACGTCCAAAAAGGAAGCCCTGGGCGAGATCGCAGCCCTGGGAGGTGAGAATCTTGAGCTGTTCGGCTGTTTCCACCCCTTCGGCGATGACCGTGGCCCCCATGGAATGCCCCATGGCGACGATGGTTTCTACCAGGTTGGCGTCTCTGGAATCGGACGTCACGCCCGCGACAATGGACTTGTCAATTTTCAGGATATCCACCGCCAGTCGACGCAGATGACTGAGCGACGAATAGCCGGTGCCGAAATCATCCAGCGAGATTTGAATGCCCGCCCCGCGAATCTGCCGCAGAGTGTCCTCGATCTGAACGGAATTGCCGTTCATCAGATCTTCGTTCAGGTCCAGCGAGAGCCAACTCGGATCGGCTCCCGTTTCCTTCAAAATGCGCAACACCTTGTCGGCAAATCCCGCGTCCAGAAACTGCCGGGCGGACAAATTGACGGCAACCGTGAAGATCGGCGCATCGGTCTGCCGCCAGCTATGAATCTGCGTGCAGGCTTCGCGAAGGGCCCACAGGCCGATTTCCGCGATGAGCCCGGTTTCCTCGGCCAGGGGCACGAACAGGGCCGGCGAAATCATGCCCCGTTGCGGATGTTCCCAACGCAGCAGGGCTTCCACATGGGCGATCTTATGACGGGCCAGATCGACCACCGGCTGATACCACAAGGACATGGCGCTGGCTTCTATGGCCTGTCGCAGATCGGATTCCAGGGAAATGCGTTCAATGGCCTCGTTGTTCATCTCCGGCGTGAAGAAGCGATAGGCGTTGCGGCCGCTCTCCTTGGCCTGATACATGGCGGTATCGGCGTTCATCAGCAGTTCCTCGACCGTCTCGCCATCGTCCGGGAAAACGGTCAATCCGATACTGCCGGAAATGAACACCTCGTTGCCCGCCACATCAAAGGGACGAGCCATTTCAATCAGGATCTTGCGGGCCACCACCTCGGCATTCCGCACCTCGTCGATTTCATCCACGATGATGGTGAATTCATCGCCCCCCTGCCGGGCCACCGTATCGCTGGCCCGGGTCGCCTCGACCAGACGTGCCGCCGCCTGCTTCAACAGGTTATCCCCGGCATGATGCCCCAGGGTGTCATTGACCCACTTGAAGCGATCCAGGTCGAGAAACATGACCACCACGCTCTTGTGGGTACGACGGGCCCGGACCATGGCCGCCGACAGCCTGTCGGTAAAAAGAATCCGGTTCGGCAGATCGGTCAATGCATCGAAATTGGCCTGATGCCAGATGGTGTTTTCGGCCTGCTTGTTCTCCGTGATATCGCGCAACACATAGACGGTTTCCGTGCGATGACCCTCGGCATCGCGCACGCCGCTGACCGAGATCCAGCCGTAGAAGGGATTGCCGTTCTTGTTGTGGCAGGTCACCTCCCCCGCCCAACTGCCGCGCCCATCGAGCTTGGCATTGATTTCATCCAGCAACTCGTCGGCACTCATCTCATTGCGTATGAATTCCGGTTTTCGACCGACCATTTCCTCCACGGAATAGCCGGTCATTTTCAAAAAGGCCGGGTTGGCGGCCGTGATGCGATCTTCCGGATCGACCACGAAAATCCCCTCGTTGGCCGCCTCGAAGACCGCCGCCGCCAGATGGAGTTTGGATTCCGCCTTCTTGCGTTCGATGGCATAGCGGATGGCGCGGGCGATCAGCACGCCATCCCCCTGGCCCTTGACCAGATAATCCTGGGCCCCTTTTTTGACCGCCTCGACGGCAAAGCTCTCGTCATCGTTGCCGGTCAGCACCACGACGGGCAGGCTGGGATTTTGTTCCAGGATATGATGAATGCCATCCAGCCCAGTCGAATCCGGGAGTTGCACATCAAGCAGCACGATATCCGGTTGAACGTCCGCGTCTGCCAGCAACCTCAGGCCTTCCTTCAAGGTGGTCGCCTTGTGCATCTCGAACTTGAACTGCACATCAAGCAGCAGCAACTCGACCAAACGGGCGTCGGCCTTGTTGTCCTCGATAAGAAGAATCTGGATCGGGTCCGCTTGCGTCATGAAACGCCTGTCTGCCCCTTGAAAGTGACCCGGGGCGGCAAAGCCGCCATGCCGAACCAGAAGGTTTCCAGGGTCTGCATGACCTCCAGGAAAGCGTCGATGGAAACCGGTTTTGTCACATAGCAATTCGCATTGAGGGCATAGCTGGTCATGATGTCGGCCTCGGAAGTCGAGGTCGTCAGCACGATGATCGGGATGCTGCGCAGCACCGGGTCCGACTTGATTTCCCCCAGCACCTCGCGGCCATCCATGCGCGGCATGTTCAAATCGAGAAAAATCACGTCCGGCAATCCGGGATCCTCGGATTGTTCGCCCAGGCGGAGAAACTCCATGGCCTCGACACCGTCGCGTACATGGGTGATGACGTGAGGATAGGCCCCTTCCTTGAGCACTTCTTCGACCAGACGGGCATCGCCGAGATTATCCTCGACCAGAAGAATATGCACCAGAGGCGGCTGTTCGGCTGGGTTTTCACTCATCGTCGCGATTCGTCTCCACCCCGTTCCTCGACAATTGGTTCCTGTTAAGTCTAAGGCCCCCGGCCCGTCAAGACCAGCCTTTCACGACAAGACATCTCGGATTTTTCGACTTTCTTGCCCACTATTCCGACTTCCGGCAGGACGCATTGGACTTTTCTCCCCTCATGTCCTAAACCCCGCGCATGACTGAGCCGGATCAGAACTGGGATGTGATCATTGTCGGTGCCGGGATTGCCGGGGCCTCGCTGGGCCATGCCCTGGCGGCGCACCGGCGGATTCTGTTGCTGGAGCGAGAAAGCCATCCAGGCTACCACACCACCGGTCGCTCGGCGGCTTTTTTTACCGAAACCTACGGCAATCGAGTGGTCCGGGCCTTGAGCCGGGCCTCCCGCGCTTTTTTTGACGGCCCGCCAGCGGATTTCTCCGACGTGCCCCTGTGGCGCCCCCGACCGGCGGTCCAGGCCGGCCGGGAAGATCAGCGGGACCTGGTCGAAGCGCTTTTCGAGACCAGCCGGGACTTGACCGATTCCCTGTCCCTCATCGACGCCCCTGAAATCGAGCGCCGCTTTCCCCCCTTGCGCAAGGGTTACGCCGTCCGCGCCGTCCTCGATTCCGCCGCCATGGAACTCGATGTCCATGCCATCCATCAAGGTTATCTGCGCAGTCTGCGCCGCCAGGGGGGGCAACTGCTCTGCGATGCCGAGGTGCGGAGTCTGACGCGGCAGGAAGGACACTGGTGCATCGACATTCCGGGCCGGACCCTGCGTGCGCCTATCCTGGTCAATGCGGCGGGGGCCTGGGGCGATCATCTGGCCACCCTGGCCGACGCGCCGCCTTCCAATCTCACACCGTTGCGGCGGACGATCGTCGTCTATGATCGCCCCGAACCGGCCCCGGACTCCTGGAACTTATACCTGGATGTGAGCGAGGCCTTTTACCTGAAACCTGAATCCGGTGGCATATTGTGCTCGCCCTGTGACGAAACCCCCTCGCCGCCCTGTGATGCGCAACCGGAAGAACTGGACGTCGCGCTGGCCGTGGCGCGGGCGGAACAGGCGACCGGCACCCCCATCACGCATATTCGCCGCAAATGGGCTGGATTGCGGACCTTCGCCCCTGACCGGACGCCGGTGGTCGGCTACGATCCCAATCGGGCGGGTTTTTTCTGGCTGGTGGGTCAGGGGGGGTTCGGGATCATGACGTCTCCGGCCCTCGGACGCGCGGCGGCGGCCCTGCTGTGCGCGCAGCCGATCCCGCAGGACTTGCAAGACCTTGGCGTGAGGGCCGCCGATCTCGCCCCAGGGCGTCCAGCGCTTTCGGAAAAGAGGCTGGCGGAAAAGAGACTTGGAGAGACGGAGTAAGGTCGCTAAAGTGGTGCAAAGTGGAGGCCGAGCATGTTCCTGAATCTTCTCAACGAGCCTCAAAAGGCGTCGTTTCTCGCCATGGCAACCAAGGTCATTCTGGCCGATGGGCATATCAGCCCGGAAGAAGAAGCGACCCTGGATCTGCGCATCGCCGAAATGGGCGGCCATGTCCGCGCCCCGGCGGAGGAGATCTATGGCAAGTCCAATGTGGATATTTTCGATACCCGACAATCCCGCCTGATCGTTTTGCTCGAACTCTACGTGCTGGTCATGTCGGACAACAAGTATGCCCCGCAGGAGCAGGACGTCATGGCCCCGCTGGTCGCCGCCTGGAGCATCACCCCCAAGGAGTTGGTGGGATTGAAGGCCTGGGCCGACCGGGCCGCGCCGCTGAGCGTGATCGGCTGGCAGATCGTCGTGAACGGTGTCATCCCGGAAGGGATTTAGCGCCCCAACGGGCGGCGAAGCGGTCGCGATCCCCACGGAATTGGAAGCCGACCCATTCCAGATCCACCTGGAATCCGCCCTGGCAATCTTCCTCGCACCAGACCTCCATGTCCGCCAGCACTTCGGCGAAATAGGTGTGTCCGGCCCAATGGGCCACATGATGCACCACATAGGGCCAGAACGGACGTCCCGAATTTTCGGTTTTCATCAACATGCGATCACCGCTTCCCCCCACCATCGGGATGATGATAGCATGACGGATGGATGACACGACGACAACGACATCCTTACAAGAACCGCCTGAGAGGGACCGCCCAATGAGCGCCCTGGTTTGGGACGAAAGCTGGGAGACCGGCCATCCGCTGATCGACTTCGACCACCGGACATTGGTCGATTTGGTAAACCGGTTGCGTGCCTTGCTGAGCACGGAGGCCGACCTGAAGGCCATTGATCATTTCATGGTCCGCCTGAACGATCTGGTGCATAAGCATTTGCAACGGGAAGAGGATATCCTGCGGCACATTGATTTCCCGGATTTTTCCGAACATGTGAAGGATCATCGGAATATCGCCTCGCAGTTTGAAATTTTCAGCAACACCTGGCAGCGGGCGCCTGAAGCTCTGGACCTCCATCATGTCCTGTCCTTTGTCGAGGACTGGCTCGACCGGCATGCACGCCATGAATTCGCGTCCATCGCGGCACATCTGTCGGCCCGGAACGCCTGATCGTCCGCAGCCGCCTATCTCGGCCCGGCGATGATCAGGGCGGCCCCGATCAGGCAGAGCGTGACGCCCGAGATATCCCAGCGGTCCGGACGCACCGATTCGACACCCCACAGCCACAGCAACGACGAGGCGATGTACACGCCCCCATAGGCGGCATAGGCCCGCCCTGCGGCGGCACTATCGATCCAGGTCAGAAGATAGGCGAACAGGGCCAGGGAGAGCAGTCCCGGCCCCACCCACCAGATCGGCTTATGGAGCCGCAACCAGGCCCAGAAGGCGAAACACCCGGCGATCTCGGCAAGCGCCGCCCCGCTATAGATGGCAAATGTTTTCATGGTTCCGTTGACTTTCCAAACATGGCTTCAAGGGGGGGGGACGAGAGCCCTTGGCGCAACGTTCGACGATCCGCGCTCGGACCGCAAGGCTCCTTGCGACCGATACCGAGTGTCGGGTTACAGAAAGTTGGCCCCACGATGGAGCGATTCGAGCCGGTTTTTCAATCCGATTCGTTGTATTGACACTTTACTCTTCCATCCAGGGCGTTCTATTAATACTCATTGATTTCCGGGGATTGGAACGTTGATGAAGGCCGCACCGATCGCTGGACGCTGGCTTCTTGGGTTGGCGCTCGCAACTCTGTTGCTGTTCGGCCCGTTGAGTCTGGCCCTGGCGGCAGA
This sequence comes from Magnetospira thiophila, assembly GCF_054657015.1. NCBI lineage: Bacteria > Pseudomonadati > Pseudomonadota > Alphaproteobacteria > Rhodospirillales > Thalassospiraceae > Magnetospira > Magnetospira thiophila. The sequence goes on from NZ_BAAHXF010000002.1 coordinate 1,352,670, forward strand.
CAAGCTCTTGCACGCGGATTTCCGACATCGCCCGCCGGAGATGATTGTCGAGGGCGAGCAGATTTCCGGCCCGCTGAAAGAGATCCTCGAACAAGCCGCCGCCCTCAACGGTTACGATGTTCAGTGGCGCGTGGTGCCGTTCAGCCAAAGTCTGGAGGGGCTGCGCGACGGCACGGTGGACATCGTGCCACGGACCATCCGTCGGACGGATCGCGAATCCTTCGTCGATTTCGCCGGCCCCCTCGACATGCAGAAGAAGGAGATCGTCTTTCTGGTGCACAAGGGCGAGGAGGGCAAGATCCAGTCCTTCGAGGATCTGCACAGCCTCAAGGTGGGGGTCAAGCCCAAGACCGCCTACTTCGACCGCTTCGATCGTGACGAGGCCATCGAAAAGCTTTCCCTCGACGGCGATTTTGAAATGGTCCGTGCCTTCATCGACGGGCGGGTGGATACGGTCGCCACGTTGGATCGTCCTCCCCTGGAAAGTGCCCTGGTCGGACTTGGGTTCGCCGATTACAGTTTCGCCACCTATCGTCATACCCTGACCATCGGCAACTATTACGGCGTTTCCAAAAAGACCGCGCACCCGGGCCTCTTTGCCGCCCTGGACCAGACTCTCAATGAGATGGTGTCGGACGGTCTGGTCAACGAGATCTACCGCAAATACGACGCCGCGGACGCCGCCCGATCGACCGAGCGGGTGCGGTTGACCTTGGAAGAACGTCAATGGCTGCTCGCCCACCCCACCTGGACCGTGGCCAACGAATTGGATTGGCCGCCGTTCGATTTCGCCGAACATGGCGATCCCATGGGCCTGTCCATCGACATGATTCGCGCCATCGCCGAAAAGGTCGGCGCCAAACTGAAATTCACCAATGGCTTCACCTGGACGGAGTTGGTAGAGCGCTTCAATGCCGGAGAAATTGATATTCTGCCGGCGGTCTATCTGACCCCTGAGCGGCAGACAACCATGCTCTTCACCAGCCCCTATGCCAGCAACGCGTCGGTTCTCGTGACTCACGAAAGCAATGAAGCCCTCACCGGTCTGGACGGCCTGAAAGGTAAAACCGTCGCCGTCATCGAGGGTTTTGCCACCGCCGATATCATGCGCGAGCGCTATCCCGACATCCGACAGTTCCCGGTCAAAAACGTGAAAGAGGGTCTCCAGGAGGTCTCTTTCGGTCGGGTGGATGCCTTTATCGGCAGCCTTGGGGTGATCTCCCATGTTCTCGACGAGACGGTCATTCCAAATATTCGCTTCGTCGATGAAGTCTGGCTCAAGCGCCCGGAAGAGAGCGAACTGCACATAGGCGTCCTGAAGCACAACCGCATTATGCGCGATATCCTGCAAAAAGGCCTGGATGCCCTGACCAACGAGGAGCGCCGAAGGCTACGCGAGAAATGGGTTCCCCTCCGTTCCACGCAGGGCAATCAGACTCAACGTGTCCCCCTGACTCCCGAGGAAGCCCGGTGGCTTGAGCAACACCCCCGCATTCGTCTGGGGGACGACTTCTCCTGGCCGCCATTTTCATTTTTGGACAATCAGAACAAATATAGCGGTATTTCCTCGGGCTACATGGAGGCCCTGTCCGAACGACTGGGAATCGAAATCCAGCCCCTGTATGGCCTAAGCTGGACGCAAGTCCTCGATGGCCTGAAGGGGGATGGTGTGGATATTTCCCCGGCCATGTCGGCAACCCCTGAGCGAGAGAAATTCCTCAATTTCACCAAGCCCTACATCACCTTTCCGGTGGTCATCGCCACCCGCAAGGAAGGGGAATTCTTCAGCAGCTTGAAGGATTTGTCCGGGCGCAGTCTGGGCGTCATCAAGGGTTATGTGACCCATGAACTGATCGGCAAGGATTATCCAGACATTCATCTGGTCCCGTTCGCTAACCTGAGCGTGGGGCTGCGGGCGCTCTCCGAGGGCAAACTGGATGCCTTTGCCGACAACCTGGGGGCCATCACCTACGAGGTTGACCGGCAAAAACTTGAAAACGTCAAGATCGCCGCCCCCACCGAATATGCGTTCCCGCTGTCCATCGGCGTGCGCAAGGACTGGCCGGAACTGGTCGGCATCCTGAACAAGGCGCTCGACAGCATCGACGACCGGGAAAAAGCGGCGATCCAGAATGCCTGGATGGCGTTACAAGTGGAATTCGGCCTGGATCTGGCGACCATCCTGACCTGGGTGCTTCCTGTTGCCGGGGGGGTGATCGCTGTCTTTGCCGTCGTCGTCGTCTGGAACCGCAAGCTCAACCGACAGGTGGAGGAACGCCACGAAGCGGAGCAACGCACGAGGCTGCTGCTGGAATCCGTCGGAGAAGGTATCTTCGGGGTGGACCAGGACGGTCGAGTGACGTTTGTCAACTCGGTCGCGGCGGAGGATCTGGGCTTCACGCCGCTCGAACTGATCGGCCAGAAGGTGCATGCGCTGATCCACCACACGCACACCGACGGTACCGACTATCCGCTGGAGGACTGCCCCATGTGGGCCGCCTACACCCGAGGCATTTCGGCCCGCATCGACAATGAAGTCCTGTGGCGCAAGGACGGCACGTCGTTCCCGGTGGAATACAACGCCACGCCCCTGTGGCGTCACGACGCCTTGGTCGGCGCGGTCATCTCGTTCCGCGACACCACGGAGGCCCATGAAGCCCGGGAAACCCTGCACGAGCATCTGGCGGAAGTGGAGCGGTTCAACGCCCTGGCCATCGACCGGGAATTGCGCATGATCGAATTGAAACAGGAAATCAATACCCTGCTCCGTGACAAGGGATTGGAGGCGAAATATGAAATCGTTGAATAAGACTCGGGCCGCGCTGACGGCGTTGGCGTTTGTGTGCTCAGGGGCTGCCGCTGTTGCTGAAGATGCCTGGTATCCCTTTCCGGTGGAGGTCACCCACCCCCCGTTCGAGGCTCAGAGCCCCCGCACGGATCAGGACTACGTGGCGCTCGACAAGGCGGAACAGAAATGGCGGATTTGCGTCTCCATACCCCACCTGAAGGACGATTATTGGCTGGCCGTCAATTACGGACTGGCCTCCGAGGCGCGGCGGCTGGGCGTCGCCATGACGCTCTTTGAGGCCGGGGGCTATGGAAACCTAGAAAAGCAGATGGCGCAGATCCGCGAATGCATCGCCGCCGGGGACAACGCGCTGATCATCGGCGCCATCTCCGCCGACGGCCTGACTCCGCTGGTCTCGGAGATCCGGGCCAAGGATATCCCGGTCATTGATCTCATCAATGGCATGAACGGCACTGCCATGTCGGCCAAGTCTCTGGTCTCGTTCCGCGACATGGGATTCCAGGCCGGTCGCTATCTGGTCGACAAGCATGGCGCTCAGGGCGGCGCGGCAAAGGTGGCCTGGTTCCCCGGCCCGGAGGGGGCCGCCTGGGTCACCGCCGGAGATGAGGGCTTCCGGGAGGCTCTGGCGGGCAGTCCTCTGGAGATCGTCGCCAGCCGCCATGGCGACACCGGCGAGGCCGCGCAGAGCCAGTTGATCAACGAGGTGCTCGATGAGATTCCGGACGTGGCCTATATCGCAGGCACTGCGGTGACCGCCGAGGCCGCCATTTCGATTCTGCGCAAGCGCAAGCTGAACGATCAGGTGGGGATCGTCTCCTACTATTTCGGACCGGGTGTCTATCGCGGGATCAAGCGCGGCAAGATCCTCGGCGCCCCCAGCGACCTGCCCGCCATCCAGGCCCGCATCGCTGTCGATCAGGCGGTGCGGCTGTTGGAGAAGAAGCCGGTGCTGCATCATGTGGGACCGAAAATCGCTGTGGTCAATGCTGCCAATCTGGAGAAATTCGACCTGACCACCACGCTGGCCCCCAAGGGCTTCCGGGTGGTGTTCAAGGTGAACTGATCCCATGAACGGCTTGCCCGCCCTCCTGCGCTGGACCCTTGAGACGCTGGCCCTGGCGCTCGTCTACGTCATCGCGGGCAAGGTGGGGCAGGCCCTGGCGCTGCCCCACAGCAACGTCACCCTGCTGTGGCCGCCGTCCGGGATTGCCCTGGCCGCCGTGTTGGGGATGGGGGCCCGCAGCCTGCCCGGGTTGTGGATCGGCGCGGTGGTCGTCAATGGCTGGGATTTTCTAGCCCTCGCCGCGCCGCCTCCCACCGAGACGCTGGCCCTGGCCTCGGCGATCATGGGGCTGGGATCAATCCTGCAACCCTACGTGGGGGCTCTGGCGGTACGACGGTTCAGCGACCCGGGTAACCCCCTGAGCACGGTCCGCGCCGGGGCGGCCTTCATCGGACTGGCCCCGTTGATTTGCCTTGTCAGCGCCAGCATCGGTTCGTCCGGACTGCTGGGCACCGGCCTGATTCCCCTGGAGCAGTGGCAGACCACGTTCGCCACATGGTGGATCGGCGATACCATCGGCCTGCTGATTTTCGCACCCTTCACCTTGCTTCTGTGGCGCATGACCTTGCTGCGCCAGAGTGTCCTGGTCGGCGTCATCGGGGCCGGTTTTCTGGTCACCTATATCGCCAGTTCATCCTTGCGCGACCAATCGACCAAGGTCTGGGAAACCCGCTCCGATCGCACCACCGAACAGCTCACCTCGACTTTTCTACTGTGGCTCGATCTTTCCTATTCTTCTGTCCATGGCATGACCGCCCTGTTCAGCGGCTCGGGGGAGGTCAGCGAGGACGAGTTTCTGGATGTGGTGGATTCCCTGGAAGCGGCCCAGGGGGCCTATTTCCCGTCGAGTCTGGCCTATGCGCAGCGCCCGGAAGATGCCGAGTCCTGGAACATCCTGCTGTCCACCGATGATCAGGGGCAACTTGCCACCGACAACATCCTCCCCGCCGATACCCCCCTGGCGCGGGTCCTGGATACCGCCTGGGCCGATCCCGGAACCATGCATATCACGATTGGTGTGGGCGAAGCCGAGGAACGCCTGATGTTCACCGCTGTTCGGGCCGACAGCCAGGAACAGGAAGGGGTGTTGATCGCCACCATCAATCTTACCACGACCCTGGACGGCCTGTTCACCCGCCCCGATGCCCAGGGGTTGAAGCTGCGCATGACCGGTGAAACCCGGAACAGCAATGGCGGCATCGAGAGCCTGCTACTCTATGGTCCCCTGAACGCCAACCCGGCGACCGTGCGCAGCGTGCCGTTCCGCACGGTGAGCGGCAGCACGGTGTTCGATTTCAAGTGGGACGTGGCCCCAGACTTTGCCGGAGGCCCGGACTACGATCTGGCCAATGCGGTGTTGATCGGCGGAATCATTTCAACGGTCCTGGCCGATCTATTCATCATGTTTCTGCTGCTCCAGAACGAAAGCGTCGAGGCCAGGGTGCGCGAACGGACCGAGGAAGTTTCCCGCAAGACCAAGCTGTTGCAGGCGGTGATGGGCAGCATGAATCAGGGAATCGCGGCCTATGACCAGGACTTGGTCATGATCGCCTTCAATGAACGGTTCTTGAAAATTCGCGGTTATCCGGAATCCATGATTCACGAAGGCCAGACCTTCGAGGCGCTGATCCGGTACGATGTAGAGAGCCACGAATTCGGCGATGGTGACCCGGAAGAGATCTTTCAGGAAAAGGTCCAGACAGCGCGTCAGTTCCATTACCATCAGTTCGAACGCAAGCGTCCCAACGGTCAATACATCGAAGTCCAAGGCGGGCCGATCCCCGGCGGCGGCTTTGTCAGCACCTATTCGGACATCACCGAACGCAAGATTACCGAGGAACAAATTGAGCATCAGGTGCAGGAACTGGACAAAGCCCGCCGGGCCACCCTGAACATGATGGCCGATGCGGAAGCCGCGCGCCGGGAATTGCAGGCAGTGCTCAACGAAATGTCGGCGAGCATCACCTACGCCTCGCGCATTCAGCGTTCCGTATTGCCCGATCCGGCAACTCTGGACAGCATCACGACGGACCATTTCGTGATCTGGGAGCCGCGTGATGTAGTTGGCGGCGATATCTACTGGGCCCTGCCCTGGGGCGCGGCGACACTGATCACGCTCGGCGACTGCACCGGCCACGGAGTCCCTGGGGCCTTCATGACCCTGATTTCAACGGGGGCGCTGGAACGGGCCCTGCTCGACGTTCCGCCGGGCGACCTGGGACGCCTCATCTCCCTCATGCATCAACTGGTTCAGACCACCCTGGGCCAGGAATCCGAGGGCGGCGATTCCGATGACGGCATCGAACTGGGCATGTGCTACCTGACGCCCGGAACAGATGAGATGTTGTTTGCCGGAGCCCGATTTGATTTGTTCAAGGTCCGGGGCGACCAAGTGGAGGTCACCCGGGGCACCAAGGCGGGTTTGGGCTATCGGGGCATTCCCCAGGATCAGACCTATGACACCCACCGCATTGAGGGGATCTCCGGCAGTTCCTTCTACATGACATCCGACGGCTTGATTGATCAGGTCGGCGGCACGCGGCGACGGGCGTTCGGCAAAAAGCGTTTGATGAATCTGTTGATCGAGATTCATCCCCTGCCCATGGACGAACAAAAGGCACGCCTGCGCCAAGCCCTGGCCGACTACCAGGGGAAGGAAGTCAGACGGGATGACGTCTCGGTGGTCGGGTTCAGGCTGTGACCGCCCGATCTACATGCCGGTTTGCGCCTTGAAGGTCTTGAACGATCCGACCCAGAACCAGACCACCGTGCCGTCCGGGGCCTCGACCCCCACCGTGCGATGCTTCATGCCGACGCGGAAGGAGAAAATCGGCTGGGTTTGATGAATCTGCTTGAACCGCAAACCCGGTGTCATGGGATTCTGTTTCCATTGACGATAGGTTTGTTCGGCCAAAGTACGGATTTCCTCGGGTAGATCGTCGAAGCTATCCCAATAGGCACCCTCGCGTCCCAGATTATCCAGCGGCTGGGTAATGAATTGCAGGGACATTTTGGCGGCCACTTTTTTATAAGCCTTGAGCGCCTTGCTGGCCGTTACTTCCAGCCACTTCTGGGCCTGCGGCGTGGCTATGAGGCGGTCCCATTCGGTTTTGTCCTCCACTCGATCAAGAATGTCGTGGGCCATCCGGGCGCGGTCTTGTTCGGGCAGCGTATTCAGGGCGGCAAAGGCCCGTTCCATCAGTTCGTCCATTTCGGTCTCCTGTGTGTCATATGATCGTTCTGCGTCAGAGCGTCAGACGACGACAGGTGGCCCCGTTGGTTGAATGCGATGGCCGGTAAAGGGGAGATGGAGGGAAAAAACGTTCGCGTCGGAGATGCAGGCATCCCTCACGCCTGGACGCGGCAGAATTTGGCCCGCGACCAGACCCGCGCCCGCGCCATCCTCGCTTGTTTTCTCGGACTCGGAAAGTTCAACGGCGTCCGCGACGATCCACACACCGCGCTTCGAAAACCCGATGTTCGTGTACAACCCGGCAGCTATCGCCGCCAACAGGACCAGGACGCGAATATGTAAACGGTGCAATCGAGGCACGGAAAAACCATTCCAACGAGCATGAGTTCCCAATGGATATACGCCCCGGGGCGAAAGATGGCAAGGCAAGAGCCCGGCGCGACAGAGACCGGGGGGGGAGTCTCACGTCTCCATGTCCTCCAGCGGAATGACGTCCACCGCCTGCTTGCTGGTCTGTCCGCCAGCGGTGCGCAACACGCCGCGCACGGGGGCAACATCGGCATAATCCAGCCCACGGGCGACGACGATATGATCGGTCCCGGCGGTCATGGCGTTGGTCGGGTCGTATTCGATCCAGCCGCAAGCCGCCCCGCACCAGGCCCGAACCCAGGCATGCATGGCGTCCGCCCCTTCCAGCCGCGGCGTTCCCTGCGGCGGGATGGTGCGCAGGAAGCCACTCACGTAACCGGCCGGAATACCCAGGCCACGCAGGCAGGCAATCATGACATGGGAGAAATCCTGACACACTCCATGCTTATGGGAAAAGGCTTCCAGGGGGGTGGTCGTGACCGTGGTCGCCTCGGGATCGAATTTCATGTCCCGATGCAGGGCCTGCCCGATGGCCAGGACCATGTCGCGGACATTCCAGTCCGGTGCCGTCTGGGCCCGGGCATAATCGGTCATCATGGCATGCGGTATCACGCGGGGGGACTGCGCCCGGAAATGCAGCGGCGAAGTCGGCCCCAGGTCCCGGCATTCCTGCAATTCCCGGTTCAGGTTCTCAAGGTTGGGAGCCGAGCCATAGAACTCGTTCGGGATCAGTCGTTCCACTCGGGCCTGAACCGAGAACGTGATCCGGCTGTGCGGCTTTCGATAGGCAATTTCCGTCACCGGGTTGCCAAAGAAATCGGTTTTGTTGAGACGTTCCTCCGGCGTCGGACGGACATCCAGATTTCCGGCGATCAGCCGCTGTTCACCCGGCAGATCCATCGGCATGAGCAGCAGGGCATGCCGTCCGGTATCCGCCGGGCTGGCGTAGGCGTAGGTGATTTTCAGGCCAATGTCGTAGCGCATGTCCGACGGCTCACTATTTCAGATAGGCGGCTGTCAGATCATTGGACAGGGCCGCGATCTGGTTGCCGAGGGCGTGAAAGGAGGAGGCCCCAAGGGTATCGGGCGTGCTGACGGCCAGGGAGGATTGTGCTTTCAGAATGGCCCGCGTCAGGGGCGACATCTGTCCGGCAATCTCAGCCCCCGGCAGTTGATCGGCATTCTCGCGCAACTCGTTGAGTTGGAACAGAATGGCGCGCGGATTTTTGGTATCAAGCGCCAGCAGATCAATCACCGTTTCCCGGGTCGCCTCAATGGGATACAGACGTCGATGCACCATCACACTGTCGCCGACCTCAATGGCCAGATCGAGACTGCCGTCCGGGGCCTTCAGGTCGATGAAGCGGGCCAGCAGTTGCGACATGGCCAACGCCCGCTCCAGCGAGCGACCGATGCTCAGGAAATGCCACCCTATGAAGCGGTACATGTTTTCGTGCACCAGACCGGAAAAGCCGGTGACCTTGCGCAGCAAAACGCCCATGGCGCGCGCCGTGTCATCGCCCGGTTCCAGATTGCGTTCCATCTGACGGACCGTCTTGCCAAGATCCTCCAGCGCCATCCAGCCATCGACGGAGAACCGGTCGCGGACATTTCCACCGCTGTTCAGCGCCGCCCCCAGGGTCTGCAACAACCCCTTGCGCAATCCGTCCTCCGGGTCGACTTCCCGAACCTTCATGTGATTTGACAGATGTTGCAGCAGCCGCATATTCGGATTGCCGGACTCGGCAAGTCGCGCATGATAGGCGCGCAGCAAGCGAATAGTCCCTTCGGCGCGCTCCACATACCGTCCCAGCCACAACAGATTATCCGCCGCCCGACTGGGCAAAACGCCCGGCTCCCCCCGCAGATAGGGGCCGGATGAGGTTGGATGCATGGTGCTGGTATCGACCGGCTTGTCGCAAACGACCCAGACATCCGCCGCCGAGCCGCCGGTCTGCATGGCAATGGCCGAGGGATCTTCGGTGCGCCCGATACGCGCGAATCCGCCCGGCATCACCTGCCAGCCGTTTTCCGTTCGGGCCAGGAAGACCCGTAGACTCATGGGACGGGGCACCAGTCGACCGTCCACATGGGCCGGGGTCGTCGACAGGGTGACCGCTTCCTGACCGACAAATTGCGCCCCGCAGTCTTGCAGATGATCGGCCAGGGTGCCCGTCCCTTCCCCGATCAAGCGCCCGCCGATGGCGGTGGTATCAGAACGCTCGAAGGGCAAATTGGTCGACAACGCCCGACCGATGACCATGCGGTCCACGTTTGCCCGAACGTAGGCGCCCTCCTTCTCCTGCCCACACCACCAAGTGGCCAGGTTGGGCAGGACCAACGACTGTCCGAGCAGAAATTCGCTGATCCGCGGCAGGAATGCCAGCATGGCCCGGGTTTCCAGCACCCCGGCCCCGATGGCGTTCACCAGGGTCACATTGCCCTGACGAATGGCCCCCAGCAGCCCCGGCGTGCCCAGTCGCGAGCCCTCGTTCAGTTCCAGCGGATCGGTCCAGACGGAATCGAGCCGCCGCCAGAGCACGCTGATCGGCCGAAGACCTTCTACCGTGCGCACCATGAGCTGCCCGTTCTCGACCCGCAGGTCTTCCCCTTCGAGCAGCATGAACCCCAGGTATCGGGCAATATAGGCATGTTCGAAATAGGTATCGTTCAGCGGTCCCGGCGTCAAAATACCGACGCGGTTTTCCGAGTCGCCCCAGTGATGCTTCATGGCGTCGCGAAAGGCGCGGAAAAACCCGGACAGGCGCAGCACATTCGAACTGGAAAAAATGTCGTTGAACACGCGCCGCGTCGCCACCCGGTTTTCCAGGGCGAAACCGGCACCCGATGGGGCCTGGGTCCGGTCGCCGAGCACCCACCAAGTACCGTCCGGCCCGCGACCGATTTCAAAGGCGATGAAGTGCAGGAAATGGCCGGAAGGTGGACGCACCCCGACCAACGGTCGCAGCCACTCGGGGCTGGCCGCGATCAACGAGGCGGGCAGATATCCCTGCGCCACCAACTCGTTGGGGCCGTACAGGTCGGCCACCACCCGTTCCAACAGTTCCGCCCGTTGCACCAGACCGGCCGAAATCTGCCGCCATTCCTTTTCGTCGACCAGCACCGGAACATGACTCAAAGGCCAATCGCGCAGACTTTCGTCCTCCGGGCCGTACTGACGATAATAGACCCCGGCATCGCGCAAATGCTGATCGCCACGGGCGAAATGCCGCGTGATGTCCTGCTCCGACATATGAGCCAGATGATTTGCGAAACGCCGCCAGACCGGCCGAATGCTCCCGGTTGAATCCAGCAGTTCGTCGGCCACGCCGGCTGGCGGGCGATACCCGTCGAGCAGCGCAGCCAGGTATTGATCCGTCGCGTTTTCCAATACGGACATGGTTCAGAGCCCCGGCGGTCGACGCAGATCGAGGGTCATGGGGAATTCCCGATGCGGCACCTCCGAAAGCGGCTCAAAGGGGCCGGGGCTATGGCCATGCGGTTCGAACCGCGCCAGACGCCGGGCCTCCGCCTCGTAGCCGTTGACCGGGAACGTCTCGTAATTGCGCCCCCCCGGATGGGCCACATGATAGACACAGCCGCCGATGGCGCGCCCGGCCCAGGTATCGAAAATATCGAACGTCAACGGCGCATCCACCGGCAATACCGGATGCAGGGCCAGGGCCGGTTGCCAGGCCTTGTAGCGCACCCCGCCGACCGCGACCCCGCTGGTGTTGGTCTTGATCAGCGGCACCCGGCGCTTGTTGCAGGTCACCACGTAGCGTTGCGGATCGGCGGTGGTCAGCTTGACTTGAAGCCGTTCGACGGAGCTGTCGGTATAGCGCACGGTGCCGCCGATGGCACCTGTTTCGCCCAACACATGCCAAGGCTCCAGGGCCTGACGCAATTCCAGGTTCACCCCCTCGACGGTGACTTCACCGCAGAACGGAAACCGGAACTCGGCCTGGGCGGTGTACCATTCGGGACGCAACTCGAACCCATGCTCCTTGAGGTCCCCCAGCACATCGAGGAAATCCTCCCAGACAAAATGCTGCAACATGAAACGATCATGCAGCACCGTCCCCCAGCGGGTGAGTTGGCCCCCGACCGGAGACAACCACATGCGGGCAATCAAGGCGCGCAGCAGGACCTGCTGGGCCAGACTCATGCGCGGATCGGGCGGCATCTCGAAGCCGCGGAATTCGACCAGCCCGAGCCGACCGGTCGGCCCGTCGGGAGAATAGAGCTTGTCGATGCAGATCTCGGCCCGGTGGGTGTTGCCGGTCACGTCGATCAAAATATTGCGCAATAGCCGATCCACCAGCCAGGGCGTCGGGGCCGCACCCACTTCGGGATGCGGAATCTGGGCCAGGGCGATCTCCAGTTCATACAGGGAATCGTGGCGCGCCTCGTCGATGCGCGGGGCCTGACTGGTCGGGCCAATGAACAAGCCGGAAAACAGATAGGACAGGCTGGGATGGCGTTGCCAATGGAGAATCAGACTGCGCAGCAGGTCGGGTCGGCGCAGGAACGGGCTGTCGAGGGTCGTCGCCCCGCCCACCACCACATGATTGCCGCCGCCGGTGCCCGTATGGCGCCCGTCGATCATGAACTTCTCGGCCCCCAGTCGGCACTGGCGCGCCTCTTCATAGACCGCCTCGGTGGTGGCGACGCAATCTTCCCAACTGGCGGCGGGATGAATATTGACCTCCAGCACGCCCGGGTCCGGGGCGACCCGAATGACATTCATCCGGGGATCGTGGGGCGGCGTATAGCCCTCGATATGGATGGGCATACCCAGACGTTTCGCCGCCTTTTCCACCGCGTCGATCAATTCCAGATAGTCCTCGATACGCTCCACCGGCGGCATGAACACGCACAGACGTCCGTCGCGCGGTTCCACCGACAGGGCCGTTCGCACCTCTTCGCCCAGTTCTCCGATTTCCTGTTCGACCACATTCTGCACAGCTTCGTTGGCAGTAAAGCGGGCCACGGCCTGCCCATGCTGTTCCAGACCGGGCTTTTCCGGATCGGTCTTGTCGAAATCGGGCAGTTCGCCGCGCGGCTCGGTGGGATCGGCGGTATAAATATAGGGATAGGAGGCTGCGGGCACATGGGGCAGCGCCTTCAACGGCAACCGGAAACCGACCGGGCTGTCGCCGGGCACCAGGAACACATGGCCGCGCCGGGTCTTCCAGCGTTCGGATTTCCATTTCCGGCCCGTCGATTTGGATTGCCAGCGCTGGATCGGCAGTACATAGCCCGACGGTTCGGTCAGCCCACGCCCGAACACCCGAGCGATACGGCCCCGCTCTTCCGGGTCCTTCAGCTTGGAATTCTCCGGCGTGACGTTTTCCGGCAGACTGCCTTCCTTGATGATCCATTCGGCGGGGTCCTCATAGGCGGGCACCACCATCTCCGGCGCCACGGCCAAAGTCTCGGCGATGGATTGCAAGAGGGATTCCGCCTCCGCCGGACCGCAGCCGGTTTGCTGACCTTCCTCAGCCACCAATGCCGCGTCGCGCCAAATGGGCTTGCTATCGTTGCGCCAATACAGGGAGAAGGTCCAACGGGGCAGGCTTTCGCCGGGATACCACTTGCCCTGCCCATAATGCAGGAAACCGCCCGGCGCGAAGCGGTCGCGCAGGCGACGGATCAGGGTATCGGCCAAGGCGCGCTTGTGCGGCCCCACGGCGTCAGTATTCCACTCGGCGGATTCGAAGTCGTCGATGGAAACGAACGTCGGCTCGCCGCCCATGGTCAGGCGCACGTCGTTGGCCTTCAGCACCGCATCGACCTTGTGCCCGAGAACGTCCAAAGCCTCCCAGGCCTCGTCGGAGAATGGCTTGGTGATGCGCGGATGCTCGGCCACCCGGGCAACCTGCATGTCGAAGGCGAAATCCACCTCGGCGAGGCTGGCGGCCCCGGAAATGGGGGCGGCGTTGCGATAATGCGGGGTCGCCGCCAGGGGGATATGGCTTTCCCCGGCCAGCAGACCCGAAGTCGGGTCGAGTCCGATCCACCCGGCACCGGGCAGATAGACCTCCACCCAGGCATGGAGATCCGTGAAATCATGATCGGTGCCCGGAGGCCCGTCGAGGGACACCACATCCGGCTTGAGCTGGATCAGATAGCCCGACACGAAGCGCGCCGCAAAGCCGAAATGGCGCAGCACCTGGACCAGCAACCAGCTCGAATCGCGGCACGATCCGGTGCCTGCCGAGAAGGTTTCCTCGGCCGTCTGAACCCCGGTTTCCAGGCGGATGACGTAGCCCACCGCCTTCTGCACCCGGGCATTGAGATCGACCACGAAATCCACGGTGCGAGTCTTTTCGCGCGGAATGCCGTCCAGAAAGGCCTGCAACTGCGGCCCCACCGGATCGGCCCGTTTGTAGATCGCCAGATCCTCGCGCAGATCTTCCGGATACTCGAACGGCCAGAATTCAGCCCGGCTCTCGACAAAGAAATCGAACGGATTGTAGACCACCATGTCGGCCACCAGATCCACTTCGATCTTCAATTCCCGCACCGGTTCCGGGAACACGTAACGGGCCAGCCAGTTGCCATAGGGGTCCTGCTGGTAATTGACGAAATGGTCTGGCGGACTGACCTTCAGCGAATGGGAAACCACCCGGGTCCGGCTGTGCGGAGCCGGGCGCAGGCGAATAATCTGCGGCCCCAGCGTGACCGGCCGGTCATATTGGTAGTGAGTCAGGTGGTGGATACTGGCAAGGATGGACATTGTAAGTCTATACGCCTAGGGAGGAGACGGGGGAAAGGAAGAGTGTCATAGATCAACCGCGCGCGCCATCCCCCATAGTGCACGCCACCTGTGCACGATGACCGCAGCCCCTCAAACCAAAGTACCAGAACCAAAATCCCTAGCTCTTGCGGGCCTTTGCGTATCCGACTCCCTCCAGGCTTTCTTCGATCTCGTCGAGAATGACTGGATCGTCGATGGTCGCCGGAATCTTGAAGTCCTCGTTATCGGCGATTTTCTGCATGGTGCCGCGCAGAATCTTGCCCGAGCGGGTCTTGGGCAGGCGCTGAACCACGGTCGCCGTCTTGAAGGCCGCCACCGGGCCGATTTGCTCGCGCACCATGCGCACCACTTCCTTGATGATCTGGTCGTGCGGCTTGTCCACCCCGGCCTTGAGCACCAGGAAGCCCAACGGCAATTGTCCCTTGAGCTGATCGGCCACGCCGATGACGGCGCATTCGGCCACATCCGGATGATGGGCCAGCACTTCCTCCATGCCACCGGTGGATAACCGGTGACCGGCCACGTTGATGATGTCATCGGTGCGCGACATGATATAGACGTAGCCTTCGTCGTCGATGAACCCGGCATCGGCGGTTTTGTAGTAGCCTGGGAAGTCCTCCAGATAGGCCTCGCGGAACCGTTGTTCGGCGTTCCACAGGGTTGGCAGGGTCCCCGGCGGCAGTGGCAGCTTGACCACGATGGAGCCGATATCCCCGGCCTTCACCGGTTTCAGGTCATCGTCCAGCACCTGCACATTCCAGCCCGGCACCGCCTTGGTTGGCGAGCCCGGCTTAACCGGAAATTCATGCAATCCCATGCAGTTGGCGGCGATGGCCCAGCCGGTTTCGGTCTGCCACCAGTGGTCGATCACCGGCACCTTCAAGGTGTCGATGGCCCATTGCAAAGTATCAGGATCGGTGCGCTCCCCGGCCAGGAATAAGGTGCGGAAGTGACTCATGTCGTATTGCCGGAGCAACTCCGCCTTGGGATCGTCGCGCTTGATGGCGCGGAAAGCCGTTGGCGCGGTGAACATCACCGAGATCTTGTACTCGGAGATCACCCGCCAGAATGCCCCGGCATCGGGGGTGCCCACCGGCTTGCCCTCGTAGACCACGGTGGTGTTGCCGTTGAGCAGCGGCGCGTAGCAGATGTAGGAATGACCGACCACCCATCCCACGTCGGAGGCGGCCCAATAGACCTCGCCGGGTTCCACGTTATAGACGTTCTTCATGGTCCATTTGAGCGCCACCGCATGGCCGCCGTTGTCGCGCACCACACCCTTGGGCTGGCCGGTGGTGCCGGAAGTATAGAGAATATAAAGCGGATCGGTCGCCGCCACCGGCACGCAGTCGGCCGGTTGCGCCGCCGCCGTCGCCTCGGCCCAGTCCAGATCCCGACCCGCGATCAGGTCACAGTCCTGTTGCGGGCGCTTCAAGATCAAACAGGTACCCGGCTTGTGTTTGGCCAATTCGATGGCTTTGTCGAGCAGGGGTTTATAGGCGATCACCCGCCCCGGCTCGATGCCGCAGGAGGCCGAGACGATGGCTTTCGGTTTGGCATCGTCGATCCGTACCGCCAGTTCATTGGCTGCGAAGCCGCCGAACACCACTGAATGCACCGCCCCCAGGCGGGCACAGGACAGCATGGCCACCAGCGCCTCGGGCACCATCGGCATATAGACGATGACCCGGTCACCCTTGGTAACCCCGCGCGCCTTGAGGGCTCCAGCGAAGGCCGCTACCTGCGCCTGAAGCTCGGCATAACTGATGCTGCGTTTGCTGTTGGTGATCGGGCTGTCATAGATAATCGCCGCCTGCGCGCCCCGGCCCTCTTCCACATGGCGGTCCACGGCGTTGTAGCAGGTGTTCAACTCACCGCCGACGAACCAGCGATACATCGGGGCGTTGCTGTCATCGAGCACGCGATCCCATTTTTTGCTCCAGACGATCCCCTCGGCGGCCTCGCCCCAGAATCCTTCCGGGTCTTCCAGCGACCGTTTGTAGGCCAGATCATAGGCGTTACTCATGGGACCCCCCTTTGCAAAATGACACGAAATCCTACCTGTTTGGGCAGGAATAGCCCTGCCCGAGAAGGGGAAGTGTGCCAAAATCCAACCAACATGCAAAGGGGATTTGTGGCTTTTTCGTATTGCCACTGCGAAACGTCTTTCCGCACGTGCTATACTCCCCCGAAGTCAATAGAGTCGCGGCCCATTCATGCGTTTTTTCTGGATCATTTTGGCGGCCTGGATCGGAGCAACCGTCCCCTGCATCGCCGACGACTCCGCCGCAGACGCGCGCGGCACCTTCACGCTGGTGCTGGAAAACGATCTGTTCGGCGGCGGCACCGATCAGCATTACACCCATGGCACTCGCGCCGCCTGGCTGTCCCCGGAAGGGGATGTGCCAACCAAGGTGGCGGAATGGGCCAATCTGATGCCGCTGTTCGCCGAGGGGGGACGCAAGCGGGTGTCCTACAGTCTCGGTCAGAACATCTATACCCCCACGGACATCCGACCCGCCACCCTGCTGGTCAATGACCGCCCCTACGCCGGATGGCTCTATGGCGGCATCGGCCTGATTTCCGATACCGGACGACGGCTGGACAATTTGCAATTGGAACTGGGCATGGTCGGTCCGGCGGCCCTGGCCGGGGAAACCCAGGCCTTTGTGCATGGCCTCATCGACAGTCCCGACCCCAAAGGCTGGGGCAACCAACTGCATAACGAGCCGGGTCTGGTGCTGACCTACGAACGGCAATGGCGCAAATGGCACGAGTTCAACTTCATGGGCCTGGAAGTCGATGCCACGCCGCGCGCCGGGGGTAGCCTGGGCAACGTCTACACCCATCTGGAGGCCGGTGTCACTTTGCGCCTCGGCAACGACCTGCCGTCCGATTACGGCCCGCCGCGCATCCGCCCCAGCCTGCCCGGCTCCGACTTCTTCCACCCCACCGAAGGACTCGGCTGGTATGTGTTCGCCGGGCTCGGCGGGCGCCTAGTCGGCCATAACATTTTTCTCGATGGCAACACGTTCGGCCACAGCCACAGCGTCAATAAGGAACGGCTGGTCGGCGATCTCCAGGGCGGGCTGGCGCTCACCTGGGGCCGCGCCCGCATTGCCTATACCCACATCATCCGTTCGGCGGAATACGTGGGGCAAGGGGCCATCGACCGCTTCGGCGCGCTGTCGGTATCGGTACGGTTTTAATCCTCGACCCGAAAGGCGTTTAGAATTTGGTCGCTGGCGGTGCTGGGATTGAGGTCCCCGTCATGCACTGCCCGTTCCAGTTCGGCCATCATCCCACGCACTCGGGGATGGGCCCGCAGTTCCTCTTGCAGCCGTGATTCGACCATCGCCCACATCCAACGCAGGCGCTGCTTTTGCCGCTTTTCGGTCAGTTCGCCGTTGGCGTCCAGGGCTTGGTGATGGGCTTGCAGGGTATCCCAGAGTTTGTCCAGTCCATTGCCGGTCACGGCGCTCATGCAGAGCACTTCGGGCTGCCAGACCGAAGCGCTGGGGGTCATGATATGCAAGGCGCTGCGATAGCTCCGTGCGGCGGATTCGGCGCGCAGCAGATTGTCGCCATCGGCCTTGTTGACGGCGATCACATCGGCCAGTTCCAGAATGCCCTTCTTGAGCCCTTGCAGTTCGTCCCCCGCCCCAGGCAGCATCAGCACCAGGAACACATCGACCATCTGGGCGACCACCGTTTCTGACTGACCGACCCCCACCGTCTCGACCAGGATCACATCGTAGCCCGCCGCTTCGCACAGCAGCATGGTCTCGCGGGTGGCCCGGGCGACGCCGCCCAGGGTGCCCGCCGAAGGGGACGGACGGATAAAGGCATTGGGATCGGCGGAGAGCTGCTCCATGCGCGTCTTGTCGCCAAGGATGGAGCCGCCGGAACGGCTCGACGACGGGTCCACAGCCAGCACCGCCACCCGATGGCCGCGTGCGGTCAGGTAGCATCCAAAAGCCTCGATGGCGGTACTCTTGCCGACTCCGGGCACTCCGGTGATGCCGATGCGGTGCGCCTGTCCGGTGCCGGACAGCACCAATTGCAACAGGGCATGGGCCTCTTTCCGGTGGTCCGGATGGGTGCTCTCAATCAGGGTGATGGCGCGGGCCAGCGCCGCCCTGTCCCCGGATTTCAGTCCCGCTGCCAATTCCGCCACGGTAGGTCGGCGGCGGACGGTAACGGGTGGTGGTCCAGCCATTAATCCGCCTTGTCCTGATGTCCCAGGATGGCTTCCAGCTTCTCCAGCAACTCAATGGCCGCATCGGCGATCACCGTCCCCGGCGGATAAATGGCCTGTGCCCCGGCGGCATAGAGCGCCTCGAAGTCGCGCGGCGGAATGACCCCGCCGACCACCACCATGATGTCTGGACGACCGAGCTTTTCCAACTGCTCCCGGAGTTGTGGCACCAACGTCAAGTGACCGGCGGCCAGCGACGAGGCGGCGACCACATGCACATCGTTTTCCACCGCCTGCCGGGCCGCTTCCTCGGGCGTCTGGAACAACGGGCCGATATCCACATCGAACCCCAGGTCGGCAAAGGCCGAGGCAATGACCTTCTGGCCCCGGTCATGGCCGTCCTGACCCATTTTGGCGATCAGGATGCGCGGTCGGCGTCCCTCCCGGGCATCGAAGCGTTCGACCATCTCACGCAGCTTGATCACGTTGCTTCCCTCGCCCACTTCACTGCCATAGACCCCGGAGATGGTCTGCACCACCGCCTTGTGGCGACCATAGACCTTTTCCAGGGCTTCGGAAATCTCTCCGACGGTGCATTTGGCCCGTCCGGCTTCCACCGCCAGGGCCAGCAGGTTGCCCTGGCCGGAGTCGGCGGCGGCGGTCAGGGCGGCGAGGGCCGAGGCCACATCGGCGTCGTTGCGCTCGGCCCGCAGCCGGGACAGCTTGTCCAACTGCGCCTGACGGACGGCGGAATTGTCCACCTTGAGCACGTCGAGGGGGTCTTCATGGTCGGGCCGGTAGCGGTTCACCCCGACCACCGTCTGACGACCGGAATCAATGCGCGCCTGGGTGCGGGCCGCCGCCTCCTCGATGCGCAGTTTGGGAATGCCCGCCTCGATGGCCTTGGCCATGCCGCCGGTCTGTTCCACCTCGGTGATATGTTCCCAGGCCCGGGCCGCCAGATCGGCGGTCAGCTTCTCCACATAATAGGAGCCGCCCCAGGGGTCGATCACACGGCAGGTGCCGGATTCCTGTTGCAGGTAGAGCTGAGTATTGCGGGCAATGCGGGCCGAGAAATCGGTCGGCAGAGCCAGCGCCTCATCGAGGGCATTGGTATGCAGGGACTGGGTATGACCCTGGGTGGCGGCCATGGCCTCGATGCAGGTCCGGGTCACGTTATTGAACACGTCCTGCGCCGTCAGCGACCAGCCCGAGGTCTGCGAATGGGTGCGCAGGGACAGGGATTTGTCGTTTTGCGGATCGAACTGCTTGACCAGCTTGGCCCACAGCAGCCGGGCAGCGCGCAACTTCGCCACCTCCATGAAAAAATTCATGCCGATGGCCCAGAAGAACGACAGACGCGGCGCGAAAGCATCCACATGCAGCCCCGCCTTCTGCCCGGCGCGGATATATTCCACCCCGTCGGCCAGGGTGTAGGCCAGTTCCAGATCCGCCGTCGCCCCGGCTTCCTGCATGTGATAGCCGGAAATGGAGATGGAGTTGAAGCGCGGCATGTTCTGCGAGGTGAAGGCAAAGATGTCCGAGATAATGCGCATACTCGGGGTCGGCGGATAGATGTAGGTATTGCGGACCATGAACTCCTTGAGGATGTCGTTCTGGATGGTGCCGGTCAGTTTTTCCAGCGGCACCCCCTGTTCCTCGGCGGCGACGATGAACAGGGCCATGATCGGCAGTACCGCGCCATTCATGGTCATGGAGACGCTCATCTTGTCCAACGGGATACCGTCGAAGAGAATCCGCATGTCGAGGATGGAATCAATGGCCACCCCGGCCATGCCCACGTCCCCGGCCACCCGGGGATGGTCGGAATCGTAGCCCCGGTGGGTCGCCAGATCGAAAGCCACAGATAGCCCCTTCTGACCGGCGGCCAGATTGCGCCGGTAGAAGGCATTGGAATCTTCGGCGGTGGAGAACCCGGCATATTGCCGCACCGTCCAGGGGCGCTGGGTATACATGGTCGGATAGGGACCGCGCAGAAACGGCGGCAGTCCCGGCCAGGTGTTGAGGAAATCCAGGCCGTCCAGGTCCCGGGGCTCGTACAACGGCTTCACCGTGATGCCTTCCGGGGTCAGCCAGTCGGCCCCCTCGACCTTTTCATCGGTGCGGGCCGGAGCCCAGGGAATGGTGGTGAAATCAGGTATGCCGGTCATGATCCAATCACCCCCATGTCGCTCAGAATGGTGCTCAGGGCGTCCAACAGATCGTCGCCCAAGGCAATGAACTGATCCACCCCCGCCGCCCGGTCGGAGGCTTCCCGTTCGCCCGGCTTTCCGGCCAACAGCAGACGCTGACAGCCCGCCTGTTTGAGTGCCGGGGCGAACCGCGATACCTGCTCTTCGTACTGCGCGTCACTGCCGCACAGCACGGCGAGAGTCGCCCCGCTTTGCCGGAATGCCGCGACCATGGCCTCGGGATCGCTGAACCCGGAATTGGGGATCGTTTCGATGCCCCCGGCCTCGAAATAGTTCTTGGCGAATGAGGCACGCGCCGTGTGTTCGGCGACCCGACCCAGGTTGGCCAGAAAGATCTTCGGACGCACGCCGGTTTTCTCTTCCCAGACCTCACAGGCCTGACGCAACGCCTCAAAGGGTTCGGACAGACGGTGCGAGGGCAGCGGCTCCACATGGCTCGCAGAGGTGCCAAAAGCCGCCCGCATGGTCGCCACCGTGCTCCCGGCCCCGGTGGAAAAGGCCAGCGCCACGGTCATGGCACCGCCGCCGGTCTCCACGGAATCGCTCACCGGCGCGCCGCCCTGGACCGCCGCCGCGCGCAGACGCTCCCGGTCGACCGGTTCGGTCTCGATCTTTTTCTCGGCGATATTGGGAAATTCCGAAACCCCGGTGATCGGCTCCTTGCGCTTGGCCAGATTGCGCCGCCTGGCGGCCCGGGTGTCGGCCAGCCGCTTGGCCAATTCGCCATTTTCAAGCAGCGTCACCAAGCCGCCCTGCCCCTCGATCTCCTGGAACAAGGCCCAGGCGCGGGAGGCCAATTCGTCGGTGAGATGCTCCACGTACCAGGACCCGCCCGCCGGATCGGCGACCCGACCCAGGTTGGATTCCTCACGCAGCACCAGTTGCAGATTGCGCGCCACCCGGTGGCTGAATTCGGTGGACAGGCCAGAGACTGCGTCCATCGGCAGGGCGGTGATACTGTCGGCCCCGCCGAGCGCCGCCCCGAAGGTGGTGGCCGTGGCGCGCAGCAGATTGACCCAGGGATCGCGCCGGGTCATCACCCGTCGGGCGGTGATCGCATGCAGGGTCAGGTGACGGCCCTCCTCGGCGATACCGCAGGCTTCGGCGAAGCGCGCCCAAAGGCGTCGGGCGGCGCGCATTTGCGCCATGGTCAGGAACAGGTCCCCGTCCACCGGCAGCGAAGCCTCCATGAGAGCCAGAGAATCGGTCGGCGACATATTCTCCCGGTCGGCCAGTTGGCGGGCGTAGGTGGCGGCGCTGGCTAATAGACAGGCCAGACTCTGCACCCCGTCGGCCCCGGCCTCGTGGTAGGGGGCCATATCCAGACGCAGGGCCTTGGACCCGGGCGCGTCCCCATGCACAAAGGCCGCCAGATCGGCCATCTGCGCATAGGCGGTCTCCAGCCCTTGCGGCAGCACGCCGGTGGCCGCTAAAGTGCCCAGCGGATCGGCCCCGAAGGACAGGCGCAGTTCTCCCAGATCCCATCCGCGCCGCGACGCCAGACCAATCAGCAGGGCCGCATAGGACGCAAAATCGGCTCCGGGAAGCAGGGCCAGCGGGACTCGGGTCAGATCGACCCCGGCCAACAGAAGGTCCATATCGTCGAGGCTGCGCACCAGGGCACCCTGCGCACCCTCGGCGTCAAGGGCCAGCAACAGGCTGTCCACGCCATTGTCCAGGTCCTTGCGCAAAGCCTCATTACAGGCCCGCGGATCGGGGTGATCATGGAATTGCCGGATATCCCAGCTTCCCGGTTGGGCCGAATAGGCCCTCGGCGGTTCCGTTTTTCTGTCCGCCGCCCCATAGAGCGGCTGCACGGCGAACCCCTCGTGGGTTCGGGACACCAGACGGCGCTCGAAATCCGCGCCCTTCAGCGCCTGCTCGGCCAGAGCGCGCCATTGGTCGTAGCCAACTTCAGGAAAACCGGAAGTCCAATCCATACCCTGTGCGTTCATCTGTCCCCATCCCCTTAGCGGCCAAGTATCGTTGGCGAAGGCGGTCAGTTTCACGCCATCAGAGGATGGTGGTCAAGATGTATGATGCGACGCAGCACACATTAGCACAATCAAAAGATCTAATATACCATGCGCACGACGATCTGAGCCCCGGGATCATCAATATTCACCACCGCATCCTCGAACGCCGAAGGACCGGAGATTTTGGGGTTATTGCTGAGCGCCCAACCCTCGGTCGGAATCATGCCCAGAAACCGATTCAGTTGGCCGTCGTTGTCTTCATCATGGAAGACCATCAGCGCATACTGCCCCGGTTCCAATCCGGCATAGGCCAAGACCGCACGCCCCGGACGGGACTTGAACCGCGTGCTTTGCACGGCTTTGTCAAAATGGCGGAAATCCTCGCTGCTCTTCCACAGAAAAGCGCGCACGGTTCCCCCGTGATCCCGCAGACCATTGATGATCACTTCCAGATCCGCCGCTTTGGCCGATCCAGTCGTCATCCCGATTCCCGTCGCCAACACGGCGGCGGCACACACCCGAATCAGGCGATTCATAGTCACCTCGTATTATCTTATAACACTATCAACCCAGTTTGGTCCGATTCTGTCAAATTAATATTAATCTTTGCGGGCCTCCGATTCCCGATGCTCACTGTCCTCATATCTTGTGGCGAAAAAAGGGCAAACCGAGGCAATGGAGACCCGATCCACATGAAAAAGCCCGCCGTGAGGCGGGCTCGTCCGGTCGTACCGAAGGGCTAAACCCTTAGGCCGCCTTGCGTTCCATGGCCTTCTTGAGGCGCCGCTTCAAACGACGCGCCTCGTCGGTCAGGCGGGTGTCGGCGGTGTTCAGGAGGTAGCTGTCGAGACCCCCATTGTGTTCGATGGTGCGGATGGTTTGCGTGCTCAACCGCAGGCGCACAGCCTGACCCAGAACATCGCTCATGACCGAGGTCACCTGCAAATTGGGCAGGAAGCGACGGCGGGTCTTGTTATGGGCGTGGCTGACGTTGTTTCCCGTCATCACGCCTTTGCCGGTCAGGGCGCAGCGTCGTGCCATGGTCCGAATTCCTCAATAAAAAACACAGGCGGAACCGGCAACCGGCCCCGAAGAGCGGTTGTTCTAGTGGAAGGCACGGCAAAGGTCAAGACCCTGTATCGCCGTCCGCCGAGTTCGCCAGCGCCCGCCGGGAAACCACGCCCACCAGCTTGTCGCCGTCCATCACCGGCAGGTGCCGATAGCCCCCCGCGTCCATGATATGCAGGGCTTCGGAGGTCAGTGTTTCCGGCGTAACGCATTTGGGATCGCGGGTCATCACGTCCCGCACCTCGGTCATGTCCGCGTTGCGGCGGGTGGCGACGAAAATCCGCAGGGCATCGCGCTCGGTGAAAATCCCCAGCAGCTTGCCCTCCTCGACCACCACCACGGCCCCGACGTTCTTGTCGTTCATGGCCCGTCCGGCCTCGCGCACCGTGGCGTGACCATCCACTTGCACCAACTCGTGGCCCTTAATCACATCGGCGATTCGTATTGTCATCCCAGCCCACTCCCATTGCGTTTCAGACTCTGTTGTTGGGATCATTGTTGCGCCGCAAACAAAATCTAGCAAGGGGCATTGCATCAGCGAACGGTTCGACGCCCCGCGCGGCCCTTGCCGGACCCCGGTTGACCCTGGGCCCGGGCGGCGGCGCGGGGAGCCACCCCGGCTCCGTCGAGCCCCAGTTCATGGGCTTCCAGGCGGCGAATCTCGTCGCGCAGGCGGGCCGCTTCCTCGAACTCCAGGTCGGCCGCAGCGGCGCGCATGCGTTTGTCCAGTTCCACCTTGACCTGGGCCAGATCCTTGCCAACCACCTCGGTCGGGCCGCCGCTCTCGGACAGCCGCACGGTCACGTAATCCTGTTCCGCCACGTCTTCGAGGATATCGGAAATCTTTTTGCGGATGCTTTCCGGGGTGATGCCATGGGCAGCATTGTAGGCCTGTTGCTTTTCCCGACGGCGGTTGGTCTCCGAAAGGGCATAGTCCAGACTCTCGGTCATCTTGTCGGCATAGAGAATCACCCGCCCCTCCACATGGCGGGCGGCCCGTCCGATGGTCTGAATCAACGAGCGTTTGGAGCGCAGAAAGCCTTCCTTGTCGGCATCGAGAATGGCTACCAGGGCACATTCGGGGATATCCAACCCCTCGCGCAGCAGGTTGATGCCGACCAGCACGTCGAAGGCCCCGAGGCGCAGATCGCGGATGATTTCGATGCGCTCCAGGGTATCAATGTCGGAATGCATGTAGCGCACCCGCACCCCCTGCTCATGCAGATACTCGGTCAGATCCTCGGCCATGCGCTTGGTCAGCACGGTGACCAATACCCGCTGACCTTTGGCGGCGCTGGTCCGGCATTCGGCCATCAGGTCATCCACCTGATGTTCCACCGGACGAATCAGGCAGACCGGGTCGATCAGGCCGGTGGGACGGATCACCTGTTCGACGAACACGCCGTCCGTGCGCTCCATTTCCCAGTCGCCTGGGGTGGCCGACACATGGATGGTCTGCGGGCGCATGGCATCCCATTCCTCGAACTTCAACGGTCGGTTGTCCACACAGGAGGGCAGCCGGAAGCCGAACTCGGCCAGGGTGCTCTTGCGATTGAAATCGCCCCGGTACATGCCGCCCAGCTGCGACACGGTGACATGACTCTCATCAACGATCAGCACCGCGTTCTCAGGCAGATATTCGAACAGGGTCGGCGGCGGTTGCCCCGGTTCGCGACCGGTCAGGTAGCGCGAGTAGTTCTCGATGCCCGAGCAATGACCGGTGGTTTCCATCATCTCCAGATCGAAGGTGGTCCGTTCCTCCAGCCGCTGGGCTTCGAGCAATCGGCCCGCCGCATGCAGTTCCTCCAGTCGCGCCTTCAGCTCCGTCTTGATCTTGATCATCGCCTGCTGGATGGTCGGGCGCGGGGTGACATAGTGGCTGGCCGGATAGACGGTGATCTCCTCCAGGCTGCCGGTTTTCTCGCCGGTCAGGGAATCGATCTCGCGAATTTCCTCCACCTCGTCGCCGAAGAACGACACCCGCCAGGCCCGGTCTTCGTAGTGGCTGGGGAAGATCTCCACCACATCGCCGCGCACCCGGAAGGTGCCGCGATGGAACGAGGCGTCGTTGCGCTGATATTGCAGTTCCACCAGCCGCTTCATCAACCCGTTGCGCGGCACCTCCTCGCCCACCGCCACCCGGACCACCATCTCGGCGTAGGTTTCCGGAGCACCGATACCATAAATACAGGACACCGAGGCGACGATGATCACGTCGTCGCGCTCGAACAAAGCGCGGGTGGCCGCATGGCGCATGCGGTCGATCTGCTCGTTGATCGCCGAGTCTTTCTCGATATAGGTATCGGTCCGCGCCACATAGGCTTCCGGCTGGTAGTAGTCGTAATAGGAGACGAAATATTCCACCGCGTTATGGGGAAAGAAGCCCTTCATCTCCGCATAGAGCTGCGCCGCCAGGGTCTTGTTGGGAGCCAGCACCAGCGCCGGGCGCTGCACCTGCTCGATGACCTTGGCGACGGTGAAGGTCTTGCCCGAGCCGGTGACCCCCAACAGCACCTGATCGCGCTCCGCTTGCTGCAAACCGGCTACCAACTCGGTGATCGCCTGCGGCTGATCCCCGGCCGGCGTATAGTCGGATTCCAGCCGAAACGCCGGACCATCACCAACCGGCTGGCGCTTTTCGGGGATAAAGGGGAGCTTGGCCGTCATCGGATCGGCGCTTCTACCATTCGATGCCGGGCAAGGGATTGACGCCGAAAATGCGGCTGTGCCAGAACATCAGCGCGCCGAACAGCACCACACCCCCAATCAACCGCCAGATGCCGATCTCGGCCAGCGAAGTGCGGCTGCGCTTCTGGAGAATCGCGACAAAAGGCACATGCGAGGTCTCTTCCGCCAGTCGCTGCCACAGCAGACCACCCACGGCGGCCTTGCGGCGGTCGAGCAAGGCCGAACCGGCCAGGGCCAAAAAGGCCAATCCGCCAAAGAAAAGCGCCGAGCCCGCGTCACCCAGGGCCAGGACGTGACAGATCCCCCACAGCGCCATCGCCCACATCACCGGATGACGGGTGATTTTGATGATGCCAGCCAGGGGCTGCCGGACGGCCAGTTTTTCCATCCCCACCGAGGTCGGGTTGACCACCGTGTAGCCCGCTACCAATAACAGGGCGGCCATCAGCATGCCGGTCATCGGCAGATGCTGAAAAAACATCGGCGGCACCCAAAGCACGACTTTCGGCGCCTGCTGGTACGCCACCACCATCCACACCAGGGTCAGCGCCGCGATGAGGGAATACAGGCCGCGGAAGGGCCATTCCCCGAGACGGGCCACCAACGGCCCGCGCACAACCGGCCAGGACAACAGCATATGGCTCCCGACAAAGGCCAGGCTGGCAAGGGCGAGAGTGGTGAGTGTCCCGGTCATCGGCTCAGTAGATCATGTCCGAAGGCAATAGAAAAGCCCGGTTCTCCGGGGGGAAAGAAGAACCGGGCCTGAAAGTTTAGAGGGGCGCGATGGGACGAGGTGCTTGGGGGAAGCGGGGAGGATGGGCCGCCCCATCGCGTTAAGATCATCATCGCGCTTTTCGCCCCCGTTTGCCGTGACGGCCATCACAGGAAATCATTTTTTTTTCGAAATAATTAGAATTATTTTTTCTAAAATTTTGCCGAAACCCCTCCCCAACCCCTCTTGATATCGCAATTTGTGTCCCCATCTGACCAACAAGTGCAAATCGTTATTATTTTATTGGAGTTGAACGATGGGATTGAATGTGGATGGTGAAGGCTACCTCGTAGACCGCACCGAATGGAACGAAGCCGTAGGGGCTCAACTGGCCGAAACCGATGGCTATGAACTGGACGAGGACAAACTGAAATTCATTCAGGAAGCCCGTCGCATGTATGACGAAAACGGCACGGTTCCGGCCCTGCGCAAGTTCTCCAAGGAAATGGGCATGGACGTGAAGGAGCTTTATGCCCACTTCCCGACCGGCCCCATGAAGATGATCTGCAAATGGGGTGGCCTGCCCAAGCCGACGGGCTGCGTCTGACCGCCGATCTACTCTGTAAATACTCTCCATAAACGCCGCGCCCATAACCGGAGCGCGGCGTTTTTTTTGAGCCGGGAACAAGGGGACGCAAGAACAATTTCGCTCTTTTTTTGACTGCCTAAAATGCTAAACTACCATCAATAGAAAACAAGGTGTCGGCTCCATGATACCAATTTTCACCAAAGCATTTTGGCTGACCAAGCCTGCGAAGAGGTGGAGCTTTAGGGTGGCCCAGGTTCTGGTGGCGACAAATTTGATGGCCGCCATCTATACCGGGCTGATCGACTTTGGTCTCATGGCCCCCGATAACCAACTGCCCGCGCAGATCACCGCGACCCTGCCCGCCACCGAAGTCGAGGACCTGTATCGCCAAGGAATGGTGCACTTCAAAGAACGGGACTATAAAGCGGCCTTTCCGCTATTGCAGCAAGCGGCTCTCAACGGGCACCGGGAGGCGCAGTATCGCGTTTCTGCAATGTATTCCCTTGGTTGGGGTGCTGAAGAAGATGATTGCCTCGCGATCGAGTGGATTGATGCCGCCGCCAGACAGGGACATGCTGCGGCTCAGATGGAATTGGCGGATGCCATGGGCGGCCCAATATCGGGTTGGGGGAGTCTGGCGCACAGGCCGCAGCAACGCTTGCACTGGATCTACGAGGCCGCCAGCCATGACAATGAGGACGCCCTCGAGGCTCTGGAGAACGGACATGCCTATGACGACTGGTTCCTAACAGACGCAGGTATCGAAGAAGTAAAAACAAGCCATTCCCAATGGCTGGCCAAGAATCAAACCCCCGAAAAGATTGTCAGAATGCCCATGATTCCCATCGTCACACGATTGGGAACGGCTGTTTTCGGTCGATATAGAGGTTGCAATTATATGTACTGAATTCGAAGCTTCATTTTTTATTATTCCGTCTGCGAAGCTCATTTTGAAGTTGGGTCGCCTCATGCACTTTGTACGAGCCATAAGCATCTGCCGCCATGATAGTATATGCACTGTCACCGCAATACCCATAGTTAAATGCACTGTCACCGTAACCCACCGTAACCCATGGAGATGAATGGATAAGGCGAAACTGTACGTGTTCAGTCATAAGATGCGCTTAATCTTGATTATTATCGGTGCTATTCTGATTTCCGGTATCGGCATCTATACGGGGATCTCGTTTATTATGATTCCCCTAGCGCTGCGGAACGGAGCGAATCCCTGCACATTCGAAGCATTGACCTATGTTTGGGGCGATATTCCCGAAGAAGCTAAAATTGCGTCACCATTTTCGACTCAATCAGATTTAGACCGAAAGTCCGAATCTGAACTTGTGGCAAAATTGCCCGGGTCAGATATCCTCCATGCTTATGATCTTTTTGAAAAAGGTGAATGCGAAGGGGCCAGAAGTGAATTGTTTTACAGAGTCCTCAATGATTCTGCAGACCTGACGAACGAGAACCGGAAGTGGGTAGACGACAGTGACTGGCGGGCAAGTTTCAAAATCATGTTTGGCCAAGTCATTGTTGAGGTGAATGACCTTGAGGCCGGTGACTCTGCAGTTCCATACCGTATATGGAAGAAATCACTAGATGAACGGGGGATAGAAGGTCTCCGGCCACTGGATTTTACTCTTTTATCCCTTGCGAAGAAGAAGGGAAACAAGGACGCTGCGTTTGATATGGCTGTCTACCATTTCATCGAATACGATCCTGCAGACACCCAATCCATTGAACTGGGATTCGACAGACTCCGCTGGCTGGCCTTCGATGGCCATGAAAAAGCCATGTGGTATCTGGTTGACGCCTATACCAGCGGAGCGAGAATCAAGCGAAATGATCCTGCTGCCTATTACTGGCTGATTAAGGGTCAACAGCACGGAATTGAAGTCGAGGACGCCAAGCGGCGCATCGAACCGCATCTGTCGCCGGAAGATCGTCAAAAGATTGCGTACTGGATGCAGCACGGCGGCCTACCGTGATGCATGGTCATTGATCTGGGCAGTTGTGTTCCTTCAAGCAACGTTTATGTCAGAGTCACGCCATCGCCCCCTTTCTCTAGTTGGTTTTCTATAATATAATGCGATCATGAGACGCATAATAAACCTCACCACGATTTTTCTCGCCGGTGCGCTTTGGGTCTTCCAGGCTGGGTCCGGTGTTGCGCAAGAGTATGGGTCCAAAAATGGAGATTTTAGCGAAAGGCGGCTCAGGTCTCTCGCGGAAGAGGGACATCTTCCCGCCATTTTGGATATGGCCCGGCGCCACCTTCAGGGCGACGGGGTGGACAGAAACAGAGGCGTGGCCTGGTATTGGCTGAAACGGGCGCAGCAAGCAAACGCCGACATATCCCTCATCACGACGATCCCCTTAGAGCGTCTCCTTGAAGAGATGGATGAAAAAGAACGCTTTGTTTTGGCCTATCTGGCGCATGTCCATGATGACCTCGATTTGAGCGGTATCAACATCCCGCCATCATTCCAGCCCTTAACGCACGAGGTTCCCGAACCCCTGACGGACCAGGAAGTTGTGACGTATATGGAAAAGTTCAGAGGCCTAAAAAAACATACGGACATCAAAGCCTACCTTGCAGTGGAACACGAACTGATGGCCCGGACTGGGGGGCTCCGATATCTGGGCAATCTGTCCATCCATGCGCAGATCCGCCCCTTGGGAATGGATAACGATGAATTCGTACTGCGTATATGTAACTACCAGCGGTCGATTGAGAGAATATTTCCTAAAAGTCGCATGGGTCCCGCTGAGCAACTTAGGCAAAAAGAACTCGCGTTGTCTGTCCAGTTCGAAAAGAGATTCATCCAAAATGTAGAGGATATTCTGCAATGCGGACGGATTTATCCAACTCTGGAGAGTCGAGGAATGGCCGAGGCTCTCTTATGGGCGAAAAGCTTGAACCAAATGAATCCGGTCGCTTTACGCGAGCTTGCAGCAAAGCACTTCGAAATATTTGGTTCTAGCAGCCTCAGAAGCTTTAATATTGAGCGAATAAATGCCGACCCTGAGGAATCATATGTGCTTTTTAGCCATTATTTGCTTGCCAATAAGATCCAGAGATTCGCTGAGTTTAAAGAGCAAATACCGTGAAATACAATGGATTTTGTATAAGTATGATATTAATACTCTTTTTTTAATTATCATATAATTCCTTTACACTTGTTATATAATTGAATTGCATTTTTTTCTCGATCCATAAGTTTAATAACCATCCTTTCCAGTTCAGGATGTCCCGACTCAAGACTGTCTAGTTCGGCCATGTTATTCACTAAAGAGGCATTGATTTCAATGAGAATACTTGACGAGATTGTCTCACCAAAGGTGAAAACCCAGCCAGCAAACCTTCCTGCTGGATGGGGAACCATTTTAAGTAATGATCCATATTTTGCTGCGGTGTTAACGGCTTCATAAAATTCGATATCCGCCTCGTCAATTTCAATATCCAGTTTCTTATTGTGTATTTTTCGTTTTAGCTCACTGAGTTCAGCGTCCAGACCTACCAACTCTTTGACAATTTCACGGAGATCAAGCCATTCTTTGGTGCAATTGGGCTCCTCCGCCCAGCAACGGCAATTGAGTTCTTCGCCGGGGTGGCCGCCTTCGGGGGGATCGTCCCAGGAGAATTCCTTGCCATCCCGTTCGGCATGGGCGGGGCGGACCTTGCTGTCGCCTGCCGTGTGCCAGATGTATTTGCCCTGCTTCTGCTCCGTGTCGTCATTGAGAGCGTCGCCTTCCTGCCAGAATTCCAGCAATCCGGTGGCCGGGTTGATGGAGCCGCCATCGGTGACGCGATCCAGGAACCGTGCCTCTTCGGGCGTCAGGTGGGCCAGGATGGTGTCCCCATGGCGGCCCAGTCCGGCCAGGGCGCGGGCGGCGGCGCGGGCGGCGAGTTGCGCATCGACGGCGCGGCGGTCCTCCGCATGAAGAAAGGAATGGGCCGACCACTGGGTTCGCGGCAGGTCGGCAAGGGCCGGGTCCTCGGGAAACGCATATTTGAACCAGTCGGACACCGCCTCCTGGGCCCGGCGATGAAGCCGGTGAAAACGATTCCCATAACAGTCCGAGCCCATGACTCTGGCCATGTCGGAACTGGTCCAGGTCTCGATGGGGCGGGACAAAACCCGCTCGGCCACGGTCTCGGGCACGGTCTCCCGCCAGTCCCAGTCGTAGTCCGACGGTGGGGCAAAGGCCGCGAAGGCGCGGGCCCGGCGGGTCGTGGGGCGAAGGACGGGCATGGTCGATACTCCTAAAAAGAGACAAAAAAGTCAGAACATAAGTGAACATATATCTACGAACGCCAAATATCAAGGATATAATGACCATTTGTAGGAATATTTTTTTATACCCGACACAAAAAGGCCGATCAGCGCCCCCAACCAACTGAATTCAAACTGAAATTGCGAATGAAGGATTTGGCATATCCCGGCCCATAACCTGGACTCGGGCGTCTCCGCCCCTACCGGCATCCCCCGCCTTCAGCCTTCCCCCGGGGCCAGGTCGTCGTCCGGGAGGACCCGCAGGGGCAGGATGTCGCTGCCGGTGGTGATGATGGCGGAGGAGTCGGTGCGCAGACAGGAGCCGGCATAGGTTCCAGCGACGGAGAAGGAACTAAGTTGGACATTGAGGCCGTGCAACCGAGGCAAGGGGAACAGTTGCTGATAGATCCGGTCCCGGTCGTCGAAGCGGCCCTCGGTTTCGGTCATCAACCGGTTGGCGGCGTCGACGATGCGGATGTTCTCGCCACAGCGTCCGACGATGGGCTTGACCACATAGCCATTGGCGGTCAGGGAATCGGTCAGTTCGAAGTGGCTGTCGAGCAGGTAGGGATGATCGGGGAAAATGCTCCACAGCACCGGCAGCATGGCCTTGTTGCTGGGAATCAGGCTCCATAGGGGCTCGAAGACCATCACATCGGGCCGCAGCAGCACATCCACCAGACGCGGCGGCTGGGTCGCCCGGTCGATGGTCCTGCCCAGGCGCAGGTTCTGATCATCCTCCGACAACTGATCGCGGATCTGATCCAGGGCGGTCTCCCAGGCCCAGGTCTTCCAGACCCAGTTTATTTCGGTTCCTTCGGCGTCCAGCACCCGGCCGTCCGCCCCCCAACGCAGCCCGGCGACCCCCTTGACGATCTTGCAGGACAGGCCCGCCGCCACCATCGCCGTTTTCATGAATTCGGCGTGGTATGTCTCTTCGGCGTCCCGGTCGCACATGATATGGAGCACGCCGCCGACCTCGGCCTCTGACCAGGCCGCCACCAGTTCCTTGAAAAGATCCGCGCCCGCATCCCGGCCTTCCGAACAGCCGAAATGCTCGGCCCACAGCCCCTGCACTCGACCGGTTTCCATGTGACAGGAGGCGGAATCGCAGTTGTACTCATAGACCTTCAGGCCGCGCTCGGAGAGGCAGAAGTCGAAGCGTCCGGTGATCATCTGGTTGCGACGATTGTCCCAGGATTGGCGGATGCGCGGCAACAACGCCGGAGGCAGATTGAAATGGCGCAGCAGGGTCTCATCCTGAAGCACCCGCTCCGTGGCGTGCATGAACATGGCGTGCAGTTCGTTGGTGGCCCGCTTGACTTCCCTGATCGCCGTCTCGCTGACGTGAAAATACCTGAACTGATCGGCGCTTTGGGTCGACAGGCGGTCGCCCCCCATCAGGGCCAGAAAGGCGGCATCGTCGGCCCGGGATTGATCGAGCCAAGGACCATCGGCCCGCTGCTCCGGCGGCAATTCCCGCGCCCGCAGATTGAACAGGTCAGGCGAAGGGTCGGAGAGATCTTCGGCGTGGGTCGGGTCGTCGGTCTGAATCACCCAGCCCATGATTCCAGAGTTGCCGTAGGTGCAGTCGATCCAGTAGCTGCCATCGGCCCCGGTGGTGGCCTTGAGTTCGCGGGAAAATGACTGCCCCGGCGGCCAGATCTTGTCCTCCACGTTTTGCTCGATGCAGCGCACCCGGTCAGGCAGGACCTCGGTGGCCACCGCCACATGACCGGTGACGTCGAATTCGCCGCCCTCGTTCCAGATCAACAGGCAGCCGGGCTCCGGCGGACGTTTCGACCCGTTGGCAAAGGAATGCAGAGGCAGTTTGGTGCCGTCGGCAACCACCGTGACATGACGCAGCCGGAAGATGTCATAGGCCATAGCGATATCATCGAAGACATAGCCTTTATTGAGGTAAAGCCATCGCCGCGCCAATTCGACACATTGCCATTTGTAGCCCAGATAAACCCCGTCGATCACGCTGCGGTAGGCCTGCCGGTTGGGCAGATCGTCCCTGTCGGCGGAGGCGTAGTGGGAGGAGTAGACCGCCACCCCGCCCTCGGCCACCCCGAGAACCGTGCCAAATTTGGCTTTGTGCTGCTTGTCGAGCGTTGACATGGGGGACCCCGTCCTGGAGAGAGAAAATGTGACGAGAACGTGCGCCCTGCAGGGGGGGTTTTCAAGCTGGCATCGCGGGGACGGAGGACACACCATCGGCCAACGGCCGCCGCATCCGTCCCCGCTATCTTGCGGCTGGGAAATCCAACTTCACCACTGAATATTGTTCTTGTAGGGGTTTTTATGCATGTGCTCTATGTGGCGCAATGCCTCTGAGAAGAACTTGGCGTCTTTAGAATCTTGCAAGTCTGAGGAAAGCACCGATAAGACCCTTTTTATAGAGGGGCCATGCGCTTTATAAATGCCTATGGCATAGGAAACTGGGGATCTATACATTTTCGGCACTCCTTGAATACCTGACTTTCACTTATATTATTACGATATCGTTATGATATCTGTGACGGTCATCACACCCTGTGGAAAGTGTCGGAACAAGAAAATAACAAGCGCCATATGGAGCAACCTGGGCCGCCCCTATCGCCTCGATGTCTTAAGGAATGCTGTGTTGAGATCCCGTCGTTTCAACACTCGGACGCCGCGCTCGTCAGCCGGGCGCGGCGTATCTTTATGGTCGAACCGAAGAGGGTCGAGAAGAGGAGATCAGACCAGCACCGGAGTGGCCAGAAACGCAAACAGCAGGCCGCCCAAAAGGATCAGGGCTAACACGCTCATCGGCAGAATTCTGTTCATCTCAAATCTCCTCTAGTTCATCGTTCCACAATCCCCCTCTGTGGCCTTCAATCGTGATAGTATAGCATATTATATGAATCTAATGTTAAGAAAATCAAGCACCGCCCAGAAAAAAATTTTCGTGCTCAATCCCTTGAAGGCTTGAACAAAAATGTCCTCAGGGCAGGAAAGAATTTTCCAGATGATGCGGTGAGGCATAGGCCTTGAAGTGCGATTCGTAGAGGTTCTGAGCGCTGTCCACCAGACGGGCCCGCTGGGTCAGGGACTCGTAGATCAACTCGATCAGGCTGCTATCGTGGTCCTCGATCTCCTGTTCGCCGAACATCTCCGCCATCGCCTTCTGTTCGTCCATGTCGAGCACATTCATGTCGTTGACGAAGCCCAGCTTGGCGGCAATGGTGCCCCAGGTCTTGCACAGGGGGTCGTTATTGATCGTCCGGACCGCCAGTTCGCTTTTTTCGCCATCGGCATCGCAGAAGAAATAGCTGATATCGCTGATTCCCCGGCCATGGGCCACATAGGCATTGACGAACCGCTCGACGAACGGCACCTGCGCCAGATCGGCCTGGGAGACAATGCGGATGCCCATGTTGCGTACATGGACCAACAAGGTATTGATCAGAAAGCGGGTGAACGGCTCGGTCTTGGACAGTTCCTTGAAGAACAGCGGGCGCGGCAGCACCATGCATTCGGTCTCCCGGATGGCGATGGCATTGGCCATGCGCGGCTGACCGTCGATCAGCGCCATTTCACCGAAAATATCGCCGGGATGAATGGCCCCGAGGTGGATCATATTACCATCCTGGGTTTTTTTGGCGATTTCGACGCCCCCCCAGCGTACGAAATAGGCCCTGTCGCCCGGGTCTCCCTCCCTGAAGATGCTGTCCCCGGCAGCGAATTGCTGACGTTCGAGGGTGTCGGCAATATCCTCCAGCACCGTTTCGAACAGCCGAATGGTTTCCTCGGCAAAATTGGTCATTCTCCCCCCCCTTCGGATAACTCCCACGAATTCTAGCAACTATTGCACGCCGGTCAATCGACTGTTCGCCGGGCGGCAATCCGCCCCTGGGTCACTGCCAGGACTTCGCCTTCGTTCAGGGGACGCCAGGATTCATCGCTCAGGGGAACACTGGCCAGCAGCACCACGTCCTGCCGCCCGCCGCCGATGGTCACCCCGTCCACGGTCTTGTCGTGCTCGCCGCGCTGACGGGTGCAGTGACGGCACAGCACCTGCAACCCGGGAGCCCGAGGCGGTTGGCCTTCCCGCTGCGTCCGCAGGTGGCCGTGGGCGAACAGCACCTGTCCGTCGCTGTAGAGAAAATTGGCCGGTCCCAGGTCCCGCAGATCGGCGGCGAAGGCTTCCACCACATCCAGACGGGCCTCCAGACTCGGCGTTCCGGCGTCCCACAACGGGGCCAGACGGTTGAGCAGCAGGCAGAAGGCATGTTCGGAGTCGGTCTCGCCGATAGGCCGGAAACGCGGGCCGGGCAGCGGCTGCACCTGGGCCAGATCATGCAGATCCCCATTATGGGCGAACACATGCAGCCGCCCGCCCAGTTCGCGGCGGAACGGATGGGTATTGCGCAGACAGACCTTGCCCAGGGTCGCCTTGCGGATGTGACTGAGCACCAAGTCCGAGGTCAGCGCCCGCTCGGCCACCAAACGGACCCAGGGGCTGTCATAGGCCGCCCCCACGTCGCGGATCACCCGGGCGTCCCCCGCTTCGTAATAGGCGATGCCGAAGCCATCCTTGTGCGGCCCGGTCAGCCCGCCATGACGGGCCAACTCGGTCAGCGACAGGGTGACCGTCGTCGGGTGGGAACTGGACATGGCGAAAAGCTCACACATGACCGGCTTACCGTAACTCCAGGGAATCCAGCCAATCCCCCAGGAACCTCGTCCCCCGGGCGTTGCAGGCCGCCGCATGGATATCTGCATCCCGTCGCAACCCCTTGGGATCAAGCCCCTCGGTGGTGGCGATCTCCAGCGCATGGCCCACATACCAGCGTTCCAGTCCGACCGCCGTCGCCTCCACATGGAATTGCAAGGCCATCGCATGGTCACCCCAGGCAAAGGCCTGATTCTCAACCCGCGCCGAACGGGCCAGATGCCGCGCGCCGTCGGGTAAGTCGAAAGTATCGCCATGCCAATGCAGCACATGACGATCCCCCTCCCCCAGCGGCGCCAGCACCGATTGTTGCCCGGCGTCGGTCAGATCAAGAGGGGCCCAGCCGATTTCTTTCAGTCCCGAGGGATAGACCCGCGCCCCCAGTGCCCGCGCCATCAATTGGCAACCCAGGCAAATGCCCAGGGTCGGACGTCCGGCCTGCAAGCGCGCCTCGATCAGTCGCAATTCGTCGCTCAGGAAGGGATACTGGGCCTCTTCATAGACCCCGATGGGGCCGCCCAGAACCACCAGCAGGTCGGCCGCCAGAGGATCGAGCGCCGCCGCCTGCCAGGCCTCCAAATATCCCACCGCATAGCCCCGCTCGGTCAACAGCGGCCCCAGCAGGTCCAGGTCCTCGAACAGCACGTGACGCAGGGCAACGGCGGTTTTCATGGCTCAGATCTCCGGATCGTCCAGACCATTCTGGCGGCAGGCGGCGATCACCGTGTTGCGCAGCAGACAGGCGATGGTCATGGGACCGACCCCGCCGGGCACCGGGGTGATGGCCCCGGCCACTTGCACCGCCGTTTCGAAATCCACATCGCCGACCAGCCGGGTCTTGCCGGGACCTTTTTCCGGCGCGTCGATGCGGTTGATGCCCACGTCGATGACCGTCGCCCCGGGCTTGATCCAGTCGCCGGGCACCATGCGCGGACGGCCCACGGCGGCGACCAGGATATCGGCCCGGCGGCATTCCTCGGCCAGATCGCGGGTTCGCGAATGGGCAATGGTCACCGTGCAGCTTTCGGCCAGCAGCAACTGCGCCATCGGCTTGCCGACGATGTTGGACCGCCCGAGCACCAGGGCGCGCTGTCCCGACAGGTCGTCGCCCAGCACATCCTTGAGCATCATCAGGCACCCCGCCGGGGTGCAGGGCACCAGACTGTCCATGCCGGTGGCCAGCCGCCCGGTATTGATCACATGAAAGCCGTCTACGTCCTTGGCCGGGTCGATGGCATCGAGCACGGCATGGGAATCGATATGTTTCGGCAGCGGCAGCTGGACCAGAATCCCGTGCACGTCGTCCCGGTCGTTGAGCCCGGCAATGAGGGTCAGCAGGTCGTCCTGGGCAATGTCCGGCGGACGCTTAAACTCGAAGGAATGCATCCCGGCTTCCAGGGTCTGCTGACCCTTGTTGCGCACATAGACCTGACTGGCCGGGTCTTCGCCAACCAGAACCACGGCCAACCCCGGCGTGAGCCGGTGTTGGGCTTTCAATTCCTGGACCACCGCCCCGATGCGCCCGCGCAGCCCGGCGGCGAATTGCTTGCCGTCAATGATTTTTGCCTCGGACATCATAGCCCTCCTGTTGCAGCCAGCCGGTCAACTTGCCGAGAATCACCTCGGAATCCCCGGCGATATGTACGCATTTGCGGCGGTCGGTGGCCCCCGTCACCACCGCCAGATCCGACTTGGGAAGATGCCAAGCCTTGGCCAGCAGCTTGAGTAGCGCGGCGTTGGCCTTGCCTTTTTCCGGCACCGTGGTCACCGTGACCTTGAGCAGAGTCCCCCCGTCGGCCTCCCCGGCAAGTCCACTGATGCCATTGCGCGCCGCCTTGGGGGTGAGTCGAATGGCGACCCGGACCCCGTCGGCCACGGATGTAAATGGCCCCCCGCCGCTCACATGCGGTTCGCCATCTGCACCAAAATGTTCTGCACCAGATACAGCAGCAGAATCAGAATGATCGGCGACACGTCGATGCCGCCCAGGTCCGGCACATAGCGCCGGATGGACCGCAACGGCGGCTCCGTCGCCTTATGCAGGAAGGTGCCGATGGTATGGACGAATTGGTTATGGGTATTGACCACGTTGAAGGCCACCAGCCAGCTCAGAATGACACTGGCTATCAGCACATAGATATACAGATCAATGGCAATCAGGATGACTTGGATCAAAGGTATCAGGATGACGTCCATGCTGCGCTCCCTGCGAAAACGGCGTTAACCTACCCTCGCCTCCCGGTCGGCGCAAGGGGGGGACGACGCTTCAATCGTGTTTTGGGATGACCGAAGCACGGGAACCGTGGCATAAATCGCCAACGCATTGTCAAGGACGCCTGATTCTTGGATACCCTCTCCGCCTGGCTCTGGAATCCGCTGCTGGCCTTTCTCTATCTGGAGATCGGGCTGCTGTTCCTGTTGGTGACCCGGGGCGCGGCGTTCCGTCATCTCAAGCGCGCCCTGACGGCCATCTGGCAGGACCGGGGTGCAGCGACGCACGAAGATCACGTCGCACACCATAAGGCGTTTCTCGCCGCCCTGGCGGCCAGCATCGGGGTCGGCAATCTGGCCGGGGTGGCCACCGGGCTGCATCTGGGCGGACCGGGAGCTCTGTTTTGGATGTGGGTTTCGGCCCTGGTCGGCATGAGCTTCCGCCTCAGTTCCACCTATTTCGCCGTCAAACTGGCCCGCCAGGACAAGAGCCCCGAACTGTTCGCCACTCCGATGCTCTACATGGAGCGTCTGCTGCCCAAGCCCTGGCGCTTCCTTGGCGCGGTGTTGGCCGGGATCATGCTGGTCAAGGGTTTGGTCACCGCCAACCTGATTCAGGCCAATTCGGTGGCCCATGCCATCGGCGACGAAATCGGGACCTCCCATCTGGTGGTCGCCCTGATGCTGTCCGGTGCGGTGGCGGCGGTGGTCGTCGGCGGGGCCAAAAGCGTCCTCAAGTTCAGCGTCGCCGCCGCACCTTGGATGGTGCTGGGCTATCTGTTGCTGTCCTGGATTCTCCTGCTCGGCGATCCGGTTTTGACTCTCAAGGCCCTCGGCGAGGTGTTCCGCTACGCCTTCGAACCCTATGCCGCAGCAGGGGGAGCGGCCGGATATCTCACCTTGCAGGCGGTGCAATACGGCATTTCGCGCGGTGTCTTCTCCCATGGCTCGGGTATCGGCATCGCCCCCTTCTGGCACGGGGCCAACAAGGATCATCCGGCGCGCGGGGCCTACATGGCCGCCGCCGTGCCGCTGGTCGATACCCTGGTGGTCTGCACCACCACCGGGCTGGTCATTCTGAGCACCGACATGTGGACCGACCTCACCGGAGCCTTTCTCACCGTCTCGGTGTTCGAGGAAAGCCTGGGCGGTCCGGGCCGCACGTTCGTCACCCTCGCACTGGTGGTGTTCGCCTTCACCACCATCGTCAACTGGGCCTATTTCACCGAGCGCTGCTTCCAGCGCCTGGGCGGCACCAACGTCCTGGCCTATCGCTGGTTCTTCGCCGGGGTCTCGTTCGTCGGCCCGTTCCTGCCGGTAGCGTTCGTCTGGTCAATGGGGGATGTGCTGATTGGTCTGTTGCTCCTGGTCCATCTGCTGCCCTTGACCTATCTGATCCTCCGGCATCGGCGCACCATGGCGGCGGACCTGAGCGCCCCACTCTAGGCTTTCCGTTATATTTGAAATATGTTATATTATAACATTATCTGAACAGCCTGGGATTCGCTTCATGTCTTTGTCTCCTCTCTCCGCCGAACAGATCGCCCACCTGAAGAAACGGGCGACCTTGTTGGCGCTGATCGTCGGGCTGGTCATGCTCGGCCTGAAAATAACGGCCTGGGCGATGACCGGGGCGACGTCGGTGCTGACGGCGGTGCTGGATTCGGTGCTCGACAATGCCATGGCGGTGATGAATTTCGTGGTCATCCGACAGGCTCTGAAGCCGGCCAGCCGGTCCTACCGCTTCGGCCTCGGCAAGTTGGAACCCCTGGCCGGTCTGGTGCAGGCGGCCTTCATCTCCGGGGTCGGGCTGATGGTCATCATCGAATCCATAGACCGCCTGCGCCATCCGGTGCTGATGGCCAATGCCGACGCGGGAATCTGGGCCATTGTCCTGGCGACCGTCTTGATGCTGGGTTTGATCTTTTATCAGCGGCGGGTGATCCGCCTCACCGGTTCGTTGGTGGTACGCGCCGATTCCCTGCATTATCAGGCCGATGTGATGATGCATGGGATCATCATCGCCTCGCTGGCCCTGTCCGAACGGCTGGCCCTGCCCTGGGTCGATCCCGTGGCGACCATTGGCATCGCGTTGTTCCTGTTGTGGAACGCCGGACATATTGCCAAGGAGGCGTTGGACGTGCTGGTGGACAAGGAAATCGCCGAAGAGGACCGCAAACGCATTCGCGGACTGGCCCTGGCCCATCCGCAAGTTCAAAACGTGCATGACTTGCGCACCCGCACCTCGGGCCCCACACTCTTTGTGCAGTTGCACCTGGAAATGGACCCCACCCTGACCCTCGCCCAGGCCCACGCGGTTTCCGAGGCGGTCATCTCGGACCTTGAGGCGGCCTTCACCAACATTGATGTGCAAATTCACGAAGAGCCGATTGGCCTGCCCCGTGACCGTTCCTGGTGCGGCGGCAAGGGGTCGTTGCAAAACGGTGACAAAGAGGACCATACTGATCCTGTTGACTGAGCCGAAGGAGGTTCGACATGCCCCTCATTCCCTTCATGATCGCCGGTGGTCTGGCCATGCTGCTGACGTCTTTCGTCTTGCTGCTGTTCGGCGGCAAGTCCAAGGAAAAGGCCGTCATCGAAGGCATCGAAATGGACGATGACAAGGACGGTGAAGCCCATCCCGACGAGACGGTCGTCGTCACCACCGAGGACGTACCGCTGGACAACCGCGAGGGCTCCGACACCCTGATCTCGGAACATTCGTTTTCCTGCACGGCGGAAAGCCATCTGAGCATGGAGCGCACAACCGAAACCAATCTGTTCGTCGAGCAGGGGGTGGTCAAGATCATTGAGGCCGGGCTGGCCCACAGTCTTGAAAAATCCCTCGGCATGAAGGTCGGAGTCGAGGAATCGCGCGGCCTGCATGTCACCTTCAAGGTCGCCCCGAAAACCAAGGTGCTCTATCGGATCATTTGGAAGCAGCGCCTGCACAAGGGCAATCTGGTGCTGAAAAAGGGCTCCCAGCGTCTCAAACTGCCGTTCACCGTTACCCATGGCCTGACCCACGAAGTCGAGGCCTTGCCGGTCGAGAGCGCGAAAAAGTCCTAGGCCTTGGTTTTTGACGCCTCTCCCGCGCCGGTGCGCGTCCTGGTCAACGGCCTGCATGCCAAGAGCGGCGGCGGCGTGACCTATCTCCGGGAACTGATGCCGCGCCTCGCCGCCCTCCCGGAACTGGCGGTCACCTTGTTGCTGCACGAGGATCAGCGCGGCCTCTATCCCGACCTGCCCGATCAGCTGCCGATCCACTGGGTCGATTTCCGCAACAGCTTCGCCCGCCTCTTAATCTGGGAGCAACTGCGGCTCCCCGGCCTGGCCCGTCGCCTGGGCAGCGCGGTCACCTATTCTCCGGCCAATTTCGGCCCCCTGTTCGCCCCGGCGCCGGTGGTCCTGCTGCGCAACACCCTGGCCGTGGGGCAGAGCGACCGGCGCTGGCGCAAACAAATCTACTGGCTGGTCCTGGGCTGGATGACCCATTGGTCGGTGCGCCGGGCCCCGGTCGCCCTGGCCGTCTCGCGCTACGCCGGGGAAGTGCTCACCGAGGGGCTGTCGGCGCACCAGAAAAACAAGCTGGTCATCGTGCCCCATGGGGTCTCGCCGCGCTTCCACCCGGACGACTCCCCGCGCCAGGATTTCCTGCTGGCGGTGGGCGATCTCTACGTACAGAAGAACCTGCACGGGCTGATCGAGGCGCTGGCGCTGCTGGCCGAGGCACTGCCCGATCTGCGCCTCAAGGTGGCCGGGCGACCGGTCGATAAGGCCTATGGGGACCGCCTGCGCCAACGTCTGGCCCAACTGGGTCTGAGCGACCGGGTCGACTTCCTCGGCTCGCTCGCCCCCGACCAACTGGCCGATTTATATCGTCAATGCCGCCTGTTCGTGTTTCCGTCGCTGGCCGAGACCTTTGGCAATCCTTTGGTCGAAGCCATGGCCTGCGGGGCCCCCGTGGCCTGTGCCCGAATCACCGCCATGCCCGAGGTGGCGGGCGATGCGGTGGAGTATTTCGATCCCCGCGACCCCGCCGACATGGCCCGGTCACTCAAAAACATGTGGACCGATGCGGCCCGAAGAGAAGAATATTCCGCACGCGCCGTGCGGCGGGCCGCGCTATTCTCCTGGGAGGAGACGGCGCAGCGGACGGCCAACGCCCTGGTAGCGGTTGTGCGGAAGCGTTTCGCCGGTTAGGATCGGCGCAAAAGGGGATAGGGATTCATGCGGCCATCGCTGCGGCTTATCGTGATGATATTGGGCATCCATCTGGGCGTTCTGGGTACGTCCGGCATGGTCATGGCCGAGCCGTCCTTTGGCTTCATCGGCATCCAGATCCAGGGGGTCGACAAGGAACTGGCCGAGATCCTCGATTTGCCCGACGACCGGAAGATCCTGATCCGCGACGTGGCCGCCGACGGGCCCGGTGCCCAGGCCGGACTCCGGCGCGGCGATCTGATCCTGACGGTCAACGGCGCCCCGACCACCCACCCGGATTTGATTAAGATCATGCAGGCCAGCAAGCCCGGGGATGTTCTGGCCCTCAAGGTACGTCGCAACGGCAAGGAACTGGATCTCAAGGTCACTCTGGCCCATTGGGAAGAGGCCTGGGATGTGGAGCGCGGGGCTTTCGCCACCCTGC
Source organism: Magnetospira thiophila (assembly GCF_054657015.1). Lineage (NCBI taxonomy): Bacteria > Pseudomonadati > Pseudomonadota > Alphaproteobacteria > Rhodospirillales > Thalassospiraceae > Magnetospira > Magnetospira thiophila. Next base: position 1,396,149 of record NZ_BAAHXF010000002.1, read on the forward strand.
CGACCCATGGCATCACCCTGTCCGCCTTGACTCATAAACTGCGCGAACGCTTTTTGGATAAATTCGCCCTGCGCTGGGGCACCACCGGAGTGCTGGTGACCATCGTCGATGCCAAAATCGCCGGCGAGGATATCTCCCTGGCCCCCGGTGACGTCATCATGCAGGTCAATCAGCAAGACGTCTGGCTGCCGAAACAGTTCATTGACCTGATCGACGCCGCCCGGAGCAAGGGCAAGAAGCTCGTCCTGCTGATGGTTCAACGTCCCAGCGGCTACTACTACATGCGTTTCCCGGTCCGTTAGAGCAAGGTCACGAACGGCCGCAGGATGGGCACGAAATCCGCTGCCGACAGGTTGTCCAACGGGAGCAGACGGGTCGCGACGATCTCCCGTCGGTCCGGTCGCAACGGCGGTAGGCGCTCCAAATCCCAACGGAAACAGTCCGTCACGTCGTGTCCGTCGCGCACCTGGAGGACCCATTGCAGGTCCGCCGCCTGGGCCACCACCCCCAGTTCCTCACCCAGTTCTCGACAGGCGGCATCAAGGGCCGTCTCTCCAGACTGTAGATATCCTCCGGGCAGTGAGAGGTATCGCCGGTAAGACGGCTGCACAGCCAGCACCTGCCCCTCGCAGACCAGCGCCACCACCGCGCCGTGGCTGTGGCGGCGGGTCAGACGCCACCAGCCCCGCACCAACGGATAGGCCAGGCGGTATAGCAGACGCCAAGCGGCGTCGATCATCGGATCAGATCAACCCGGCCAGGGGCGACGAGGGATCGGCGTAGCTTTTTTTCGGCATCCGTCCGGCCAGGTAGGACAGACGGCCCGCCTCGATGGCCAGCTTCATGGCCTTGGCCATCTTGATCGGGTCGCGGGCTCCGGCGATGGCCGTGTTCATCAGCACCCCGTCACAGCCCAGTTCCATGGCCACCGCCGCATCGGAGGCCGTGCCGACTCCCGCATCGACCAGCACCGGCACCTTGGCCTGTTCCTTGATCAGCCGGATGTTGACCGGGTTGAGAATGCCCAGGCCGGAACCGATCAGCGAGCCCAGCGGCATGATCGCCACGCAGCCCATGTCCTCCAGGCGTTGGGCGGCTATGGGGTCGTCGGAACAATAGACCATGACCTTGAAGCCGTCCTTGATCAGCGCCTCGGCGGCCAGGAAGGTTTCAGCCATATTGGGATACAGGGTCTTCTGGTCGCCCAGCACTTCCAGCTTGACCAGATCCCAGCCCCCGGCCTCGCGGGCCAGACGCAGGGTCCGCACCGCATCGTCCGCCGTGAAGCAGCCAGCGGTATTGGGCAGATAGGTATAAACCTTGGGGTCCAGGTAATCGATCAGCATGGGCTGGGTGGGATCGGAGATATTGACCCGGCGCACCGCCACGGTGACGATTTCGGCTCCCGAAGCCTCGATGGCCGCCTTGGTTTCCTCGAAATCCTTGTATTTGCCGGTGCCAACCAGCAGCCGCGACCAGAACTTGCGTCCCGCCACCTCGAAATAGTCGTCATCGCTCATCAACGCCCCGCCGCCGATGAAATGAACGATTTCCAGCTTGTCCCCCTCGCCCACGCTCACCTGCTCATAGGTGGACTTGGGGACGATTTCCAGGTTCCGCTCGACCGCCACCTTGCCCGGATCGAGACCGATCCGGGTGAGAAGTTGCGCCACCGACAGCGGGCCGTCGAAGCCCCGCTGTTCGCCGTTAATGGTCACCTGCATGGGCACGGCCCTTTCGTTGGGAATCACTGCTGAAATCGAACCAGGAATATGGACCGCCCGGCGCGGCGGTTCAACCCGCTTGGCACTGGGGAAATCACAACGGCAAATAGCCCATCCGCAGCCCGCCCCAATGGCGATCCCGGATGAAAATCGGAGCCGCCACTTCCTTGATGATAACGAAATTGCCGCCCCCCATGTCGCGGCGATAGACCTGCATCAGGTGGGGCTTCCGGTTGTGCGCCGAGGCCAGCCCGGTACGATCATCAAACATGCGTCGATTGCGGCAGTGGGCGGCGTTCCACACCGGGTCCGGTCCCTGCGGTGCCGAGAATTTCTTGTTGTGAGTCGGCAGGTAGCCGTTGCGATCCACCGCTGCGCAAAACACCACGCGCGGGTCCAGGCGCAGCATGTCATCCAGCAGTTCGGGCAGCAGCCGGTCGGTCAGGGGCAGAAAGCGGGAGGTGAATTGTTGCGGGTCGGTATTGGCAATAGGCAGATAATTCTCGTCAAACAGATCGGCCTCGCTCAGTTGCCGCTCGGACAGCGCCTGGACAAACAGCTGGGAAATATGCGCAGCTCCCTTCACCACCGCCTCGATGAACGGTGTATCGTCGTTGCGCAGCCCCGAGGAGGCCAGCTCCTCGATCAGTTTTTCGCCCCGGTCGCGCATGCCGCCCAGTCGCACGTCGGCCTCCCGCAGACTGGACGCCGACAGTTGGACCGATTGGTGCAGAGACTCCACATCGGCCAGCACCGCCTCGCAGGAGGCCCGATTGTCCCCGGCTGCATTTGCGATATGTTCCACTTCCTGATTGACCGCCGCCACATGCCGATCCAGCCGGGTCACGATCTCGATCACCTGCACCGAGCCGGCGCTGGCCACCCCGGCTTGTTCGGCGGCGGCCGAGCCGATGTCTTTCAGAATCTGGATTTCATCGGTCAGGGTCAGGACCGTCTCGCCGATTTTCTGGGTCGCCAGCCGGGTCTGGTCGGCCAGCCGCTTGACCTCTCCGGCGACCACCGCGAACCCCTTGCCCGCCTCGCCCGCCCGCGCCGCCTCGATGGTGGCATTGAGCGCCAGCAGGTTGGTCTGTTTGGCGATAGCCTCGATGGAACTCGAAACCTGGGCCACCCCGCCCAGGGCGCGGCTCAAGGTGGCGAACTGCTCGGCGATCCGGTGCACCCCCGCCACCAAATGCTGAATGTTTTCCAGGGCCGTATCCACCGCCTGCCTTGAATCGGAGATATCGCGCTCGACGGTCATGGTGACCCCCAGCGCCTTGGCCGCCGCCTCGCTGATGCCGGAATTGGTATCGAGCATCTGGCCTGCCATGTGATGCAGGCGCTCGGTTCTCCCAACCTGCTTACCCGCCTGTTCGCTGATATCGTCCATGTGGCCGGCAATGTCGGCAATGTCGATGCCCAGGGCGCAAAACCGGCGACCGACGGAGGTGAGAAGCTCCTGATACACCTCCAACGTCCCGTCCACCGTCGACGGAAGAGAGTCGCGCCTTTCCGACATGATCCTTGATGTTCCCTGCCTGCCTGTTTTGTCTTGTTTCTTGGTTTTCGACTTCACTCTAACAACAGCCCAGACAACGGAGCAAGAATTCTAGTTTGAAACAGGTCCAAACTATCACAGCATGTGCTGCCCCCCGGTGACCCAGATCTCGGTCCCCGTGACATAGGACGAGTCCTCGGAACAGAGGAAATAAATGGTGGTCGCGGTTTCCCGGGCCGTCCCCATGCGCCCCAGGGGAATGCGGGGAATCAGCACCTCGTACTCGGGCTGCACCATCTCCGTCTCAATCTCGCCCGGGGCCACCGCATTGACCCGCACGCCGAGCGCCGCGAACTCGTTGGCCATTTCACGGGTCAGCGCCGACAGGGCGGCCTTGGAAATGGAATAGGCCGACCCGGCAAAGGGATGGATCGCGTGCCCGGCAATGGAGGTGATATTGACGATCGCCCCCTGCCCCCGATGCAGCGCCGAGGCGAAACCCCGCGCCAGCCGCAATCCGGCAAAAAAGTTCAGTTCGAAAACCTCGCGCCAGGCATTCAAATCGCCATTCAGACAGCCCAGGCGCTCCTTGAACGAGGTCTTGGGCGACACGCCGGCATTATTCACCAGGGCATGCAACGGCCGCTCGCCAAGATGGGCATTGACCGCCTTGACGAAGGCCGCAGTGCTCTCGGCATTGGAAAGATCCGTCGGCACATGCAGGGTCCAGCGGGGATCACGCCCGCATTCCGGCGGCACCGCGCCCCGGGCGCAGGTGATGATTTCCCAATCCCGCTCGAAAAACAGCAAGGCAGTGGCATGGCCGATGCCCCGGCTGGCCCCGGTGATGACGACGGTCTTGCGGTGGTCGGTCATGGTCTGTCTGTCCCTCGGCTGAACCGTTCCCTATTTGGAGATGACCCGGTTTCCCCCACCCTGTTGCGCCACGGCGAGGGCGTCTTCGGCCCTGTGCAGCGCCGCTTCCAGGGTCGGCTCGCTGCGGGTCCAGGCGGCACAGCCGATGCTGACCGTCAGGCCGAATTCCAATCCGGCATGGGCGACCCTATAGTCGGCCACTTTCTGGCGCAACCGTTCGGCCAGGGCCACCGCATCGAGCATCGTGGTTTCAGGCAGCGCGACCGCGAATTCCTTACCACTGAACCGACACAGAATATCTCCGGCGCGCAGGTATGGGCGAAGCACCTCGACAAACCCCACCAGGGCGGCATCCCCGGCCGGATATCCGTATTTGGTATTGATATTGTTGAAGTGGTCCAGGTCCATCATCATCAATGCCATGGGGTGATTTTGACGCCGACTGCGGGCCACCTCGGCCTCCACCAGGGTGAAAAATTGGCGGCGATTATAGACCCCGGTCAAAGGATCAAGGGCAGAGAGAGTCTTCAGGTTTTTCTGCAACTCGCGCTTTTCCGAAATATCCTCCTGGACGCCGATAAAATGGGTGATCCGTCCCTGAGCATCGTGGATGGGAGAAATTTGCGCCTTGGCCCAGAAATGCGTGCCGTTTTTGCGTCGGTTATGAAACTCGCCACGCCAGGTCTCGCCACGGGTAATGGTGTCCCAGAGCCGCCCGTATTCCTCGGGTGCGGTTTCTCCGGATTTGAGGATGCGCGGATTATGGCCAATCATTTCAGACGGTCCGTAACCGGTAATCTGGGTAAACCTGCCGTTGATATACTCGATCAGGCCCGAGGCGTTGGTGATCATGATGGCAGCCGGACTCTGTTCCAGCCCCAGGGACAGGACGCGCAGATAGGTTTCCGACTGTTCGCGCAGAATTCGGGACTGCGCCATCTGCCAGATGCCGAAGGCCGAAAACAACAGCAATCCGAACAGCGCGGCGAGCATGATCTGGTCCTCCAGCACCTGGGCCAGCGTGAACCGAAGTTCTTCGGGATCCAGTCGCGTCATGATGATCCAAAACCGCGAGTCCGCATCCGACTGGCCGGTCACCGCGCCAAGGTCGGACATGGGGCTGAGAAATTGCGACATCATCACCGCCAGCGGACGGACCTTGGCATAGGTGTAGACGCCGCCCGCCGACTTCACCTGCCCCTGGTCGGAATGGATCATCAAACGCCAGGCTTCGGGGTCATCCCGGGCGAAAGACTCCCCGTGTTCGAGGGCAAAGCCCCATTCCCGCTGCGGATTGGGGTGGTGCAGCCAATACCCCTGGCTGTTGGTAATGGAGGATTTGGCTTTCTCCTCGTCCGCTAGCTGGGTCGTGAGGCGGTGCAGCATGATCTTGGCCAAATAGTTGAGAATCAGGATTCCCCGGCGCCGACCGCTGGCGTCCCGGAGCGGCATCGCGACCCGCAACATGGGCTTCAGAGGGTGCTCGATTTGCCCGTTTTCGATGTTCAGGTCGAGTGGCGAAATATAGACTTCTTGATCACCCAGTGCCTGGGTTTGCTTGAAATAATACCGATCCGCCTTGTTTTGCAGGTTTCTCTGAAGCACGCCTGAGGGACGACCGTCGTTGTAATTGACTCGCACGACTTCCTGACCGGTCTCGTCCAGATAGCGAATCTGATCGTACTGTCGGCGGTCGCTGGCAAAATTGAGAAACCGGTGCTCCAGTTCCCGGCGGTGCTCCTCGGTGGGGTCGTCAACCATCCGCCGCAGATCGGAACTGTCGGCCAGCACGAACAGGTCACCCACCAGAATTTCCAGGTCTCGCTCCATCAACGTTTTATAGAGTTGCAACTGCGCGCGTTCGTTGGTCAGGCGCATCGCGATGTTCTGTTCGTGTTCGGATGCCTCGTAGAGCAGAAAGATGCCGATCAGCCCGGCGGTAATGGGCAGAAAATAAAGCAGGAACCGACGCACCACGAGCCCCATGGGGGCCGGATTGAAGATACCTGGAATGGCGGGATACCAAGTCTCAGAACGCATGGCGGAACGACAATCGGTTACGGCTGGGAAACGGAATCTGGCAGGGCATGGTGGAAACTCGGCAAGCCTTTATTGGTCGCGCAGACATGTTGCAATGGAACCCTCAGAGAGTCAGTTTAGCGCATGTGTTCACGCTTCAACAGTGGCGGCACGCCCGCGCAATTGCAACCTCGGTTCGGCGTTTGGCCGTGGCCCGAAGGCCTCCCCCTCGGTGAGTGTCGGCCTACGGATTCGGTTCTGGCCCTCTCCCCGGCCCTCGGTGCAAAACTGCTCACCTGGGGTCTGCCCTCCCCCTTCGACGGCAAGCCGTTGATCAACGCGCGGGCTGAGACCCTGAGAGAAAAGCCGACCTTTCGCCCGTTGCTGCGTTCCCGCGTGGTGGTTCCGGCAGCCTGGTACACGGAATGGCGCAAGGATGGAAAACGCAGCTACAAGAACAAAATCGGGCGGTGTGATGGATTGCCCATGGGTTTTGCCGGCCTCACCGACGGCAGCTTCGTGACCCTGATCACCTGCGCCCCCGCGCCGGTCATTGCCCATATCCATGGCCGCATGCCGGTCATCCTGGACCCTGCCGCAGAACGGCAATGGATGGACAACGACCTGCCGTTCGACCGGGTTTCCCCGCTGCTGCGCCCGCCCGAGGCCGCAGACACCCTCTGCTTCGTTGAGGAAACACCGCCGCCGGACCCACAGATGTCGCTGTTCTGAACCGCACTCAGTGTGCCATCAGAACCGGAATGCGCGACTTTTCCAGAATATGGCGGGTAACGCCGCCGAGCACCATTTCCCACATGCGGGAGTGGGAGTAGGCCCCCATGACCAGCAGGTCGGCCTGCACCTTCCCACACTCCCCGAGCAGCGCCTCGCCCACCGACAAGCCGCCCGGCGAAAAAACCTGCGCCAGGGCGGAAACGCCGTGCCACGACAAATAGGTCGCCAGTTCATCCACCCCGAATTCCGCATCTCCCTCGGTTTCTGCCGTCAACAGATAGACCGAATCGGCCTGCGCCAGAAACGGCATGGCGGACGTCACGGCGCGGGTGGCTTCCGCGCTGCCATTCCAGGCCACCACGATCTTGCGGCCGATGGTCTCGGTGACCTGTGCGGGAGCCACCAGAACCGGCCTGCCGGTCTCATACAGCGCCGCCACCAGAGTCTGATCGGTCGGGCCTTCGATGCCGTCCACCGGTGCGGGGAGCAACACCAGATCGCGGATTCGTCCCATGCGGGCCACCAGATCATCCTCCCGACCGACCATTTCGCGCCAACTGGCCGAGACGTCAATCGGTCCGGGCGGCGCATCGACCACCGTTACCCCCTGATCGGTCGTGAGATCCTCGAACATGGCGCGGGCCGCCGCGGCAATACCGGCGCTTTCCTTTTCCGCCAAATCCATCATTTCCTCGATCATCGCCCCGGACATGCCCTCGCCGAGCATGGGCAGGGCGTTCTTGGGATCGGCCCGCACATGGACCACGTCCACATGGGCCATGAAGCCTCGTCCAACCAGGAACGCCAACTCCAGTGCCGCCCGTGCCGCCTTGGACCCATCGACCGGAACCAGGATTGTTCGCAATGTCATGATGCCCCTCCCATGGTCTAACCTCTTATAGAGTAACATTATCTCACTTCGGGCGACGGGGAGCAAAGGGAAACGACGGTGGCCTTTCACAGGCCCAGCCGCGCCCGCCCGGCGCTCAATGTCGCCTCGCGCGGACCGCCGCTGTCGATCTCGCTCCAGGTCATCTCCCCCAGATCATAGGTCAGTTGCCGATTCAGCACTTCGGGGGTGGCATCGGAAGCGTTGTGGGTCCGTTTGACGATCCGCGCAGCCATGATCTCCGGCGCGGCGCTCAACCAGAGCCCGGCAAAGGGCACCCCGGCGGCGGCGGCCAGCTGTTCCGCCCGCTGTCGTTCACGGGGCTTGGAAAAGACGGCGTCGGCCACCACCGAACGCCCTCCGGCCAGCGCCTGGGCCACTTCTTCCCACAGCGCCTGATAGGTACGTTCGGTCATCTCCGGGCTGTAGGCTTCCGGGGGCAGGCGCTCGAACAGACTCACCCCGCACAGCCGCTTGCGCAGCACATCGGTGCGCACCACCAGCGCCCCGGGTCCGCGATCCAGCTCCGGCGCCAGTTCTCTCGCCAGTCGGGACTTGCCACTGCCGGACAGGCCGCCGACTGCCACCAGTCGGGGCGACGGGGGCTCCAGATAGGCGCGGGCGCTGTCCAGATAGCGCCGGGAGTCGGCGATGAGGGCATCCCGCTGCGCTGCGTCTTCAAGGGTCGCCAGAGCCGCCCCGCCCACATGGGCCCGGATGGCCGCCCGGACCGACATGAATAGCGGCAGCACGGCCAGTTCTGCCGTGTCGCCGGTGATATCCATATAGCGATTAAACAGAATGCCAGCCTGTCGCTTCAGTCCCTGATGCTCCAGATCCATCAACAGGAAGGCCAGATCGTACAACACGTCGATGTTGGCCAGGGCCGGATTGAACTCGATACCGTCGAACAGGATGGGCCGCAGGCTCCCCGGACTGCCACCCAGACAGGCATCCCCCTCGCCCATCATGCAAATGTTGCGCAGGTGCAGATCGCCATGGCAATGGCGGACCCGCCCCTGTTGCCGACGGCGTTCGAGGCGCGTCCGCTGCTCCCGCAAGGCAGCCCAGGAGCGGGCCTCCAGATCGCGCACCGCCGCCGCATCGAACATGGTCGGCGGGGCCTCGGCAAAACAGGCACTGTTGCTGTCGATGATGAAGGCCAGACCGTCGTGGCCGCCGAAATCCGGGGTCGACGCGCTCTCGGCGTGAAAGCGGGCAATGACCGCCGCCAGATCCTCCATGCGCCGCCGCTTCAACGCGCCTTGTTGAGCCAGACGGTCGAACTGTTGCGCCTCGTCGAAGCGCACCATTTCAACCAGCCAATCCACCGGATCGCCCCGACCGGCCAGGGCCAACCGCCCATCGGCCTCGCGGGTTACCGGCAGAACGCCGATATAGAGATCCGGCGCCGCCCGGCTGTTGGACCGCACTTCCTCCAGACAGGCCGCATGGCGCAGATCGGCGGTGGAAAAATCCAGGTAGGAGAATTTAACCGCCCGCTTGAGCTTGAAAACCCGGCACCCGACCTTGAACACCGCCGATATATGGGTGTCCAGGCGCACCACCGGGGCCTTGGCCCGGGTTTCGTACGACTCCACACGGGACAAGAATTGCAATACTTCCGACTGGTCCTCGACGATCATCGTGCCTTCCCTCGTTATTCCCTCCAGCCTACACCCTCCTTCGGGAGCCCGTGAGAAAAACCTGTTGACAATTATATTAGCATGCACTAATTTAGTATCAGTTAATATATTGAACCTCAACGCAGGAAGCAGGGAAAGCGTCATGTCTATCGATCGTATGGTTATGGCTTTTGCCGGTATCGTCATTCTCGCCAGCGTTGCGCTGGGGCATTACGTCCATGTCTATTGGCTTTTTCTGACCGCTTTCGTCGGTCTGAACCTTCTTCAGGCGGCCTTCACCGGGTTCTGCCCGCTGGCCATCATCCTGAAGAAACTGGGGATCAAGCCGGGGCAGGCGTTCAACTAACGCGTCGGACTGTTTTTTTATTACACCTCCCAAGCAACCTCAGGGGCGGCTCTGCCGCCCCATTTTTTTGCCTTGCGGGGTGCCGACGACGACTGAACACCGCATTCTATTGCTAAAAGCCGGTTTTTTTGACAGGTTGGCCCAGACCTTGGGAACAAGACATTGGGCATGAACGGGATATCCCGCTACATTTTTCGGCAGTTGGCGACCGGGGCCATTCTGGTAACCCTCGGCCTCACCACGATCATTTGGCTGACCCAGTCGTTGCGATTCATCGAGATGATCGTCAATCGCGGCTTGGACATGGGCGGTTTTCTGCGTCTGACCATGCTGTTGATGCCCGATATTCTGACCATCATTCTGCCCCTGGCGCTGTTTGCCGCAGTGCTCTTTGTCTATGCCAAGATGATCGGCGACCGGGAACTGGTGGTCATGCGCGCCACCGGGCTCAGTCAGGGGATGCTGATTTTTCCGGCCGTTGTGCTGACCCTCATCGCCATGGCCGCCAGCTATGCCCTGAATCTCTATTTCCTGCCTAAGTCCTATCAGATGTTCCGGGATCTCCAATGGCAGGTCCGTTACTCCTATTCCCACGTGGTCTTGCAGGAAGGGGCCTTCAATTCCCTGACCCCGGATATCACCGTCTATATTCGGGAACGCACCCCGGATGGCCAGCTCAAGGGGATTCTGGCCCATATGACCAAGGACCCCGATCATCCGACCACCCTGATGGCCGAACGCGGGGCATTGGTGATGACGAAAACCGGTCCTCGGGTCATCATGTTCAAAGGCAACCGGCAGGTGGTGGACCGGGAAAAACATAAGATGTCGGTGCTGTTCTTCGACCGCTATGCCCTGGATATCGTCGGACCGCAGGCCGATGCCGCCGAACGCTACCGGGAACCGCGCGAGCATATGCTTCCCGAGCTGCTGGGGGCCAACGCGGAATCCGTTCCCGATGCCCGCGACCGGGGTCGCTTCATCGTCGAGGGGCACAAACGGCTGGCCTCTCCCCTCTGGATCTTCGGCTTTGTGATGGTCGGAATCGGTGCCCTGATCTCCGGCAGCATCACCCGCCGCAGTCAGACCCAGCGCATTGTGATCGCCGTCTTGTTGGTGGTCGGCCTCCAGGCCACCTATCTCGGCGTGGAAAATCTGGCGGCCAAGCGTCTGGAACTGGTACCGCTGATCTATCTGGTGGCCCTGTTGCCGATTATTCTGGGATTTGCGGCCATTCATCTGCGACCGCGCGCGGGCCGCCATGCCCCGCCTTCCCCCGTCTAGGCGAGTCGAACATGCGCGTTTCCTCCACCTTGTCCTATTACATTGGTCGCCGTTTCCTGATTTCGGTGCTCGGGCTGTATGTGTCGTTCCTGACGTTGATCCTGATCTTTGACATGATCGAACTGCTGCGCCGGGCGGCGTCGAAACCGAATATATCCTTTGGTCTGATCGTCGAAATGGGCCTGCTCAAATTGCCGCAGATGGGACAGGAAGCGCTGCCCTTCGCGGTGCTGCTTGGCGGCATGATGGCTTTCTGGCGATTGAGCCGCAATCATGAACTGGTCATTGCCCGCTCGGCGGGGGTTTCGGCCTGGCAATTCCTGCTGCCGGTGATGGTGCTGTCGGTGACCCTGGGGATTCTACAAGTCACCGTCTTCAACCCGGTTTCCTCCATGACCCTAGCCCGCTTCGTACAGATCGAAACGGCGGTTCTGAAAGGTCAGCAAAGCGCCCTAGCCCTTTCACAGACCGGACTCTGGCTACGCCAGGCCAATGAGGACGGGCAATCGGTGGTCCATGCGGTCCGGGTCCATCAGGCCCGAACATCGGTTGGCCTGGAGGATGTCAGCATCATCATCTACAAGGGCATCGACCAGTTCGGCAATCGCATCGAGGCGGAAAGCGCCGAGTTGGAGGATGGGTTCTGGCATCTCTACAAGGTCTGGATCTATACCCCCGAGCAGCCGCCGCGCTTCGCCGAGGAACTGCTGTTCGCCACCGACCTGACGCTCAACCGCATCCAGGACAGTTTTGCCCCGCCGGAGACCATGTCCTTCTGGGACCTGCCGAAATTCATCAAGACCTTGGAGGCGTCCGGCTTTTCGGCCCTGCGCCACCGGCTGCATTTCCATGCCCTATTGGCGGCGCCGCTGTTGCTTTGCGCCATGGTGCTGATTGCTGCCACTTTCACCCTGCGCCTGTCGCAACGGCGCGGCGGCGCGACGCGGATTATCGTTGGCGGTGTCCTGGCCGGGTTCATGCTGCATGTCTTTACCGATGTGGTGTTTGCCCTCGGATTGTCGGACCGCATTCCGGTCGTTCTGGCGGCCTGGACTCCCTCGGGCGTCACCACCTTGTTGGGGCTTGCCATGCTGCTGCATCTGGAAGATGGTTAGCCCCCATGAGGACCCTCGCCACGCTCACTGCCCTGGCCCTGCTGGCCGCCTTGCCCTCGGTGGCCATTGCCGCCGAAGAGGAATCCGCCGTCTTTACTGCGGATGAGGTGGTCCACGACCGGGCCTTGCACACCATCACCGCCCGCGGCCATGTGGAGGTGACCTACGGCGAGCGGACGCTTCTTACCGATGTGCTGTCCTATAACCAAAAGGACGATGTGGTCACCGCGACCGGACAGGTGGTCATCCATGAACCCACCGGAGAGGTAATGTTTGCTCGCCATGTGGCGCTTACCGGCGACCTGAAAAACGGCATTATCGAAGACTTGCGCATTATTTTGCAGGATGGTGCCCGTCTGGCGGCCAACGGCGGACGGCGCACCGACGGGCACATCACCGAATTCAGGCGGGTCGTCTATTCCCCCTGCGAAATCTGCCGCGACGACCCGAGCAAAGACCCCCTGTGGCAGGTCAAGGCGGAAAGCGCGACCCACGACACCGACGCCAAGACCATCAGCTATGAGGATGTCTGGCTGGAAGTGGCCGGGATTCCCGTGCTCTATACACCCTATTTGTCGCATCCGGACCCGACGGTGAAACGCCAGAGCGGCTTCCTGATTCCGTCTTTCGGCAGTTCCTCGGATTTGGGATTCATCGTGCGCACACCCTATTTCTGGGCCATTTCCGAAACGGCCGATATGACCCTTGAACCGATCCTGACGACGGAAGAAGGCGGGGTGTTATCGGGTAAGTTCCGCCAACGCTACAGGGACGGCACCTGGGACATGGGTGCCAGCATCACCCGGAATTCAAGCCATGAGTGGCTCGGTCACGTGGACAGCGAAATGCGTTTCGATCTGGACGAGACCTGGCGCGCCGGTCTGGATGTGGAACGGGCCAGCGGCGAAACCTATCTGCGACGCTATGGCTTTGACAGCAAACAAACCCTGACCACCCGGGCCTATACGGAAGGCTTTCGCAAACGCAATCACGCCTCGGTGGAAGCCTTTGCCTTTCAAGGCTTGAGCACCAACGACGATCCGGGCGAGACGCCCTACATCCTACCCCTGGCCGAATACAATCATGTGGGAGAGGCCGACCGTTTCGGCGGTCGGACCAGCCTCGACGCCTCCTATCTCACCTTGTTCCGCACCGAAGGCCGCGACGTGCACCGGGCCTCGCTGGAAGGGGGGTGGCAACTGCCCTATACCGGTTGGATCGGCGACCGCTACAGCCTGTCGGTGTCCCTGCGGGGCGACGGTTATTATGTCAACAATCACCCCATGGCCGGACAGCCGGGAAACTACAATGGCACCACCGGGCGCATCCTTCCCCAGGTCGCCTTGGACTGGCGGCTGCCGTTCGTGCGCCAGGGTCGGCGGGTGCACCAGATGATCGAACCCATCGCCTCCGTGGTGGTCAGCCCCTATGGCGGCAATTCCGAGAAGATTCCCAACGAGGACAGCATCGATTTCGAATTTGATGAGACCAACCTGTTCAGCTCCAACAGATTTACCGGGTTGGACCGAGTCGAAGGAGGGCCACGAATCAATTATGGAATGCGCTGGGGCATTTTCGCCCCGACGACGGGCCAGGCCACCGCCATCATCGGACAATCCTACCGCACCCATGTGGATTCCACGTTCGCCGCCAATTCGGGACTCGAAGATCATTTTTCAGATATTGTCGGTAGCCTGACCCTCAGCCGTGAGGATTTCCTGGAATTGTCCTACCGCGCGAGAATTGACAAGGACGACCTCTCCCCAACCCGAAATGAACTGGACTTTTCGGCAGGAGTTCCAGCCTTCCGTTTCAATATGTCGTACCAATTTTTGGAAGCTCAGGGAGACCAGGAATTCTCCACCCGCGAAGAATTGCAGACCGGCATTCGGTCGCAATTGTCCCGTTACTGGTCCGGCAGCCTGTCGGCGTTGCACGATCTGGACGACGACAATCAACTGCGATCGTTGCAGACCGATTTGACCTACGAGGATGAATGCATGGTGTTCGGCATCGTGTATCGTAAGACCCTGTTCAAGGATCGCGACATACAGCCCGCCGACTCCGTCATGCTGCGGTTCAATTTCAAGACCCTGGGCGACACCGAAACCCAGGCCTATTAGTTGCTCTCCCGGACAGGCCGGACTATGCTCTTGTCTCTCGTATGACCTGAATCAGGACCGATCATGTCGTTGTTTCGCCTAGGCCTCTTCACGTTGGTGTTCACCTGCCTGCTTGTCCAGCCGGACAGTCGGGCGCAGCAGTCGATTCAGGGAATCGCCGCCGTCATCAACGATGAGGTCATTTCGGTCTATGATGTCTGGGCGCGCATGCAGATTGTCATCTCTTCGTCGGACCTGCCCAACACCCCGGAAGTCCAAAAACGCCTGGTCCCCCAGGTGCTGCGCGGCCTCATCGACGAAACCCTGCAGCTTCAGGAGGCGCGCCGCCTGGGCATTGAGGCGACGGAAAACGACATGAAGCGGGCCAAGGCCGACCTGGAGCAACAGAACAAACTGCCGCCCGGTACCCTGGGCCAGTTTCTGGCCGCCCGGGGCGTCGATCAAACGGCCCTGGAACGTCAACTCAGCGCCGCCATGTCCTGGAGCAAGGTCCAACGCTTCCGTCTGCGCACGAACATTCGCGTCGGTGAGGACGAGGTCGAGGAAGCCATCGAACGCATCAGGGCCAATAAGGGAAAACCCGAACATCTGGCGGCGGAAATCTTTCTGCCGGTGGACAACCCGCGCGAGGAAGAAAAAGTCCGCCAGATCTCCGAGCGCCTGATCAGCCAGATCCGGGCCGGGGCGGATTTTCAGGCCCTGGCCCGCAGCTTCTCCAAGTCCGCCTCCGCCGCCAATGGCGGCGATCTTGGCTGGGTCCTGCAAGGCCAAATTGATCCGGAACTGGATGCCGCTCTCGCCACCATGGAGCCGGGAACGGTCTCCGATCCGGTCCGCACCCTTTCGGGGTATCATATTCTGCTGTTGCGCAAGCGCCGCATAAGCGCCGGTCTGTCGGCCGGAGAACCGGCCAAGGTCCGGTTGTATCAGGTCTTTCTGCCGCTGGCCGGGCAAGCTCCGGCAACCGCCCTGGAAGAGAGCAACCGGCGGCTGCGCGAGGCGACCCAGGCCGCCGCCTCCTGCGACGACATGGAAAAGATCGGCCAGCAGTTGGGTACCCGCATGTCCGGCAGTCTGGGTACGCTCGAACTGACCAGCCTGCCGCTGCCCTTCCAGCAGGTCATTGGTCCCTTGCCCGACAACAAACCGAGCCCGCCGATCCGCACCGAGCAGGGTGTGGTGGTGCTGATGGTCTGTGAACGCTCCGGAGGGACCTCGGAGGAGGCGTTGCGGACCAAGGTCAAGGACATGCTGCTCGACACCCGCACCGACAAGGCGGCCCAACGCCTGATGCGCGATCTGCGCCGCGACGCCCTGGTGGATATTCGACTGTGAGCCCCGCTCCCGCACTCGCCCTGAGCATGGGGGAGCCAGCCGGGATCGGGGGTGAAATCACCCTCAAGGCCTGGCTGAGATCCCGTAGCGAGCCGGTGCCGCCGTTTTTTCTCATCGACGACGCCGACCGCATGGCCCGCATGGCCGCAACCCTCGGGCCGTCCATTCCCGTGCAGCCCATCGAGTCTCCCGATCAGGCGGGCGAGGTATTTGGACAAGCCCTGCCGGTCCTCCATCGCCCCCTGCCCGCGCCCGTGGTCCCGGGCCGGCTCGACCCGGCCAACGGCCCGGCGGTGATTGCCGCCATCGAAACCGCCGTCGCCCTGACCCAGGCCGGGCGCGCCGCCGCCGTGGTGACCAACCCCATCCACAAACAGGCCCTGCATCAGGTCGGGTTCGACTTCCCCGGACACACGGAATTTCTGGCCCATTTGGCGTCCCAGTCCACACGCCCGGTGATGATGCTGGCCTGTCCCGAGTTGCGGGTCATTCCGGTGACCATCCATGTCAGTCTGGCCGAGGCGGCGCGCGGCTTGACCACCGAGGCGATCATTGAGACCGCGACCATCACCCATGACGCCCTGCGCCGGGATTTCGGCATCGACCGTCCCCGACTGGCCATCGCCGGGCTCAATCCCCATGCCGGGGAAGGTGGTGCCATGGGATCGGAAGAAGCGCAGGTGGTCGCCCCCGCCGTGGCCGCCCTGCGCCGGGCCGGGATCGACGCCCGCGGCCCGCTGCCCGCCGACACGATGTTCCATGCCCGCGCCCGCGCCACCTATGACGTCGCCCTGTGCATGTACCATGATCAGGCGTTGATCCCCATCAAGACCATTGATTTCGACGGCGGGGTGAACGTGACCCTCGGCCTGCCCTTCGTCCGCACCTCGCCAGACCACGGCACGGCGCTGGATCTGGCGGGCAGCGGACAAGCCAACGAGTCCAGTCTGCTGGCGGCGCTGCGTCTGGCCGGAGCAATGGCCGCCCACCGGCAGGGTGCCACCGGTGCCTGACCTGCCCCCGCTGCGCGACACCATCGCCAAATACGATCTGCGGGCGCGCAAATCCCTCGGCCAAAACTTCCTGCTCGACCTCAATCTGACCGCCCGCATCGCCCGCGCCGCCGGGGTCGGGCCGGGGACCCGGGTGATCGAAGTCGGCCCCGGTCCGGGGGGGCTGACCCGCGCCCTGTTGGCGGCGGGGGCCGATGTGCAGGCCATCGAAATGGATCACCGATGCCTGGAGGCCCTGGCTGAACTGGGCTTGTCCTATCCCGGCCGACTGACCCTGCACGAAGGCGACGCCCTCAAGGTGGATTTGCCCGCCCTCTGTCCGGCCCCACGCCGCATAGTCGCCAACCTGCCCTACAACGTGGCGACGCCGCTGCTATTGGGATGGCTGAAACAGATCGGGGAATACGAAAGCCTGACCTTGATGTTCCAAAAGGAGGTCGCCGACCGCCTGTTGGCGTCCCCGAGCAGCAAAGCCTATGGACGATTGGCGATCATCACCCAGTGGCTGTGCGAGGTGCGGCGGGAGTTCAACGTGGATCGCGCCGCCTTCACCCCGCCGCCAAAGATCATGTCCAGCGTTGTCACCCTCACCCCCCACGCCGCGCCATTGGCTCCGGCCCGCTGGGACCTGCTGGAAAAGGTCACTGCAGCAGCCTTCGGCCAGCGCCGCAAGATGTTGCGGGCCAGTCTCAAGCCACTCAATCTGGACCTGGAAGCCCTGGACATTTTGCCCACCGCGCGGGCCGAGGAACTGCCTGTCGAAGCCTTCTGCCGTCTGGCCCGGGCGCTTGAGGGTTCTTGACAGTCCCGAAAGGCTCGCAGATATTGGGGGGGAAAACAGGAGACCTATACGAATGGATAAGCTCTTTATCGGCCTAGTCGTTGCCATGACGGTCATTGTCACCGCCTCCAACATCCTGGTGCAATATGCCATCAACGATTGGCTGACCTGGGGAGCCTTGAGCTATCCGATTGCCTTCCTGGTCACCGACCTGACCAACCGTTTTCAGGGACCGGCGATGGCCCGTCGGGTGGTCATCGTCGGCTTCATGATGGCGGTATTGATGTCGTTCTGGCTGGCTACGCCGCGCATTGCCCTGGCCTCGGGCACCGCATTCCTGATCGCCCAAATGCTTGATGTGCAGGTGTTCAATCGGCTGCGGGACAAAACCTGGTGGCTGCCGCCGTTGGTCTCCTCCTCGCTGGGCTCGGCCCTTGATACGGTATTGTTTTTTTCCATCGCCTTTGCCGCCACCGGATTGCCCTGGGTGACCTGGGCCATCGGCGACTTCGGCGTCAAGATGGCTCTGGCCCTGATCCTGCTGATCCCTTTCCGGGTCGCCTTCGGATGGTGGCGAGCCAGTCAGCGTCCGGCAACGGTCTGAATTAGCCACAAAGCTCGGCAACGAAAGCCGACAGACCGACCTGACGTTTCTTGCGCAAACGCTCGGCGGCGAGAATCGCCTTGACCTCGGCAATGGCTTTATCCAGATCGTCGTTGACGACGATGTAATCGTATTCGTTCCAATGTTTCATCTCATCGGCGGCCTTGGACATGCGCTTGGCAATGACCTCTTCAGCGTCTTGAGCCCGCTTGCGCAGGCGCACCGCCAGTTCGTCATGGGACGGCGGCAGGATGAAGATCGTCACCAGATCGCCACGGGCGTTTTCGCCCAGTTGCTGGGTGCCCTGCCAATCCACATCAAACAATACGTCCTTGCCCGCGCGGAGTTCCTTTTCCACCAAGTCCCGGGGTGTGCCGTAGAAATTGTCAAACACCCGGGCATGCTCCAAAAGGCCGTTGTCGCGGACCATCTGGTGGTACTTCTCTTCGGAAATGAAATGGTAGTCGATGCCGTCGCGCTCGCCGGGGCGTGGGGCGCGGGTGGTCACCGAGACCGACATCACCAGCGCCGGATCGTCTTGCAGGATTTGCCGCGAAATGGTGGATTTACCGGCCCCCGAGGGCGAGGACAACACCAGCATCAGCCCGCGCCGGTGGATTTCGATTTTTGTTTCCATGAATATCCCCGCTCACTTATTCGACGTTTTGCACCTGT
Source organism: Magnetospira thiophila (assembly GCF_054657015.1). Classification (NCBI taxonomy): domain Bacteria; kingdom Pseudomonadati; phylum Pseudomonadota; class Alphaproteobacteria; order Rhodospirillales; family Thalassospiraceae; genus Magnetospira; species Magnetospira thiophila. The sequence continues at coordinate 1,414,815 of NZ_BAAHXF010000002.1, forward strand.
TCGCGCAATTGTTCCACCACCGCCTTCAGTTCCAAACCGACCTGGGTCAGTTCCGTATCGGCCGATTTGGAACAGAGGGTATTGGCCTCGCGGTTGAATTCCTGGCACAGGAAATCCAGCTTGCGACCGACCGGCCCCGAGACCGCCAACAGATCCCGCGCCGCCGCAATATGAGCCTGCAACCGGTCCAGTTCCTCGCGGATATCGGCCTTGGTCATCAGCAGGGCGGCTTCCTGGGCCAACCGTTCCTCGGGCAGCGCCGGGACCGCATCCAACAGGTCGCTGACTTGTCGGGCCAGACGGGCGCGGATGGCCTCGGGCTGGCAGGCGGCGAGATTCTCGGCCTGGGTACAGAGATCCGCAATACGGTCCAGATGACTCGTCAAATGCCGATCCAGGTGCTCGCCCTCGACGGCGCGCATTTCAACCAGCGCCTCGAGCGTCCGGTCCAGGCTCGCCAGCAGGGCGGCCTCGGTGGCCTTGCGGGACTCTTCGTCCTGGGCCGGGTCCTCGTCCACCTCCAGCACGCCGCGCAGGCCGAGCAGACCGTCCAGGGTCGGCGGCTGAAGATCCGGCACCCGCTGCCGCAGTTCGGCGGCGGTGGCCAGCAGTTGCTCCAGCACCTCCCGATTGATCCGCACCCCGGTGGCCGCACCGCTTTTCCGCAAATCGAGAGTCAGATAGATATTGCCCCGGCCCAATCTCTGGGTGGCCGACTGGCGCGCAGGCTGCTCCAGGTTCTCGAAGCCGACGGGCAGACGCAGGCGCACATCGAGGCCCTTGCCATTGACGCTTTTCGCCTCCCAGGTCCAGGCATAGGGGGGCGCATCGCCTTGGACTCGGGCAAATCCGGTCATCGAGAAAACGGTCACGGGCATCCCCTTGCATTGACGAGAAATCCGTTTATAGCCTTGGGTCGGTCCGGCAACAAGGCAGCAGCCCATGAAATCGTTTCCGCCGCGCACGATTCTGATCACCGGGGCCTCCAGCGGTATTGGCGAGGCTCTGGCCCAGGTCTACGCCGCCGGTGGCATCCGGCTGTTTCTCAGCGGTCGCGACCCGGCGCGGCTGCAACAAGTGGTCGCCGCCTGCCGGGCAAAGGGGGCCGAGACACTGGGGCGAATCATCGACGTTGGGGATCGTCCGGCCATGGCTCAATGGATCGCCGAATGCGATGCCGCCGCGCCGCTGGATCTGATCATCGCCAATGCCGGGATCGCCTCCGGTCCCGATAGCCCGCTGGCGGATGAGGCGCTGACCCGGCAGATTCTGGCGATCAATCTGGATGGGGTGATGAATACCGTGCTGCCCGCCTTGCCGATGATGAAGGCTCGAAAGCATGGCCAAATTGCCTTAATGGCCTCGCTGGCGGGCTATTTTGGGATGCCCGGGGCGAGCGCCTATTGCGCCTCCAAAGCCGCAGTCAAGGTCTGGGGAGAAGCTCTGCGAGGGGAACTGTCCGACGACGGCATTGGGGTATCGGTGATCAACCCGGGTTGGGTCGATAGCCGCATCACCCGCGCCAATCGTTTCCCCATGCCGTTTTTCATGTCGGCGGATCGGGCGGCGGAAATCATCAGGCGCGGTCTGGCACGCAACCGGGGCCGCATCGCCTTTCCCTGGCCCACCGCCTCGATTGCCTGGCTGATGATGGCCCTGCCCGACGGCCTGCGCCATTGGATCACCGGCCGACTGCCTCGGAAATAAAAAAAGACCGGGCGCGCTGCGAACTCAATCGCAACGCGCCCCAGCCTTCAGTCAGTCGCGATTATTACTGCGCGTTGACGACACCGTCTTTGATCACCACAACCGCGACGCCCTGGGCATCGAGGGAGGATTCGCCAACGGTAACGCTGCAGCTTTCGCAGGCATTGGCGAGGGTTTCGCCGGCGTTGATGGTCACCGTTTTGACTTCGGTGCCGTTGTCCAGCATCACTTCATAGGGAACGGCGTCCTCATTGATGATGTCAATCGCCAGGGCGGGGGAAGCGAGCAGCGCGACGGCACCGGCCAGCGCAAGAACCTTAACGTTCATAGTAGAGAGTCTCCATTGATATCTATCGCCCGGTCCATCCAGGCGCCGCACATGTATGCGACTTTTTTTTAAATCTAGATACCGAAACTTATTGATAAATAACATTGAAAAAATTAATACTATTTTCATGGACGTTCTGACCGCCGAAACCTTTCTGACCGTGCTCGACGTGGGCAGCTTCAGCCGTGCGGCCGATGTATTGAACGTCACCCAATCCACCGTCAGCACCCGCATTCGCGTGCTGGAAGAGCAATTGGGGCGCCGCCTGCTGTCCCGCTCCAAGGCCGGTGTGCTGCCGACACGGGCCGGTCAGCAATTCCGCCCGTTCGCCGAATCCATGGTCTGGGCCTGGCGGCGCGGCTGCCAGGAAGTTCTGTTGCCGGAGCGGTTCAAGGGCGTCATCGCCGTCGGCGGACAGTTCACCTTGTGGGATCACCTGCTGCTGCAATGGCTCCCCTGGATGCGCAGGGAACATCCGGACGTGGCCTTGCGGGCCGAGGTGGGGTCCTCGGAAGCCCTCATGCTGGGAGTCATGGACAGCCGCCTGGACATGGCGGTTCTATACATGCCGCGCGCCCGTTCCGGAGTCACCGTCGAATTGCTGCTGGAAGATCAACTGGTGTTCGTCGGCAACCGTCCAGCGGCCTGCGTGAGCGATCCGGATTACGTCCATGTGGACTGGGGACCGGAATTCGCCGATGCGTTCGGCGCGGCTCATCTTGAAGCGGAAATGGCCGCCCTGACCGTCAGCCATGGGCCGCTGGCCTTGCAACATATCCTGTCGCACGGCGGTTCCGGCTATTTCCCGTTGCGCGTCGTATATCCCTATCTGCGCTCCGAGACGCTGTTTCGAATCGACACCGCCGAAGCGTTCACCCGGCCCGTTCACCTGGCCTATCTGGCCGACCGCGCCGATAAACGTTTCAGGCGGGCTCTCGACGGCCTGCGCACCATCGCCCACGACCAACAGCGCCTGAACGCCTGAGGCGGGCCTGGATCAGTCCTGCGCGGCCATGGCGGCGGTCAGGTCGGGCCGCTGGGTGAGGATGTGCAGGATTTCGTCCCGCGTGGCCGGGCGCTCAAAACCGCCCACATAACGCAAAAAAATCTGACCCCGGCGATCCATTCGATGTCCAGTTGGGTTTCCCATGAGAGTCCCTTTCGCTGTCACCAGTACATTACTAATTTAGTAGGGTATGGGGGCGATGGCCAAATGGCAAGCGAATTATTATTATTCTAAAATAAAGCCTGCTGGCCTGACTGACCGATCCGCGATCATGCGGTGGCGAGACGGCGGCGTCCCCACCAGACCTGACCGCGCCGCCGCCAACGGCGCACACGGGGCAGATCCACCGAGAGCACCATCAGCCCCAGGGGCAACATCCAGAATCCGGCAATGGGCAGAAAACCGAAAATGCCGCCAAACATCAGACTCCAGCCCAGGAGCAGCCGATGGCGGCGTTGTTGCGGCATTTTGAAACGACGTTGTATCAACATGGCAGGGAGATAGGCGTGAAAGCGGGTGCCGTCAACAGACCTTTCGAATCTCCAACTCCAGAATGCCTTCGGCTCCGGCGCTCTTGAGTTCCGGAATCAGGTCGCGGACCGAACTGCGATCGACCACTGTCTCCACGGCGAACCAGTCGGGCTCGGACAGCGGCGACACCGTCGGCGAATGGAGGCTGGGCAGAATATCCAGGACCCGCTCCAGGTGCTTTTTCGATACATCAAGTTTCAACAAGACCTTGTTGCGGGCGGCCAGGGCGGATTTCAGCATCAAAGCGATCTGGTCGATCTTGGCCTTTTTGGCCGGATTTTTCAGCGCTTCCTTGTTGGCGATGAAAACCGTGTGGGTATGCAGCATGTCGCAGACCATGCGTAGGCCGTGGGCACGAATGGTCGAGCCGGTCTCGGTGATTTCCACCGCCGCGTCGGCCAATCCCTCAACCACCTTGGCCTCGGTCGCCCCCCATGAAAAATCGACCCGGGCCTCGATCCCGCGGGCCCGCAAATAGCGCCCGGTGAAGCCGACCAACTCGGTGGAAATCACTTTGCCTTGCAGATCCTCGACTTTCTGGATCGGCGAATCCTGGGTCACCACCAATACCCAACGGGCGGCCTTGTCGGAGGTCTTGGAATAGATCAGCGGGCAGATCACCTCCACATCGGCCTGGGTTTCCATCACCCAGTCGATGCCGGTCAACCCGGCATCCAGAGTCCCGCCAGCCACGTAAGGCCCCATTTCCTGCGACCGCACCAGGGCGCAATTGATCTCGTCGTCGTCGATGCTCGGGAAATAATTGCGTGAACTGGTCCGGATCGTCCATCCGGCCTGACCGAACAGCTCAATTGTGGCCGCCTCCAGGCTGCCTTTGGGGATTCCGAGCCTGAGAATATTCGACATTATGTACTCCGCTTGGACGGTCTGGACCTAAAAAAGTTGGGCGATCCTGCACTCTGACCGCATCCAATGCAAGAATGACGAAGATTTACAAGATTTTCCACTGAATCGGATGACTTTTTGGTTATACACCACATCTTGGGTTTGCAACCCGTCACACCTCACGATATCATGCCTCCGTGCCCTCCGGCGTACTTGTTTGGAGAAGAGGGCCCAGGGAATCACAATCGGCTTCATTACATCGTTTTGTTACGATGTATTTCAATCTGTTAGACTATCAGGGAGAGCGGGTCCATGACCGAAACGGAACAATTGAGCTTCACCGAAGAAAATGCCTTCAACCTTTCTCAGGTCGCCATCCAACTTGATCAGGCCCGCCAGGATGCGAGCCTGCTGGCCAGCGCCCTTGAACGGAACATGGAAGTCTGGGTCGCCATGCGCATCATGGTTTCGCGCGCCGGTGCCGCCCTGCAACAGGAAACCAAGGACAACCTGATCCGCCTGAGCCAGTTCGTCGCCGAGACCACCATGAAGTACGGCTCCGAGATTCCCAGCGAAGTCATCGACACGCTGATCAACATTAACCTGCAAATCTCCGAGGGCTTCCTCGAAAGCGGCAAGGCCTGATTCGGAATCGGGGTTATTGCCGGAGAAACCGGCTCCCCCGACTTCCCAGGCTTGTTCCATGACTCCCTCTGCTTCTTCTGCGGACCTTTTATCCCGCATAGTCAACGAGGCCCTGGCGCTGCATCAGGCGGGGCGACTGACCGAGGCGCGGGCGGCCTACGAAACGGTCCTCGCCCGCTTTCCCGACCAACCGGATACATTGCATTTGTTGGGGGTGCTGGTTCACCAGTCTGGAGACCCCGCTGCGGCCGTGGCCCTGATCGGCAAGGCTACCCGGCTGGCCCCCGATTTCGCGGCGGCGCACGGCAACCTGGGCAATGCACTGAAAGATATGAACCGCCTGCAAGACGCGGCAGAAAGCCTGATGCGGGCCATTGACCTGGAACCTCTCAACCCGGCCTTCCGGTTCAACCTGAGCCGGGTGTTCCGGGACATGGGCCAGTGGCAGGACGCGGCGGCGGCGGCCATGGACCATCTGAAAATCGCGCCCGAACCCGAAGCGGCGCAGGCGCTGCTCAATCTGGCAGACATGCTGGAAGGCGGCGGTGCCTCGGACGAAGCCCTCAAGGTATTGCAACAAGGCCTGGCACAGCGCCCTGAAGAGGCCGAGTTTCATGCCGCCCTGGGCCATCTGCTGGCCCGCCGGGGCGACCAGGGCACGGCGATCAAACATTTGAGTCTGGCCGTCCGCTTCGCCCCCGGCGTGGCCCGTCATCACAATGACCTGGGACTGCTGCTCCACGGCCTTTCCCTGAACGGTCAGGCCATGGCCTGCTTCGAGGCCGCCACCCGGGTCGATCCCGATGCCGTCGAAGCCTGGGTCAATCTGGGCAACAGCCATCGCGCTCTGGGAGCCTTCGCCAAGGCCGAGACGGCCTATCGGGCGGCCCTGGCCCGGCAGCCGGATCTGCTTGCCGCCGCCAGCCAGTTGGGCACCATGCTGCTGCTGTCCTGTGCCGATGCCGATGCCGCCCTGCCCGTGCTCAAACAGGCCGCCGAGGCCAGCCCGTTCGATTCTCCGCAACGTTCGGCCTACCTGATGGGCCTGCATTACAAGGACGGGGTGACGGCACGCGAGATTGCCGCCGCCCATCGAGCCTATGGAGACCCCTTCCCCGATCCCCCGCGCCCCCCGCGCCGCGCCCTGGAACCCGGCTCGCCGTTGCGGGTCGGGCTGGTTTCGGGGGATTACCGTCGGCACGCCACGGGCTTTTTTCTGCCGCCCCTGCTACGCCAGCGGGACCGCTCCCAATGGACCGCCCATCTCTATTCCAACACCCAGACCCCGGACAGCCAGACCGAGGTGTTTCGGCAGTTGGCCGATGATTTCGTTGATATCAGTCGGCTGAGCGACGAGGCCGCGGCGGACCGCATCCGCGCCGACCGGATGGATATTTTGATCGACCTCAACGGCCATACCTGGGGCAATCGACTGCCGGTGCTGGCCCGCCGTCCGGCCCCGATCCAGGCCACATGGCTGGATTATGTGGGCAGCAGCGGTTTGGCGCAGGTGGATGCGGTGCTGGTCGATGGGCGCCATGTGCCCCCGTCCCAGGACCATCAATACCGGGAAAAAGTGCTTCGCTTTTCCGAAAACCTCTATTGCTACGAACCGCCCGACCACGCCCCGGACCCTGCCCCGCCGCCGGTTCTGCAACGGGGCCGGATCACCTTCGGCTGTTTCAACGCCGCCTTCAAGATCACCCCCGCGACCATCGCCCTGTGGAGCCGGGTGCTGCGCGACGTGCCTGATGCCCGCTTCGTGCTGCGCTCGCCGCCATTCCAATATCCGGAGATTGTGAGCCGATTTCAGACCCTGTTCGCCGCCCAGGGAATCTCCGAGGAACGGTTGGAATTTCATGGCCCGGCCAGCAACCGGGAGGTCCTTGCCGCCTATGCGGACCTGGACATGGTGCTCGACAGCCAGCCCTATTCCGGCGGGCTGACGACCCTGGAGGCCCTGTGGATGGGCGTGCCGGTGATCACCCTGCCCGGCGACCGCATGGCGGCCAATCATTCGGCGGCGCACCTGCGGACCATCGGCCTGCAGGAACTGGTCGCGGGGGATGCCGATCATTTTGTCGGCCTCGCCGTCGCCCTGGCCAGGGACCCGGATCAATTGACCCGGTGGCACGCGACATTGCGCCCCCGGATGGCGGCCTCTCCGATGACCGACTCCAAGGCCTATGCCCGGGATTTCGAGCGGCTGCTCAAAGATCTCATGACGTTGGATTGAGGCTTGAAAAGCTGGCGATCTCAGGTAAGCTCAGACGGTACGTGGACTTCGAGAAAGGGCTGTTTTCCAAGACGTATATTGTAATAATTACGGCCCGGAATGCCTCGTCAATTGGATTTAGTTTCGTTATCGAAAAAAAATTCGTTGGCGAGAAACCTGACCCGTGGTAGTCTATTCTGTGTGTGAGAAACGCACATGTAGCATCACAGCACCCCAAGAATGGGAGATTATGAAATGGCTGACGTAACACTATCTGATGCAGTTCGCTCGAACTTGCTCTCTCTCCAAAGCACCCAAGGACTGATTGACCGTACCCAGGGTCGTTTGTCCACCGGTCTTAAAGTCGCCGCACCGACCGACGATGCGGTGAAATACTTCCAGGCCCAATCTCTGAGCAACCGGTCCCAGACCTTGCTGGAACGCAAGTCCGCCGTTGATCAGGGCGTGCAGGCCCTGGACGCCACCCTCAAGGCCCTCAAGGCCGTCGAGGACTTCTCCAACCAGATGAAGGGTCTGGTTGACAGTGCCCGGTCCGCCGATGCCTCGCAGCGTGCGGAATTGCAGACCCAGGTCCAGGAACTGGCCAAGCAGATCGAAAAGCTGATCGCCGACGCCACCTATCAGGGCTTGAACCTCCTCAACTCGTCGTCCTCCAAATTGTCGGTTCGTTTCTCCGACAAGTCGGACTCCAAGCTTGAGGTGACGGGCATCGACATCAACAACAGCGCCCTGTACCGGAACTCTTTGGGGACCGGCTTCGTGGGACAGACCCTGGATGCCAGTCAGGTTAACTTTGTTGAATCGTTCCTCGGCTTCGGACAGTCCTTCGAGGGCTACGATCTGACGGACGCCACCGAGTTGGCCTCCTTTAACGCCCATGCGGACATCGCCATCGCCCGCATGGATGCGACCATCAGCTACCTGCAAGCGAAAGCTGGCTCCATGGCCAACAACATCGCCATCCTTCAAGTGCGTTCCGACTTCACGCAGGAGTATGTGGACGTTTTGGATACCGGTGCCGGCAAGCTGACGGTGGCCGATCTCAACTCTGAAGGCGCCAACCTGCTGGCCCTGCAAACCCGCCAGCAGTTGGGCATTCAGTCCCTGGCCTTTGCCGGTCAGGCTGAGCAGTCCATCCTGGGCTTGTTCCGTTAAGGAACGTCGTCTCGAACTGGCTCGGGGGAGCCTCGCGCTCCCCCGGTCGTTTCCTTAGGCCCGCGCCCGGCAGAGTACCCATGCCCCTGAAAATTCAGCTCAAGAAGAGCCAGAAAATCATCATCAACGGCGCCGTTTTGGAAAACGCCTCGCAGCGTAGCGTTTCGCTCCTGATCGCCAATGATGCCGCCATTCTCCGAGATTCGGATATATTGACCCCTGACGACGCAGTCACACCGGCCAGTCGGGTCTACTACGCCTTGCAATGCATGTATGTGTTTCCTGAGGACGCCCAAGGCTCCCATCATAAACAATTCATAAAATTCATGGATCACTACGAACAGGCCGCCCCCAGTAGTGCGTCGATTACCGGTGCCATCCGCAACATGGTCGAACAGGGCGACCTTTATCATGCGGTCAAGAAATGCCAGGAACTGATCTTCCACGAGAAGGAATTATTGGCAAATGTACAAGAAAAACTTAGTCGCTAGTTATGACAAGGCTCCGGCACCGGGCAATCCCCAGGCAACCGAAGCCTGGGCCCTGACCCAAGCGGCCGTCCGCCTGCTGCGGGCCAAGGAGAGCAGCAACATCGAAGAGATGCAGGCCGCCTTGCGCCTCAACTGGCAGCTCTGGACCATTTTTCAGTCGGAGCTGCTGTCGCCCAATTGCACGGTTCCCGACGATGTGCGCAGCAATGTTCTGTCGCTGGCCAACTTCGTGGATAAACATACTCTTGAAATCATGCCGAACCCCTCGGCGGAGAAAATTGATGTTCTGATCAACATCAACCGGGAACTTTCCGGTGGCCTCGCCACGGCACCGGAGGAGGCATCCGCTCCGACAACAGATAGCAGCGAGCCGACCTCCACTCCGTCGGACGGAGGGGTCACCGCATGATGACTTTGGACGGGGGCGACAAAGCCTCATTCATTTCACGGGCCAATGAACTGGTGAAACTCGAAAACTGGCCCGAGGTGGCGCGTCTGGCACAGGACCATCTGGATCACAACCCGCAAAGTGCCGAGGCCTGGTTCCTGGCCGCCGTGTCTGCCTTTCAACAAGATAATATTCGGGATGCGGTGGATAAGGCTGAAATCGCCCTGTCCAAGAATCACAACGTTCTTGAAATCGTTGAACTTCTAGCTTCCCTGTATGTGTTTGCCGGTGATCTGTCCCAGGGCCTTTTCCATGGCAAGGTCGCCCTGACCACCACCTCCGATCCGGTTTTCAGCGCCTGGGTCCCGGCCAATCTGGCAACTTTTGGTCCGGCTTTGGGAACGGTGCGTGAAAATCCGCTGTTCAACAAGGCGATTGCTTCCACGGTCGCCGAGGACCGCAACAAGGCCGTGTATTGGCTGCGCGAACATATCGCCTTCAATCCCCAGTCGCGCAAGGCCCATCAGATGCTGGGTCACCTGCTGACCAGCGCCGGTCTCTATCACGAGGCCATCAGTTCCCTGCGTGCCGCGGCCCACGTTCTGCCACGCGACGCCGCGATCCTGGGCCAACTGGCCACCAATCTGGCCTACAGCGGACAGCGCTCGGCAGCCCGTTCCGTGTGGCAAGCGGCCTGCGCCATTGCGCCGGAAAACGGTATTCTACAAATCAATGCACTGGAATCCCGTCTGACCGATACCGCCGAGACCCTCGACGCCCTGTCCCAATCGGTCAAGGACTGGGGGGCGAGCTTTGGCACCAAGCCGGAGCCCTGGACCGTCGATCCTGTGGCCGGACCGCGAGGGCGCCTGACGGTGGGTTATGTCCTCGGGGCGGCCGGGCAGAACAGTTCTGGCGATGCGCTGGCCGATACCATCGCCGCCCATGATACGTCGAAATTCCGGTTGGTGGGTTTTGGCTGGGGACCGCAAACCCTGGAACAGAATCTCAAATTCCAGAAATGTTTCGATACCTGGCACGATGTGCGCAATCTCGACCCCATTACCTTTGGCACCATGGTAGCCGCCGAGGCGGTGGATGTGCTGATTGATGCTTGCGGTTATGGCGCGCCAGACCTGCTGGCCGCCTTCGGGACCCGTCTGGCCCCGGTGCAGATCTCCTGGCTTGGTGCTCCGGTCGGCACCGGCATGGCGACCATGGATGTGCTGCTGACCGACGCAACCCTCGATCCAGAGGAGGCGCCCTCGCCGCTGTCCGAGCGACTGTGGCGGCTGGACTCCGGGCTTGCCCCGATGCAGATTCCCGATGCGAACCTGCCCCTGAAAACCGACGAACCACAGGCGGACTCCCTGACCCTGGTCGCCAATGTGCCCATGGAATTTCTGTCTGACGAACTGCTGGCGCTGTGGGCCGAGGTGCTTTTTGCTCTGCCGCAAGCCACGCTGGTGCTTCAAGACTACGCCTTCGGACATCCGCCGGTGATCAGCCATCTGATCGACATGTTCGGTAACTACGGCCTGGCGCATCGCATTGATCTGGCAGCCCCCCATCAGACCGAGGCGCTGTACCAGATGGGCGACGTTTGCCTGAGCCCGTTGATTGTCTCCCATCCGGGCGATGCCGCCCAGGCGCTGTGGCAGGGACTGCCGGTGGTGGCGCTCAATGGCCCCGACCGTCGGCACCGGGAAGTGGTCAGCCTGCTGCATCAGTTAGGACTTGATGAGATGATCGCCGAGACCTCGGCCGACTATGTGGCGATGGTGACCCGTTGGGCGACGGACAATGCGCGCCGCAGCGCTTTTCGGCAATCCATCCGGGACCGTATCCGGCAGGCACCGCCGTTCAGCGCCAAGCACCGGGCTCAGTCTCTTGAAGCGACGTTCACGGCCCTGTGGCAGGAGGCGGAAGCCAACGCTGGCTAACCATGACGCACCTCCAGCCAGACATCCTGTTCGAGCGCAATAAGGCGGCGTTTAAGAAACATATGCCCTCGGTCTGGCAAATGCTGGAACGCATCACGGTGCCTGCCTCCAAACTGGTGGACGCCGGGGATGGCCCGAGCAACATCGACCTGGGCACTGTCTGCCTCTATGATTCAGACGCCCGCCAGGTCACCCGCCAGCAACTGGACAGCTATTTCGAAAATCCCGACCGGCTTCGCTTCGGCACCGTCTCGCATTGCAATCTGATCGGCGTCTCCATGGACCTGTTCCAGTCCGTGCGGCCGTTTATCGAGACGCGGGTTTCCCCCGAGGATTTCGCCCCTCTGCCGGTGGTGGATATCGGCTATTGCTACGTCTTCGGGGTCGGTCTGGGCTACCACCTGGAAGAACTGCTCGACCGCACCCGCTGCCATACCATGATCATCGCCGAGCCAACCCCGGAACTGCTGCTGCATTCCCTGCGGGCCATCGACTGGGTTGCCCTGTGGGAAAAAGCCGCCGTCAACGGTCAGGAGATCTACATCGTCCTGCGATCCACCCCGGAGCAGCTCTCGGAGGCCATGTTTGCCGTCCAGGACAAATGCGGGCGGACCTTTCTCAATGGCTCCTATGCCTATCATCACTACTATTCCTGGGCCCTGAAGCGGACCCGGGAGTTGCTCAACTCGAAAATGGATTCTTTCCACTGGTCCAAGGGATATTTCGAAGACGAGCAGTTGATGATGACCAACACGGCGAAAAATTTCGCCCGCTTCCCTCATCGCATCATCCCCTGGGAACCCCGCCTGCATCAACAAACTCCGATTTTGGTCGTCGGGTCCGGCCCCTCCCTGGACAAGGATATCACCCAGATCGCCCGTCTGCGGGAACAGGCGCTGATAGTCAGTTGCGGCACGGCCCTGGGCATTCTGTTGAAAAACGGCATTCGACCGGATTTTCACATCGAAAACGAGAATACCTATCCGCTGGTCAAAAACCTGATCAAGTTCAAGGAGAAGTACGGTTTGCAGGATATCATCCTGCTCGGCTCCACCTCGATCCATCCGGAAGCAACGGCACAGTTCGACGAGGTCTGGTTCTATTACCGCTCCGGTTTGAGCTGCGATCAATTGCTCAATCCGGGTCATCGCTCACTCATCGCGGCCGGTCCACTGGTCGCCAATGCCGGGTTCGCCGCCGCCACCGCCCTTGGGTTCCGTCGCGTCTATCTGTTCGGCGTCGATTGCGGTCGTCGTCCGGATGCCCAGCATCATTCCAAGGATGCCGTCTATCTCGAAGACGACTACGACAACTGGCTGGCCGGTTCGAGCCTGAAAAGCCTGGAGAGTTCCTTCGACCGGGTTGTCGAAGGCAACTTCGGGGGCAAGATCATCTCCTCCTGGAAGCTGGAATATTCGCGCACCCAGTTCTCGCGCATCCCAGGCCTGAAGGACTTGGACGTCTTCAATTGCAGCGATGGGGCCGCCATCTCCGGTGCCCGCCCGCAGGCCTCGGCGGCGTTGAAACTGGAACCGATGGCCCTGCCTCGGGAAAGGTTGATTCGTTCGGTGCGGGAGCAGTTGCCGAACTACGCCCCGGGTGCGGATCTCAAGCCGCAGGACCTGCGCGGCTACCTGGAAGCCGCCGGAAACCTGGGCCGCATATTGCCGCCGATTTTACAGCAATCGCGGCAGGAGGATCGCCTGTTCTCCCAGTTGGAAGCGCGCCTCCGCCAGGTCGCGATCGACCACGCGGAGGATTTGAAAGGCGTATTGGTGCTGGGCCAGGAAAGCATCATGTCGGCCATCCGGGTCGGGGCCTACATGGCCGGACGCATTGACGACGACGATTTGAGAGTCGAATTCCTGGGCTTTTTCCTCGATCACTTCGCCCCCATGTGCGACGCCATCTGCGAAAAATCAGCCGAAACCTACCAGGAACTCCTCGACCTGACAGAATCCGTTCAACGCTAGAGCGATCTTACCGCTTCAATTTGGATCATGTTGATCCATATTAAACAAAATTTGTAACTGGGGCAAAAGTCCGGGCGGTCAGGTTTCGCAGCGGGCAGCGACCAATTCCGGGAGGAGCGGCACCGGCGTAGCGACGGCCGCGCCGAGGCGGGTTCCGAGGAAGTCCCAGAACGAAATACCGAGTTTGCGGCAGGTCTTGGCAAGGCCGAGGAAGGCGTCGCGGCAGTCACGTCCTGGGTCGCTGCGGGTGGTGCCGCTGACCTTGCGGCGGATGACTTGGCAGCGGATGTCGTTTTCCGATCCGTTGGTGTGGAGCGGGATTTCCGGCCGGTCGAGGACGCGCAGCAGTTCGGCCTTGTTAGCGTGAAGGCGAGCGAGCAGGCGGTCCAGCGTGGCGAAGCCGGTGCGCCGTCGGAAGAGGCGGTCGAAGCGGGTCTTCAGTTCGGCCTTGCGGCGCGGGGCCGGGGCGGCGCGGTAGGCTTTGAGGTCGGCGTAGAACCACCAGATCAGGCCACGAACCTTCTCCTTGGCGGCGCGGGCCGCCTCGGTGAAGGTGTCGAGCTTGTGGACCAGCCGTTCGGCGTGGACCCAGCACAGGGCGTGCTCGCCGACATTGAACTGGCCGGCATCGTCGGAGACGATCACAGTGCCGTCGAGGAAGCCGTGGGCGGTGACGGCGCCCCACAAGGCACCCTCGGTGGCGATCGTCACCGGGGCGGGATGGACCTTGAGGGCAGCGATGCCCAGCGCACCGAGGTGGGCCTGCCACGCGGCGTGGTCGGCGAAGCGGCGCACCGGGTGCCCCGCCAGGGTGGCGATGACCGAACCGGCAAGGCGACGATGGCGCATGTAGGCGAAAGTCTGGTCGTTGAGGACATAGTCGCCGTGGCCGGCACGCAGCAGGCCGAGGAAGTTGGCCCGGCTCTTCGATCCGGTGGTGGCGAAGAAGGTGAAGGCGTCGTTGCCGATCTGGGTGCAGACGCCGTTCTTGCCCTGGTGACGGGCGCCGGTGTCGTCCACCGAGATCCAGCCGCCGTGCGTGAGCCCCGCCCGCAGTACGTCGCGGGCCTCGGCGACGAAGGCGTCGTTGGCATCGGTCAGGATGCGCACCACCTGCCGCTTGGAGATGTCCACACCGAGCATCCGCAACAACTCGACCAGGCGCGGCACCGTGGTCTGACCCTGGTGGTATTGGGCGAGGATGAAGCGCTTGATCTCGGGGCCGAAGTGGTCGCCGATCCCGGCCGGCAGCGGCGCCAGCACCGTGCGCCCGTCCGGCGTCAGCCAGCGCTCGCGGCGATAGCGCACGACCCGCGGCTCGATCTTCAGGTCCTGGATGGTGAAGTCTTCGTAGCCCTTGAACCGCGACCCCGGCGGAATGGCGGTGGCGACGACGATCCGCTCCTCGACCGGCGCCGACGGCGCCTTCGGCCCGCGCCGCCGCTTCTCTCGCCGCGACCGCTTGTCCGTCGCCTTGTCCATCCCGGACGGCGTCGATGGTGGCTTGATGTCCGGCTTGCCCTTCAGTCCTTTCAACCCGGATCCGTCACCAGGAATTGCGGATGATCCGTTTTATGATGTGATAACAAGAAGATATTTGTGGATCTGATCCCTTCAAAATTTACAGTGTGTTTTTGGCGATGTCGTCGAGCCAGATGAGGGCACCCTTGGTCGATGTCCAGGTTTCGACGGCGTTGATGACGTAAAGGACGGCTTCTTCTTTGGAGCCCAGGGCGTATCCGGCGGGCATGGTTTTGGGCAGGCGCTTGGCACCGAGCAGGTAGGCGGGCACATGGGGGTTGTTTTTGATGGCCGCCTTCAGGGCCTTGGTCGCACCGGAAGTGGTGCCGCCTTGTTTGAACTGGAGCAACGCATAGCTATAGCCCCATTCGGCGAAGTCCGGCTCTTCGTACTCTTCGAGCAAGGCGCGGGCGGTGGCGAGTTGGTTGAGATCGAGCAGTTTCGGGCCCAGGATATGGCGGATGCCGAGGTTGTCGCCCGGGCACAGCCGCAGCATGTCGCGCCAGTGGGCGACGGCGTCGTCGCGCGCGCCCATGTCCCACAGGCACTCGGCCAGGGCGGCGCGGGCGCGCATGTAGGGGCGGGTTTCCAGAATTCCCCAGAAGTGCCCTTCCTCCTCCTCGAAGGCGTCTGGACCTAGCTCCTGGCGCACCGCCGCTTCGCCGGCGGCCACGGCTTTTTCCAGATAGCCGTGCGCTTCGATTATGGTTTTCGCCGCCTCTTGGGCCAACAAGCTCCACGCGTCGGCGCACAATTCCGAGAGTTTCAGAGCCTGCTTCGCCAGCGCGACCCGGTCCCGTTTGGCCGCGCATTCCCAGGCATCGAACATCAGTTCCTGCGCCCGGTCGAGCGGATTGTCACCCGCCTCACCGCCGGGGGCATCCATGTACATCCCACGCTGCAATCACGCCATCATCGCCTCCATGGCCGCGCGCCCCGCCATGGACGCATCCCGCGACAAAGCCGGATCGCTCACCAAATCCACCAAGGGATCGCGCGGCTCCGGCTGGACTTTCGGGCTGTTGGGTTTGGCGGCTTTCTTGCCGTCCTTGCGGCGGTTCTTGCTGACGGGCACGGGACCTCTCCGGCAGGGGGTGAAACGGATCGCCAGCCTAACAAAAAAACAATGCCGACACCCGCGCTTTTTGATCCACCGGCGCGGCCGAATTCGCTACAATTCATCGTGTTATCAATACGATAGTGAGGATACGCCATGCAGTTCTCCGACTTCGGACCCCGCACCGTCCTGGCCGCCTTCGACGGCGGGAAGATCACCTCCGACGCGGGCGGGTTGCTGTTGCGCGAAACCGCGACGCGACTGGATTTGTGGTCGCGCATGGCCGAGCATTTCGACGATTTCCGCGACCCTGCCAGGGTGGCCCACGCTCTGCCCGACCTGCTGGCCCAACGGGTCATGGCCATCGCCTTGGGCTACGAGGATGTCAGCGATCATGACAGTCTGCGCTTTGATCCTTTGCTGAAGCTGATCGCCACGCCAAAGAAAACGCGCGGATACGCCCCCTCGCGCCTAGCCGCCGCTTCCACCATCGGACGGCTGGAACAGAGCTTCGCCGACGGCGATCAGCGCTATCACAAGTTTTCCGCCAAGCCGGCGCAACTCCAGGACCTCTACGTCAACCTGTTCGTCGAAAGCCATGATGCGCCGCCCGAGCGCATCACACTCGACATCGACGCCACCGACATCGAGACCCACGGCCATCAGGACGGCGGGTTCTTCAACGGATACTATGAGCACCGGTGCTTCCTGCCGCTCTACATCACCTGCGGCCCGCACCTGCTGTTGTCCAAGCTGCGCGAAGGCAATGTGGATGGGGCCCGTGACGCAAAGAAGGCAATCCGGCGCATCGTCGGGCTGATCCGCAAGCACTGGCCTGCGGTGAAGATTCTGGTCCGGGGCGACTCCGGCTTCGCCCGCAACAACCTGATGAACTGGTGCGAGGCCAATGGTGTCGATTATATTTTCGGGCTGGCCCGCAACAGCTATCTTCTGCACAAGGCCCGCATGACCCGAAGCCGCGCCGCCGTGGCCATGATCGATACCAACGCGCCCGTCGAGATGTTCGGCCACTTCTCCCACCGCCCCAAATCCAAAAGCTGGCCGCGGCCCCGCCACGTTATTGCCAAGGTTCTGCACCGGCCCGGCCACGAACAGCGCGTGCGTTTCCTGGTGACCTCCCTGGACTGGAACAGCGACTGGGTCATCCCGGAGGCGAAGAAATTCTTCAACGACCGCGACGCCATGCCCCGCGCCATCTACCAGAACATCTACTGCCCGCGCGGTGACATGGAAAACCGCATCAAAGACTGCCAACTCGACCTGTTCGGCCACCAGACCTCGGCCCACGGGTTCAAGCCCAATCAGTTGCGCCTGATCCTCGCCGGCTTCGCTTACGTGCTGCTGACGCACCTTCGCCTGCGCGGACTGAAAGGCACCGATTTGGCCAAGGCCGCGCCCGACACCCTTCGCCAAAAACTGCTCAAAATCGGCGCCCGCGTCATCACCTCGGTACGCCGCATCAAGATCGCCATGCCCGACGCCTATCCTTACAAAGACGCCTTCTTCACCGCCTGGCGAAACCTCGCGCCGACGTAATCGCGGCACCCAACATCCGCCCCAAAGTCGGACCGCCCCGTGACCGGGCGGCGTCAAAACGCGCCCAAAACCAAATAAAATAACGCTAAGATTGTATTTGCGCGACTATGTCCTCCCGAAAATCCAGATCCCTCCGCCAATCGGAAAACGTGTCGCCGAAATCGACCCCCGGAAGGTCAAAGTCGTGGCAATTTGGATGCGGGAAAATTCCTGGTGACGGATCCGGGTTTCAAGCGCGCGATCTCCTCGCGCAACGCCGCATTCTCCGACGACAGCCGGGCATTCTCTTCCAGCAGCCCCAGCGCCAGCGGCTTGAGCACCAACGGCGAAAACGCATCAATATCTGGGCGTGGCTTGACCATGCCCCACAGAATCATGAAACAGTGGCCGATTCAACCAATTGTGAGTCCGTCGGCCACCACCGCCCGGACTTTTGCCCCAGTTACCAAAATTTGCTTTAACAGCTTGCTGAAAAAGTCAGATTTGGCGGATGTGGCGACACATGCTTCGACAAGCTCATACTTCGACAAGCTCAGCATGAGGACTTTAATACTCAATGAGTTAGCCTCACCCTGAGCCTGTCGAAGGGCGAGGCGGGACACTGAAAAACGGCGTTTTCAGCAAGCGGCTAGACGTTGATATTGAGCAACATCTGCGCCACCTTGTTCCTGCCCGTCAGTCCGCGGAACATGAAATTATAGTCCACCTTCAAGGACATGGCGGAAATGACCCGGCCCTGGGCCGCCTCGTATTCCTGGGCCAGCTTGTATTGCTTCTCCTGCACCGCCTTGGCTTTCTCGACCAACAGATTGTTGACATCCTCGGTCAATCCTTGAGCCTTGGACTTCGCTTCCTCTTCGTAGAATTTGGCGATGGCGAAGGCGCTTTCATAGCGTGCCACCTCGACCTTGGCCGCTGCCTTGGCGTCGTACAAATCCTCCTTGGCACGGGTGCGGCCATCCGTTGTATTGAGATGCTCATAGTACCAGGCATTGCCCACCGAAAGCCCCTTGCCAGTGAAGGTGCCGGTCATGACTTCCGGGGTCCCGGAATCTGGATTGAGGGTGAAAGTAACCGTACTCCCGCTCACGCTATCGAAGCGCACGCCGTGTTCCATGGAATAGTTCACCTTGGTCGGATCGTCGGGATATGAATCATATTGCTTCAACAGCTTTGAAGTATGATCCGGCACCCAGACCTTGCCATTCTGATCGACGATCCGATAGCTGTCGCCCAGATAGTTGCCCTGCACCCGCTGCGATCCGCCATAGCGACTGGTTTTGTAGAAAACATCCGGCTCTACGCGACTGAGAGGATTCTTGGTCACCCCGCCACTTTCGGTGGCCGCGTCGATACGTTTGAGAAAATTATCGAAGGTCTTGCCATAGTTCCCATAGCCGCTATCGGTCTGTTCGGAGGAGACCACAAGCCGAATCATGGCATCAATATTGGACAGGATACTTTTGGCCTGCCCGGTGGTTTTCGACAGGAAGGTGGTCACCTCGCCAATACTGGCGGCCAGTTCCTTGTAGGCATCGACCTCGGCCTTCTTGGCGTTGATATCGGTCTGAAACTCGTTGGAAATCTTGTTGGATTCCTCCTGAACTTTCTTCGACTGCGCGTTCTGCATTTGCGACAGCAGCAGGTTCGACGCATACGAACTAACGGTGTTGGAGGTTTTTCCGGGGATAAAGACGGCCATGGTGTGCGTCTCCTTCTGGTGTGGCACGAGGCTCCTTCTGAGTCCTGACCTAGCATTCTAGCAGAAAATTTCGCCATCGACACGTTTATTCCTCCAACCCAACAAGTCGCAATCGTGACGTTACGGTCTTCAGGAAGTGCCGGGACGCGCTTGACCCTATGGGTGCCAGGAACGGGCGGTGATGGCCTGACGGGTGGTTTGCCAATGGTCCTTGAGGGTCTGGAATTGCCTCGGCAGGATGGTCCATTCGCCATCGCTTTTCACTTTTTCCAGGATGGCGCAGCTCTCGGCGAGGGCATGCGCGCCCACCGTGCGGGCCGCCGACTTGAGGCGATGGGCGAGCAGTCGGACCTGCTCTTCTTCGCCCTGGGAAACGGCCTGGGCCAACAATGCCATATCCTCGGCCGCCGTTTCGACGAACCCGTCAAGGATCTCGTCCAGCATCTCCGTATCGTCGCCGAAATTCTCAATCAGGAACGTCAGGTCCAGACCGCCGGATGGGGGCGGGGTTTCCGCCACGGCTTCGGTCGGCTTGGGCCCTTCCAAATGGGGTATGAAGTGGCACAGGGTCTGCCAGAGAGCCCGGATATCGAGCGGTTTGGTCAGGTAGGCGTCCATCCCCAGATCGAGTCCCTTTTGCGCCTCGCCCTCCACCGCATTGGCGGTGATGGCGATGATCGGGGGGATGTGCCCGGCCTCCCCGGACTTGATCCGGCGGGTCAGTTCGAGGCCGTCCATTTCCGGCATGTGAATGTCGGTCAGCAGGACGGCGAAGGACCGCCGCCGGAGTTCCTCCAAGGCCAGACGCCCGTTGTCGACAATGACCACCGCCAGACCGAGACGAGTCATTTGACGGCGGATCACCTCCTGGTTCGTCGGGTTGTCTTCGGCCACCAACACCAATTGACCCTTCGCCAGAGCCTCCTCCAGACTCGGCACCGGGCGTTGCGGCAGGTCGAGCAGGCGTCGATCCACCCGGCGGCTTGCCGCCTCATCGGGCGCGGCGGCGGGCATGAACGGCACGACAACGGTAAAGGTCGAGCCAACTCCCGGCGCGCTTTGCACCGACACGTCGCCGCCCATGAGGGTTGCCAGATGACGAACGATGGACAGACCAAGTCCCGTGCCACCGTATTTCCGGGTGGTCGAAATATCCGCCTGAACAAAGGGGCGGAACAGTTGGGTACAGGTTTCCTGATCCATGCCAATGCCGGTATCCGTGACCTGCAACCGCAACTGCTTTGAGTCCGCGATCGTATCCCAATGGACAGAGACGATGCCTCCGAGGTCGGTGAATTTGAGGGCATTGCCGATCAAGTTGAACAGGATCTGCCGCCACCGGACCGGATCGCCGAGGACCCAGTGCGGCAAATCCAAGGCGTAGTCAATGCGCAAGTGCAGGTTTTTCGCCCGCACAGTGGCTTCCAGAATTTCGGCCACCCCTTCAGTCGTTTCCACGAGATTGAACGGCAACGATTCGAGCGTCATGCGCCCACTCTCGATCTTCGACACATCGAGAATATCATTGATGATCTGCAATAGGGTGTGGGTGGATTGGCGGACCGTACGCAACATGCTCTGCTGGTCGTCGTCCAGCCGGGTCTCGCTCAACAGGTCGACCAGGCCCACGATGCCGTTCATGGGGGTGCGGATTTCGTGACTCATGGCCGACAGGAAAGCGGATTTGGCCCGATTGGCGGCGTCGGCTTGTGCCTGCGCCGCCTTGAGTTCCTGCTCATTGCGGTCGGCAATTCGGACCAGCATGCGCGCCGTGCGCAACAGCTTGCGGTATTGGTCGGTCAAGTCGCGGAACGGCGGCGATGCCTCCTCGGCACAACGTGCCTCCGCCTGCCGCAGGATATGGGTCTCTGCCTCGAATGTAAGATCGCCCTCGCCCGGCACACCCTCAGCCATGTGTTGGCGCACGCTTAAGTGCCCGAACCGTGGCCTCCACGAGGGCTTTCTTGGAGACCGGCTTGACCAGATAGCCATTGATTCCAAGGGTCGCCGCCTCTTTGACCTTATCGGCTTCGGCATGGCCGGTGAGCACGACAACGGGCAATGCCTTTTCGTTCACTTCCTCGGCATTGCGTATGAACTTCAAGACACCGAAACCGTCCAGCTTGGGCATCATCAAATCGAGAAACAAAAGGTCGATTTGACTCTTCTTCTCCAACAGGGTTTTCAGGCCCGCCGCCCCATCGGATTCCTCAAGCACCTCGCCGACCCCCACATCGCGCAACATGCGGGCGATCAGTCGGCGCATGAAGGCCTCGTCCTCGATGACAAGAACGGTCAGGCTTTTCAAGTCCGGGGTCAAAACGCCCTCCTCCGTCGAAACCAGAAAGAACGGTGTTATTCGTCGATTTCCTGGAGTTGGAAGTCCGCGTTTTCCAGGTCCTCGCCGAATTCCTCACCCATTTCCATCATGTTGTCGTCATCGGCTTCGTAGCACCAGATGACGGTGACCTTGTTGCCTCGCGAGGCGGTCTCGTCCAACGATTCCAAAATGAGCATCAGGACTTTGGCGGTCGATGAATTGAAATACTTGAGCCGAAAGGTGAAAAAAATATCCGCCCCAGACTGACTCTCCAAATGCTGCTGGAAATCACCGATCAGCGATCCGAAAAATTCGGTGACGTTCTCCGGGTAGGACTCACCGGAGATGAGGAAACGGTTGGCCGCAAAATCGAATTCAATACCCGGAGTGCGTTGGCCGGCGGGGAGGGATATATTTTCCATATTGCTTTTGTATCCTATGCGTAGGCCTTGAGACAGAAATAGGCGTGTTGGTCATTGACGTCGAGGAAATCGAACTCGAAGCCGTGAGTGGCCCGCATGGCAATGTCCAGAAATCCGACCCCGGCCCCCTTGGACCCCTCAGGAACTTCCCCCTTGAGGGTTTTTTTATAGGCCGCCTTGATTTCATCGTGACTCATGGACTGGATGTTTTTCAGGGCTCTGCTCAGGCGTTGCACGTCTTGTAAAGCGATCATGTTGGCGCAGGAAACAAAATATCGATCCTCCCGGTTGCCTACGGCCAGCACACCATAACCGATTTCCTTGTCGGATTCGGGCGGCGGCTCGTCGCGCTCAATGGAATAGCGGATGATATTCTGTACCTGTTCGACAAAAATGGAAAACAGGGCACGGGCCACTTTCTTCGATGTATCCTCGCGCTCCAGCTTCAGCTTGAGTCCCAGGCCGATACCGGTCAGCACATCCTCCGTCACCAGCCCGCTGTAGCAAAACAGGACGTCATTGGCATCCAGGGTGTTCCGCAGGTTGATCATGTCTTGTGCCAGCATAAACGTCGCCTCATTCAGACTCATGAATCATATGCCTGCCCCAGTATTATGCAAATTTAGCCGGATTAACCAGCCGAAAAATATGAAGAAGGGACGATAATCCTTGAACGACGGCCCCCTTGCGGGCGTATATTGGACTCCACAATGCCCCATGATTTTGATGCGCGAGGTGTGGCAGAGTGCGGGGGATTCTTTCATTGCTGGTGGGGTGCCTGCTCGGGATGGCCCTCCTGGCACCGGTCGTTCGGGCTGCCGATGATCCGGTGCCCCTGCGCATCGCCATCTCCGACGACTATCCTCCCTTTTCCATCGTCAATCAGAGCGGCGGGCCGTTTGGTCTGCTTGTCGATATCTGGCGGGCCTGGAGCAAAGCGACGGGACGGCCCATCACCTTCGTCTCGGGGGGCTGGAGTTGGACCCTGGAGGCCCTCAAGAACGGCGAAGCGGATATTCATTCGGGCCTCAATTGGACCGAGGAGCGCGCGACGTTTCTGGATTTTTCCGAACCCATCTATGAATCCCGTTCCACGCTCTTTACCTTCAACACGGACGCGCCGGTGACACTGGAAAATCTGGTCGGTAAGAAAGTTGGCGTGGTCAAGGACACCGTCCACGACCGCTTCCTGACCGAGCAGCATCCGACCATCCTGCGTCAGGCCTTTGACGATAATCAACAGACGATCAATGCCCTGCTGCTGGGGAAAGTCGATGCCATTCTAAGCGAAAGCGTTTCCATTCAGTCGTCGCTGGCCCGCTTGGGACTGGGAGGGGCTTTGCAGCGCTCGGATGTGGTGTTGTATGCAAAAGCCGTCCATGCAGGTGTCGCCAAGGGCAATCAGGCCCTGCTCAAACAGATCAACGAAGGGCTACAGTCCATCCCGGTCGCCACCATGGCGGAAATTGAAAGCCGCTGGCTGCCCAATCCGGCCGATCACTTCTATGTTCAGGACAAAAACCGTATTGCTCTCAGCACCGAGGAACAGGCCTGGATCTCCGCCAATCCCTCGATCCGGCTGGCCGTCACCACCTTCATCGAGCCGGTGGATATCTTCGATCAGAACGGCGGATACTCGGGCCTGAACCCCCAATTGATGGTGCTGCTTGGACAAAAGACCGGCCTTGAAATCAAACCAGAGTTTTTTTCCAAATGGTCGGACTTGGTCGACAGCACGCTGACGGGGAAGGTGGATGGCGCGCTGAGCTTTTCCATCACCCCGGAACGCCAGGCGCATGTGCAGTTCACCAAACCCTACGCCTATGACCCGGTGGTCATCATTACGCGCAACAGTCGGGAGGACATCTCGGCCCGCAACGACCTGCGCGGCAAGCGGGTGACTGCGGTTGAAGGGCTGGCCTGGATTGATGAGATCAAGGCGGATATCGGGGACGGCGAATTGGTCATCGTCGCCGACGATGGGGAGGGTCTGGCCAAGGTGGCGGCGGAGGACGTGGATGCTCATGTTACGTCACTGATCTTGTTCAATAGCGCCCAGAAAAGGCAGTTTGTCCCAGGATTGAAAGTGGCCGGGAGCCGCAACACAGAGGGCGGATCGCTCCGCCTTGCCGTCCATAACAGCAAGCCCCTGCTGTTTAACATTCTCGAAAAGGCTCTGAATGCGCTGACCGAGGACGAACTCAGGACATTGCGCGACAGGTGGCTGGCTCCGAAAGGCGATCCGGGTGCCGTTTTATTGAGCGACGCGGAAACCGACTGGCTGCGGACCCATCCGGTGGTCGATCTGGCCATGATGGATTCCTGGCCGCCGGTCAGCTACGTGGATTCCCTGGGACGGCCGCAGGGGGTCAGCGTTGCCCTGGTCGAAGCCCTCAACACCAAACTGGGCGGCGTGCTGCGCCTGCGCCCCGGGCCATGGAAGGAAAATCTGGCGGCGGTGGCTGAAAAACGACTTCCCGCTCTCCTCGACATCACCCCCAATCCGGCCCGCGAGGCGTCCTACAATTTTACTACACCCTATCTTTCCATTCCGCACGTATTCGTGGCCAGAAAGGATGTCGAGTATATCGCCGACGAAGGGAGCCTGAACGGCAAGATCCTGGCCCTGGAACGCGGCTTCGGCAATGTCAAATGGTTCCGCGAGAACCATCCCGAGATCATCGTCCAGGAATATGACGATACCAGCACCGCCCTCGGCGCGGTGTCGCGCGGCGAGGCCGTCGCCTACGCCGGCAACCGGGCGGTGGCGATGCATATCATCGAGGAGGAACTGATCGGCAATCTGGCCGTTCACGGACGGGTCGATAAACCGGCGTCGGTGCTGACCATCGGGGTGCGCAAGGACTGGCCGATTTTGCGCGACATCCTGCAAAAGGCCCTGAACGCCCTGACTGAAACCGAGCGCCGGGCCATTTTGCGGGCCGCTCTCATGCAAAGCGAGAGCGAGAAGCAAAGCACCCTGCCCCTGACGAACGAAGAACGGCAATGGCTGAAAGCCCATCCGGTGGTCCGGGTCCATAACGAAACCACCTGGGCGCCGTTCAATTTCAGTGAGAATGGGACCCCCAAGGGCTATTCCATCGACTATATGAACCTGCTGGCCGAACGCCTGGGGATCAAGGTCGAATACGTCACCGGCCCCACATGGAACGAGTTCATGGACATGATTCGCGGCAAGCGCCTCGATGTCATGCTCAATATCGTGAAGACCGAGGACCGGGAGAAATTTATCCTGTTCACACCCCCTTACGTGGACAACCCGCCAGTCATCATTACCCGCCTGAGCAGCGATCTGGCTGCCTTGGAAGACTTGAACGGTCAGTCCGTATGTATCCCGGAAGGTTTCTTCTATCAGGAAATCCTACAGCGCAAGTACCAGGAAATTCCTCTGGTTCTGGCGACCGATCAGGTGGCCTGCCTGCGCATGGTGTCGGACGGACGGGCCGAAGCGACCATCGCCGGTGTCGCCATTCAGGCCCACCTGATCGCCAAGTTGTTCCTCAGTAATCTCAAGGTCGCCGGAGGGATTGACGATCCCGACTTGTTCAACCAATTGCGCATCGGGGTGCGCCAAGACTGGCCGGAGCTTCGCGACATCCTGGAAAAAGCCATTGCTTCGGTGAGCGAGGATGATCTGCGCCCGCTGCGGGAACGATGGATGTCCGCCGAAGCCGTCACCCAGCCGGCGGAAGATCAGCAAACCGAAACCTCCAAGCTGGTGTTTGTCACCCTGGCCGCCGTGGTCGGCCTCATTTTGCTGTTGGCCCTGTTGCAGTGGGTGATCCGGCGCTGGGTGACCAAGGACGCCTCGAAGTTTTTCGAAGGCGAGGAGATCAAGCGGACCGGTGCGCTGCTGGTCGGCATCTATCTGCTGGCCGTAGTGGTGGCGGCCTGGCTGATGACGGCCAGTTCAGAGCGCGACGTCCGCCGGGAAATGGGAAGCAACCTCAAAACTGTTCTGCAAATGAGCCATGAGGCTCTGAAAATCTGGGCCGCGGGCGAAATGAACGCCATTGACAAGATGGTCCAGGACCCGGAACTGGTCCGCATGACCGAGGAACTGCTTCTCGTGCCCCGGGACGCCAAGGCTCTGAGAAACAGCATGGAACTGAATTTTTTGCGTCTGTGGATGGAAAGACGTTTCTTCAAGGACAGCGGCAAGGGATTCCATGTCATTGCCCCGGACGGCATAAGCATTGGCAGCCTCCAGGATTTCGAACTGGCGACCGGCAACCCCATCGCGGCACGGCATAAGGCCCTGCTTGATCAGGTATTCAAGGGCCAAACCAAATTCATTCCGCCGCTTCTCATCCCCTCGAACAGTCCGAAAGCCGGTGAAAAGGCGTTGTTGTTCTTTGCCGCACCCATCCGCGACGACACAGGATCGGTGATTGCCGTTCTGGCGGTGGCCCGGGACCCGGCCGAGGATTTCACCCGCATCACCCGGCTGGGGCGGTTGGGGCTCACCGGAGAAACCTACGCCCTCGACCAGGATGGCATTCTGAATTCGGCCAGCCGGTTTGACGCGGATTTACAGAAAATCGGCCTCATCGGGGAACAGGAAGCGGCTTTGTTGCATGTCAAGATACGCGATCCGGGGCGGGATCTGACAGGGGGCCAAGAGGGCCATATGGATCCGGACTCCTTGCCGCCGACCCTCGCGGCACAGGGCATCAAGGAGGGTCGTGCGGGACTGAATATAGAGGGCTATCGGGATTATCGCGGCGTCCGGGTGCTCGGCGCGTGGGTCTGGGATGCCGATTTAAGGATCGGGCTGGCGACTGAAATCGACGAAGCGGAAGCCCTGGGTTCCTTCTGGAATCTGCGCCGCACCATGATGATTGTTCTGGCGGCGACCGTTTTGACTGCGCTGGGTCTGGGCGGGCTGTCCGTATGGATCGGGCAAAGCGCCACCCGCTCTCTAACCAAGTCCCGGGACGCCGCCAACGAGGCCCGACTGCGGGCCGAAGAGGCGCGCGCCGAGGCCGAGGCGGCGGAGGAACTGCTGCGCAAAAACGTGGCGGAAATCGAACGCTTCAACCGATTGGCCATGGGGCGGGAACAGCGGATCATCGAACTCAAGGGGCAGATCAATCAATTGAGCCTCGTGGCGGGTCAGGAGACCCCGTTCCAGGTTCTGGATGGCTCGGATGAGCCGCCGCTTGAAGAGGACGAGTCCCCTGAAACAGCGCTTTCCATCGCCGAAATCATGGATCTGAAGCATCTTCAGGAGTTGCTGGAGAACTTTTGCGCCGCCGTCGGTATCGCCTCGGCGATTATCGACCTGAAAGGGAACGTGCTGGCCGCCGCCCGTTGGCAACGGGCCTGCACGGATTTCCATCGGGTCCATGAGGAGTCCTGTGCCCGCTGCATCGAAAGCGACACTGATCTGGCGCTCCATCTGCAGAAGGGAAAGGATTTCGCCGTCTATCGCTGCAAGAACGGGCTGACCGACGCGGCCTCACCGATCATCATTGAAGGCGAGCACGTGGCGAACGTGTTCATTGGGCAATTCCTGCTCCAGGAGCCGGACCGGAGCTTTTTTGCCGAACAGGCGCGAACCTTCGGCTTTGATGAGCAGGACTATCTCTCCGCCATCGGGGACGTGCCGGTGGTGACGGAGGCAAAGCTGCCGAACATTCTGGGCTTTCTGGCCGGGTTCTCGCGGCTCATCGGCTCGCTCTCCATCGAACGCCTGAAGGCCGAGAAATCCGGCGAGGTCATCCGCCGGGAACGGGTCGCCGCGATGAATCTTGCCGAGGATGCCGAGTTCGCCCGGGCGGAGTTGGCGGAATACAAAGACCAACTGGAAGATCTGGTGGAGGAACGCACGTCGCGCCTGCGCAGCATCATCGACACGGCGGTCGACGGCGTCATTGTGATCAACCAGACGGGCCTCATCGAAAGCTTCAGCCCCGCCGCCGAGAAGATGTTTGGCTATACGGCGGACGAAGTCATGGGGCAGAACGTCACGATGCTTATGCCGGAACCGTTCAAGGGTGAACACGACAGCTATTTGCAGCGCTACATGAGCGGCAAATCCGCGGGCATCGTCGGCAGCAACCGCGAAGTCATCGGACAGCGCAAGGATGGCTCGACTTTCCCCATTGATCTGGCAATCGGCGAAGCGCAACTGGCCGATGAGTGGATCTTCACCGGCATGGTGCGCGACATCACCGAACGCAAGCGGGCCGAGCAGGAACTGGCCGAGGAAAAGGCGCGTTTGCAGAATATCCTCGATCAAAGCCCGGTGAGCATCGCCTTTTCGACAAAGGGCCGTGTCCATTTTGCCAACCCGCTGTTTATTGAAACCTTCGGGGCCGGTCCCGGCGACGAGTCCCCCAACCTTTATGTGGACCCGGGCGTGCGCGAAGGACTCGTGGAAGCGCTGACCCGCGACGGCATCGTCAGCAACCGCGAAATTCGCATGTATGACCGCCACAAACAGATCCGCGATCTGCTGATCACCTATCAGCCGATCACCTTCGGGGGTGAAGAGGGCATCCTGGGGTGGCTGCTGGACATCACCAAACGCAAGCGGGCCGAGGCGGAACTGGCGCGGACCGAGGAGCAAAACCGCCTGCTGCTGGAATCCGTGGGCGACGGCATTTTCGGGACCGACGAGAACGGCAAAGTCATCTTCGTCAATGGTCGGGCGCTCGATCTTTTGGGCTATGACCGCGAATCCCTGATGGGCCACCGGGTGCATGAAATCATCCATCACAGCCACCTCGACGGGAGCCCCTATCCGGTGGAGGAATGCCCCATGTGGCATGCCTATTCCAAAGGCGAGGCCTCGCATATCGACGATGAGGTGCTGTGGCGCAAGGACGGCTCCTCCTTCGCCGTCGAATACAGTGCCTCGCCGATGATGCGGGAAGGTGAGACCATCGGCTCGGTGGTCGCCTTCCGCGACATCAGCGAACGCAAGGAGGCCCAGGCCAAACTGGCCGAGGCCTACGCCATCATTTCCAGTTCCATCGACTATGCGGCCAACATTCAACGGGCCGTGCTGACCGGCGACGAGCTTCTGGCGGCAACCACGCGAGAGCATCTGGTGCTCTGGAAACCGCGCGACGTGGTGGGGGGCGACATCTATTGGTGCCATATCTGGGGCAACGGACTGTTGGTCATCCTTGGCGATTGCACCGGACATGGCGTCCCCGGCGCGTTCATGACGCTTATTGCCTCAGGCGCGCTCGATCAGGCCATGGGCGATGTGCCGCCGGGACAAGTCGCCACCCTGATTCAGCGCATGCACCAAATCATCCAGGTCACCCTGGGCCAGCACGGTGCCCAAGGCGACAGCGACGACGGTCTCGAATTGGGAGCCTGCTATATCAATGAATCACTCTCCCAGATGAGCTTTTCCGGCGCGCGCTTCCCGTTGTTCGTGGTCCGCGACGGCGAAGTAGTGGAATACAAGGGCACAAAAAAAGGCATCGGATATCGCCAGATCCCGCATCAACAGACCTACGACCAGATCGAGTTGTCACTGGAAGACGAGGCCACCTATTACATGACCTCCGACGGCTTCCTGGATCAGGTCGGCGGGGAAAAGAACCAGATGTTCGGCAAACGGCGGTTCAAGCAATTGCTGCTGGATCTCCAGGATCGCCCCGTCCATCAGCAAATGGAACCGATGATGCAAGCCCTGGCCGACTATCAGGGAACGCAGATCCGCCGCGACGACGTGTCGGTGATCGGCTTCAAGCTCTAGCAGCTTGCTGAAACAGCCGTTTTTCAGTGTCCCGCCTCGCCCTTCGACAGGCTCAGGGTGAGGCTAACTCATTGAAAAATTGAATGTCCTCATACCGAACTTGTCGAAGCATGTGTCGCCACAACGGAATTTGCTCTCGCAATGTGACTTTCGTTCAATGACTGGTGCCTTCTTCGTAGGTGATCTTGTTGAAGACGTTGTACTTGCCCACCGGCTTGTTCATGGGGATGCGCTTGACCTCCTCGAGGGTTTGGGCGTCATAGACGACCAGGGCGCCGTCGGTCTCCCAGATGCTCACCAGCGCATGGGTGCCGCTACGGTCAAACTCCACATGGGCCGCCGTCTTTCCGGGTGCGGGGCGCAGGGTCTTGACGATTTCCAGGGTCCGTTTGTCAATCACATGCAGCACGTCCTTGTGTGGGCCAAAGAAGACATCGACCCAGGCAAAGGGCGTATTCTTGTGGCTGCGCATGAAGAAGCCGGGGCCGAGGGTCTCGATCTGCTTGAGAGTCTTCCAGGTCTTCATGTCGATGACGCTGACCGTCCCGGCGTTCAAATGCGGCGTGGCCAGCACGGTGCGCCCTTCATAGTCGAAGGTGATACCCGATCCCAGGTGCGGCAGGCCGGAAAGATCAATGTCGGCAATCTTTCGTCCCACACCCAGATGCACCACCTGCCCATTCTTGCCGTTGCGCGCGGCCCCCACCAGAAGGCGGTAACTCTGATCGAAAAAGAAGTCGTCCAGGTAGTCGTCCAACAGAATGTGGCGCACCGGAAACGGCCCATGATCGAATTCGCCCTCGGTCATGTGCGGCATGTAGTTATGAATCAGGCCCAGCGGCACCGGCTCCGGGTGGTCGGAATACTGGATTTCCCAGATTTCGGGGATGTCCTTCAGGGCGATGACGAAACTCTCACGCGGCGGGGCGGTGTAAACGGCACTGGCCCGGGAACTGATCCCGGCCATGGATTTGACGTCAAACAGCTTGATTGGCGTCAGGCCCTCTGCCTTCAGCAGCACCAGGGAATGGGGCAGGTAATTGGCCGCCATAATATAGCGTCCATCCGCCGAAACCGCGATGTTGCGCATATTGATCCCGGCGCGGATTTCGGCCACCGGTTGCAGGCTGTACAAGTCGTATTTGCTGACCCAGCCGTCGCGTGATCCCAAATAGACAAACCGGCCGTCGGGCGAATATTTGGCTCCCCCATGCAGGGCGAAGCGGCTCTGAAAACGCCACAGCGGTTCGAATGAGTCGCCGTCGAGGATGGTGACATGATGGTCACCCGCTTCCACCACCGTGAACAGGTTCAGCGGATCGGCCTGATATTGCGGTTTGTCGGGCAGAGTGGCGGGGTCGGCATGCTGCACTCGGCTGGCGGTAATTTCGGCCAATCCCCAGGCGGGCATTTCAGGCAGCGGGGTGAAGATCCACTCGGCGAGGGCAGCGATGTCCTCGGACGTCAGCTTGTCGCCAAACCCCGCCATCTGGGTTGAGGGCCTCCCGGACGTGATCACTTGCACGGCCTCGCCTTTTTTCAAACGACCCAGGTTTTCCGGCAACAGGGCCGGGCCGATGGCCCCCAGCCGACCCGGGCCATGGCATTCGGAGCAATGCTGCTGAAACAACGCCGGGGCGTCTTCGGCTTGCGCCGCCGTTGAAAGGAGAAGAAGACCTAAAATCCAGGAGATGTTTTTCATGCGATTGCCTTGCGTCTGGCGGAATAGGGTGTGAGCGCCACCCGCTCCCTGGTGCTATCTTCGATACCGATTTCCCCGTCGGTCAAATAACATCCGGGATCTTCTGCCCACGGGTCGCCGGTCACCTGCTCGGCCCGCACCCGGGTATTGCCACCGCAAATGTCAAAATGGATGCAGGCGGCACAGCGTCCGTGCACCTTGCGGGGACGCGCCTTGAGACCGGCCATCAGGGGGTCCGAGGTGTCACGCCATATGTCCCCAAACGAACGCTTTTTCACGTTGCCGAGGGTTTTGTGCCACCACATGGTATCTGGATGAACATTGCCCTCATTGTCCACGTTGGCCACATTGACACCGGAAGCATTGCCGCCCCATTGCACCAGCTTTTGCCTGAGATGGTCCAACCGCTCGGGAAACCGTTGCGCCACCCAATGCAGCAGGTAGACTCCGTCCGCATCGTTGTTGCCGGTGACGATTTCCTTCGGCGTCCCGGCTTGCAGTTTGTCCCAGCCGTATTGGAACAGTCGGTCCATGGCGCTGCGGGTCATCTTGAAGACCGCATCGTCGCGGCGGTTGGTGTTGCCGCGTCCGGCGTAATTGAGGTGCGATAGATAGAACCGCTCGATTCCTTCGGCATCCATCAGGGCCAGCATGTCATCCAGTTCGTGGGCATTGTCGCGGGTCAGGGTGAAGCGCAGGCCGACCTTGAGCCCCCGCGCCACACTTTGCCGCACCGCCTGCATGGAGGACTCATAAGCCCCATCCAGGCGGCGGAATCTGTCGTGGGTTTCCTGTGAGCCGTCGATTGAAATACCGATATAGTCGTAGCCCACATCGGCGATCTCGTCCATCTCCGCCGGCCCGATCAGGGTGCCGTTGGTGGACAGCGCGCAATACAGCCCCAACGCCTTTGCCCGGCGGGCGATCAGATGAATATCGGGACGCAGCAAAGGTTCGCCGCCGGACAGGATGACCGCCGGGACCCGAAACGCCTTGAAATCATCGAGCAGGCGCAGGGCCTCCTCGGTCGTCAATTCGCCCGGAAAATCCTTGTCTACCGCCAGGGCATAGCAGTGCTTGCAGGTCAGGTTGCAGCGCCGGGTCAGGTTCCAGATCACCACCGGCCCCGGTGGGTCGCGGCGCGGCCCGACCGCCGTCGGGGCTTGGAGTTCCTTGAGCATGTTGGTGATACGAAACATCGTCGTTCCCCTACGAGACCAACCGGAGGCCGGTTTTTTTGAGGATTTTGGTGCTATAGAGCACCTCGCCGCCCCGGCAGGCCGCGCCGAGCAGCTTACGGATCAGGGCCGCCTTGTCCTCCACCTCTGCCTTGTCGCGACCGTGGGCCATGGCGAACAGGTTGTACGGCCAGTCGGGCAAATGACGCGGACGCAGGTAGGCGTGTGAGACGAAATCCAACGCCCCGACCCGTTCGCCCAAGTCCTGCACCCGGGCATCGTCCACATCCCAGACGGTCATACCATTGGCAGTGAAGCCAAGGGCATAGTGATTGGGGACAGCCCCGATACGGCGGATGATGCCGCTTTCGAGCATTCGGGTCAGGCGGGCACGCACCTCCGCCCCCGTCGTGCCGACACTCGCTCCCACTCGATCATAGGGGCGCGAGACCAGCGGCAGGCCGTCCTGGGTGGCGTGGATGATGGCCCGGTCCAAATCGTCGAGAGGGGCGCTCACAGGTCGAGCCTCAGGCCGATAAAAAATTCGCGCTGCTTGGGCATGTTGCGGACCGCCAATCCGGTGGCGGCCTCAATCTCCCGGCAAACTTCCCCGATCCGTTCAGGGGTCTCGGTGGCCAGCACGAACCACATGTTAAAAGCATGGTGGCGGGCATAGTTGTGGGCCACCTCAGGCCGGGCGTTGACCAGTTCCGCGACCCGGTCGAAATCTTCGGGCGGCACCTGCATGGCCGCAAGGGTCAGTCCGCCCCCCAGTCGTTCGGCATGGTAGAGGGGTCCGAACCTCGACAAGGCTCCATTGTCCAAAAGATGGCGCAGGCGACGAATCAGATCTTCTTCCGTCAAACCAAGGTCCTGGGCCGCATCGGCATAGGGCGTTTCCGAAAGCGGAAAGCCGCCTTGCAGGGCATTGATGATGGCCCGGTCAGTGGCATCCAAGGGGGGCGGCGGTGGGCGGCTCAATCGGCGGCCTCCCGGTTCATCCCAGATCGAGGGCGGCAATTGTAATGAGCCCCCCGCTGCTTGAACTGACGGCCACTGAATAGAACCTCATGGGGATGGGCGCTCAGACCCAATTGCCCGGCCATCTGTTCAACCTGATCCAGGACCGTCTGACGTTTCGAGCCATGGACCATGGCGAACAGGTTATAGGGCCAGTCGGGCAATCGGCGTGGACGCCGGTAACACAGGGTGACGAAGGGAAAGGCCCCCATGCGCCGTCCGATCTCGGCGACCTCCGTATCGTCGATGTCCCAGACGCTCATGCCGTTGGCCCGCAATCCCAAGCGATGATGGTGCACCACGACTCCGAACCGACGAATCACCCCGCTTGTGATCAGGGATTCGATCCGCCGCAAGGTTTCAGCTTCCGACAATCCCACCCGTGCTCCCAATGCCCGGTAGGGTTGGGGGATAAGCTCCAACCCGTCGGAAAGCGCTTCGATGAGCGCCAAATCGGTGTCGTTCAGTTCCATATGATGGGAAATCCCAGGTCCAAGTGATAATCCTCAATCATCGGCAGGCTCATGACGGAAAGCCCGGTTTCCTGGGCAATGCTGGTCAGCACCTGGGCCATTCGCCGTTCGTTCGGCGCGGTGATGACGAACCACAGATTGAACGTATGTTCCCGCTGGTAATTGTGATTGACCTCATCCAATGCCGAAACATAGGCCGCGACTTCGGCGAGGCGATCTTCGGGGACATACATGGCGGCCAGGGTGCTGGCCCCTACCGTATGGGGCTTAATGACCGCGCCGATGCGGCTGATATAGCCGTCGTCGCACAGTCGCCGGTATGCGGCGAGCACATCATCTTCACTCATCCCCAGTTGCTCGGCCACCACGGCATAGGGACGTGGGCTGAGCGGAAAGCCGTGCTGGAATGCATCAAGCAATCTTTTGTCGCTCTCGTTCATGGCCGCCGCTCCCTCACAATCCGATGCGCCCGGCGCGCCAGGTGAAGAAGATGCCGCTCGGCTTTTGCGCCGGAAGTTGCTTCAATTCGTCAAATGTCTGCGTATCCAGCACGCGCACCAGATCCATGTCACGGACACTCATCCATACGGCCTCGCCGCGAGGGGTGAATTCCATATGCAGCACACCCTTGCCCGGGGTGAGGGTCTTGACGATGTCCAGACTCTCCGTGTCGATAACCTGGACCGTATCGTTCAGGGGCATGGCGAAATTCACCCAGACCTGACGGCCATCGGGTTGCGCCATGACGAACACCGGTTGACCATGCACGGGAAGGCGGCCGACTTCTTTCCAGGTGTCCGTGTCGATGACCAGGACCTCGTGGCGGCCAACAGCGGGCACGAAAGCCCGGCGACCGGCAATGGCCCAGCCTTCCAAATGCGGCATCTTGTAAACCGGCAGCGGTTCCTCGCCCCGGCCATAGCCGTCGAGAATGCGCGTCACGCCCTGCTCCAGGTGCCACAGATCAAGCATGGCCATGCCGTCTTCACCGAACAGGCCGGCGATGTACGTGCGCCCATCAGGAGTGATCAGCGCGTCATAGGGCTGGACGCCAATATCTTCAAATTTGGTCAGAATGGGCTGGGCCGGATCGCTCAGATCGGCGACCCAGATCGCCCCCTCGTTATACAGCGAAAAGACGAAGCGTTGACCCGGCGCGTCGACCAGACCAACCACCTTGGAGCCGGTCGGGATATCGGCGACCAGGGCCAAGGTGTCGGCGTCGAACACCTTGACGCCGCCCGGCTCGTAGTTGGAGACGGCGACCAGCCGTCCGTCCTGGGAAATGGCCCCGCCGATGGCATTGCCCGCCTGCACCACCCGATTCACCAAAGTGCGGGTCAAAAGATCGACTTTGGATAGCCCACCGTCACGCCCGAAAATGTAGGCATAACGGGCGTCTCGGGAATAGACAGCCGAGGCATGGCTGAGGTCGCCCAGCCCCTCGACGCGACCCAACTGCGTCATGTGGGTGTTTTCGACCACCAGCACCGAACCCGCTGCCCGCTCAATGATCAGACCCATATCACCGGTGCCGCGCAAATCGTCCGCCTGGGCCGTCCAGGCCAGCCCGATCATCACCAGTGTCGCGCCCCAACGTGCCCAAGGTTTCATTTCACCATGTCTCCTGATTTTAGGACGTGGGCCAGCCACAGGGCTTCCTGCTGGCTGAAGAAAGGTCGCCAAGGCGGCATGGGGGTACCGGGGACGCCCTCCAAAATCACTTCGGCCAGATCCCCGGCGCTGCGGTCTTGCAAGCGTTCCGGCATCAGGGCCGGTCCCAGGCCGCCGCGCAGAGTCAAGCCATGGCAGGAGCCGCAGTCCTGTTCCAGCACATAGAGCAGTTCGCCTTGACGTGGCGTCACCATTTCCGCCCGGGCCGGAACCGCCGCAAGGATCAACAAAAGAATGACCAGGGTCCGCATTTCAGGCGCTGACCTTGAGCATGTCACGGGTTTCATAAAACAATCCCTGCCAGTTCAATTCATGAGCCAGGGAGACCACATCTCCGATCAAACAGAGCACCGGCGATATCAGACCGACAGCCGTTACGGCGTTGGGCAGGTCCTCAAGCGTTGAAACACATTGGCGTTGATCCCTCAGGGTGCCATTGGCGACGGCGACGGCCGGGGTTCGGGGCGACAACCCGGCAGCGATGAGTTCGCGGCTCAGGGTTTCGAGTTTGCTCAGACCCATGTAGATGACGATGGTGGTTTGCGGATCGGCCAGGGACTTCCAGTCCAGATCCAGTTCCTCGTCATCCCGGCAGTGACCGGTGACGAATTTGACACCGCTGGCCAGACGCCGATGGGTCAACGGAATACCAGTGGCGGCGCTGATTCCGGCAGCGGCGGTAATGCCGGGAACGATTTCGAAGGGAATGCCGTGGCGCGCCAGATGCAGCGCCTCTTCACTGCCGCGCCCAAATATATATGGATCGCCGCCCTTGAGCCGGACCACCCGACGATTGCTCTGCGCCAGTGTGACCAATAATTCGTTGATTTTGTCCTGCTGTAACGTGTGTTGGCCCGACGCCTTGCCAACGAAGATCCGGGTGCAGCCCTCCGGGACGAGATCGACGATCACCGGCGAGACCAAGCGATCATAAACCACAGCGTCTGCTTCGCTCAACAAGCGGTAAGCCTTGCGGGTCAACAGTTCCGGGTCACCCGGTCCACCACCCACCAGATATACCTTGCCGAGACTGTTCATGGCATCGTCTCCGTATTGGACAGGGGAAGAAAGGGCGGGGGACACCGGAGCCCCCCGCCCGAATTGCCTGCTTAGTAGATATCATTCATGGTGTTGTAGACATTGAACTTGCCGGTCGGGGTGATCAGACGTTTGTCCTTGATCACCTTTTTCAGCTTGCGGGTCTTGTCGTCGATGACGACCACGGCCGATGTCTGTTCCTTGCCATTCCAGACGGAGAACCAGACTTCGTCACCGGCCATGTTGTATTCCCCTTGCACGACGCGCTTGGCACCTTCGCCAAGATCGGCCCATTCAGCGATGGGCAACGAAACGAAACCCTTATCCAGGTTGTCGGTGTCGAAGACGGCGATGGAATGATAGATCTCCTCGTCCGAGTTCAGCGGCGCATCAACCCAGAGGTTCTTTGACTTGGGGTGGCTCTTGACGAACAGTGAGCCGCCACCAGCCCCTTCCAGCTTCTGCACGACCTTCCAGGCATATTCCGGATGGTTCACCGGGTCCGTACCAATCAGGATCACAGATTCATCGCCCAGGTGTGAGGTCACCCAAACCGGCCCGAATTTCGGGTGCACCAGATTGGCCCCGCGTCCCGGATGGGGGGTCGCGCCGACGCCTTCGGTGATCATGGTGACCAGTTTGTCTTCCTGGGTATCGAGCACGACGATGGTGTTGCGGGCGTTGGCGGCAGTCAGGAAATACCGCTTCGTGGAGTCGAATCCGCCGTCATGAAGGAAGCGTTCGGTGGAAACGGTCGTCACCTTGAGGTTGTTGATGTCTTCATAGTTGACGAACAGAACCTTGCCGGTTTCCTTGACGTTGACGATGAATTCCGGATGGTGGTGCGACGCCACGATGGCCGCCACACGCGGTTCCGGGTGGTATTCTGAAGGGCTGTCAACGGTGTAGCCACGGGTGGAGACGATCTTCAGCGGTTCAAGCGTATCGCCATCCATGAGGGTGAATTGCGGCGGCCAATAGGTCCCCGCGATGGCGTATTTGTCTTCCCAGCCTTTCATCTTCGATGTTTCGACCGAGCGGGCTTCCAGGCCCAACTTGATCTGCGCCACGTTGGCCGGAGTCTTCATCCAAAGGTCGATCATGTTGACCTGGGCATCGCGACCGATGACGAACAGATAGCGCCCAGAAGCCGACAGGCGGGAGATATGTACCGCATAGCCGGTCTTGATGGTGGTGACGATTTCATGGGTGTCGCCGTCGATCAGGGCCACCTGGCCGGAATCGCGCAGGGTGACCGAGAACAGGTTTTTGAGGTTGAGCGCATTCATCTGTTTGGTCGGACGGTCCTTGGGAGCCACCAGGAGCTTCCAGCTCTCGCGCATTTCCTTTTCGCCCCATTCGGGCGGAACCTGCGGCTCCAGTTGCAGATAGTTGGCCATCAACTTGATCTGCTCTTCAGACAATTCCCCGGAGGTGCCCCAGTTGGGCATGCCCGCCGGAGAACCGTAGGTAATGAAATCCGCCAAGGCCTCCACGCCGCGCTCGCGGGTAATATCGGTGGTCAGCGGCTTGCCGGTCGCCCCCTTGCGCAATACGCCGTGACAGCCCGCGCAACGTTGGAAAAAAATGGTGTTGGCCTGCTTGAGTTGGGCATCGGTGAGTTTCGGTAAATCCTCGGCCAGGGCAACGCCCCCGGACAAGGCGGCGGCAGCGATGGTCATCACCCCCACCAGACCTGATATGGAATTAAGCAACTTCATAGAAAATCTCCCCTGAGTTAAACATGGTTTGGCTTGTCCAGGGAGGAGTTTGGGGAGTGGACCTCTGCTTGGTCTTTGACGTTCGTCAACCGGGCGTGATTCCTCTGACCCAGTATCCTTCGTCATTTTCTTTTCTACGGATGCTCTGAATTTGGAAGAGCTGAAACCGGGCTATGTCCCGAAGGCTGCCAATCGCCCGATCACGGCACTGATTGAGGCCGGATATCATGTGGCAGCAACGCTGACCCGGGTTTCGGTCTGACCGATGGGACGACCTCCACATAAGGCTGGATCCGCACGCGACGGACCCGGGATGATGTGCATCCTTTTTTCCCCTGGGAGCCGCTGTCTGGCTTAATGAGAATGCGCCTGCCTTGGCTGCCGGGGACTATCGAGGGGGAGCCGCCGAGCGATCCCGCAGATACAGCCACAGGCTGGTGGCGTGCCAGTGGGAGGGGCAGTCCTTTGCAAGCTCGAAGCACAGGCCGCCGTCGGGGTTGGCCTGACGGGCCAGCCAGCCGAGGATTTGCCGTCGGTCGCGGACCTGCACCTGCATCCAATCGAGGAAAATCAGGTTTTCGGCCAGACCGTCGAGGAATCCCACCCGCGCCAAATGGGGAAGTGCCTGGACCATCCAGTGTTGCCCCCGTTGCAGGGCCTCGGGGGCCGCGTCGCAGTCGTGTAAGGCCAGCACCGCATGGGTGGTCAGATAGAAATCCAGCTTGCCGTTTTCGCCGGTGAAGGCTCCGTCTTGCCGTTGCCGTTTCAACAGCCGCGCCACCCCGTCGGGCACCCGCTGACGATGATCCTCCGAGGTATAACGACAGAAAAAAAGCAGGGCGTTGGCGGTATCAAAGGGGGCGGTGCCGGTGCCGCAATCGCGGAACGCCGCTTCGAGCGGGCCGATCTCCAGGGTCCGCCCCGTTGGGGCCAGGAACCCGGCCATCAGCAACACATCGGGCAATTGGCCGCAGGCGGGCTCCTGCCGCTGTAGGAATGCCATCACCCGGTCGAGCACCCGTGCCACCGCCGCCTGTTCGGGTTGAAAGCCTTCCGCCAGAGGAAAGGTCAGCGAGGCCAGACGGTTAAAGTCCGGCCCCGGCTTGTCCAGTTCGGCATTCAGCGCCCGCACCACCCAGGCGCGACTGTCGGCGGCCCGGGCGGCGGTCGCCCCGAGACATACACACAGAGCAATCCCCAAAATGATCCCGCGCATACTGTCCCTCGCCCGTTGAGTCGCGCTATAGTGATAGCATGAACGACGCCCTGCGAAACCCCTCCCCCTACCCCGACGCCCTCGACCGGCTCGGTCCCGGCGACCCGCCGCTGTTTCATGTGGTGAACCCAAAGGGACGCGCGCCGCTGTTGCTGGTCAGCGACCACAATTCCAATGCCATTCCCGCCGCCTTCGGTCAGTTGGGACTGTCACCCACCGACCTTCAGCGCCATATCGCGTACGATATCGGGGCCGACGGGGTGGCGCGAGGGCTGGCCGAACGGCTTGATGCCGTGGCCGTGCTGGCCGGATATTCGCGGCTGTTGATCGACAACAACCGCCCGTTCGGCGATCCGACCTGCATCCCCGAGATCAGCGACCGCACCCCCATTCCCGGCAACCAGGGACTCAGCGAGTCCGACATGCTGCGCCGTGCCGAGACCTTCTATCACCCCTATCACCACGCCATCGCCAACGCCGTCGCCCATCTGTGGCGCAGCACCGAACAGCCCCCGGCCCTGTTGTCCATCCATACCTTCACCCCGTCGCTTAACGGCCAGGATCGCTATTGGCACATCGGGGTGTTATGGAATCGCGATCCGCGTTTGGCCATGCCGTTAATCGCCGCCCTGCGCCAGGAATCGGGCCTGCATGTGGGGGACAACGAGCCCTATTCAGGGACCGAAAGTGCCTATACCATCGACTTGCACGCCGGGTCAGCCGGGTTGCCCAATGTAGCGGTGGAGATTCGGCAGGATCTGGTGGAAACCGCCGAAGGCGCAGCCCGTTGGGCGGACCGGCTGGCTACAGCGCTTGGACCCATCCTGGCCCGCGACGGTCTGCACCGGGTCGAACATTTCTAGGGGAGTCGGACGATGCCCTACGCGGAACCCAGCTTCACCATCGGCATCGAGGAAGAATACCTGCTGATCGACCCGCAGACCCGGGATCTGGTCAGCGACCCGCCCGATGCCCTGTTCACAGATTGTGAACAAGCGGTCGGGAATCTGGTACGGCCCGAATTCATGCGCTCGCAAATCGAGGTGGGTACCTCGGTCTGTGGCGACATCACCGCCGCCCGCGCCGATCTCAAGCGGCTGCGCTCGCGTTTGGCCGAGGTGACGCAGCGCCATGGCTACCGGATGATCGCCGCCTCCACCCACCCCTTCGCCCAGTGGATGGAGCAGAAACACACCGACAAGGCGCGCTACCACATCCTGGCCGAGGACATGCAGACGGTGGCGCAACGGCTGCTGATCTGCGGCATGCATGTGCATGTGGGAATCGAGGACGACGAACTGCGAATCGACTTGATGAATCAGGTGTCCTACTTCCTGCCGCACCTGTTGGCGCTGAGCACCTCCTCGCCGTTCTGGCGCGGTCATCGCACCGGGCTTAAATCCTATCGGCTGGCGGTGTTCGACGAACTGCCGCGCACCGGGCTGCCGGAACGCTTCGATTCCTGGGCCGAATACCAGCGCCATTGGCAGGTGCTGGCCAAGGCCGGGCTGTTCGAGGACCCGACCATGATCTGGTGGGACGTGCGACCGTCGCACAAGTTCCCGACTCTGGAAATGCGCATCACCGATGTCTGCACCCGGCTCGACGATACCCTCGCCATCGCCGCGCTCTATAGCTGCGTGCTGCGCATGCTCTTTCGGCTGGCGCGCAACAACCAGCGTTGGCGCATCTATGCCGACATGCTGATCCAGGAAAACCGCTGGCGGGCGCAACGCTACGGCTTCGATCAGGGGCTGGTGGATTTCGGACGCGGCCGACTGGTCGCCTCTCAACAATTGATGGAGGAACTGTTCGAGCTGACCGCCGAGGACGCCGCAGCCCTGGGCTGCCAAAGAGAACTGGAGCATGTGCGCCGCATCGTCAGTGAAGGAACCAGCGCCGACCGGCAGTTGGCGGTCTATCAACAGGCGCTCGACGACGGCGCGGAGAAACAAGACGCCCTCAATCAGGTGGTCGATTTTCTGATTGAAGAGACTCTGTACGGTTGTTGACCTGTCAGTCTAAATGGCCGACATTGAACAGGGCATAGACCGCCTTGCCTTCGGTCAGCCCCATCTGCCGCACCGCCGCCTTGGTCACCGTGGCCCGTAGCGGCGCGCCCACATCAAGCAGCACCTCGACGACGACGCCCTTGCGCGGGGCGATCTCGACCACCTGGGCTTCCAGGATGTTCTGATAGCTGGTCTGTTCGGGAACCGTCAGGGACAGCCCCACCTCGCTGGCCGGAATGCGGATCAGCAGCTCTTCGCCCGGCATCAGATCCTCCCGCGCCACGCTGACCACCCGACCCGGCGCATATTCCAATCGGGTCAGGCGCAAATTGGAATCGTACCCCCAGACCCGCCCGGTCAACAATGAATGGCGTTCGGACGGAGCAGACTTATATGCAGGCGGTGCCTTTTTGGGCAGGGGTTTCGGCTCAACAACCGGTTTCGGAACCGCAGGCTTCGGAGGCGGCAATGGCGCAAACCGCCCCGCCGACCCGCCAATCAGCAAACTGGCCCGGGCGCGGGCCGCCTCGGCATTCGGCGCATGAAACAACACCGGAATATTGAACGATTGGATAATTTTTCGGACCTTTTCAAGAATCTCCTCACTCGGATGATCCAACAGCAGCCCTTGCGGCTGCATCAACAAGGCTCGGCCCAAGGAAACAGCGGCTTTCTGAGCCGAAGTTAATTTATGGACTCGATGATCAAGAATTTGATCAAGGGCCAGAATCTCGATCACGTCGGCATAGCCGAGGCCATAGTCAGTGACGACGTGACGTCCCATATCCCGACCGAACAGCAGGTTTCCGCGCACCGAAAGGTGGGGAAACAGCGCCCCACCCCTGGGCACAAACGCGAGCCGTCGCTGCTCCGGGCTCAAGTTTATGGGCACCTTCGAATCGAACAATACGCGCTCGCCGATGGATATCCGCCCGTGATCCGGTCGCACCAACCCGGCGATCATTTTAAGAAGCAATAGGTTATCGGAGTCGTCTGGACCGACAAGCGCAGTCAGTCCCGTTTCCGGCACCCGAAAATCGGCTTCGATGTCGCCAACGCCCCGGCTCAGATGCAGCTCGACCGATATCATGACTCAGCCTCCCGATGACGTCGGACGCGCCGAGCCAGGACCTCGGAGAGCAGCAAAGCCCCCAGAGCCAGCCCCACATAGAGCAGACACAGATGCCCGGCGGCCGAGG
Organism: Magnetospira thiophila; assembly: GCF_054657015.1. NCBI lineage: Bacteria > Pseudomonadati > Pseudomonadota > Alphaproteobacteria > Rhodospirillales > Thalassospiraceae > Magnetospira > Magnetospira thiophila. The sequence continues at coordinate 1,457,617 of NZ_BAAHXF010000002.1, forward strand.
CCCCTTCCGCCGTGCCGATCAATTGGCGCAGTGCCAAAGGCAGGGTCAGAGTCGCGCCTTGCAGGGCGGTGACAAAAGTCAGGGTGGCCCCGAACTCGCCCACCGCCCGGGCGAATGCGAGCAGCATTCCGGCCCAGATTCCGGGGGATATCAAGGGCAGGGTGACCCGCCAGAAGACCCGCCAGCGGGTCGCTCCCAGAGTGCGGGCCACGCCCTCCAACTGCGGATCTAGGGCTTCCATGGAGGATCGCAGGGCGCGCACGAACAGGGGAAAGGCCATCACCGCCGAGGCCAGGGCGGCCCCCAGCCAACTGAACGGTACCTGAATCCCGAAGCTGTTTTGCAGCCAGCTCCCGATGCTCCCTTGCGGCCCCAACAGCAACCACAGGCCATAGCCGACCACCACCGGCGGCAACACCAAAGGCAGGTGAATGAAACTATCCAGCAGGGACTTGCCCCAAAAATCACGCCGCGACAGAATCCAGGCGCAGAGCATAGCCGGGATCAGGCTCATCACCACCGCCACCCCGGCAACTTTGACGCTGAGACGAAGGGCCTCGACTTCGAGGGGGCCGAGGCTCCAATTCTCCATCATATTTCCAGGACTCCCTTCCGCTCCAAGACTCTCTTAGTATCAGAAAATCGTGAATCGCCGAAGCCTGCAATTATTAGAACAGCGCGAAACCGGTCAAGGGAAGATACAAGACAGACTCCCCCTCAATGACTTCAGAGCAGTCCTCTGGCAGTTCCACCAGCCCCTCGGCCCAGGACAGGGAGGTCAGGGCACCGGAACTGTTGATCGGATAGATTTCTGCCTTGCCTATCCCACCGGTTTCCTGGATCAACCGGGCGCGCAACCATTCCCGCCGCCCCGGTTTGCGCTGAAAGCTGAACCCCGCCGTGACCTTGAGCGATACCGTCGGTCGGGCAACAGCTCCCATCATATGCAGCAACAAAGGCCGGGCAAATTGCAGAAAACTGACCATCACCGCCACCGGATTACCGGGCAGCCCGAGCACCAGACAGTCCCCGATTCGACCCTTCATCACCGGCTTGCCCGGTTTCATGGCCAGCCGCCAAAGATCAATTTCACCCAGGGCTTCCACTGCCGGTTTGACGAAATCCGCCTTGCCCACCGAGACTCCGCCGGTGGTGATCAGCATGTCGTTGAGCGGCGCTGCGGCATCCAGCGCCGCTGAAATGTGCGTTAAATCATCGGCCAGAATGCCCAGATCCCGCACCTCGCAACCCAGGGCCGTCAACAACCCCATCAACATGAAGCGGTTGGAATCGTAAATGCCGTCGCCGATATCACGCGCCCAGGGTTCGTGAAGTTCATCCCCAGTACTGAAAACGGCGACCCGCAAGCGCCGACGCACCGGCACGTCTGCCACCCCCTGGGCGGCCAGCACACCCAGTTCCTGCGGTCGCAACAGAGTCCCGGCCTGCAACAGGATATCCCCGGCCGTTACATCCTCGCCGCGCCGCCGGATATGGGCCGCAAGCGGGCTCTGACTCAGCCCTTTGGCGGAAATCTCGACGGTTCCCGACTCTTCGGTGAAGCGGCAATATTCCTGCATGAGCACCGTATCGGCTCCTGCCGGTATCAAGGCTCCGGTGGCGATCCGGACCAGCGCGCCGGATGGAATATCACCGGCAAAGGGGTTTCCGGCCAGGGACTCGCCGACCACCGGGGCCGTAACGTCCCGGTCGTCGGGAAAATCGGCTTTCCGGAAAGCGAATCCATCCATCGCCGAATTGTCCTGGGGCGGGACGTCGCGGGTGGCGCGCATGTCTTTGGCCAGTATCCGACCCAACGCCGTGGAAATGGGGGCAAGTTCTGTCGGGCAGACACATTTCAGTCCGCCCAGCACCCGCGCCAACGCCGTTTCCAGGGGTATCAGGGGAGAATAGGAATCCGCCATGGACGTCTCTCCATGTAAAAGAAAAACCCGCCCCGCAAGATCCGGGGCGGGCCAAATGAGTGACCGGCGCGGGCTTATTGGGCCTTTTTGGATTGCACCGAATTCCAGGTCTCGTTCATCTGATCCGCCGCCTCCAGGGCACCGTGCGGCAGATCGTGGGCGATCCCCTTGTGACAGTCAATACAGGTCATACCCTGATCCTGAGCTTCCAGGTGGCGGGCACGGCCCCGGGATTCCTGCTTGGTCACATCCATGGCCATGAAGTCATGACAGTTACGGCACTCTCGCGAGTCGGTTTCCTTCATCACCGTCCAAACCCGCTTGGCCATGGTCAGGCGATTGGCATCGAACTTCTCGGCCGTATCCACCGTGCCCATGAAATGATGGTACAGCTCGTTGCTCGCCTTGATCTTGCGGGCGATCTTGTGAATCCACGGACGCGGCACATGGCAGTCGGGACAGGTCGCGCGAACCCCGCTGGCATTGGTATCATGCACCGAGCCGGAATATTCCCGATACACATTCCGTTCCATCTCATGGCAGGTGAGACAGAAGGTCTCCGTATTGGTCAGTTCCAGGGACCAGTTGAATCCGCCCCAGAACACCACACCCAGAATCAGGCCGACCAACAACAACAAACCGGCCGACAACGTCCCGCTGGGGCGGGTCAGGAATTTCCACATACCGCGTTCCTTATCCTTGAGTCTTCAACAGCCGCATCACTTGGCCGAGAACGTGTTTTCCACCAGCGGTGCCACATTGGTTTGCGGGGCATGACACTGGGTGCAGAACCAGCGCCCCCGGGTCACCTCGTCCCATTCTTCACCATTACGGTCCTTGTAATGGGCCTTGGTCATTTCGGGCGCCTTTTCCTTGGCCGCATAGCGCCAGTCATGGCACTTGAGGCATTCGTTGGCCTTGAGGTTGATTTGGTACTTGTCCACCTCATGGGACACCAGCGGCGGCTGCTGCCGGAAGGAGCGCTCGAACTTTTGGCCGGTCACCAGCATTGGGACGGGCGAAGACAAGCTGTGGGTATCCACCTGCTCACCGCGTAAGGTCTTGACGTCGGCTGCCTGAACTCCGGTCACCAGACCCAGAATCAGGGCACCGGCCACCATGCCAATGGTCATCAATTTTTTCACTGCCAGATCTCCCCTTTTAGATATCGTAATCATGGATGAAGTCTCCTTGCGGTTTAGGCCGCTTCTCGATTGGGCGGCGTGGTTTCAATGGACACCACGTCTTCAAGACGGTTTTTGAACCGGTTGCTAAATTCGAAAACCTGTTGCGGACAGACATCAATGCAGCGCCCGCAATTGGTACAATCGGTGGATAGGATGACCGGCCCGACCCCGGTCTTGGCACCTTTGAGCGCCGGAGTGATAACCTGTCCCTCTGGACAGACCGCAAAACAATCCAAACAGTCGTCGCAAGCCTCGCGGCGGGGGGCGCTGACCCGCAGCAAACTTTTTGATCCGATCAGTCCATAAAAGGCCCCGACCGGGCACAGATGGCTGCACCAAAGTCGATTGCCGCCAACCAGTTCAACCAGGAAGATCCCGAGCACCACCATCCAGACCAAGCCACCGGTGAACAACCCCCCAAAAACGATGCCACGGAAAATCAGGCTGATCGGATTCACCGCCTCCCAGGCGATGACCCCGCTAAAGGCCGACACCACCAGCAGACCGCCCAACATCCACAGCCGCGCAGAACGTCCCACATGGACGCCGGAACGGGTCCAGTTGAGCCGCACCCGCAGCCAATGGGCGGCATCGCTGAGAATATTGACAGGACAGACCCAGGAACAATACATGCGCCCGCCGATCAGCCCATAGACCGCCACCACGATGGCGGTGCCGATGAGTGCCTCAATCTCCAGGGCATGACCGGCCACGAACGCCTGCAAGGTGACCAGGGGATCGGCCAGCGGCACCGTATCCAGGATCAGACTCGACACCAGGGTCCCCTTGATCAACCAGAACCCGGTCAGTGGTCCGAGCAGGAAAATCGCCAGCACCCCGAATTGCGACAGACGCCGCCAGACCAGCCACTTGTGGGCCGTCCACCAGCCGTTTTGCTCAATCGCCGACTGCCCGGCGAGACGCTTGATATCGCGAGGAGTCCCGCTCATGGCTTGAACCCCTTCATATCAAAGGTCGGCTTGAACTCATCTGTGGTCGCCGGGGCATAGCCACGATCAGGCAGATCGACAATGCCCTGAATCAGCGCCTCGCCATGGGCCCGCTTTTCTTCCCAGCCCAGACGATAATGTTCGCCCAACTTGCCGCGCGCCAGACGTTCAGGGAACACCTTGATCGCTGCCTCGGGCAGAATGCATTTCTGTTCGCAAATGCCACAGCCGGTACATTTGTCGGCGTGCACGGTCGGAATGAAAATGGCGTGTTTCCCGGTGCGCGGGTTGTGCAGGCGCTCCAGGGTGATGGCCTCGCCAATCATCGGGCAGACCCGATGGCAGACATCGCAGCGCAGGCCAAGAAAATTCAGGCAGTTTTCCTGATCCACCAATACCGCGACCCCCATCCGGGCCTTGGTGATATCGGTCAGGTCATGGCTCAGAGCCCCGGTCGGACAGACCGGGATGCAGGGAATGTCGTCGCACATCTCGCACGGCCCGGTGCGCGCGGTGAAATAGGGTGTGCCCACCGGCACCGGCTCACCCAAATCGGCCAGCCCCAAAATTTGGTACGGACAGTCACGAACGCAGAGTCCACAGCGCGTGCAGGCGGCCAGGAAGTCCTCCTCCGGCAACGCCCCGGGTGGACGCAAGGCTTCAGTCGGCAATGAGGCCGCTTGACGATTGGCGACCGTCAGCCCAAACCCGAATAAGGCCGTCCCACAGACGGCTTTCAGCGTATTGCCGAGAAACCCCCTACGTGACTTCTGAGTGCCGTTTTCTGATGCCTTGGACGCCATGATTCGCTCGATTGTTTAGAGGTAGAGCCCGTTGCCACGCCCAAAGACGCGGCAACGGGGGAGTGGAACGCCTGTCAGACCTTGACGATCTTGACCGCGCATTTCTTGTAGTCGGTTTCCTTGGACAGCGGGTCGGTGGCGTCCAGGGTCAGCTTGTTGACCAACTGGCCTTCATCGAACCAGGGCACGAATACCAACCCCAAGGGCGGCTTGTTGCGGCCCCGGGTTTCAACCCGGGTGACGATCTCGCCGCGCCGCGACTGGACCTTCACCTCCTGGCCCCGCCGCAGACCGCGCTTCGCCGCATCCTCGGGATGCATGAAGACCACTGCGTTGGGGAAGGCCTTGTGCAGTTCCGGTACCCGGCGGGTCATCGATCCGGAATGCCAGTGCTCCAGCACGCGACCGGTGGACAGCCACAGATCGTATTCCGCATCGGGGACTTCGGCCGCGGGTTCGTAGGGGGCAAAGATGATCTTCGCACGACCATCCTTCTGACCGTAGAATTTGACGCCCTCACCCTCTTTCACATGCGGATCGTATCCTTCGCGGAAGCGCCACAGGGTTTCCTTGTCGTCGATCACCGGCCAGCGCAACCCACGGGCCTTGTGATAGGCCTCGAAGGTAGCCAGTTCGTGGCCCTTCTTGATGATGTTGGAGGCTGAATTGAACATCCGGTATTCCTCGAACAACCCCTTTTGGACGTAGTAGCCAAAATGCGCCGAGTCTTCATTGTCATAGACATTGCCCGAGCCGTCCTTGACTTCCTCGACCGGGAACTTGTTGACCTGACCGTTTTCGTAAAGCACCTGATAGACGGTCTTGCCCCGGTATTCGGGCATCTTGTCCAGCAACTCGGCGGGCCAGACTTCTTCCATGGTGAAGCGCTTGGCGAATTCCATCACTTGCCAGGAATCCGACTTGGCTCCGTCGATGGCCTTCACCTGCTGACGCCAGAACTGGGTGCGCCGCTCGGCGTTGCCGTAGGCCCCTTCCTTTTCCATCCACATGGCGGTGGGCAGAATGAGATCGGCAGCCAGAGCGGTTACCGTCGGATAAGGATCGGACACGGTAATAAAGTTGTCCGGATTGCGATAGCCGGGATAGCTTTCCTCGTTGAGGTTGGCCGCGGCCTGCATGTTGTTGTTGCATTGGACCCAATGGCAATTCAACACACTGTCCTTCAACATCCGATGCATCAGCACGGCGTGGAAACCGGGCTTGGGTGCAATGGTGCCTTCGGGCAGTTTCCAGACCTGCTCGGCGAACTTGCGGTGATCGTCGTTCATCACCACCAGATCGGCCGGCAGACGATGGGCGAAGGTGCCGACCTCGCGGGCCGTGCCGCAAGCCGACGGCTGACCGGTCAGTGAGAACGGGCTGTTGCCCGGTTCGGAGATTTTGCCCATCAACAGATGCACGTTATACAGCAGGCCATTGACCCAGACGCCGCGCACATGCTGGTTGAACCCCATGGTCCAGTAAGATGCCACCTTGCGCTTGGGATCGGCATAGGCCTGAGCCAGCTTGAGCAGTTGGGCTTCCGGCACCCCGGAGAGCTTGGAGGTATATTCCAAGGTGTAGGGTTTCACCGCCGCCGCATATTCCTCGAAGGTCATCGGGGTCAACGCACCCTTGCCGGCATTGGCCGCCGCTTTTTCCAACGGATGATCCGGACGCAAGCCATAGCCGATATCGGTCGCCGTCTTGGTGAAGTTGACGTGCTTGCCGATGAAGTCCTCGTTGTAGGCCTTGTTTTCGATGATGTAGTTGGCGATGTAGTTGAGAATCGCCAGATCGGTCTGCGGTGTGAACACCATGCCGTTGTCGGCCAGTTCGAAGCAGCGGTTCTCGAACGTCGAGAGCACATGCACTTCGCAGCCTTCCTTGGTCAGCCGGGTATCGGTGAGACGCGACCACAAGATCGGGTGCATCTCGGCCATGTTGGCGCCCCAGAGCACGAACACATCGGCATGTTCCAGATCGTCGTAGCAGCCCATCGGTTCGTCGATGCCAAAGGCGCGCATGAACGCGCCCACGGCGGACGCCATGCAATGACGGGCATTGGGGTCGATGTTGTTGGAGCGCAGACCGGCCTTCATGAACTTGGCCGCCGTATAGCCCTCGAAAATGGTCCATTGGCCGGACCCGAACATGGACACCGCAGTCGGGCCTTTCGCCTTCAGGGCCGCTTTCCACTTTTCGGCCATGACGTCGAAGGCTTCATCCCAGGACACCGGCTCGAAATCGCCGTTCTTGTCGAACTGGCCGTTTTTCTTGCGCAGCAACGGGGTGGTCAGGCGATCCTTGCCATACATGATCTTGGACAGGAAGTAGCCCTTGATGCAGTTGAGCCCCTTGTTCACCGGCGCGTCCGGATCTCCCTGGGTCGCCACCACACGGCCATCCTCGGTGCCCACCAGCACGCCGCAGCCGGTGCCGCAGAACCGGCAAACGCCCTTGTCCCAACGGATTTTTGCACGCTTTTGCATGGCCGCTTCGACAGCTTGAGAATTCAATGTAAGTCCGGCCACGGCTGCGGTCGCAGCGGCGGCATTGGCTTTAACAAAATCACGCCTGGTCAGTTTCATGAGGGGGTCTCCTCCCGTTCCATGGAGTCTTTGGATTCAAAATGGTGATAGACGAGTGAGGCGTTCATCACGCCGGGCATTTCCGCCAATGCGGCCAGACATTCACTGGCCATGCAGTCTTCGGTGTCCTCGACGGTGAGAACGAAACGGTCGTCGGGGCTGGCCACATGAATCTCCACCCCCGGCAGGTCTTTGAGCATCTGAGTCACGGCGACGGATTGTCCCGCTGCCGCGTGGAGGAGCACGCCACAGACATTGACCACCGGCCCCTCCGGGCCGTAGTCCCTGCCTGTCACGTGAGGAGCCTGAGCGGCCACCTCCTCGTCAATGAATCGCGATACCTTCATGGTTCTTGCGCTCCCTGTTCGTTATTCTCCACGGCCCCTTGGTCGGGGATCAATTCGATGGCACCAACTGGACAAGGCCCGATACAGGCCCCGCATCCGGTGCAGGCATTCTGGTCGATTTCGGGCAGGGCATGACCGCCGACCACCAAGCGAAACCGCAGGGCGCGGGTATCGCATTGATCGCCACAGACCCGACAGGTGACGCCACGGGTCGAGAGACATTTTTCGGTGATCTGGAGGGTCAGATCCCCATGAGCTTCCCACGGGGTCTTCCCTTCGGCGCGCAGCAGGGCCTGAGGCTTGCAAGCGGAGAGACAGTCGCCGCAGAACGTACATTCGCCGCGCCTGAAATCGACCACCGGAAAGCCGCCACTCCCCTGGACAAGAAGACCCTCATCGCATGCCGACAAACAGTCGCCGCAACGGTCGCACTGATCGGTAAATCGCGCCTCGGGAACGGCCCAGGGGGGGCGGATCGGCAGCCGATGCCGACCCCGCGCACGCCCGAACAACAAATCTCGTCTGGAGGCTGGGTTGGACATTTCCCCCCGATCCCTATCTCCGATTCTTAAGTGTGAAAATCATACCTTGGTGCCATGACAAAAATCAATACCAAAGTATTTGTTTTGTGCCTGCGATTCACTATTAATTGGCACTTACGTCTATGTTTTGGAATTTCAAGGAAAGCTTGGAGGAGAGTATATTCAGGATACGGGACGGCGAAGAGCCGCCACCTGGGATTGCCATGGCCGAATCGCGGCCCGGCCTCCTGACCAAGGATCGGGCATGTCACATGCCGCGCAGTCGCGCCCGCCAGCCTTTTTTCTTCGGCGCGGCATCCACCGCATCGGTCACGTTATCGGGTTCGTTGTTTTTGCTGTCGCTCGGCGAGTCTTCCTCACCGGCTTCTTCGCGCTCGACGAAGCGGACCCAGTCCTCATCGGCAAATCCCTGGCTGGCACCCCTGTCGCCTCCGGCGCTGTCCCCGCCGTCGATCCAGCTTTCAGTGTAATCGGAGCCGCCGGGAATCATCAGTTCCTGAAGAATGCGCTCATCAAGACCGCCCTCCGCCACTTTCCGACCGAAGCGGTCGAACATTCCCTTGAATTTATCTTCGAAATCCCCGTCTGACATGAAAAGCGGTCTCCGTTGAGGATCATGGGACACTGTTCATTGTAGGGCGATTGCCGCCCGCCGCGCTAGGAAACGAACTTGGTCGAGACTTTTCGAATCAACAAACCCAGCTTGCGTTCGTTGACCAGACGCGCCGCCTTGGACGCGGAGACCCATTTGCGCCGCCGCTGGGATTTTTCCGGCCAATTGCTCTTGATCTGTTCGACGGTCATCAGAAAGACCTTCACCAAACAAGGCGTGCCGCCGCCCACGTCCTGTTTGACATATTTATAGGTCCCGACCGAGGGGCTATGGACCTTGCCCAGCACACCGGCTTCCTCGAAGGCTTCTTCGGCTGCCGAAAGGGCTGGCGACATGCCGTTTTTGATATTGCCCTTGGGCAGCACCCAGCGCCCGGTGTCCCTTGAGGTCACCAGCAAAACTTCCGCCCCGTTCTGCCCCTTGCGAAAAGGCACCACGGCCGATTGCGCGATTACTTTTTTCTCCACGGCTCCATCCTGTCGCCTTCAAACGGAGTCTAACAACCTTGCGGCGGAAGGGAAACACCTGCTTTGAACAAGGCAGTCCTTTTGTTCACCGGCGGCAGGTGTTATAGACCATTGAATCACACATGGGCGGGTCGGCGTTTAGGGACGACCCTTATGAGGAGGACCCGCGCGATGAGCACGCTGCAAGACATCAGGGCCTATGCGGAAAGCAAGGATGCCTTCGAACTTCTGGAATGCCTGCTCAAGGAGAAGTTTCCCGGCAAGACGGTAATCACCGCCTCTCTGAAGGCCAAAAGCGTGGTCCTGCTGGCGATGGTCGCCGAAATCGCCCCCGATACGCCGGTCGTTTTCTGCCATGCCCAGGACCTTTACGAGGAAAGCCGGGCCTATCGGGACAAACTGGTCACCCATCTGGGCCTGACCAACGTGCGTGAGAGCCATGGCGACCGTGGCGCGCCGGATGCCAAAGATTCCGATCACTTCGAATGCCTGTGGGCGGAAGACCCGGATGGCGGCGGTCTGATCCACGAGTGCGTTCATCTGAACGAGGTGCTGGCCCCCTATGACTGCTGGCTGAGTGCCGTTTATGCGGACAGCCCGGACCAGACCCGCAGCCGTCAGCGGGTCGATCTGGACGGTCGCCTTTTCCGCGTCGACGCCCTGGCCGATTGGGCTCCGGCGGATGTGCAGGCCTTCCTGCAGGACCACGAGATCCCCTTGCACCCGCGCGCCCAGGGCAAGCAGAAATCGGCCCGCCGCGACTTCGGCAAGTCGGATACGGTCTATTACAGCTACTGACAGGCGACCAAAGCGGGTTGCGCTACATCATTGAGCGCAGGCGCTGGAACAGGGTCGGGCTGTTTTCCAGATCCATTTCGATGCGCGTAAGCAGAAAAATCACCTCGCGGCTCAACCGTTTGAGTTCCTCGTAGAAATCATCGGCCTGACGATAACGGCGATGGTGCAGGGCCGAGACCGTCCGCTCCGACAGTTCGTGGAACCGCTTGTGATTGCGGTCCAATTCGAGGAAGGTCGGGCTGTCTTCGAAACGTTTCAGGGCCACGCTATGCAGCCAGACCCCCAATTCGCATTGCTCGGAGGGCTGCAACGACACTGCCTTGCCATGCCGGCGGAAAGCTTTCTCCAGATCTATGGTCCAGCGCATATGGGCCAGCCGCGCCACATTGACGTTCAACAGCATGGCCCCCAGGTTGTTCTTGCGCCGCTTGATCGGACCGATGCCGGATTCCGTCTCCGTATGCATCATATGCAGCGCCGGCGGTTTCTCACCGCCACCAAGCAGACGCTGCAACAGGCGCGTCGGGCTGCGCGCCAGATCGCGGGTCCATTGGCTTTCGATGACCGACAGTTCCATGGAGGTCAGATGAAAAATAATCTCCTTGCTCAGATTGCGCACCTGCGCCAGATGCAGCTCCGCCAGCTCATGATCTTCATCCGCCACCGCCCGGGCCACCGCGTCGGCGGCCTTGTGGAATGACTTGTGCACGTCCTTGAGAATCCAGACATCCCGAGTGTGGGCGTATTTCTGCAACCCCGAACCATAGATCCACACCCCCACATCGCAATCCTCATGGCTTTGCAGTTGCACAGGTCCCCCCTTGCCCGCCACCAGATCTTCCAGTTGATCCTCCCATTTCAGGTGAATCAGACGAGCAATATTGACATCGAGGTTGATATCGAGGGCCATGGTGAAGTTCCGTCATCAAAAGGGGAGCAGAAAGATACGTTCGATATGATATAACATACTTTTTAAGAAAGTAAAGACACCCGCCCGGACGCAAATCGGTCTTTGGCCGACTCATTTGTTTGGAACGGGGCCTTGGAATGGGATAACAATCTTTCAACTGAGTTGCAACCGCATGTACCGAGGAGACTCCCCGCCCCATGAAAAAATTGCTGCTGACGCTCTGCCTACTGATCCCCGCCAGCCTTGCCCAGGCGACGGCTTTGTCGGTGGTCAAGGTCCTCGACAATGTCTACGCCATCGTCGGACCGTTCGAACAACGCAACGCCGACAACCTCGCCAACAACGCGACCTTCGGCTTCGTGGTCACCGACCAGGGTGTCCTGCTGGTCGATTCGGGCGGCAGCTTCAAGGGGGCGGCGGCCATTGAGGCGGCCATCCGCACGGTGACCGAACAGCCGGTCAAGATCGTCATCAACTCTGGCGGCCAGGATCATCGGTGGTTGGGCAATAGTTATTTCAAAGCCAAAGGTGCCCGCATCATCGCCTCCCGGGCGGCGGTCGAGGATCAGAAGGCACGCACCCGGGACGAGTTGTTCATGCTGACCCAGTTGATGGGCGCGGCGGCCCTGGAGGGTACGGAACCGGTCTATGCCGATGAAACCTTCGACACCGACATGTCCCTGACCTTCGGCGGCGAGACCTTTGAGCTGCATCATCCGGGCCCGGCCCATACCCTGGGCGACGCCTTTATCTGGATGCCCGAAAAGAAGCTGGTTTTCGCCGGAGACATCGTGTTTGTCGGACGCATGTTGGGCATCGGACCGGCAGGAAATACTCAAAGCTGGATGACCGCCTTCGAGGCCCTGGCGGCATATCAACCGGCGCAGGTGATTCCGGGCCACGGCGCGCCCACCACGCTGGCCCAAGCCAAGGCGGAGACTTACGACTACTTGGCCTATTTGCGTGAGCAAATCGGGGCCATTCTGGCCCGGGGTGGCGCCATCGAAGACGCGATTGCCGTTAATCAAGACGCCTATCGTTCGTTGGCGGTGTTCGAGCAAATCGCTAAACGCAATGCCCAGAATGTCTTCATGCAGATGGAATTCGAGTAACCCGCCCTTGGCTTTGCGCCGCCGATCCCCTATGTGAGTCCTGTCCCTTTTTCGTCCAGGAAGCCTCCCCCATGCCCGATACCCTCGACCTGCTCACCGACCTGATTGCCAAGGCCCGCAAGGCGGGGGCCGATTCCTGCGATGCGGTGCATGTGGCCGGAACCGCCCTGTCCTTGTCCCTGCGGCTCGGAGAAACGGAAAAAGTCGAACGCTCCGAAGGTCAGGACTTAGGATTGCGGGTGTTCATTGGCAAACGTCAGGCGGTGGTTTCCAGTTCCGATCCATCGGTGGCGGCGCTTGATGAATTAGTCGAACGGGCCGTGGCCATGGCCCGCGAGGTGCCGGAAGACCCCCATTGCGGCATTGCCGATGCGGACCAATTGTGCCGCGACTTTCCGAACCTGGACAGCTCCGACCCTCAGGATGTCTCTCCCGAGGATCTGGCCGACGCGGCCCGGCGGGCCGAACAGGCGGCGCGCGCCGTTCCCGGGGTCACCAATTCCGAAGGCGGCGAGGCCAGTTGGCAGCGTACCCGCGTTTCCCTGGCCGCCAGCAATGGCTTTGTCGGTCAGCGTCAGGAATCCCGCCACGGACTCTCGGCTTCAGTGCTGGCCGGGGAAGGCACCGGCATGGAACGGGATTACGATTTCACTTCCGCCGTTTACCGGGCCGATCTGCGCAGCCCGGAACAGGTGGGACGCAGCGCCGGTGAAAAGGCCGTCGCCCGACTGAAACCGCGCAAGGTGGACTCGGCCACCGTGCCGGTGGTCTTCGACCCGCGCGTCTCGCGCAGCCTGCTCGGCCATCTGTCCTCGGCCATCACCGGTCCGTCCATTGCCCGCGGCACGTCGTTTCTGAAGAATAAAATGGACCAACGCCTGTTTGCCGAAGGGGTCTCCATCATCGAAGACCCGCACCGCCCGCGCGGCCTGCGCTCCAAGGGGTTCGACGCCGAGGGGCTGGCGACCCGGCAACGGCAGATCATCGAGGACGGACGGCTGACCACCTGGCTGCTCGACCTGCGGTCAGCCCGCCAATTGGGCCTGCCACCCACCGGCCATGCGACGCGCGGCACCGGCGGACCGCCGTCGCCCGGCGTGACCAACCTGTATTTGACCCCGGGCAGGCTGTCCCCCGCCGAATTGATGGCCGACATCCAACAGGGGCTCTACATCACCGAAATGATCGGCTTCGGGGTCAACGGGGTGACCGGCGACTACAGCCGGGGCGCGACCGGCTTCTGGATCGAAAACGGCCAGCTTTCCTACCCGGTCAGCGAAGTGACCATCGCCTCCAATCTGCTGGACATGTTCGCCCGAATGACCCCGGCCGACGATTTGGAATTCCGCTACGGCAGCGACGCCCCGACCGTGCGGATTGAGGGCATGGCCCTGGCCGGACGCTGACCCTTACGGCATCATCAAGGTCAGTTGCCGGGGCTCCACGGACAGCGACAGCGGCAGGTGGCCGAGGATATCGCCGTCGCCCTGCACCGGATCGCCGAGCGGGCCTTCGACCGTGATTTCCCGGGCCGCCACCACCGCCACGTCGCGGAAATACTTGAGCCGTCCCGAGACCAACCCCCAGAGATAGCGCAGGGTATCCCAACGCCCATTGTTTTGAAACAGGCAGACCTGGAAGGTGTCTTCCTGTAGGCGGGCCAGCGGCGCACAGGAGAACTTACCGCCATAATAACGGCCGTTGGAGATGACTGCCGAAGCGGCCTCCACCGTCCGACCGTCCAGGGTCAACCGATAGTGCGGCATCGGCGGTCGGGCCAGTTGGGCCAGGGTCTCGATCACATAGGCACCCTTGCCCAGACGTTTCTTGATCCGCGGATTGACTCCCGCCACCACCCGGGCGTCGAAACCGATGCCCGCCATCTGAATGAAGCGCCGGTGATTGGCCCGCCCCATGTGCACCGGGGTTGGTTGCCCCAGGGCAATGACCCGGGCGATGGCCGACGCCTTGCCGGACAGGCCCATTTCCAGCGCCAGCACATTGGCCGTCCCCAGGGGAATGATTGCCAGCGGCAACCTGAAATCGTCAACACCATTGATCACTTCGTTGATGGTACCGTCGCCGCCCGCCGCCACCAGCACATCGAACTGATCGGCCGACGCCTCGGCGGCAAAGGCCTCCGCATCGCCGCGACAGGCGGTGTCGCGCACCGTCAAAACGCACCCCAAATCGTGCAATTGCCCGACCACCCGATGAAACAACGTGCCATGACGCTGACCGGCAACCGGATTATGGATCACAAGGACGCGACGGGTGACGCTTCCCAGATAGGATTCGATCATGTTCTTGTCACTTTGTTGGGGTTCAGTATTTCAGCAATGTGTAAATCTGATGACAGTAAGAATACAAAAAAATAACAAAATGAAAAGTTACAATTCTCAACGACAGTCCCAAGACGCTTTTTTTAATATTTCGTGAAATGCCCACGCGGCCTCTATACAGGGCGCGCCAATCCGGTTACTCAACATGTGGGAGTTCAACGGGGCCTCCCACTATATATATGAAACCCCGTCTTGTCGGGGATAAAGGTCCACGCCATGAACGCCGTGAGCAAAAGCAAGCTGCATTATCGGACCATCTGGATCTCGGACATCCACTTGGGAACCCGTGGATGCAAGGCGGAATTTCTGCTGGATTTCCTGCGTCATACGGAATCGGATTATCTCTATCTGGTCGGCGACATCATCGACAATTGGCGCCTGAGCCGCAAATGGGAATGGCAGCAGAGCCATAACGACGTCATTCAGAAAATCCTGCGCAAGGCCCGCAAGGGAACCAAGGTCTATTATATTCCCGGCAATCACGACGAAAGTTTCCGCGACTTCGCCCGCCACCGTTTTGGCAACGTGGCTATTCAGACGGAAATCATTCACACGGCGGCCGACAAAAAACGATATCTGGTTCTGCATGGCGACCAGTTTGATGCGGTGGTAAAGTATGCCAAATGGCTGGCGTTGATCGGTGACTGGGCCTATGAATTCCTTCTAGAAGCCAATCACTGGCTGAATGTGGTCCGACGCAAGTTGGGATTTCGGTATTGGTCGCTCTCCGCCTTTTTAAAACACAAGGTAAAGAATGCCGTCGAATATATCAGTCGTTATGAAGAAGCGGTGGTCGGCGAGGCCCGCAGGCGCGGCGTCGATGGCGTCGTCTGCGGCCATATCCATGCTACGGCGCTATTCGACATGGGTGGCATTCTCTATGCCAACGATGGCGACTGGGTGGAGAGTTGCACCGCATTGGTGGAACATCCCGATGGTCGGCTGGAGGTTCTCGATTGGTTGAAAATGCGCGATCTGTCGCCAATCGACGCCCGGGTTCGGGAAGTTGCTCCCATGTCTCGACCGATCGAGACCCCGGCAACGGAGATCTGAGCCCCCCCATGCCTATCTTCATTGTCTCCGACGCTTGGTATCCGCAAGTCAACGGCGTGGTGCGCACCCTGGACTCCCTTGGACAGATGCTCCGGTTGCGGGGCCGCGAGGTCCATTTCCTCACCCCGGACAGTTTCCGCACCGTGCCCTGTCCCACCTATCCGGAAATTCGCCTGGCAATATTTCCCGGGCGACAGGTCCGCCGGGTCCTCGAAGCGGCCCGCCCCTGCGCCATTCACATCGCCACCGAAGGCCCCCTGGGACTGGCGGCCCGCCGCTATTGTCAACAAGAAGGATTGCCCTTCACCACGGCCTATCACACCCGCTTCCCGGAATATATTTACGCCCGGACGCGCTTGCCGCTGTCTTGGTCCTATGCCTTCATGCGCTGGTTTCATGGCGGGGCGGCCAATATCATGGTGGCCACGGAAACCATCGAATTGGCGCTTAGAGAACGGGGATTCAATAATATCCGCCGTTGGACGCGCGGGGTTGATACAGAGTTGTTCACCCCTGAACGGCGCCAGAACAAACCCGCGGAATTGGTCGATCTGGACGGCCCAATTCAGCTCTATGTGGGCCGGGTGGCGGTGGAAAAGAACATCCAGGCCTTTCTCGATCTGAAGACGCCGGGCCACAAGGTGGTGGTCGGCGACGGCCCGCAGCTGGACGAGTTGCGCCGTGCCCAT
Source organism: Magnetospira thiophila (assembly GCF_054657015.1). Classification (NCBI taxonomy): domain Bacteria; kingdom Pseudomonadati; phylum Pseudomonadota; class Alphaproteobacteria; order Rhodospirillales; family Thalassospiraceae; genus Magnetospira; species Magnetospira thiophila. The sequence goes on from NZ_BAAHXF010000002.1 coordinate 1,473,946, forward strand.
CCCGAGGTGCTGTTCGCCGGCACCAAGCATGGGGAAGATCTGGCGTCCTGGTATGCGGCGGCGGATGTGTTCGTTTTCCCCAGCCGCACCGATACCTTCGGGCTGGTGCTGATTGAGGCGCTGGCCTCGGGCGTCCCGGTGGCCGCCTATCCGGTGCCCGGACCGTTGGACGTCATCGGCGACAGCCCTGCCGGGGCCTTGGATGAGGACCTGGAAGCGGCGGTCCGTCGCGCCTTGAACATTCCCCGCCAGTTGTGCCGCCCCCATGCGGAGAAGTTTTCCTGGGCCGCCAGCGCCCAACAGTTTCTCGACAATCTGAGCCCGATCCGCGATCAGGAGACGGCATTGGAACTCAAGCGGACGGCGGAGGTTCTGCCGGGCTGAGTGGCAGGGTGAAGTGGAAGGTCGCCCCCTGCCCCAGTTCACTTTCCACCCAGATTCGCCCCCCATGGCGCTCGACGATGCGCTTACAGATGGCCAGCCCGATTCCGGTCCCGCCGTATTCCTCACGCTGATGCAGGCGCTGGAAAATAATGAAAATCCGATCATGATAGACGGGGTCGATGCCGATTCCGTTATCGGCCACCGCGACATGGACCATGCCCTTTTCCACCGCGCCGGATATCCGAATCTCCGGCCGTCCGTCGGGTCGGCGATATTTGAGCGCATTGACAATCAGGTTCTGGAACAGTTGTCCAATTTGCGATGGATCTCCCTGAATGCTCGGCAATTTTTCACACACCACGGTACCGCCGGACTCCTCCAGCTCGACCCGCAATCCCTCCATCACGTTTTTTGTCAGACGTTCACAATCGACGGCGGACAGTTTATCGCGATGGGTTTCCACCTGGGACAAGGCCAACAGGTCGCTGATCAGGGAATCCATCCGCAATGCCCCATCGACCGCATAGCCGATGAACTGATGGGCATCCTGATCCAGCAGCCCGGTACATTTCCGTTGGAGAAGCTGCAAATAGGAGGTGATCATGCGCAACGGCTCCCGCAGATCGTGCGAGGACACATAGGCGAACTGGCGCAGTTCATCGTTGGAGCGTCGCAGTTCGTTTTGCGTCCGGGCCAATTGCTCTCCCATCTTGTTGAAATGATCGCCGATTTGCGAAAATTCCCCTTCCAGGCCGGAAATGCGGTGATTCAGGTCGCCCGCAGCCAGCGCGTCGAGGCCCTTCGAGAGCAGGATGGCAGGTCGGGTAAGGAAGCGGCGAACGGTCAGGGTGATGATCAGAAACAGCCCGATGAACACCAGCAGGTGGACGACCAGATCCTGCATCACCGTGTTCCAGATCCGTTGATCCAGATCCCCGCCCGGAATTTTGATGCTCACGATGCCGCGCAGGTCCCCGACCTTCATGTCGAAGGCCGTGTCGTAGGCGTCCCGAATGGTTTGCGGTGCATCTTCGCGGCGCCCATGGCATTTCAAGCAGTATTTCTCCACCCAGATGGGGCTGGCATAGTGGAAATAGGTTTCGCCGTCACCGCCCTTGAAGGTGGTCAGGCGACGCTCTTCCTGGCGGTTCTGGCGGAAAAATTGCATCGCCGCTTCCTCGACCGCATCGGCCCTGTTCCTGGAATTCCGAGGATTGTCCGACACATTGTTGAAGGAAACGCCGGAATGGTCCCAGGACTTGAACTCCTCGGAAATCCGCGAGATGGAATGGGCGGGCAGAAAGCCGATGGTCTTCGGAGTCAGTTCAATCCCGCTCTCCAGAAACTGGTGCTGATAGACCCGGCGCAGTGCCATGAGCACTCCGCGCAACCCCTCCGCCCTCTGGTAGGCTTCCTGGACGGCGGCTTCCTTGGCCCGGAAATAGGACAGTCCTTCCAGTCCGGCAAAAGCCAGAAACAGCAAGCCACCAATCAGAATGATCAATCGGGTCTGCAAGGATGTCACGAAACGGCACCTCGTCTCCGAACGGTGGCAGGGCCGGCCATGGTACAGGCCAAATAAGTTTTTGACTAGAGATGTCGCAAAACGTAGTCGGCATCCGATACCCGGTATTCCCCCGGGGCTTCGATGTGCAATTGGCTCACCCGACCGTTGTCCAGCACCATGGCGAACCGTTGGGCGCGCAGGCCCATGCCGTAGGCCGTGGCATCGGTTTCCAGGCCCAGGGCCCGGGTCATTTCCCCATTGCCGTCGGCCAGCATGAGCACCCGCCCCGCCACCTGCTGGGCCTCCGCCCAAGCCCGCATGACGAACACATCGTTGACCGACAGACAGGCCAGCAGATCAATGCCCCGTTCCAAAAACCGTGGTTGATTTTTCGCATAGCCCGGTAAATGCAGGGTCGAACAGGTCGGCGTGAAGGCCCCGGGAAGGCCGAACAGCACCGCCCGCCGGTCGGCAAAGCAGGAAGCGGTTTGCAGGTTGAGGAATTCACCCGTCGCATCGAAACTCTTCAGCGACACGTCGGGCAGGCGGTCGCCCACGGCAATTGGGGTCATGGGCCGACGCCCCGCGCCCGATCCAGGGCTTCGAGCACCATGGAGGAGGTCAGCAGCTCAGGCAGCGGCTGACCGTCCGGCGTCGCCGCCCCGTAAACGGCGTTGAAGGGAATGCCGTAGCGCCCGAATTGTGCCAGATAGGCGGCGATGGTCTCGCTGGGCCGGGTCCAGTCGGCCTTCATGGCCACCACCTCGGGGGCGTTCAGGCGGGCATGCACCGGGTCCACCTGGAGCACCGCCGCCTTGTTGACCTGACAGGTCAGACACCAGTCGGCCGTCACATCGACGAAGACAATCTTGCCCTCGGCAATCAGTCCCGCAATGGCCGCCTCATCGAACGGTTGCCAGAGCCCCTGCGGATCAGCACTGGAGGTCGGGGCCTCGTCGGCAGGGACGACAAACGCCGCCACCGCCAGCAGAGTCACCAGCGGCGTGAGGGCCTTGCCGAGCCGGGCGCGAAGGGCAAACAGCGCGCTCAGAAGCAGCAGCAGGCCACCGACCATCACAGCCGCGTCGCGCCCCACCTGGGCCACCATCACGCTGACCAGCCAGACCGCCGTCGCCGCCAGGGCGAAGCCCAGAATTTTCTTCAGGGTCACCATCCATGCGCCCGGTCGGGGCAGTCGGGTGGCCCATGTCGGACGGGCCGCCACCAGCAGATAGGGCAGCGCCAGACCGAGCCCGATGAACAGAAATACCGCCAGAATTTCCACCGCGCCCCGAGCCAGGGCGAACCCGACCGCCGTGCCCAGGAAGGGGGCCGAACAGGGAGTCGCCAGCAGGGTGGCGAACACTCCGGTCAGAAAATGCCCGCCCAGACCATGCACCCGACCGGCCCCTGTAGCCCCCAGGTCATTGAGCCATTGCGGCAGGCGGATGTCGAACCAGCCCCAGAGATTACAGGCGAACAGGGTGACCAGCAGCGCCATGGCGGTGAGGAACCAGGGCTGCTGGAACTGAATGCCCCAGCCGATGGAGGCTCCGCCCTGCTTGAGCAGGATCAGCACCGTCGCCAGCCCGAGGAAGGTGGTGACGATGCCCGCCGCCGAGGCCACGAACCCCAGGCGCACCTCGCGAGGATCGCCGCCGCCGTGACCGATCACCCCGAGCAGCTTGATGGACAGCACCGGCAGCACGCAGGGCATCAGGTTGAGGATCAACCCGCCGAGCAGCGCCAGCGCCAGGATCAGGGGCAGGGAAACCGTCGCCGCGTCTGCGGACACCGAAAGGCTGTTTGGCGTATTCGCGATGATCGTCGATTGCCGTTCAGCGGTGCGCGGCCCATCAACCAGGGTCAGGGTCAGGGTCGCCCCGATGCCGCCGTCCGCCACGTCCTTCAGGCCCTCGACGGGAATGCGGAAGCTGGCCTGCCGTCCGCCCCCGGCCAGGGAGGCCACAGGCTTGCCGAAGATCAGTTCGGGCGGTCCCTCCACGTAAAGATCCGGGGCCTCGAAGGGGGCCATGCCCTGGGCCGCCGCCAGCAGCACGGGCTTCTCACCCGGGATCAGACCAACAATCGGTTCAAGGGTCAATCCGTGCGCCGCGCCATTGCCCGGCACCTGGGCCTGGTAGAGGTCGATCAGAGCCGCTTCGGGGCTCGATGTGATGGCCTCGCCGCCCGGCAGATCGAGCGCCAGATCCACCTGATAGGGAATGCAGATTTCGGCGCAGGCCAGGAAATCCACATTGCCGCGCAGGGCCACGTCCCGGCCTGGATTCTCCAGCCGGGCCAACAGCGGCAGCACCACCTCGTGCTTGTAGCCGATGGTCTCGAATCCAGCGGCGGAAAAACGCACCGGAGCGGGCCACAGAATCTCCACGTCGGCCAGATTTCGCGAGCCGCTCCAATCAATCTGCGGCGGAAACCCGGCATCCCCCGGTGACCGCCAGTAGATTTTCCAATCGTCTTCCAGTTGGAAATACAGCCCCAACCGGGCCTCCTCCCCAGGCAGGGCATTGTCGGCCGAAATCAGGCGCAGGGAGACATGCTCCAGACGCGCCCATTCGGAACCGGCCGCCGGGGCCGGGGCAGGCGACGAAAAAACGGCCCCCAGGCCGATCAACAGGAACATCAAAATTCGAATCATCATCCTTTGACTATAACCTGTTTACGCGGCAGGGAAATGCCCTACACGGATATTTGATCGCCCGACATCGCCCGACCCGACAAGGGCATTGGGTCGAACGATCCCCTGTGCGATAATGAAACCATGAGCAAGAACGAAACCCTCGATCTGGTAACCCTGTCCGGCCAGCTTCTGGTGGCCATGCCGGGAATCGGTGACCCGCGCTTCGAGCGCTCGGTGATCTACATCTGCGCCCACGGGCCGGAAGGGGCCATGGGGCTGGTCATCAACCGGGTGATGGACTCCTTCACCCTGCCCGACCTGCTGGAACAACTTGACATCGACCCCATCGGCGTCGATGAGCGCATTCGGGTGCATGTGGGCGGACCGGTGGATACGGGACGCGGCTTCGTCCTGCATTCCGCCGACTATTTCCAGGACTCCACCCTGCGGGTCGATGGCGACATCGCCTTGACGGCGACGGTGGATATCCTGCGCGCCATCGCCCACGGCCATGGTCCGGACCGCTCCCTGCTGGCCCTCGGGTACGCGGGCTGGGGACCGGGGCAGTTGGACGACGAGATCCTGGCCAATGGCTGGCTCAACCTGCCCGGCGACAGCCGTCTGATTTTCGATCCCGATACGGACCACAAATGGGAGCAGGCCCTGGCCCGGCTGGGCATCGACTCGTCGTTGCTGTCGCTTGAGGCGGGTCACGCATGAGCAAGGACGGCAAAAAGGCTGCCCAGACCCTGCACCGCGATTTGCTTGAGCGCATGGCCGCCTGCCCCACCGCCGATACCCTCAACGCGCAGGTGCTGGAGCCCTTCATCGCCGCCCTGGAACGGCTCTGCGTCGAGCGGGGCTACCTGCTCAATACCTTCGGCGAACGCACCAACCTTGCCGTCACCAGCGAGGACGACGCGCCGGTGATTTACGACCTGATCGAGGAATATCTCGATGCCGAAGACTCCTGAGCCCCCTGAACGATGAAAAATCTATGACAACCCAATATGTTGGGTTATACTTGGGAGGTAGATACCCGAAATGCAATCGGACCTGAGTTGCTCTTTCCAAAGTGTGTGGAAAGGTGGCTCTGTGGGGGGAGTCGCAGGATTGCTCAAAGGACTTTTCCGCCGGTGGCTCATGGTCCTGGCCCTGGGCGTTTTGATTCAGGGGCCATCGTGGGCTGCGGAGCCGCTGGAAATCGGCATCACCCCCTACTACAGCACCCGTTTGCTGTTCAAGCAATACGAGCCGTTGCGGGTCCATCTGGAAAAAACCCTGGGACGACCGACCTATTTTGTCACCGCGACGGATTTCCAGACCTTCGCGCTCAAGACCCGTGATCGGGCCTATCGGTTCATTTTCGATGTGCCGCATTTCGGTCGCCTGGCGGAAGTGGACGACGGCTATCGGGTGCTGTTGCAGATGAAGGCCGTCCTGCGCGGCACCTTCCTGGTCGCCCAGGAGAGCCCCGGCGCGTCCCTGGCCGACCTGCGCGGGCTGACGGTGAGCACGCCGGACCCGTTGGCGATCATCACCATGATGGGGGCCGAGGCACTGGTCGATGCCGGTCTGATGCCGGGCGAGACCGTAACCCTGATCGCCAAACCCTCCCATAATGCGGCGGTGCTGTCGGTGCTGAACGGCGAAAGCGACGCCGCCCTGGTCTGGTACAAGACCCTGGCCAGCATGGCCCCCGAGACCATTGATCGCCTGCGGGTCATCGGCAACACGGTGGACGAGCCGATCTTCATCCTGTTTCTCGCCGCTCCGCAAGTCGAGGACGCGGAGGTCCAGGCGGTCCGACAGGCGCTGCTTGATTTTGCCGCCAGCGACGAAGGGCGGGCGTTCGCCCAGGCCACCGGCTATGGTCATATTGCGCCGGTATCCAGTGACGATTTGACGTCCCTGGACCGCTATTTGGGGTCGGTCCGCCGAGCCCTCGACGTGCCGTAGATCGGGTCTGGAACCTCCATGCTGCCTCCGCTTTTCCGATCCTTTGGCTTTAAATTGGTCCTCGCCAGTCTGGCTGTTGAAGTCCTCATGCTGCTGGCGCTGTTCGCCAACGACTCGGAAGTTCTCGAAGACGTCCACAGCCGACATACGGAGACCCGTTTGGCGGAATTGGCGCAGTTGTTTTCCACCGCCCTTGCCCCGCCCCTGGTCGAGCGGGATTCCGGTACTTTGCAGGACAGCCTGGACGCCATCCATACCATCGGAAACATCGAATACCTTTTGTTGTATGACTCCACCGGGCAAGTGATGGCCCGCAGCGGCTGGGCGGAGGAGGCCCCGCCCCCCGACTCAATCGGTCGCCCCGGCAAGGGGGTGGAGAAGATCTGGCATGCGTCGACCCCCATCACCCTGGGCGGACAGATTTACGGAACCCTGTACTTCGGCATATCCACCGCCGATTTCATCAAGGCCCGACAGGACATGCGACGCACGGCGGCAGGCATTCTGGGCCTAGCCATTGTCGGCTCAACGTTGCTGTTCTCGTTGATCGGCTATTGGCTGACCCGACGCCTGCGGGCGGTCGCCCATGCCGCCGAAGCGCTGGCGCTGCATGATCAGTCGGTGCGGGTGGAGGTGGGCCGGGGCGGCGACGAGATCGACCGCCTGGGCCACAGCTTCAACGCCATGGCCGAGGCCCAGGAGCAGTATCTCAAACAGCTTCGGGCCAGCGAAAAAGAGTTGAAACGCTCCAATCAGGATTTGGAGCAATTCGTTTATCTGGCCTCCCATGACCTGCAAACGCCCCTGCGCACGGTCACCAGTTACGTGCAGTTGCTCGAACGACGCTACGCCGACAAACTGGACAAGGACGGGCGGGAGTTCATCGCTTTTGCCGCCAACGCCAGCAAACGCATGTCGGACCTGATTCTCAATCTGCTCAATTTTTCCCGAATCGGAGCCGACAAAATTTCTTTCGCCCCAGTCTCCATGCAGGCGGTCTGGGAACAGGGGCTGGCCCTGGTTGCGTCACGGATCACGGAAACCGGTGCCATCATCACCCAGGACAAGCCGCTTCCGCATGTTCTGGGGGATCGCAGCCAATTGGAACAATTGATCCAAAACCTGCTGGAGAATGCCCTGAAATACCGCCGCAAGGAGGTCGTGCCGGAAATTCATTTCGCCGCCCGGCGCGAGGGCCTGCAATGGCACTTTACCCTGTCCGACAATGGCATGGGGGTGGCGGCCAGTTACCAGGAGCGTATTTTCCTGATCTTCCAGCGGCTGCATACGGACGACAAATACGAGGGCACCGGCATCGGTCTGGCCCTCTGTCGCAAGATTGTCGAGCGCTACGGCGGTCGAATCTGGATCGAATCGGCGGGAGAAGGTCAGGGAGCGACCCTCCACTTCACCCTGTATCCGGCCGAAGAGGACGCGGCTCAGAAGGCGCTCAGTTCAGACGCGCCGTGAGCTTTTCCAGGCTTTCCAGTTTGTGCAACGGCCCGACGGCGGCCAGGGTCGGCGGACTCTTGAAAATCCGCTGGGCAACGGCGAGCACGGACTCCCGATCCACCGCGTCGAGATTTTCGACGATTTCCGCAATCGGCAGCGGACGCCCGAAGATCAGCATCTGCCGCGCAAGTTGTTCGCAACGGGAGCCGGTGCTTTCCAGGGACATCAAAATCGACGCCTTGATCTGGGCCTTGGCCCGGGCCACTTCCTTGTCGGTCACGCCGTCGCACACCGCGCGGATCTGATCGCAGATCACCGGCATCACCTGGGCCACTTCGTCCTGCCCGGTGCCGGCATAAATGCCGAACAAACCGTCGTCGGTGTAGCTTGATGTGAAACTGTAGATGGAATAGACCAGCCCCCGTTTTTCCCGGATTTCCTGGAACAGCCGCGACGACATGCCGCCGCCGAGCAGGCCACTGAGCACGCTGGACGCATAATAGTCCGGATGGCCGTAGGGCGTGCCGCCGAAACCGAACACCAGATTGACCTGTTCCAGATCGCGATTTTTACGGCATTCCCCTCCCGCATAGCGGGCCGTCTGAGGCTTGCCGGGGGTGGTCGAAGTCAGCCTCTCGAAGGCGGTCCCGGCCAGCGCCACCAGGGCGTCATGGTCAAGGTTCCCGGATGCCGACAGCACCATCTGCGAGGCGCTATAGTGGTCATCCATATGCTCGACCAGATCCTGCCGGGTCAGCCCGCCGATCCGTTCCAGGGTACCCAGCACCGGACGCCCGAGCGGCTGATCCGGGAAGGCGGTTTCCTGGAAGTAGTCGAACACGATATCGTCGGGGGTATCGTGGGCCTGATGGATTTCCTGCAAGACGACCGCCCGTTCGCGTTCCAATTCCGCGCCGTCGAGCAGCGAGTTTTGCAAAATATCGGCCAGAATATCCATTGCCAGCGCGCTGTCTTCCTTCAGCACCTTGGCGTAATAGGCGGTATGCTCGCGCGAGGTATAGGCGTTGATCGACCCTCCGACAGCCTCGATTTCCTCGGCAATGTCCTGCGCGTCGCGGGTCGGGGTGCCCTTGAAAGCCATATGTTCGAGCAGATGGGAGATGCCGTTGCGCATCGGCTTTTCGTGGCGGGTCCCCACTTCCACCCAGGCCCCCAGGGAGACCGTCTCGACCGTTGGCATGAAATCGCTGACGACACGCAGACCGGAGGGCAGAGTGGTTACCTGAACGTTTTTCAAACCTTGCCCCGCGTGGTCAATGTGGACGTAATATGGTCTTTCAGGCCATCCAGCCTGTTGGGCAGCACGGTGAACCGTTCCGGGCGATCGAACAGATCGGCCATGCGGGGGGGCAGCGCCGGATGGACCCCGGTCGCTTCTTCCACCGCCGCCGGGAACTTGGCCGGATGGGCGGTGGCCATGGCGACCACCGGCACCGACGGATCGGCCCGGCGTTGTTCGGCCGCCATCAGGCCGATGATCGAATGGGGATCGAGCAATTCGCCGGTGCTTTGATGGACAGCCCGGATGGCCTCCCGGGTCTGCGTGTCATCCATGCGGAATCCGGTGAATTGGGCCTTTAGGGGGTCCCATTGATTGCGCCCGAAGCTCAAAGTGCCGTCGGCCCGGAAGCGGGTCATGGCTTCGGTCAGCGCCGCTCCGTCCCGCCCATAGAGATCAAACAGCAGCCGCTCGAAGTTGGACGACACTTGGATATCCATGCTCGGGCTGAGGGTCGGCACCACCTGCGCCATGCTCATGTGGCCGGTCTCCAGGGTGCGGGTCAGGATATCGTTGGAATTGGAACCGATGATGTATTGGGCGATGGGCAGCCCCATCTTGCCCGCCGCGTAGGCCGCGAAGATATTGCCGAAGTTGCCGGTGGGCACGGCAAAGGACACCGGCCGATCCGGGGCTCCCAGGTTTACCGCCGCCGCCACGTAATAGGCGATCTGCGGCATGATCCTTGCCCAGTTGATGGAATTGACCGCCGACAGTCGCCGGGCATCACGGAACGCAATGTCGTTGAACATCGCCTTCACCGCGTCCTGGCAATCGTCGAAGGTGCCTTCCAGGGCGATGCAATGCACGTTGTCCGAGGGCACGGTGGTCATCTGGCGGCGCTGCACGTCGGACACCCGGCCATGGGGATACAAGATAAAGCATTCGATGGCCTCCCGGTCGCGGCAGGCCTCGATGGCCGCCGAGCCGGTATCGCCCGACGTCGCCCCGACGATGGTCACCGTCTCGCCGCGCTTGCTGAGGACATAGTCGAACAGCCGCCCGAGGATCTGCATGGCCATGTCCTTGAAGGCCAGGGTCGGGCCATGGAACAGTTCCATCAGCCACAAATTATCGCCCAGTTGTTTCATCGGCGCGACGGCACGATGGCCGAAACCGGCATAGGCGTCGCGCACCATATCCGCAAAAACATCTTCGGGAATCACCCCGGCCACATAGGGACGCATCACTCGGGTGGCGATTTCCCAATAGGGCAAGCCGCGCAAGGCCCGCCAGTCGGCATCGCTGAACGTCGGCCATTGATCGGGCACGTAAAGACCGCCGTCCCGGGCCAGGCCGGTCAGCAACACATCGTCGAAGGGCAGGTCGGGGGCCTGCCCGCGGGTGGAAATATATTTCAAGACGGCCTCGCGGATTGGCGATCGGAGCAGCGCGTAACCTAATCCGCTACAGCCAGTCCCGCAACAGCGGAATCAACGGCAAGTCGGCGGGCGGCATGGGAAATTCAGCCAATCGCGCCGGGCGGACCCATTGCAGACTCTGCCCCTCCATCGGTCGGACCTGCCCCTTCCAGGTGCGGCAGACATACAGCGGCATCATCAGATGAAAGTCGTCATATTGGTGCGAGGCGAAGGTCAATGGCGCGAGACAGCTTTCCGTGACGTCGATCCCCAATTCCTCGCGCAACTCCCGCACCAGCGCCGTTTCCGGGCTTTCGTTCGCCTGCACCTTGCCGCCGGGAAACTCCCACAATCCGGCCATCGCCTTACCCTCCGGGCGTTGCGCCAGCAGCACCCGGTTGTCCGCATCGAGCAACGCCACCGCGCTGACCAGCAGCACCGGCAGCGGGCGATGGGGCGGCAGGGCACCGAAACAGCCGTCAGGATCTAAGGACGACATCCGCCCTCATGTCCGATAGTCGGCGTTGATCCGGATGTACTCGTAGGTCAAATCGCAGGTCCAGACGGTGGCGCTGCCATCGGCGATTCCCACATCCGCCTGAATGAGGATTTCCTTGCCCTTCATGTGGGCCGCCACCGGCGCTTCGTCGTAGTCGGGCACGGCGCGGCCTTCGGCCGCCACCGGAATGCCGCCGATGGAAATCACCAGCTTGTCCCGCTCGGCCGCTTCGCCGGACTTTCCGACCGCCATGACGATACGGCCCCAGTTGGCGTCCTCCCCGGCGATGGCCGTTTTGACCAGCGGCGAGTTGGCGATGGAAAAGGCGATCTTTTTGGCCGCCCGGTCATTTTCCGCGCCGCTGACCTGCACCTCGATCAGCTTGGAGGCCCCTTCGCCGTCCTTGACCACCAACAGGGCCAGATCCAGCAACAGGTCGTGCAACGCTGTGCGAAATCCCTCCAACAGCGGATCGCTTGCCGTGCCGGGCACCGGATTGCCCGCCTTGCCGGTGGCGAACAGCATCAGGCTATCGGACGTGGAGGTGTCGGAATCGACGGTGATGCAGTTGAAAGTTTCATCCACAGCGGCCCGCAGCAATTGCTGCAAGACGTCGGAGGGCAGATCGGCATCGGTCACCACATAGGACAACATGGTCGCCATGTCCGGGGCGATCATGCCCGAGCCCTTGGCAATGCCGTTGATCCGGACCGGAACATGGCCGATCTTCGTGGTCCGGGTCGCGCCCTTGGGGAAGGTATCGGTGGTCATGAAGGCGCGCGCGGCGGCCTCCCAATTGTCGGGGGCCAGGGCACCGTATATGGCTTCCATGGCATCGGTGATGCGCTGATCGGGCAGGTCCTGACCAATGGTGCCGGTGGAGGCCAGATAGATCTCCGTTTCCGGACAGCCGACAACCGCAGCGCAGCGGGCCAGGGTGCGTTCCACCGACCGCTTGCCCGCCATGCCGGTGAAGGCATTGGCATTCCCCGCATTGACCAGCAGGGCATGGGCCCGACCGCCGCTGACCTGCAAGGCGTTGCGGCACCAATGCACTGGCTCGGAGGCGGTTTTGGAGGTGGTGAACACCCCCGCCGCTTCCGCCCCGTCGGGGAAATGCATCAGCATCAGATCGCTGCGATTGCGATACCGAATCCCCGCCGCGTGGGCGGCCAGTCGCACACCCTCGATCACGGGCAAGGCGGGAAAGGCCGCCGGGGCCAGGGGCGATACCTTGCTCATGGCCGACTTACTGTGCCGCCGGGGCCGTCGGCGCGGGCAACGGCGTACCGTCGAGGCCGAACCGCTCGACCTGCGCCTTGGCCATCAGGCTTTTGGTCAGTTCTACCGCATAGTCATTGGACAGCTTGGCCCGAATGGCGGGCATCGACTGTTCCAGGGTCGGCACCGGTGCGGTCCGCTTGTCCTCCAGGAAGATCACATGCCAACCGAACGCCGTTTTGACCGGCTTGGTGGTGAAGGTGCCTTTTTGCAGGGCCAGGGCCGCCGCCTCGAATTCCGGCACCAGGGAACCTTGACGATTCCAGCCCAGGTCGCCGCCATTGGGACCGGTCGGGCCGATGGAATTCTTGACTGCCAGCTCGGCGAAATTGGCTCCGCCGTTGAGCTGGGTGATCAGTTCCGCCGCCTTGGCTTCGTCGTCCACCAGAATGTGGCGGGCGTGGATTTCCTCGACGCCGGTATTCTGCGCCACCACTTGTTGATAGGTGTCCTGGATATCCTTGTCGTTCATCCGCGAGGTCACATGCTCGACCAGCAACTGCCGGGCGATGAGTTGATCCTCGACCCGATGCACCCGCTCCTTGATGTCGGGCAGGTCCTGCAATCCACGGCTCCGCGCCTCGACGGCCAGCAGCTTGTTGTTGACCAGCGCCGACAACAGAACGCCGTAGACCTGGTCGATCGGCACCTGCTGCGCCTTCTCCGGCAATTGTTCGCGCGCCACCAGAAGCTCACCGAACAAGATCGGCTCGCCGTTGACCCGGGCCACCACCGTTTCGGGGGTGGGGTCGGCGGCGCGGGCAGTGGCGAACACGGAACCCGCCGCAATCAGGCAGACGGCGGTGGTACGGACAAGACGTGCGATCATGAAGCTGTATCCTTCGAGAAAACAATTGGGCCGTGACTGAAGCATATCACTGCCCAAGCGGCAAGGGGGTATGGGGATTTCAAGGAACGCAACCGAAAAAACGCCCCAGACCCGAGGCCTTGCCCTCGAGTCGGGACGCGCGTCGACAGGCTCCCCAGGGCCGCCCGGACCGGCGACTACCGGCCCGAGTCAACACCTGCAAATCAGGCCTTGGAGTCGAACTTGCTGCCGCCCACTTGATCCTTGGGCAGGGTCGCCCGCTCTGCCGCCTGAGCGAATTCGACCAAACCGGCGGACAACTGGACCTGCCCCTCGCGGCGCGAGAACAGCGGCCGGATGGCATCCAGACTGACCAGCGTCAGACCTTTCTCACCCTCCCCTTCACGCAGAGAGCCGCCCTTGACCAGCATCAGGGAGGAAATCGCCAGATCAACCCGACGCCGTAACAGGTCCAGCCCGGCCTGTTGTTCTTGCGGTGGGGCACCGGGACGGATCGCCTGCGGACCATAGGTCGCCACCCGAAGTGGCTCCTTGGACCGGGCGGCGGGCGGTAGCTCCAGTTCGATTTCGGGCCGCGACCCCACCCGCGCCACGTGGCCGCGCAGGGCATCGGTCCCCGAGGCGAAGGCGATTCCCGAGGTCAGACCGGCAAGATCCACCTCGCTGCCGGTCAGATCCTGGGCGAAATTGGACTGACCGCCGTTCACCAGCGCTGCACCGGGCGAGGTCTCCACCACCACGTCGATGCCTGAATAGCTGACCCCAATGCCGCCACCGGCCCCCAGGCTGATCTGAAGATCCTGGACGGCGATGGAAATATCCGCCGAATCGGTGGCGGCGACACTGAACCCGCCGGAAGTCTTAATGGGCGGAACGGTAAACCCGTCCAGCGCCTGGGTGACGGCCTGGGTGACTCCGGCACCGCCGCCCTGATTGAAACTGATGTCGTGTTCGATGGTCGCGCCAACTTTCTGGGCAACACCGGACGAAGTATCGCCGGTCTGACCGAGCACCACGAACAGGGTGGAGAGTTCGGATTTGAGGGCCGCCACCGCATAGGACAAGGCCCGCGCCGGAGACACGCCGGTAATGGTCGGCAAGGCGGCGCGCGGAATCGACTTCAGATCGACCACCACGCCGGAGCCGCTGTCGGTGGAATCGCCGGATTTTTTCTGATGTTCGCTGGCAACGGGCTTCTGCCGCTCGGCCGCCTGCTGATGCTGCAAGCGGTCGATGTCGGGCCGTTCCGCCGGTTGCTGATGGGCCGCGCGGGCATCTGCCTTGGGCGGCACTTGCTGGGAGGGGAGCCCCCCGATATTGCTTTCGTTCATATATTTGGCCTCCTTCTGAGGGTACACTACGGACCGCAGGGACAGGCTTCTGCCCTGTAAAACCTCCGCGCCGCACCGCGCATCATAACAGATTGTCCGGTTTTGGTACAGCCCCGGAATAACTTTGCCGCACAAATTCCCTTGAGCGGAATTGGGCAGTGCCGTTGACAGGACCGGCTGTCGCCTCTATCTCTTGCCCAACTGCGTGGGAAGCCCCGTGCCGGGACATTCCGTTTGCGCCCATGACACCATTTAGTCCGAGGATTTTCCCATGTTTGGCGCCATTGCCCGCAAGCTGTTCGGTTCGGCCAACGATCGCTTCATCAAGGGCCTGACCAAGACCATCGAGGCGGTCAACGCCCTGGAGCCCGAGGTTTCGTCCCTCAGTGATGCCGATCTGGCGGCCCGTACGCCGTGGCTGCGTGGCCGCCTTGAGCAGGGCGAAAGCCTCGACGATATTCTGCCCGACGCCTTCGCCACCGTGCGCGAGGCGGCCAAACGGACCCTCGGCGAACGCCCCTACGATGTGCAGATCATGGGCGGGCTTGTGTTGCACCGTGGCATGATTGCCGAGATGAAGACCGGTGAAGGCAAGACCCTGGTCGCCACCCTGCCGGTTTATCTCAATGCCTTGTCGGGCCAGGGCGTGCATGTGGTCACGGTCAACGACTATCTGGCCAAACGCGACGCCGAATGGATGGGGCAGGTCTACCGCTTTCTCGGTCTGACCGTCGACTGCATCGTGCACGGACTGGACGACGCCCAGCGTCAACGGGCCTACGCCTGTGACGTCACCTACGGCACCAACAACGAGTTGGGCTTCGATTACCTGCGTGACAACATGAAATTCCGGCTCGAAGACATGGTGCAGCGGCCGTTCAATTTTGCCATCGTCGATGAGGTGGACTCCATCCTGATCGACGAGGCGCGCACGCCGTTGATCATCTCCGGCCCCACCGAGGACAATTCCGAGCTTTATGCGCGGATCGACAAGCTGATCCCCAACTTGCTGCCGGAGGATTTCGAAAAGGACGAAAAGTCCCGCTCCGCCACCTTCACCGAAGTTGGCACCGAGAAGATGGAAGGTCTGTTGCGCGAGATCGGCGTGCTGACCGAGGGCAGCCTGTACGACCTGCAAAACATTTCCCTGGTCCACCATATCAATCAGGCCCTGCGCGCCCATGTGCTGTTCACCCGCGACGTGGACTACGTGGTCAAGGACAACAAGGTGGTCATCATCGACGAGTTCACAGGACGCATGATGGAGGGCCGCCGCTTTTCCGAAGGCCTGCATCAGGCGCTGGAAGCCCGCGAGGGGGTGGCGATCCAGAACGAGAACCAGACCCTGGCCTCGATCACCTTCCAGAACTATTTCCGCCTCTACCCCAAGCTGGCCGGCATGACCGGCACCGCGATGACCGAAGCCGGGGAATTCGCCGAGATCTACAAGCTCGATGTGGTGGAGATGCCAACCAACGTCCCGGTCACCCGCATCGACGAGGACGACGAGGTCTACCGCACGGCGGTGGAAAAGAACGAGGCCATCGCCGATCTGATCGCCGAATGCCACAAGCGCGGACAGCCGACCCTGGTCGGCACGGTCTCCATCGAGAAGTCGGAAACCCTGGCCGCCCTGCTGAAAAAGCGCAAGATTCCCCATGCGGTACTGAACGCCAAGCATCACGCCAGCGAGGCCATCATCATCTCCCAGGCCGGTGCCCCCGGCGCGGTGACCATCGCCACCAACATGGCCGGACGCGGCACCGACATCAAGCTGGGCGGCAACGTGGATATGCGAATCCACAACGAGTTGGGCAAGCTGGACCCGGAGAGCGAGGCGTTCCAAAAAGGCAAGGAAGCAATCCAGGCGGAAGTGGCGGCCAACAAGAAGATCGTGCTGGAGGCCGGTGGACTCTACGTGATCGGCACCGAACGCCACGAGAGCCGCCGCATCGACAACCAGTTGCGCGGCCGTTCGGGACGTCAGGGCGATCCCGGCGGATCGAAGTTCTATCTGTCCCTCGAAGACGACCTGATGCGGATTTTCGGCTCCGAGCGCATCGACGGCATGTTGCAGAAGCTGGGCCTCAAGGACGGTGAGGCGATCGTCCATCCCTGGATCAACAAGGCGCTGGAAAAGGCGCAACAGAAGGTCGAGGCGCGCAACTTCGAAATCCGCAAGAACCTGCTGAAATTCGACGACGTGATGAACGACCAGCGCAAGGTCATCTATGAACAGCGCAAGGAATTGATGGCGACCCAGAATGTGGCCGATACGGTGGCCGACATGCGCCATCAGGTGATCGAGGAAATGGTCGCCCGCTGCATCCCGGAAAAGGCCTATGCCGAGCAATGGGATACCAACGGCCTGCATGAGGAGGTTCTGCGTGTTCTCGGGCTGGACCTGCCGATCACCGACTGGTCGAAGGAAGAAGGCATCGCCGACCAGGAAATCCGCGAGCGGATTCTCAAGAAGGCCGACAGCAAGGCGGCGGAGAAGGTCGCCAATTACGGCCCCGAGGTGATGCGCGACGTGGAAAAGAACGTCCTGCTTCAGGTGTTGGACTTCGTCTGGAAGGATCATCTGCTGACCCTCGACCATCTGCGTCAGGGCATCGGCCTGCGCGCCTATGGTCAGCGCGACCCGCTGAACGAATACAAGCGGGAAGCCTTCAATCTGTTTGACGACCTGTTGTCGGTGCTGCGCGAACGGGTCACCCAGTTGTTGATGCATGTGGAATTGCACATGGCCCCGTCACAGGACTTCTCGCTCAGCGGTGGGCCACAGGAAATGCACGAATCGCGGATTGATCCAGCGCTCGGCTATTCCCAGGTCACCGGCCTGTTGGGCGACTCCGAGGCCTCTGAAAAGTCCGACGGTTCGGGACCGGCTCCCATTCGCTCCCGTCAGGCCGCCGACGCAATCGACCCCCAGGACCCAGCCACATGGGGCAAGGTGTCGCGCAATGCCCCCTGCCCCTGTGGGTCGGGTCGCAAGTTCAAACATTGTCACGGACAGGCAGCTCAATAGTACTGGACGCTCACCCGGGGGTTCGCCAGAATAACGCTCATGACAGACCGGCTGACTAAGATATTTTCCGACTCCGGCGACGCGGCGGAATTTTCCATTCTGCAAGTCGCGGTCGGCGCCTTGATGATCAAGGCGGCGGCGGCCGATGACGACTTTCAGGCAGCGGAGCGGGAGACCATTGAAACCCAGCTCACGCGGCGTTTCAGCCTCGCCCCCGGAACAGCCGGGCGGCTGATTGAAGCTGCCCTGGCCTTCCTCAAGGACTCCAAGGGCATGTATGCCTGTTCCATGGTCCTGAACGACGAACTGGAAGACACCGAACGCATGGCGCTGCTGGAGATGATCTGGGAGATCATGTATGCCGACGGGGTCCTGCACCAGTACGAGGAACGGCTGATGCGCCGGGTCGGCCCCATTCTCGATATCGACGAGGCGGACAGCCTGCGCATTCGCGACGAAGTCCGGGCCCGGATGGAGATTTCTCCCGAATGAACAAAAAATTGGAAAAACTGTTCGAAGGGCCCTTGGAGAACAACGGCAAAGTGGAGTTCACCTCCCTACAAATCGCCGTCGGCGGATTGCTGGTCAAGGCCGCCCAGTCCGATGCCCATTTCCATGACCTGGAAAAAGAGGCCATCCATGGCTTGTTGGCGACCCGCTTCAACCTTACCCCGGCGCAGGTGGATGCGCTGCTGGTGGAGGTCGAGGAGGTGCTTGCCGGACCGCATGGAATCTATAGCTGTTCCATGGTGGTGATGGATGAACTGGCGAGCGAGGATCGGGTGCGACTGCTCGAAATGGTCTGGGAAGTGATGTTCGCCGATGGCATTCTGCACAACTTCGAGGCGGGATTGATGCAACGTCTGTCGCCGCTGCTCGATATTGATGCCAACCAGATGCTGGAAATCCGCGACCGGGTCCACAATCGCGGGACGACCTGATCAGGCCAGCCCCTGTTTGCCCATTTCGAGGAATTTGCTGCGCCGCTTGGCGCGGATCACGCCGCCCTCCAGACCCGCCAGGGCTTTCAGCTTCTTTTCCAGGACATCGCCCAGCGCCTTGATGGCGGCGGTCGGCTCCCGATGCGCGCCGCCCAGGGGCTCGGGAATGATCCCGTCGATCACCTTGAGAGCCTGCAAGTCGGTGGCGGTCAGGCGCAAGGCATCGGCGGCGGTTTCCGCCTGCTCGCCGCTGCGCCAAAGAATCGAAGCGCATCCCTCGGGCGAGATCACCGAATAGACCGCATGTTGCAGCATCAGCACCACGTTGCCCGAAGCCAGGGCAATGGCCCCGCCCGAGCCCCCCTCGCCGATGATTACGCTGACCAGTGGCACCCGCAGATCGAGGCAGGTTTCGATGGAGCGGGCGATGGCCTCGGCCTGTCCGCGTTCCTCGGCTTCCTTGCCCGGATAGGCCCCCGGCGTATCGACCAGGGTGATCACCGGCAGATGGAAGCGGTCAGCCAGACGCATCAGACGCATGGCCTTGCGGTAGCCTTCCGGTCGCGGCATGCCGAAATTGTGGCGCACTCGGGATTCCGTGTCACGGCCCTTTTCCTGGCCGATGACCATCACCGATTGACCGCGCAGCCGTCCCAGGCCGCCGACGATCGCCTGATCGTCAGCGAACGCCCGATCCCCGGCCAGCGGCGTGAAGTCGTCGATCAACCCGTTGATGTAATCCAAGGCCTTGGGCCGGTCCGGATGGCGCGCCACCTGAGTTTTCTGCCAGGGGGACAGCTTGGCGTAGGTCTGCTTGAGCAGTCGCTCCATCTTGCCCTGAAGCTTGCTCACCTCTTCGGCAATGTCCAGCCCGCCCGAACTGCCCATGTGGCGCAGCTCGGCGATTTTGCCTTCCAACTCGGCGATGGGTTTTTCAAAATCGAGATACGTATGCATGAGCGCTTGGTAGCACAAAGACTCATCGTTGGCGACGCGAAAAAGCGTTTTTTAACGACCGTTATTTTTTACCCTTCATCAGGTGGGCCAGGGGATGGGCCGTTTCCACCAGTCGCTTCAGTCGTTCATCGAGCACATGGGTATAAATCTGCGTGGTCGAGATATCCGCATGGCCGAGCATCCGTTGCAGACTGCGCAGGTCCGCCCCGTGGGCCAGCAGGTGGCTGGCGAAGGAATGGCGCAGCACATGCGGCGACACCCGGGCCGCCGACAGCCCCGCTTCTACCGCCAGTTCCTTGAGCAATTGGGCGAATCGGGCGCGGGTCAGATGACCTTCGCGGGCCGTTGAGGGGAACATGAAGCGGCGCGCCTTGGCCGCCGTCGCACCCTGCGGCAGAAAGCGGTCACGCACCGTCATATAGGCCGCCAGGGCCTGTCGCGCCGGTTCGCTCATGGGGACCAGACGTTCCTTGTCGCCCTTGCCGCGCACCACCAGCACCCGCCCGTCCCGCGACAACGCGGCCACCGGCAGGCCGACCAGTTCCGAGACCCGCAAACCCGTGGCATATAAAATTTCAAGCATCGCGGTGAGCCGCAGACCGTCGCTATTGTCGCGCAGCCGCGTCCTCTCCAACAACCGGTCCACCTCCGCCTCGCTCAAATATTTGGGCAACGGACGGCCCAGACGCGGGCTGTCGATGGCCAGACTGGGATCATCCGGTCGTCGTCGTTCGCCATGAAGAAACCGAAAGAACTGGCGCAGCGCGGACAGCCGTCGGGCGGCGGTGCGCGGGGCCAGTCCCGCCTGGTTCATGTGGGCCAGATAACGCCGCAGATCCTCGGTCGTCGCGGCTTCCGGCGCGGTGCCCAGAAACGCCTCGAAGTCGGCCAGGTCCCGATGATAGGAGTCGAGGGTATTGGCTGCCGCCCCGCGCTCGGCGCTCAACATGTCGAGAAACAACTGCGCCGAGCGGGAGAGCGGCGGACGCGGCGACGGCGGACGGCCCCTCACAGACCGCCCGCAATGGCCGCTTCCACGGCGATGGCCCGGGCGTCCTGGGGCAGGCCGGTCGATTGAAGCGCCCCCACCACCTTATGGAGCACCGGCGGATTGGCCTGGCCTGGCCCGGCTTCGCCCAGCAGAATCAAAGAATAAAGCGCGACTTCGCCGCGTTGTCTGGCGCGCACGGCGCGATCCAGTCCGGTCCAGGCGGCGGCATTGGGCGGCGCGCTCAAAAGCTGTGGCGGGGCGGCCAGAAGATCGAGCCAATAGGCGTCGGGCACGGTCTCCCCGGTCGCTTCGAGCAACGAAAACATCAACGCGGCGCGCCCGAAACCGGCCAACACCGTGGCCCCATCCTCGCGGGACAGGGTGCGGTCGTGCCAGCGGGCCAGATCCTCGGGAGTCCAGGAGGTCCCGATGGCCCCCCCGGCCAGACGGGCCAGTGGCATGAGATCAATCAGCGCCTGCTCGGCCTTGGGATCGGTCCGGGCCGAGGCCCGCAGCAACAGCATCCAGCGGGCCGCCCGGTCGGGCTCCCCGGCGGCCAGAAAGGCGCGCACCGCCTCCGGTCCGAACCAGTCCAGATCTCCGGTCGGCTGTTGATCAATGAGCAAAGCCAGATAGACGCGCGCCGCCTGGGCATGGGAGCCTGCGTTGCGGGCCAGGGAGAGCGCCTCGGCCATGACTTCGGCCCGGGCGGCGGCAATGCCCTGCGCCTGAGCCGCCTGATAGAGCAGCGCCCGTCCGGCGGCACCTCCCAAATCCCGAGCCCGACTCAAAGGATTGCTCATTTCCTCGCGGGTAAACGGATGTTGGACATACAGTGCCCGCAACTGCTCGGTCGCCAGGGCTCCGGCGGCCTCGGCCCGTTCGGCCGCCGAAATCCGTACCGGCAGATCCAGGGTTTCATTTTCAGCGGCCATTTTCAGCACCCCCGGGTCCCGGGTTTCGGCCACCGAAGCGGGCAGCTTCAGCTTGGCCGCGCTGGCCATGGCCATGTGCAACGGCGTCGCCCCAGGCAGGGACTTCAGCGGCTCCGCCCCCCCCGACACCATGGCATCGGTGAGCAGGAAAAAGGCGTCGTCGCGATGCCCGGTCTCGCGCAACAGGGCGATGCTCAACCCCGCCTTGTCGGATTCCCCGGCCAGGACTTGGCAGAACACCAGGGTCTTCTGCCAGAAGGGATTGTCGTTCTGGGATACTTTTTCGGCCGCCAGTGCGCAAGCACGGGGGGCCTCGCCGGTCTGGAACAGGGCGTTGACCTCGTCTTCGGCCAATTTCGAACTGGCCGGAACGGTCGGCAGTTGGCGCAACAGTTCAGCCGCCCCCTTGGCATCGCCCAGAGCCAACAGCGCGCCGATCCGCGCCTCGGCCATGGCTCCGCTGACGCCCTCCCCCGCTGGTGCGGTGGCGGCCGTCTGCAACAGACGCCGCATCAGATCCCGCATGGCCGGCGACGCGGCACGGGTCGGCAGCAGGCCGATCAAGCGGGTCACCGTCGAGCGCTCGGCCCCGACCCAGAGGTCAAACCCCAGACCGCCGTTGCGGGCATTGAGCAGCCCCACGGAATCGGCATCCACCGCGCCCAGGGATTGCGTCTGGATTCCGTCCTGGGGCATCATCGGCCCCGACGGCTGCGCCTCCACGGCAGGGGCCAGCGGCGTCAACCGAATGGGACCGGAACTCTGCCCCAGCGCCGGAACCGCCGTTAAAACACCCAGCGCGACACCCAGGGCCGCCGCCCGACGGCTAGCGCTCGAAGCGGTCATTGGGAATCACCTTCTCGACTTTTGTCACCGGAGCGGGAATATCCCAGGTCACCAGAAAGACACCGCCCCCGACCACCAACAGCAGGACCAGCAGCAGCAGAAATTTGGTCAGACCCCTCATAAAGATGCTCTCCCTCGCTCGAACGGACAATCAGCCGCCTGCACAAATGCGGCGGCCTGTGCTAGGTAAGACCCCAGCAAGACAACTCGGCGGCAGTGTATCCATAGGCTGCCCGCCTTTCAACGCTCCCGGAGGCCCTAACCGCCCGATGACTGAAATAACTTCTCCCGAGACCTTGCGCGAACTGGTGACCCGGCTCAACGGCCGCTCCGTGGTGCTGGTCGGACTGATGGGCGCGGGCAAGTCCGCCGTCGGACGCCGCATGGCGGCGCGGCTGGAACTGCCGTTCATCGACGCGGACGCCGAAATCGAGAAAGCCGCCGGATGTTCCATCGCCGACATCTTCGACCTGTACGGCGAGGAGGCCTTCCGCGACTGTGAACGTCGGGTCATCGCCCGACTGCTCGGCGAGCCCTCGGGCATCCTGGCCACCGGCGGCGGGGCCTTCATGGACCCGGAAACCCGCAAAGTGATCCAGCAATGCGGCCTCAGCCTGTGGCTGCGGGCCAGCCTGGATATTCTGGTCGAACGGACCTCCCGGCGCGACACCCGGCCCCTGCTGCGCCAGGGCAACCCGGCTGAAATTCTGCAAAACCTGATGGATCTGCGCTATCCCGTCTATCAGCAGGCCGATACCCTGATCGATACCGGCGAGGAGAGCGCCGACCATACCACCGAGCTGGCGCTTCAGGCGCTGGCCCGTCACCTCCATGTGCCGTTGCAAGAGGAAGCCCCGCAGCCATGACCGCCCAAACCCTGCCCGTCGAACTGGGCGACCGTTCCTATGACATCCTGGTCGGCGACGATCTGTTGACCCGGGCCGCCGACCACATGCTGCCGGTGCTGCCGCAAAAACGGGTGGTGATCATCGCCGATGAGAACACGGCCCAATACCAGGCTCCCATCGAAGCGTCCCTGCTTGGGGCTGGAGTGGCCGTGGAATATCTGCCGCCGCTCCCAGCGGGCGAAGGCAGCAAGGATTTCGTCCATCTGCAAGCGCTGATCGACGCCCTGCTCGACCGCCGGGTGGAGCGCCAGACCAGCCTGATCGCGCTGGGCGGTGGGGTGATTGGTGATCTGGTCGGATTCGCCGCCTCGGTGGTGCTGCGCGGCCTGCCGTTCATCCAGGTGCCGACCAGCCTGTTGGCCCAGGTGGACAGCTCCGTCGGCGGCAAGACCGGCATCAATACATCGCACGGCAAGAATCTGGTCGGGGCCTTCTATCAGCCGCGATTGGTGCTGGCCGACATCGGCACCCTGGACACCCTGGACCCCCGGCAACTGCGCGCCGGATATGCCGAGGTGCTCAAATACGGATTGATCGACGATCCGGCGTTCTTTGAATGTTTGGAGCAGAACGGCGGGCGTGTTTTGTCCGGGGATCGGGAAGCCCGCCGCCGGGCGGTGCTCACCTCCTGCCGGGCCAAGGCCCGGGTGGTCGCCGCCGACGAACGGGAATCTGGACAGCGCGCCCTGCTCAACCTGGGCCATACCTTTGGCCATGTGCTGGAGAAGCTGTGCGGTTACGGCGATCGGTTGTTGCATGGCGAAGCGGTGGCGCTGGGCATGGTGCAGGCGTTTGATCTATCGGTCCGCCTGGGGCTGTGCCCGCCCGCCGACCTGGCCCGCCTGCGTGCCCACCTGACCGCCGCCGGTCTGCCCACCGGCATCGGCAATCTGAAGGACTCCTCATGGAGCGCCGATCAGATGCTCACCCTGATGGCCTCGGACAAGAAGGTTGCCGAGGGCCGGGTGACCTTCGTGCTGGCCAAGGGCATCGGCCAATCGTTCCTCAGTCGCGACGTGCCGCCCGATGTGTTGCATAGGATGCTAGCGGATTACCTCAACGGAGACGGTTCATGATCACTTCCCTGATCGTCATTTTCATCCTGCTGTTGTTGTCGGCGTTTTTTTCCGGCTCCGAAACCGCGTTGACTGCGGCCTCCCGCCCGGTCATGCATCGGATGGAACAGGGCGGTGACCGCCGCGCCGCCATCGTCAACCGGCTGCATGCCAACAAGGATCGGCTGATCGGAGCGATTCTGCTCGGCAACAATCTGGTCAACATCATGGCTTCGGCGGTCGCCACCGGCCTGTTGATCGAGCTGTTCGGCGCGGCGGGTATCGCCTATGCCACCCTGGCCATGACCTTGTTGGTGTTGATTTTCGCCGAGATTCTGCCCAAGAGCTATGCGTTCCGCAAAGCCAACGGCGTCGCCCTGCGCATCGCCCCGCTGGTCGGCATTCTGGTCTATCTGCTGGCCCCGATCACCATGACCCTGCAATGGGTGGTGCGCGGCACGTTGCTGATGTTCGGGGTCCGCCTGGAGACCGACGACGCCCTGGGCCGCAGCGTCGATGAGTTGCGCGGAGCCATCGAACTGCACGAGGGCACCGCCGAAGACGAGGAAACCATCCGCCGCGAACGGGCCATGCTGCGCAGCGTGCTGGAACTGCAAGACGTGGAAGTCGGTGAAATCATGATCCATCGCAAGAACGTGGTCACCCTGAATGCCGATTCCCCACCGCAGGAAATCGTCGATGCGGTGCTGTCCAGCCCCTATACCCGACTGCCCCTGTGGCGCGGAGAACCGGACAACATCATCGGCCTGCTCCATGCCCGCGCCCTGCTGCGAGCCGTGCGGGCACAGAACGGCGGATTGGAAGGGCTGGATGCCCTGGACGTGGTGGAAGTGGCCGCCGATCCCTGGTTCATTCCCGAGACCACGACCCTGCACGACCAGCTTCAGGCGTTCCGCAAACGGCGCGAACATTTTTCGCTGGTGGTGGATGAATACGGTGCCCTGCTGGGTATCGTCACCTTGGAAGATATCCTGGAGGAAATCGTCGGCAACATCGACGACGAGCACGACATCACCTTCACCGGAGTCACCCGGGATACCGACGGCTCGCTCCTGGTCAACGGGTCGGTGACCATCCGCGACCTCAATCGGAAATTCGAATGGCGTCTGCCCGATGAGGAGGCCTCCACCGTCGCCGGATTGATACTCCATGAATCCCGACGCATTCCGGAAGTCGGCCAGTCGTTCCTGTTCCACAATTTCCGCTTTGACATTCTCAAACGGCAACGCAATCAGATCACTGAAGTACGGATCATCCCGCAGAAGACCGCCAAGGACGAACCGGAAGCCCTCACCGAAGAAAGGCCCATCGCCTAAACAACATCCTGCGCCGCCACATAGGGCAGCCCCTGGGCTTCGGCCACCGGGGCACAGGTCAGTTGGCCGTCGTGCAGGTTCAATCCGGCCCGCAAGTGGGGATCGTCGCGCAACGCCTGCCGCCAGCCTTTGTCGGCCAGGGTCATGGCCACCGGCAAGGTGGCGTTGTTGAGCGCCTGGGTCGAGGTGCGCGGCACCGCACCGGGCATGTTGGTGACCGCGTAATGCACCATCCCCTGTTCCACATAGGTTGGCTGATCGTGGGTGGTCGGGCGACTGGTTTCGAAACAGCCGCCCTGATCAATGGCCACGTCCACCAGCACCGATCCCGGGCGCATACCGTCGAGCATGCCTCGGGTAACCAGTTTCGGGGCCGCCGCCCCGGGCACCAGCACCGCCCCGATGACCAGATCCGCCCCCTGCACCGCCTGCTCCACCGCCTCAAGGGTGGCAAACAGGGTTTTCAGGCGCGGCCCATAGAGGTCGTCCAGAGCGCTTAAACGGGCGCTCGATTTGTCGAGCACGGTGACGTCCGCCCCCAGTCCCAACGCCATGCGCGCCGCCTGGGTGCCGACCGTGCCGCCGCCGAGAACCGTCACCCGCCCCGCGGCGACGCCGGGCACGCCGCCCAACAGTATCCCCGAACCACCGCGTTCTTTTTCCAAACATCCTGCGCCGACCTGGGTCGCCATGCGCCCGGCCACCTCGCTCATCGGGGCCAGCAGGGGCAGACCACCGCGACTATCGGTCACCGTTTCATAGGCAATGGCGGTGACCCCCGAAGCCAAAAGAGCCTGAGTCTGGGCCGGATCGGGGGCCAGATGCAGATAGGTGAACAGCAACTGGCCCGCGTGCAGGCGGGCGATCTCCTGGGGCTGCGGTTCCTTGACCTTGACGATCATCTCGGCGCGGGCGAAGACCTCCTCGGCGCTGTCCACCACTTCGGCCCCGACCGCCCGATAGGCCGCATCATCGCAGCCAATGCCGTCCCCGGCCCCGCTCTCAACGATCACCCGATGACCGTGGTGGTGAATCGCCTCGCGGACGCTGCCGGGGGTCATGCCGACCCGGTATTCGCGGACCTTGATTTCCCTGGGCACCCCGATCAGCATGGCAGATCCTCCCTTTGCATCGCATGGAAAGCGTTGACCCCGCCCGCGGAAGGGCGAACAATCAACATCAGACAAGTATAGCGCACCCGGATGATATGGGGATGAACTGATGAGAAAGATACCGCTGGTCCTTGCCGTTTCCCTGTTCGCCCTCCCCACCCTCGCCGCGCCGGGCGAACAGACCGCCGATTCCGGCAAGCCGTTGGCCATCTACTGCAATTCCGTGCCGCATCTGGCGGTGCAACGGTCCGACTCGGTGGACAACTGGGTGCGCATCTGCACCATCTGGCTCAATGCCACCCAGAACAAACTGAGCGCCGAAGAGGTGCAGGAAGCGCTCCGCAAACAGGCGGAGACGCCGGACGGCAAGAGCCCCCAATAAGCCGCGACCGACCAAACCGGAACCCCATGACATGGATTCAGTCCGCACGCCCACAGTCGCAGGGTCGGAACTTGACAAGTATGTGATTGATCACTTACATGAAGGCTTCCTGCTCTTCCAACTGGAGACCGACCATGTCCCGTTCCCTGCCCTCCGCGTTGCTGTTGCTTGCCCTGCTGATCCTGCCGCTCGGCGCGCCCGCCGCGCAGGCGGCCGACCCCATGCAGGGCATTCCCGAGTCCATCAAGCAGCAAATGATGCTGATGACCCCCGAGACCCGCCAGCGGGTCATGGCCCTGTCACCGGAAACCCGGCAGACCATTTTCCAGGTTTTTGCCAAACATCAACGGCAGTCGACCATCACCCTGCGTCAGCTCATGCATGAAATTCAGAGCGATTTCAGCGCCGTTCTGACCGGCATTCTGACCGACAACGGCGAGTTGGCGGCCATGGCTGCCCGCAGACTGGCCGACCATCGCATCCCGCGCGGCGGCATGTTGCCGTATCTGCCCGCCGATACGGTCAATGACGAAACCCTTGGCGTGTTGACTTCCATGAACGAGGTGGTGGAAGGTGGTGCCTTGAAGATCGCCGATGCTGCCGACAAGGGCGACATGGCCGGAGCGGCCACCCATCTGTCGGAAATCGTCGGCGGCTGCGTGTCGTGTCATGCCATTTTTCGTGGCATTCCCGGGCGCAGTGAAAATGTAATGGACAGTCCCAAATGAGCGCCAATGACTCGCAAACCGGCGGCACAACGCAAGGCTGAAATGATCGAGGCGGCCCTCCGGCTGGCCGAAGAGGCCGGTCCGGAGCGGCTGACCACCACCGCCATCGCCCAGGCGGTGGGCCTGTCCCAGGCCGCTGTATTCCGGCATTTTGCCACCAAACAGGCGATCTGGAGCGCGGTGGCGGCCCATCTCAGTGACCTCATGCAGGCCCGCTGGTCACAGGTTGCCGCGCAGACGCCCCAGGGATTGCAGCGCCTGCAAGACCTCGCCGAGGCGCAACTCCACATCATCGCCGCCACCCCGGCCCTGCCGGCGATCCTGTTTTCCCGTGAGCTGCATGTGGAAAATGCGGTTTTGCAACAGCATTTCCTGTCCCTGGTCAAACAGTTGAACCACCATTTGGTCCGGGCCGCCGAATTGGCCCTTGCCGAGGGCTCCCTGCCCACCCGCACCCCACCGACGGACGTTGCCGCGCTGACTCTGAGCATCATTCAGAGTCTGGCCTTGCGCTGGTCGCTGAGCGGTCGGCAATTTGATCTGGTCCGCGAGGGGCAACGGCTGCTAAAGGTGCTCATCCGCAACCTGCAAATGCCCGAATAGCGCCCCCTCCCAGGAGAACCGCCCCATGTCCCTGTCCAAGCCGCAGCCGCGCCGCCTATCCCATACCCGCGAGATTGATTGCCGGGGCTATCAGCGCGACGACGGGCTATGGGACATCGAGGCCCGGCTGCTCGACATCAAATCCTACTCCTTCGACAACCAGGACCGGGGCGGCATCCGGGCCGGGGAACCCATTCACCTGATGCGGGTCCGGGTGACCCTGGACGAGGAACTGACCGTGCATGACATCGAAGCGGT
Organism: Magnetospira thiophila; assembly: GCF_054657015.1. NCBI lineage: Bacteria > Pseudomonadati > Pseudomonadota > Alphaproteobacteria > Rhodospirillales > Thalassospiraceae > Magnetospira > Magnetospira thiophila. The sequence goes on from NZ_BAAHXF010000002.1 coordinate 1,502,574, forward strand.
GACCGAGGCCGCGCCCTTCACCATCTGCCCCGAGATCGCCCCGGACTATGCCCGGCTCAAAGGGGAACGGATCGGACCGGGCTGGGTCCGCAAGGTACGCGACAAGATGGGGAACCGCCAAGGCTGCACCCACCTGACCGATATGCTCACCGGCCCTATCGCCACCACCGCCTTTCAGACCATCATCGCCACCGGCCACCGCCGGGAAGCCCCGGAGGACGACCAGGGCCTGCCCCGGGTGGTCGATACCTGTCACGCCCTGACCGCCGAAGGCCCCGTCGTCGCCCGCCTGTGGCCCAATCTCCCGAAAAGTGCCCGCTCGTTGTCCCCCGACGAGACCTGATCGCAAATCTATCCTCCGAAATTCGCCGGGGGCAGGGCCGCCAGGACGCCCCGCCGTCGACGCAGGCTGTCCAGACCATCGCTGCGGTCGCGCGATGGAGTGTCCGTCAGATGCAGATGCAGGGTCACCGGGCCATTGAATACCAGCCCTCCGGCCAAGGCACTCCATAGTCCGGCACCCCATAGACTGGCACCCCATTGACTGGCCGACGCCGCACCAAGCGGCGCGCGCACCGGCCCCGCGACGCCGCCGCCCGGTGCCCCGTCGAGGTCTCCCGTCCGACCGCCGTGGGTGTCTCCGTTGTCGTTGCACCCCGCCGCCTCGGCCAACACACGGCGTACGGTTTCCAGATCCTTGTCGCCGTCCCTCAAGGCACACCTCGCGATGCAATCATGTGAATAACATATCTATTCACATATCGCACCACGGGTCAAGAACGTAATAGGAACTATCCGGCCAGTCCAATCAGGTCCTGCAAGGAGTCTGCGCCCAGCACCGAGGCCGGATCGGCCCCGCCGTCGCGTGCCCGCAGTGCCAGACGATAGACCGCCATCAGCAGCGCCCCCTTGCGCGCCGGGTCGATGTGCAACTGGCGTCGCTGTAAAAATCGCTCGGTCTCGACAATCACCAATTCCATCAGGGACTCCTCCAGCGGCGGCGGAGAATTCCCCGCCGTGCGCAGCGGACCCTGCCCCAGCGCCAGCCAATCCAGCCGCACATCCAAGGCCCGTGACAGGGCGACCATGGCCTGAAGCCCGGGTTGCGATTCCGCCGACAGATAGCGTTTGAACTGCGACAGGGACACCCCGGCCAGACTGGCCGCTCGGGCCTGTGACCCGGCCAGGGACACCAGCCGCGCCAACCGGTCCGCCACTCCTGTCAGCCCGTCGCCCCCCTTGCCCGGCATGCATGTCCTCCCCTGAAACGGTCGCGACGGCACGCGCCGCTTCCGGCCCATCGGACCTTATTCATCACCGGCTTGACAAGGGGTCAAATATGGACTATATGGTTCATATTTGAAGCAGGAGGCCGCCAGGACGTCCGAACCTAGGACGTCCGAACCGGCAGAAGCTCCTGAAGCAGATGACCCGCCTGATCGGAAGGATGGGATTTAGGATCGGGGGAGAGTTGGGTTTTGCGGCAGTAGGCGGTGATAAAGGCCCGTACGGTGGAGGTCCGGCTGGAATTGGTGCGGTTCGAGTCGATTTGACTGCAAAGTTCGTGGATGGAGATCCGTTCCCGCTGGCAGATTTCCTCCAACGCTGACCAGTTTTCTTTTTCCAGGCGGATGCTAGTCCGGCGTCCATGGACGGTCACGTTTCGTGTCACCAGTTTGCTCTGTATCCACATCACTCGCGTTGCGCCCCCCTAAATCCCCCCACATCACAGAGAACGATGGTCAGAGACATCTCCCCTCGACTGAACAACACTGTATGTTGCCCTGTGATATTTGTCTTTAATATGAAAGTTGTACTTAAAACCCCGTGAATTGCAACCACAAAAAAGAAACCTTGTTAAGGTTTCTCTCTTATTGCAATCAAATGGGACGAAAAAAAGCGGCAGTCAGCCCGCCTCGCCGGGGGTCTGGGTCGACAACGACAGGGCATGCACCGGACCGGCCAGTTCCTCGGCCAGCAAGCCATAGACCAGGCGCTGACGCTGCACCCGTGACTGCCCCTCGAAGGCCGCCGATACCACGCGCAGACTGAAATGACTCTCGCCCTTGGGATTGGCTCCGGCATGTCCGGCATGGCGGTGGGACTCGTCGATCACCTCAATGAGGGTCGGAGCCAGGGCTTCGGTCAATTTCGTCCGCATGGTTTCGGCTACGCTCATGATCTTGTCCTTCAATATAATAAAATATCAACCGCGCGAGCGGCATCTTACCGCCTACAGGTGGGGTCGGAAAATCATTCCGTCAAGCCACCGTCATCTTGCCTGAAACCGGGCGACGGCCCATTATGCAAGTATGGTAGGAAGACGCAGAAAATCAGATGGTCGGTTCTTCGAACCGGACGACCCGGAGACACCCCGTTGCGAATGGCCCAAGTGCCAGGAAGCGGGCCTGTACCGGGCCCCCCGGTCGCGCGACAACATCACCGAATACCGCTGGTTCTGCCTGGACCATGTGCGGGAGTACAATGCCGCCTGGAACTATTATGCCGGCATGGATGAAAACCAGGTGGAAGCCGATTTGCGGCGGGATACCATCTGGGACCGTCCCACCTGGCGCTGGGGCACCGGCCCCCGGGTCAAATCCGGCCCCACCATCGACGACATGGAAGATCCGTTCCGTTTTTTCCGCGACGACGAAGCGGAAGAGGACATCAAGCGCCCCCGGCAGGGCACTCCGGAAGCCCTGGCGCTGCGTGAATTGGATCTGCAAGCACCGCTGACCCTGGAGGTCCTGCGCGCCCGCTACAAGGAACTGGTCAAACGCCACCACCCGGACGCCAACCAGGGCAACAAGGACTCCGAGGAACGTTTCAAACGCATCAATGCCGCCTATCAGACCCTGATCAGCAGCATGCTGTAACAGCCCCCATGGGAGCCGTCATGACACTTTCGGTCCCTTCCTCGGCATCCCCCTGGTCGCGACACGCACGGCAATGGTCCCATGTGGGCAGTCCGCTGCGGCCCATCTCTGAGGACTGTCAGCTCTATTGGCGTTTGCTTGCCCCCCTGATTGTCGATCTGGATGCGCCGAAAATCATGATGATGGGTGTCACCCCGGAATTGGCCCTGCTGCCCTGGCCCCGCCAATGCCACTTGACCGCCATCGACCAGAATCCAGACATGATAGCCCGGGTCTGGCCCACCGGGTTGCCGCCCTGCGACAATGAGGCGATCTGCGCCCAATGGCAACATGTCCCCCTGAAAGACGCGGCCTTCGATCTGGCGCTCGGTGATGGCGCCCTGACCACATTAAGCAGCCCCGATGAATACCTGTCGGTCTTTCGGGAACTGCACCGCATCCTCCGCCCGGGCGGTCGCGTTTTCCTGCGCTGTTTTGTCCGTCCGGAGGCGACGGAGACCCTCGACCACATTTTCGCCGACCTTGAGGCCAACCGCATTGGCTCCTTCCATGTGCTGAAATGGCGGGTTGCCATGGCCTTGCAAACACGCTTCTCCGAGGGAGTGGCGGTCGCCCTCATCCGGGAAAGCCTGTGCGACCGCCTGCCGGATCGGGCGGCGGCGGCCGGGCGGTTGGGTTGGCCGGAAGCAGACATCCAGACCATTGATGCCTACGAAGGCTCAAGCGCCATTTACACCTTCCCGACCCTGGCGGAAATCGAGACCACACTCGAAGGGCGGTTCCAGATCTCCGGCGTCGTCACCCCCACCTATGAGTTGGGCGCGCGCTGCCCGCTGATTCAGTTGGAGCGCCGACCATGAGTTTCCTCGATCACCTCCCCCCCGGCTGGAAGGTCCGCCCGGAAGCCTTCATTCCCGGCGTGACCTGGCTCAGGGTGCCCCACCTCGGCTTGGCCCCGTTGATCCACCTCTGTGAAGCCCTGGACAGGACCGAATGGGACCCGACGGAAGTCCTTCTGCGGCGGCAACTGGTTCAGGCGCGGGCGATCCTGCATGTGGCGCGTCAGCAGTCGGCGCATTATCGGCACAGCTTGGCGGGCATCGACATTGAGGCCACCTGCCGCTCCTTGGAAGCTTGGCGCAGACTGCCCCTATTGACCCGAGACGCTCTCCAGAGGGCGGGCGACAAGATTTTTTCGGACCGGCTTCCGGCGGGGCACAAGGTCGGCGGACAGGTCAAAACCTCGGGCTCGACCGGCCAGCCGGTGACCGTCCGCAAGACCAATATTTCCGATCTTTTCTTCCAGGCCCTGTCCATCCGCCACCACTTCTGGCACCGCCGCGATCTCACCGGCAGGGTCGCGGTGATTCGGGCCAAAATGCAACGCCAGCAGCATCCTTCCTGGGGTGGCGGAATCGCGCAGTTGTTCCGCACCGGGCCGCTCGCCACCCTGCCGTTTATTGACGTGGCGGCGCAACTGGCGTTCCTCGACGAATTGCAACCGGATTTTCTGCTGACCTATCCGTCCAATCTGCGCGCCCTGCTGGATGCCTCGGCGGCCCGGAATCTGACGTTCCCCAAGATGATCGAGGTCACCACCATCGGCGAAACCCTGTCGGCGGACCTGCGCGATCGCTGCCAAAGCCAGTGGTCGGTAAAGACGAGCGACCTCTACAGTTCCGAGGAAGTGGGCAATATTGCCTTTCAATGTCCAGACAGCGGGCTGTACCACATCATGGCGGAAAACCTGATTGTCGAGGTGCTGCGAGACGACGGCACCCCCTGCCAGGCGGGCGAAACCGGACGGATCGTGGTCACCGATCTGCACAACTTCGCCACCCCGTTGATCCGCTACGACATCCGGGATTACGCCGAGGTCGGCGGGCCTTGTTCCTGCGGCCGCGGCCTGCCAACCTTGTCACGAAATATGGGCCGCTCCCGCAATATGTTGCGCACGCCGGAAGGGGAAATCCGTTGGCCGCTCACCGGATTCCATGACTTCCAGGGCATCGCGGCGGTACGCCAGTATCAATTCATCCAATCGGAATTGGACCTCATCGAGGCGACGCTGGTAGTCACGGAGCCGCTCACCACGGCACAACGGGACGCCCTGGAGCGGGTCATTCGGGACTCCCTGCACTGGAACCATCGGCTGAATCTGCATGAGCAGCGCGACCTGCTGCCGGTGGCGGCCAACGGCAAGTTCGAGGATTTCATGTCCCGGCTGTGAGATGTATCCTCTTCGGACTCACAGAACAGGGGCACCTCCATGGATAACGATTCGGCGATCTTTCTCGGCCTGGGGGACGGGCCGGTCCATCTCAATCTGCGCTACGCCAACCGGCACGGCCTGATCACCGGGGCCACCGGCACCGGCAAAACGGTCACCCTGCAATGTCTGGTCGAGGGTTTTTCCAGCCAGGGGGTGCCGGTGTTCCTGGCCGATGTGAAGGGCGATCTGTCGGGGCTCTGCATGGCCGGCAAGACCGACGGCAAGCTGGGCGAGCGAGCCGCCAAAGTGGGATTGTCCGACTATCGGGCCGAAGCCTTCCCGACCGTGTTCTGGGACGTGTACGGCCAACTCGGCCATCCGATCCGCACCACGGTTTCCGAGATGGGACCGCTGCTGCTGGGCCGACTTCTGGACCTCAACGACATTCAGGAAGGGGTGCTTCAGGCGCTGTTCGCCCTGGCCGATGATCAGGGGTTGGCGCTGCTGGATCTCAAGGATCTGCGCGCCCTGCTCAATTTCGCCCAGGAAAACCGTAAGGAGCTGGAAAAGACCTACGGATCGCTTAGTTCCGCGTCTGTCGCCGCCATTCTGCGCCAGTTGCTGGTGCTGGAACGCTCCGGCGCCGATGGCTTCTTCGGTGAACCCGCTTTGGATGTGGCCGAGTTGATTCGCGGCGACCGTTACGGAAAAGGTCTGGTGCATATCCTGCAAGCCGCCGAACTGGCTCGCAGCCCGAGACTCTATAGTGCGGTCCTGCTGTGGCTGCTGTCCGAACTGTTCGAGGATCTGCCCGAGATCGGCGACCCGGACAAGCCCAAGCTGGTGCTGATCTTCGACGAAGCGCATATGATGTTCGACGACGCCCCGCGCGTCTTGTTGCAACAGGTGGAACAGGTGGTGCGGCTGATCCGCTCCAAGGGGGTCGGAGTCTATTTCGTCACCCAGAATCCACTGGACATTCCCTCCGATGTGGCCGGGCAGTTGGGCAATCGCATCCTCCATGCCCTGCGTGCCTTCACCGAAAAGGACCGCAAGGCGGTGCGTGCCGTGGCCCAATCCTTTCGCGAAAATCCCGCCTTCGATGCCGAACAGGTGCTGACCGAACTGGGGCTCGGCGAGGCGTTGGTGACGACCATCGAAAAGAAAGGAACCCCGACCATTGTCCAGCGCACCTTGTTGCGCCCGCCTTGCTCCCGGATCGGCATGGCCACGCCCGACGAACAGGCCGCCGGACAAAAATTCAGCCCCTATGCGGGCCGCTACGAGACCGCACTGGATCGGGAATCGGCCTACGAAATCCTGAGCGCCCGGGCCGATCAGGCGGCTCGGACCGCTGCTGAATCCGAAACCCGAATGAAGGAGACTCGGGCCGCGCCCCGGCCGACCTCACGCAGTTCGAACCGGCAAGGCGTCGGCGAGGCCCTGGTCAAAAGCGCCGTGCGAGCGGTCGGCAGCCGACTGGGCCGTGAGATCGTCCGTGGCCTGCTCGGCTCCCTGTTTAAAGGCCGTTGAAGCGTCCGAATCCGGCCTTCCTCCATCGGGTTATTCCCCTTGCGCGCCGACAGGTCTACACTCGGCCCGACCTCAGCCATGTCGGGACAAGGCGCATGAAAATTGAAAAAAAAGATGCCCAGGATTTCTGGTTTCAGATGACCCGCGAGGAAGTGCAGATCGTCTTCAAGGCCCTGCACATGGCGGCCACCAATACCGATGACAAGTTGCTCAAACATAACATCAAGGAACTCGCCGAGAAGATGACCGAGGTTATCACCCAGTGACGCCCCCCCGCCTCAGTCACTCATGCGCATGTCGCCGGTTCCGGCACAATGCGCAAATGATCCGACGATTCAAAGGAACTGGACCGGCGCGTCCCAGACGGCGAAGACCAGACAGCCGTCCGCGCTCTGGACCCCGTGAACGCTGTCGGGGGGATTGACGACCAATGACCCCGCCCGATGGGTGCCGTTGTCGTCGCTCTGCGATCCCTCAAGAACGAAGATATACTCGAAGGCCGGATGACGATGGGCGGGCACCACGGCCCCGGGAGCATAGCGCAGGAAGGCCGAGGAGGGTCCGTCCGGTTGCTCGGGCCGATGAACCCAACTGATCTCGATCCCCTCGCGGAAGGCTTCCCAATCCCGGTCATGGCAGGGGCCGGGGTCGGTCAGCAGGCCCGGGAACGACAACGGCTTATGCATCGGCTTTTTCCAGTCCGCCTAGCACCGCATCGAGGGGGGCCGTCCAGCCGACGATGGCCCCCTGCGCCGTGATCATCTCCAGGGTCGCCGCCTTGAAGTGGGGGAAATAACTGCCGGTGCAGTCCTCCACCAACAGACACTCGAAGCCCCGGTCGTTGGCTTCGCGCATGGAGGTCTGGACGCAGACCTCGGTGGTCACCCCGGCAAACAGCAAATGGGTGATGCCCTTGTGGCGCAGAATCTCCTTCAGTCCGGTGGCGTAAAACGCCCCCTTGCCCGGCTTGTCGATGATCGTCTCTCCGGGCAGCGGGGCCAGGGAGGGCACGATATCGTTACCCGGCTCGCCGCGCACCAGAATGCGTCCCATGGGACCGGTATCGCCGATGCGCAGTTTGCAGCTTCCCCGGTCGCGCTTGGCCGGGGGGCAGTCGGACAGGTCCGGCATATGGGCTTCGCGGGTATGGACGATTTTCATCCCGACCTTGCGGCAGGCGGCGAGCAAAATCTCGGTTGCCGGGACCACCGGGGCCAGCAGGGAGACGTCGTTGCCCAAGGTCTCGCCGAAGCCGCCCGGCTCCAGAAAATCCCGCTGCATGTCGATGATCACCAAGGCGGTGCTGGCCACCTCAAAGGCATATGGAAAGGGCTGGGCACGTTCGATGGTCGGCATGGGGGCTCCTCAGTGTCCGGCCATATGACGACCGATGACCGTCAGGTCGGCCTCGGCGATGGGGGTTTCATAGGCCAATTGGCCATGGAACATGACACCGATGCGGTCCGACAATTCCAGGATTTCGTCCAGGTCCTCGCTGACCAGAAGCACCGCCACGCCGCGATTGCGGGCTGCCATGATCTGACCCCGGATGTCGGCCACGGCGGCGAAATCGAGCCCGAATACCGGATTGGCGACCACCAGCACATCCACGTCGCCGGACAATTCCCGGGCCAGTACGGCGCGCTGCACATTGCCGCCCGACAAGGTGGCGATGGGCGAATCCGCAGACGGACATTTGACGTTGTAGCGGGCAATCAAATCCTGGGCCGCTTGGCGCATGGCCCGTTTGTCGATCCACCAGTTGCCGCGCGCCTGGGGCGGGCGATCAAAAGTGCGAAAGGCCAGATTCTCGGTGACGCTCATGCGGGCCACGCAGGCATTGCGCAACGGTTCCTCGGGCAGGCAAAAGACCTTGTGGCGACGCATCTCGGCCCGCGTCGCCCAGTAGTTTTCCCCATGCACCGCCATGCTGCCCCCGGTAGGTTTGCGTTGCCCGGACAGTACCTGGACCAACTCCTTCTGACCGTTGCCGGAAACTCCGGCAATGCCGTAGATTTCACCGCCGCGCAGAGCCAGACTGACCCCCGTCACCGCCGGATGGCCGGTGTCGTCGTCAGCACGGATGTTCTTGAGTTCGAGGCGGACCGCGCCCGGTGCGGTGTCCTGCCGGGCCATGCCCGCTGCGACCGTATCGGCCCCGACCATCATGCGGGCCATGTCGTCGGGTGTCAGTTCGCCGGTTCCGCCGCCGCCCACATAGCGGCCCCGTCGCAGCACCGAAACCTCATCGGCGAAGGCCATGACCTCGCGGAATTTATGGGTGATCATCAACACGGTCAGGCCGTCGTTGCGGGTCATGTCGCGGATCAGCCCCAGCACCTCGTCGGCCTCGCCCGGGGTCAGCACCGAGGTCGGCTCGTCGAGAATCAAGAATTTACAGCCCAGGTAGAGCTGCTTGAGGATCTCCACCTTCTGCTTTTCCCCCGCTGCCAAGTCGCGGGCGCGGGTGTCCAGCGGCACCCGAAACGGCATACGGGAGATGAACGCCTCGACGATGGCCTTTTCCCGTTTCCAGTTGATGATCCGGGGCAGGTCGCCGCGCGGCAGCACCAGATTTTCCAGCACTGTCATATGGGGGACCAAGGTGAAATGCTGATAGACCATGCCGAGGCCCAACTCGTAGGCAATCTGCGGATTGTCGATATCGTATTCATGGCCGCCGACCAGGATGCTGCCTGCGCTGGCCGGATGGAAGCCCATGGCGCATTTGACCAGGGTACTCTTGCCTGCGCCGTTCTCGCCCAGCAGGGCATGGAAGCTGCCTGGGGCCACTTTCAGGGACACGTCTTCGAGGGCAGTGAAATCGCCGAATCGTTTGGTCAGGTGCAGCACCTCCAAGCCGATGGGATGTTTGGCATCATGGACGATTTCGACCATCGCGGCGCTCATGGCAACCCGGCAATCAGGTCTTGCGAGGTGGCCACGGCACCGAACACGCCGCCCTGCATTTTCACCATTTTGACCGCATGGTCATGATTGCCCTGATCGGTGGCCCCGCAGCAGTCTTCCAGCAGCACGCATTCAAAACCCCGGTCGTTGGCCTCGCGCATGGTGGTATGGACGCAGACGTCGGTGGTGATGCCGGTCAGAATGAGGTTTTCGATGCCTCGGGTACGCAGAATCAGTTCCAGGTCGGTGGCGCAGAACGAGCCCTTGCCCGGCTTGTCGATAATCGGCTCGCCGTCCATAGGGTAGAGTTCGGGGATGATGTCCCATCCCGGTTGACCGCGCACCAGGATCTGACCGCAAGGCCCCGGGTCGCCAATCCCGGCCCCAATCTGCTGCGAGCGCCAACGTTTGTTGGCCGGCAGGTCCGACAGGTCCGGACGATGGCCCTCACGGGTATGGATGATCAGATAGCCCTTGGCGCGCAGGGCGGCGAGCAGCGTCTTGATCGGCTCGATGGGCGCGCGGGTCATGGAAATGTCGTAGCCCATCTGGTCCACATAGCCACCGATGCCACAGAAATCGGTCTGCATGTCGATGATGATCAAGGCCGTGTTGTCGGGCTGCAAATCGCCGTTGTAGGGCCATTTGTAGGGGGTGGAGTTGATGTAGGTCTCAGTCATGGGGGTTCCCTTTGAAGTCGCGGGTCGGTTTCTCAAAGCCGCAGGAAGTACCATCGGTGACTTTCACGTCATCTTCCCAGGGCAGTTTATATTGACCGGCCATCAGGTCCTGCATGTAAGTGTAGGGACAATCCCGTGCGCCGCCACGGACCGCCACATAGGCCCGGTGGCCGAACTGATAGATATTGTTTTCAACGCCCCATCCGATGCGCGCCTCGCGGACCAGATCGGGGCGCACCTCGGCGGTGATGATCTCGTCAGGACGCCCGCCACCCTGGGCCAGCAGAGTACCGTCAAAATTGACAATCATGCCTTCACCCATGGAATCGAAGGTCCCATCGGAACCGCACATACAGACGTTGGCGGTCACCATCAGGTTACAAAAGGCATTGGATTGGTTGGTGAACTTCCAGCTTTCCCGTACCGGCGCCGTATAACCCGCCGTGCGGATCATGATCTCCGCGCCCTTATAGGCCGCCTCTCGGGCCATCTCCGGGAACATGCCGTCATGACAAATAATCAGCGCGATCTTGGAGCCGTTAGGTCCGTCGCAGACCGGGATTCCAATATCGCCGGGCTCCCAGGGCTCCACCGGCACCCAGGGGTGCAGCTTGCGGTAATAGAGCTGAATTTCTCCTTTGTCGTCAATGATCAATCCGGAATTGTAGGGGTTGCCCTCGGGGTTCAATTCCATGATCGAGAAGCAGCCCCAGATGGTGTTGTCGATACAGGCCTGCTTGAAGGCAGCGACCTCGGGGCCGTCGAGGGCGCACATGATTTCCGGGTTGGTATCCATGGATAAACCGTGTAGGGCGTATTCGGGAAAGACCACCAGATCCATGGTCGGCAAGTTACGCCGCGCCTTGGCCACCATGGCTACGATTTTGTCGGTCTGCGCCGCCAATTGCTGCTTGGTTTCGACCACCGGCAATTGGAGCTGCACCATGCCCAACACCACGCCGTTGGGGGATTTGTTGAGACCGCCAAGTCCGCTCATTCCTTTTCGTTCCTTCTATCTGGTGACGCTCAATTCGCCCGGTGCTCCGGCAAATCTCCGGGTCGAGGAGGAAGTGAGGATCATGATACCGAGGGTGAGGATGTAGGGCGCCGCATTGAACAGGTAGTAGCCATGGGTGATGCCGACCGCCTGCAAGGCCGGACCCAGCGCCCCGGCCCCGCCGAACAGCAGCGAGGCATAGAAGCAATAGAGCGGGTTCCAGCGGGCGAAGATGACCAGCGCCACGGCGGTAATGCCCTGACCGCTGGATAGGCCCTCGTTCCAACTGCCCGGGTAATAAAGCGACAGAAACGAACCGCCGACCCCGGCCAGAAATCCGCCCGCCATGGTCGCCAGGAGGCGCACCCGCTCGACCGAGAACCCGGCGGCGCGGGCGGCATCCTCGCTGTCGCCGACGGTACGCAGCATCAGCCCCCAGCGGGTGCGATTGAGAAAAAATATTATGGCCGGAGTCAGCAGCACCCCGACGATGAACAGCACGTTGATTTCCAGCGCCGAACGAATCTGCGCCACGTCGCTCCACCAACCCAGATGCAGGGCGGGCAGGTTGGGGGCCTGCGGCTGGATGAACCCCTTGCCGAGGAAGAACGCCAGCCCGGTGCCGAACAGCATCAGCGCGATGCCCAGGGCAATATCGTTGACCTTCGGCATGTTGCAGATCAGCGCATGAAGCAGCCCGAAGCCGCTGCCAACGGTCCCGGCCACCAGCACCCCGAGCCACGGCGAGCCGCTGAGATAGGATACCGCATAGCCGGACATGGCCCCCATCACCAGGGTCCCTTCCAGGCCCAAGTTGATGCGGCCCGACCGTTCGGTCAGGCATTCGCCCAGGCTGACCAGCAAAAAAGGCGTGGACACCCGAATGGCTCCGGCGAAGATGGCCAGCGGCACCGTCCACAGCCCCAGATCGCCCACAACCTCCATCACGCGGCCTCCCGTGGCTTGAAGATCTTGAAGCGGCCATACAGGGTCTCGCTGGCCAGGATGACCACGAAAATGATGCCTTGCAGCACCATCACCGTGGCGTCGGGCAGATCCAGCCGCCGCTGCAATAGCCCGCCGCTGGCATCAATACCCCCCAACAGGATGGCCACCGGAATCACCGCCAGCGGATTCTGGCGCGCGAGGAAAGCGACCAGAATGCCCGTATAGCCGTAGCCTGCCGCCAACGGCGCGTTGGCCGCCCCATGTACGGCGGCGACCTCGACCATGCCCGCCAACCCGGCGGCGGCCCCGGCGATGAAACAGGTGATCAAGAGCAACCGCCCCACCGGCAGCCCGGCCATGGCGGCAGCGCGCGGGTTGCCACCGACCATGCGCGCCCCAAAGCCGAAGGTGGTGCGATACATCAAGACATAGGCCCCGATACAGAACAGGATGCCAAACACCAGCCCCCAATGCACATCCATGCCCGGGATAGCCCCGATCATGTTGGCCTCGCCAATGGACGGCGTGGACGGCTTGTTGAGACTGGCCGGGTCTCGCATCGGACCGGAAACCATGTGGTTGAGAATGGCGATGGCGATATAGGTCAGCAGCAGACTGGAGATGGTCTCGTTGACCCCCCGGTAATGGCGCAAGGCCCCGGACAGGGCGATCCAGCTCCCTCCGGCGATCATGCCCGCCAGCGCCATCACCGTCTGCACGACGAGAGGCGATGCCCCGTCTGGCAAGGCCAGTCCGGCAGCCACCGCCACCAGTCCGCCCATCACCAAGGCCCCTTCGCCGCCGATGATGACCAGCCCCAACTGGGCGGGCAAGGCGGTGCAAAGGGCGGCCAGAATCAACGGCGCGGCCCGTTGCAGGGTATTTTGAATGGAAAACGCGGTTCCGAAGGCACCCTTATACATCAGCGCCAGGACCTCCCAAGGATCGACCCCGGCCAGGGCGACGAAGATCCCGAACAGGATCATCGACACCCCCAGGGCCGCCACGGGAAGGAAAAAGGCTTCCGAAGCGGCGAAAAATCGGTTCGGAAGCCCGCTCATCCTCATGCGCCGCCGATGACGCCCTTGACCAGCCAGTCCATGGATTCCAGCCAGATATCTGTCTGGCCGTGGGAGTCGCCCGCCGGGATGATGGTCTTGCCGTCGTTGGTTTCAATGGGGCCTTTATAAATCACCATGTCACCGGCCATGAACTTGGCCTTTACCGCGTCCGCGTGCTGGCGGGCTTCGGCAGACGCCGCCGGACCGTAATCGGACATCTTGACGATGCCTTCCTTGAGGCCGCCGCGCACCAGATTGGGGATGGTCGTGCCTGCCGTGAACATATTGACGTAATCCGTATAGACCTTCGACCAGTTCCACTCGGCCCCGGTCAGATAGCCGTTGGGAGCCAGCGGGGCCTGGGAGGCGTGATAGCCGCAGGTGAACAGGCCGCGCTTTTCAGCCGTCTCCACCACCACCTTGGGGCCGTCCACATGGCAGGTCACCACGTCGACACCCTGGTCGGCAAGGCTGTTGGTGGCTTCCGCTTCCTTGACCGGCATCGACCATTCGCCGGTGAAGATCACCTGACAGGTGATGGTCGGGTCCACCGACTGGGCCCCGAGGGTGAACGAATTGATATTGCGCAACACCTGCGGGATCGGCTTGGCGGCGACAAAACCGAGTTTCTTGGTCTTGCTGGCATAGCCCGCGACAATGCCGGAGATGTACTGCGCTTCGTCAATATATCCGAAATAACTGCCAGTGTTCTTGGGGTGCTTGTCGGCATTCCACAAGCCGCCGCAATGCAGGAAGGTCAGATCGGGATACTTCTCGGCCATTTTCAGCATGTGCGGATCGAAATAGCCGAACGAGGTCGGGAACAGCAGGGTCGCGCCGTCCAGATTGATCATGCTCTCCATGGTCTTCTGAACGGCGACGGTTTCGGGAACGCTTTCCTCCTCGACCACCTTGATGCCGGGCAGACCCTTCAGCGCCGCCGCGCCTTCTGCATGGGCCTGATTGTAGCCGTAGTCATCACGCGCCCCCACATAGATGAAGCCGACCGTGGTGGTCGCCGCCAGGGCGTGACGCAAGGGCGACAGCGAGGCCATGCCCAGAGCGCCGGTGGCCGCGAGACCGCGCAGGAACAGGCGGCGATCAATGAGAGGAAGTTGAGCCATGTTGATTCTCCGATTCGCTGAATGGGGGACGCCCCACTCTCTGGCCTTACAGTATCAACGCCTCATCGCCTCGGAATACTGCTATTTTATTCTCGTTACGATGCAATATTTGCAGCGGTATTCAGAAACCTTGCGCCGCAACAAAAATGAGCCATACAAATTTGTGCGTCTGCACAAAAAAATATTGCGGTTGCGAAAAAATTTACTATGGTCGATGTAGGATAGCGTCGCCATATACAAGGCCACGCCGGTTAAATGACAGGGCAAGGGAGGCAGAGCCATGAATATTCAGAGCGTCGGCATCATCGGCAGCGGCACCATGGGGCTGGGAATCGCCCAGGTCTGTGCGCAGGCAGGCGTCCCCACGGTCGTCGTCAAGGCGACCCCGGGCGATGTGGAAAAACCCCTTTTGAAATTGAAGGGCTCTCTGGACAAGGCGGTCGAGCGCGGCAAGATGGAAGCCACCCTGCGCGACACCATCTTGAACAACCTGACCCTGACCGATCAGGAAAGCGCCGTTGCGGATTGCGATCTGGTGCTTGAATCCATTGTCGAGGACATGGACATCAAGAAGGCGCTGTTCCAACGCCTGGAGGACATCTGTCGACCGGAGGCCATTCTGGCGACCAATACCTCGGCCCTGTCGGTCACCGCGATGATGGCGGTCTGCAAGCACCGTGGACGCTTCGCCGGCCTGCATTTTTTCAACCCGGCCCCGGTGATGAGTCTGGTCGAGGTCATCCATGCTTTCGAGACCTCCGACGACACCCTCCGCTCCCTGAATGCGTTCTGCAAACAGATTGGCAAGTCCCCCGTGTCGGTGCAGGACACCACGGGCTTTATCGTCAATCGCCTGCTGACGCCCTACATGCTCAATGCCATCCGCATGCTGGAGCGAGGCACCGGCACCATCGACACCATCGACCAGGCCATGATGACCGGGGCCGGTGTGCCCATGGGGCCGTTCGCCCTGGCCGACTACATCGGCCTGGACGTGGTCATGGCCATGTCGCAGAATATTTTCGATGACGTGCGCGAAAGTCACCATGCCCCGCCGCATACCCTGGTCCGGCTGGTGCAACTCGGCTATCTGGGCCGCAAGACCGGCAAGGGCTTTTTTGACTACTCAGTCAAGCCGCCGATCAGCAACCCGCAGCTGATTCACCCGGTGATTTAGCACGCCACCGAGATCCGGTGCCTGCGTCTGCGTCCTCAGCCCACGGCGCGTTCGAAAACCAGGCGGAGAAGTTCCAACTCCACCGACGGCAGGCCGCGCGCCTGGGCCAGTTCGATGAACTTGGCTCCGGCCTGTTCCGCCGCGTCAAAGGGCGGGTCCAGGGTGGTGAAAGCGGCGGCATAGACGGTCACCGCTCCGCCCGCCACATCGACCCGAGCCAACGGCGTGCCCTCGACTTCCAAGTCGTCCGTCGTCAGCCCGAGAGCGCGCAGAATGGAGGATTTCAGCGGCGCGGGATGGGCGACGATAGCCGGATCGCCGCTATCGGCGATAACCTCATCGACCAATTGCGCCGGGCTGGCCAGGGGCTCCGGCCCGCAGATGCTGCCGCTGGCATAGCGCAGAAACCTCATCCGGGCGCTGGTTGCCTGTTTATGGTAGGCGATGAGATGGGCCATCAGCCCCAGATATCCGCTGGCATCCGCAACCGTTCCACCGGCTTGTCCTGCAACAGATGTTCATCGAAAATGGCCGCCACGTCGTCCTTGGAGACCCGGCCATACATGATGCCTTCCGGATAGACCAAGACGGTGGCCCCTGCGGGACACGGTCCCATGCATCCGGTGGCCGTGACCTGGATCTTCTCGAACAGGTCGCGATTTTGCAGTTGCTGGAGGAACTCCTCCATGACCTCGGTGCAGCCCTGCTGGGTGCAGGAGCCGCGCGGATGGCCCTGTGGCCTGTTCTGGGTACAGACGAAAACGTGCTTTTCGGGTTTGGGCATCTTCAGGATCTCCAAGACGTGTCGGGTAGGCGAGCCGCGCCCTTCGACAGGCTCAGGCCGCCGCGGCCGGTTCGTGGGTCATGCAGTCTTTCGGGCAGACCCGGGAACAGGCCTCACAGCCGATGCAATCCATGCTGTTTTTCAACGACATGACCATGGCCGCCTCGTCGGAGAACCCATCGTCGTCATCGTCATCGCCGTACATGTCGTCGTCATCGTCATCGCCGTACATGTCGTCGTCATCGTCATCGAAATCGTCGTCCGCCTCCAGGGCCATGTCCTCGCCCCGCTCGATCAGCTCGAACACGTCGCGCGGGCAGACCTTGAAACAACGGCCACAACCGATGCAGTGCTTCTGGTCCAGTGCGGTCACGAAGGCCGGGGTCCATTCGACGCCGCCCCGGGTCAGTCCGGTAATGGTGCTCATTGTGGTCTTCTCCTTATTTGTCCTGCGCCGCTTCCAGGGCCTTGGTGGCGTCTTCCCAAGCCTTGCAGGCATCGAAACAGGCCTGAGAAATTCCGGGGATTTCGGCATAACCGGCAGGCAGACGATCCTCCACCAGATCATGCAATTCGCCCGCTTTCTCGGTGGCGATGCGCTTGGCCTTCTTGACAGCCTTTTCCAGGGCTTTCAATTCGTCATCGGTCATCCATCCATCTCCTCACAGATCCGCCGCTTCGGGATACTTGCCAATGATCTCCAGGGCCACGGACAGCAGCTTGTCCGCCTCGTCCTTCATTTTGCCAAGGGTCGGGAAGCCGAAGCGATGCACGTCGCGCAGGGTGCGGTCCATGACCACCAGTTTGCCGACGGTGATGATCGCCCGACCGAAACCCTCGTGGGACAGGTGCACCATGGGCACGGCCATTTTGCCGCACTCGCGCTCGATCATTGAGGCGATGGCATTGTAGAACGCCTTCACCCGGGCAATGATAATATCGTCGGGATCGCCAACGATGGGGATCTCCCGCCGCCGCTCCTTGGTCATCATGTAGGGGTCGAGGATTTTTTCCGGAGCCCAGCCTTCATAGGTGCCGTAGCTGTCGATGGCATTCATCTGACGCAGCATCTCGGTGGCAAATTCGGTCTTCAGAACCGGGTCGGTATGGGCAATCACCAATTCGGTGGTCATGACATCATCTCCGTTTTGAGGTCGTTATTCGTCCCAGCCGTCGGCCGCCATGGCTGCGAAACGGTCCGGGTCCTTCTGTCTCTCGATGGCGCGGGCCAGCCAGTTGCGGGGGCCTTCGCGCAATTCGTCACGCAGGGCCTGCAACATCTCGCCGATGGGCGTGCCGTTGGATACCTTCACCGGCTGCACGCCGAGGCTGCGCAACTGATTGATCGCCGAGGCGCCGATGGCTTGCACATAAACGGCGGCACAATCCTCCAGGGCTTCCATTTTGGCGATCAGCTTGTTTTCATTGCCGTCCTGATCCAGATGGCCGAACTGCACCACGTCGATCATGCGCGAGGTTTCCATATCGACCCCATAGACGACGAAGCACTCGGCGGACCCGAAATGCTGGTCCACATGCTTCATGTCGGACGAGGCGAAAGCCACCTTGAGGGCGCTGTCCATCCATCCGTCCTTAATGTGGCCGTCCAGGATTCTCAGATGCCGAACCAGGGGCATGGACGTTCTCCTGTGCATAAATGGAACGATGGGGGGCCACATGTCCCGGCTCCCGGGACAGCAGCAGGTTGGCGATATCAAATAAACTCTGCCGAATGCCCGGATAGCCGATCCAAGTCCGGGCGAAGCCGCCGATCCAGTCGTATTGCGGAAATCCGGCCCGCAGCAGCGGCCGGTTCAGCCGCTCGGCGGTGGCCACTGTATGGGAATTGCCGATGATCAATTCAGCACCCTGCTCCAGGGCCAGATTATGCAGATCTTCCAGATCACCGATTTTCACCATGGCCGTTGGAATACGGGCGAACACCGGGGCATTGGTCGGCGACACCGCAGCCACCACCTCCGCCCCCATGGACGTCAGCAAATGGGCAAAGCCATTCAGCAGGTCCGGATCTCCGGCCACGGCGATTTTCGAGAAGCCGATGGAGAAATGGCAATCCAGCATGGCGTCCTGAAGCCTTGAGCGCTGGCGGTCGATGCGCACCGGCACGTCGCGTCCGGCAATCTCGCCCAGGGTCATCACCAGACGGTCCATTTCGGCCAATGTCATCAGATGATCGAAGCGGTGGTCGGGCACCCCGGTCCGCGCCGCCAGCACATCGGCCGGTTTGGACAGGGACGCACCGACGACGATGGTCGCCGCCGCCTCGCCCAGGGTCCGCAGATCATCCATCGGCGTGCCGCCGGTGGTCAGCGGATTGAAATCGTTCTCGGGCAGGTGGCCGTCCAGGGAATCCGACAGATCGGGCACCACCACCGGCCGCAGATCGAAGGCCTCGACCAGAACCTTGAGTTCCTCCACATCGCCCGGGGTCAGGGTCGCATTGACCAACAGATTGACCTGTCGCGGACGACGCCCGACCAGGCCTTGCGGTTGGGCGGGCAGCACGGCCTCGAACAACGCACTCAGAGCCGCAGCAAACCCGGTTTCCAGGCAGCCGGTGAAGTCGGGGGTGGAAACGGGCACCACCACCACATCGGCATATTCGGGATATTTGTCACGGAAGGTCCGCACCGCCAGGGTGACATCGGTGCCCTCGGTTTCCACCAAGCCGGTGGTCGGCAGGCCGATAATCGCCGGACGGGAATTCTCGCAGATGGTTTTTAGCCCTTCGACCACCGAGTCATCGGTCCCCATGACGGCGCTGATCTGGTCAATGGCCGTGGTCTGCAAAGGAATGGGCTCGCGGAAATGACGCACAAAAAACACCTTGCCGAAAGCAGTACAGCCCTGAGAACCATGCAGCATGGGCAGGCTGCGCGCCAGACCCAGAAAGGCCAGGGCTGCGCCGATGGTCTGGCTGCTTTTCAGCGGATTGACCGACAGGGCTTTTTTGCGTTTGACGATCTCGGCCATGGGTCAGACCTCCTTGCGGACATGCCAGGGGGCCGGGTCGCGGGCCGCCTGCCAGACCGGGCTTTCCAATGTGAGGGCGATCTGTCGCGCCAATTCGACCATGCCCACATAGCCGGCATAGGCGAATTCCCGTTCCTGATTGATATCCAGAAACGGCAGCCGGGCCTTCAGCGCCGTGTACATGTTGCGGCCCCCGGCGATCAGCACATCGACCTTCTGCGCGGCGCAGATATCGAGCAGCTTGCGCGGGTTGCCGTCCTCGATCATCACCGCATCGCGGCCCATCAGATCGCGGATGCGCGCTTTGTCTTCCTCAGTGGATTTTTTGGTGCCGGTGGCCACCACATCCATCCCCAGATCCTGCAAGGCGGCAACCACCGACCAGGACTTGACGCCGCCCGTATAGAGCAACACCCGCTTGCCGCGCAGCCGGTCGCGCCAGGGGGCCAAGGCCAAATCCAGCTTGGCTTCCTCGCGGGCAATGAGCTTTTCGGTCCGCTCGGTCAGTTCCGCATCGCCGATCAGCCGGGCGAAATCGCGCAGCGACCGCGACACGTCCGAGGCCCCGTAGAAGGAACCCTCGAACCAGGGGGTGCCATACTTGTCCTTGAGCTTGCGGGCCACATTGATCATCGCCTTGGAGCAGACCATCATGGTCGCCTCGGACCGGTGCATGGTCTGCACGTCGGAGAAATGCGAATTGCCCGACAGGGTACCCAGAATGCGCAGCCCCAGTTCATCGAGCAGCGGCGTCACATGCCACAATTCCCCGGCGATGTTGAACTCGCCGACCAGGGCGATGTCGTGCACCCTTTTGCCGTCCGGAGAGACCGCCGGAGCCGGTTCGCGGGTGCCGATGACATATTTCACCATGGCTTCCCCGGCGATCCGGTTGCCGAGATTTTTGGTGCCGTAAAAACCGGCGGCATCAATGGGCACCACCGGGGTGCCGAATTTTTCCTCGGCGGCGGCACAGACGGCCAGCACATCGTCACCGATCAGCGCCGGTACACAGGTATTGTAGACGAACACCGCCGCCGGAGACTGAGTCTCGACGGCCTGCTTGATGGCATGAAACAGCCGCTTTTCGCCGCGCCCCATGATCACATCCTGTTCAGTCAGGTCGGTGGTCATGCCGATTTTGTAGAGCGTCGAGCCCGAAGAGCGGGTACCCCGGTTATCCCAGGACGATCCGGCACAGGCGATGGGGCCATGAACGATATGGGCCACGTCGGCAATGGGCAACAGGGCGATCTGCGCCCCGTCGAAGGAACAGCCGCCGGCGGTAGCCCCGGGTTTGAGCCGTGCGCAGCCGGATTTTTCCTTGGTGTTATGGGAACAGGCCGGTTCGTCCAGCAGCTCCGCGATATCCTTGGCCTTCATGTCGTCTCCTGACGCAGCTTGCAGTCACAAGCAGGACTTCGCAAACCCCGTGCCATCACTCAACTGTTTGATATATATTAAAAAAGGCGCGACAACCCTTGTCGGATTCCCGACAAACATCACAATTGATAGGGCTCCTTGCCCCACTTGCGAAGAATGGCCAGATCCTTGGCGGGCAGATAGGCATAGGCCCCCATCAGATCATCCAGGGCGGCTTCGGCGATTATGTGCGACACGCCGCAGCCGGTCACCATGTGGAAGTACCAGGCCATGGGATAGTCGGACGCACGGTCGAAGGCATGGATCAACCGCGCCAGATCCGAGCCGCGACCATGGATCTTGCCGTCGAGCTTGTTTCCCGGTTGCCGTTGCGGTCGAGGCTTGACATAAAAGCGCGGTTCGCCGAAACGGTCCGTATAGGGCACCATGGTGAACACCCAATGTTCATGCAGGCGCACCGCCTGAGCGGCGGAACTGGCGATCCATTCGCCGAGAAACCGGCGAAAAAAGGCGTCACCGCAAAATTTTGAGTCGGGACTTTCCAGACAGGGTGAAAAGTCGGTGGCCCGCCGCAATTCATAACGCGGCCCGCCACAGGGCTCGCCCGTCAGGCGCGGCGCGTCCATGGGATCGACCAGATCCTCAATGTCGTCCGGCAGGAAATCCGGATCGAGCAGCGGCCGGTCGGTCATCTCCTGGATTTCCTCCACCTCCACCTGAATGAAATCCATCGGACCGTCGCCGGTGGCGGCCATCAGGTAATGGGTGCGGCCTTGCAGGCGGGTGGCCACATAGCCTTCCCCCAGATATTCGGCGGCGATTTCCGTCACGTCGCCGTCACAGGTGCTTTCCGCCCAGTCGCGCAGGTTGTGGGCAATCCGGCTGCCATCGGCGACCAGAATACCGCCGGTGCGATACCAGCCATCGCGGGTGACCGCCAGTTCGAAGGCCACCCCGGGGATCGCCCGGGCGACGGATTCCAACAGCGCCTTGTGCTTCGGACTCGGCAGGACGCGAGTCACCGCCTGGGCAATTTGCGCGTCGTCAAGCGGCGGGGCCATGCTCAGACCTCCACCTCGGCAATCACCAGACCGGTGGCAATTTCTCTGTCGGGGGTGAGCCGCAGGCAATGGTCGCTGCTATCGACCAGATAGACATTAAAGTCCGGCGTTTCCCGCACCGGACGGGCGTTTTCGCCGATATCGTCGTCCATGCAATGGGTCACATGGATGCCGCCGACCTGGGCCCGCAGGTCGCTGATTTTGGTCGCGTCGATACCGTTTCGGGCCACGAAATTGATAACCTGATCAATCACATCATCGGTAATCATCACTCCTCCTCCATGGCAAAGCGAATGCGGGATTCCGGGGCATGGCCCATGACCTTGGCCAGCCACGGCGGCGGCGCATCGGACAGGATGGCACGCAGGCCGGCCGCCTGTTCGCGGGCGTTGCCGCCGGTGGGTTGCTTGATCGGATGGATGAACCGCTTGACCACCTTGGCCGCCGCCGGACCGCCGATGGAGACGATGAACAGCACCTGACAATCCCCGATCAGGGCGGCGCGGAACTCGTTCTTGTCGTCTGCCTCAGACTCACCGCTGACCGAGCGCACATCGATCAGCCGGGTCTCGTCGGAAGACACCTGGTAAATCAAGAAACGGGCGCAGGACCCGAAATGACCATCCAGGGCCTCGCCGGTATTCGACGCGCAGGCCACCCGGATGGACTGGGGCATATCGCCTTCCACATAAGGATCCAGGTCCGGCAGCAAGGGGTCCTGTTCGTCGGCCTTGCCCTTCAGCGCCCGCAACGCTGCTTCAAGGTCCGCTTTGGGGACGTCTTCCAGCAGACCGTCGAGAGCCGCCTTGAGATGTTTGGGGCGCAGCGCCTGAATGTCTTTTTCCTGCGGCGGCAGGCCGACCATGTCTTCGACCAGCGCCAGCATCTGTCCCGGCGTGCAGTCCGGCAGGCTGCGGGCCGCCAGTCCGATACGCAGCGCCATTTCGCGCCCGAGGGGGGAGTCCGCCATGATCGTCTCCTATTTCTCTGGCCCGTTGATTGCGTCAAACCGCATCCTTCGAGGCTCAGGTTGACAGCCCTCGTCCTGAGGTGCCCGCAAAGCGGACCTCGAAGGGCGAGGTGCCGGAGGCGGAGAATTCCGCCCCCGGCCCGGGTTCAGTCGACGAAGACGATGCAGTCGTCTTCCATGCAGACCTCGATGCATTTCGGCGAATCGGATTCACCTTCGCATTCGGTACAGGTATCTTCCTTCACGGCGAACAGGCCTTTGTGCGGATAGATGGAATTGGTCGGACAGACCGGTTCGCAATCGGCACAGGCGGTGCAGATATCAGCAACGATTTTGACGGCCATTTTCTGGACTCCTGATTTTACGAAAATTCACCCGCGCTTGAATCGCAAGGTGGTGGGAAAGCTGGGCGGCGGGCTGATCGGATCGACATACCATTTCGATCCATCGGCCAGTTCGACCATGCCGCCCCATGCCGTATCGTTGTCCGTTTCGACAGATACGACGGTTTCTTCCATATCCTTCTTGGCGACATAGAACGACAACGCGCCTTCGGGGGTTCGTCTGAGCATCACGCTGGGCATGACTCGACTCCTCTACTGGATCGCCGACCGACCCCGGCACCCCCTTTTGAAAAGAGGATACCGGGGCCTGGGTCTTAGCGGATCAGGTCGTAGTTGTAGTCGGTGGTGCCCATGCCGCGGGTCTCTTCGTCGAGACGCTCCAGCACTGCGTTCACCAGGGTGGTCAGCATCTGCATGGCCCCTTCGTAGCCGAGGGTGGTCGAGCGATGCAGGTGATGACGATCGAAGATCGGGAAGCCGATACGGATCAGCGGCACCTCGAACTCCTTGCCCTTGTAGAGCGTGTCACGCTGGATGAACTTGCCGTAGCTGTTGCCGATCATGAAGTCCGGCTTGTCGGTGAACATCAGCGACCGGAAGTGCCACAGGTCCTTGGAAATATGAACCGTGCTGTTCTGCCCGTAGGGGCTGTCGGCACAGATCTTTTCCACGGCCTTTTTCCAACGCTTGTTGGCATGATTGCACAGAATGTGGGTCGGTTCGGCACCCAGTTCCAGCAGGAACTTGACCATGCCAAGCACGAAGTCCGCATCACCGTAGAGACCGAATTTTTTGCCGTGCAGCCAGGCGTGGCTGTCGGTCATCATATCGACCAGACGACCGCGTTCCTTGGTCAGGCTGGCCGGGATCGGCTTGCCGGTCAGGGCGGAAACGGTCATCAGGAAGGCGTCGGTCGATTCCAATCCCATCGGAATGGCGATGTCGGTGGCCGGCTGGTGCCAGATATCCTTGACCGTCTTGCGGGTCTTGACCGACTGCCAGGGCTGCAACAGCAGGGTGTCGATGGCGTTCGGGGCATCCTTGACCTCGTCCAGGCTGGTGCCGCCTTCGTACATGCGGAACTCACCGTCAGCCGGGGTGTCGAGCACCTCGGAAGGATCGCACAGCAGGCTATAGTCGACGCCCATTTCCTGCATCATGCGATGCATCACCCGATAGTTGCCCAGATAGGTTTCGAAGCCCGGCACAATGTTGATCTTGCCGTTGGAACCGACTTCCTTGTCGTCCATGAAGTTGAGGGTGAAGTACCGAATAATCCCCTCGAACATGTTGTCCCAGCCGGTGGTGTGGGACCCGACAAAAGACGGGGTATGGGCGAACGGCACCGGGAAGTCCGGGTCCACGTGGCCTTCCTTCTTCGAGTTGCCGATGAAGGCATTGAGGTCATCGCCGATGACTTCGGCCATGCAGGTGGTGGAGACCGCGATCATCTCGGGCTTGTACAACGCCTTGGCGTTGGCCAGGCCGTCGAACATGTTCTTCTGGCCGCCGAACACCGCCGCATCCTCGATCATCGAGTCCGACACGCAGGAGATCGGCTCCTTGAAATGACGGTTGAAGTAGGTGCGGAAGTAGGCGACGCAGCCCTGCGATCCATGCACATAGGGCAGGGTCTTTTCAAAACCCAGCGCACAGAGCACGGCACCCAGCGGCTGACAGGCCTTGGCGGGGTTGACGGTCAGGGCTTCGCGATTGAAGTTCAGCTCCTGATATTCCGCCGTGGTGGTCCACTGGAAGACCTCGTCGATCTTCTCCTGGGGGTGACGCTCTTCGTAGAGCTCACGCTTGGTGGCCAGGCTATCCTTGTATTCATCGCTGCGGAACAGCGGATAGCTCGGCTCGATCTTTTCGACGTTCTGACTCATTTTTCAATCTCCTCCCGCGCCACCCATCTGTGGACATACGGGTACGAGGTAAAACGATTGCTGGTTACTCGGCGGCACCGGCCACGACAGCCTTGTCGGCGTCGTCGATCAGCCAGGGAGCCTTGATCTTGTTCCAGCAGGGGTTGTTGAGGGTCATATCCATGTCCCGGGCGAAGATGGCGAAGCCGTCATAGCCGTGGTACGGACCGGAATAGTCCCAGGAATGCATCTGGCGGAAGGGGATGCCCATCTTCTGGAAGATGTACTTCTCCTTGATGCCCGACCCGATGAGGTCCGGCTTCACCTTCTTGACGAATTCCTCGAACTCGTACCCCGTCACATCATCATAGATCAGGGTCGCGTTGCCCATTTCCTTGGTGGTGCGGTCGTAGTCGTCGTTGTGACCGAACTCGTAGCCGGTCCCGACCACTTCCATGCCCAGATCCTCGTAGGCGCCGATCACGTGCCGGGGGCGCAGGCCGCCGACATAGAGCATGACCCGCTTGCCTTCGAGACGCGGACGATACTTGGCAATCACCGCCTCGTATTCGGCCCTGTAGCGTTCGATGACCCGCTCGGCACCTTCCTTGATCTTGTCGTCGAACAAAGCGGCGATCTTGCGCAGGGATTCGGCGATCTTGGTCGGGCCGAAGAAGTTATATTCCATCCATGGAATACCGTACTTTTCTTCCATGTGACGGGAGATGTAGTTCATCGACCGATAGCAATGCAGCAGATTGAGCTTGGCTTTCGGGGTGTTTTCCATCTCGGCCAGGGTGCCGTCGCCGGACCACTGGGCAATCACCCGCAGGCCCATCTCTTCGAGCAGGGTGCGCGAGGCCCAGGCGTCGCCGCCGATGTTGTAATCGCCGATGACGGTCACGTCATAGGGGGTGGATTCGAACGTGCTGTCGTTGTCCCGGTTGCCGAGCACCCAGTCGCGGACCGCATCGTTGGCGATATGGTGACCCAGGGACTGGGATACGCCCCGGAACCCTTCGCAACGCACCGGCACGACCGGCTTGTTGATTTCCTTGTTCTTCTTCTTCGAGACCGCCTCGATGTCGTCGCCGATGAGGCCGATGGGGCACTCGGACTGCACCGTGATGCCCTTGTTCAACGGAAACAGGGTTTCGATCTCGTCGATGATCTTGGCCAGCTTCTTGTCGCCGCCGAACACAATGTCCTTCTCCTGGAAATCCGAGGTGAAATTCATGGTGCCGAAAGTGTTGACGCCGGTGGTGCCGACATAATAGTTGCGGCGACCGGCACGGGAATACTGGCCGCAGCCGACCGGACCGTGGGAGATGTGGATCATGTCCTTGATCGGACCCCACACCACGCCCTTGGAACCGGCATAGGCACAGCCGCGGATGGTCATCACGCCCGGCTGGGACTTACGGTTGGAGGTGATGCAGGTCTTGGACTGCTCGACACTCTGGTCATTGACCGTCAAGTGCTTGGCCCGGTCCTTCTTGGCCTTCTCCGGATAGACTTCCAGCACCTCCTGGATGAGGGCTTCGGTCTGCTCTCGGGTTAAATTTGTCATTGCCTTTCTCCTGAATGGCTGAGTTTGGCGGGTTCCAAGGACCCCCGCCGACCGAAGCCGGCGGAGGGCAACAGAAAGGCTTAGGCCATGGCCGCTTCGGCGTCGGCGGTCTTGCCGACGATGCTTTCGTCTTCCTCGTCGAGGATTCCGAATTCCATCAGCAGTTCTTCCAGAGCATCCATGGTGATCGGGGTCGGGATGACGAACTTCGTGTTGTCGACGATCTTCTGCGCCAGGGAACGATACTCGTCCGCCTGTTTGGCCGACGGATCGTATTCGATGACCGTCATGCGGCGGATTTCGGCCCGCTGCACCACGTTGTCCCGGGGCACGAAATGGATCATCTGGGTGCCCAGCTTGTCGGCCAGGGCCATGATCAACTCGTCCTCGCGGTCGGTGTTGCGGGAGTTGCAGATCAGACCGGCCAGGCGCACGCTGCCGGAGTTGGCATACTTCACGATGCCCTTGGCGATGTTGTTGGCCGCGTACATGGCCATCATCTCACCGGAGCAGACGATGTAGATTTCCTGCGCCTTGTTTTCGCGAATGGGCATGGCGAAACCGCCGCACACCACGTCGCCCAGCACGTCATAGAACACGAAGTCCAATTCGTCGTCATAGGCCCCTTCTTCCTCCAGGAAGTTGATCGCCGTGATGACGCCGCGACCGGCGCAACCGACGCCTGGCTCCGGGCCGCCGGATTCGACGCATTTGATATCGCCGTAACCGACCTTGAGCACGTCTTCCAGCTCCAGATCCTCTACGGAACCCGCCTCGGCGGCCATTTCCATGATGGTGTTCTGGGCCTTGGCATGCAGGATCAAGC
Source organism: Magnetospira thiophila (assembly GCF_054657015.1). Classification (NCBI taxonomy): domain Bacteria; kingdom Pseudomonadati; phylum Pseudomonadota; class Alphaproteobacteria; order Rhodospirillales; family Thalassospiraceae; genus Magnetospira; species Magnetospira thiophila. The sequence continues at coordinate 1,529,892 of NZ_BAAHXF010000002.1, forward strand.
GAGTGGAGTCCGCCTTCGGATCGCAGCCAACGATCATGACCTTGTGGCCGAGCTCGGCCAGGGCGGAAACCAGATTCTGTGTGGTGGTGGATTTACCGATGCCACCCTTGCCGTAAATTGCACATTGACGAAGTGCCATGAAAGTTCTCCTTGCAGTATTCTTGTGACGGGTCGAAATGAAAAAAGCGTCCGACCAACCTTGAGCAAGGGTCGTGCCAGAATCTCAAAAGCGGCACAAAACATTGAAATGACGAGAAATATTCTTCAAATGCCGATTTGCTCTCCAGGTGCGATATGGTACAAAGCCCTAAATTTTGTGGGGATACCGACATGACTCCTACAGCCGCCCTGCCTGCGACGGCGCGGCTCCCGATCAATCGCTGCAATCTCCCGGCGACGGTTCTCGGGGGGCTGCATTTTCAGCGCCATCCGAGCCCGTTGCTCATTGACGGGGTAATGGAACTGCATGCCGCTCTGTTCGACATGCTGGCGGACATCGACACCGCCGCCGCCCGGGCCGAACGCTTTGTCGACTATCGGATAGGAACCGGCAGAGCCCTTCGAAGTGCTTGGCAATATACGTCAAGGCTTCGCCAAGCAGTGATTTTGCCGAGACCCGGCTGCGCTGTTCGGCGATCCAGGTTTCAAAGGCTTTGACCAAGGGTGCGGAGCGTTCCTGGCGAACGGCGAGCCGGTCTTCGGGCGACCGACCGCGGATTTCATCTTCGATTTTGTAGAGTGCCGCAATCTGTTTCAGGCCCTCCCCGGCGATGGGCGATGTTCCCGTTTTAACCAGTTTATAGAGTTTGCGCCGGGCGTGGGCCCAGCAATAGGCCAGCCAGATCGCCGGATCGAGCCGTCCGGGCTTGATCAACCGGTTATAGCCGGTATAGCCGTCCACCTGGAGAATGCCGCCGAACCCGTCCAGGATATCCTCGGCATGTTTGCCACCGCGCCCCGGCGCATAGGTAAACACCACGCCAGGAGGATCGTCACCACCCCAAGGCCGATCATCACGGGCCAGGGCCCAGAAGTAACCGGTTTTGGTCTTGCCCCTTCCCGGGTCCAGGACCGGTGCCGGGGTTTCGTCCATGAACAGTTTTGTCGAACCCTTCAAGTCCGTCAGCAGAGCATCGACCACGGGTTTAAGAACGAAAGCCGCCTTGCCCACCCAGGCCGCCAGGGTCGAACGATCCAGATCGATCCCTTGCCGGGCATAAATCTGGGCCTGGCGATAGAGCGGCGCGTGATCCGCGTACTTGGAAACGATGACATGGGCCACCAGACTTTCCGTCGGCAACCCACCCTCGATCAGACGTGCCGGAGCGGGGGCCTGGACGATCCCTTCCTCGCAGACCCGGCAGGCATATTTGGGACGCCGGGTGATGATCACACGGAACTGCGCCGGAATGACATCGAGCCGTTCGGACACATCCTCGCCGATGACGTGGCGCTCGGTGCCGCAGCACGCGCAGGTCACATCATCGGGTTTGATGACTTCCTCAATCCGCTCCAGATGTTTGGGCAGATTGCCCCGATTGGTCTGGCGTGGTTTCTTCGTTGACTTTGATGAGGGCGTGTTCGAAGCCTCGCCCGCAGCCTGAACCTCGGCAATTCCGGTCTCGATATCCTCCAGCGCCAGTTCCAGTTGATCCCGGGCTATTCTTTCCGACTTGGCGCCGAACAGGGCATGTTTGAACGCCTTGACCAGCTTCTCCAGCCGCGTATTGATGACGTGCTGGGAACGGATGATGGCCTTCAAGGCCTCGACATCGTCGGGCAGGTCCGCTTCGGATAGGCCGCTTTCCGGCTCGCTTTCAGGCGCGTTCAACATGGCTGGAATCTAGCAGAAACCATGGCCTTATGCATTATAAAACATGCATTTTCTGGGTCAGGCCACCGTCGGCGAAGACCCTTCCAGGGGCCGAACCTTGCGCCAATCCAAGCCCGCAAAAAGGGCCTCGAATTGCACCGCAGACAGGGCCATCACCCCGTCTTTTATCCCGGGCCAGACAAAGGTTTGATCCTCAAGCCGCTTGTAGGTCATCACCAGGCCGCTGCCGTCGAAGTGGAGAAGTTTCAAACGGTCCGCCCGCTTGGCCCGGAACACGAAAACCATGCCGGTGAACGGATCGCGTCTCATGGCGTTGAAGACATAGGCCGCCAGCCCATCATGGCCTTTACGGAAGTCCACGGGACGGGTCGCCACCACGATCCGCACGCCCTCGGAAGAAAACATCATCGCTCCCGTCCCAAGGCTGTAACGATCTCCGCCAAGCGATCCGCCGAGGTCGAAGCGTCAATCCGGATCGTCACCGGGCCGACAATCATATCCAAAGTCGATGCCGGTTCCGGCGGGCTTTCTTCACGCACAATGACAGAGGCAAATGCCGGGGTGAGTGCAGGCGCCACCATGGCCATATCACCTTCGGCCGCCGGCAGAACCAGACGACCCTCCCGCGCCCGCCGCCGCCAATCCGAAAGGTGATTGGCTCTCAGACCATGGCGTTTGGCAACGCCATTTACGCTCGCGCCAGAAACCAAGGTCTGTGCAACAATCCGTGCCTTCACGTCGTCGGGCCACCGGCGCCGACCACCCGGCTCCGTAACAAACTGAGAAACGACAGTGGACTCCGTATGTAGCGCCGAACCTTCCGGCATAGAAAACCTCCCTCGAAAAATACGAGGCAAGATTATCGCCGCTTCTCATTGGAAAAAATAGGTGGGGTCAAAATGGCGCTTACGGAGATAGCAGAATTGACCGTTTCAAAAATTCCGATTGAATTCCGAACCGGCATTTCTGGAATTCTTGCGCAGCATCAAAAAAGCCCTTAACTCATTGAGTTAAGGGCCTATAATTTGGTTGCGGGGAGAGGATTTGAACCTCTGACCTTCAGGTTATGAGCCTGACGAGCTACCGGGCTGCTCCACCCCGCGGTAAGGGGATCTGGGGACGTTATGAGACGGATTTTCTCTGGACGGCCCCGGGTGTTGGGGGGAGATGTGATGAGGTTGATTGTGTATTTGGCCCGCTTTGGAAGACCTGGCGGCGACCTACTCTCCCACGCCTTAAGACGCAGTACCATGGGCGCTGAGGGGTTTCACGGCCGAGTTCGGGATGGGATCGGGTGGGACACCCTCGCCAGAACCACCAGGTCATCCAAAGGGGGCCTTGTGATTTTGGGATGGTTTTAATGAGTGACTTTGATCAAGTGTTGTGTGACCTGATTTCCTTGTGTGCCGAGCTTATCCCTGCGCATGAGGAACAAGCGATCAGGAGGTTAATCCTGACGGCATGGGGGATTTCAAGCCTATCGAGCAATTAGTACCGGTTAGCTGCATGTGTTGCCACACTTCCACACCCGGCCTATCAACGTGGTGGTCTTCCACGGCTCTCAAGGGAAGTCTCGTTTTGAGGGGGGCTTCCCGCTTAGATGCTTTCAGCGGTTATCCTGTCCGAACTTAGCTACCCTGCGGTGCCACGGGCGTGACAACAGGTACACCAGAGGTTCGTCCACCCCGGTCCTCTCGTACTAGGGGCAGCTCCTCTCAAACTTCCAACACCCACGGCAGATAGGGACCGAACTGTCTCACGACGTTCTAAACCCAGCTCACGTACCACTTTAATCGGCGAACAGCCGAACCCTTGGGACCTGCTCCAGCCCCAGGATGTGATGAGCCGACATCGAGGTGCCAAACGATTCCGTCGATATGGACTCTTGGGAATCATCAGCCTGTTATCCCCGGCGTACCTTTTATCCGTTGAGCGATGGCCCTTCCACGCGGGGCCACCGGATCACTAAGGCCGACTTTCGTCTCTGCTCGATCTGTCGATCTCGCAGTCAGGCGGGCTTATGCCTTTGCACTCAACGACCGATTTCCGACCGGCCTGAGCCCACCTTCGCGCGCCTCCGTTACTCTTTGGGAGGCGACCGCCCCAGTCAAACTACCCACCACGCAGGGTCCCGGACCCGGTTTCACGGGCCGCGGTTAGATACCAGAGAACAAAAGGGTGGTATTTCAAGGATGGCTCCACGCCGACTAGCGCCTGCGCTTCAAAGCCTCCCACCTATCCTACACATTCATCCCCTAATACCACTGCGAAGCTGTAGTAAAGGTGCACGGGGTCTTTCCGTCTGACCGCGGGTACTCCGCATCTTCACGGAGAATTCAATTTCGCTGAGTCGATGTTGGAGACAGCGGGGAAGTCGTTACGCCATTCGTGCAGGTCGGAACTTACCCGACAAGGAATTTCGCTACCTTAGGACCGTTATAGTTACGGCCGCCGTTTACCGGGGCTTCAATTCAGAGCTTGCACCCCTCCTTTTAACCTTCCGGCACCGGGCAGGCGTCAGACCCTATACGTCGTCTTACGACTTCGCAGAGCCCTGTGTTTTTAGTAAACAGTCGCCACCCCCTGGTCTGTGCCACCCCCATATGGTTGCCCACATGGAGGTCACCCTTATCCCGAAGTTACGGGTGTATTTTGCCGAGTTCCTTCAACATCGTTCTCTCAAGCGCCTTGGTATACTCTACCTGTCCACCTGTGTCGGTTTCGGGTACGGTCTTGCGGTGGGGTTATTTCCTGGAACACCTTCGATGCACCCACAATCCAATAAGCGGGCACAACACACGGTATTCGTCACCTCCACCAGGCCCAGGAATATTAACCTGGTTCCCATCGCCTACGGCTCTCGCCCTCGGCTTAGGGGCCGGCTCACCCTGCGCGGATTAGCCTTGCGCAGGAACCCTTGGACTTTCGGCGACAGTGTTTCTCACACTGTTTATCGCTACTCATGTCAGCATTCTCACTTCCGATACCTCCAGCGCACCTCGCGGTACACCTTCACAGGCCTACGGAACGCTCCGCTACCAGACAGATCAAAGATCTGAATCCGCAGCTTCGGTGCATGGCTTTAGCCCCGTTACATCTTCGGCGCAGGACGGCTTGTTTAGACCAGTGAGCTATTACGCTTTCTTTAAAGGATGGCTGCTTCTAAGCCAACCTCCTGGCTGTCTTGGCCTTCCCACATCCTTTCCCACTTAGCCATGACTTGGGGACCTTAGCTGGCGGTCTGGGCTGTTTCCCTTTCGACGACGGACCTTAGC
>NZ_BAAHXF010000002.1:1540000-1659800 GCF_054657015.1 Magnetospira thiophila
ACAACAAGGACACTGCCCGGCAGCCTTCGGTCGAACAGGCCGTCGCCGCCCTGCAAACGCCGCGTCCCGCCTTGGCCCCGCCGCCGCCCGTGTTGCAAAAGACTTTTCACCAAACTGTCGGACGCGGCGACACCCTGGCTTCCATTCTGGCCCAGGTCAATCTGTCCGCTCCGGAACGCCTGAAGGTTATTCGCGCCCTGAGCAAGGCCTATAACGTCCGCCGCATCCTGCCCGGGCAGGAATTCGAGATGACCCTTGCTGCGCCCGACTCCGAGGGCGCGCGGGCTCTGGAGAAGCTGGTGCTCAAGGTGGATTACCGGCATGAGGTCCATTTGTTCTCCACGGACGATGGCTATAAGGCCCAAAAAGTCGAAAAAGCCCTGGCCCGCGAACTGGCACGGGGCACCGGCACCATCTCCGGCAGCCTGTACGTGGCGGCTCAGAAAGCCGACATTCCGGCCAGCATCATCGCCGAACTGATTCGAATCTACTCCTGGGACCTGGATTTTCAGCGCGACATCCGCACCGGGGACAGCTTCGACGTGGTCTATGAGCGGCTGATCGACGAAGACGGCGAATCCGTCGCCACCGGTCGCATCCTGGTCGCTTCCATGACCTTGTCCGGCGACAAGCGCGATCTTTATCGTCACGAACTGAGCGACGGCCGGGTGGATTATTTCGACCAGAACGGCCAAGGGGCACGCAAGGCCCTGATGCGGACTCCGATCAACGGGGCGCGCCTGTCGTCCGGATTCGGCAAGCGCAAGCATCCGGTGCTCGGCTATTCGAAGATGCACAAGGGCATCGACTTCGCGGCCCCCACCGGCACCCCGATCTTCGCCGCCGGGGACGGTGTCATTGTCAAGCGCCAGCGCAATGGCAGTTACGGCAATTACATCAACATCCGCCATAACAGCACCTACAATACCGCCTATGCCCATATGAGCCGATTTGCCAAGGGCCTGAGCGTCGGCAGCCGGGTTCGTCAGGGGCAGGTCATTGGCTATGTGGGCACCACCGGACGTTCCACCGGGGCCCATCTGCATTTTGAAATTCTCAAGGGTGACCGTCAGGTCAATCCGCTACGGGTCCGCATGCCGTCAGGCGAAAAGCTTGAAGGCAAGGAATTCAAGAGCTTCGAAAAGACCCGCCAGGATCTGGACCGCAAATGGGCCGGGATCGCGCCGACCAGTCAGGTGGCGCAAGCGGACTGAGGGTTCGGTGAGCCTCGATCTTTCCTACAAGACCCAGGGTGCCGGACGGCCCCTGTTGCTGATCCATGGGCTGTTCGGCTCGAAAGGCAACTGGGCCGGGGTCGCCAAGGCGCTGGCCGCCCACCATCATGTGTTCGCCCTCGACTTGCGCAATCACGGCCAGTCCCCCTGGACCGAGCGCATGACCTATCCGGACATGGTCGAGGACCTGACCCATTTCATCCGCCAGCACAATCTCGGCCCCTGCGACGTGGTCGGCCACAGCATGGGCGGCAAGGCGGCCATGCTGCTTGCCCTGAACCATGGGGAACTGGTACGGCGGCTGGCGGTGGTGGATATCGCCCCACTGCCCTCGGACGGCGATTTCCGCGACATCATCGAGACTCTGGCCGAAGTGCCGCTGGCCGAATGCGATAACCGGGACGATGTGGACGCTTTGTTGGCCGACCACATTCCCACCCCCGGACTGCGCGGCTTTTTCCTGCAAAACCTCCAGCGCACCCCTGATGGTCTGGCCTGGCGACTCAATCTCGCCACGCTGCATCGGGACATGGAATCCATCACCGGCTTCCCGGAGATTCATCCCCATCAAGCCTTCAACGGCCCGACCCGCTTTCTGGCCGGGATGAAGTCGGACTATGTGACTCCGGCCCATCTGGGGATCATCCGTCGCCTGTTCCCCCATGCGACGCTGGAACAGATTCCCGACGCCGGGCATTGGGTCCATACGGACCAGCCACAGGCTTTTCTGGACAGATTGCGGCGTTTCCTCGATACATAGCCACATGTCGACACCCCCCGCGCTGTTCTCCCATCGCCCCCATTGGGCGAAACGATTCGGAGTCGCGCCGTTCCTGCCCATGAGCCGGGCGGAAATGGAGCTGTTGGGCTGGGACTCCTGCGACGTGATCATCGTCACCGGGGATGCCTACATCGACCATCCCAGTTTCGGCATGGCGATCATCGGGCGGCTGCTGGAAGCGCACGGCTTCCGGGTCGGCATCATCGCCCAGCCCGACTGGACCTCCGCCGCCGCCTTCACCGCCTTGGGGCCGCCCAATCTGTATTTCGGGGTAACCGGCGGCAACATGGATTCCATGGTCAACCGCTACACCGCCGACCGCCGCCTGCGCCACAACGACAGCTACACCCCGGACGACGCGGGTGGCAAGCGTCCCGACCGGGCGGTGACCGTCTATGCCCAACGCTGCCGGGAAGCCTTCAAGGGAGTCCCGGTGATCGTCGGCGGTATCGAGGCTTCGCTGCGCCGCATCGCCCATTTTGATTATTGGTCGGAGAAAATCCGCCGCTCTGTGCTATTGGATAGCAAGGCCGATCTGCTGCTGTACGGCAATGCGGAACGGGCCATCGTCGAGCTGACCCACCGTCTGGCGCGCGGTGAGAAGGTGTCCGAGATCACCGACTTGCGCGGCACCGCCTATGCCCGGACCGGACTGCCCGAGGGCTGGCGGGTCGAGGACTGGAGCCAGGTCCACGACAGTCCGCCCCGCTTGGGTGGCGATCAGGTGGTCGTTCGGCTGCCCGCCTACGAGCAGGTGCTTGCCGATCCGACGCTCTATGCCCAGGCTTCGCGCACCCTGCATCTGGAAAGCAATCCGGGCAATGCGCGGCCGTTGGTGCAATGCCACGGAGACCGCGAGGTCTGGCTCAATCCGCCCCCCATTCCCCTGGAGACGGCGGAACTGGACAGGGTTTATGAGTTGCCCTATGCCCGCGCCCCTCATCCGGCCTATGGCGCAGCTCGAATTTCGGCCTGGGAGATGATCCGCTTTTCGGTCAACATCATGCGCGGCTGCTTCGGCGGCTGCTCCTTCTGTTCCATCACCGAGCACGAAGGCCGCATCATCCAGAATCGTTCGGAAGACTCGATCCTGCGCGAAATGGCGGCGATCCGCGACCGCACCGCCGGATTTACCGGCACCATTTCCGATCTTGGCGGACCGACGGCGAACATGTGGCGACTGGCTTGCAAGGATAAGGCAACCGAATCGGTCTGCCGTCGTCTGTCCTGCGTCTTCCCGGATATCTGCAAGAACCTGAACACCGATCATGGGCCGCTGATTCAGCTCTATCGCAAGGCGCGTGCTGTCACCGGGGTCAAGCGGGTGCTCGTCGCCTCCGGCCTGCGTTATGATTTGGCGGTGCGCAGCCCGGCCTATGTGAAGGAACTGGTCTCCCATCATGTGGGCGGCTATCTGAAGATTGCCCCGGAGCACACCGAACCCGGGCCGCTGTCCAAGATGATGAAGCCGGGCATGGGAAGCTATGACCGCTTCAAGATCCTGTTCGACAAATTCTCCAAGGAAGCGGGCAAGGAACAGTATCTGATCCCCTATTTCATCGCCGCCCATCCGGGGACTTCCGATGAGGACATGCTTAATCTGGCCCTGTGGCTCAAAAAGAACGGTTACCGTGCCGATCAGGTGCAGGCCTTCCTGCCGTCGCCCATGTCCCTGGCCTCGGCCATGTATCACAGCGAGCGCAATCCGCTCAAACCCCTGAATCGCGTCAATCCAGAAATCGTGGTGACCGCCAAGGGCCTGAAGCAGCGCCGCCTGCACAAGGCGTTCCTACGTTATCACGATGCGGAAAACTGGCCGATGCTGCGCGAGGCGCTGAAAAAGATGGGCCGTACCGACCTCATCGGTCCGGGCAAGAAACATCTGGTCCCCGCCTGGCAGCCCAAGGGCACCGGCCAGGGCGGCGGCGAGGGCCGTCGGGTCGGACAGAAAAACAAGCCGCAGAAATTTCTTACCCAGCACCAGCGCAAATAACGTCCAGGAACTGCGCCCCATAGCGCTGCAGTTTCTTTTCGCCGATGCCATGCAAGGCCGCCAGTTGGTCCAGGGTGGTCGGCTGTCGGGCCGCCATTTCCTGCAAGGTGCGGTCGGGGAACACCACATAGGCCGGGACATCGGCTTCCTTGGCCAGGGCGGTGCGCAACTGTCGCAATCTCAGGTACAAATCTTCGTCCAGATCGGCCAGTTCCGGCGGCGGGGCCTTGACCGCCTTGCGCTTGCCCCCGGCGACCAGGGTCGGCTTGCGACGGGAAAAGCTTTCATGGCCGCGTAATACCCGGTTGCCCCGTTCGAGGATGCGCAGCACCCCGTAGTTGGCGATATCCGGCGTTATCAAATGGGCCGCCGACATTTGCAGAATCAGTGTGGTCCAGGCCTGGATGGTCAAGTCGGCCCCGACCCCGAAGGTCTTCAGTTGGTCGTGGCCGCGCTCGACGATGCGGTCGGTGACCGTGCCGCGCAGGATGTCGATCACATGGCGCGCCCCATAGCTCTGCCCACTGCGCCAGATGGCGGAGAGCACCTTCTGCGCCTCCACCGTGGCCTCTTCGCGTGGCGCGTCGCCCAGGCAGAGATCGCAATGGCCGCAGGGTCCGGCGCTTTCGTTGAAGTAGGACAACAGGGTCTGACGGCGGCAATCGGGGGCCTCGCACAGGCCGACGATGGCGTCCAGTTTCTGGTTTTCCACCCGCTTGTGGTCGGCGTCGGCCTCCGAGCTGTTGATCTGCTGACGGCGGAAGGAAATATCCTGCAACCCGTACAGGGTCAGGGTCTCGGCGGGCAGGCCGTCCCGTCCGGCGCGGCCGATTTCTTGATACCAGGCCTCAATGCTCGACGGCAGGTCCGCATGGGCAACGAAGCGCACGTCGGGCTTGTCGATCCCCATGCCGAAGGCATTGGTGGCAACAATGACCACCCCGTCCTCGGTCTGGAAGCGGTCCTGGGCGGCGTTGCGCACATCGTCCCCCAATCCGGCGTGATAGGCCTCGGCATCGATGCCCGCCTTGCGCAGTCCTTCGGCCAGTTCCTCGGTGCGCGCCCGGCTACCGCAATAGACGATCCCCGATTGGCCCGGAAAACGCTGCACAAAGCGGGTGATCTGGGTCGTCGGATCGTTTTTCGGGGTCAAGGCCAGTTTGAGGTTGGGGCGGTCGAAACTGGCGACGATCTGTTCCACCCGATGGTCGAACAGCCGCGCTGCGATACTGGCTCGGGTCGCCTCGTCGGCGGTGGCGGTCAGGGCGATACATTGAATGCCGCCCAGCCGCTGACGCAAATCGCCGAGCATCAAATATTCGGGCCGGAAGTCATGACCCCATTCGGAAATGCAATGGGCCTCGTCGACCACCAACAGCCAGGGCCGCGCCTCGGTCAGACGGCGCACCATGAAATCCTGACAGGCTTTTTCCGGTGACAGATAGAGCAAGGTCAGTTCGCCCCGCGACAGGGCGACTTCCGCTTCCCGGTTGGCCTCCGGGCTATTGCCCGAATGTATGCCCGATGCCCGCACCCCGAGCGCCCGCATCTGCGCCACCTGATCGCGCATCAGAGCCTTCAATGGCGAGATGACCACCGTCAGGCCGCCATGACAGACGGCGGGAAGCTGATAGGTCAGCGACTTCCCGGCCCCGGTCGGCAACACCGCCAACAGGTCCCGTCCGTCGAGCAAGGTCCGCACGATCCGCTCCTGATTGGGCAGAAAAGCGGAAAAGCCGAACACCTGTTTCAGGGTGGCCAAGGGATCGGTCATGAAGTCTCCTCAAATCGGAAAGGCGCGACGGCTTGTCTCCCGGTGCATGACGGTGCAGAGTCATACCCCATGGTCCCGGTCATCGTCCATCATCTGCACCACTGCCGCATGGCAGCCACCGCCGCACAGGCCGCCGGGCGGGCCTTGCTGCTCTGTTCGCCGCCCAACGCCGGGGCCAATATCGGCGCGGCGGTGTTCCATCACATGGCGCAGATCACGGCGGAAGAGTTCCCCGAACTGTCCCTGCACGCCTTGTTGGATTGCGGCGATGCGCCGGGGTTGGCGCTCAATGCGTTGCGCCAGGGGGTGACCTTGATCCATCTGCAAACCGCGCCGGAGGTCTTTGAGAAGGTCCGCCAGATGGCCGAAGCGCAGGAGGCACGGCTGCTTTCTTCATGGCCCGAGGCGCTGGATCTGGGCGCACCGGATTTTCGACCGAACGCCCTGTCGGAATGGCTTCGCGACGCGGCGGATTTCTGTCTATGATGCGGCCATCATGAGCGAATCAAACTGCCGACTTTATCTGATCACCCCACCCCGGCTCGACCCGCAGGCTTTCGCGCCGATTCTGGTTGCGGCGCTGAGTGCGGGCGATGTGGCCTGTCTGCAATTGCGCCTCAAGGACGTGAGCGACGACGACATCCGCCGCGCCTGCGATATTCTGCGCCCGCTGGCCCAATCCCACGACGTGGCCTTTCTGCTCAATGACCGCCCGGATCTGGCCGCCGAATGCGGCTGCGACGGGGTGCATGTGGGGCAGGACGACTGGCCGTACAAAAAAGCCCGCCTGGAAGTGGGGGATCGGGCCATTGTCGGAGTGACCTGCCATGACTCCCGGCACTTGGCCATGGAAGCCGCCGATTCCGGGGCCGACTATGTGGCCTTCGGCGCCTTTTACGATACCCCGACCAAGGCCCCCAAAACCCGCGCCGGAACCGATCTGCTGTCTTGGTGGTCGGAGCTGATGACCGTGCCCTGCGTCGCCATTGGCGGCATCACCCCGGACAATGCCCGCCCGCTGGTCGAGGCCGGGGCCGATTTCCTGGCCGTGTCGTCCGGCGTCTGGGAGCACCCGGACGGTCCGGCCGCCGCCGTCCGCGCCTTCAACGATCTCTTTTAGGGACACAGTGCCACGTCGGGCGTGCCCGGACGACGAAAGCCGCAAACGGTTTGACGGGCCAGCCGCACCACCTCCGCCGCATCGGCCAACCGCTTGATATGGAATCCCACCACCAGCTTGAGCCCCGGGGCATAGGGCAAATCCGTCAGACAGAAGGGCGAACGCTCGGTCTCGGTCTTGCGGCACACCAGGGCCAGCGGCTGTTGCGGGTCCGGGCGCACCAGCACATCGAATAGCTGGGGCGTGTCGGGATGGGCGCAGACCTTGAATCCCGACCGCTCGCGGGGACAGGTCGCCAGGAACCCGGGCTTGAAATAGAGGTCGTTCAGGTGCGCGCCGGGGGCCAGGGCATAGAGATCAAATGAGATCTTGTAGGGCAGGCCCAGCCCACCCTGGAAAAAAGCCTTGGTGTCTTCGCCATAGGGTTTGAAATCAGGCCACACCGCCGTCATGTGGATGGCACCGTCAACCTTGCCCTCCCAGTTCGGCTTGTACCACAGGAATGCCTTGGGGATCTGAAATTCGTGCCCCTTGAGGGTCAGATCCACCGGCTGCAAGGAGTCGGTCTGTCCCATTTCGGCCATCGGACCGGTCCACAGGGTGACGGCGATGGCGGCCATGGCGAGGCCCACGCCGACAAACAGCAGCCCCCCCGCCGTTGTGATATTCATGCGAGGATTTCCTTTCCCAGGCGGTCCGGGCTGGACCATGACAAGCCGCACCACCGCCTTCCTTGACTTTCATCAAGTCTGCCAGGCATTGCCAGTGGCCGGACAAGCTGATAGGTTCCGCGCCTGTTTCGGACCCAGTCTTTTTCTCCACAGGTGACATATTATGAAGATCAACGGGAACGCCATCCGGCCGGGGAATATCATTGAGCATCAAGGCCGCCTTTGGCGCTGTGTGCGGATTTCCCATACCCAGCCGGGCAAGGGCGGTGCCTATACCCAGGCCGAATTGAAGGATATCCGCGACGGCACCAAGCTCAACGAGCGCTTCCGCTCTTCCGAAACCGTCGAGCGGGCAACCCTGGAACAGCGCGACTTCCAGTATCTGTTCTCCGACGGCGACATGCATACCTTCATGGACAACGAGAATTATGAGCAGATTGCCGTTCATACGGATTTGATCGGCGAGGACATGATTCCGTTCCTGCAAGAAGGCATGCAGGTGGTCATCGAATCCCACGAGAACAGCCCCATCGGCGTCTCGTTGCCGGAAAAGGTGGTCTGCGAAGTTGTCGAGGCCGACGCCGTAGTCAAGGGGCAGACGGCGTCCTCGTCCTATAAGCCCGCAGTTCTCGACAACGGCGTGCGCATTCTGGTGCCGCCGCACATTTCCACCGGCACCCGCGTGGTGGTGGCCACTATCGACTCCTCCTATGTGGAGCGGGCCAAGGACTGAACAGGGGCACTGAACCGATGCGCACCGTCCGCAATCCGGTGGTCAACGTCATGATGACCGCCGCCACCAAGGCCGCCCGCCGGATGATCCGGGACTTCGGGGAACTGGAAAACCTCCAGGTTTCGAAGAAGGGACCGTCCGATTTCGTGTCCGCCGCCGATCTCAGGACCGAAAAGATTCTGTTCGAGGAACTGGGCAAGGCGCGGCCCGGCTGGTCGTTCCTGATGGAGGAAGGCGGTCGGGTGGACGGCGACGGCTCCGACGACCGCTGGATCATCGACCCCATCGACGGCACCACCAACTTTTTGCATGGCATCCCGCATTTCGCCATCAGCATCGCCCACGAGCGCAACGGCGAGATTCTCGAAGGATTGATCTACAACCCGGTTTATGACGAGGCCTTCTGGGCCGCCAAGGGCGAGGGGGCGCATCTCAACGACCGCCGCCTGCGGGTGTCTGGCCGTACCGACATGAGTCAGGCGCTGTTTGCCACCGGCATTCCCTATCAGGGCCGTCCCGGTCACGACACTTTTTTGAAGACCGCCGAAGCGGTAATGGCGGTGTCGTCCGGTATCCGTCGCATGGGCTCGGCGGCGCTGGATCTGGCCTATGTGGCCGCCGGACGCTACGACGGTTATTGGGAAGAAGGCATCAAACCCTGGGACATGGCGGCGGGCATTCTGCTGGTCCGCGAGGCCGGGGGCTACGTCTCCGATCTCAAGGGCGGCTCCGCCATGCTCGACAAGGGCGAGGTCATCGCCGCCAACGACCGCCTGCATGGTCCGTTCAGCCGCCTGCTGCAACAGGCTTTGCGTGCTTGAATTCAAGATAACCTATTGAGAAGTGGCGACCCCCTGGGCTATGGTGGACCAGCGACGGTGGGGTTTGTGGATTGGTGCCCTGATCGTCGGCCAATGAAGCGGGGCGAACAGGGCGGCCAGATGACGCGCGCAACATCAGCATGTAAGATCATGAACGGGATTCCGCGGTGGCGGGATTGTCTCGTCGCCGTGGCGGCGCTGACCTGGTGCGGAACCGCCCAGGCCCAGAGCGGGATGGATTACAATCCCAATGTGGTGGTGGATCTGAGCGTCCTCGGACAGGGATCGCCGTCCTACGGCAGCACCGGCTACGGGGCCACCATCGGACCCGAGGCCTATGGCGGCGGCAGCCGGGGCCTGCTCATGCCCAATACTAAATACCCGCACTCGCAATTGCACGTTCCGGCACCGCAACTGGCCCCAACCTCGTCTCTGGCCGCGCGCAGCCAACCGACGCCCCGTGCGACGCCGGTCCCCGAGGACGATGAAATTCCGGTCTCCCGGCTCGAAGTCGCGCCGCCCAAGGCCCTGCCTGCGGCCCCGGCCCCCCAGGCCCCGCTGGCCCCGCCCAAGGCTCCCGATACGCCGATGGCCAAACCGGCGGCTCCCGTCGAGAGCCCGCCCGCCCCCGCTTCGGCGCCGACCCGGATCAGTCCGCCGCCGACCCCGCCCGCCGCGCCCGTGACAACGCAACCGGCTCCGCCGCCGCCGGCTCCAACCAAGCCTGAGGTCAAGAGCGTCACCCCGTTGCCTCCGGCCCCGCCGCCCCCACCCAAGGCCCCCGGCCTGACACCGCCGACGGCACCGCCCGCCGCGCCCAAGGCGGTGAGCGTCCCGCCTGCGCCGCCGACTCCGACCAAGACGCCCGAGGTGGTCGCCTCGCTGACCGAGGCCCCGGCAGCCGTCCTCGACAAGGCTGTGGCTGAAATGCCCAAGGCGATGGTCACCTTCAAGGGTGAGGAGACCCGCCTGAGCGCCGATGCCCGCACGACTCTCGCACAGACCGTCAAGTTGCTGACCGATAGCCCGTCCTCGCGCCTGCAATTGCGCGCCTTTGCCGGTGGCGAGGGTTTGTCGGCCAGTCGCGCCCGCCGGGTGTCGCTGTCCCGCGCCCTGGCCGTGCGGTCGTTCTTGATGGATAACGGTGTCGCCAGCAACCGCATCGACGTGCGCGCCCTGGGCGACAAGTCCACCGAGGAGCCGATGAACCGGGTGGACCTGCTCCCGGTCGTTCGCTAGCCCCGCCCCCTCGCCCGAAGGACCGAGACCGCCATGAAACGGCCCCAGCGTTTCCTGACCCGCATGATCCTGTTCCTTGCCGTGGTGTGCGGCGGCTGTTTCGTGCTGTTTCCTCCGCTCAAGCAGGCTTTTCTCGCCAATGCCCCGCTCAACGGGTTGATCCTCGGTGTCCTGCTGCTGGGCGTCATCTATAACTTCCGGCAGGTGTTGCTGCTCTATCCGGAAGTGCGCTGGATCGAGAATTTTCGCCGCGAGGACATGGTGCTGTCGGAGGCCCGCCAACCCACCTTGCTGGCCCCCATGGCGGCCATGATGGGCGAACGGCGCGGCCATGCCCTGAGCCTGTCGACTCTGTCGACCCGCACCCTGCTCGACGGCATTTCGTCGCGGCTTGACGAATCGCGCGATATTTCCCGCTACATGACTGGCCTGTTGATCTTTCTCGGCCTGCTCGGCACCTTCTGGGGTCTGTTGGAAACCATCAGCGCCATCGCCGACGTGATCGGCAGTCTGCCCGAAGATGTCGCCAACATGGCTGCCGTGTTCGGGGAATTGAAAGCCGGTCTCGAAGCCCCCCTGAGCGGCATGGGCACGGCCTTCAGTTCCTCCCTGTTCGGGCTTTCCGGGTCGCTGGTGCTGGGCTTCCTCGATTTGCAGGCCTCGCAGGCCCAGAACCGCTTCTATAACGATCTGGAAGAATGGCTGTCCGGGCTGACCCGGCTGTCCAGCGGCGTGCTCGGCGAAGGCACCGGGGACCATTCGGTTCCGGCCTATGTCCAGGCGTTGCTGGAACAGACGGCGGAGAGCCTGGAAAACCTGCAACACACCCTGGCCAGGGGCGAGGAGAACCGCATCGACACCTTTGCCGGGATCAACTCCCTGGTGGAGCGGGTCAGCATCCTGACCGACCAGATGCGCACCGAACAACACCTGCTGAAAAAGCTCTCGGAAACCCAGATCGAGATGCGCCCGATCCTCGACAAGCTGGCCGACGCCACCATCGGTTCCGGCGGCCTCGACGAGACCTCGCGCGGCCATTTGCGCAATCTCGATGTCTATGCGGCGCGCATCATGGAGGAAATGTCCTCCGGCCGGGATGACACGGTGCGCCAATTGCGCAGTGAGATTAAATTGCTGGCCCGGACCATCGCCGCCCTCGGCCAGGGCGGGGATCAGAACTAGAGGCCGCCCCGATGCCCGGCGCTGGCTCCCGTCGCACCCGTCATTCCCCCGATATCTGGCCCGGCTTCGTGGATGCCCTGGCGACCCTGTTGATGGTCGTCATTTTCCTGTTGATGATCTTCGTGCTCGCCCAGTTCGTGCTCAGCCATGCCCTCTCCGGACGCGATCAGGCCCTGCAACGCATCCAGTCCGAACTCACCGAACTGACCGATCTGCTGGGCCTGGAACGCAAGGCCAATGCCGACCTGCGGCTCAATGTGGCGGTGATGTCCGAAGAGTTACAGGCTTCGGTGCGCAGCCGCGACGATTTATCCGAGAAACTGCGCCAACTGAACCTGACCAACGCCGGGCTGAAGGCGGAAAACGAGCGCCTCAACGCGGACATGGATTCCGCCTTCACCAGTTTGCAGGAAGACCGTCAGAAGCTGTCGCAACTGGAAAAGGAAACCCTGCGCAACGCCGCCGCCCTGGCCAAGGCCAAGGCGGAACTGGAGGAAGCCAACAAATCCATCACCGTCAAGACCGAGACCTTGCAACTGAAACTGCAAGAACTGGCCGATCTCAACGGCCAACTGGCAGCCCTCCAGGCGCTGAAGAAGGAATTGGAGGAGAAACTGCTGGCCAGTGATTCCTCCCTGGCCAATGAAAAGGAACTTTCGGCCACGGCTCGGGCTCAGGCGGCCCTGCTCAATCAGCAGCTTCAGGCGGTGCGCGACCAGATGGCCGCCCTCAACGAAGCCCTGGAAGCGGCGGAAAAGAAGAATACCGAGCAGAATGTGCAGATTGCCGACCTGGGCTCACGGCTCAATGCCGCCCTCGCCACCAAGGTTCAGGAACTGGCCCGCTACCGCTCGGAATTCTTTGGACGGCTGCGCGACATTCTGGGCGATCAGAAGGACGTGCGCATCGTCGGTGATCGCTTTGTCCTGCAATCGGAAGTGCTGTTCGGCACCGGCTCGGCGGAACTGGGCGACGGCGGCAAGGAAAAGCTGGCCGAACTGGCCGCCACCCTGCGCACCATCGTGCCGCGCATCCCCGAGGATCTGGATTGGATTTTGCGCGTCGACGGCCACACGGACCGCACGCCGATCAACAACTGGCGCTATCCCTCCAACTGGGAACTCTCCACCGCGCGGGCCATTTCCGTGGTGCGTTTTCTGATCGCGGAGGGCCTCCCGGCAGACCATCTGGCCGCTACCGGCTTCGCCGACCGCCATCCCCTGGATACCGGGGAGGGAGATGAGGTTCTGCGCCGTAATCGCCGTATCGAATTCAAGCTGACCCAGCGTTGATCAATTCCCCAGGTCGGCGGGAGCAGAGACCACGGCATTGTCCGGCTGGGCGGTGCTGTAGCTGATCACCGGATCATCAAAACCGGCAACCACGACCGTCAGGTTCTCCACATTCTCGACCGTCAGGCCGACGAATTGAGGTGTTGGGGCATTATCAGCCGGGGCTTTGCCACCGCTGATCGAGTCCAGCAGCGCCATCAGATCCTGATATCCCGCCGCGTAATCGACCAGGTTGTCGAATTCCACCTGTACCGTGTCCCCGGTGCCCGCCCCGCCATCGAAGTGGTCTTGACCGGACGTCGGATTGGAGGCGTCATAGACGTACGTATCGTTGCCGTTGCCGCCCAACACGGTATCGTCGCTGTTGGAACCGATGATGGTGTCGTTGCCGTCGCCGCCGTCGATGGCTTCGATGCCACGCAGTTCGGTGCCGCTGAAGTCCAAGGTATTGGAGCGCCAGGAGCCCTGGATAATGTCGATCCCGGCACCGCCGTCAATCACTTCGACCGATTGGCTGGCATTGAAATCATACTTGATGCCGATGACATCGTTCCCGGCACCGCCCTGAACTGTATCCATCCCGGCCCCGCCGTTCACCACGTCGAAGCCCTGATTGACACCGCTGACCAGGAACAGGTCATCCCCACCATTGCCAAACAGGGTATCGTCGCCCGCGTTGCCCAGAATGGTGTCGGCCTGTTGGGTGCCAATGATGGTATCCGAGCCGTCGGCCCCATCAATCCATTCGATGCCGCGCAACTCGGTGGCCGAAAAATCGAACGTATTGCTGTGCCACGATCCCAGGATGACATCCTGTCCCGCGCCGCCGTCGATGACCTCTATGCCGTTGCCCGGGCCGAAGGTTCCGGTCAGCCCGATAACGTCATCGCCCGCGCCGCCCAGGACCGTATCGAAACCGACGCCACCGAAATATTGATCGAAGCCCTGACCTGCGCCCTGCACCCGGAACAGATCATCGCCGCCGTTGCCGTACAGGGTGTCGTTACCGCCGCCGCCGATGAGCAAGTCCGCACTCTCCGAACCGATCAGCGTGTCATTGCCGTCGCCGCCGTCGAGCATTCGCACCACAGACGGGTCCGTCGTGCTCAGGTCCAAGGTGTTGCTGGCATAATTTCCCCAATTCACCGCCGGGTCGTACAGACCATCGACCATGGCTTCCCCGTTCATCAGGTTGCCGCTGCTCGTGTAGGGATTGTTGGAAATGGATATGGTTCCCACCGGATCAGTGATGGTGTTGTTTTCAAGCACCATGGGCAGACCCAGGTCCGTCGCCGCGACGCCGATCACCGTGCCGCCATCCATATTGTTGATGATGACGTTATCTCGGATGGTGATGCTGCCCGCCGTGCCGCCGCGCGAGGTTGAATACCAGATCATGTGGGGATTGTCGCTGGCGGGAGACTGGATCAGGGTATTGCCCTCGACCAGCAGATCGCCGCCCGCCGTCACGTCGATATTCATGCTCGCCGTCCCGGCACCATCATCGAGAATGGAATTGCGCACCACCGTTTCGGCACACAGGGATTTGACATGATGGCCGATGGAGGTGTCGCGGAAGCTGCTGTCCTCGACCACCAGACTGTCGCCGCCGGAGATGTAAATGGCGTGGCTGAAGCCGTCGCCGGCCCCGTTGCCGATGAATTCCGAGCCGACGATATGGACGGTCTGGCCGTCGCCGCCGCCCAGGATGCCGTTCTGATTGTTCTCGAAGGTCGAGTTCACCACCGTCAAATTGCTACCCTGATGCCGGATGCCCGCGCCGTTGAGATAAGTATTGTTGGCATTGGCGAAGGTGATGTTTTCCACATAGAGATTGGCCGCGCCCTGGGTGACCAGCGCACCCTTGGTGACCTGCCCCACATCGAACACCACATCGCCGACCCCCATGATTACCAGATCCTGCTCGATCAGCAGGGGGTGATCGGGGTCGTAGCGGCTGTAATATTCGTTGCCGGAGAAGCTGTAGGTGCCTTCGTGGACCAGGATGGTGTCCCCACTCTGCGCCGCCGCCCAGGCCTCCTGCACCGTGGCATAGGTCTGACCGACACCGACTTGCAGCACGATCCCGGAAAGCGCGAACGGCGGAGTGATCGAGGGGCCGTTGTCAGCGATGGGCATATCCGTCGTCGCCAACTGCACGTCGGCAAAATTCAGGAATTCCACATCGTCGCCGATGGTCTCGGAGACGCCATTGGCATAGGTGACGGTGCGCGCGGTCCCGTTGAGAACGTAGTCGGCCATCCGACCGCTGAAGGCGACCGTGTCGATCCCGTCGCCGCCGAAGAACGTGTCGCCGCCCAGACCGTTGGACACCAGCCAGTCGTTGCCCGCGCCGCCATCGATAATGTCCGCCTCGGCGGACCCGGTAATGGTATCGTGACCATCGCCCCCGTCGATGCGCTCGATGCCGAACAGGTCCGTGGCACTGAAATCCAACTGGTCGGAGCGCCAGGAGCCCTGGATCACGTCCAGGCCGTCGCCGCCGTGGATCGCCTCGATGGAGTTGGCCGCGCCAAAGTCACCTTGCAGGCCGAAAAGATCGTCCCCGGAGCCGCCGATCAACTGATCATCGCCGCTGCCGCCGTCCAACTGGTCCCAGCCCTGATCCAGGCCGGAGGACAGAAACACGTCGTCGCCGTCGCCGCCGTACAGCACATCGTCGCCCGCCCCGCCCCGGATCGTATCCGCCGCCGCCGACCCGATCAGGATATCCTGACCATCGCCGCCGTCGATGAGGTCGATCTGGCGCAGTTCGGTGGCGCTGAAATCCATATAATTGGAGCGCCAGGAGCCTTGGATGGTGTCAAACCCGGCACCACCGTCAATCACTTCGACAGCATGGGTCGCGCTGAAATCGTCGGAAATGCCGATCACATCGTCGCCGGAACCGCCGAGGATCGTATCCATGCCCGCCCCGCCGTCGAACCGGTCGAAATCCTGACCGCTGCCGGTGACCAGAAACAGGTCGTCGCCATCACCGCCGGAAAGAATGTCCTCGCCCGCCCCGCCCTGAATCGTATCCGCCCCGGCGCTGCCGGTGATCGTGTCGTTGCCGCTGCCGCCGTCGATGAGGTCGATCTGGCGCAATTCGGTCTGGCTGAAATCCATCTGGTTATGCCGCCAGGAGCCTCGGATGCTGTTGATCCCCGCCCCGCCGTCAATCACCTCGATGGAATCGCTGACGTCGAGATCCTGGTCGACCCCGATCACATCATTGCCGGAGCCGCCGAGAATCGTGTCGTCGCCCGCGCCGCCCTCAATGCGGTCGTTGCCCTGGTTGGTGCCGCTCACCAGAAACACATCGTTTCCGCCGCCGCCGCTCAGAATGTCATTACCGGTGCCGCCGCGAATGGTATCGGCCAAGGCCGTGCCGAAAATGGTGTCATTGCCGGCACCGCCGTCAATCAGCCTGATATCCAACAGGTTGAGGCCGCTGAGGTCCAAATAGCCACTGCGCCAGCCCCCCTGGATCACACCGTCGATGACATCCCACTCGGAGTCCGGAGAAACGATTCCAGCTTCGATATCCAAAAGAGTCGTACTCATGGCCTCACCCCACACGTTGCGCATTTACCTACAAACATTTGCTCAGATAGTAAAGAATTGGAGAAATTGAATACGTTGCCTAAATACATCCTAAAATCCATTTACGTAACAAAACTTCAATAAACAAAGTACACACATATGATAAACATAAGTGATCGTTTATCAATTTTATTAAATGGAAGTATTATTGGATAAAATTTTAGATAAATCTTTATATTTCAAATCATGATCCAGAAACATGATTTGAATACATTTATCATCCAATATCCCGGGGCCGGATTGGCACATCTCGCCGCAGTAGATACCAGGCAAGACCCAGGACTTGCACCGCCAACAAGGTGGCAAACGCGGCCTGATACCCTTCGGGGGCATAGCCCAGCGCCGAGGGGCGCGGCCACAGATCGATGATCGCCCCGATGCCCCACTGGGTGGCGAAGGCCAGCACGAAGACCAGCAGATTGAGCCCGGTATTCACCCGCCCCGCCAGATGTGCCGGAAACGCCTGGGAGAGGGCGGCATAGGGCACGATTCCGGCGGTCCCGAAGAAGCCGAAGGCGATCCACAGGGGCAGGGCAAACGTGGTCCATTGCCCGGCCAATCCGATCTGCACCACCTGGAACAGCGCCATGCCTGTCACCGCCACGGTGATCGGGGCGACTCCGACTCGGGCGAGGCGGGTCGCCAGGGTGCCAAATCCCACATTCCCGACCATCATGGCCAAGGCGATCCACAACAGGTTTTGCCCGATGTCGGTCCGCTCCAGACCCGCCACGTCCCGCATCCAAGGCCCCGACCACAGGCTTTGAATGGCCAAAAAGGAGGCCTGGGACACAAAGGTCAGGGGGGCTACCCGCCAGAATACGGGCGACGTGAAAACGGTGCCCACGCCTTCGAGGATTTCGTCCAGGCGGGCCGGTTCCCTGGTCGAGGGTTTTTCCGGCACCACTTTCCACACCAGCGCCGCCACCCCGAGGGTGACCAGGGCCACCCCCCAGAACAGCCCGCGCCAATCCGTGATTCCCAAAACCCATTCGACCGGTTGGGTGGCGGCCAGGGCGCCCAGGCTGCCGAATGCCATCTGAAGGCCATTGATCTGGGGCAGTTTTTCCGCCGGGAACCAGGCCACGAAGGCGGTAAAGGCGGCCATCAGACAGGCCGAAACACCAAATCCGATCAGCCCCCGTCCGATCAACAATCCGGTGAGGCTTTCGGAGGTGGCAAACAACGCCGCTCCGGCGGCCGCGAAGAGCAGCAGGACGGCTTCCGTGCGCCGGGCCCCATAACGGTCGAGCAGCATCCCCAACGGCAATTGAAAGGCGGCGAAGGTCAAAAAGTAGGCGCTGGTCAATAGCCCCAGATCCGCCGCCGTCAGACCCAGTTCCCGTATCAGATCCGGCGCGATCACATTATTGACCGTACGATACAGATACGACAGGAAGTAGCCCAGGGCAAAGGGCAGGAAGATTCGGGCGGCGTGCATGGCGGCCTGTGGAAAAGTGAAAGGGGGGCCAGGGGTCGCCGCCGATTAAAGGGGGTATCCCTCTCCCATGCAAGGACTCTTGCAATTCCGGGTGTCTTCGCGGTCCCGACGCATGATCGCGGTTTACAGCGCGCGGCTGCAACTCTAAACAGAAGGAGACGCGCCGCCCCGGAGTCCCTGCCCGTGAGCCTTCGCCCACAAAGAACCCTGCTTGAACGCATGCACCGGCTGGCCCGGTTTCGGCTCATCGTGCCCATGCAGCGCAGCCCTCACCCGCCGGAATACACTGCCCGCGCTGCCGCCATCGGCTTGGCTGTGGCCTTTACCCCCACCGTCGGCATCCAGTTGGTCGTCGTTCTGGGCATCTGGATTCTGTTGCGTTGGTCGGCCCGGACCGACTTTTCCCTGGTGGTTGCCCTGGCCTGGGTGTGGGTGACCAACGTGTTCACCATGCTTCCCATTTACTACGGTTTCTACGTAACCGGTCAGTTCATGCTCGGTCGCTGGGACGACCTGTCCGGCTACCAGGGGTTCGTCGATGTGTTCAGCGCCGCAGTGAAAATGGACATGTCCATGCTCGACATGGCCTGGGCCCTGATCACCCTGGCCGCCGAGGAACAAGGTTTGGCGATGTTCGTCGGCAGTCTCCCCTGGGCCATCATCACCGCGTGGCTGGGTTATGTCTGGTCGCTGAAATATTTACGCACCCGCCAATCGGCCCGCCTGCGTCGCTTCCGCGAAACGTCGGTCCAGGATGAACCGTTGCCGCCGTCACAAGCGGGTTGAGTCTTGCATTCCGCGATGGGCACGGGGACAATGGGTTATTGCAAAATCGTGAATAGATTATCCGGCGAGACCCCACTATCATGATGTTCACCGACCTGACCGAAGAACAACTGATCGAGATTTGCGCGGTTACCGAGCCCGAGCCCGAGCCCGTCCAGTTGTTGGCGCGCATCAATCAGGCGATGCCCGAGTTGCAGGCCCATTACATGCTCACCGAGGACGACTGGTACCGGGTCGGCGGCGTTGTTGATCAGCAGGGCAAGCGCGTCGCCGATGACCTGATGGCCTGGGTGGAGAAGGAATCCGGGGGAAACCTGGACCAGTTGCTCGAACGCCATCACGCCTCCGGATATCAGGCCACGGCGATCATCGGCCGGACCCATTATTTCGGCGTGCCGCTGGGACGCAAGCCGTTGGATTTCTACCAGATCGAGATCGAGGAAGTGGAGGAGGTCATCGAGCGCCCGCTGTTCCAGGACGATTATCTGCCCGACAGCCTGGAGGAAGTCATCGACCCCCTCGACGCGCCGCATTTCAATCCCAAGCCCTATGGGCCGCCCCGCTATCAGTTGGGCCGTCTGGTGATCATGCTGGAGCGCATCTGGGACCTGACCAACGACTATTCGGGCGACCCCCGGTTCCGACGCTTCATCGAGGAATGGAACATGTCGAGCACCGCCAGGGACTCCTGTTTCTGTAATCATTGGATGATCAAGGAACGGCCCTATCTGTCTGAAAACGGCGATCATGTGACCGAAGTCAAGATTCTCAGCCCGCTGGCACCGCTGGTTTACGGATTGCGCGGTTCGCAGGTGGCCCCCGGTCCGGAGTTGCAGGCCACCATCCAGGAAATTAACAGCCGCGCCCGGTCGCCCATGGCCTGGTACTACCTGATGCTGACGCAGAATTTTCTGCCCTACGGCACCGTCAGCGCCATCCATGATTCCCTCGCCGAAGGCAAGACCGACTACGGCGCGGTCACCCAGCGGGATCTGCGCATCCTGGAAAACTGGCTCGACGATCCCTATCACGCCTGAGACCCGCCATGACCGATGTCTCCTATGACAGTGACCTGCATATACCTCTGGTGGAAGGCACCGCCTGGGTGCTGGCGGTCTCCGAGGAAAGCGTCTGGCTGCAAGCGGAAAGCCAGTCGGCCTGTGGCAGTTGCCAGTCCACCAAATCCTGCGGCGTCTCAACGCTGTCAAAGTTTCTCGGGCGGAAGGACGTGCGCTTTCGTTTGAACAATGATTTCGATGCCCGCCCCGGGGAACGGGTGGTGATCGGCATTTCCCAATCGGCTTTGCTTGGCGCCTCGATCATCGCCTATATGGTGCCGGTGCTCGGCCTGATGATCGGTGCCGTCGGCGGCAGTCTGGCCGGGTTCAACGAGTTGGCGACCGTTGTCACCGCGCTGAGCGGACTGATCGGCGGTTTCGCGCTGTCCCAGGCCCTGGGACGACGCCCCGATTCTCTTGAACGTCTGAATCCGGTCTTTCTGCGCCGCGCCGATGGCATCGTTTTTTCCGCCGAGGACTGTCCCTCTGATTCCGGTTCCCGTTCGTGAGGCCCTTGAAACTCCTGATGGTTCTGCTCTTGGGCGGGCTCGTCGCCTGTGACCAGGCCCCGACGGTGCAAAAGGAAACCCTGTATGTTTTCGGCACCTTGGTGGAAATCAGCCTGTATGACGTGCCCGCCGACGAGGCCGCCGCTGCCGTGGCCGAAATCAACCACAAATTTCGCAAAATGCATGAGGATTGGCACGCCTGGCAGCCCGGGGCCTTGACCGCCCTCAACCAGGCCTTCGCCGAGGGCCGCAGCCTAGAAACCCTGCCGTCAATCGTCGCCCTGATCGAGCGCGGGCGCGACCTCTCACGACTGAGTGACGGGCTGTTCAATCCGGCCATCTGGGCATTGGTCAGCCTGTGGGGCTTCCATGCCGACGAAATGCCCAAGGGCACCCTGCCCGATTTCGCCCGCATCAAAGAATTGGTGGCCCAGCACCCGAGTATGGACGACATCGTGATCGACGGCCTCACGGTGCGCAGCCGTAATCCGGCTGTGCAGTTGGATTTCGGTGCCTTTGCCAAGGGGGTGGCCCTGGACGAGGCGGTGGCCCTGTTACGCGCACGCGGCATCCGCAACGCCATCGTCAATGCCGGGGGAGACCTGAATGTCATCGGACGGCCTGGCAACCGGCCCTGGAAGGTCGGCATCCGGCATCCGGTGGGCTGGGGGGTGATTGCCTCGGTGGAGCTGGCCGACGGCGAGAATCTCTATACCTCCGGCAACTACGAACGGTTTCGGGAACACGAAGGCATTCGCTATGCCCATATCATCGACCCGCGCAACGGGATGCCGGTGACCCATATCGTCTCGGCCAGCGTACTGCATCGCGACGGTGGACTGGCCGACGCCGCCGCGACCGCCCTGTCGGTGGCCGGACCGGAGCATTGGCAGCGTATCGCCCGCGCCATGGGGTTGGATCAGGTGCTGTTGGTCGATGACGCGGGCACCGTCTATGCCACCCCAGCCATGGCGGCGCGGGTGACCTTCGAGCCCGGCGAACCGCCACGGCTGGTGGTCGCCGAGTAGGGCAGCACCCACTCCCGCCAATTCCCCAACAAAAAAGTGGGATTTCGGCGCTGGTCAGAAGGCCTTTGGATTGCTATGTAACAGAATGATGATCATCCTGGAGCTTCCGCGACGGCGGAAGTGAACGTGACGAAACCATGCAAGAGTATCTTCTGCTCCTGTTGGGCACGGCGCTCGTGAACAACGTGGTCCTGGTGAAATTCCTCGGCCTGTGTCCGTTCATGGGCGTGTCCAACAAGGTGGATTCGGCCCTCGGCATGGGCTTTGCCACCACCTTCGTGTTGACCCTGTCGGCGGCGGCCAGTTGGATTTTGGAACAGTACGTCCTGGCCCCCCTCGGCATCGGTTTTCTGCGCATCCTGACCTTCATTCTGGTGATCGCGGCGGTGGTCCAGTTCACCGAGATGGCGGTGCGCAGGTTCTCCCCGGCGCTGTATCAAATCCTGGGCATTTTCCTGCCCCTGATCACCACCAACTGCGCGGTGCTCGGGGTCGCCCTCTTGAACTTGCAGCAACAGCATACATTTGTCCAAAGCCTGCTCTATGGCTTTGGTTCGGCGCTCGGCTTTACCCTGGTCATGGTGATGTTCGCCGGGCTGCGCGAGCGGCTGGCCCTGGCCGAGGTTCCGGCCGCCTTCGCCGGAGCCCCCATCGGCTTCGTGGTTGCCGGTCTGCTGTCGTTGGCCTTCATGGGCTTTTCAGGTCTGGTCGTTCAATAACCACTTTGCGAGAGTATACCAAGGCATGTACGAGGCGATAGGCAGCTTGACCGTTTTGGGGATCGCCCTGGGCCTGATTCTGGGGCTGGCGGCACGGTACCTGAAGACCGAGGGCAATCCGCTGGCGAAGGAAATCGAGGACATGATGCCTGGCACCCAATGCGGCCAGTGTGGGTTTCCCGGTTGCTCCCCGGCGGCGGAAGCCCTGGCCACCGGCGCGGCCGAGGTCACCCTGTGCCCACCCGGCGGCCGCGCACTGGCCGCCGATCTGGCGCAGAAACTGGGCCTCCAGATTGATCTGTCGAAAGTGGCGGAAAAGGAACCGGCGGTGGCGTTCGTCAACGAGGACGGCTGTATCGGCTGCGCCCGCTGTTTCCAGGTCTGCCATGTGGATGCCCTGGTCGGCGCACCGAAACAGATGTATACGGTCATCGCCGCGATCTGCGATGGCTGCGACAAATGCGTCCAGGTCTGCCCGACCGACTGCATCGAGATGCGCCCCATTGCCCCGACGGTGAACACCTGGTACTGGCCGAAGCCGAAACCCGAACTGGGGAAAATGGCCGCATGAAGCTGTTCAATATCCGTGGCGGTGTGAATCCGGAGGGACGCAAATCCCTGTCTTCGGAAAAACCGATCCGCGACATTCCTTTGCCGGAGGTCCTGCATGTGCCGTTACAGCAGCATGTGGGCACCCCGGCCGCGCCGCTGGTGGCGACCGGCGATCATGTGCTGAAGGGGCAACTGTTGGCAAAGGGGGATGGCGTCGTCTCGGCCGCCGTTCATGCCCCCACCTCGGGCGAGATTCTCGGCATCGGCATGTTTCCGGCCCCCCATCCGTCCGGCCTGCCGGTGCATACGGTCACCCTGAAACCGGATGGTCTGGACCAATGGGGCGACCTTCTGCCGCCGCTGGCCGATCCCTTCGCCCACCCCCCGGCGGATATCGCCCAACGGGTCGCCGAGTGCGGCATTGTCGGTCTCGGCGGCGGGGTCTTTCCGTCCGCCATCAAGCTGAATTTGCGCGATTCCCATCGCCTGCATACCCTGGTGCTCAACGGGGCCGAGTGCGAACCCTATCTGACCTGCGATGACCGCCTGATGCGCGAATACGCCCCCGAGGTGATCGACGGGGCGCGACTCATGGCCCATGCCCTGGGGGCGAAAAACATTCTGGTCGGGGTGGAGATCAACAAGCCCGCCGCTTTGGCCGCCCTGCGCGTCGCCGCCACGCCGTTCCCCGCCATTCGGGTCGTCGGCCTGCCGGTGCGCTATCCCATGGGTTCGGAAAAGCATCTGGTGCAGGCCCTGACCGGGGTCGAAACCCCGTCCGGTCAATTGACGGCCCATGTGGGATTCGTGGTGCACAACAGCGCCACCGCCTATGCCGTCTCCGAGGCGGTGCGTCATGGCAAGCCGCTGATCGACCGCATTGTCACCGTCAGCGGCGGTGCCATTCGCACAACGGCCAACCTGCGGGTGCCGTTCGGTGTCCCGGTGGCGCATATCCTGGCCGATTGCGGCGGTCTCAAGGAAACGCCGAAACAGTTGCTGTCCGGCGGACCGATGATGGGCCAACCGCTGACCTCCACCGACGTCCCCTCGGTCAAGGGCATGAACGCCATCCTCGCCCTGACCGCCAAGGAGGCGCGCAAATACCGTCCCCTGCCCTGCATCCGTTGTGGTGATTGCGTGGATATCTGCCCCTGTGGTCTGGTGCCGCTGGACCTAGCGGCCCATATCCGCCACGACGACATTCCGGCGGCCATGCGCCAGGGGCTCGCCGAATGCATGTCCTGCGGCTCCTGTTCCTATGTCTGCCCGTCCCATATCCCACTGGTGCAGTATTTCAACCATGCCAAGGGCAAGGCCAAGGTGCTGGCGACCGAGGAACGGCGTATCGAGGGCAGCAAGGATCTGGCAGCCCGGCGGGCGGCCCGGCTGGAACGGGAACTGGCGGCGAAAAAGGAAAAAATGGCGGCCCGCAAGGCGGAGGCGGCGCGCAAGGCCGAAGCCGCCCGACAAGCCCCAGACGAGGCCCCGGCGCCATGACCCAGGTGCCGCCGCTGGCCGCCGCACCCTATGCCCACCACGGGCGCAGTGTGCCACGGATCATGATGCTGGTGGTCCTCGCCCTGCTCCCCGCCACCGCCTATGGCCTCTATCAGTTTGGCTGGCCGGCGGTGAATCTGTTTTGTGTGACCATTCTCTCCGCCGTCTTGTGCGAGGTCCTGTGCCTGGCCCTGATGCAACGTCCCATCACTCCCTTCCTGTTCGATGGCTCGGCCCTGCTCACCGGCTGGCTGCTGGCCATGACCCTGCCGCCCTGGGCACCCTGGTGGATCGGCGTGCTGGGGGGCATTGCCGCCATCGGTCTGGGCAAACAAGTGTTCGGCGGCATTGGTCAGAATGTGTTCAACCCGGCCATGGTGGCACGGGTCGCCCTGCTGATTTCCTTTCCGCTGGAAATGACTTTTTTTGTTGCGCCTCATCCCCTCGGCTCGGCCCAGGCACCGCTATTCCTGGAGGCTCTGAACATCACCTTCGGCAGCGGGGCCGACATGGACGCCGTGAGCAGCGCCTCGGCGCTCGGCCATCTGCGCACCGAACTGGGGCGCGGTCTGACCCTGGCTCAGGCACAACTCGGCACCGTCAAATGGTGGTCTCTGGGGCTCGGGCCGGTACCCGGCAGTCTCGGCGAGACTTCGGCGCTGCTGATCTTTCTGGGCGGCCTGTTTCTGTTGGCCAAGGGAATCATCAGTTGGCACATCCCCTTTGCCCTGCTGGCCACCGTCGGGGTTTTGGGAGGAACGTTCCATTTTATCGACCCGACCCATTATCCCGGCGCGACCTTTCATCTGTTAGCCGGCGGCACCGTGCTGGGGGCCTTTTTCATCGCCACCGACATGGTCACCTCGCCGGTCACCCATCGCGGCCAGTTGATCTTTGGGGCCGGGTGCGGGCTGCTGATTTTCGTCATTCGCACCTGGTCCGGGTATCCGGAGGGTGTCGCCTTCGCGGTCCTGCTGATGAACGCAGCGACCCCGCTCATTGACCGCTGGGTGCGCCCCCGGGTGTTCGGCAGGACGCGCAGCGGGGCTCCACTGCCGACGCGGAGCGACCGATGAGCACGACAATGCCCAACACCTCCTTGTGGGGACGTTTTCGCCAGAGCTTGGTGTTTCAGGCATTGACCCTGGGCCTGTTTGCCATGGGGGGGGCGGCGCTGCTGGCTGGGGGCGACCTGAGCACCCGTGACGCCATTGCCCAACGGCAGGCGGAAGACCTGAAAGCCTCGTTAACTCAGGTTCTGCCGCCGGAAAGCCATGACAATGACCTGTTGGCCGAACCGCTTGTGCTGTCCTTCGACGAAGGTCCGCTCACCGTCTATCGTGGCACTCGCCAGGGCCAGGTGACCGGTCTGGCCTTCGCGCAAATCGGTCGCGGCTATGCGGGCGATATCCGGCTCATTCTCGGCCTCAACCCGGACGGACGCATTCTCGGGGTGCGGGTGCTGGCCCATCAGGAAACGCCGGGGCTGGGGGATCGCATCGAACGGGCCAAGGACGACTGGATCTTGGATTTCGATGGACGCAGCCTGGACCACCCACCAGATCACGACTGGAAAGTCAAGAAAGATGGCGGCCTCTTCGACCAATTCAGCGGCGCCACGATCACGCCCCGGGCGGTGGTGGCGGCGGTGCATGGGGGGCTGACCTTGTTCGCCCAACATCGAGAGGCGCTGCTCGCCATCCCGGAGGGAGACAAGCCATGAGCCAACGTAGCTATGGGGATTTGGCCCGTGACGGCCTGTGGACCAACAACGTGGTATTTGCCCAGATGCTGGCCCTGTGTCCGCTGCTGGCGGTGACCGGCACGGCGACCAACGGGCTGGGCATGGGACTGGCGACCACGGCGGTGTTGATGCTGTCGGGACTCTCTGTCTCGCTGCTGCGCGGAGGTATCGCCCATGACATCCGCATTCCCGCCTTCGTCTTGATCATCGCCGCCATCGTGACCCTGGTCGATATGGCCATGAACGCCTGGGTGCATGAGCTGTACAAGGTGCTGGGACTGTTCATCCCGCTGATCGTCACCAACTGCGCCATTCTCGGACGGGCCGAGGCCTTTGCCTCCAAGGAAAGCGCCATGCGCGCCCTGTTCGACGGCCTGATGATGGGCCTGGGCTTCACCGCCGCCCTGACGCTGCTCGGCGCGGTGCGGGAAATTCTCGGGTCGGGCACCCTGTTCGCCAATGCCTCCTTGCTGCTCGGACCGGCGTTTGAGGGGCTGGAAATGACCGTGATCCCGGATTATAAGGGCGTCTTGCTGTTTGTCCTGCCGCCAGGGGCATTTATCGTGCTCGGCTTCCTGCTGGCGGGCAAACGGATCATCGACGGCCGTCTGGCGCGGCGGGCGGAAGCCGAGGCCGGGGGTCTGGCGGCGGAAGGCTGAGCATGTCGGAGAAAATTATTCGGGTCGGAGTCAGCTATGCCACCCCGCAACGGCAACTCTGGCTTACCGTCGATTTGCCCGAGGGCAGCACCGTACAACAGGCCATCGACGCCTCGGGCATCTGTGATGAATTCCCGGAAATTGATTTGAGCACCCAGAAAGTCGGCACCTTCGGCAAGCTGGCGGCACTGGACGACCCACTGGAAGACGAGACTCGGGTCGAGATCTATCGCCCCATCACCGCCGACCCCAAGACCGCCAAGCGCAAAAAAACCGCACCCTCGGACCCTGAAGAGTAACTGTTTTTTTGTAAGGGGTATATAATTCCATGATAAACATTCCTAAGAGGTTAGGTTTTCATCGCCATGCTGAAAACCTGGCTCATGGTCAGGGAGTCCGAAATCGGGAATGGGAAACAGGATTCAAGAAGCCAACAAAGAATTCGCGGCGGAAAAACAGGATTCATTTGTTTGCCGCGACATCGTTGATCATCATGCCGACCTGATCTGTCAATTTCTTGCCGACGGAACGTTGGTTTTCGCCAACAGGGCTTACTGTCGTTTTTTTGGCCTTGATCCTGCCCACATCGAGAATAGTAAGTTCACCGACTTCCTTTCCGAGGACGACCGCGCCTTCGCGCGGGCGCATTATCAGTCCCTGACCCCGGCGGAACCGGAAAGGTCGCAGGCCTACCGGTGCACGGGCCCGAAGGGGGATCCGGTGTGGATCGAGTGGCGGCATGTGGGCAAAATGAACGACCGGGGTGCGCTTATCGAAGTCCTCGCCTTCGGTCGCGACATCACCGACAGAAAAATAGCCGCCCAGACGATCCTCAGCGAAAAGGCGCGGGCCGAGACATACCTCGATATCGCGGGAGTCATGATCATCACCCTGGATACGAAGGGCACCGTGACGATGGTCAATCGTCGAGGCTGCGACGTCCTGGGGTGGTCTGCGAAGGAACTGGTTGGACGCAATTGGTTCGACACCTGTCTGCCCCCGGACGTCTGCCAGGAGGTCAAGGAGGTGGCCCGTCGTGTCGGGTCCGGCGACTTGCAAGTGGCGGCCCAGCACACCAACGAAATCCTGACCAAATCCGGCGAGCGGCGGTTGATTTCCTGGTACAACACCATGCTGACCGACGATGCGGGAAAAATCGTCGGCCTGTTGTCCTCGGGGGAGGACATCACCGAACGCACGCGGGCCGAGAGGGCCTTGGTCGCCAGTGAAAAGCTGAAAAAACAGATTCTGAACGCCCTGCCCGATCTGGTTTGGCTGAAGGATACGGAAGGCTATTACCTCGCCTGAAATCCAGTTTTTGAACGGCTGTATGGAGCCAAGGAATCCGATATTCTCGGCAAGACCGATTACGATTTCGTCGACAAGGAAACAGCCGACTTTTTCCGCCTGCACGACAAAAAGGCCGAGCGGGCGGGCGGCCCCTCGATCAATGAGGAAACGCTCACCTTTGCCGATGACGGCCATATCGCACAGACGGAAACCATCAAGACGCCGATCATCGACGAGGATGGCTCCGTCATCGGTATTCTCGGCATCGGTCGGGACATCAGCAACAGAAAACGCATTGAGGAATCTCTGCGCCGCAGTGAAGCCTTCGCCAAGGCGATTATCGAAAACGAGCCGGAATGCGTGAAAATCGTCGGGCCGGGCGGGGTGCTGCAATACATGAACCCGGCTGGTCTGGCGATGATCGAATCCGACGAACTGTCGAAGGTCCTCGGCAAATCCGTCTATCCGATCATCGACAGGGAACATCGAAAGGCTTTTACCGATCTGACCGAACGGGTGTTGAACGGCGAAACCGGCAACCTGGATTTTCGGATCGTCGGATTGAAAGGCACCCCGCGCTGGCTCTCCACCCACGCGGTGCCCCTTCTGGATGCGAATGGCCGTGTGGAAGCCCTGCTCGGCCTGACGCGGGACATCACGCAACAAAAAGAAACCCAGGCGCGCATCGAGGAGGTGCTCGCCGAATTGAAGCGCTCCAACGAGGAATTGGAGCAATTCGCCTATGTGTCGTCCCATGACCTTCGGGAACCGTTGCGCATGATCACCAGTTATCTGCAATTGCTGCAACGCTCACATGGTCAGAATCTCGACCAGGAGGCGCACGAGTATATCGCGTTCGCCGTCGATGGCGCGCGGCGCATGGAACAGTTGATCCTCGATCTTCTGTCCTACTCCCGGATCAACTCTCAGAAGTCCGCAGCCCAACCGATAGACTGTCAGTTGATCATCGAACGGGTGCGGGAAAATCTGCGCGCGTCCATCAGCGAAAAAAGCGCCACCCTCCAGGTCGGACCCCTGCCGACGGTGGTCGGAGACGGGGCGCAATTTCTCAGCCTGTTCCAGAATTTGATCGGCAACGCGCTCAAATACGCCGCCCCCGACCGCCCCCCTGAAATCACCATCACCGCCGAACCACAGGGTGACGAATGGCTGTTCCGGATCGACGACAACGGCATCGGCATCGAGCCCACCTATTACCAACGGATTTTCGTGATCTTTCAGCGCCTGCACAATCGGGAACAATTTGAAGGCACCGGAATCGGCCTCACCATCTGCAAAAAAATCGTCGAGAATCACGGAAGTCGCATCTGGGTGGAAAGCGAACCCGGCGTCGGCAGCAGGTTCTTTTTCACCCTGCCCGCCGCATCGTGACCAGACCTACGACCCACTATCCAGCCACAGGGTCACCGGGCCGTCGTTGATCAAACGCACCTTCATATCCGCGCCGAAACGCCCGGTCGCCACGGTCAGCCCCTGCCCTCGAAGTTCTTGCACGAACATTTCATAAAAAGCCTGACCTTTATCTGGAGGAGCGGCGGCGGAGAAACCGGGCCGATTGCCCTTGCGCCAATCGGCGGCCAGGGTGAACTGGCTGATCGCCAACACGGCCCCTTCGATATTCTGAACCGATTGGTTCATTTTGCCGTCGGCATCGGGAAAAATGCGTAATCTGGCGACTTTCCCGGCCAGAAAGCCAACATCTTCGGGTCGGTCATCGGGCATCGCGCAGACAAACACCAGCAGCCCCCGTCCGATGGCCCCGACGGTTTCCCCCTCGACGCTCACCGCGGCCTCGGACACCCGCTGCACGACCAGTTTCATATCCGGCCTAGGGCCACGTCGGAACAGATCTTGCGGAAGGTGCGCTGGCTGACCCGATCAGACAGCGGCGGCTGGGAAGTCAGGTCGCTCAGACGGCCATAGATTTCCGCCGCCTTGCGATCCAGATCCTTGACGTTCCAGGGAAACGCCTCGAAGGCCGCCACGGCGCGGGCCAACCGGGTGCGGAACAGGCTTTCCAGACCGGCCCCGTCGGTTTCGGTGGCATTGTCCGCCTGGGCCAGTATGTGGGTCAGCGCCAGCACCGCCGCCTTGTTCCAGCAATTGGCGCTGATGTTGGCGGTATAGCGTTCCACCAACTGCTCCAATTGATCATCGACGGCAAACAGGATCTCCATCTTGTCGAGACCCTTTTGATGCAGCCGGTAGGCATGTTCGAGCAGCGGCTGAATGTTTTCCGATGCACAGGCGTCGGCCCCCGGGCAGCGTTTGCAGGACTCCATGGTTGGCTCCCTTTTCGTCTGGTTCCTTCCTCATATGGGGATCAACCCCAAATGAGTCCATCCCTTCAACCGTGTCGCTGACGGCGGTTGACGGCCGGCTCATCAAACAGATCGGTCAAATTCTGCAACATGGTGCCGCCCAACTCCTCGGCGTCGACAATGGTCACGGCCCGACGGTAGTAGCGGGTCACGTCATGGCCGATGCCGATGGCCAGCAGTTCCACCGACGATCGGGTCTCGATGTAGTCGATCACATGGCGCAGATGACGTTCCAGATAATGTCCCGGATTGACCGACAGGGTCGCGTCATCCACTGGCGCACCGTCGGAAATGACCATCAGGATGCGTCGCTGTTCGGGCCGCCCGATCAGCCGGTCATGGGCCCAGCTCAGGGCCTCGCCGTCGATGTTTTCCTTCAGCAATCCCTCGCGCAGCATCAGTCCGAGATTGCGTCTTGCCCGCCGCCAGGGGGCATCGGCGGCCTTGTAGACGATATGGCGCAAATCGTTGAGGCGGCCCGGATTGGCCGGTTTGCCATCCTGCACCCATTTGTCGCGGGCCATGCCGCCCTTCCAGGCCCGGGTGGTGAAGCCCAACACCTCCACCTTGACCCCGCAGCGTTCCAGGGTATGAGCCAGAATGTCGGCGGAGATGGCGGCGACGGTGATCGGTCGCCCGCGCATGGAGCCCGAATTGTCGATCAACAGGCTGACTACCGTGTCCTTGAAATCGGTGTCCTTCTCCCATTTGTAGGACAGCGGCTGCAACGGGTCGATGACGATCCGCACCAGCCGCGCCGCATCCAGATAGCCTTCCTCCAGATCGAAATCCCAGGACCGTTGCTGCTTGGCCATCAGCCTGCGTTGCAGCCGGTTGGCCAGCCGCGACACCACCCCCTGGAGATGGGACAATTGCAGATCCAACTGCGCCCGCAGTCGGGTCAGCTCTTCCGGGTCGCACAACTCGGCGGCGTCCACCACTTCGTCGAAGGCGGTGCTGTAGGCCCGGTAGGCGGTGCGCTGCGCGCCCTGCTCCTCCCGATTGTCGCCCGGCTTCGACGGCCCAGCAGGGGTCTCGTCCCCATGGCCTGGAATCAGGTCCTCGGTGCCCTCGGTGCTGCCGCTTTCCTGGCTATCGATCTCGCCGTCGGACATGCGGGCTTCGCCGTCGCTGGGCAGATCCTCGCCAGCCTGTTCGCGCCCGGCCTCGTCGGGGGGCGGGTCGGCAGGATTTTCGGCCCGGTCCTCGCCCTCTTCGCTGTCTTCCTCTTCCTCGGAATCCAGGTCTTGCGGCGGTGCCAGATCAAGCAGGTTCATGATTTCGCGCAAGACCTGGGCGAAACGCTTCTGATCGCTCATCACGTCAGGCAGATCATCGAGCCGCCCCTTGAGCCGCTTTGTCAGTTCGGCCCGCCACAGATTGGCCGCCGGTTGGACCACATCGGGCAACGCCCGCCCGGTCAAGGTTTCGCGCACCAGCAACCCCAGGGCATCGGCCAGCGGCACCTCGGCCCGGTCGGTCACCGAACCGTAGCCCCGGGCGCGGCCCCGTTCATTGAGCAGGCGGTCGAGATTTCCGGCCACGCCGGGCAGGCGGCGACTGCCCAAGGCTTCCACCCGCGCCTGTTCCACCGCGTCGAACAGGGCTTCCGCCTCGTCGCTGCCCTTCGGCCTCAGGCGCTGGTGCAGGCGGTCGTCGTGATAGCGCAGTCGCAGGGCGGCGGCATCGGCGGCCCCGCGCAGACGGCCCAGTTCCTCCGACGGCACCTTCAGAGTCGGCGTCGGCAGGCGCACGGTCTGACCGCTGACATTCTGATTGCCGGGCGAAAAAACCACTTCGGTCCGCCGGTCCTCGGCCAGCGCCTTGACCGCCGCAGCGGTGACCCGCTTGATCCGCTCCTGACGATTTTCGGCGGTCATGACAGCCTACAGCACCGACGCCCGGGCCACCGATTCCGGCAGTTCCTCGCCGAAACAGCGTTGATAGTATTCGGCCACCACGGCGCGTTCCGTCTCGTCGCACTTGTTGAGGAAGGTGACCCGGAAAGCGAACGGCAGATCACCGAAAATCTCGGCATTCTCGGCCCAGGTGAGCACCGTACGCGGCGACATGACGGTGGAAATATCGCCGTTGATAAAGCCCGAGCGGGTCATGTCGGCCAGTTCGACCATGGCCCCGATCTGCTGCTTGCCCTCGGCGCTTTGATAGGCGGGCATCTTGGCCAGCATGATGTCCACCTCGGCGTCATGGGGTAGATAGTTCAAGGTGGCGACGATGTTCCAGCGGTCCATCTGTCCCTGGTTGATCTGCTGGGTGCCGTGATAGAGGCCAGTGGTATCGCCCAGCCCCACCGTGTTGGCGGTGGAGAACAGCCGGAAACAGGGATGCGGGCGAATCACCTTGGTCTGGTCGAGCAGGGTCAGCTTGCCCTCGCGCTCCAGAATGCGCTGAATCACAAACATCACATCCGGGCGTCCGGCGTCGTATTCGTCGAACACCAGGGCCACCGGGTTCTGCAACGCCCAGGGCAACATACCTTCCTTGAACTCGGTGATCTGCTGGCCGTCCTGCAATACGATGGCGTCCTTGCCGATCAGGTCGATCCGGGAAATATGGCTGTCCAGGTTGATCCGCACACAGGGCCAGTTGAGCCGGGCCGCCACCTGTTCGATATGGGTCGATTTGCCGGTGCCGTGATAGCCCTGGATCATCACCCGCCGGTTATGGGCGAACCCGGCCAGGATCGCCAGGGTGGTTTCCTTGTCGAACAGATAGGTGTCGTCGCGCTCCGGCACATGGGCCTCGCCACGACTGAACGCCGGAACCTTGAGGTCCACGTCGATCTTGAAGGTCTCGCGCACGTCGAGGGTGAGATCCGGGGCATTGAGGGGAAAGCCGCTATCGGTGCCGATGATACTGTTCGTCATGTTCTGAAGGTCCGTCGATCCGTAGGTGAGCCGGGGAGGTGGAGTCGGTATTGGTCTTACCATGCCGCCGCGCCCCGACCGACCGCTTTTTTGTCACAGGGTGAAGGGCAACGTCGCCGCCGCGCCGTCCTCCCAGCCCTGAACCTTCAGGGAGCCGCTGCCCGGGTTGGCGATGACCGACAGCCGCGTGGCCGCATTGAGCAACGGCGGACGGACCCAGGAAAAGTCCGTGGGCAGCCGGTCGCGTTCGGCCAGCATATGATGATAGCGCCCCGGCGAGTCCCAGCCCCGGTCATGGCCGGGATGCTCCAGGGCCACCCAATCGTTGGCCACCACGGCGGGATAGGCGCGCACGGCGGCCGCGTCCTCGGTCCGCTCGATGACGCAGCCCTGACCGACTGCCGCCCCGACCAGGGTATAAAATACCGGCAGGCAGAGTTCCGTATCGCGCAGGACTTCCAGGGCCTCGTCGTAGGTGGCGCAGGTCTCGCAGACCTGTCGCAGCAAATGAGAAGGCGGTAACGCCAGACGGTGCCGCCAGGCCAATCGATTGAGTCCCCAGTCGATCCATTTGGGTCCCCATCGCCGAGTCATTGGCGGCTGATTGATCGCCACCGCAAACCGGCCCGGGGCCATGGCGGTCAACACTCCGACGAAGCCCGGCCAGGTAATGTTGAGAAAATCTCCGGCCGGTCCGTGTTGACGCAGCACCATGGCCGCTCGTCCCAGGCCATCGAATTGCCAGTCCAGGGTGCGCACCAGGCGCGGCGTTTCTGCCTCGGGATCCGGAGCCGCCGCCGCCGTGCAGGCCCATTCGTAGCTGAGATTCAACAAATAGGCGCCGGGGCGACCGACCAGTTTGGCGATTTGGTGAATCTCGTCGATGTAGGGATCGTCCGACCGTTCCAGCCAACGGCGCGACAGCCGGTCCCCCAGGCGCAGGGCCATCTTGCCGTAATCCCGCCGCGCGGTTTTCAGCAGCATGTGCAACCGCGCTGCTTCCATCCCGGCCAGCTCTGGCAGGCCACCGGCTGCCATATCGTGATAGGGCAGATGCTGCATCTGGTCCATTCCCGCACCCTCCTTGCCGCCATTTTAGCACGAAAACTTTCTGTATTTCCATGACATAGCGCCGCTTGAAGTTCCCGCGAACAACCCGGCATAAATGCAAAAATGCCGTGACGGGGACCTTGAACTTGAGTAGTCTGCACAATGGGCGGACGGGTTTGTCCGAGTGCGGTTGCGCGTCTGCGGGCGGGCAGTTCAATATTTGGTGGGGAGGTTCCGTTGGCCGGACAAGGAACGGACGTCAAGCATGAGAGTGCCTTGGCGCGTTTGATCATTCACTATCGTTGGCTGATCATCGTTTTGAGCTTTGTGATGGCGGCGGCGGTCGGTTCTGGAGGGCGTTTCCTGACCCTCGATACGGACAGCCGGGTCTACCTGGACCACAACAATCCCGACCGTATCGCGCTGGAGACCCTGGAATCGACCTATACCAAGGACAACAGCCTGCTCATCGTGCTGGCCCCCAAGAACGGCAATATCTACACCCGTGAGACCCTGTCCGTGATCAAGGAGTTGACCGAGGCAGGGTGGCAGACTCCCTACTCGCGCCGCGTCGACTCGCTGACCAATTTCCAGTATTCCCACGCCAACGGCGATGAATTGATCATCGAGGATTTCGTGTCCGACCCGGAGTCCATGACCGATGAGGACCTGGAAAAACTGCGCGACATCGCGGTCACCCGCAAGCCGCTGTTCGGCAAGGTGATTACCGCCAAGGGCGATGTGACGGCCATCAATATCACCGTTCTCAACCCGGGTAATTCGCAGCAGGAAATCCCCGAAATCGTCACCTACGTGCGCAATCTGGTCGCCGAGACCAAGGCCAAGCACCCGGAAATCGACTTCTACCTGACCGGCGGCGTGATGATCGACATGACCTTCGCCGAGGCCTCGCAGGAGGATTCCAAGACCCTGATCCCGGCCATGCTGATCTTCATTTTCCTGATCGTCGGTTTCACCCTGAGAACCTTCTGGGGTACCGTCGGCACGGTGATCGTCATTGCCCTGGCGGTTGTCTCGACCATGGGACTGGCTGGCTGGATGGGCTTCGTCATCAATTCCTCCACCGCCGCCGCCCCGGTAATCATCATGACCCTGGCCGTGGCCGACAGCGTCCACCTGCTGGCCAGCCATTATTTCTATCTCCGCGAGGGGCTGGACCGCGACGCGGCGATCAAGGAATCCATCCGCGTCAACATGTCGCCGGTGTTCGTCACCAGCCTGACCACGGCGGTCGGTTTCCTGTCCCTGAATTCCAGCGAATCACCGCCGTTGCGCGAACTGGGCACGGTGGTCGCCAGCGGCGTCACCTTCGCCTGGTTCTATTCGGTCATGTTCCTGCCCGCCCTGATCGCCATCCTGCCGACCCGGGTCAAGGCGGTGGAGAGTTCCAACAGCTGGATGAACAAGATCGGCGACTTCGTGGTCGCCAACCGACGCAAACTGCTGATCACCATGACCCTGGCCACCGTGGTGCTGTCCCTGGGTAGTTTCAAGATCGTGCTGGATGACGATTTCATCCGCTACTTCGATCATCGTTATCAATTCCGCGTCGATGCGGATTACACCCAGCAGAACTTGACCGGGTTGCATGCCCTCGAATTCTCCCTGCCCTCGGGGCAGGAAGGCGGCATCACCGACCCTGGCTATCTGGCCAAGGTGGATGCTTTCGCCGAATGGTTCCGCCAACAAGACCATGTAGTTCATGTGTCGGCGCTGTCCGATACCATCAAGCGGCTCAACGAGAACGTCCACGCGGACGACCCGAGCCAATACCGCATTCCCGAATCGAGCGAAGCGGCGGCCCAGTATCTGATGCTCTACGAGCTATCGGTGCCCTACGGCCTCGACCTCAATTCACAGATGGATATCGGCAAGTCCTCGTCGCGCTTCACGGCGACGGTCGTCAACACCACCGCCAACGACATCCTGGCTCTGGTCGACAAGAGCGAGGGCTGGCTGAAGCAGAACGCCCCGGAGATGTACACCAAGGCCACCGGCATGTCGGTGGCGGTGTCGCATATCTCCGGCAACAACATCAAATCCATGCTCGGCGGGACCCTCGGGGCGCTGGTGATCATTTCGTTCATCCTGTATTTCGTGCTGCGCAACGCCAAGGTCGCCCTGATCAGCCTGGCCCCCAACCTGATGCCCGCCGCCATCGCCTTCGGCATCTGGGGCTACCTGTTCCAAGAGGTCAACCTCGCTATTGCCGTGGTGGTCGCCATGACCTTGGGCATCGTGGTCGATGACACGGTGCATGTGCTATCCAAATACCTGCGTGCCCGTCGCGAGTACGGCTATTCCCCCGAAGAGGCGGTGCGCTATGCCATCCGCGCCGTCGGCACGGCCATGGTCGTCACCACCTTTGCCCTGGTGGTCGGTTTCGGCATTCTGGCCACGTCCGGTTTCGCGGTAAACGGCGATATGGGCCTGTTGAGTGCCATCACCATCGCGGTGGCGCTGATTACCGACCTGTTTTTCCTGCCGCCGCTTTTGATGATGTTCGAGAGGAAAGAATCATGATGTTTCGTACCGCTGCCCTGACCGCCGTTGTTTTGGCTCTGCCCTTTGCCGCCCTGGCGGAAACCCCGGAGGAAAAGGGCCTGCGCATCGCCACCGAAGCCAAGGCCTATGACGGCGGCTTCGGCGATTACGAGGCCAATGGCGAAATGACCCTGCGCAACAAGAGCGGCGACGAAAGCGTGCGCAGTTTCTCGTCGCAGACCCTGGAACAGCCTGGCGAGGGCGACAAGAGCCTGATGGTGTTCCAGTCGCCGGCCGACATCAAGGGCACCGCCTTGCTCACCCACGCCCACAAAACCGCCGATGACGACCAGTGGCTTTATCTCCCGGCCATGAAGCGGGTCAAGCGGATCAGCTCGTCCAACCGCTCCGGTTCGTTCGTTGGCTCCGAGTTCTCCTATGAAGACCTGTCGAGCCCCGAGGTGGAGAAGTACACCTACAAATGGCTCAAGGAAGAGCCCTGCCCGACCGACGCCGCCCTGACCTGCCAAGTGTCCGAGCGGTATCCCACCGACAAGACCTCGGGCTACAAGAAACAGATCCTGTGGCTCGAAACCCAGACCTATCGGGTGGTCAAGATCGACTACTACGATCGCAAGGACTCGTTCCTCAAGACCCTGACCCAGACCGAATACAAGGTCTACAAGGACAAGCACTGGCGGCCGCACAACATGGAAATGGTCAACCATCAAACCGGCAAAAGCACGACCATGAAATGGAGCGACTTCAACTTCGGAGCCGGTCTGTCGGAAGGCAATTTCCAACCTAACCGCTTGAAGTCCGTGCGCTAAGAAAAGAGGGACCCGGATATGACTGCCCGTTCACTCTCCCTGTCCACCCTCGGCCTGTTGGCCGCCGTCCTGGCCTTCCCCGCCGTGGCTGAAGACACGGGAGAGAGCGGTGTGCACGAGTTCGGCGGCTATCTGGGCTTCGAGAGCCGGGTGTTCTTCTCCAGCCCGGCGTTCAACCGGCAGGAAGGATCGCGGGTGCAGCCCTCCTTGATGCTGCAACCGGAATACCGCTACGAATGGAACGACGGCCTGGACCGCATCACGGTCATTCCCTATGGCCGGATCGACGCGGTGGATCGCCAGCGCACCCACTTCGACATGCGCGAGCTCAACTGGCAGCGTCTGGGCGACGACTGGGACATGCGGGTCGGGTTGGCCAAGGTGTTCTGGGGCGTCACCGAATCCCGGCATCTGGTGGATATCATCAATCAGAGCGACACGGTGGAAAACCCCAACGGCGAGGACAAGCTGGGCCAGCCCATGCTGAACGTCAATTTCCTGCGCGACTGGGGCACCGTCGGCGTGTTCGTCCTGCCCGGCTTCCGCGAGCGCACCTATCCGGGCTGGAGTGGGCGGCTGCGCGACCAGATCCCCACCGATGTGGACAATCCCGCCTATGAGGCCAATTCGCGGGGGCGTCACGTGGATTTTGCCCTACGCTATGCCCACTTCATCGACGACTGGGATATCGGTCTGTCCTATTTCCATGGCACCGGACGCGAGCCGAGACTGCCCATCACCACGGACAAAGGGGGCCGTCTGGTCCGCACGCCCACCTATGACCTGATTGATCAGGTGGGGCTTGATCTGCAATCCACCCAGGATGCCTGGCTGTTCAAGCTCGAAGCCATCTCCCGTTGGGGCAACGGCGACCGCCAGTTCTTCGCCGCCGTGCCGGGGGTTGAATACACCATTTATGATCTGATGGAGACGGGGGCCGATCTGGGGCTACTAGCGGAATATCTCTACGATGACCGCAACGCCAATGCCCCGGTCACCTCTGCCGACCACGATCTGTTCATGGCCTTGCGGCTGACCGTCAATGATTCCGATGATACGGACTTTCTGCTCGGCACCACCATCGACCGCCTCACCGGCGGCATGGGGGTCGGCATCGAAGCCAGCACCCGGATCAACGCCAACTGGACGGCGGAACTGGAGGGCAGCATTATCGCCAATATGCCCTGGAATGATCCGATGACCGGCCTGCGTCAGGACGATTATCTCCAATTACGTCTGCTGCGCTATTTTTGACTCCCTGCCCATGGACAGCCTTTGCCACTTGTCGTACCCTTGATCCCCAGGGCAGGTTCCCTTCGGGGTTGTGTGCGAATCAAGAGTTGAGGCAGACATGAGCGGCTGGCGCACCAACAAGGCTTATACGCATCGCAAGATTGGCAGGATCGGGCTGGGCATGATCGCCACCCTGCTTCTCGCCGCATCCGCCCTGGCCGACCCGGCCAAGATTGGCGGACAAAGCTCCGGCGGTCTCAATTTCAAGGATTTGGGCAGCACCGGTTTCGGGGAGGGTTCCTTCCTGAAAGGCAAGAATGCCCCCCTTTCGCTGGGCACCCCCCTTGATTCCGGGGCCTTCCTGCCGACGGCCCCCGCCCAGCAGGAAACGTTCACACCGGATGCCACCTTCTCCAATCTGTCCGGTACAGGCGAGCGCCAGACCCCGGATCTGTATAATCAACCCAAGGCATCGCCCGCTTCCGGCGTCAATCTCGGACGCATTCTCGACATGTACGGCGCCACCCCGCAAGCACCGA
This sequence comes from Magnetospira thiophila, assembly GCF_054657015.1. NCBI lineage: Bacteria > Pseudomonadati > Pseudomonadota > Alphaproteobacteria > Rhodospirillales > Thalassospiraceae > Magnetospira > Magnetospira thiophila. The sequence continues at coordinate 1,579,121 of NZ_BAAHXF010000002.1, forward strand.
CTCAGACGGCGTCTCCTGCGGTTCCGGGGCAACAGCCGCCTGAGCAGGATCCCACGGACCCCGCCACCCGCGAGGCTCTCAGCGCCATCAAGGCCGCACTCAGTTCCCCCGGCGGGGCGAGTACTCAGGCCCCGACGGGCGGTGGCGAGGGCGGCGGCAGCAACGCCCCCCCCCTGATCGTCAAGGAAGCCTTCAAGGACATTGCTGATACCTTGCTTGATCCGGTCGTGCAGAGTGACGGAACGGTGAGCATTTCCGTCCTCGGCCTGGGAAGAATCGATCTCAACCAGGGCGGTCGGAACATGGCCGACCAGGACGTCGACGGCGGCTCGGGCTCCAACACCGATTTCAACAGCTCAACTTTCAATGCCGGCGCCACGACCGATGCCCAAAACCAGATCAACGAGATGCAAACCCGCAAGCCCGTCGAGCGGACCGCCGACAGCGGCTTCACCGGCATTGTGAAGTCATTGCTCGGCAACTGGATTTTCTATCTGGTCGTGCTGTCGCTCGTCATCATGCTGATTGTCCTCCAAAGGACCGCCTTGCGCGGTCGCTGAGGCCAATTCAGCGGGGGCGATTTTCCCAGGTATAGGCCGATTCGATGATCGTCCGCAGGTCATCGTAACGGGGCGTCCAGCCGAGCAGGGTGCGAATGCGGTCGGTGGCCGCGCAGATGTCGATGATATCTCCTTCGCGACGCGGCCCGACGATGGCGTTGATCGGTGCCCCAGAGATGTCGCCCACCATGTCAACCACCTGACGGACGGTGAATCCGCGCCCGTAGCCGCAATTCATGATCTGACTCTCGCCGCCGGATTTGAGATAGTCCAGCGCCGCCACATGGGCGTCGGCGAGGTCGGTGACATGGATGAAATCGCGCACGCAGGTGCCGTCCACCGTGTCATAGTCATCGCCGAAAATGGTCATGGACGGGCGCAGGCCCGCCGCCACCTCGCAGGCCACCTTGATCAGATGGGTGGCATTGGGCGTGCTCTGCCCGGTGCGGCCTTTCGGATCGGCCCCGGCCACGTTGAAATAGCGCAGGGCCACATAGGTCATGTCGCTGGCCGCCGCCACGTCGCGCAGCATGTATTCGGTCATCAGCTTCGAGGTGCCATAGGGGGTCAGCGGCTTTACGGGCTCGTCCTCGGTCACCGGCAGGGTCACCGGATCGCCATACACGGCGGCGGTGGACGAAAAAATGAAGGCCCCGATCCCGGCGGCCAGACTGGCTTCGATCAGCGACCGGCTGACGCAGGTGTTGTTGCGGTAGTACTTCAAGGGGTCGGTGACCGACTCCGGCACCACCGTGAATCCGGCGAAATGGATGACCGCAGAACAGCCATGCTTTTTCATGATCGCCAGGGAATTGTCGTAATCGCCCACGTCCCCTTCGTAAAAGGTCACCGCGTCCGGCAATTGCTCGCGCACCCCTGTGGTCAGGTTGTCGATCACCACCGCCTGCCATCCCGCTTCCAGCAGCGCGTAACAGGTATGGCTGCCGATATAACCGGCACCGCCACTCACCAAGACCGTTCCCTTGCTCATCACATCCCCCATTTTCTGCCAACCCCCCGTTCAATAGCGCCTGAGACCTTGGTTCTGCAACAAGCGATTGGCTTGGCCCATATATTCCGCCTTGTCTCCTTCCGGCGCAGCCGCTACCACTGTCTGGGAAATCCACTCCAGGTCCACTGTAGGAAGTTTCATGTCTGCTCCGCCGTCCGACCCCCTGGTCGTCCATATCATTGATCAATTGGGGATCGGCGGCCTGGAAGTGGTGCTGGTCAATCTGATCAACCATACCCCCCCCGGCCGCTATCGTCATGGCATCATCTGTCTGCGCGGGGCCACCGATTTCCAGAAGCGGATCACCGTGCCCGGCCTGCCCATCCACAGCCTGGGTCGCCGACCGGGCAAGGACCTGTCCATCTATCGCAAGGCCTGGTCGGTGCTGCGGGAACTGCGACCGGCCATCGTCCATTCCCATAACCTGCCGACCATCGACATGTGCCTGCCCGCCAAGCTGGCCGGAGTCCGTCATCTGGTGCATAGCGAACATGGCTGGGACATTTCCGAGGAACGGGGCGGCAGTCGCAAATACAATCTCATGCGCCGTTTTTTGTCGCCGCTGGTGGATTGCTATGTGCCGGTGTCGCGGGATATCGAGACCTGGCTGAAGGATCGCGTCGGACTGCCCGCCCGCAAGGTCCGCCATATCTACAACGGTGTCGACACCACCTGTTTTCACCCGCCGGAGGGGCCGCGCCAGCCGTTGCCGGTTCCCGGTTTCGATCAGCCGGACCGGGTGGTTTTCGGCACCGTCGGTCGCATGCAAACAGTCAAGGATCAGGTCAATCTGGCCAAGGCCTTCGTCGCCCTGGCCGAACGCCGCCCCGATTTGATGGGCCGCGCCCGTCTGGCGATGATTGGCGACGGCGACCTGCGCGCCGAATGCCTGAGGGTGCTCGACGCGGCGGAATTGACTCACCTGACATGGTTGCCCGGGGCGCGGGACGACGTGCCGGAGCTGTTGCGGAGCCTGGATGTTTATGTTCTGCCGTCGATCTCGGAGGGCATCTCCATTTCCATCCTGGAAGCCATGGCCAGCGGCCTGCCGGTGGCGGCGACCCGGGTCGGCGGCAATCCGGAACTGGTGCTCGACGGGCAGACCGGCCTGCTGATGCCGTCCCGCGATCCGGTGGCCCTGGCCGAAACCCTGGCCACTTACATGGATCAGCCGGATTTGGCGCGTCAACACGGGATCGCCGGGCGTCAACGCATTGAAGACCAGTTCAGCGTGACGGCCATGGTGAATGGCTATCTGAGTGAATATGACAAGCTGTTGGGCAAGGACATCCCATGAAACTGCTCACCTTCACCACCCTGTTTCCCAATGCGATACAGCCCCACCACGGGGTATTCGTGGAAAACCGCCAGCGCTATCTTCGGGCGTCGGGGCAGGTCGAGGCGCGGGTGGTGGCCCCGGTGCCGTGGTTTCCCTTCACCTCTTCCCGTTTCGGCAGTTACGCCGACTTCGCCCGCATTCCGGCCCGCGAGGAACGCCACGGAGTTGTCATCGAGCATCCGCGCTATGTGCTGATTCCCAAGATCGGCATGAACTGGACACCCTATTTGATGTATCGCGGGGCACGGCGCACGGTGGCGCGCATTTTGCGCGAGGGCTATGACTTCGACGTCATTGATGCCCATTATTTCTATCCCGACGGGGTCGCCGCCGCCCTGCTGGCCCGGGAATTCAACAAGCCATTGACCATCACCGCGCGGGGCACCGACCTCAATCTGATTCCGCAATTCCCCAAGCCGCGCCAAATGATCCAATGGGCTGCCGAACGGGCCGACCATATGATGACCGTCTGTCAGGCGCTCAAGGACAGCCTGCTCGAACTGGGGGTGGCGGACGAGCGGGTCACCGTGCTGCGCAACGGGGTGAACCTGGAAAATTTTGTGCCCCGGGAGCGCACCGAGGCACGTGCGCGACTGGGCATCACTGACGACCGGCGACTGCTCGCCTCGGTCGGTCATCTGATTGAGCGCAAGGGCCACGAGATTGTCATCGGGGCGCTGCCCTTGTTGCCCGATGTGCACCTGGTCATTGCCGGAGATGGGCCGGAAGACGGGGCGCTCAAGGCCCTGGCGCAAAATCTGGGGGTAACGGAGCGGGTCAATTTTCTCGGGCGCCGCCCGCACGAGGAACTGAGCTGGATCTACAGCGCCGCCGATGCCCTGGTGCTGGCCTCGTCCCGCGAGGGTTGGGCCAATGTGCTGCTGGAAGCGATGGCCTGCGGCACGCCGGTGGTCGCCTCCAACATCTGGGGCACCCCGGAAGTGGTGACCGCACCCGAGGCCGGACGGCTGATGGCCGAGCGCACGCCGCAGGCCCTGGCCGAGGCGGCCAACGATCTGTTCACTCATTATCCCGACCGGGCCGACACCCGCGCCTATGCGGAACGGTTCAGTTGGGACGACACCACCGAAGGACAATTGCGCCTGTTCGGTAACATTATTGAACGGACAGCACAGAAATGAAAATTCTGTATCATCACCGCAGCCGCTCCAAGGACGGCCAGAATGTGCATATCGAGGAAATGATCGGGGCCTTGCGCCGCCTGGGTCACGAGGTTGTGGTGGCGGCCCCGGAAATGGTCGAGGCCAGCAGCGGCCACAGCGGCGGCGCGGTGGGCCTGCTCAAGCGCCTGTTGCCCAAGGCGGCCTATGAACTCCTGGAACTGGGCTATTCGGTGACCGCCTACCGACGTTTGGAACGATTGTACAAAAAACATCACCCCGACGTACTCTATGAACGCTACAATCTCTATCAGCCGGCCGGGGTGCGGTTGAAACGCAAGTACGGCCTGCCCATGCTGCTGGAAGTCAATGCGCCGCTGGTCGAGGAGCGGGACAAATTTGGCGGCCTGGCCCTGAAGTCCCTCGCCCGCTGGTCGGAAAACCATACCTGGCGCGGGGCTGATTATTGCCTGCCGGTGACCGACGTGCTGGCCGACCACCTGCGGGCGGTCGGTGTCCCCAACGATCATATCCAAGTCATTCCCAATGGCATCAACCGCGCCCACTTCGCCGCCGCCCCGTCGCCCGAAGAGGCCAAGCGGGCGCTGAAACTGGATGGCAAATTGGTGCTCGGCTTCACCGGCTATGTGCGCGACTGGCATCGTCTGGATCTGGTGATCGACCTGCTGGCCGATGCCCCGCCAGAGACAAATTTGCATTTGCTGCTGGTCGGCGATGGTCCGGTGCGTGCCGAACTGGAAGAACAGGCCCGCGCCGCCCATCTGGAAGACCGCATCACCATCACCGGCTTCGTCGGACGCGACGAGGTGCCCGCCTATGTCGCCGCCTTTGACATTGCCCTGCAACCGGCCGTCACCGCCTATGCCTCGCCATTGAAGCTGTTCGAATACATGTTCCTGGGCCGCGCCATCGTCGGTCCCGACACCCCGAACATCCGCGAAATCCTGGTCGATGGGGAGAATGCGGTGCTATTCGATCCGGCCGTCGACGGTGCCTTCCGTGGCGCTTTGGAACGGGTGGTCTATAACCCGGAACTGCGTCAGGCCATCGGTGCCGGGGCACGGGCCACCATCGAGGATCGCGACCTGACCTGGGACGGCAACGCCCGCCGGGTGGTCGCCCTGTTCGACAGCCTGCTCAAAGCCAAATAGCTCAGACTCTCTGGGCCAGGTCCAAGGCGATACGGTCCGCCGTATGGCCGTCCCAGAATTCCGGGCGGCTGCCGGTCGGCCAATCGCCGCTCAGGGCCTGGGCCACGGCGGACTCCACTTCTTCGGGCAAGACCAGCCGGTTGCTGCCCTGACTGACGGTGATCGGGCGTTCGGTGGTATCGCGGCGGGTCAGGCAGGGAATGCCCAGATAGGTGGTTTCCTCCTGAATGCCGCCGGAATCGGTGAGCACCAGCCGCGCCCCGACCACCAGCCCCATGAAGCGGATATAGCCCATGGGCGTGGTCAGATGAATGCCCGGTGCCGCGACCAGTGCCGCTTCGAGACCGTGCGCCTGAAGACTTTTCAGGGTGCGCGGATGAACCGGAAACACCAATGGAATATCCCGCGACACCCGAAGCAGGGACTCGACCAGACCGGCCAGGGTCGCCCGGTCGTCTACATTGCTCGGGCGGTGCAGGGTGACGACCCCATATCCCCTGGCGGTCAGCCCGAATTCTTCGTAGGTCCGTTCGGCCTCCACCTGCGGACGGACCATCTCAAAGGAATCGAGCATGATATTGCCGACCCGGACAATCCGCTCCGGGGCGACCCCTTCGGCCAGCAGGTTTTCATCCGCGTCGAGGGACGGAGTCCACAACAGATCGGCGATGACGTCGGTCACCAACCGGTTGATTTCCTCCGGCATGGTGCGGTCGCGGCTGCGCAATCCGGCCTCCAGATGGGCCACCGGCAGGCACAGCTTCTTGGCCGCCAGGGTACAGGCCAGGGTCGAATTTACATCGCCGACGACGATGGTCCAGGCCGGTGGATTGTCCTGAAGAACCCGCTCGTAAGCGACCATCACCTTGGCCGTTTGTTCGGCATGGGAGCCGCTGCCCACCCCCAGATGCAGGTCGGGCTGCGGCAATCCCAGGTCCTGGAAAAAGGCATCGGACATGGCCGGGTCGTAGTGTTGGCCGGTATGAATCAACAGCGGATCGCACCACGGTTCTTTTTTGAGGCGGTGGTAAAGCGGGGCAATTTTCATGAAATTGGGGCGTGCGCCGGCGATCAGATGAATGGTCTTTGACATTTGTCCCCATCACGCGACATCTTGCCGGTGACCCTGTGTGTCCATGAATGCGGGCCGATCTTCGTCGTTTCAAGGCCATGAATCAATGTTTCATTCCGTCGCGGCACCCGCCAGCCCTTGTCGTTGGTCCTGGTTCCCGCTAGTCTCACCTCGGACATAACACCGACATATTCTTCTGGCATGTTCCGTGGTGGTTGTCCTGGACCCTTTCGGTTTTTTTTGTTTGGCAAAATGGAATCTTCAATTATGCATTCTCGATCCACCACCCTTCGCCATCGTCTGGCCACGTCGATTTTCACCGGTCTATTGATGGCCCTCACCCTGACGGCTTGTGATGACGGGACTCCGGAAAAAGTCACCCGTTCCTCCCAATCCTACATGGAGGAAGCCAAAGATCTGGCCGAACAGGGGGATATCCGTGGGGCCATCATTCAAGCCAAGAACGTGCTCAGGGAAAACCCGGATCATATCGAAGCCCGGCTGTTGATCGGCAATACCTATCTCAATGCCGGAGATGCCTGGAATGCGGAGCGCGAATTCATCGCCGCCCGCGACCTCAAGGCCCCGGTCGAGGATTGGCTGCCGCCGCTGAGTCGGACCTGGATTTCCCTGGGCAAAAGCGAGGACGTTCTCAAAATCACCCTGCCCGAGACGGCCACAACCTCGGAAACGGCCCAGTTGATCACCCAAAAAGGCCGGGCCTACATGGCCTTGAAGCAATATGATGACGCCCGCAAGTCCTTCGAAGAGGCGCTGGCCATGGCCCCGAATCTGGCCGATCCCTACCTGGGCTTGGCGCGTCTGGCCTTTCTCGACAGCAATATCGACACCGTGGCCTCGCGCTTGAAGGAAGCGGAAAAACTCGCCCCCGGCAGTGCCGAAGTCCTGTCGCTGACCGGCGATCTCGCCATGGCCCAGGGCCGCGCCGCGGATGCCGAGGTCGCCTTCATCGCCCTTGGTAAAATGATGCCGGGCAATCCGGTGCCCATCATCGCCCTGACCCGCGCCCAGATCATGGCCCAGAAAATCGACGAGGCGGAAGAAAACACCAAAAAGCTCTATAAAAGCCTGCCCGATCTCCCCCTGGTCACCTATCTGCGGGCGATGGTCGCCTACATGAAGAAGGACTATAAAACAACCGATAAGCTGACCAGCCAGATGCTCGCCACCGATGCGGACAACAAAAGCGTCCTGCTCATTGCCGGGGCATCGAAATATGCCTTGGGAGAATACGAGCAGGCGGCGAAATTCATCGGCGGCTATCTGGCCGACAACCCGGATGAGGAGCGCGCCCGGCGTCTCTACGGAGCCACCCTGTATCAGCTCGGCCATGGGGACAAAGCCATGGAAGTGCTGCGGACTCTGGCCGAGGAAAAACAGGATGACAGCCAACTTCTGGCGCTCATCGGTGCCGCGGCCATGCAGGCTCAGGACATGGAATCCAGCCGCCTCTACATCGAGAAGGTTGCTCAGTTGAAACCCGACGATGCGGCCACCCAGGCCCAGTTGGGGTCCATTAAAATCAACCTGGGCATGGCCGACGAAGGGGTGAAAAACCTGGAACGGGCGGTCGAATTGGACCCGCAGATGGAGACCGCCGTTTTCACCTTGTTCGCCACCCTGCTCAAGGAACGGCAATTCGAAAAGGCCCATGAACTGGCCAAGCGCATTCAAAAGGAAAAGCCCGATCAGTCGGTCGGCTTTTCCATGCAGGGCATCGTGCACATCGCCGAGGGAGACCTGAACAAGGCCCGTGACGCCTTCGCCCAGTCTCTGAAGGCCGATCCGGGAGCCGTGGATGCGGCCAAGAACATGGCGTCCCTGGAAATCGGAAGCAAGAATTACGATGCTGCGCGCACCTACCTGACCCAGGGAATTGAGCATAATCCCAAGAATTCCGATCTCATGATGATGCTGGCCAAGCTCGAAGCGACGGTGGGCGACGATGCCGCCACCCGGTCGTGGGTCCAGAAAGCCGTCGAAGCCACGCCCGATGCCATCCCCCCCCGGCTCGCCCTGGCCCGCATTCATTTGCAGGATAACAATCCGGTCAAGGCCCTGGGCGTCACTCAAAGCACCCTGCTCGCCAATCCAGAGAACGCCGAACTCATGAAGGTGGTCGCCCAGGCGCAATTGATGGCCGGTGAATTCGCCAATGCCGCCGATACCCTGCGTCGTCTGGTCAAGGTGGAACCGGATCAATCCCACAACTACTTCCTGCTGGCGACGGCCTATCTCAACACCAAGGATCGGCGGCGCCTGATCGATTCCCTGGAAAAAGTCGTCGAGTTGACCCCGATGCATCGGGACTCCCGGCTGATGTTGTCCCGGCTCTACATCGAGGACGGCAAGTACGCCGATGCCACGAAACTCTATGAGCCCATGAAACCGGCCGAAGGGGTGGACGCCGAAATCCTGGAGTTGGAAGCCATGTCGACCCTTGGCCAGGGCAAGGCGGCGGAAACCGTGAGCCTGCTGGAATCCGGTCTGCCCAAAGTCAAGGACCCGTCGCGCAACCTGATCGTTCTGTTGTCGGCGGCCCAATGGCGCGCCGAGCAAACGGATGCCGCCCAGACCACCCTGCTCAACTGGCTCAGCACCCATGAGGATGACACCCCGGCACGGCTGATCTATGCCACCCGCGCCATGGATCTGGGACAGAAACAAGATGCCGTGCGCGAATTCAAGATCATCGTCGAAAAAAACCCGAAGAACTGGGTGGCCCGCAACAATCTGGCCTGGACCCTGTTCGAACTGGGCGACCTGAAAGCCGCCCAGGCCGAGGCCGAGGGGGCCTTGCGAGTGGCGCCCGACCAGGCACCGGTGGTCGATACCGCCGGGGTCATCTTCCTGGCCAACAACAATATTCCCAACGCCCTCGTCAATCTGCGCAGGGTCGTCGACATGGACCCGGCAGCCCCGTCCTATCGGCTGCATCTGGCCCAGGCGCTGATCAAGAGCGGCGAGCCCAAGGAAGCGATCACCCACCTCAAGCGCGCCTTGAGCAGCGATCGGCCTTTTGCGGGGCGGGACGAGGCGACGGCGCTGCTGAACAGTCTCGCCAAATAGGGGGCGCCGGAGGCGGCGGATCGGCTCATGGGCACATCGGACGCCGCCGCCGTGTTTTCCCTGCGCGGCAAACGGGTCTTCGTCGCCGGGCACCGGGGGATGGTCGGTTGCGCCCTGATCCGCCGTCTGGCTTCGGAATCCTGTCACCTGCTGACCGTCGACCGCGCTCAGTTGGACCTGACCCGACAGGATCAGGTGGTGGACTGGTTCGCCAGCCAGCGCCCCGAGGTGGTCATCGCCGCCGCCGCCAAGGTGGGCGGCATTCAGGCCAACGACAGCCTGCCCGTCGATTTTCTCTACGACAACCTGATGATCGAGGCGAACCTCATTCAGGCCGCCTGGCGCAGCGGAGTCGAAAAACTGCTGTTTCTCGGATCAGCCTGCATCTACCCCCGCCATGCCGCGCAGCCGATCACCGAAGACGCGCTGCTCACCGCGCCACTCGAACCGACCAACCAATGGTACGCGGTGGCCAAGATCGCCGGAATCAAGCTGTGCCAGGCCTACCGCCGCCAGCATGGGGCCGATTTCATCACCGCCATTCCGGCCAATCTGTACGGCCCGGGAGACAATTTCAGCCTGAGCGGCGGCCATGTCATTCCGTCATTAATGCGCAAGCTGCACGAAGCGGCGCGAAACGGGGCTGACAGCGTGGAGATCTGGGGCACCGGCAAACCGCTGCGGGAATTCCTGCATGTGGATGATCTGGCCGACGCCCTGGTTTTTTTGCTCGGCCACTATTCGGAAGACGCGCCGATCAACGTGGGGGCCGGAAGCGACCAGAGCATAGCCGAGGTGGCCCGCCTGTTGGCCGAGGTCACGGGATACACCGGCGCCTTTCGTTTCGATTCGGACAAGCCGGACGGCATGCCGCGCAAACTGCTCGACTCCTCGCGCCTGACAGCCATTGGATGGACCCCGAAAATCGCCCTCGCCGAGGGTCTGTCCGCGACCTACGACTGGTTCCTCGCCCATCAGAAAGAGGCTCGGGGACTCTCCTGAACGCGGGCCAAGCGGTCGGTCATCTCCTCCAGGAAATGCGCCGGGCTGTGATCCCTGTGCCATTGCGGTCCGGCGGCCCAGGCCTTGCGGGCGATGGTTTCGTAGGTCTCCACGGCCTCGGATATGGCCGCCACCAGGGACTCGACCGTCGGTTCGGCCATGAGCACTCCACCGCCGTCTATGGCGGCGACGGCCTCCGCCAGATAGCTTCCCGCCGGGACCAGCATCGGTTTGCCCAGGGCCAATCCTTCCCAGAACAGACCGGACCCGGCAATCACGTAGCGCCCGGAATAGGGCATCAGCAACAGATCCGAGCCCGCCATATAGCGGTAGAAGTCCTTGGACATCAATTCGCCGGTCAGCAATTCCACATTTGCGAGGCCGCGTAGACTGTCCAGACGCTGCGGCAGGTCCGGGGCCAGGTGCCGCCAGCCCTCGTAATAGGTCAGATTGATCTGGATCTTGAATTCTACCTGCCCCGGAAAGCGCTCCAGGATTTGCGGCACCACGTCCGGCAACAACTGCGTGCCGCGCTCAAACCGGCTGTGACCGAAATAGCCGAGGGTCAACGGCAAGTCCGGCATCTGAAACTCCCCCTGCGGCATCAGCTCCGACAACAGGCTTTCTGGCTTGAAATGATCGGAAACGCCGATGGGAATCCGGTGATCGGCCAGCAAGGCCACATGGTCGGCGATGGGTTGTGTCTCGGCGGTGATCAACAGTTGATCCGGGTTCACTCCGACAAGGGTGTTCAGAGCTGCCTTGTAGGCATGGGCCTGCCAGCCGAATGTCATGGTGGCAAAGCGCATATAGTCGGTGGCCATGAGCAGCAGCGCCACCACGCAGCGTTTGCGCCGGGTGGCCTGCAATGTCCACTGGGCGACGGCGGACAGCATTCGGGCGTTCAGGGAGTGGAACACGATCATATCGCCGTTCTCGACCAGAGGGTCGAGGGCGACCTTGAACACCTCGCTGAAATAAGTGTTGAGGTAACCCGAGAACCAGCGTTCGGCCAGTTCGTCCGTCGGCAGGTCCTGACCCGGCGCGGCAATCTCGCCGGTCTCAATTTTTTCCATCACCCAGGACGGCACGGCTGAATATTGATGCCACTCGAACACCGGCACCGCCTGTACTTTCTGCCGCAAGGATTCCTCGATCAAGTTGCGATGGGCCAGGGTCGCATACTGAAAGCCGCGTTTCTGCGCCTGCTCGATAATTGACAGGTCGAAATTGAAATGATGGCCGCCATGCGACAGCAGCCAAGGGTCGACGATGATCAGGCGGCTCACGGATTGCTCCCCTCGGTGTTCAGCCGATGCCCGGCAAACAGATCAATGCCGTATCTCAGTTCGGCCAGTTTGAAGGCGCAGAGGCCAGACAGACTGTAGAATTCTCCCTTGACCACCGCCTCGGCCAGGGCGGCGGGCGGGAACAAAAGCACCTCAATGCCCGGTTCGGGGACGAAACCCTCCCGTCGCACCGCATCGCGGGCCAGAAACAGAAAATCCGACCATCCGGCCCGGTTGAGCATGAAATTGCCTTCGCCGAGATAATCCAGCCGCGGCACATCGAAGCCGGTTTCTTCCAGAATCTCCCGACGGATGGACTGTTCCGGCGTTTCTCCCGGATCGCAAATCCCGGCGGGCAGTTCCAGGGTCTTCGCCCCCACCGCCGGGCGATATTGACGCACCACTACCAGCTCCCCCGCCGCCGTCACCACGATGGCCATCACCGTATTGGGCTGGGCAATCCGATAATAAGGCTCCGGCCCCGCATGCCCAGGCAGAACGGTCATTTTCTCCTCAATGCGGAACCAGGGTGTTTCGAAGGCCACGCGCCAGGGGTCGTTGTCGTCGCTCACCCGGCCAGCCCTTCCACATCGAGTCCCAACTCATCTAATCGCTCCTGCCAGAACGGGGCTTCGGCAATCACCGCCTGAATGGCGGTCAGGGCCTGCGGGTCGGATTGCCCCCGGAGGGCCTTGACCAGATAGGCGCGGAACAACAGGGCAAACACATCGCGCGGCGCGATCACACGGGCGATGTAGTCGATGAATTTGAATGCCTGTTCCAATTTCTGTCTACGGGTTTCCTCCAACAGTCGCCCGAAGTTCAGATGATAATTCATGTAACTCCAAATGCGGGTCAGATCCTCGCCCTGGGGTGGGGCATCGGGGTCCAGCCCCTCGAACACGTCCTCGAACGGCAAGGCCATCGGACCATGGGCCTTTTGCGCCGCCGTGCGGTGTTTGCCGTAAGCCCCCAGGGTATAGCGCACCTGATCAAAATCCGACGAGGCAATCAGCCCCTCGGTGGCCATGCGGGTGAACAGCGGCGTGTTGGGCAAGGGCTGCAAGGGGGCCACGAAACACCAATCCAGGTTCATCTGCCGCGCCACCTCGAAGGTATCGCGCACCATGCCCACCGTCTCGCCGGGAAAGCCATACATCAAAAAGATGCGGGTGTTGATCTTCTGGTGCGGGCGCAGCACGTCAGCGGCGCGCAGCAACACATCCACCGTGGCCGGTTTGCGGATCGACTTGAGAATTTGCGGATTACCGCTTTCCATGCCGATATTGAGCCCGATACAGCCACTCGCTTCGGCGGCGGCAATGACGTCCTCGGTACAGGAATGGGCCAACACGCCGTTGGAGCAGTCCCAGGTCATGTTGAGATTGCGCTGGACCATGCCGTCAAACAGCGCCATCACCTTCGGGCGATCATACAGGAAATCGTCATCCAGCCACATCACATGGCCGACCCCGTAGCGCTCCTTGAGCAGGGTCAGTTCGTCGAGCATGGAATCCACTGAGCGGGAGCGCACGCCGACGCCGTTGAAATTACGCACCGTGCAGAAACTGCATTGAGCCCGGCAGCCGCGATTGAACAGCACCGTGCCGAAAACCGTATCCTCGGGCACCAGCCCATGGAAGGTGCCGATGCGGCCATGGCGGGCGAGGTCGGTCGGCGGGTCCAGATCATGGGCCGGCAAGCGGTCCAGTTCCGCATCCACCGGGCGCTTCCATCCGGCCAGATGCAACAAACCTTCAGGGCCGTTGAAGACCACCTGAGCCAGATCGTTCACGTCCCCAGCCCCATTGACCATCCGCACGAAATCGCGCAACGCGGTGTCGCATTCGTACAGAAAATACAGATCCACCATATCCAAATCGCGGACCAGCGAGGCCCGGGTATGGCTTTCGGCAAAACCGTTGGACACATGCACCCCGCCCACCGCCAGCGGCACCGACGGCGCCAAGTCGCGCACCAGGGCCAGGGTGTCGCGGGCCGACCGGTGGGTCTGGGAGAACATGCAACTGACTCCGATCAGGTTCGGCTGGAAATCGCCGATCGCCGTTTCGACGGCCTGACGGACGTAGGCCGGGAAATCGAAATCCTCGCCCTCGGGCAAAGCCTGACATGCAGCCAGCACCCCGGCATTGAGATTGAGAATCTTTGAGTCCACCTTGTCGTCGCGCAAATGCGACGCCATGGACATGGCTCCATAGGCTGGATAATTGGGATAGCGCCCCAGCCGTCCGGTGCGCAGATCGAACATGGAAGCATCGCCGTCCGGCGGTACGATGAACAAAATCCGCTGAACCGTGCCGCCTTTGAAAATGCGGTCCAGTTCGGCGCGCGCCTTGGCGGCCCATTGCGGGTCGGCGGCAAGCGCGCCGGGCTCGACCTTCAACAAAGGCTTTTCTTCGGGGGTAAGGGGCGTATCCATGGCATTGTCCGCTTCTGTGACCCGGCCTGTCCATTTCTTGGACGAAGCCATTGTAGTTCCTCCCCGCTGTCCGGGCAACAAGAGCCTTGGAGCGGACTCACACCTATGCTATTTGGGTATTTAGAGAAAATACAAAAGTCTTTGTCTATAGGGAGCATCCTTCATTGTCCCAGGACCCCGAGGGCGCGCTGCGTCGATCGCCCCATTTCGGCATGATCGAAGGTCTGGCGGAGGCTTGCCCGAAAGCGGACTCGCTGGAAATGTTCCGGCGCATGTGCTTGATCCGCAGCAACGAATATGAGGCCCGCGCCGCCCAACAGAACGGGCATGTCGACTGCCTGATCTACCTGTCCGCCGGACAGGAAACCCCCGCCGCCGCCGTTTCCATGTCCATGGCCGGGTCTTGGGTACTGGCGCAGCATCGCTGTCACGGGGTCTATCTGTCGTTCGGCGGCGATCATCCCCGTCTCATCGACGAACTGCTCGGCCTGGACAGCGGCGCCAACCGGGGCATGGGCGGTTCGCCGCCATTGCAGGATTTCGCCCAGGGCATCATCGGTCATAACGGTCTGGTTGGCGATCAGGTGCCGGTGGCGGCCGGGGTGGCTCTGCAATCCAAGGGCCGCCCGGTGGTCTGCTTCTTGGGCGACGGCGCAGCGGAAGAAGACTACGTGCTGGGCAGTTTCAGCTTCGTCGGCAGCCGCAAATTGCCGCTGCTGTTCATCGTCGAGGACAATGATCTTTCGGTGCTCACCCCGACCCGGGACCGGCGCACCTGGAATGTCACCGAGGTGGCGGAATCCTTTGGCATCCATGCGGTCGATATCACCGACGATCCGTGGTTGATTGATCATTGGGTGCGAGAGTTCAAGGACGCCGGACTGCCCGCGTTGATCAATATCCGCGTCTGTCGCGAGCTTTGGCATGTGGGCACCGGCTGTGACGGGGCCATGGAATGGGACCGCTTCCAACGGGTCCGCGACAAACTCGACGACCTCGGCCTGGGCGACGACGCCCGGCGCATTGAAACCGAAACCAGGGAGTCCGTAAGGGAACTATGGCAGCAACGGTTGCGGACACAATCCGGGAACTGACCCGGGAACATATCGAGCAGCGCGACGGCATCGTCATCGGGCAATGCCTGACCGCCGTCGGCTGGGTGCAGAACACCATTCCGGCACAGGAAAAGGGCATGGTGGAATTGCCCATGACCGACATCGCCGGTGCCGGGTTCGCCGTCGGGGCGGCGATCATCGGGCCGCGACCGATTTTCGTCATCCGGTTTCAGAGTTTCCTGTGGCTGAATTGCAGCCCCATCGTCAATTACGCCGCCAAGTCGAAGGAAATGTTCGGCTATCCGGCGCCGGTGTTCGTCCGCGCCATTGCCTCGGAAGGCGATGCCTCCGGGCCGGTGCATACCAACTGTTACCACAGCCTGTTCATGCACATGCCGGGCATCGCCGTGGTCGCCCCCATGACCCCCAACGAATATAAAACCATTTGGCAGCACTTTCTCGATCATGACGACCCCATGCTGGTCAGCGAGCACCGGCGCTCCTACAAGAACACCGAGGACCTGCCGGACCTGATCGAGGACAATGCCGAGGTGGTGATTTACGCCCTGTCGGCGGGCCGCTTCGCCGCCATCGAAGCCGTCGCCGCCTTGCGCGCCGAGGGCGTCCGGGTGTCGCTGATCAATTTGCTGTGGATCAAGCCGTTTGATCTGACCGAACGGATTCTGGCCCCGCTGCGCGACGGTGCCTGCGGCTTGATCATTGATTCCGCTTATGAAATCGCCGGGGCCGCCCAATCCATCGCTTATGACCTGATGATTGCCTCCGGGCGTCCGGTGCGCGCCGTCGGCATGGTTGACCGCTCCCCCGGGGTGGCCCGACGGCTGGAGAACGGCACTCCCGACGCTGCCCGCATTGTCGCCGAGGCCCTGGCCATGCGCGCCGATCCCTGGCAGCATCCGCGCAAGGATCACCCGACCCCATGACCGCCGACGACCCCTTGTTGCAAGCGGTGGCGCAGAGCATCGCCGCCTATTGCGAGGCCCGCCACGATTTTGCCTTCGACCCGGCCCATCCCGCCGTGCGGCTGCATGATCCGGCCTTCGGTGCGGCGGAAATTGTCGCCGCCGTCGAGCCTTTGCTGACCACCCGGGTCACCGCCGGGACCAAGGTCCGGGCATTTGAGAAAGCCTTTGCCGCGCATCACCACTTCGGGGCCGGGGTGATGGTCAATTCCGGCTCCTCGGCCAATCTGCTGGCCATTGCGGCGCTGACCAATCCGGCGGCCCGCGACCGGCTGGAACCGGGCAGCGAAGTCATCGTCTCGGCCCTGTCCTGGTCGACCACCATCTGGCCGTTGGTGCAATGCGGGCTGGTGCCGGTGATCGTCGATATCGACCCCCAAACCCTGAACATCGACCCGGCGGCGGCGGAACGGGCCATCGGTCCCAAGACCCGCGCCCTCATGCCGGTGCATGTCTATGGCAACCCCTGCCACATGGACGCCCTGACGGACATCTGCGCCCGCCATGACCTGATCTTGATCGAGGACTGCTGCGAAGCCCTGGGCGCACGTTACGACGGAAACTACGTGGGTTCGTTTGGGCGCGTCGGCACCTACAGTTTCTATTTCTCGCACCATATCACCACCTTGGAAGGCGGCATCTGCGTCACCGGCGCGCAAGACGATGCGGAATTGATGCGCGTGCTGCGGGCCCATGGCTGGATCCGGGAATTGGACGACCCCACGCCCCATACCGCCGCCCACCCGGACATCGACCCCAAGTTCCTGTTCGTCAACGCCGGGTACAATCTGCGAGTCACCGAACCGCAAGCCGCCATGGGGTTGGTGCAGTTGGACAAGCTGGAAGGCTTCGTCGATATCCGGCGGCATAACGCGGCGCGGCTTGGTGCGGATCTGGAAGCCGTGAGCAACCACTTGCGCCAGCAGCAAGAAACCCCCAAGGGCCGCCATTCCTGGTTCGGTTTTCCGCTCATCGTTCAACCGGGCGCGCCCTTCGACCGGGCGGCCATCTGCCGTCATCTCAACGCCCAGGGTATCGAGACCCGTCCATTGATCGCCGGCAATATCGCCGCCCAGCCGGGCATGAAATTGTTTGAGCACCGCATCGCCGGACCGCTGACCGAGGCCGATACGATCATGAGCCACGGGTTTTCCGTCGGCAATCATCAAGGCATCGACGACGCGGCCCGCGACTATGTTGCCGAGACGATCAAGGCCTTCGTAACCTCCCAAAGCTAGGTGGCATGGACGCGACACCCTATCTTAGCATCGTCACCACCTCGCGCAATGACGACCATGCGGGGGACCCGATCCGGCGCATGAACCGGGTCTTCGGGGCGTTGTTCCAGCAGTTGGAAAAGTTCCGCATTCCGAGTGAATTCATCCTCGTCGATTGGAATACCCCTGAGGATCGCCGCCCCCTGGCCGAAGCCCTGGAATGGCCGACGGTGCCCGGACAGACCACCATTCGGGTAATCACTGTGTCCCCTGAATTGCACCGACAACGGGCCGGTTCCCTGGACCGTGCGGTGATGGGCAGCCATGCCCGCAACGCTGCCCTCCGTCGCAGCCGGGGCGACTTCGCCTTCGTCACCAGCATGGATGTGCTGTTCCCCGACCGTCTCATGTCTTTTTTCGCCGCTCGCAGGGCGCAGTCCGACAAGCTCTATCGCGTGACCCGTTACGACGTGGACGAAAGCCTGCTCGACTGCGCCAGCCCAACGGACATGCTGGCCCAGGCCCCGGCCCGCCAGATCCGCGCCTATCCCAACGAGGGGGAGCGGGTGCACCCCGACCTGCCCCACCTGTTCACCAACGCCTGCGGTGATTTTCAGTTGCTGTCGCGCGACGGCTGGGACGCCCTGTGCGGCTATCGGGAGGACGACCCGCATCTGCTGCATACGGACTCGCTGCTTGAATACGGGGCCTTTGGGGCCGGGTTCGAAGAAATCGTCCTGCATACCAGCGTCATCTATCACATCGACCATCCCGGTGGCTTTGCCGAGCTACGGGATTCCGGACGGTTGGTCGGCGACACCGGTAAGACCGTTGATCAACTCTGGCCCCATTACAAGGCCCTCATGGCGGAGCTTGGCCTGGGCCAACGGCTTCACCGGGATTTCAACGGCGAGGGCTGGGGACTGGCCGATCTGGACCTCCCCGAAACCCGCATCGTCACGGCAACATGGGATCGACAATGAGCAGCGACACCTCCTCGCCAGCGGAAAGCCTGTTCGCCGAAGCCGAAGACCGGCAACGCCAGGGGCAGGCCAGGGAAGCGCTGCAATGTTACTTGCGCGCCGCTCAGGCCCGACCGGACTGGCTGGAACCGCTGGTCCGCGCCGGATTGTTGCTGCAAGCCGGGAACAAACTGCCCGAAGCCTCGGGATTTTTCGCCCGTGTGCTGAAGGCCCGCGAGAGTCTGGCCCCCGACGACCTGGAACAATGGCTGTCCATCGCCAAGGTCCAACTGGCCCTCGACAAGGGTGATCAGGCCATCCGCATCGTCACCGGCCTGCTGGCGCGACGACCCGACTGGTGGGACGCCCTGCAAGTGCGGCTCAAGGTGCTGATGAAGTCCGGCATGGCAGAGCGCGCCCTCGAAGAAGTGACCCGATTCATCGAGACGCGCTCATCCGCCAGCCTCCATGACCAGCAAGATGCACGGGACCTGCAAGGCCGAATCCGCGACGTCATCGGCTGGCAATTGTGGGACAAGGGCTACGACCTGATCTTCACCGACCATGAAATCGAGGCCGGTCTGCACTGGCTGGATCGCTGCGGCCAAATGGGCTACGGCATGGAAAAAGAGATCATGCGGCTGTTTGAGATCAACAAGCGGCTGATCGAACCGGCCCGGAACTTGGGGCTCGAAACCCTTGCCGACTTGTGTGACCGGTTGCAATCCCGGCTCGCCCTGTATGAGGACTCCCCGGACTTCGAGACCTTGTGGAATTGCCTGCAATTTCCCCTCGATCACCAGCAACTGATCACCGACCTGACCTATAATTCCATGGACGACGCCTATTACGGCAAGGTGGCCAGGCGGTTGTCCGATGCCTTTCTGGCCGACGCCCAGGCAGCCCCTCCCTGCGAGCCCCCTGCCTTTCCATCGTTGCCGCCGCGTGAGGAGCGAATTCGGGTCGGTTATCTGAGCGTGGATTTCGCGCCCGACTTCATCATCTGGCGCAGCTACCGCAATCTGTTCCTGCTCCATCGAAAGGAAAAATTCGATGTGGTGATTTATTTCACCAATTTACCCGCCCGACGGCTGGTCCGTGAAATGCGGGCCATGGGCGTCACTGTGCGCGATTGCTGTTTGCTCGACGATGATGAAATCGCGTCCATCATGAAGACCGACGATCTTGATATCCTGGTTGATCTCAACGGCTACCATCCGACCAGCCGCCCCGGCCCGGTGGCGCGCCGCCCGGCCCCGCTGCAAATTCTGCTGCATTCCTATGGTCGGCCCATCTATTCGCCATTTCACGACTACCAGTTCAGCGACCGCATCCTCAATCCCGAACGGGTCACGGATCGGGAACATCTGGCCTGGCTGCCCTCGCCCTGTATCGCGCCTTGGTCCATCGATCAATTCGAGCGATATATTCCAAATGACGAATTGCCCAGCGGACCGATCCGTTTGTCGGCTCCGCACCAGGGGAACAAGCTCAACCCGGACTCCATTTCTGCCTGGTTCGATATTCTCGAAGCGACCCCAGGCGCCGTCCTGCATGTGCGTTCGGTGACCGATGACGTGGCGGACATCGGCAAGGCCCGGGGGTTGTTCCAGCGGGTCGTTGACAGCGGGTGGTCGGACAGTTGGTCGGATTACATGGCCGACCTTTCCAAGGCCCATCTGATCCTCGATTCCTTTCCCTTTACCTCCAGCGCGTCGGGCATCGAATGCCTGTGGTGCGGGGTACCGCTGATCACCCTCAACAACGGCGCACAGATGGCGCGCATGATGTCCAATCTGCTCACCGCCTGCGGCTTCCCGGAACTGGTGACCTACAACATTGAGGATTACAAACGGACCGCCATCGCCCTGGCCAACGACCGGGCGCGGCTCGCCGACTACCGGAAGCGTCTGGTGGCGACACGGCACGATTGGGGCGTCTTCAATGCGCCGCTCCTGGTCCGGCGGATTGAGGCAGGGCTGGAGGCCATCCATCAGCGCAGATTGGATGGCCTGGCTCCACAAAGCCTGGACATTCCAGATGTGACATGAAATCACGTATTGACATGACAAACCGCAATCGCCATGTGGAAAAAGAACAACAACCCCATCCGCGTGCGATAGAACGTCACAGGCAGATCGAAGGGGCATGATATGACGGAAGTGAATTCCCGCGGGAAATCAAGTGATCCGGCCTCGCGCCAATTGCTTTCCTGGGAATGGATGGTCAGAACGCCGTCCAAGACCAACAAGAGCCAGGCCTTCTGGGCCGCCCGCAAGGCGGCGGAGGCGCTGAGTCACACCGCCTGGGACCTGTTCCAATTGGCGGCCATGCAGGGTTATGCCGCGCAAACGGGCCAGAAAACCAAGGGTGCCGTCTATGAGGATGGCGTGCTGCCCTGTGGGGTGCTCCCGGCGGACCAGTTGCAGCGCCTGCGGACCGCCTTCGAGGCCTGTCCCGCCGAAGCGGTCGATGTGGACAACACGGATTTTCTCTATTCCTTCGATCCCTATCCCGACCAGTCGGCCATGCGCAATCGTTCGAGCATCATGCGCCGGGTCAGCGACGACCTGTGCGATGTGGTGACCGACATCCTCACGCCGCATATTCCGATGCTGGAAGCGGCCATGGGGCATCGGTTCCATGTGCCGCAGATCTGGGCCCATGCCTATCGCAATTTCGGCCCCGAGGTGAACCGGGAAGAACTGTCCGCCGCCGTCTGGCACCTGGACGGCTGCCCGCTGTGCATGAAAAAGATCTTCTTTTATCTCGACGATGTTTCGGAAGAAACCGGGACCACCGGCTTCCGCACCCGGGGCGGGCGGGAATTCAAGGTTACCGGCCCGGCGGGTACCTGGGCGCTTTTTGAGCCGGCCGTCGTCTACCATCAGGCCGTGGTGCCGCTTCGCTCGCCGCGTCCGGTGGTGGAAGTTCTGATCACCCCGGCCATGGCCACTGATCCCCGGCCGGTCAATCACGGCCTGAACTGCGGCTTTCCCTATTTCCCGCTCAATGAAACGGCGGCCGGTCTGGATGAAATTTATCCGCCTGAGTTCACGGAAAACCGCATTCGGCATCGCACCCTCGCCCGTTGGCACAAGTTATCCCTGCAACTGAATCAGCCGCCGATGGAGCAGGAAGGTTACTCGCCCTATCAATTATCCTGAGTGAATGGAGAAACGGTGTGAAGATCGGCTTTATCTTTCCCAGCAGTTATTACCTGCACGACCCGTTCCGGGGCGATCCGCACACCCATTTTCACCTGCTGACCATTCTCGAAGACCTGTTCGACGGGCAGCATGAATTCGAGCTGATCGACCTGCGCGGCGTGGAGCTGCGCTTTTCCCACTACCATGTGCCCGAATGCGACCTGTTTCTGCATTCGATCTATTCCCTGGATTGGGACGAGCATGTGGAACTGTTGGGCAATCTGCGCCGCATCTACCCCAAGGCCCCCCATTGGGCCGGTGGCCCCAATGTGCATTTTGATCAAAAAGCCTGTCTCGGTCTGTTCGATACCATCTTCCTCGGCGAGGGCGAGGATATGCTGATCCAGGCCATCCGCGATTTTGAGGCGGGCAAGGTGGAACGGACGTACGAAAAGAAGGGCTCCACCGATATCAATCTCTATCCGGTGCCGCGCCGTCACTTCCTGCCCAAGAGCACCGTGGCGCGGCCCGGGTTGATGACCCTCAAGCGCACCCCGGGGATGGAAAAACTGCTCGGCACCACGGTGGTGTTCTCGCGCGGCTGTCCCTACAAGTGCCAGTTCTGCGCCATGCCGTCGATCAAACTTTACAGCCCCTCGACCCGCTACCGCACGCCGGAACTGATCGAGGCGGAAATCACCTATCTGCAAAAGGAATTCGGCGTCCAAGGCCTGTCCCTGGCCGATGAAATCGCCATTCCGCTGACCCCCAAGCGGGCCATTCCCCACCTGGAAGCCTTTGGCCGCACCGGCATCGTTTGGCGCGGTCAGTGCCGGGTCGACTTCATGACCCCGGAAATCGCCAAGCTGACCCGCGAGTCCGGCTGCGTCACCATGGGTCTTGGCGTCGAGAGCGTGACCCAGGCCTCTCTCGATGCGGTCAACAAGGGCATTAATCTGGACCAGACCCGCGCCACCATCCGGCTGCTCAAGGAAGCCGGGATTGAGGTGCGCGTCTATCTGATCATCGGCCTTCCCGGCGAGCCGCCGGACGTGGTCAAGAAAACCTGGGACTTCATCCAGGAGACGGAACCGGATCTGGTCTATCTGTCGATCTTCACGCCGCGCCCGGGCACCGACATCTACAACGATCCCGGCAAGTTCGGCATTGAATGGATCGACCCGGACATGAGCAAGACCCAGCACATGTACGGGCGTTACGACGCCGAATTACCTGAGCTGAATTTCCGCTACGCCAAGGACACCCAATGGGGTCCCGGCCAATCGGGCGAGCGGATCATTGCCAATTACCTGGAACTGCAAACCCGGCTCGGACAGGCTGGCCTGCGCACGTTGTAAGGGTCAGGGGCGGGTCATCAACCAGAATCGGCGGAGAAACTTGCCGTTTAATTCAAGATTCAGGCTGTTGGTAGGTATCCAGTCGTAAATATAATAGTCTGTTTCAAGGTCCTTGGTGAAATGACGTTCCGCTTTGAATCCAAGCTCCCCAAAGTGCCGCTCCACATACGCAGGGGAAGGGCGCGAGCATATGTTGCCCCACAAGGGATGATCGTCGAAAGCGGTTTCATAGGCATAGGACTTCACCTCTTCCGCATTACTAGAATCACAGACCAAGGTATCGACCAGCACCCGGTCAGCCATTTTGCCACAACAGTCGATGACATTACCGATGTTTCTAATAACTTCAAGAAAGCCGAAATTAAGGATCAAGTCGAACCTACCGAGAGCTGTGAAATCTTTCTCTCCGTCGAACGCCACGACGGAATATCCTGGCAAATCTCGGTAGCGCATTGCGGCATAGGCCCGGTTTATCGCCCGCCCCTCAGCGGCCACAACCTCGGCTCCCAATCCGGCCAGCACGGCTCCCATGTCGCCCAAACCAGCCCCCAAATCCAGCACCCGCATACCGGCGAAGTCGTGGCCCAATATTTCGAACATCTTGCGAAGTCGCACCAGCCGCCAGTGTGGATAGCTGACCGCGAAATGCCCCTGATCCAATCGAAGGTGATGGTCGAGCAACAGCCCATCAAGCGGACCTGTAGAGGGATGTGCGAGGAACGCTGCCCGCATTGTCTGGCGCAGACCTTCTTCAACGTCAGCCAGACGCTTAGTCAGCAATTGCCCCATCTGGGCGGTTCCGATGGCATTCATGATCGCCGCCACCGACGGATCAGACGGATCGCGACTGATCACATTCAGGCAATTTTCAAGCGCCTTGTCGAGATTGCCATTGGCCAAATAGCCCCAGGCCAGCTTGAGGAAATGTTCGTTCGATGGCGGCGTTTTCATCGGCATACCTCGTTGAGTAGTTTTTACTTGGCAAGTAACAGTGTGGCATTTGACTATCACCACCTCTCCCACCACAATAACGGAACAAAGCCTATCAAGGCGTTAAAGGGAGCTTGGACATGAAAGCGGCGGACCGTTTCAAGCCGGTGGATGTGGCATTGATCGAGAAGTACGGCGCCACCGGCTTCATGTACACCGAGTATCCGCACAAGAGCCAATGGCGCAGCGACTTTGGAGCCGAGGGCTTAAAGGAGGCGCTGCGCCATCTCAAGGCGACCACCCCCGACGCGCCCGTGCTGCTTTATGTACATACCCCCCACTGCGAACAGCTCTGCTGGTTTTGCACCTGCCATGTGGTGGTGTCCAAGAAGTACGAGCGCATTCCCGACTATCTGATTTACCTGAAAAAAGAAATCGGCCTGCTGCGGGACTTTTTCGCTGCCGAGGGCTGGACCCCGAACGTCCGTGAATTGCATCTGGGCGGCGGCTCGCCGACCTATCTGAGCGCCGAGGATTTCCAGGGCCTGCTCGATGAATTGCGCACCGTCTGGGATCTGTCGGCGCTCGACGAATTCGCCATGGAAATCGACCCCCGGCATGTGGATGTGGACCGGATGCATTTCTATGCGGATCAAGGGATCTCGCGCATCTCGTTTGGCATTCAGGATTTCGACCCGCAGGTGCAAGAGGCCGTCAACCGGCCGCAACCGGCGGAAATGGTCGCCCGCCTCTTGCCGCCCGAGGTCCGCGCCCGCTTCACCAGCGTCAACTTCGACATCCTGTGCGGCCTGCCCTATCAGACCCCGGAGACCCTGCGCCAGACCATGGCCCGAGTGGCCGAAATCGGCCCCGACCGGGTATGCTTCAACTACATGCATTACGTCCCCGACAAGGCCAAGCATCAGGCCATGATGCCCGCCGAGGTAATTCCCGATTTCAACAGCCGCAAGGAAATCTTTGTCGCCGGGATGGAGGTCTTGCTCGATGCCGGATACCTGCGGCTCGGCTATGACCATTTCGGCAAGCCCGAGGACGCCGTCGCCCAGGCCCAGGCCGAGGGCCGCATGGCCTGGAACTCGTTTGGCTACACCCCCGGGCGCTGCGTCGATCTGCTGGGGCTCGGGGTGCATAGCTACAGCCGTCTCGGTGAACGCTATTATGTGCAGAACCTCTACGAAATCCCGGCCTACCGCGAGGCCGTCTCAGCTGGACAGTTGCCGGTCTATCGCGGCATCAAGCTGACCGACGACGATATCCTGCGGCGCGACGTGATCCAGACCCTGCGTAGCTATTTCGGCCTGCGTTTTGCCGATGTGGAGGCCCGACGCGGGATTCATTTCAAAACCACCTTCGCCCCCGAACTGGAGCGCCTGCAAGCCTTCGCCGCCGACGGGCTGGTGGAGATCAGCGCCGACGGACTGGAGGTGACGGAATTGGGTAAACAGTTCACCAACCTGATCTGCCGGGTGTTTGATTTCTATTATCACGACGACCTGACCAACCGGGATTTCGTCCGCCGGGCCTAGAGTTTGTTCTTGGCCTGGATGGGGCTTTGCCATATCGTCGATTCAAAGAGGAATTTGAGGACGTTCATGCGCATTTTGATTACCGGAATCACCGGCATGGTCGGCAGTCACCTCGCCGATTACGTCCTGAGCCACCATCCCGATGTGGAAATTCATGGTCTGCTGCGGTGGCGCAGCCCCCGCGACAATATCGCCCATTGCCTGGACCGGCTGACCCTGCACGAAGGCGACCTGCGCGATCTGGGCAGCCTGATCCGCATCATGCAGGCGGTGAAGCCCGACCGGGTGTTTCACCTGGGGGCGCAGTCCTATGTGCCGGTCAGTTTCACCGCCCCGGCAGACACCTTGGAAACCAACGTCATCGGCACGGTGAACCTGCTGGAATCCATCCGCATCACCGGCCTCGACCCGCGCATTCATATTTGTTCCTCGTCCGAAGTTTACGGCCAGGTGCGCGAGGACGAACTGCCCATCCGCGAAACCAATCCCCTGCGCCCGGCCAGTCCCTATGCGGTCTCCAAGGTCGGCGAGGATATGCTGGGCCAGCAATATTTCATGTCCTATGGCATGAAGACCCTGCGCACCCGCATGTTCACCCATACCGGCCCCCGGCGCGGCGACGTGTTCATGGAGAGCACCTTTGCCCTGCAAGTGGCGCGCATCGAGGCCGGATTGCAGGACAACCCGGTGCGGGTCGGCAATCTGGACAGCGTGCGAACCATCGCAGACGTGCGCGACGCGGTGCGCGCCTACTGGCTGTTGCTGGAGCATGGCACCCCCGGCGAGGCCTACAATATCGGCGGCGAGGAGACCATGACCGTCGGCGAGGTGCTGGACTACTTCAAATCCCTGGCCCGTTGCGAGATCCGCCATGAGATTGATCCAACCCGCTTGCGGCCTTCGGACGTGACCCTACAGATTCCCGACATTTCCAAGTTCAAGGCGGCGACCGGCTGGAAACTCACCATTTCGGCCCGTGACTGTCTGGCTTCGCTGCTGGAATACCATCGTCACCGCTTGCAAGGCTGACCCATTGATGACAACAAGAAAAAGAGCAAAACAGTGAGCTTCTTTCTGGTCCAGGTTCCCTTTCGCATTTCCTTTTTCGGCGGCGGCACGGATTATCCGGCCTGGTACCGCAAGGAAGGCGGGGCCGTCCTGTCGACGACCATCGACAAATACTGCTACATCTCCTGCCGCTTTCTGCCGCCGTTTTTCAAGGAACGTCACCGGGTCGTCTGGTCGCAGGTGGAGAACATCGATTCCATCGAAGACATCAAACATCCGGTCGTGCGCAAGGCCTTGAACTTTCTTGGCTACGACGATTCCGTCGGGCTGGAGATCCATCATCAGGCCGACCTGCCGGCGCGCGCCGGGATGGGCTCCAGCTCGGCCTTTTCCGTCGGTATGTTGAAGGCCCTCAAGGCCCTGAAGGGACAATCCACCAACGCCCTGGAGTTGGCCCATGAGGCGGTGGATTTCGAACAGAATTACCTGCAGGAGGATGTGGGCTCGCAGGATCAGGTCGCTGCGGCCTGCGGTGGCTTCAACCAGATCACCTTCTCTTCCGACGACACCATCACCCTGACGCCGGTGGATACGGACCGCGACCGGATCGACCTGCTGAACGACCATATGATGCTGGTCTATACGGGTATCAGCCGGTTCGCCCCCGCCGTCGCCAAGCAGGTCATCGCCAACCTGGACAACCGCCGCGAGGTGATGCGCGAAGTGGCCTCCCTGGTGCCGCAGGGTCTGGACATCGTGCAGGGCGACGGCGATATCCGCGAATTCGGACATCTGCTCGACCATGCCTGGAAACTCAAACGGCAAACCGCCGATGTGGTCAGCAACGATGCCATCGACCAGATCTATGCCACGGCGCGCAAGGCCGGGGCCCTGGGGGGCAAGCTGCTGGGAGCCGGGGCCGGGGGCTTTTTGTTGATCTTCGCCGAACCGGACGTGCAGCCCATGGTCCACCGGGCCTTGGAAAAATTTCTGTGCTTCTCGTTCCGCTTCAAACGCCGGGGCGCGTCGCTGTTGCATCCGCTGATCAGGTAAAGGAGAGCCACCGTGAAACGTATTCTGCTGGTCGGATGCGGAGCCGAGATCGGATCGCTGCTGGTGGGCATGGTGGAGCCGGAAAAAGACGGCTTCGAGATCGGCGCCATTCTGACTCATCAGCCCGAGACCGACGCCAAATACCCGGAACAACATCCCCTCGATTCCCTGATTGCCCGCGTCGTGCTGGCCCAGCCGCACCTGCTCGATGCCACTGGCAGCGACCGTCAGGCCAATGCCCTGACCATGCGCGGTCGCTCCATTCCGGTCATTTGGGGCGATGCCACCGCCGGGCCGCCCGAGGGGATCGGGCATTTCGATCTTTGCGTCATCGCCACCTCGAAACGCCATATCAACGACAGCGCACTGATGAACAGCTATTTGTCGGTGGCCGATTGGGTCATCGGGGTGGCCGAATCCATCACCTTGCCCGGCCTCTATCCCAGCCTGCTCGGGGTGCCGGAAACCTTTCTGCCGGTCAAGCCGCAACGGCCCGACGACCGGCGGGTCTTCTGCCTCGGCTCCTGTCAGACCAACGGCTGGCAGGCGCAATGGCGGGCACTGCTCGAAACGGCCCGTCTATGTGGCCTGGAGAAACTCGACTTCCGGGCCTGCGAAGTGGATATCGTGCATCCCGACACCCCCACCGGGCGGCTTGGAACGAAGGCCCTGTCGGCCCGCCAACAGGAAGCCCGCAACAATTTCCGGCCCAGTTTTTCGCAGGCCGCTCTGTCCATGGACCGTCTGCTGCCCGATAGCGCCAACATCAACACCATTTCCCTGCGCACCTTGATCGCCCCGCCGGGCTATCAAATCAGTCGCTTTTTCTTTGAATACGACCGCCCCGGCGGTGCCCCCCTCGCCTTTGCGGAAATTGTCGCCGGGTTCCGTGAGACGGCGGACCGGCTGCCGAGCATTCTGCGGGTATCCGACCTGCCACTGGGCAGTCATGCCTTCGAGATGTGCGAGGCGGCGGCGGTGGTGCTACCGCAGCCGACCCTGCTGACCTTCCGCGATGATCCGTTCCGGCTCGGCGAACGGGGCGCGCCGAAAGTCAGCGAATTGATCGTCCAGGCCTATGTGCATAACACCCGGGGCTATTGCCGCAGCACCATGGAGGCGATCCGCGCCCTGCTTTATGACCCGGACGTGAAGGTCTTTGCCGCGCCATGACCGCTCCCGTCTCGTTCTCCTTTCGCAGCAAGTCCCTGCGGGTCCTCAAGACCGGCAAGTTCACGGTGCTGGTCACCGACTATCAGGGCCGCGAGGTGGTGTTCAAGGTGGCCCAGAGTGCGGAAGCTAATATCGAACGGGAAGTGGCCTGCCTGCGCGACCTCAGCCAATCCTATCGGGTGCTCGGCTCGCGCCTCCCGGCCATCATCGGCTCCGGTCTGGTCACCGACTCCCAGTTCGCGGGCAAGCCCTGCTATGCCATGGAATACCTGCCCGGCGGCACCCTGTCCGACCATATCAAGGGCGGCCAGCGGTTCGACCGGCGCAAGGTGAGCGACCTGCCCGGCCTGCTGCTCGATCATGTGGCCGAGCATGTGACCGACCCGGACATGGCGGGGCGTTCGGGCCGCTGGGTGGCGCAAAAGGTCCGTGACTCCCTGGCCCGGCTGCACGAATTGCCGGAGTTGGAAGCTTTTCTCAAGGCGCGGGAGATCGAGGTCAACGGCCTGTTGCTGCTCAGTCTGCCCAACCTGTTGGACCGCATCGAGGCCTCCAGCGTGTTCGCCGATTGGGATGGGGGGCCATCCTGTATCTCCCGCCTCGGCCATTGGAATTTCCATGCGGAAAACATCCTGCTGACCGATCAGGGGCCGTTGTTCATCGACCCGGACACCAAAATCGCCGACAACGATCCGTTCTTCGGGATCAGCCGCCTGCTCTACTCCCTGGTCCATGACAGCGCCGAGGCGGGGAACTATCTCATTCACCAATGGCTGCCTTCGGTCTGCGCCGCCCCCCATTCGGTCACCATTACCTATAGCTGGGCACCGGAAGTTCTGTCCAATTACCGCAAGGTGGTGTCCGATCCCTTCGCCTGGTCGGTGGAGGAAGCGCCGTTCCTGACCAGCGGCCTGCCCGGCCCGACGCAAGACCTACGGCTGACCATGAATTTCCTGCATTGCCTGCTGCGCGGGGCCTATATCAACCGCCAGCCCCGCACCGAGGGCTCGGCGGATACGGGCTACCGCAATAACGGGGTGCTGTTGTTCCTGGCCGCCTGGACGGTGACCGAACGACTGGTCAGACGCCTCGCGCTCTGAGCCACCAGTCCATGGTGCGACGGATGCCGTCTTCGAGCGGGATCTTTGGTTTCCAGCCGAACAATCGCTCGGCCCGCCCGCAATCCAGACGAATGGTAATCGGCAGGGTCGGCTTGCTCAGATCGTGCTCAATGGAAATGTCGCGCCCCGACAGGCGGACCATCAGGGCCACCAGTTCGCGGATGGTCACCACTTTCCCGGCCCCCACATTGACCAGTTCGAAGGGCGTTTGCTGTTGTGCCAGGGCGGCCTCGACGAAATCCAGCAAATCGTCCACATGCAACAGGTCCCGGCCCTCCTCGCCACTGCCCCAGACGGTCACATGGTCTGTTGCCGTCATCACCTTGGTCAGGCTGGCGCCGAACACATGGCTGCGTTGGAGGTCGAACTTGTCGTGCGGGCCGTAGATATTGGAATGACGGATCGCCGTATAGCGGCTGCGTCCCAACCCGGCATAGAAGCGGGCCATGTTTTCAAAATACAGCTTGTTCCAGGCCCCGCCGTGATAGGGCGGAAAGATCGCCTCCAGGTCCACCTCGTCCTCAGTCAGCGGGCGGGAGCTGTCCGGGTACATGATGGAGCAACTGAACAGAATAAAGCGCCCGACGTTATGTTCGTGGGCCGCTCCCATCAGATGGCTGGTCATCACCGCGCTGTCGGCGATATGGATATGCGGTCGGGCGACAATGTCCGCCGCCCCGGAGGTCGCCGCAGCGGCATGAATCACCACATCAAAGCCTTGCCCGAGCAGGTCGCGCACCGCCTTGCCCTCGGTCAGGTCGATCCATTGCCAGGTCACTCCGGGCAGATCCACCGGCGGGCGGGAAAAGTGGGTCGCGGTGATTTGCACATCATCCCGTTCCGCCAGCCGCTCGACCATATTGCGCCCGATAAAACCGGTACCGCCGGTGACCAAGACCCTTTGCATGATCAGCGTGCCCCCGAAACGGTGAGCAGCGACCCGGCCACATAGCTCGCCGCATCGGAGAGCAGCCACAGCACGGTTTCCGCCACCTCCTCGGGATGGCCCATGCGGCCCATGGGCAGGGAACGCACCACCGCCTGCTTCTCGGCCTCAGGCAAATCAATCAGCGGATCGGTCTCGATCACCCCCGGACTGACCACATTGACCCGAACCCCGTGCTCGACAAGCTCCCGCGCCGCACCGAGGGTCAGGGTATTGACCCCGGCCTTGGAGGCCGCATAGGCGCTGATCCGGTTGCCGCCGAAGCGCCCGGCTTCCGAGGAAATGTTGACGATGGCCCCACCACGCCCCCCGCGTTGGGTGGACATGCGCCGCAGGGCCAGTTGCATGGCATGGAAGGTGCCGGTCAGATTGGTCTCGATCACCGCCCGGAAGCGCGCCAGATCCATGTCGGTGAAGTCGGCGCGGGGCGTGATGATCGCTGCATTGTTGACCAGCGCGTCCAGGCGTCCGAAACGGGCGTCAACGGCCGCAAACAGGGCCTCGGTTTCGGCGGCGTCGGCGGCGTCGGCCCGTTGGGCGAAGGCCGTCGCCCCCAGGGCCTCCACCTGCTGCACCAACTGTTCCGCCTTGTCCTGACGGCTGAGATAGCTGAAGCCCACATCGTAGCCGCGCTGTGCCGCCAGGGTCACCACGGCGGCCCCGATCCCCCGGCTACCCCCGGTCACCAGCACTACCGGTCGATGGCTCATGCCCCTTCCCCCTTTTGCAGTCGTTTCAGCAGCGGCGACAATACCTCGGATGCCCGTTGGTAGTCTTGCGGAATACCGATGTCGATGAACAGGCCGTCAAAGGTCTGGCCGGTCAGCAATCCTCGCGCTGCCAGGACGGGAAACACCTCCCGTTCCAGGGAACAGACCGCCGCGCAATGGGCGATCAGCGCCCGGCGCAACAGATAAACGCCGCCGTTGATTTGCCCACTTTGGCCCGCGTCGCCCCGCTCCTTAAAGGCGGTGATGCGCCTGCCTTGCGTTTCCACCACCCCGGCCCGGCCGGTATCGTCCAGATGGCGCAGGGCCAGCGTCCCCAGACTGTCTTCGGGCAGATCGAGCGCGGCCAAAGGCACATCGAACAGAGAGTCTCCGTTGACCAGAAAGAAACGGTCATTCAGCCGGTCCCTGAGCCAGGTCAGCGCGCCGCCGGTTCCCGCCGGTTGGGGCTCCAC
Source organism: Magnetospira thiophila (assembly GCF_054657015.1). Classification (NCBI taxonomy): domain Bacteria; kingdom Pseudomonadati; phylum Pseudomonadota; class Alphaproteobacteria; order Rhodospirillales; family Thalassospiraceae; genus Magnetospira; species Magnetospira thiophila. The sequence goes on from NZ_BAAHXF010000002.1 coordinate 1,610,903, forward strand.
CACGACTGAAATATCCGCCCCGAACAACCGTTGACCGTCATAGCGGGCCACGGCCTCCGCCCCCAGATACCCGGCGGAAATCACGAACCGCGTGACCCCCTGCGCCGCCGCCCAGGCCATCAGGATTTCGATGAACGGCAAATCGCCAACCGGCAGCAGGGGCTTCGGCAGGTCCCGGACCAGCGCCCCGAGCCGGGAGCCCAGACCCCCTGCGAGTATGACCATCTGTTCGACCATGCGCCGATAGCCTAGACTGCCCGCCACAGCCGATCAACGGCTGGTTTTTTCGCCGATCGTTGTCATATATAGTACGATAGAAAGCCATGACACAGGACACCAGCGAATGAGCGAAAGACGGCCCCTGACCGTAGCCATTTCGCAAATCAACAATGGCTTCTCCCAGCAATATTACCTGCCCTATTCGGCGGCCATGCTGGAAGCCTATGTGCAGCACAAGGCCACCGATCCGGCGCGGTACAGGTTCCTCGTGCCCATCTACAAGCGCCAGCCGATTCACAAAATCGTCGCCCATATGGACCCGGCGGACGTGGTCGGTTTCAGTGTCTATGTGTGGAACATCAATATGTCCCTGGAGGCCGCCCGGCGGCTCAAGGAAACCCGGCCCGACCGGCTGGTGATCTTCGGCGGTCCGCATGTGCCCGACGATACGAAAGCCTTCCTCGAACGCCATCCGTTCATTGACATCGCCGTGCATGGGGAAGGGGAACAGACCTTCCTGGAGATTCTCGAAGCCCTGCCCGGGCGGGATTTCTCGGCCATCGCGGGGCTGTCCCAGCGCGCCGCCGATGGCACCCTGATCACCACGGCGCGCCGCCCCCGGCTGCGCGACCTGGCCGACCTGCCCTCGCCCTTTCTCAGCGGCACCTTCGACGGCGTGATGAACGGAGAGACCGACGCCGCCTGGATTGGCTTGTGGGAGACCAACCGGGGCTGCCCGTTCCGCTGCACCTATTGCGACTGGGGCTCGGCCATCGCGGCCAAGGTGACCAAGTTCGAGTTGCAACGGCTGAAGGCGGAGGTGGACTGGTTCTCGAAACATGGCATCGAGTTCATCTTCTGTTGCGACGCCAATTTCGGCATTCTGCCCCGCGATGTGGAACTGGCCGCCTATGTGGCCCAGGTCAAACGGGCCACCGGTTTTCCGGTCGCTCTGTCGGTGCAGAATACCAAGAACGCCACCGAGCGGGCCTACGAGACCCAGAAAATCCTCTCCGACGCGGGCCTCAGCAAGGGGGTCGCCCTGTCCATGCAGAGCACCAATTTGGGAGCTTTGGAGAACATCAAGCGCGAGAATATCTCCCTGGAGTCCTATTTCGAACTGCAACGGCGCTTCACCGAGGACCGGGTGGAGACCTTTTCCGATTTGATCCTGGCTTTGCCCGGCGAGACCTACGACAGCTACCTGAACGGCATCGACCAGCTCATCGAAAGCGGCCAGCACAACCGCATCCAGTTCAATAATCTCTCCATCCTGCCCAATGCGGAAATGGCCGATCCGGCCTACCGGGCACGGCATGGCATCCTTACCGTCCATAACGAGATCATCAATATCCACGGTACCCGGGAAAGTTTCGACGACGACATCGCCGAGACTCAGGAAACGGTCATCGGCACCGCCACCCTGCCGCTCGAAGACTGGCGCAGGGCACGGGCGTTGTCCTGGATGACCGCCTTTCTGCATTTCGACAAACTGCTGCAAATTCCATTGATGACCGCCCGCGTCCATGCCGGGATCGCCTATGGGGAAATGTTCGAGGCCTTCATGGCTGCCGATCCGACACGCTTTCCGACCCTGTCCAACATGGCCCGCTTCTTCCTCGACGAGGCCGACGTCATCCAGCGCGGCGGGCCGGAATTCCACTATTCGCCGGACTGGCTGGGGATCTATTGGCCGGCCGACGAGTTTATGTTCCTGCGCCTTTCCGCCGAAAACCGTCTCGATGCGTTCTATGACGAGGCGGAAGTCCTGCTTGCCGATCTGATGGGTCAGGCCGGGGCCGAGGCCCATCTGCCGGTACTGGCCGACGCGGTGCGGCTCAACCGGGCCTTGCTCAAGCAGCCCTTCGTCGGGACCGACCTGAGCATCGAAACGGCGCACGACATCCTCGGCTTCTACGAGGCTTGCCGCCGGGGACAGTCTGCCAAAGCCGAACCCGTCCCGACCGTCACCCAGGTCCGCCGCTCACATCAGGTCTGGCATGACTTTAACCACTGGGCGCGGGAAGTGGTCTGGTGGGGCAACAAGAAGGGGGCCTATCTCTATACCGGGGCCGCCGTCGAGAAACAGCTCGCCGGTCACTTCTGAGCCGCGATGCCGTCGGTCTGACCGGGGCCGCGAAACGGGTCGGCGGCGCGGGACAGGGCGATGATCCGTTCCAAAGTCTTATGATCGAGCCTCGGCAGGGTTCCTGCCCGGGCGTTCTGAGTCACTTCGTCAGGGGTCAAGCAGCCGGGGATGACACAGCTCACCCCGTCCAGCGCGACACAAAAGCGTAGCGCCATCTCGGCCCGCTCCGCCACCGTGCGCAGATCCAACAAATCGAATATTTGCGCCGCCGCCGTGCTCCAGGCTTGGCGTTGGGCTTCCGGCCAGGCGGCCCGGTGGTCGCCGTCCGGTAGCGGCGTCTCGGCGGTCACCGCGCCGGTCAGATAACCGAAGTTCAAGGGCGTGCGGGCGATCACCCCGGCCCCCAGGCCCAACAGACCGCAATCCAGGGCGCGCAGGTCGAGCATGTTGACATTGACCTGCACCGCCGGGGCCCCCAGCTCGCGCACCGCCACAACGGCCTCGGCGGGGGATTTCAGGGACAATCCCCAGGCCCGGATCAGCCCCTCGCGCTGCAAGTCGCGCAGGCCATCGAGAATTTCCGGGCGGCTCCGCAGGGTTTCCAGGTCCGGGTTATGTAGCTGCACCAGGTCCACATATTCGCAGCCCAGACGCCGCAAACTGCCTTCCAGCGAGGCGCGCACGGCATCGGGGCTAAAGTCCGCCGCGCCAAAATAGCGATCCCAACCGGCCTTGGTGGCGATGACCGCCTGATCACGCCGCCCGCGCACCGCTTGGCCGAGCAGTTCCTCGCTATGCCCCGCCCCATAGAGATTGGAGGTGTCAAAAAAAGTGATTCCCAGTTCCAGCGCCCGGTCGAGAGCGGCCAGGGACACCCGGTCGTCGGTCGCGCCATAGGAGGTCTGGCCCGCCGTCCGACCGCCGATGCCCCAGGTGCCGAAGCCCACCTCGGAGACCCGCAGTCCCGTCCGTCCCAATTCCCTGTACCGCATCACCCATCCTTCATGTGCATTCGTCGGCCATCCTACCCCATCGACGTCGATCCCGCCCGGCAGATTTTTCCCTCTTCCCAGGCATCCTTTACCGAAGTGACCCCTATTGGTCCGGTGGCAAGACCAGCAGTTTTTACATAAATCGTTAAGTATCAATACATTATATTTCTGGCACGGACCTTGCTCCAATGTTGCCAGATACATTCTACGTGGAAGGTGCACCATGTCTGTGACGAGCCTCGATACCAAAGCAACCGATCCCGCCACGACGACAGCCGCCGCCGCAGCGCGGGCCTCGTCCAATGGATCAGGCAACAGCACCGCCAAGGTGTTTTCAGATCTGGTTGCCAGCGTCACCAGCAATCTCAGCACCAACAGTTCCAGTCTGTCGGACCACAAAGACATTATGACCACCGAACGGACTCGTTCGACCGACACCGACAGCCGTTCCGACAAGGAGCGCCAGGATACCGCCCCGGTGGAGCGCGACCGTCCCACCGCCGCCAACGATGACCGCCAGGACAGCCGCGACACCGACGACCATCGCGTCGAGGCCCGCGAAGCCCCCGACAATCGGCGCGACGACGACACCTCGGCCCGTCAGGACAGCGGCGACGACGCCCCGCGCCAGAGCGACGACCGCGACAGCGGCGACAGCTCGCAGCGGGCCGATCAGCACGACGACAGCTCGAACAGCCAGAAGGCCGACGAGGGCACTCAGACCGCTGACGCCGATGCCGACACCTCCGACTCCACCCCCCAGGCCAGCGGGTCCGAGACACAGAGCGCGGCCCCTGAACAGCAGCAGACTCCCGATGCGCAGCAGGCCGCCGTGGCCGCCCAGCAGGCCCTGAACGGAACGGTGGGCGATGTGGTCGTCGCCGCCGCCCACAATGGTCAGCAGAACACACAGAATGCCGGGACCACGGCCAATGCCGCCGCCACAACACCGGTCACCGATGTGACGCCGGAGACCACTTCCGGTCAGTCCAATGGACAGCAGCAGAACAACACCCCGGCGCAGGCCAACACCGGCGAGGCCCAAAAGGCCTCCGCCCAGACCGGCAATGCGACCAAGACCCAGGCCCAGCAGGGCACCAATCCAAACGAAACCGCGAACCGTCAGGCCGCCGACCTGTCACAAAAGGTCGAGACCGGTCGCCCGGTGCAGGTGACGGTCACCGTCAATCAAAACACCGATGCGGGCAACGGTCAGCCGAAACTGTCCGGGGCCACCCTGGCAGCGCTCAGTGAAGACAGCCGCAGCTCCGGCAACCCGGTCGCTCCTGCCGGTCAGAACGGCCAGAACGGGGCCAATGCCAACGGTCAGAACAACGGCAACGCCAGCCTGATGCAGGCCAGTGCCCAGGCCGCCGCCCAGGGACAGACCGGAGCGCAGGCCCAGAATGCCGCCCAGGGCAATCAGGCGCAGGGTGCCAACAGCATCGCCGCCGATGCCCGGGCCGCCACCGGCCCGACCCAGCAGGCGGCCAGCGGTCCGCAGGTCCAGACCACCAGTGCCGACAGCAGCCTCAGTCAGACCGGCACCACGCAACATACCTCGCAGACCCAGCAGGCTGAACAGGCCAAACAGGCCGCCCAGACCGCCCGCCCGACCCCACACCAGCCGGTGGCCGAGCAGATTTCTGTACAGGTGAGCAAGGCCGTCAAGGCCGGCAACGACCAGATCAGCATTCGCCTCAATCCGGCTGAACTGGGCCGTGTGGAGGTCCGTTTGGAAATGACCGACGGCCGCACCCATGTGCATGTGGTCGCCGACCGGGCGGAAACCCTCGACATCCTACGCAGCGACTCCCGTTCCCTGGAAAAGGCGTTGCAGGACGCCGGGCTCGACACCGACTCCGGGTCGATGAGTTTCAGCCTGCGCGAAGAACAGCAGCAGGCCAAGGAAGGCGGGCAGCAGACCGCTTCCGAGCCGGTGCTCGATGACGAAACCCTGTTGGACGACCCTGAACTCGATGACGTCATGGCCGCCCTGACCGACCCCGAGGGCCATGCGGGCAACCGCCTGAACGCCCGCGGTCGCCTCGATATCCGGGCCTAGGAGAGAGATCATGACCAACGCCGTCGGCTCCGCCATTGCCTCCACAGCAGCCAGCCCGACAGATTCAGACGTCTCGAAGGCCAAACTGGCCGAGGACCTGGACAGCTTCCTCAATCTGCTGGTCACCCAGTTGAAGAACCAGGACCCGCTGGACCCCATGGACGCCAACGAATTCACCAGCCAGTTGGTGCAGTTCGCGCAGGTCGAACAGCAGATCCAGCAGAACGCCAACCTGGAAGATATCCTCAAGGCGCAGCAGCTCAACAACATGGGTTCGGTGGTCAGCTACATCGGCAAATACGCGGAAGTGGTGTCCGATCAGATGCCGGTGGAAAATGGTGCGGGCAAAATGTCCTACACCCTGTTCGAGAACGCCAAACAGTCGCAGATCACCGTCCGCAACGATGCCGGTACCGTGGTCTACTATGCCCAGGGCGAGACCGACGCCGGAACCCATTACTTCGAGTGGGACGGCAAGGATGCGCAGGGCAACCAGTATCCGGACGGCGTCTATCAGGTCACCGTTTCCCCGGTGAACAGTGCCGACGATCCGGTTGAGGTGGGCTACACCAGCTTCGGTCGGGTGACCGGGGTACGGACCGCCGACGGCGAGGCCTATCTGGAACTCAGCAGCGGTTACTACGTCTCCATCGACGGGGTCTTGTCGGTTGCGGAACCGCCCACGGCAAGCACGGAAGACGCGCTCTAACATTTGGTTTTCACTCGCCGAAGGCACCGAGGCCAGACGCGATAACAGAAGAGAAGTTACGAAAGGAAGAGGAGGACAGCATGTCTTTGTATGGCGCATTGTTTTCCGGCGTTTCAGGCCTCAAGTCGCAATCCAGCTCCATGGGTGCCATCGCCGATAACGTGACCAACGTGAACACGATCGGGTACAAACGCACGGAAGTGCAGTTTCAGACCCTGATCACCAAGCAGGTCTCGCTGACCAAGTATTCGGCCGGCGGCGTGCAGTCCAAACCTTTGGCCGGCATCGACGTGCAGGGCCTGCTTCAGGCGACCTCCTCGGCCACCGATATTGCCTTGTCGGGCCAGGGCATGTTTATCGTCAATGAATCGGCCAACCCGTCTTCCGGCGATATCTTCGCCTACAGCCGCGCCGGATCGTTCCGCGTCGACGAGGCGGGCAACCTGCAAAACACCTCGGGCTGGTATCTGCAAGGCTGGCCGTTGCAGACCTGGGACAATTCCACCCAGGCGGTGGTCAAGACCGTCGGCACCGACGTCTATATGAAGGCCTACAAGAACGAGTCCGGGGACACGGTTTATGTCAACGACAATATCGTCGACAGCACCAACCTGCGGCCGCTCAACCTGAACACCATCGGCGGCACGGCGACGGCCACCACCACCATTTCCATGGGCGCCAACCTGCCCTCCTCCGACGAAACCGGGGCCAGCCACAAGACCGATATCCTGATCTATGACTCCCTGGGCAACTCCCACAACATCAACCATACCTGGGTCAAGCGGGCCTCCAATGCCTGGGATTACTACGCCATTCCGCCCAAGGGCTCCGAACGGATCTTGATCGAGGACCAGACCACCGCGCGCAACAACTACTATGCCGCTGGTCGGCTGGACTTCGAGACCATCCCAGACAGCGGCTCGGCGATGACGGCGACCATCAACGGCTCGACTTACACCGTTTTGTTCACCACCTCTGACAACTCAACCGTAGATGAAGAAACCCTGTCCCTGGCCAGCCAGCCGGAAGACGGCGAAACCATTCAGATCGTCACCTCCAGCGGCACCACCACGTTCGAATTCAACAACGGCTCGCCGAATTCCATGACCATCGGGGCGGTCCCCACCGACGGGGAAACCATCACCCTGACCATCGGCGGCACGCCCTATACCTACGAATTCGACGTGTCAGGCAATGGCGTTTCCGGCACCAACCGCGACGTCAACGGGGCCGCGGTCACGGCGATTGCCAGCAACCTGGCCGCCCTGATCGGCAACGACATGGTCACGGTCACCGGTGGCGGTGCCAACACCGATTTCGCCAACTCGGCGTTGGGGGTTATCACCTTCACCAATACGCCGGGTGGGACCAAGATCGTCTTCGCCGACGGCACCGGCGGCGACGTGACCACCACCGAATTCACTTCCGGTCGCGTACCCGTGACCATCGGCCCGAATACCAACTCCACCGCCGCCAACCTGGCTTCGGCGATCAACACCCAGTTGACCACCGACCTGGGCACGGCGGCCCAGCAGTGGGCCACGGTGACCGGGACGACCATCAGCATCAAGCAGACCCTCGGCAACACGACTGCGGAAGTCATCACCCTTGCCGACTCGTCTGACTCCGGTTCGGCCGTCGGCACCGGCGATGGCGTGATCACCGCTGGCGGTGCCGGTGCGCCGAATACCAGCCTCAACATCGATATCACCGGGCGTTCCCTGTCGCAGATCATGGACGAAGTGTCCAACCGGCTTCAGGCGGCCATGCATTATGAATATGGCGGCACCCCCAAGTCACCACCGGATGCCTGGGCAACACGTCTGGCCGGTGAAAGCTCGGTCTATTTCATCCAGGGCTCCGCCGCCGACTCCATCTCCATTGATGCCTCCGGCCTGCTCACCAACGGTGTGGCCTCGGTCATGCAAAAAACTTCCTTCTCCGTCGACTCTCTGGATGCGTCCGTCGCCTGGACCACTGCCTCCGCCTACGCCGTAACCTTCAACGGCGACGGCACGCCGGATACCTTCTTCGGCTCCGACGAGTCCACCGCCTCCAACCCGCGCGCTCAGTATCAGATCGCCTGGGCCAACGGGGCCGACGACATGGACGGCTCGACCACCCCGGCGCTGTCGGTGGGGCTCGGCAACTACAATACGTCCGATGGGCTGACCCAGTTCGCCGGATCGTATCAGATCAACTACATCTCGCAGAACGGTGCCTCGTTCGGCAACTATGCGGGCATCTCCATCGGCGCCGACGGGGTGGTGACCGCGCTGTTCGATAACGGCGTGACCAAGCCGGTGTTCATGGTGCCGGTGGCGACCATGGTCAATCCCAACGGCATGGAAGGCATGAGCGGCAACGTCTGGATCGAAACCGATCAATCCGGTCAGCCGACGGTGCGCGAAGCCGGAAACGGCGGGGCGGGTCAGGTGGCTTCGGCCTCCCTGGAAGCCTCCACGGTCGATTTGGGCGAGGAGTTCACCTCCATGATCACAACCCAGCGGGCCTATTCCGCCGCCACCAAGATCATTACCACGGCGGATGAAATGCTCGACGAACTGATGCGGGTGAAACGTTAAGCTCCTGGCCTCTATTCCCCCTTAACGGCGAGCCCGGCCCCGGCAACGGTGTCGGGCTCGACATTTTGCAAAATAAGACCAAATATACGTGGAGTGGGCAAATTTTGCCGGGCCTTAACCTCTTGTTCACTCCGGCTCCGTACCCTGTGTGATAGGCTGGTATGGGGTATTTGCGTCCTTCATGGGGAAGGACCGCCTGCCCGGCACGCGACGAGGTGAGACCTTGGGCACGTTTATGGATACTCTCAAGAACCTGGGACCGATGCGGCTGGCCGTCATCGGTGGCGTCTCCGTGGCCACGGTCGGGTTCCTGATCTATATCATCACCCAGTTCACCACCCCCGACATGTCGTTGCTCTATACCGATTTGAACGAACAGGATTCCGGGCGCATCGTCACCGAACTGGAAGGCCAGGGTATTCCCTATCAGCTCTCCCGCGACGGCACCTCGATCTCGGTGCCCCAGGACAAGGTGCTTGGCCTGCGCATGAAACTGGCCGAACAGGGAGTCCCCACCGGCGGCTCCATCGGCTACGAACTGTTCGACAAGACCGACTCCCTGGGCACCACCAACTTCCTGCAGGACATGAACCACCTGCGTGCCCTTGAAGGCGAGTTGTCGCGGACCATCGGCAGCCTGTCGATCATCAAGGCCGCCCGGGTCCATTTGGTCTTGCCCAAACGGGAACTGTTCAGCCGCAAAACCCGCGAACCCAGCGCCTCGGTGATGCTGAAGATGCGCGGCCCCAACCGGCTGACCAAGGAACAGATCGCCTCCATTCAGCAACTGGTCGCCTCCGCCGTGCCGCAGCTCAACCCCAGCCGCGTCGCCATCGTCGATGAGAAAGGCGCCCTGCTGGCCCGCGGCTTCCAGGATCAGAGCACCGAACTGGAGAGCATGGAAGAAAAGCGCCTGGATTACGAACTCCGGCTGGCCCGGGAAATCGAGGAACTGCTCGCCAACACGGTCGGCTTCGGCAAGGTACGGGCCGACGTCAACGCCCAGATGAACTTCGACCGCATTACCTCGACCGAGGAATCCTACGATCCGGAAGGTCAGGTGGTGCGCTCCACCCAGACCGTCGAGCAGACGGCCAACGCCCAGGATTCCGAAACCCAGGCGGTCACCGTGGGCAACAACCTGCCCGACCCGGCCAACGGCGGCGCAGCCGACGGGGCGCGCAGCCAGACGGCGGAATCCCGCACTGAGGAAACGGTCAACTACGAAATCTCCAAGACCGTGGTCAACCGGGTGCGCGAGATCGGCGAAGTGGAAAAACTGTCGGTCGCCGTGGTGGTCGATGGCACCTATACCACCGACGCCGACGGCAACCGCGTCTATCAGGCCCGCCCGCAACAGGAAATGGAACTGTTGTCCACCCTGGTGCGGACGGCTATCGGTTTCGATGCCAAGCGCGGCGACAGCGTCGATGTGATCAACATGCGCTTCGCCGAACTGGAAATGGATGTCGGGGAACCGGGCATCTTTCTCGGCATGAGCAAGGATGAACTGATGCAGATGGGCAAGAATCTGGCGCTGGTCGTCGTCTTCTTGCTGTTCATGCTGCTGGTGGTGCGTCCGGTGGTGTCGCGCCTGTTCGAGAGCCGCGCCGAGGCCGAGGCCCAGGCCATGCTGGAAGGGGCTGGCGTACCGGCCCTGGCCGCGCCGGGCGGTCCGCCGTCCATGGCCGAGGACCGTATCGCACCGGAGGATCTGGAAGAACTGATTGACATCGACCGGGTGGAAGGCCGCGTGAAGGCGTCCTCGGTCAAGAAAATCAACGAGATCGTGGAGAAGCACCCGGAAGAGGCGCTTTCCATTATCCGAAACTGGATGTACCAGGAAGGCTAATCCCTTTAGCGAGGCGCGAAAGTGGCACGAGTCAAAGACGACTTCAGAAGTCTCACGGGCACACAGAAGGCAGCAATCTTTATGCTGTCCCTCGGTGATGAACATGCGGGCCGTCTGTTCGAAATGATGGAGGATGACGAAATCCGCGAACTGTCCCAGGCCATGGCCGGGCTGGGCAGCGTCAACTCCAACATCGTCGAGCGGCTGTTCGTCGAATTCGCCGACCATCTGTCCACCACCGGCTCCCTGGTCGGCACCATGGACAGTACCGAACGGCTGTTGTCCGGCAGTCTGTCCAAGGAACGTGTCGACCTGATCATGGAGGAAATCCGCGGTCCGGCCGGTCGCACCATGTGGGACAAGCTCGGCAACGTCAACGAAGCGGTGCTGGCCAACTACCTGAAAAACGAATATCCGCAGACCGTCGCCGTGGTGCTGACCAAGATCAAACCGGACCACGCGGCGCGCGTTTTGTCTTTGTTGCCGGAAAACTACGCCATGGAATGCGTCACCCGCATGCTGCGCATGGAAGCGGTGCAAAAGGACATTCTCGACCATGTGGAACGCACCCTGCGCAACGAGTTCATGACCAACCTGGCGCGTACCGCCCGCCGCGACTCCCATGAACTGATGGCCGATATCTTCAACAACCTGGACCGCAACACGGAAAACCGCTTCATGTCGGCCCTGGAGGAACGCAACAGGGAATCCGCCGAACGCATCAAGGCCTTGATGTTCACCTTCGAGGATCTGACCCGCGTCGATTCCTCGGGCATTCAGCAACTGCTGCGGCATGTGGAAAAGGACCGTCTCGCTATGGCCTTGAAGGGGGCCTCCGACGATGCCAAGGACATGTTCTTCCGCAACATGTCCGAGCGCGCCGGCAAGATGATGAAGGAAGACATGGAATCCATGGGTCCGGTGCGGCTGAAGGAAGTCGACGAAGCGCAGGCCGAAGTGGTCACCGTCGCCAAACAACTCGCCGAGTCCGGCGAAATCGTCATCGCCGGTTCGAGCGACGAAGACGAACTGGTGTATTGATGATGACATCCGCCCAGAAATTCCTTTTTGACACTGACTTCGGGGAGCCCCTTGAAGCCAAAACCAAAAAGGCCAAGGAAAAAGAAGCGCCGCCCGAGCCGCCGCCGCCGCCGACCTTTTCCGAGGCGGAGATGGCCCAGGCCCGCACGGAATCCGAGGCGGCAGGCCACAAAAAGGGACTGGCCGAGGCCCAGCAGAGCATCGAAGAGCGGACCGCCAAGGCGCTGGAACAGTTGGGCGAGCAGATCAAGGCCCTGTTCGACGACGAGCAGAATACGGTGGAAGAGGCCAAGCGCGATGCCGTGGCCGTGGCCGCCGCCGTCGCCGTCAAGATGTTTCCGGGGCTCAATCGCCGCCACGGGGTCGATGAGGTCACCTATCTGGTGGCCGACATTCTGGAGCGCCTGCGCGAGGAACCCAAGGTCGCCATTCGGATCTCGGAAGAGGACTCCGAGGCCATGGTGGAACACATCGAAGCGCTTTCGGAGGGACTCGGTTTCGAGGGCCGACTGACCGTTCTGAGCGACGAGACCCTGGGGGCCGGTGATTGCCGGATCGAATGGAACGATGGCGGCGCCGAGCGGGATTCCAAGGCCATGTGGCGGCAGATCGACGAAATCGTCGAACGCTATCTCTCGGAGGCGGAGGCGGAGGCGGAGGCCGAGTCCGAGAGCGACGCGGAAGACGAGACCGAGGAAACCGAAGGCGATGAGGAAGACAAGGTCGAGGACGCCGCCCCGGACCTGCCCGAGACTGAGACAGAGACAGAGACCCAGGACGTGAACCCCTAAGGGAGGGACCTCAGCATGGCTGATGAAGAAAACTTCGAATTGAACGAGCTGGAAGGCGATGCCACCAGCGGCGGTGCGATGCCCGACAACGATACGGTGGACGGCGACGACGACCTGCCGCGCAGCGCTCGCGACCTGGAGGCGGTCTACGATATCCCGGTTCAGGTCTCCGCCGTTCTCGGCAAGGCGACCATGCAGGTCAGCCAATTGCTGAAACTGGGTCGTGGGGCCGTCGTGGAATTGGACCGCAAGGTCGGCGAGGCCATCGACATCTATGTGAACAACCGTTTGGTGGCGCGCGGCGAAGTGGTGGTGGTGGAAGACCGTCTGGGCATCACCATGACGGAAATCATCAAGTCCGAACGGTCCTAGGTCCGGCAACGAGGAGACGGCCCCGATGGCCAGCGATGACGATTTCGAATCCGGCGGACGGCGCACGACAGTTGATCTTGCAACGATCATCGGCATTCTTTCGGGATTTGGTCTGGTGGCGGCCGCCGTTTTCCTGGGCGGTTCGCCAGGCACCTTCATCAATCCGCCGTCGATCCTGATCGTCATCGGCGGCACCCTGGCGGTGACCACGGCCAGCTTCACCCTGGGCGAAATGGGGGCGAGCATCAAGGTCATCCTGCGCGCCGTGGTGCATTCCAGCCGCGATGCCTCCGCCGCCGCCGAACAGATGCTGCATCTGGCCGAAACCTCGCGCAAACAGGGCGTCTTGTCCTTGCAGGGCATGCTCGATTCCCTGGCCTCGGAGCCCTTTTTGCACAAAGGCATCATGATGGTGGTCGATGGCACGCCGGGCGAGGAAGTGGAAGCCATCCTGCGCCGCGACATTTCCGCCACCGAACAGCGGCACGCCCGCAGCGCCAGCATTCTGCGCAAGGCGGCGGAATATGCCCCGGCCATGGGGCTGATCGGCACCCTGATCGGTCTGGTTCAAATGCTCGGCAACCTGGACGATCCCTCAAGCATCGGACCGAGCATGGCGGTCGCCCTGCTGACCACCTTTTACGGAGCTGTGCTGGCCAACATGGTCTTTCTGCCGCTGGCCGCCAAGCTGGAACGCAACTCGGCCGAGGAGATGCTGGTCAATCTCGTCTATCTGATGGGTGCCGCCTCCATCGGCCGCCAGGAAAACCCGCGCCGCCTCGAAATGCTGGTCAACAGCGCGCTGCCGCCGTCCAAACGTGTGCATTATTTTGACTAACGCCGCCAAAGGAGAAGTCTCACCATGCGATTGTTGATCGTCGGAACGCTCGACGGGCAGATCGGTGCCGCCAGCCAAATCGCCATTCAGCGCGGGGCCAAGGTCACCCATGCGGAAACCATCGACACCGCCATGGAAGCCCTGCGTTCCGGCAAGGGGGCCGATCTGGTGATGATCGACGTCAAGGTCGACGTGGCCGCCTTCATCATGCAGTTGGAACGGGAACGCATCCACCTGCCGGTGGTCGCCTGTGGCGTCGGCACCGACAGTCAGGCCGCCGTGCGCGCCATCAAGGCCGGGGCCAAGGAATACATCCCATTGCCGCCGGATGCCGAGCTGATTGCCGGCGTGCTGGCCGCCGTCACCGAGGAGGCCAGCGCCATCGTGCATCAAGGCCCAGCCATGGCGAAAACCCTGCATATGGCCGATCAGGTGGCGAAAAGCGAGGCCAGCATCCTCATTACCGGGGCCTCCGGCACCGGCAAGGAACTGATGGCCCGGCACATTCACAAGAACTCCCGCCGGGCCCGGGATTCGTTTGTCGCGGTCAACTGCGCGGCGATCCCGGAAAATCTGCTGGAAAGCGAACTGTTCGGGCATGAAAAGGGCTCCTTCACCGGGGCCGTGGCCCGCCGGGTCGGAAAATTCGAGGAGGCCAGCGGAGGGACGCTGCTGCTCGACGAAATCTCCGAAATGGACATCCGGTTGCAGGCCAAACTGCTGCGCGCCGTGCAGGAACGGGAAATCGACCGGGTCGGCGGCACCAAGCCGGTGAAGGTGGATGTGCGCCTGATCGCCACCTCCAACCGCAATCTGGAAGAGGCCGTGGCCGCCGGTCAGTTCCGCGAGGATCTCTATTTCAGGCTCAATGTGGTTAACATCAGACTGCCCTCCCTGGCCGAGCGGCCGGAAGACATCGCGCCGTTGGCCGAACATTTCATTGCAAAATATTCAGAGGCCAATGAATTGCCCGACCGCCCCCTGTCGGCGGATGCCGTCGCCGCCCTGCGCGCCCATGCCTGGCCGGGCAATGTCCGGGAACTGGAAAACACCATGCATCGGGCCGTGCTGCTGGCCCGGGGCAGCGATATCGGGGCCGACGCCATCATGTTGTCGGGCACCCTGGCCTCCGAAAAACCGACTGCGGCACCGGCTTCTGCCGAAAGCGGCGAGGCCCGCTCCCTGGTCGGGCGGACGGTGGCCGACGTGGAACGGGATTTGATCATCGACACCTTGCAGCACTGCCTGGGCAACCGGACCCATGCCGCCAACATTCTGGGCATTTCCATCCGCACCCTGCGCAACAAGCTGCGGCAATATACCGGCGAGGGGATCTCGGTGCCCATGCCCGGCACCGGCGGAATGGACCCTGCCGACCAAAAAGCCTACTGAACCCCTAGCGGATTCTGACCCATGGCCGAGCCCAACGCCACCCCTCCGGTTCCCACCAAAAGCGGACCCCCCACGTCCGAGGGGGGCGGGGGTGGCGACTTTCTTCGGGCAACGCAGAAATTTCTCACCGCCGCCACCAAGCGCGGCGACATCATGTTGGCCCTGGGGGTCACCACCATTTTGGCGGTGCTGATCCTGCCCATGCCGCGCTGGCTGCTGGATGTTGCCCTGGCCTTTTCAATCACCTTTTCCGTGCTCATTCTGATGACCTCTCTGTTTATTGAGAAGCCATTGGAATTCAGCGCCTTTCCCACGGTATTGCTGCTCGCGACGATGATTCGGCTGGCCCTGAATCTGGCCTCGACACGTCTGATTCTCGCCAATGGGCACGAAGGAACCGCCGCCGCCGGAGCGGTGATCGAGGCCTTTGGCGGCTTTGTCATGCAGGGCAATTTCGTCATCGGCATCATTGTGTTCGGCATTCTGGTGATCGTGAACTTTATCGTCATCACCAAAGGTTCCGGGCGTATCGCCGAAGTGGCGGCGCGCTTCACCCTGGACGGCATGCCGGGCAAGCAGATGGCCATCGACGCCGACCTGTCTTCGGGCATCATCGACGAAGAGGAATCCCGTCGCCGCCGCAAGGAAGTGGAGGACGAGGCCAACTTCTTCGGCTCCATGGATGGTGCCGCCAAGTTCGTACGCGGCGATGCGGTGGCCGGACTGCTGATCACCGCCATCAATGTCATCGGCGGCATGATCATCGGTGTCGCGCAGATGGACCTGAGTTGGGCCGAGGCCGCCGATTCCTACACCCGGCTGACCGTCGGTGACGGACTGGTGTCGCAAATTCCGGCGCTCATCGTCTCCACCGCCGCCGGTATGGTGGTGACCAAGGCCGGTCTCTCTGGAGCGACGGAAAAGGCCCTGTTCACGCAGTTGGGCTCGCAGCCCCGGGCGCTCGGCATGGTCTCCGCCCTGCTCGCCGCCCTGGGCCTGTTGACCGCCATGCCCGCCGGACCGTTCCTCACCCTGTCGGCCATTGCCGGGGTGTCCGCCTGGTACATTCGCCGTAGCCAGTTGCGCAAGACGGAAGCCGCCCGCATCGCTTCGGAACGGGAACGCATCGAGGCCGCCTCCGCGCCGTCCGAGGAGCCCATCTCCAATGCCCTGAAGATCGACTACTTGCGATTGGAACTGGGCTACGGTCTGCTTGGGTTGATCAACACCGGCACCGAAGGACAGCGCATCACAGACCAGATCAAGGCCCTGCGGCGGCAGATCGCCCAGGACATGGGGTTCATCATGCCCAGCGTGCGCATTCAGGACAACATGCAGCTCCCGGCCAACACCTACGTCATCCGGGTCAAGGAGATCGAGGCCGGACGCGGCGACCTGCGCCCCAACATGTTGTTGGTCATGGACCCGCGCGGCGAGGAACTGACCCTGCCCGGCGAACAGACCAAGGAACCGACCTTCGGCCTGCCCGCCATGTGGGTCGAGGCGACCCATCGCGAGGAATCCCTGTTCCGTGGCTATACGGTGGTCGATCCGTCCACCGTGGTGACCACCCATCTGACCGAGGTCATCAAGGACAACATGCCCGAACTGCTGTCCTATGCCGAGACCCAGAAGCTGATGGATGAAATGGACAAGGACCATCAGAAACTGGTCTCCGACATGGTGCCGTCGCAGATTTCCGTCGGCGGCATTCAGCGGGTGCTGCAAAATCTGCTCAACGAGCGCATTTCCATCCGCG
This sequence comes from Magnetospira thiophila, assembly GCF_054657015.1. NCBI lineage: Bacteria > Pseudomonadati > Pseudomonadota > Alphaproteobacteria > Rhodospirillales > Thalassospiraceae > Magnetospira > Magnetospira thiophila. The sequence continues at coordinate 1,627,607 of NZ_BAAHXF010000002.1, forward strand.
ATCTGCCGACCATTCTGGAAGGCATTTCCGAGGCCTGCGGCTATACCCGCAACATCCTGCTGATCACCGAGCATGTGCGCTCCCGGCTGTCCCGGCAGATCAGCGATACCTATGTGGATGACGATGGGGTGCTGTCGCTGATCACCCTGTCGCCCAAATGGGAACAGGCCTTTTCCGACAATCTGGTCGGCACCGGCGACGACAAGCAACTGGCCATGGCCCCCAGCCAGCTTCAGGAATTTATCACCCAGTTGCGCGATATCTTCGAGCGTCAGGCGATGATGGGCGAGATGCCGGTGCTGCTGACCAGCCCCAGCAATCGGCCCTTCGTACGCTCCATCGTCGAGCGTTTCCGCTCCATGACGCCGGTGGTGTCGCAAAACGAGATCCACCCCAAGGCCCGCATCAAAACCGTCGGCCAGATTTAGACATGAGGCCTGATCCTTGCGCCTGAAAACCTTCACCGCTCCCACCACCGCCGAGGCCATGGAACTGGTCCGCCGGGAGTTGGGCGAACAGGCGATCATCGTGGCGACGCAAAAAAGCCCCGACGAGGGCACCGTGCGCCTGACTGCGGCCCTGGAAATGGCCGATTTCGAGGACGAACCCCCCTTCGCGGCGGAACCGGAACCGGTTGATGTGCCGGAGACCCTGCGACAGGCTCTGAGGTTTCACGATGTGCCGACACCGTTGACCGAACGCCTGCTGCGCGGTCTGGCCCATCGGGAAGGCACCGACATCGTGGGGACCCTGGCCGCCGCGCTGGACCGGTTTTTCGAGTTCGATCCCCTGCCCGACCCCCTCGGCGCGGCCCCTCCGCATCGGATCATGCTGATCGGTCCTCCGGGCTCCGGCAAAACCCTGACCGCTGCCAAGCTGGCGGCCCGGGTCGCCCCCACGGCCCCCCCGGCATTGATCGTCAGTACCGACACCCGACGCCCCGGCGGCCCGGCGCACCTTCAGGCCCTGGTCGGAGATTTGGGTCTCGACGTGAATCTCGCCGATACCCCCGAGGCGCTGCGGACCATGTTGACCGACGCGCCGCCGGGATCGGGGGTGATTATCGACACACCGGGCAGTAATCCCTATGGTGACGGGGATATGGAACGGCTGATGGCTTTGATTCGCGCCACCGATACCGCCCCGACCCTGGTCCTGGGGGCCGGGGGCGATGCCCTGGAGGCGGCTGACATGGCCGCCGCCTTTGCCCGATTGGGCTGTGAACGGGCCTTGTTCACCCGCCTCGACATGACCCGCCGCCTGGGCAGTCTGCTGACCTCCACCCATGGCGGCGGCCTGAAATTTTCCAACCTCAGCACCACCCCCCGGGCCGACGACGGACTGAGCGCCGTCACTCCGGTGGCATTGGCCCGGTTGATCGTCCCCCAATTTCACGCTACCCAGGACCATGGTCCGATGATCGCGAGCGTCTCATGAACACAGCAAGTTCCAATCTCCCGCACATGGTGCCTCCGGCCCGCAGCAAGAATCTGATCGCCGTGGCCTCGGGCAAGGGTGGTGTGGGCAAGACCTGGTTCGCCATCACCCTGACCCATGCCCTGGCCGTGCGCGACTATCACTCCCTGCTGTTCGATGGGGATCTGGGGCTGGCCAATGTGGATATCCAACTGGGATTGATGCCCCTGCATGACCTGGGCAATGTCATTTCCGGGCGCATGGCATTGGCCCAGGCCACCCAGCATCACGAGGAGACGGGCCTCGACATCATCGCCGGTCGCTCCGGTTCGGGCAGTCTGGCCAATATCCCGGCCAGCCGCCTGCAAATCCTCACCGACGACCTGCGCAGTCTGGCCACCAGCTATGACTGGGTGGTCATGGACCTGGGAGCCGGGGTCGAACGCACGGTGCGTCAGATGGCCGAACTGGCGGGCACCTGTCTGGTGGTCAGCACCGACGAGCCAACCTCGCTCACCGATGCCTATGCCTTCATCAAGGTGCTGCACATGGAACGCCCGGCGACCAACATCAAGGTCGTCGTCAACATGGCCAACTCGCGCAAGGAAGGGGAGCGGACCTACAACACCCTGCTCAAGGCCTGCGAAGGTTTCCTCAAGATTTCGCCGCCCCTGGCCGGAGTCATCCGACGCGATAACAAGGTCCGCGATACCATCCGCGCGCAGTCCCCGTTGTTGACCCGCTTCCCCCATTGCGAGGCGGCCCAGGACGTGGAGAACATCGTCAACAATCTGCTGGGATAGGCCCCATGAGCACCGCCGTGCCGCCGCCGACCTCTGGCCCGCCGCCGCCGCCGCTGCCCCCCCTGCCGCCGCTGACCCTGCCCCTGCCGCCCCCGGCCTTGCTGAAACTGCCCATCGGCACCTTGTTGCAGGCGTTCAATCTGCCCAAGGCCGAGTTGCCCACCACGGCTTCGGGACCATTGCTGCAAATTCAGACCCCCGGTGGGTCGGTGCAGGTCCCCGCCGCATGGCCGCTGCCGCCTGGGGCGCAACTCACCCTCGCCCTCGACACCCTGCACCCGCAGGTGCTGTTGCGACTGGTCAGCGTCAACGGCAAGCCGGCCACCCCGGCCCTGCTGGCGCAACTGGCCCAGGGAAAGCCCTCGGCGTCCGGCCCGCCCCTTTTCGCTCCGCAGCCCGGTGGATCGCCAACGGCGGGCGCGGCCGGAGCGTCGCCGTTTTCCGGTCCGGTGGTGGTGGCCCGCGGGGAGGCCATCCTGGCCACCGTGCTGCGCCCCGCCTTCGCCCCGACCCCGGCTTCGGCACCGGTCCCGGCACCGACCGGCGGGGCACCGACCACGGCGGCCCCGACTCCCGGCGCGACCAGTGCCCCGCAACCGGCAACCGGCCCGGCGCCGGGGCCGCTGTTTCCCGGCGCGCGGGTGCCGCAAGCCGCCTCGCCTCCGCCTGCCACACCCGCCCCCTCCGCCGCGTCGCCGCCCGCCTCCGGTCCTAGCCTGACCCCGGGCACGCAGATTCAGGTCCGCATCCTCGCCACCGCGCCGCCCAATACGCCGCTGCCCCCGGCCACGCCCGCTCCCGGTCACGTGGTGCTCGCCGGGACGATACTCGGCAACAGCGCCATCGGCCAGCCGGTGGTCGAGACCAAGGCCGGTCCCCTGGCCCTGCAAACCCGCATTGCCCTGCCCCAGGGGACTCAGGTCCTGTTGGAGACCGCGCCGCTGACTTCTCCTCCGGTCCGCAGCGGCGACACGGCACCCCTGCCGATTGATCCGCTGGGCCGTGAATGGCCGGCGCTCAAGGAGACCCTGGCCAGTCTGCAACAAATGGACCCGGCGGCGGCGCAACGCTTCCTCGACGGCATATTGCCCAAGCCAACGGCCCAGTTGGGGGCGCAACTGCTGTTTTTCATGTCGGCCCTGCGCGGCGGCGATGTGCGGGCCTGGCTGGGCGGCGATGCCAGCCGGGCGCTGGCCGCCCGCCGCCCGGACCTGCTCGACCGCCTGGGCGACGACGTCAAGACCATGGGCCGCGCCGCCGCGCCCTCCCCTTCTGCGGACTGGCGGCTCTATGGCCTGCCGATGTTCGATGGACAGGAGCTGTCCCAGATCCGTCTGATGGTGCGGGATCATCCGTCCGAAGACGACCCGAAGGAGGGCCGGGACACCCAGGAGGAAACCCGGTTCATCATTGATGTGGACCTGAGCCGCATGGGACGCCTGCAAATGGATGGTCTGGTCCGACCCGGCGACCGCCGGTTCGATCTCATTCTGCGCACCGTTTCGCCGCTGGCCGCAGAGGTACGCGACCATATCCGTGAGCTGTTCCGGGACTCCTCGGAAATCACCGGTTTCATCGGCGGCATCAGTTTCCAGATCGGCGGCGGATTCGTCGAACCGCCCTCGGAGGCCCGACATGCCGTGGACCCCCGTGCGCTGGGACTGGACGTGTAGGGTCCGGCCCGTCTAAGATCACGATATGGAAACCAGTCAACGCCGCGCCCTGTTGCAGTCGATCAACAATCCGGATTCCCGGCTCGATTACGTCATCGACCTGTCAGGCGACTTGGCCTTTTTCGCCAATGCCCGAGTGGCCATTCGCTATGTGCCCGACCGGCGAATTGCCGAGACGCAGACGTTCTCCACCTATTTGCATGAAATTTCGACCATGTCCTGGGACAATCTGGAACAGGCGGCGGTGACCATTTTGCACGACCTGAACAACGAACTGGTCCCGCGCTGGATTCAGATCATCGTCACCTCCGACCCGGCGCACCAGCCGGGTATCGCCTCCCACGCGGTGATTCTGGAGGAAAAGCAGCCCGCCTGGGATAACCGGGATCTGCTGTCGCACCTCAAACGGGTGTGATTCCCGACGGGATCAGGGCGGAATATTATCGTTTTATTTCTCATGAAGCCGTGCGTTGGGATCTTTACGCTGCCGCACGAGGATTCTCTTACGGGTTTTCCTTGCCCGTCGCTTCCGGATGATCGGGATCGACCAGCCGATGGAGATGAACGATCACGTATTTGGTATGGGCTTCATCGACCCGGGCCTGACTGGCCGCCCGCCAGGCTTTCAGGGCCGCGTCATGGCTGGGAAAGATGCCGACGATGTCCAAGTTATCGGAATCGATGAAAATATTTTCGGAGGGGTCCCGGACCTCACCACCGAAAACAAGATGCAACAAAGGGCGCGGCGTAGGCATGGGTCTCTCCTTGTGGCGATGAACCGAGGACACCCATTTACGCCTCAGCCTAAAAGAAATTCAAGAGACAACCCGGGGTTTCCTTTATATCCCGCCATGCCAAAGTCACTTTAACCATTGGAATCGTCGAGGGTTTCGTTCATAGTCCAGTCAACAAAAGCAGTGAGCCGTGAGTCGCCCTCCGGCTGTTTCGGGAGAGTTTTCATGCGGAAATGGATAAACGGATTAATCGCCGGAGGGATGCTGCTTTCCGTGGCCGCCTGCGGCGACCCGACCAAACAGGAAATGGTCGAAAAAGCGCGCTCCATTGAGACCCGTCAACAGCTCGAATCCCTTTTTGGAAAACCGGACGACCTCGGCAAGATGGGTCCCGTTGAAAAATGGACCTACAACGCCGCCGATGGTACAGTCACCTTCATCATTACCGGAGATACCGTAGCCCTGCAAACGACCGGAGACGCTGCGAAATAGCGCCAACAGCCTTATTTCCTTAAGACCTATTCAATTCTTGGGGATTCTCCCCATATCACACCAAGCTTCAACTGGCATAAACCGAGAGGTGGGCAATATGAAAACCCTTGCTAAAGTAATCCTTCCCGTCACCGCTATGGCCTTCATGGCCGCCTGCGCGTCGAACTGGGATATTGACGGAACCAAAGCCATGAAGGGCGGCACCGAATTCGCCGATGCCCTGAAGATGGAATACGCCAATCTGGCAGACGCGGAACGGGCCGAAGACGACTGGTCCGATTCCGCCTACTTCAACAACAAGGGCCGCGCCGCCGCTTCCGGAGCTGACGTGCAGCCGCAGATGATCCCCGAGCGGGGCCTGCCCGACGACAAGGTGGGTGAACTGACGACCGCCCGGGTCGACCTCATGAGCGCCCTGCCTGCGGGCAAGACCTCCGCTCCCGCCGCCGCAGCCCGCGCCCAGGCCATGTTCGACTGCTGGATGCAGGAGCAGGAAGAGAACTTCCAGCCGGAAGATATCGCCGCTTGCCGCGACGGCTTCTATGCCGCCATGAAGGATCTTGAGCCGAAGCCGATGCCGATGGCCGAACCCGCCCCGATGGCCCAGCCGAAGACCTTCATCGTCTATTTCGGCTTCAACAAGGCCAATGTGGATACGACCGGCATGTCGATCGTCGACAAGATCGTCTCCTACTTCAAGGAGATCAACGCCGCGTCGGTGGACATTTCCGGTCACACCGACACCATGGGCCCGTCCAGCTACAACAACATGCTGGCCCAGAAGCGTGCCGACAATGTGGCCGCCGCACTCAACGGCAAGGTCAAGGGTGGCGTGATCATCAACGCCTACGGTGAAAGCAAGCTTGCCGTCCAGACCAAGGATGAAGTCATGGAAGGCGCCAACCGTCGCGTTGAGGTCGTCGTGACCCCGTAACGGGTTCACTTTACACCTACGGAAAGCGGTACCCCTCGGGGTGCCGCTTTTCTGTTTTTAGGCGCATTGTTTGCTTGACCTATGTTGGGAACATGCTATCCAGGATGCAAATGGGCACCCTACTTGGAGATGATGATGATCCTGCGAAACTCCCTCATCGCGTTGGCCGCAACCGTGGTTGCCCTGAGCTTTTCCCAACCGGCTTCGGCCTTGTGCATCAACAACGGGACCGGCACGCCGGTCAAGGTCAGCGTCATTGATGGCGGGAAGTTCAAAAAGGATGTCTCTCCGGGTGTCATGGAATGTTGCGATTGGAAAAAGGCCAACTGCAATCGCGGCGGCGATGCTTTTTCCAATCTCAAGTTCGTGGTGACCGCCCTGGACGGCCCGCAGACCCGCACCGGGGTTTGCCGCGGCACCATTCCGGCGTCCTATGAAATCCAGATCCGCCAGTCGGGCGACAAGATCCGCTGCGTCGGGGTCAAGTAACGCCCCATCTCGCGCCTGATTCCCCAGGACGCCCCGGCGGACTACTTGAGGACCGCCTTGCAAATGTCTCCGCGGGACACCGTGCCCACCAGCTTGCCGTCCTTGAGCACCGGCAGACGGCGCATATGCTTCATGGCCATGATCGAGGCGGCCTTGAGGACGGTATCGTCGGGGCTCAGGCTGATCGGGTCGGAAATCAGGTGGTCATCAATCTTTTCCGACGCCAGTTGCGCCCCTTTTTCGCCGAAGATGTCATAAGAGTCGCCCAGACTGCCCCCGGCCGCGTACACATCGCTCATTTGCGGCAGCACGGCCCGCATCATGTCGCCCTCGGACAGCACCCCGACGAACGAATTTTCGGCATCGACCACGAACAAACCCGAGGCATTGGACATGGCGGCCAGTTCCGCCGCCTGGGCCATGGTTGATCCGCTGAGAATGCGGACGGCGTTGATGTTCAGGATGTCACGGACTTTCATCGGTTACTCTCCATCTGAAACTTCCCGGGGGACCCCGGGGCCACGGGAACTCTAACGGTAGCCCATTGGAGACTCAATGAAATTTGCATGACTTACGATGCGCGCGGGCTGAACTCAATTTCGAACCAGCAGCTTCTCGATCTGCCGCAACGAAAGCTGCGACTGTTTGACCTGTTCCAGCAGACGAATCTCCGTCGCCGCCTGTGGGGTCAACCCCGCCTCCACCGCGGACCGCACATAGGCCCCCAGTTCCGCCTGTTTGGCGTTGGTCACCAGGATGTTGGTCAGCAATTCGCGGCGGATCAACGGCGGGTACTTGAGCAGTTCGTCCACGATAAGCCGCTTGATCGCGAGGGGGATCAGGCCATTGGCAAAAATCCGATCCAGACAGAAGCTGTAGATGCCGAAATCCAGCCGCCCCGCCACGGCGCGGGTGAACTCCAGGAATTCATCGCGGAAGGTCGGCGCCGAGACCTTGCCTTCGGTGACCTGGCGCACGATGACCAGGAACTGGAAATAGCGTTTGCGGGCCGGGGTGATCTTGCCCCCCAGTTCGGCTTCGAGGGATTTGATGCGGGCCAGTCGGAAGCCCGATTGGAGCATCAGGTTGGCATTCTCCTTGACCTCGGGGCTTGTCGCTTCCCGCTCGATCAGGTCGAACAGCTCTTCGAAGCGCCCCTTGGACTGACCGCCGACCTGATCGGCCATGCGGGCCAGCGGCACGATGGCCGCCTGGGCGACCAGCGTATCCTTGGAGCAGATGGCGGCCATGGCGGTGGCGACCGATTGAATTTTGCGCCCCTTGCCGAAGTCGTCCGTGATGACAAAACGGCTGCCGTCGAACACCGTCAAATAGCGCCCCAGCTTGGTGCATTCCAGGAAATGATCGGCAAGGTCCATTTTCAACTTGGAGGGGGATACCTGAACAGTCACGGCTTTCCAATCCGGTCACGCCAAAGAGCAGGCCCCTACAGTAACAGGCTCCGACCGGAAGGTGAATATAATCGTTGATCCGGGGGGACGGGGTGGGGCGTCAACGCGGTTTGAAGTCGCCAATCACACCAAAAAGAAGTATTTAAATTCATGGATCACCCCCCTGAAATACGATAAGATATTGCTGTAATGGGTGATTACCCAACACCTCGTCATGCTGGGAGTGATCATTGGACGAGCAGCCGAGCATCTTTAAAACCATTGTCGAAAATGAACCCAATTTGATCGTCCATGCCCTGGTTGATGGCACGTTGCTTTATGTGAATAAAGCCTATGCTGATTATTTCGGGTCGACTCCGGAAGCGTTGACCGGCACAAATTTGTTGCTTTTGATTCCCCAGCATCAATGGACGGAGGTGCAGGCTCACTTCCAGGCCTTGTCCCGTGAAAGTCCCGTATCAACCCAGGACCATGACATCCTCAAGAAAGACGGTCGCGTGCGCCGAATGCGCTGGACCGACACGGCCATCCGCTTTGATGATTCCGGACGGGCGGTCGAGTTCATTGGACGTGGAGAAGACATATCGGCGCAGAAAGAGTTCTCCACCCGTCTGCGCGCCAGCCAAACCAAATATGATATCTTGTTCCATGAAATGGTCAGCGGCTATGCGCTGCACGAACTCCTTCTGGATGACGAAGGGAGGCCCTGCGACTATCGCTTTCTGGACGTTAACCCGGCTTTCGAAGCGCTGACGGGCCTGAAGCATGACGATGTGGTGGGCAAGCGGGTGCGGGAAGTTCTCGCCGATATCGAGCCGACCTGGATCGAGCGGTATGGCCGGGTGGTGTCGACCGGTGAAACGGCACAATTCGTGGAATACACCAAAGTCTTTGATAAATACTTTGAAGTCACCGCCTTTCGCAGTGGCGAGAGGCAATTTGCCGTCACCTTCACCGACATTACGGAGCTCAAGCGAACGCAGAGGGACCTGGAAGACTCCTTGAAACGATTCGAGCTGGCGATGCGCGGAGCCAATGATGGCCTGTTCGACTGGAACCTTGCCACCAACGAAATCTATTACTCGCCGCGCTGGAAGTCCATGCTCGGCTATCAGGAACAGGAACTGCCAAACGATCTTTCAGTTTGGGAAAATTTGGTCGACGAGAGTGACCGGAAAATAAGTTGGGACATGCTTACCGATTACCTGGAAGGTCGGCGTGAGGACTTCAAAAATGAATTCAAGATGCGGCACAAAGACGGCCATTGGGTCGACATTCTGTCCCGCGCCATCCTGGATTATGACAGCCATGGAAAGCCGACCCGAGTCGTCGGCACTCACACAGATATCAGCGACCGCAAAAAAGCCCAAACAAGCCTTTTGGCGGAAACGCAACGGCTCAACGATGCGCAGCGCATCGCGCAGGTGGGAAGCTGGGAATGGCATGTCGAGGCCGATGAGGTCGCCTGGTCCGATCAACTCTACCGCATTTTAAACCTGGAACCCGCGTCGGTCATCCCGACCTATGGGTTATACAACCAACAAATCCACCCCGAGGATCGGGATTTTTTTGAGTCCTGGACCGCTCAGGCCCTGGCGGGTACCGAGCCCTATACCATCGAATATCGGTTACTACTGCACGATGGAAGCCTCAAATTCATTCGGGAACGGGGTGAGTCGAAAATAAATGGGCAGGGCAAGGTCACCCAGGTCTCCGGCACCGTCCAGGACATCACACTGATGAAACAGGCGGAACAACACCTTCAGACGGCGATCGATGAACTGACGCGCTCCAATACGGAATTGGAACGTTTTGCCTATGTCGCTTCCCACGACTTGCAGGAACCGCTGCGGTCCGTCGTGTCATTTTCTCAATTGCTGGAACATAAATACCGAGATTCCCTGGATGACGTGGGGAAGGAATATCTTGACTTCATCATTCAGGGGGCCACCCGAATGAGTGACCTTGTTCGAGATTTACTCGCCTACTCCAAGGTTCCAAGGAATGACCTACGCTTCGAAAAGTGCGACCTCAACCAAATTGTGGCGGAAGCTCGCGCCAATCTCGCGGAGGCGGCCGCTGAGGCGGCGGCTGAATTCGACATTCAGAGCCTGCCGGTCGTGCAGGGTGACAAGCTCCAATTGACCAATCTGATGCAAAACCTGATGGGCAACGCCATCAAATATCGCCGGCCGGATTGCTCCCCCCACATCACGGTGCGGGCGCAAAAAAGTGAGTCAACCTGGACAGTTTCCGTTGCCGATGACGGGATCGGCATCGATCCTCAGCATTACGATATCATATTCGATATTTTCAAACGCCTGCACCATGGGGACGTCTATCCAGGCACGGGACTCGGATTGGCGGCCTGCCGTCGCATCGTCGACCAGCACAAGGGTCGCATCTGGGTGGAAAGCGCGATGGGCAAGGGCAGTACATTCCTGTTTACCCTGCCCATGACAGAATAACCGCGAGCTTCCTGGAAGCTTCAGGAATCCCCCTCAGCGCCTCAACGGCTTGTACTTGATTCGGTGCGGCTCGATGGCGTCGTCGCCCAGGCGGCGTTTCTTGTCTTCCTCGTAGGCCTCGAAATTGCCCTCGAACCATTCGGCGTGGCTGTCGCCTTCGAAGGACAGGATATGGGTGGCGATGCGGTCGAGGAACCAGCGGTCGTGGCTGATCACCACCGCGCAGCCGGCGAATTCCAACAAGGCGTCTTCCAGGGCGCGCAGGGTTTCCACGTCCAGATCGTTGGTCGGTTCATCGAGCAGCAGCAGGTTGGCCCCGGAACGCAGCATCTTGGCCAGATGCACCCGGTTGCGCTCGCCGCCCGAAAGCTGGCCGACTTTCTTTTGCTGATCCGCCCCCTTGAAATTGAACTGTGAGACATAGGCGCGGGACTGCATGGTCCGCTTGCCCAGTTCGATCTCGTCCAGGCCGTCGGTGATTTCCTGCCACACAGTGGCGTCGGCCTTCAAGGCGTCGCGGGACTGGTCCACGTAGCCCATGACCACCGTTTCACCGATTTTCAGGGTTCCGGCGTCGGGCTGTTCCTGGCCGGTCAGCAGCTTGAACAGGGTCGTCTTGCCCGCCCCGTTGGGGCCGATCACCCCGACGATGCCGCCCGGCGGCAGACGGAAGGACATGTCCTCGAACAGCAGCCGGTCGCCGAAACCCTTGGTCAGCCCCTCGGCCTCGATGACCAGATTGCCCAGTCGCGGACCGGGCGGGATGACAATCTGCGCGTGGCTGATCTTGTCGCCCATATCCTGATTGAGCAGATCCTCGTAGGCGGAAATACGCGCCTTGCTCTTGGCCTGACGGGCCTTGGCCCCTTGCCGGATCCATTCCAATTCGTGGGACAGGGTGCGCTGACGGGCCGATTCCTCTTTCTCTTCTTGCTGGAGGCGCTTCTGTTTCTGTTCGAGCCAGGAGGAGTAATTGCCCTCGTAGGGAATGCCGCGCCCGCGATCCAGTTCCAGAATCCAGCCTGCCACATTGTCGAGGAAATAGCGGTCGTGGGTGATCGCCACCACGGTGCCTTCGTACTGATGCAGGTGCTTTTCCAGCCAGGCCACCGACTCGGCATCCAGATGGTTGGTCGGTTCGTCGAGCAGCAACAGGTCGGGCTTGGACAGCAAAAGCCGGGCCAACGCCACCCGGCGTTTTTCGCCACCCGACAGCACCGACACATCCGCATCCCCGGGCGGACAGCGCAGGGCGTCCATGGCGATTTCGACCGTTCGTTCCAATTCCCAACCGTCGGCGGCGTCGATCTTTTCCTGCAAATCGCCCTGTTCGGCCAGCAGGGCGTTCATCTGGTCGTCGTCCATCGGTTCGGCAAAGGCCATGGAGATTTCATTGTAGCGATCCACCCATTCCTTGACCGCGCCGAGACCGGCGGTGACATTGCCCTGCACGTCCAGGTCCGGGTCCAGGTGCGGCTCCTGCGCCAGATAGCCCACCGTCGCCCCGTCGGCGACCCAGGCCTCGCCGCCGTAGTCGTGGTCGATCCCGGCCATGATCTTGAGCACCGTCGACTTGCCGGCCCCGTTGACGCCGAGCACCCCGATCTTGGCCCCGGGCAGGAACGACAGACTGAGCCCCTTGAGGATCTCCCGCCCGCCGGGAAAGATCTTGGAGAGGTTCTTCATCACGTAGATGTACTGATACGATGCCATCCAATTGTTTCCATTCATGTTTTTCTGAGAAAAGTCATCTGTGTATTTTCTGTAAATATGATGAACTTGCAAACGGAGAATTTCAAGAGGTGATTTTTGGGGTTATTAGCACAAGAATCACAAACGCTCCAAACCCTGCATTACACGTATAACAAAGAGATTCCAAACACACTGGAGTCACAATTCCTTACAGTTTGGTTGTGGAAAAATGGCAGTTTGCAACAAATTGGTATTAAATATCGAAAATAAAGTGTCTAAATTCTTTACAATCACTACCTGAATGCGAGAGGGTCGCAACGGATAATTGTATACAATATGTTGATTCAATAAAATAAATTGAATTTCCCGCGAGAGTGGAACGGATCTTGCTTTCAGTTGCACTGGTAATTTCTCGGTAGAATCGCATTTGCGCAATGGGGGGCTCCAGTGATGACGATGTCAAGAAAGCTTGCAGCAGGTTTGACGGCGGTTGGTATCGGCGTTGCTGGGTTTGGTAGCGCAACACTTGCTGATATCATTGTCAACGAATAGTATACCACAGATACGGAATCTGGTCTGGACTGGCTAGACTTAGACCAAACCGCAGGATTGGCATATTATCAAGCGGTTGAAGTTCATTCAGGGTGGAGACACGCCACTAACTCTGAAGTGGAAAACCTTTTCTCTATTATGTACGATGTATTTTATTCCAATACCGCTGACGGTTCTTCACGTATGCTTGATGGTCCAACGTACTCCGATCAAACTGTGGATGTTTTATTTTTTAGAAGCACACTAGGTTATGCAACAACCGGATGGCATGGATATGATTGGGACCCATATTCATACGGATTATATGAGACAGCGCTCCGCATTTTGATGTAAAATTTGTCGTGAAGGTAGGTATTTTTATCTATCAGGGAGAAAGGTGAACAGGGTGAAACGCATTACCACTATTGCTTTGCTGTCTGCATTTGTGCTTGGAGGTTGTCAAACGCTAAAAGATGCGGACAACCTCTCAGCGTTGGGGGTGGATTTCACGTGGATGTCCAAACATAGGTGTTCCACTACTCCTCCTGCATTCAACATCACAGGGGTTCCGGAAGGTACCGCAGCCCTGAAGTTTAAAATGACTGATTTGGATGTTCCTACATACTATCACGGTGGCGGAGATGTTGCCTACACAGGAAGTGGAATTATCCCAGAAGGCGCTTTCTCTTACAAAGGACCGTGTCCTCCTTCAGGTTCTCACAGGTACAAGTTTGATGTAACAGCGGTCAATGCTGCTGGGGATATGGCATTGGGCAGGGGTTTTGCCACGAAGCCATTCCCACCTGAATAGCTCATCAAATTGAAGATAAACCACGATAAAAATCGTGGTTTATCTTCAAATTACCATCAGTGAAATTTGTCATATGTAGAGATACAATATTTATTTTTTTACGTAGTTATTTAACACATAATAAGAATATCCTATAATGGATAGTAATGGATACGAGTCATAAATTTTGTAAATAAATAATATTTTGCTTCGCATTTTCTGATTTTTTTATGTAGGGGAGGATGAAAAGAAGAAAGTTGATTAGATTTAAGAAATAGGTTAGTTTGAACACTGAAATGAAGTAGTTCCGATCTAATCTGACATCGCTCTCTTGAAGGAGGCGAGGGTTACCGGTTTTGACGACGGTTTGAACCTGACATCGAAACCATATGAAAGGTAACCCTCATGTTGCAGAATAGCGGTGCTCAACGAGGGGTTACATTACTGGTTCAGTCGCTAGCAGGAATTAGAGTGCTGATCAGAGTGATAGAAATTTCATATATGAAATTTTCGGGTCCAATTTTTGTGGGGTTCTAATAGGTTATTCGCCCGTCATTTTCCCTTTCAACTCCCCAATTGATAACCAAGGTCTTTTCCGATGTATCATTCGATGGCAATTGGAGCAGACCAGCGCCAAATCGGAAATCTTCGTCCTCTCGCCAACTCCTAGTTCGGACACGGGTTTGGTGTGATGGCATTCTATGAACCCTTCACCGTGTTCCCCATACACTTTTCCAAAGTTAAATCCACAGATTTCGCATGATAGTGATTCTTGTTCTTGGAGAATTCGACTCTTCTTCCGTTTGACAAGTTTGGTATCCCGTTCACGGTAGCGGTGGGTCCTTGTCAGTATCTGACCTTCTTCCCCTTCTTCCTCGTCATCTGAAATAACCTCTTTTGGAGGGATAAAGGTATCAGATGAAATGAACGAACGGATCGTGTCTGTGACCTTGCGTAATGCGTCAGGATCACCCGAATAGAGGTTCCAGACAACTTCTTCGTCCTTGTTACCTCGCTGAAGACCCGCGCCATCATAGTCAGGGTCAAACCGACGAAAATTCATCAGTTTCATATAAACCCCATTGGTATTTCGGAACTTGTCGGGAAGGTCACCGCCGATTTTGGTTTGGAGAAGGTTGAGGAAATTGCTCAACTCCGCAATTTCAGTTGAAGTTTTGCTGGGTATTGTTGGCGTATATCGGAGATAGAAATCCAAAGTGACAATAAGTTCGTCCCTAGACCACGGTGGATTTCTGCCCGGCATTCTTCCCTCCTTTCGAAAAAGTGAGAAACTATACCATTCATAAAACCCCTATGAAATCGTGGTTCTGAAACCCGCAGAAAACTGCGATTCCTGGACCCCGAATTTCATATATGAAAAAACATTGGTTATATGAACGAAAATGATAGAGGCACCCCTGCCTGCTGTTGCCAATGGTTAGTAACGATTTTCAAAGAGGTACTGCTGTGACGAAACGAGTTGCCATATATGCCAGAGTTTCCACCGACCATCAAACCACCGACAACCAAATCCGTGAACTGCGTGATATTGCCGACAGGAACGGATGGGAAGTCGTTGGCGAATTCATTGACGATGGAATATCTGGTGCCCAGGGACGGGACAAACGCCCCCAATTTGATGCCTTGATGAAATCTGCAGTTCGTCGGCGATTTGATTTGGTGATGTCCTGGTCCGTGGACCGTCTGGGGCGTTCGCTACAGCATCTTGTTGGGTTCTTGGACGAACTTCATTCGGTGGGAGTGGACTTGTATCTCCAGCAGCAGGCAATTGACACCACAACCCCATCAGGCAAGGCAATGTTTCAAATGTGCGGCGTCTTCGCAGAGTTTGAACGGTCTATCATCCGTGAGCGAGTGAAGAGTGGATTAGATCGCGCGAAATCCAATGGTGTCCGTCTTGGTCGTCCGCCACTGAGTGAAAATACGAAACACGATATCAAGGCAATGCGAGCAACTGGAATGTCTATGGCGAAAATCGCCAACCATCTTGGAATAAGTTCTGGTGTGGTTTGTCGTGTGGTTAATGAATAATTGTAACAAATAGAAATAAAAAGTTACCAAAAAAATCAAGAAAATGTGCGAAAAACAAGAACATGCATAACATTGTATTATAAATAGTATCACTGGACCCATTATAATAATTATTCTGGGTCTCGACAACTTGGAAGCATTTGATGCTTGGTAAGGAATTGCCACAATATTCCCACAACCCCTTGGTACTGGCAGGTAGGGCACTGTGAAAAATCCATCGAACCAAGCGGTGGCAAGGAGCATTCATTTTCGCATTATCGATCTTTCGATGATCGCTCGCTCATGAGGTTATGATCCTGGGGAAGGACGCAGTTGCCCGACGGGGATATTAAGTCGCCACTTCAACGATGGGTCCGCTGACCATGAGACGAGTTAATCTATATGGCGATATAGACAGATTATCACCCATCGGATCGATTTAGAGGTGGATGCGACTCATACAGGATTCATAAGAATCTGATGGGGGAACGACCCAAGCACGGAATGGTCGGAAAAGATTATCGTGTGGATGAGGGCAATGTGAAGAACCACAACCCTCGCACCTCCAGGACTGTGGGTCTGTTCGCACCTGGAAGTGACCGTCGCTATAAAGCGGAGAGTAAAAGGAGATAGGGTGACCCCCCTTTCCTGTAAAAAGGTTTCTCAAACAGACTGTGTTGAAAAAGCGAAGTTTCAAGTGCTTTGGGAGATACATTTTACCTCGGATAGGTAAAGTGTGTCTCCCCTACGAGTTTCAAATATTACTATTACATTATGGTAACTGATTCATTTTATGCCTCACATAAAATACTTCTTTTACCTGATATTTTAATATTAGATTATGCGAAGCATAACAACGAACGGAGTGAGTTGTTGAATGGTAACAATAAGAAAGGAATAATAAATGAAACAAAAACTGATACTAGAACTAATCAATCACTTAACCAATCCATATTCCATTATCCAAGAACCTGAATATGAACCAGTTTATATATATATCCATAACCTATTAATTAATTTATGTTTACAGGAATTATCAGATGATGACCAAAACCACTAAACCAACCAGCAAGTCTCAATTGATTTCATCGTTACATCAGACCCAGGTGGATGCTGTGGAGGTTAAAGAAGTTCAATCAAAACAGGACATTAAGAATATCATCAGTAACTGGGGCAAAAGTCCGGGCGGTCAGGCGCCGCAGCGGGCAGCGACCAATTCCGGGAGGAGCGGCACCGGCGTAGCGACGGCCGCGCCGAGGCGGGTTTCGAGGAAGTCCCAGAACGAAATACCGAGTTTGCGGCAGGTCTTGGCGAGGCCGAGGAAGGCGTCGCGGCAGTCACGTCCGGGGTCGCTGCGGGTGGTGCCGCTGACCTTGCGGCGGATGACTTGGCAGCGGATGTCGTTTTCCGATCCGTTGGTGTGGAGCGGGATTTCCGGCCGGTCGAGGACGCGCAGCAGTTCGGTCTTGTTGGCGTGAAGGCGAGCGAGCAGGCGGTCCAGCGTGGCGAAGCCGGTGCGCCGTCGGAAGAGGCGGTCGAAACGGGTCTTCAGTTCGGCCTTGCGGCGCGGGGCCGGGGCGGCGCGGTAGGCTTTGAGGTCGGCGTAGAACCACCAGATCAGGCCACGAACCTTCTCCTTGGCGGCGCGGGCCGCCTCGGTGAAGGTGTCGAGCTTGTGGACCAGCCGCTCGGCGTGGACCCAGCATAGGGCGTGCTCGCCGACATTGAACTGGCCGGCATCGTCGGAGACGATCACAGTGCCGTCGAGGAAGCCGTGGGCAGTGACGGCGCCCCACAAGGCACCCTCGGTGGCGATCGTCACCGGGGCGGGATGGACCTTGAGGGCAGCGATGCCCAGCGCACCGAGGTGGGCCTGCCACGCGGCGTGGTCGGCGAAGCGGCGCACCGGGTGCCCCGCCAGGGTGGCGATGACCGAACCGGCAAGGCGACGATGGCGCATGTAGGCGAAAGCCTGGTCGTTGAGGACATAGTCGCCGTGGCCGGCACGCAGCAGGCCGAGGAAGTTGGCCCGGCTCTTCGATCCGGTGGTGGCGAAGAAGGTGAAGGCGTCGTTGCCGATCTGGGTGCAGACGCCGTTCTTGCCCTGGTGACGGGCGCCGGTGTCGTCCACCGAGATCCAGCCGCCGTGCGTGAGGCCCGCCCGCAGCACGTCGCGGGCCTCGGCGACGAAGGCGTCGTTGGCATCGGTCAGGATGCGCACCACCTGCCGCTTGGAGATGTCCACACCGAGCATCTGCAACAACTCGACCAGGCGTGGCACCGCGGTCTGACCCTGGTGGTATTGGGCGAGGATGAAGCGCTTGATCTCGGGGCCGAAGTGGTCGCCGATCCCGGCCGGCAGCGGCGCCAGCACCGTGCGCCCGTCCGGCGTCAGCCAGCGCTCGCGGCGATAGCGCACGACCCGCGGCTCGATCTTCAGGTCCTGGATGGTGAAGTCTTCGTAGCCCTTGAACCGCGACCCCGGCGGAATGGCGGTGGCGACGACGATCCGCTCCTCGACCGGCGCCGACGGCGCCTTCGGCCCGCGCCGCCGCTTCTCTCGCCGCGACCGCTTGTCCGTCGCCTTGTCCATCCCGGACGGCGTCGATGGTGGCTTGATGTCCGGCTTGCCCTTCAGTCCTTTCAAGCGCGCGATCTCCTCGCGCAACGCCGCATTCTCCGACGACAGCCGGGCATTCTCTTCCAGCAGCCCCAGAGCCAGCGGCTTGAGCACCAACGGTGAAAACGCATCAATATCTGGGCGTGGCTTGACCATGCCCCACAGAATCATGAAACAGTGGCCGATTCAACCAATTGTGAGTCCGTCGGCCGCCGCCGCCCGGACTTTTGCCCCAGTTACTATCATCAAGGATCTTCAGGTGTTCTATGGATTAGGTTCCAAACCCGTTTCGGTGGTTTTCCTGAAAGGCAGGTCCTGATGTTGTCGTTCAAGGAGTATCTGGACATCACGGGATATGAACCAAGTGAACTGGAATTGGATGAATCACGAATGGGCAAGTCCAATTGGGTGAAATCGGTTGCTCTTGGGTTACAGGTGAGAATCAGGAACCAATCCAAGGCAATCAAATCTGCCAAGACCGTTGATGAGAAACTGGATCGCATGGGGGAATTGATGTTGTCGGTATCCTATTTGTCCACCTTGTCCATCGCCACGGATCTTGGTGACAAGACGATCATGAAAGGGAAGATGAGATGAGTAGATTCAGTGAAACGATGATTTTTCGGTGTGATCCAATTTTGAGGGAGGAATTGGATAGGACTGCTGATGCTATGAATATGAGTTCATCGGCAGCGATGAGGGTTGCTCTTCAATCGTTCGTTCGTAAGCACATGACGAAGTTGGATGCGGCAATGGTGGATAAGGATGCTATGTGGTGAGCGGCGTAGGTGACGCACCTCCTCGCCTGCACATCAAATGTGGTTACATGAAACTTCGGCATAAACTGTAGTAATCGCGACCTTATCCCACCGCATCGCTTCCACCTTGTTGATGTGCTTCCGTATGAACGACTGAAGAGCAATTCTCATTGCTGCGGATGAACTCATATTCATCGCATCAGCAGTCCTGTCCAGTTCCTCCCTCAAAAACGGTTCACACCGAAACACCATAAACTCCGTAAATCTACTCATCTCTTTTTCCCTTTCATAATTGATTTGTCCCCAAGGTCCGTTGCGATGGACAAGGTGGACAAATAGGATACCGACAACATCAGGTCGCCCATGCGGTCTAATTTCTCATCAACCGTTTTGGCGGATTTGATTGCCTTGAGTTGGTTCCTGATTCTCACCTGCAACCCAATGGCAACAGATTTCACCCAATTGGATTTACCCATTCGCGATTCATCCAATTCCAGGTGACCTGACTCGTAACCAGTGATCTCCAGATACTCCTTGAATGACAACATCAGGATCTCCCTTTCAGGAAAACCACCGATACCGGTTTTGATCCTGAACCATAGAACACCTGAATATCCTTGATGATGTTTTTAATATTCTTTTTTGATTGAACTTCTTTAACCTCCACAGCATCCACCTGGGTCTGATGTAACGATGAAATCAATTGAGACTTGCTGGTCGGTTTAGTGGTCTTGGTCAGCATTTGATAATTCCTGTAAACATAAGTTTATTAATTGGTTTTCTAAATATGTATAAACTATATCATATTCCGGTTCATGAATAATAGAATATGGATTTGTTATATGGTTAAGAAATATTAATATTGTTTCTTGTGATTTATTCATAATTTGTTACCTATTTGTTATTGTTTATATTATCATTAATGTTTTATATACAAAAATCCTTTACACCTCGTATAAAGTTGTTGTTGTGTTTCTTGATATTATTAATCAACTGGGCGATGCCGCAGGTTCTTTCAGTATTATGCACCGAAATGTTTTTAAATTGGTAATTTGTTTGGGTGGAATTGTGAATGATCAATGATATTATTCCAGTTCCACTCCTTACCTCCCTGCTTAATGGAGTAATGAATTGGTTTAACACTCGATATCCTCCTTATTTCTAATCCTTTGTTTCCATATGCTCTTGCGGGTGATCCAGTATTTTCAATCATCAACTTGTTCCATACGTCATTACCTTTGCTTTCAAGGAGATCCCAATGCTGGCAATCAACCTTGTAGATTGCATGGTAATGGAGGGGGACAGTATCGCCATTTTCGCCGGTGATTTCTGGTACAGCAACAAAACGCATTCTTTGAGTGAAGGGCTTTGATGATGCTTTTCCCCCCAAGAATCGTCGGTCCATTCGCCAAGTCCATTCACCGATTAGTTCACTTGCAAATGTCGTATCAGTACGATTAAATGGCGTGGATACACCCTGCGCGTTGATTAATGTGCCGAATGTGAATGTAATGAAATGTGTGCCATTTCCATCAATTAGGTGTTGCCGCTGTACCTGTTGAATGGATTTATTGTTTTGAAATTTCTGATTTCCTCTAAATGAATATAGTGCCATTTTTTTCCTCTCTGTAATACTATTTATAAAAAAGAAGTTTTGAGAGATCAAAAAATAACCTACATTTTATTGTCATTTTGTGCCTTATTTTGAAATATCATTTCTTTTTTTATTTATTACATGGCAAACGGCACCAGAACTTATTCCAAGATGGTTGGCGATTTTCGCCATAGACATTCCAGTTGCCCGCATTGCTATGAATTCGCAGTTCAACGAGTGAGTTGATCTGACACATCCCAATCAATTATGCCCTTGAGAATCTGATCCCGATTTTTCACGGCGTCAACGTGACCGTAATGGTCCTGAATCATTTGGACGCTTGTTCCCATTTGTTCCGACAACATATACACATCAACTCCTCGTGCTAATGCGTTCACCGCATAAGTATGCCGGAACGAGTAGGTTGACCTTGGTTTTCCCGACGAAGAATACAAAACTCCAGCGTCAACCATCATCTTCCTAATGGTTCTTCCATATAACGTTTTGCTGCGAGCGCCTGAGATTGTGGTGAAGATATAATCGTCCGGGGCAGCGGCGTTGCTGATCTCGCGGATTCTCTGGAAATACGACCATGTCTTCTCAGTTGCCACAGCGTTCCGTCGTTTGTTTTTTCCCCAGACCGACATCACAACATACTTGCGCTCATTAGAGCGGTCGGTTTTCAGAGCAATATCTTTCCACCTAAGATTTGCCGCTTCAGTCCTTCGCAACCCCGTGTTCACCATGATGAGAATAAAATTGTAGATGACCTGACGACACCACCGTTCAGACGCTTTTTTCGCTTTCTTAGCGGATGCGTTCACATGGCGGTGGAGTTTGTTATATTCTGCAGAAGAAAACTCTTCGCGTTGCGCCTTTCCAACGATCAGTTTCCAGCGAGATATATCAACCCCTGAAACATATCGTTTTTCCGCCGCGAACCGCATAATCGCTCGGAAAGTTTGAGATTCATCTCGGATTGTGCCATCGCTCACACTTCCTCCGCGAACACCCTTGCCATTTCTATGTCGCCAAGGTTCGTATCCGTTCCAATCATCAAATGAAATAGAAGATATATTTTTGTCTCCAACATATTTGCTTAGTTGCGTTTTGATGTGACTCGCCATCACACGCCAACGATGATGCGAGATCCCCGCTGATCGCTGGTTTCCCCTCGCCTCAGGCGATTTAATTCGCTGTTTCTGGAATACCAAAAACTCTTGAGCAACGTCGCTAAACTTCCTGTCAAAAACAGGGATATCGTGGGTTATCTTCAACCTTGTTTCGGCATCAAGTTTAAGCGCAAGATCTCTCGCTTCGTGTTCGGTGGAAACTTTGAGGGATGTGGTCTTGTAACGACCCAGTTCAGGTATCCTCTGGCGGCAGTACCAGCGGACATGTTTCACGTCGGTTCGCCGAAATATGACCAACCCAGGTTTCAGTTCAACAGTGTCCCGCATAAACGACACGATGCCCGCCAAATCTGTGTATCTTCTGTGTATTTTTACCAGATAAGTGGTTGACTTACAAGACCTGTGTATGTTCTGTGTATGCAGTTTTATATAATTTTTTCATTAAATATCAATAAGTTATTAAGATGGCGTTACAACGTAGATGTACTGGTAACTGGCCATGGTCGAGTCCTTGAAACTGCGGATCGGGAATGCTGCCCGCTTTGTACGGCAGGGCGCGGCGCAGAGCAAGCACCGGGAGCCCCCCCGGACCCGATGGCATTTGTCGACGCAGGTATCCGTCAGGTCGCTCGGGTAGCGAAGTCGGCTGCGGTCATAGCCGCCGCGATGTATGGGTGAAAATATGGGTAAAGGCCAAATCGCCAAATAATTTTATTATTTATCAATTAGATAGATAATAAAATTGGCGGAGAGACCTCACCCGGTTGATCCAGATTCGATCCCCTTAGATTCCACAGAGCAATATACAGCCTTTTTCAAGGCTGTAAATGCAACATGTGGGATCGAAAGGGCGCAACATGCGCTGGGGCGACGGCAAGCTAGAGCGGGATGAATTTAGGTTGGTCCATATCCGGCGTTTCTGACGAGGTTGGCGCATTCCTGCGGCGGGAAGGCATCGAGTAGCCTTCCGATGGCCTCGCAGAGCGCATCGACGGTGCGCGCGGCCTCCTTGCGCAGCAGATGCTTGAGTTTGGCAAAGACCTGCTCGATGGGGTTCAGGTCGGGGGAGTATTTCGGCAGGAAGAACAGCTTGGCACCCGCGCCTCGGATGAGGCGGCGGATGGCTTCGCCCTTGTGGCTGCCGAGATTGTCCATGACCACGATATCGCCGGGCTTGAGGGTGGGGATGAGCACCTTCTCGACATAGACCCGGAAGCGTTCGCCATTGATCGGCCCGTCGAGAACCCAGGGCGCCTCAATGCGGTCGTGGCGGAGCGCGGCGAGGAAGGTCATGGTTTTCCAGTGGCCATACGGCACCTTGGCGTCGAGCCTTTGGCCGACCGGCGCCCATCCCCGGAGCGGCGCCATGTTGGTCTTGGTCCAGGTTTCGTCGATGAAGACTAGGCGATCAATGGCCACCCGGTCCTGATACGCCTTCCACTGTTCACGCTTACGCGCCACGTCGGGCCGATCCTGTTCCCTGGGAAGGACGCTTTTTTTTGAAACTCAGTTTTTCGGCATGCACGAATTCCCAGACGCTGCGGTAGTCGACCATCACCTTGCGCTCGGCCAGTTCCGCCACCAACCCACGCAACGTGAAGTCCTTCTCCTTGCACCGCTGGATAAGCCAATCACGGTGTTCTCCTCGGATTGTCTTCGGCCGGTTCCCTCCCATCTTGTCGGGCGCAACACTGCCCGTCTCGCGGAAACGGGTCACCCAGCGGATGACCGAACTGACACCAACGGCAAACCGCGCCGCGGCCTGGTGCCGAGAGAGGCCGCCTTCCTCAACGGCGGCGACCACACGCTCGCGGAGATCGTTCGAATAGGGTTTCGTCATCCATACTGGCCTCCTTTTCCAGCCAGTATGTTGAATCAGAATTGCGAGACTTTGGGAATCCCCTTTCGATTCACTCCGGCTTCATCCCGCTCTAGAGGTCTTGGCACTGCGAGGAGAAATCCTTTCGCTGCTCGAATCAGGCCATACGGTAAAACGCATTCATGAGATTTTGACCGACGCAGGTCGCATTAAAATCAAACAACGTGCGTTTTATCAGCACGTCAACACCCTGCGCAGCGAAGCGGCGCGGGAGAAGGCCGGTCAGGCCGTACCTGTGCGCACTGCTCCCCTTGCCCGCCCTCACAAGAACGTTCCCGCTACGACGGCCCCGCCGGTTCCTCCGGTCGGGCTGCCGTCGCGTGTGACCTTCAATCGACAAGCCACGCCAGACCTGATCGCCAGGATCTGGGATGGCGACACGGGGGAACCCAACGACAGCGATGGAGAAGACTGAATGGCACAGATCAACCTGATGCTCCAAGGCAAGGGCGGCGTGGGCAAGTCCTTCGTCGCCGGGCTCTTGGCCCAATACCACATGGAACGCGGCGCAGTGCCCTTGTGCTTCGACACCGATCCGGTGAACGCCACATTTGCCGGGTTCCCGGCCTATAACGTGGAACGGGTGCGGCTCGGCGAAACGGCGGACGAGGTGAACCCGCGCTGCTTCGATGGGCTGTTGGAGAAGATCGTCGAGGCCTCGGAAGAGGCCGTGGTGGTGGTGGACAACGGCGCGGCGACCTTTCTGCCCTTCGTTTCTTATGCGGCGGAGAATGCCGCCCTGGAGATCCTGACCGAGGCAGGGCACGAAGTGCGCATTCACAGCGTGCTGACCGGCGGGCAAGCCTTCGACGACACCCTGCTCGGCCTGTCGCAGGTTCTGGAGCGCTTTCCCTCGGCTCCCATCGTCGTCTGGCTGAACGAATACTTCGGGCGGGTCGAGAAGCGCAGCGGCGGCAAGACGGTCAGCTTCGAAGAATCCGGCCTCTACCGCAAGAACATGGCGCGCATCATCGCCCTGGTTCGGCTGCCGGAGCTGCGCCGCGAGACCTTCGGCTTCGATATCGAGACCATGCTGAAGGCCCGGCTCGGTTTTGCCGAAGCCATGACCAGCGGGGACTTCAACCTGATGGCCCGGCAACGGCTGCGCATGGTCTGGGGCGCGGTGCGTGAGGCCATGGACAAGGCGCAGCTCTGATGGACCTGCCCGCACCCCGAACCGAAGCGATCACACCGCCGGAGAACGCCTCCCTGGAGGAGCTGCGGGAATACCTGTGGCGCGTCCATCGGGTGACGGTCGGGGCGGACGATCCGATCCTTTTGCTGCACAGCCTGCACCGGGCCTTTCTGGCCGATACGGAGCGGCTGCTGGCGCGGCACGGGGAGGTATTGCAGGCGTCCGTGGCCACGGCGGCCCGGGGGTTCTCGGCGGAGATCCTGGGCTCCATTGAGGCGTTCCGCGACAAGGCCCTGACCGCCGGATTGGAAAACCGTCTCGAACAGATGACTGCTCAGGTCCGCCTGGCCGACCGCATCCGGGGACGGCTGCGCAGCGCCTTGTTGCTGCTGAGCGTCCTCACCCTGATCAACGTCGGCGCGGTGGCCCTGGCGTTGGCCGTTCTTCTTCACATTCTGCGATAAGGAACACGATCCATGAGCACCAACCTTTTGTTCAAATCCCTGCTCGTTCTGCTGGCCGCCGCTGCGCTGGCCGATCCGGCCCTGGCGGCGGGTTCCGCCGATTGGGTGGCCCCGGCAACCAACCTCATCGAGAGCCTGGAAAGCGGGCTGGTCAAGATGGGCTCGGCGGCGGTCGGGGTCGGGGTGATCATCGTCGGCCTGGTGGCCTGCATCACCAGCCGCATGGAATGGTCCAAGTTCGGCTATGTGGTGATCGGCGGTCTGTTGATCATGACCGGTCCGGCGGCCCTGCGCGCCCTGCTGGAGACGGCGCAATGAAGGCGCAGAGCGTCATCCTGCGGGGGGTACAGATGCCGCTGACCCAGTTCGGCGTGCCCCCGGAGATGTTCATCCTGGTTGTCACGGCGACGACCATCGCCTTCGGGGTGTTTGTCGCCGTCGATCTGATCGGTCTGGCGCTGATCGGGGCCATGGCCGTCGGGGCCGTCAGTTGGGTGCTGCCGTTCAAGGCGAACCGCACCGATCCGCACTTCGCCACCCTGCTTTTCCGGGGTCAGCGCTTCTGGCGCGGTCGCCCGCATCGGGTGTTGATCTCTGGAGCGCCCCGCTGATGTGGGGGTCGCTGCTCTTCACCGGCACCTCGGCCCTGCTGGCGGGCGGTCTGGTAGTGCCCGCTGCCCGGCGGCTGATGCTCGGCGCGGTCGATCACGACTGGCTGGCCGACGAGCTGGAGCTGGACAGCATCGAGCCGGATGGCCTGACCGTGCGGCTGAAGGACGGGGTTTTGTTCCGGGTCTTTCGTCTGCGCGGTTCCAACTTCAATGCCAAGGTGGAGACGCAGCAGGTGCAGATGCTCAAGGGTCGGGCGGCGCTGTTGCATCTGCTCGGCGAACTGGGGCTGACGATCCGACTGTTCGGGGTCAAGCGGCGACGGGAACTGAGATTCGAGGCCCGTTGGCCATCCCCGGCCCTGGCCGAGATCGGCGCGGCGGAACGGGGGCTGTTCCAGTCCTCCTATCACATCGAATGGTATCTGGTGCTGTCGGCGCGCAGTCTGCGCCCCCTGCACGAGGGGCAGGGCAAGGTGATGGCCATGGGGATGGACTATGCCCCCCGGGTGCTCGGTCTGGCCGAAGATCCGGACGCGCCCTGTGAACTGACCGGGTTCCTCAACTTTCTGGTCAGCGGCGACCTGCGCCAGGATCTGCCCGCCGTCTCCAGGGCGATCTCCGGCAACCTGCCTGCCGCCGATCTGTCCATCGACCGGCGGAGCGGCCTGATCACGGCCCGCCTGCCGTCGCGTCAACTGCATCGGGTGATGGCCGTACGCCAATGGCCGGAGGCGGTCTCCGGACGACTGGTCGGCGAACTGCTGGCTCTGCATGGGGATGTGGAGGTGGCGCAGCTCTGCGAGCCCTGGGGACGCGAGGAAGCGCTGATGCTGCTCAAGCGCAAGAAGCAGGCGCAAGAGACCGGGCTGATCGGCAATCCGGCGGTAGCGGCGGAATGCGAGGCGACCATGCAGTTGCTGGCCGAAGGTCATACGACCCTGTTCCATACCCAGTTCCAGATCATTTTGCGGGCTCCCGACGAAGCGGCCCTGGACGCTCTCACCGAGGCGGCGGGCGAACGGCTCGGCAAGCGCCGGGTGCTCTATAGCGTCGAGACCGAGGCGGCGGCGCTGTGCTGGTTCGACCGGCTGCCGCGCCGGACCTCGCGGCGACCGGGGATGAGTTCCCTGCTGCGCCCGCTGACCCTGCGCGAGGAAAACATCGCCGCCTTGTGGGCCTTTCCCCATTCGGCCACCGGCATGACCGAGGGGCCGTATGGGGCGGCACCGGTGCGCCTGTTCCGCACCCCTTCGGGGCAGGCTTATGCCCTGCAACTGCATGTCTCGGAGAAGCCGAAGTCGCGCGGCAACTATCTGGTCTTCGCGCCCACCGGCGGCGGCAAGTCCACCTTGATGATGCATATCTTGGGCGGCCTGGCGAAGTTCGAGGGGGTGCGTTCCTACATCTTCGATTCCAAGGAGGGGGCCCGGTTCATGGTCGAGGCCCTGGGCGGTGTCTATCAGGGCTATGACGACCTGGCGCTGAACCCGCTCGACGTGGGGGAGGATACGCCGACCAACCGGCATCGCATCTATTCCATCCTCAAGGCCATGGTCGCGGGAAGGGGCGAGGGGGACGACGACGACGCGGCTTTTGCCCATGCGGTGGAACTGGCCTTCACCGTGCAGCCGCCGGAACGCAGTCTCAACACCATCTATCCCTTCGCCTTCGAGAAGCAAACGGCGTTGCGCAAAGCCTTTGCCCGCTGGGTGGTGGACGAGAAAGGCAACCGGGGCCTGAACAGCCACATATTCAATGCCCCGCACGACAGTCTGGGCGGCTTCCTTGATCGCTCTCACATGGTCGGCATCAACATGAACGAGGCGCTAGACGATCCGGTGGTCGGTCCGCCGGTGGTGGCGCATATCGCCTCGGCCATCTATCGGGCGGCAGGCCATGCCAAGGGCTTCACCATCTTTATCGACGAGGCGGCGAAGCTGTTGCAGAACGACGGCTTCCGCAATCTGGCCATGGAGATGTTCCGCGAGTACCGCAAGCTCAACGGCTCGGTCGGTCTGGCCTTCCAGGACCCGGCGGCCTTGTTCAAGTCGCCGGGGGCAGACGCCTTCATCGAGAACACCTCGACCTTTTTGTTCCTGCCCAACAGTCAGGCCAGCGAAGCCTCGTTGCGCCCATTCAAGCTGAACGACGAACAGATCGCCTTCGTCTGCGGCGATGGGGAAGAGCGGCGTCCGGGCGAGCGGCGGGCCTTGGTGATCAAGCGTGACGCGGCCAGTGGCTTCGACGAGAGCGCCATCATCGACGTGGACCTGCGGCCCCTGGGCGCGGCGCTGCGCTTCTATCAGGCCGGACCGGACGCCAACCGGCGACTGGCGGCCCTTCAGGCACAATGGGGGGCGGCATGGCCGGATCATCTGTGACCCACTGGACCCTGAAGCGGGACCTGGCCTTGGTCGGTCTGCGCCGCAAGGGCAAGAGCAACCGGGAGATCGCGCTCAAGCTCAAGATCGCCCCCGCGACGGTGAGCCATCGGTTGTCCTTCCTCGGGGTGAGGGGCTGGGACGACGGCTACTTCGAGCTGCTGGTGGAATGGATCGGAGAAGTTGAACGACGGGCAAAAAAGACCCTGCCGCTACTGTTGCTGCTCGCCGTCGCCAGTCCGGCGCGGGCTGAATATCCGGTCATCGACACCACGGCCATCGGCAAGCTGACCGACCAGCTGAGCAAAATGCAGCAGCAGATCGACAAGCTCACCGAGCTGTCGAAGAAGGCTCAGGAACAGCTCAACGCCCTCGGCAAGATGGGACAGATCACCCTGCCGCTGATCAATCTGGCCAAGGTCGGGCGCGACCTGCGGCAGGATGCCCAATGTCTGGTGCCCGATCTGAGCAAGCTCATGCCCTCGGTCGAGTTTGAGGACATGGACTTCACCTCCATCTGCGAGGCCGGAGACGCCTATCGGCAAACCCTGTGGATTGATCCCAAGACGATCACCGCCAAACCCTGGGAGGACCAGGAAAAGGCGCGCAAGGCGGTGGAGGTGCGGCGCGACAACATGATCGTTGATGCGGCCTCCAAGGGCCTGGGTCAGGGCGACGTGGCAGCGCAAGGAGCGGAAGCCCTGAACAAGGCGGCGGGCGAACTGGAGACGGCGGCCGACGCGGCCAAGGATCAGAATGACCGGCTGGCGGTCATCGCCAAGGGGCAGGTGCTGATGGCCCGGGCCATGGCGCAACAGACGCAGATCCTGGCGCAGTTGCTGAAGGTGCAGTCGGCCTACGTGATGAAAGCCGGGGTGCCGCTGGACAGCCGTTTGGCCGGGGACGGAGAGGAGAAGGACGAATGAGAGCCATAGATTGCTTCACCTGCGAGATCGTCACCGAATACGTCAATCTGGCCAATCAATTCACGCAGGATTTGAGTGCGGTTCTGGTCGATCCGATGCAATTGCTCTTTCTGTCGTTGGTCGGTCTGTGGGTGGTGATTCACGGTCTCAAGATGATCCTCGGGCAGGCCGATCTCGCAGCCTTTGGTAAGGAGTTCGTCTTCGTATTTATAGCATGGATTTTGCTGACGGGCCAGGGTCCGGGGCTGGTCAACAACATCTATCAGGCCTCTTTGTCGGTGATGGGATCGGCCGCGAGCGTCGCCCTGTCGGTCGGCGAAGCGGGGCAATCCTCAGTGCAACCGAGTGGCCTTGCAGGCATGACGGCCCTGGTGGAGAAAGCCGAGACCGGGATCATGCAGGTGCTCGGCCTGGCCGGTCAACTGGCCCGCAAGACCTCGCTCACCAACACCCTGCCGATCTTCTATGCCATCGCGCTGGTCGTTCCGTACTTCCTGCTGCTCATCGTCTACTTCAGCCAGGTGGTGGTGTCGATCTTCCGGATCATGATGCTGGCCACCTTCAGTCCCTATCTGATGCTGGGCTTTGGCTTCGGCTGGGGGCGCGGCATGGCGGTCAGCGGCATGCGTACTTTGATCTCGTCGTTCATGGTCCTGTTTGCATCGACCGCCGCCCTGGCCGTGGTCATGTACGGCACGACGGCACTCAATGTCGGCGATCCGGTCACCTTCGACCAGGAAGACCTGTCGATGAACAACACGGCGTTGCTGCTGGCCATGGCCCTGGGCTGGATGGGCACCGCCTTTATGACCGAAGCCACCGGCCTCGCCAACTCCATCTCCGGATCGGCCCTCACCAACACGGCGGCAGGAGTCCTGACGGCGGGGATCGCTGGCACGGCCTTCTCGTTCGCCAAGAAGGGCCTCGTCGCCATGCCGGGCGGACCTGCGGCGATGGTTCTCGGGAAGGCGGCCAGTGGTGCCGCTCAGGCCACCGGCTGGACCGCCGGGGCCGCAAGCCATCCCATCGCGGCCTTTGAGCAGGTCTCGACCCGCGCCGCTGAAATCTTGAACCGGGTCCGCAACATCAACGCAAAGCCATGAAGGAGTTGACCGTCATGAGGAATGTTCTGCTGGTGCTTTTGCTGCTGCTCCTGGCCGTCGTTGGATTGGGCGGCTGTGCCGTCACCCCACAGGTGGAAATGCCGACCAACGAGGGTTCCGGGGCCGACGAGATGCGCCAAAGCCCTTGTGCCTGCCTGCCCCTCCAGTTCGACGGAAGAGGCTTCAAATGGATGAGTTGACCCCCCTGGACGAGAACCGGACGGTGAGCCATGCGGCGGTGTTCCGGGCCGATCCGTACAGCTTCGGGGTGGCCCATCGGCGTCTGGCCTGGCTGCTGCGCCTGAGCGTGGCGATGAACGTCGCGCTGCTGGGCGGGTTGTCGGTGACGGTCAGCGCCTTCGCCCATCTGTTGCCCTTGAAGACCACCGAGATTGCCCTGGTGCGCACCGATCCGGACGACAACCGGTTGTACCGCATCGAGCCGGTGGAACGAACGGTGCAGGGGCTGGACGTGCTGCTGGAGAACATGGCCCGGCGCTATGTGCGGATGCTGCTGGAGATCGACACGGTGACCCAGACGGAGCGCTTTCGTCAGGCCTTCACCATGACCGACCGGGCGTTCTACGAGCGCTTCCGCCGCGAGCGTATCGACAGCGGCGCGGTGCAGGATGCCCTCGACGCCCGGCTGACCCGTTCGATCACCGTGGAAAGCCTGGACCGCATCGATTCCTTCGGCGGCACCTACAAGTATGCGGTGGACCTGGTGCAGACCGACCACAAGGACGGGGCGGAGATCGA
This sequence comes from Magnetospira thiophila, assembly GCF_054657015.1. Taxonomy (NCBI): domain Bacteria; kingdom Pseudomonadati; phylum Pseudomonadota; class Alphaproteobacteria; order Rhodospirillales; family Thalassospiraceae; genus Magnetospira; species Magnetospira thiophila. Next base: position 1,658,435 of record NZ_BAAHXF010000002.1, read on the forward strand.
GCGCAAGAAGCTGCGGGCCTATCTGAACCTGACCCTGCGTCCGCAGACCGTGCGCGCGGCGGACAAATACGAAAACCCTCTGGGCATCACCGTGCTCGACCTGGTTCTCAAGGAAAGGGCCAACTCATGAATAATATTGTATTCAGTCGGCGCAACGGAACGGCCCTTCTTCTTTTACTGTCGTTGACCCCCCTGACCTCCGCCGTGGCGCAGACGCCGTTCCCCAACGGCGGGCCACAGCGTCCGGTGCCGGAGTCCGCTGTGGCGCAAGCCAAGCGGCAAGCCGACGGGGACTATGGCGAGCTGCTGCGGTTGAGCGTCGGCGGTCAGATCCAGGCGGCCTGGGACCGGGCCGACGAGACCGCCGGGGTCTATCGCACCCTGGTCTGTGCCGACTGTACTTATAGGGTGCGGTTGCGCGAACGCATGGTGACGGTGATCGAACTGCCGGAGGGTGAGAAGATCGAACGTGCCGACCTGGGCGATCCGGCGGCGTTCAAGGTCACCCTGCGCGGCCCGCGTCGTCTGTCGGTGATGCCCGCCGGGTTCGGCCTGGACAGCAACATGGTGGTGCATGGCCGTTCCGGCGCGTTGTATCCCTTCTATCTGCGGGCCGAAGGGTTCAATGCCGATACCCTGCCCGATCTGGTGGTGCGCATCGAGGGGGCGGTCGATGCGCCGCCGATCATCGCCCCGGCAGGCAAAACCGATATTCAAACCCTGGAGCTGCCGCCCCCAGGCACATCGGCGGCCTCAGATCTGTCCGATACCCCGGCGGAACCGCTGCCCGACGACTTTGTGGAGACGGTGCCCTTCGATCCGGACAAGCTGCGCGGTTGGGGCGATTACGAACTCTCGGGCAGTGACGATCTGAAGCCGGAGACGGTGTTCCGGGACGATGTGTTCACCTACGTCCGTTTCGGGGAACGCTGGCGGGATCTGGAACTGCCCACCGCCTATGTGGTGGTGGACGGGCTGGACGAACTGGTCAACACCCGGGTTCGGGGGACCACCTACATTATCGAGAGCACCCAGCCGCTGATCACCCTCAAGTCCGGCACCCGGTTCCTGTGCATTCGTTATAGCGGAGGGGCGTGATGGGTTTGTTCTGCGAAGCGGCCCTGGCCCTCGGCCTGACCCTCGGTGGCCTGTGCCAGACGGCGACGGTGGAAGGCGCGCCGCCGTTGCCCGATGGCGACGAGGCGGCCTGGACCTTCAATGCCCCACCGCCGCCGCCGGTGCCGCAGCCGCAAAAGCCGCCCGCCTTCCCGCCGGTGGTGCTCACCCGGGTGATCAACAATGCGGCCCCGCCACCGCCTCCGGCCCCGATCCCGCGTCCGCTGGTCGTCGCGCCGCGTCCCGATCC
>NZ_BAAHXF010000003.1:0-12633 GCF_054657015.1 Magnetospira thiophila
GAGCGGGATGAATTTAGGTTGGTCCATATCCGGCGTTTCTGACGAGGTTGGCGCATTCCTGCGGCGGGAAGGCATCGAGTAGCCTTCCGATGGCCTCGCAGAGCGCATCGACGGTGCGCGCGGCCTCCTTGCGCAGCAGATGCTTGAGTTTGGCAAAGACCTGCTCGATGGGGTTCAGGTCGGGGGAGTATTTCGGCAGGAAGAACAGCTTGGCACCCGCGCCTCGGATGAGGCGGCGGATGGCTTCGCCCTTGTGGCTGCCGAGATTGTCCATGACCACGATATCGCCGGGCTTGAGGGTGGGGATGAGCACCTTCTCGACATAGACCCGGAAGCGTTCGCCATTGATCGGCCCGTCGAGAACCCAGGGCGCCTCAATGCGGTCGTGGCGGAGCGCGGCGAGGAAGGTCATGGTTTTCCAGTGGCCATACGGCACCTTGGCGTCGAGCCTTTGGCCGACCGGCGCCCATCCCCGGAGCGGCGCCATGTTGGTCTTGGTCCAGGTTTCGTCGATGAAGACTAGGCGATCAATGGCCACCCGGTCCTGATACGCCTTCCACTGTTCACGCTTACGCGCCACGTCGGGCCGATCCTGTTCCCTGGGAAGGACGCTTTTTTTTGAAACTCAGTTTTTCGGCATGCACGAATTCCCAGACGCTGCGGTAGTCGACCATCACCTTGCGCTCGGCCAGTTCCGCCACCAACCCACGCAACGTGAAGTCCTTCTCCTTGCACCGCTGGATAAGCCAATCACGGTGTTCTCCTCGGATTGTCTTCGGCCGGTTCCCTCCCATCTTGTCGGGCGCAACACTGCCCGTCTCGCGGAAACGGGTCACCCAGCGGATGACCGAACTGACACCAACGGCAAACCGCGCCGCGGCCTGGTGCCGAGAGAGGCCGCCTTCCTCAACGGCGGCGACCACACGCTCGCGGAGATCGTTCGAATAGGGTTTCGTCATCCATACTGGCCTCCTTTTCCAGCCAGTATGTTGAATCAGAATTGCGAGACTTTGGGAATCCCCTTTCGATTCACTCCGGCTTCATCCCGCTCTAGAGGTCTTGGCACTGCGAGGAGAAATCCTTTCGCTGCTCGAATCAGGCCATACGGTAAAACGCATTCATGAGATTTTGACCGACGCAGGTCGCATTAAAATCAAACAACGTGCGTTTTATCAGCACGTCAACACCCTGCGCAGCGAAGCGGCGCGGGAGAAGGCCGGTCAGGCCGTACCTGTGCGCACTGCTCCCCTTGCCCGCCCTCACAAGAACGTTCCCGCTACGACGGCCCCGCCGGTTCCTCCGGTCGGGCTGCCGTCGCGTGTGACCTTCAATCGACAAGCCACGCCAGACCTGATCGCCAGGATCTGGGATGGCGACACGGGGGAACCCAACGACAGCGATGGAGAAGACTGAATGGCACAGATCAACCTGATGCTCCAAGGCAAGGGCGGCGTGGGCAAGTCCTTCGTCGCCGGGCTCTTGGCCCAATACCACATGGAACGCGGCGCAGTGCCCTTGTGCTTCGACACCGATCCGGTGAACGCCACATTTGCCGGGTTCCCGGCCTATAACGTGGAACGGGTGCGGCTCGGCGAAACGGCGGACGAGGTGAACCCGCGCTGCTTCGATGGGCTGTTGGAGAAGATCGTCGAGGCCTCGGAAGAGGCCGTGGTGGTGGTGGACAACGGCGCGGCGACCTTTCTGCCCTTCGTTTCTTATGCGGCGGAGAATGCCGCCCTGGAGATCCTGACCGAGGCAGGGCACGAAGTGCGCATTCACAGCGTGCTGACCGGCGGGCAAGCCTTCGACGACACCCTGCTCGGCCTGTCGCAGGTTCTGGAGCGCTTTCCCTCGGCTCCCATCGTCGTCTGGCTGAACGAATACTTCGGGCGGGTCGAGAAGCGCAGCGGCGGCAAGACGGTCAGCTTCGAAGAATCCGGCCTCTACCGCAAGAACATGGCGCGCATCATCGCCCTGGTTCGGCTGCCGGAGCTGCGCCGCGAGACCTTCGGCTTCGATATCGAGACCATGCTGAAGGCCCGGCTCGGTTTTGCCGAAGCCATGACCAGCGGGGACTTCAACCTGATGGCCCGGCAACGGCTGCGCATGGTCTGGGGCGCGGTGCGTGAGGCCATGGACAAGGCGCAGCTCTGATGGACCTGCCCGCACCCCGAACCGAAGCGATCACACCGCCGGAGAACGCCTCCCTGGAGGAGCTGCGGGAATACCTGTGGCGCGTCCATCGGGTGACGGTCGGGGCGGACGATCCGATCCTTTTGCTGCACAGCCTGCACCGGGCCTTTCTGGCCGATACGGAGCGGCTGCTGGCGCGGCACGGGGAGGTATTGCAGGCGTCCGTGGCCACGGCGGCCCGGGGGTTCTCGGCGGAGATCCTGGGCTCCATTGAGGCGTTCCGCGACAAGGCCCTGACCGCCGGATTGGAAAACCGTCTCGAACAGATGACTGCTCAGGTCCGCCTGGCCGACCGCATCCGGGGACGGCTGCGCAGCGCCTTGTTGCTGCTGAGCGTCCTCACCCTGATCAACGTCGGCGCGGTGGCCCTGGCGTTGGCCGTTCTTCTTCACATTCTGCGATAAGGAACACGATCCATGAGCACCAACCTTTTGTTCAAATCCCTGCTCGTTCTGCTGGCCGCCGCTGCGCTGGCCGATCCGGCCCTGGCGGCGGGTTCCGCCGATTGGGTGGCCCCGGCAACCAACCTCATCGAGAGCCTGGAAAGCGGGCTGGTCAAGATGGGCTCGGCGGCGGTCGGGGTCGGGGTGATCATCGTCGGCCTGGTGGCCTGCATCACCAGCCGCATGGAATGGTCCAAGTTCGGCTATGTGGTGATCGGCGGTCTGTTGATCATGACCGGTCCGGCGGCCCTGCGCGCCCTGCTGGAGACGGCGCAATGAAGGCGCAGAGCGTCATCCTGCGGGGGGTACAGATGCCGCTGACCCAGTTCGGCGTGCCCCCGGAGATGTTCATCCTGGTTGTCACGGCGACGACCATCGCCTTCGGGGTGTTTGTCGCCGTCGATCTGATCGGTCTGGCGCTGATCGGGGCCATGGCCGTCGGGGCCGTCAGTTGGGTGCTGCCGTTCAAGGCGAACCGCACCGATCCGCACTTCGCCACCCTGCTTTTCCGGGGTCAGCGCTTCTGGCGCGGTCGCCCGCATCGGGTGTTGATCTCTGGAGCGCCCCGCTGATGTGGGGGTCGCTGCTCTTCACCGGCACCTCGGCCCTGCTGGCGGGCGGTCTGGTAGTGCCCGCTGCCCGGCGGCTGATGCTCGGCGCGGTCGATCACGACTGGCTGGCCGACGAGCTGGAGCTGGACAGCATCGAGCCGGATGGCCTGACCGTGCGGCTGAAGGACGGGGTTTTGTTCCGGGTCTTTCGTCTGCGCGGTTCCAACTTCAATGCCAAGGTGGAGACGCAGCAGGTGCAGATGCTCAAGGGTCGGGCGGCGCTGTTGCATCTGCTCGGCGAACTGGGGCTGACGATCCGACTGTTCGGGGTCAAGCGGCGACGGGAACTGAGATTCGAGGCCCGTTGGCCATCCCCGGCCCTGGCCGAGATCGGCGCGGCGGAACGGGGGCTGTTCCAGTCCTCCTATCACATCGAATGGTATCTGGTGCTGTCGGCGCGCAGTCTGCGCCCCCTGCACGAGGGGCAGGGCAAGGTGATGGCCATGGGGATGGACTATGCCCCCCGGGTGCTCGGTCTGGCCGAAGATCCGGACGCGCCCTGTGAACTGACCGGGTTCCTCAACTTTCTGGTCAGCGGCGACCTGCGCCAGGATCTGCCCGCCGTCTCCAGGGCGATCTCCGGCAACCTGCCTGCCGCCGATCTGTCCATCGACCGGCGGAGCGGCCTGATCACGGCCCGCCTGCCGTCGCGTCAACTGCATCGGGTGATGGCCGTACGCCAATGGCCGGAGGCGGTCTCCGGACGACTGGTCGGCGAACTGCTGGCTCTGCATGGGGATGTGGAGGTGGCGCAGCTCTGCGAGCCCTGGGGACGCGAGGAAGCGCTGATGCTGCTCAAGCGCAAGAAGCAGGCGCAAGAGACCGGGCTGATCGGCAATCCGGCGGTAGCGGCGGAATGCGAGGCGACCATGCAGTTGCTGGCCGAAGGTCATACGACCCTGTTCCATACCCAGTTCCAGATCATTTTGCGGGCTCCCGACGAAGCGGCCCTGGACGCTCTCACCGAGGCGGCGGGCGAACGGCTCGGCAAGCGCCGGGTGCTCTATAGCGTCGAGACCGAGGCGGCGGCGCTGTGCTGGTTCGACCGGCTGCCGCGCCGGACCTCGCGGCGACCGGGGATGAGTTCCCTGCTGCGCCCGCTGACCCTGCGCGAGGAAAACATCGCCGCCTTGTGGGCCTTTCCCCATTCGGCCACCGGCATGACCGAGGGGCCGTATGGGGCGGCACCGGTGCGCCTGTTCCGCACCCCTTCGGGGCAGGCTTATGCCCTGCAACTGCATGTCTCGGAGAAGCCGAAGTCGCGCGGCAACTATCTGGTCTTCGCGCCCACCGGCGGCGGCAAGTCCACCTTGATGATGCATATCTTGGGCGGCCTGGCGAAGTTCGAGGGGGTGCGTTCCTACATCTTCGATTCCAAGGAGGGGGCCCGGTTCATGGTCGAGGCCCTGGGCGGTGTCTATCAGGGCTATGACGACCTGGCGCTGAACCCGCTCGACGTGGGGGAGGATACGCCGACCAACCGGCATCGCATCTATTCCATCCTCAAGGCCATGGTCGCGGGAAGGGGCGAGGGGGACGACGACGACGCGGCTTTTGCCCATGCGGTGGAACTGGCCTTCACCGTGCAGCCGCCGGAACGCAGTCTCAACACCATCTATCCCTTCGCCTTCGAGAAGCAAACGGCGTTGCGCAAAGCCTTTGCCCGCTGGGTGGTGGACGAGAAAGGCAACCGGGGCCTGAACAGCCACATATTCAATGCCCCGCACGACAGTCTGGGCGGCTTCCTTGATCGCTCTCACATGGTCGGCATCAACATGAACGAGGCGCTAGACGATCCGGTGGTCGGTCCGCCGGTGGTGGCGCATATCGCCTCGGCCATCTATCGGGCGGCAGGCCATGCCAAGGGCTTCACCATCTTTATCGACGAGGCGGCGAAGCTGTTGCAGAACGACGGCTTCCGCAATCTGGCCATGGAGATGTTCCGCGAGTACCGCAAGCTCAACGGCTCGGTCGGTCTGGCCTTCCAGGACCCGGCGGCCTTGTTCAAGTCGCCGGGGGCAGACGCCTTCATCGAGAACACCTCGACCTTTTTGTTCCTGCCCAACAGTCAGGCCAGCGAAGCCTCGTTGCGCCCATTCAAGCTGAACGACGAACAGATCGCCTTCGTCTGCGGCGATGGGGAAGAGCGGCGTCCGGGCGAGCGGCGGGCCTTGGTGATCAAGCGTGACGCGGCCAGTGGCTTCGACGAGAGCGCCATCATCGACGTGGACCTGCGGCCCCTGGGCGCGGCGCTGCGCTTCTATCAGGCCGGACCGGACGCCAACCGGCGACTGGCGGCCCTTCAGGCACAATGGGGGGCGGCATGGCCGGATCATCTGTGACCCACTGGACCCTGAAGCGGGACCTGGCCTTGGTCGGTCTGCGCCGCAAGGGCAAGAGCAACCGGGAGATCGCGCTCAAGCTCAAGATCGCCCCCGCGACGGTGAGCCATCGGTTGTCCTTCCTCGGGGTGAGGGGCTGGGACGACGGCTACTTCGAGCTGCTGGTGGAATGGATCGGAGAAGTTGAACGACGGGCAAAAAAGACCCTGCCGCTACTGTTGCTGCTCGCCGTCGCCAGTCCGGCGCGGGCTGAATATCCGGTCATCGACACCACGGCCATCGGCAAGCTGACCGACCAGCTGAGCAAAATGCAGCAGCAGATCGACAAGCTCACCGAGCTGTCGAAGAAGGCTCAGGAACAGCTCAACGCCCTCGGCAAGATGGGACAGATCACCCTGCCGCTGATCAATCTGGCCAAGGTCGGGCGCGACCTGCGGCAGGATGCCCAATGTCTGGTGCCCGATCTGAGCAAGCTCATGCCCTCGGTCGAGTTTGAGGACATGGACTTCACCTCCATCTGCGAGGCCGGAGACGCCTATCGGCAAACCCTGTGGATTGATCCCAAGACGATCACCGCCAAACCCTGGGAGGACCAGGAAAAGGCGCGCAAGGCGGTGGAGGTGCGGCGCGACAACATGATCGTTGATGCGGCCTCCAAGGGCCTGGGTCAGGGCGACGTGGCAGCGCAAGGAGCGGAAGCCCTGAACAAGGCGGCGGGCGAACTGGAGACGGCGGCCGACGCGGCCAAGGATCAGAATGACCGGCTGGCGGTCATCGCCAAGGGGCAGGTGCTGATGGCCCGGGCCATGGCGCAACAGACGCAGATCCTGGCGCAGTTGCTGAAGGTGCAGTCGGCCTACGTGATGAAAGCCGGGGTGCCGCTGGACAGCCGTTTGGCCGGGGACGGAGAGGAGAAGGACGAATGAGAGCCATAGATTGCTTCACCTGCGAGATCGTCACCGAATACGTCAATCTGGCCAATCAATTCACGCAGGATTTGAGTGCGGTTCTGGTCGATCCGATGCAATTGCTCTTTCTGTCGTTGGTCGGTCTGTGGGTGGTGATTCACGGTCTCAAGATGATCCTCGGGCAGGCCGATCTCGCAGCCTTTGGTAAGGAGTTCGTCTTCGTATTTATAGCATGGATTTTGCTGACGGGCCAGGGTCCGGGGCTGGTCAACAACATCTATCAGGCCTCTTTGTCGGTGATGGGATCGGCCGCGAGCGTCGCCCTGTCGGTCGGCGAAGCGGGGCAATCCTCAGTGCAACCGAGTGGCCTTGCAGGCATGACGGCCCTGGTGGAGAAAGCCGAGACCGGGATCATGCAGGTGCTCGGCCTGGCCGGTCAACTGGCCCGCAAGACCTCGCTCACCAACACCCTGCCGATCTTCTATGCCATCGCGCTGGTCGTTCCGTACTTCCTGCTGCTCATCGTCTACTTCAGCCAGGTGGTGGTGTCGATCTTCCGGATCATGATGCTGGCCACCTTCAGTCCCTATCTGATGCTGGGCTTTGGCTTCGGCTGGGGGCGCGGCATGGCGGTCAGCGGCATGCGTACTTTGATCTCGTCGTTCATGGTCCTGTTTGCATCGACCGCCGCCCTGGCCGTGGTCATGTACGGCACGACGGCACTCAATGTCGGCGATCCGGTCACCTTCGACCAGGAAGACCTGTCGATGAACAACACGGCGTTGCTGCTGGCCATGGCCCTGGGCTGGATGGGCACCGCCTTTATGACCGAAGCCACCGGCCTCGCCAACTCCATCTCCGGATCGGCCCTCACCAACACGGCGGCAGGTGTCCTGACGGCGGGGATCGCTGGCACGGCCTTCTCCTTCGCCAAGAAGGGCCTCGTCGCCATGCCGGGCGGACCTGCGGCGATGGTTCTCGGGAAGGCGGCCAGTGGTGCCGCTCAGGCCACCGGCTGGACCGCCGGGGCCGCAAGCCATCCTATCGCGGCCTTCGAGCAGGTCTCGACCCGCGCCGCTGAAATCCTGAACCGAGTCCGCAACATCAACGCAAAGCCATGAAGGAGGCGACCGTCATGAGGAATGTTCTGCTGGTGCTTTTGCTGCTGCTCCTGGCCGTCGTTGGATTGGGCGGCTGTGCCGTCACCCCACAGGTGGAAATGCCGACCAACGAGGGTTCCGGGGCCGATGAGATGCGCCAAAGCCCCTGTGCCTGCCTGCCCCTCCAGTTTGACGGAAGAGGCTTCAAATGGATGAGCTGACCCCCCTGGACGAGAACCGGACGGTGAGCCATGCGGCGGTGTTCAGGGCCGATCCGTACAGCTTCGGGGTGGCCCATCGGCGTCTGGCCTGGCTGCTGCGCCTGAGCGTGGCGATGAACGTGGCGCTGCTGGGTGGGCTGTCGGTGACGGTCAGCGCCTTCGCCCATCTGTTGCCCTTGAAGACCACCGAGATTGCCCTGGTGCGCACCGATCCGGACGACAACCGGCTGTACCGCATCGAGCCGGTGGAACGAACGGTGCAGGGACTGGACGTGCTGCTGGAGAACATGGCCCGGCGCTATGTGCGGATGCTGCTGGAGATCGACACGGTGACCCAGACGGAGCGCTTTCGTCAGGCCTTCACCATGACCGACCGGGCGTTCTACGAGCGCTTCCGCCGCGAGCGTATCGACAGCGGCGCGGTGCAGGATGCTCTCGATGCCCGTCTGACCCGTTCGATCACCGTGGAAAGCGTGGACCGCATCGATTCCTTCGGCGGCACCTACAAGTATGCGGTTGACCTGGTGCAGACCGACCACAAGGACGGGGCGGAGATCGAGCGCAAGAAGCTGCGGGCCTATCTGAACCTGACCCTGCGTCCGCAGACCGTGCGCGCGGCGGACAAATACGAAAACCCTCTGGGCATCACCGTCCTCGACCTGGTTCTCAAGGAAAGGGCCAACTCATGAATAAGATTCCTTATCGGCGGGCAGGTTGCCCGGCCCGCCTGTCCCCCTCAAGCGCCGGGCGCACCCTCCGGGTGCTTGGCTCGCTCCGCTTACGCTTCGCGGCGCCTCAATGGCGCTGCCGTCGCCCGATAGGGGCGACGGTGGCCCTTTTTTCCCTGTCGTTGATCCCCTTAACCCCCGCCGTGGCGCAGACGCCGTTCCCCAACGGCGGGCCACAGCGTCCGGTGCCGGAGTCCGCCGTGGCGCAAGCCAAGCGGCAGGCCGACGGGGACTATGGCGAGCTGCTGCGGTTAAGCGTCGGCGGTCAGATCCAGGCGGCCTGGGACCGGGCCGACGAGACCGCCGGGGTCTATCGCACCCTGGTCTGTGCCGACTGTACTTATAGGGTGCGGTTGCGCGAACGCATGGTGACGGTGATCGAACTGCCGGAGGGTGAGAGGATCGAACGTGCCGACCTGGGCGACCCGGCGGCATTCAAGGTCACCCTGCGCGGCCCGCGTCGTCTGTCGGTGATGCCCGCCGGGTTCGGCCTGGACAGCAACATGGTGGTGCATGGCCGTTCCGGCGCGTTGTATCCCTTCTATCTGCGGGCCGAAGGGTTCAATGCCGATACCCTGCCCGATCTGGTGGTGCGCATCGAGGGGGCGGTCGATGCGCCGCCGATCATCGCCCCGGCAGGCAAAACCGATATTCAAACCCTGGAGCTGCCGCCCCCAGGCACATCGGCGGCCTCAGATCTGTCCGATACCCCGGCGGAACCGCTGCCCGACGACTTTGTGGAGACGGTGCCCTTCGATCCGGACAAGCTGCGCGGTTGGGGCGATTACGAACTCTCGGGCAGTGACGATCTGAAGCCGGAGACGGTGTTCCGGGACGATGTGTTCACCTACGTCCGTTTCGGGGAACGCTGGCGGGATCTGGAACTGCCCACCGCCTATGTGGTGGTGGACGGGCTGGACGAACTGGTCAACACCCGGGTTCGGGGGACCACCTACATTATCGAGAGCACCCAGCCGCTGATCACCCTCAAGTCCGGCACCCGGTTCCTGTGCATTCGTTATAGCGGAGGGGCGTGATGGGTTTGTTCTGCGAAGCGGCCCTGGCCCTCGGCCTGACCCTCGGTGGCCTGTGCCAGACGGCGACGGTGGAAGGCGCGCCGCCGTTGCCCGATGGCGACGAGGCGGCCTGGACCTTCAATGCCCCACCGCCGCCGCCGGTGCCGCAGCCGCAAAAGCCGCCCGCCTTCCCGCCGGTGGTGCTCACCCGGGTGATCAACAATGCGGCCCCGCCACCGCCTCCGGCCCCGATCCCGCGTCCGCTGGTCGTCGCGCCGCGTCCCGATCCCTATCGGATTGCCCTGCAAACCGCGCTGGCCCATCCGGCGATGTTCGACGGCGACGGCCTGATCGACGGGGCCTTGCCCGGACCCAAAACCCCGCAACTAGCCCGCCTGACGCCCGGCATGGAAGGTGGGGCAATGCCCGGGGAGCCGGAAGGTTATGGGGCAGAGCGACGGCTCTCCGGTCCGCCGGTGGACAACGCCCGCATCCTGGCGGCCGACCGCTACATCAGCGGCGTGCTGGAGACCGGCATCAACAGTCAGCTCGACAGCAAGGAGGGGGGCGAGGCGATCATCCAGACCAGCCGCGACGTGTTCGGCTATCACGGTCGCAACGTGTTGATCCCCAAGGGCTCGCGGTTGATCTGCGATTACGAGAGCCCGAAGCAGGTGGGCAGCACCCGGCTGTCCCTGACCTGCAAGCGGGTGCTCATGGCCGGGCACCGGGCGGAAATCCTCGAACTGGCGGCCCCGGTGGGCGACCAGCAGGGGCGGGCCGGAATCACCGGCGAGGTGGACAACCGCTTCTGGGAAAAATACGGCACGGCCATCCTGATCTCGGCAATCTCGGCCACCGTGCGGTTGGCCAGCGCCCTGGCCGACAAGGGGGACGCCACCTCCTCGGTCGGCGCGGTCACCGGCGAGGGGGCGCAGGAACTGTCAGAGAAGTTCGGCGAGATCACCGCATCTGTTTTGGAACAAACGGTCAATCTGGTGCCCATCGTGACCATTGCCCAGGGGACGCGGGTGCAGATCCGGCCCGCCCACGATTGGTACATCCGCAAACCCGGACAAGGAGACGGAACATGAAGACGCAAGCCCTGATCCTGGCGCTGGCCGTTGCCGCGCTGCTCGCCGCCCTGGCGGCCCCTGCGGCGGAGACGCCCGATCCAGCCGCCGAAGACGATCCGGCGATGATCGCCACCCTGGCCGCCAAGGTGAATATTCTGACCCGCGCCGCGCGGCTGACCGAGATCCCCGAGGGCGAGCCGCTGCCGCTCGATCTCAGCCTGCTCACCGTGCCGGGGGCATCGCCGGACCTGACCCGGGGCGTCACCGCCAAGGCCTACGCCCGTTATGTGACGGTGGAAGACAAGCGCATCGGGCAGGTGGTGCTGGTCGGGGTGGAGAAGGACGGGCGGCGGGAGGCGTTGGACTCCAACCTGTTCTCGGCCCAGTTCGAACTGGACGATCCGCGACTGCAACCGGCGGCCCCGGTCACCGTGCAGGGGGACGGGGCGAGTCTGATCGAGGCCCTGAAGCGGCTGGCCGAACATCCGGCAGAAACGCCAACGCAAGAAGAGCCCGCCGTTATCGCCTCCACCGACGACGGGGCCAAACCGGCCGGAAGCAATGCTACGGCCAACGATCCGGCGGCGGCCTACAAGACCCCTGATCCGGTGCAATTGGCCGACGCCCCCACCGAGACGGTGAGTGTGGTCACCGAGGGTTGCCCGGTGCGCATCGACATCGAGCAACTGCGGGCCATTCAGCAATCCAAGACGGTGACGGCGACCGGCGGCGTGGTCGCCTCGGAAACCCCCTGCACCGACGGGGCGGAGGGCTTCACCCTGCAACGCAGCTATTCGGTCTGTTCCGATCTGGTGGACATGGAGGCGCGCACGGCGACGGCGCAGTATCTCTTATATTATGTGGACGCGGGCGGGGCGCGTCAGGAGGTCACCGAATGCGCAGCGGACAGCGATCAACTGTTCCCCATTGTCGAGACCTTCACCGCCTGCACCCTGTTGCTCGATTATCAGGCGCAACAGGCGGTGCCCCAGTCGGCCCTGATCTATCGGGATTCCAACAACGCCGACGTGCAGGTGCGGGGCTGCCAGGCCTCCGAGACCAAGGCCCCCGTGCCCATGGTGCGGACCACCAACGGCTGCTCGATCCGCCACGACTACGCGGGCGGCACCTCCTATCAGCAGGGCACCTGGACCTATGCTCTCGACGGCATCACCTATCAGGCGGGCGGCTGCACCGACACCGGCGTCGAATATGTCCATGAACAAATCTACGAGGGATCGGACGGGCAATATGTCTGTTCGCCGATTGTCGATCTGGACGGCGGCACGGTGACCCTGCAAAGCCGGTTGCGGATCAACGTGGATGGGGTGAAGCAGTATATCACCGAATGCGCCCCGGACACCTCGGGGGCGTTGCCCATCGCCACGACCACCGGGGGCTGCGACAACCCGGCGACCTGGGAACACGACCTGACCGCCGGGGTCAGCTATGGCGAGGAGCGCTTCTACTACCTGCACAACGGGGTGCCCGTCTATGTCACCGGCTGTCAGGCCTCGGCGGCGGTCTATGCCCATCAGGTGGAGACCGCCGGTTGGCAGAACCATGACGACCAACTGTTCGCCTATGCCCTGAGCACGGTCTATATCACGCCGCCCAGCGGGCGCTACGACATCAAGACCGCCGAAGTGCTCCAGGGGGCAACCCAGATGCCATTCGAACTGACCGGCACCGACACCCTGCCCAACGGGCAATGGGAATATGCGGGCTGCGATGCCTTGCAGTTGACCGACCTGGTGGAGATCTGGCGGCGGCCGGACGGCACCGACTACGAGAAGGCCATTGGGGCCGGGGTGCCGACCGGGCCGACCGACGTCTGTGTCGATACGGTCACCGCGTCGGGGACCTTCGGCACGGGGTACGCATACTTTCAGGGGGGAGGATTTTGCACGATATTTGTCAATGGTGATTATGAAAATCACCCCAACTTTTCTGCCGCTCACTACTATGGGACGGTCAATAGGGTATCACGAAGCA